>NZ_JBVJGU010000008.1:0-372139 GCF_055587165.1 Streptomyces sp. NPDC048353 | reverse complement strand
CCCTTCGGTCTTTCGTGTTTCCAGCTTAGCAGATCCGATTTCCGTTTCCGCCACCCGCTGGAGCGGGTTTCGCCTTCTTGGAATTCGCTTTCGCGTTTTCCTTTCCGGCGGTTCCGACTTTATCAGATTCATTCGGGCCGACCTAATCGGTGGCTTTCGTGATTCGAATAAGGAATCGGATGGCTCCGTGGCAATCGATGTTCCCGACCGGAGCGAGAGAGACACTATCGGGTCGCCCTTGAACTTGTCCAGTTCAGGCAACCGTTAAAATCTACCTCCCCACAGCCCCCGTGTCAACAGGTTTTGTGGGCGAGGAGGAGACTAGCAGGTCAGCGGCGTGCTCTGCACATCAGGCTGCGGTGGGCAGCTGGGCGCTGCGGTCGGGCTCGTCGATGTCGCCGGTGTCGCCGGTGCGGGACGCGCGGGCGCCGAGGACGTAGACGTAGGCGAGGAAGGCCAGCTCGGCGCCGATTCCGATGGTGATGCGGGCCCAGGTGGGGAGGCCCGAGGGGGTTACGAAGCCTTCGATCAGGCCCGCGACGAAGAGGACCAGGGCGAGGCCGATGGCCATGCCGACGGCGGCGCGGCCCTGCTGGGCGAGGGCGGCGCGGCGGGTCGTCGGGCCGGGGTCGATGAGGGTCCAGCCGAGGCGCAGGCCGGTGCCGGCGGCGACGAAGACGGCGGTCAGTTCGAGCAGGCCGTGCGGGAGGACGAGGCCGAGGAAGACGTCGAGGCGGCCTGCGGCGGACATCAGACCGATGCCGACGCCGAGGTTCAGCATGTTGAGGAAGAGGATCCACAGCACCGGGATACACAGGAACGCGCCGAGGACCAGGCACAGGGCGGCGGCGCGGGCGTTGTTCGTCCAGACCTGGGCGGCGAAGGAGGCCGCGGGGTGGCTGGAGTAGTACGTCTCGTACTGGCCGCCCGGGCGGGTCATCTCGCGCAGGTCGGCAGGGGCGCCGATCGCGGACTGGACCTCCGGGTGGGTGGCGATCCACCAGCCGATGAGCGCCGCGAGGAGGGTGGAGAGGACGGCGGTGGGGACCCACCAGTGGCGGGAGCGGTAGACCGCGGCCGGAAAGCCGGTGGTCAGGAAGGTGACGGCTTCGCGCCAGGAGGCGCGGCGGGTGCCGGTGACCGTGGCGCGGGCGCGGGCGACGAGCTGGGTGAGGCGGGCCGTCAGCATGGGGTCCGGGGCGCTGGACTGGATCAGCGAAAGGTGGGTCGCCGTGCGCTGGTAGAGGGTGACGAGTTCGTCGGCCTCGGTGCCGGTGAGTCTGCCGCCGCGGCTCAGGAGGTGGTCCAGGCGTTCCCACTCGGCGCGGTGGGCGGTGACGTAGACGTCGAGGTCCATGATCGGCTGCTGCTCCAGGCACTGGGTGCGTACGGGTCCGTCCTACTGCGGCGCGCTGCGGGTCAGCTTGGCAGACTGTCGTACCGAGGGGTCGGGAAGGTCGGAGAAGGGTGGGCGTCGTGAGCGGGGTTGTGACGGGGGACGCCGTCGTCCTGGGGTTGCGGCCGGCGAGGGTGCCGAGCCGGGCCCTGGCGCTGTGCATCGACCTCGCGGTGGTGTTCACGGTCTATGTGCTGATCACCCTCGGGCTGGCGTTGGCCACGGCCTCGCTGGACGAGGCCGCGCAGATGGCGGTGTCGATCGCGTCGTTCCTGCTCGTGCTGGTGGGGGCGCCGATCGCGGTGGAGACGCTGTCGCACGGGCGGTCGCTCGGGAAGATGGCGTGCGGGCTGCGGGTGGTGCGGGACGACGGGGGGCCGATCCGCTTCCGGCACGCGCTGGTGCGGGGCGCCGTCGGGGTCGTGGAGATCCTGATGACCTTCGGGGTCGTCGCGTGCATCGCGTCGCTCGTGTCGGAGCGGGGGCGGCGCCTCGGGGACGTCTTCGCGGGGACCCTGGTCGTACGGGAGCGGGTGCCGGTGGCTCGTGGCGCGGCCGTTCCGCCTCCCCCGCCGTGGCTCGCCGGGCGGTTCGCCGGGCTGGATCTGTCGGCGGTGCCGGACGGGCTGTGGCTGGAGATACGTCAGTACCTGACGCGGGTGCGGCAGCTCGATCCCGTCGTGGGGCGGCAGCTCGCCGAGCGGCTGGCCGATGAGCTGGTCGCGCGGACCGGGACTCCTCCGCCTGCCGGGGTGCCGGCCGCGGACTATCTGGCCGGTGTGGTCGGTGAGCGGCAGGCCCGCGAGGCGCGGCGGGCCTTCGCCCCGGCCGCCGTGGCGCCCGCCGGGTTGGGGCCTGGGCCGGCTGCCGGTCAGGCTCCCGCACCCGCGCCGGTCGGTCCCGGCCCGCGCCCCTACGGGGAAACAGGGTTCGCGGCTCCGGCCGGTCCCGTCGAGCACGCGGCTCCCGGGGGCGCTTCCGCTCCGGTGGCTCCGGCTCCTCCCACTCCCCCCGCTTCTCCTTCCACGGGGTTCGCGCCTCCCGCCTAGAGCTCGTCCGGGGCGGAGGGGAAGACGGACGGCGGGGTCTCGAGGGCTTCGAGTTCGATGCCGGGGGCGGAGAGGACCACGTCGCCGGCGAGGTGGAGGGTGTGCCGCTCCCCCGTGTCCAGGGCGTTGACCTGGTATTCGTCCACGGTCAGGGGGCCGTTGTCAGTGGCGTGCGCTTCACTCTTCACCAGGGCCCAGGACTGGTCGATCGTGAGGGGGGCGAGGACCGTGTGCGAGAAGGCGACGAGCCGGACGCGGGTCGCGGGGGAACCGGGGGTGAGGCGCAGAAGTCGGCTGATCGCGACGAGGAACGCCGGTGAGGTGCCGGTGAAGGCGTGGGCGCGCACATTGCCTTCCGTGGCATGGCTGCCGGTGGGGTCGGTACGGACCCAGGTGACGCCGTCGAGGGCCGCGCCGCGGACCTGCCAGTCGGCGGCGTGGAGTTCGAGGCGGATGGGGCGGCCGAGTTCGTCGATGGCCAGGTCGACGGAGCCTGCGTGGTCGCCGGAGGGGGTGGTGGTCCGGGAGACGTAGCGCCAGCCGGAGGGGCCGGGCGCGCACTGGAAGTGTTCTTCGCCGAGGGGGGTGTGATCGTGCGGATCATGGAGCGAATAGCGGCCGCGGGGCATGGGTCCTCGGGATGGTTCCTGGGGCGGTAGGTCCGGGTCGGTCGGGCCGGGACGCCGGTGACGGACGCGGCAGGCCCCCGGCACGGGGGTGCGGGGGCCTGCCTGAGTCCTCTACGGGTGCCGTCGACGGGTGTGCGTCAGTGCACGGGCGCCGTCGGTCGGGGCATCAGTAGCGGTAGTGGTCCGGCTTGTACGGGCCCTCGACCCGGACGCCGATGTAGGCGGCCTGCTCGGGGCGCAGGGTCGTCAGCTTCACGCCGAGGGCGTCGAGGTGGAGGCGGGCGACCTTCTCGTCCAGGTGCTTGGGCAGGACGTAGACCTCGGTCGGGTACTCCTCCGGCTTGGTGAAGAGCTCGATCTGGGCCAGGGTCTGGTCCGCGAAGGAGTTCGACATCACGAACGACGGATGCCCGGTCGCGTTGCCCAGGTTGAGCAGCCGGCCCTCGGAGAGCACGATCAGGACCTTGCCGTCGGGGAACGTCCAGGTGTGGACCTGCGGCTTGACCTCGTCCTTCACGACACCCGGAAGCTTGGCGAGCCCCGCCATGTCGATCTCGTTGTCGAAGTGACCGATGTTCCCCACGATGGCCTGGTGCTTCATCCGGGCCATGTCCGAGGCCATGATGATGTCCTTGTTGCCGGTCGTCGTGATGAAGATGTCCGCCGTCTCCACCACATCGTCCAGCGTGGCCACCTGATAGCCGTCCATCGCCGCCTGCAGCGCACAGATCGGGTCGATCTCCGTCACGATCACCCGCGCACCCTGACCACGCAGCGACTCCGCACAGCCCTTGCCGACATCGCCGTACCCGAACACGACCGCGGTCTTCCCGCCGATCAGAACATCGGTGGCACGGTTGATGCCGTCGATCAGGGAGTGACGGCAACCGTACTTGTTGTCGAACTTCGACTTCGTCACCGCGTCGTTCACATTGATCGCCGGGAACAGCAGCGTGCCCTCGGACATCATCTCGTACAGACGGTGGACACCCGTCGTCGTCTCCTCCGTCACGCCGCGGATCTCCGAGGCGAGCTGGGTCCACTTCTGCGGGTTCTCACCGAGGGTGCGGTTGAGGAGGGTCAGGATGTGGGCGTACTCCTCGCTGTCCGCGGTGGACGGGTCCGGGGCGGAGCCGGCCTTCTCGAACTCGACGCCCTTGTGGACGAGGAGGGTGGCGTCGCCGCCGTCGTCCAGGATCATGTTCGGGCCGCCGGTGGGGGTGTTCGGCCAGGTCAGCGCCTGCTCCGTGCACCACCAGTACTCCTCCAGGGTCTCGCCCTTCCAGGCGAAGACCGGGACGCCGGCGGGGGCCTCGGGGGTGCCGTTCGGGCCGACGGCGATGGCCGCGGCGGCGTGGTCCTGGGTGGAGAAGATGTTGCAGGAGGCCCAGCGGACCTCGGCGCCGAGGGCGACCAGGGTCTCGATGAGGACGGCGGTCTGCACGGTCATGTGCAGCGAGCCGGTGATCCGGGCGCCGGCGAGGGGCTGCTGCTCGGCGTACTCGCGGCGGATCGACATCAGGCCGGGCATCTCGTGCTCGGCGAGGGTGATCTCCTTGCGGCCGAAGGCGGCCAGGGACAGGTCGGCGACCTTGAAGTCCTGCTGGTTGGCGACAGTCGTCATGACTGGGCTGCTCCTCGTGGTTCGGGTTCGAGGGTCGGTTGAAGCGCCTGACACCGCAGCTCGGGACCCCACGGGCATACGAATGCCCGGGTGCTCCCGCGGTGCAGTCGTCGGAGGCCCTCTCTCCCTCGGCCGGTCCGAGAGGACCGCCCGACCGCCATCAGCAGCGACGTCTGGCTGGTCACGAATCTACACCGATCAGCCCGGCGACCCACAGTCCGCCCGGGGCCGGGATTCGGCCGGATCCGGCCCCGACACGGGGGTCCGGAGGTCTTCCGGGGACGGGGAAGGGCCCCGGACCGGGTGGTCCGGGGCCCTTCCCTCGCAGGTGGTGGGCTCAGTGGCCGGAGCCGCCCGGGGACTTCGCGGGGTTGGTGCCGGAGGCTGCCGCCGACTCGCTGTAGATGTCCGGTTCGAGGTAGATGACCCGGGCGATGGGGACGGCGGCGCGGATGCGGTCCTCGGCGGCGTTGATCGCGGTCGCGACCTCGGTGGCCGACTCGTCGTGCCGGACGGCGATCTTCGCGGCGACGAGGAGCTCCTCGGGGCCGAGGTGGAGGGTGCGCATGTGGATGAGGCGGGTGACGGTCACGCCGTCGACGACCGCGTCCTCGATCTTCTTCACCTGGTCGAGGCCGGCGGACTCGCCGAGCAGCAGCGACTTGGTCTCGACGGCGAGGACGAGGGCGATGACGATGAGCAGGACGCCGATGCAGAGCGTGCCGATGCCGTCCCAGAGGCCGTCGCCGGTGGCGAGGGCCAGGCTGACGCCGCCGAGGGCGAGGATCAGGCCGACGAGCGCGCCGAGGTCCTCCAGGAGGACGACCGGCAGCTCGGGGGCCTTGGCCCGGCGGACGAACTCCTTCCAGGAGAGCCCGCCGCGGATCTGGTTCGACTCCTTGATGGCGGTGCGGAAGGAGAACGTCTCGGCGATGATCGCGAAGACGAGGACGCCGACCGGCCAGTACCAGGCCTCGATCTCGTGGGGGTGCTTGATCTTCTCGTAGCCCTCGTAGATGGCGAACATGCCACCCACGGAGAAGAGCACGATGGAGACGAGGAAGGCGTAGATGTACCGCTCGCGGCCGTAGCCGAAGGGGTGCTGGGGGGTCGCCTGGCGCTGGGCGCGCTTGCCGCCGAGGAGGAGCAGGCCCTGGTTGCCGGAGTCGGCGAGGGAGTGCACGCTCTCGGCGAGCATCGAGGACGAACCGCTGAAGAGGAACGCCACGAACTTGGCTACCGCGATCGCGAGGTTGGCGGCGAGTGCCGCCACGATCGCCTTGGTTCCGCCTGACGCGCTCATGGGTGTACGAGTTCCCTTCGTCGATGCTGGGGCCGTGCCGCCGCCGCTGTGCGGCCGCACATTTTTACATCAGGCGATGACGGTGGCGCGGAAGACCGTACCCGCACCGGACAGTTCGGTCCGCTCTCCGGCCGGGACGAACACGGACTCGCCTGCTGCGAGGGGCAGTTCGCCGGCGGTGGGCCGGCCGGCGACGGCGAGCAGGATCTGCGGGGTGCCGGCGGTGATGTCGGTGGGGGCGGCGCCCTCGGCCCGTACGTAGCGGGAGAGGCGGAACTCGTCGATCGGGGTGTCATAGACCTCTTCGCCCGACTCGGTGGCCTCGGGGCGCAGGAGGGTCGGGTCGGTCGGCTCGAAGCGGACGACGCGGAGCAGTTCCGGTACGTCGACGTGCTTGGGGGTCAGGCCGCAGCGCAGGACGTTGTCGGAGTTGGCCATGATCTCGACGCCGAGGCCGTCGAGGTAGGCGTGGGGCACTCCGGCGCCGAGGTACATGGCCTCGCCGGGCTGGAGCCGTACGGGGTTGAGGAGCATGGCCGCGATGACGCCCGGGTCGGACGGGAAGTGGTGGGCGAGGGTGGCGTACGGGGCGTGGGCGCCGCCGAGCCGGTCGGCGGCGGCCGTGGCCTCGGCGACGGTGTGGCCCATCTCCTCGTGGTCGGCGGTCAGCAGGGCTGTCAGGACCTCGCGGAGGGCCGCCTCTTCGGGGTGGGCGTGCAGGAGGTCCACGTACGGCTTGAGGGAGTCGACGCCGAGTGCGGCGAGGGTGTCGGCGGCCTCGCCGGGGGCGCGGAAGCCGCAGAGGCCGGTGAACGGCGTGAGCGCGCAGATCAGTTCGGGCTTGTGGTTGGCGTCCTTGTAGTTGCGCCGGGGCGCGTGGATCGGGACGCCGGCCGCTTCCTCGGCGGCGAAGCCGGCCTCGGCCTGGGCGAGGTCGGGGTGGACCTGGAGGGAGAGCGGGGCGCCGGCGGCGAGGATCTTGAACAGGAACGGCAGGCGGGGGCCGAACTTCTCGACGGTGGGCGCGCCCAGTTCGCGTACGGGGTCGGCGTCGATGACCTCGTTCAGGGGTCCGCGCGCGGTGCGGGAGGGGGCCCCGGGGTGGGCGCCCATCCACAGTTCGGCCTGGGGTTCGCCGGTGGGGGTGGTGCCGAGGAGTTCCGGGATGGCCGTGGAGGAGCCCCAGGCGTAGGGGCGGACGGTGTTGACGAGGCGGTCCATGGGCCTTCCAGCCTTCCTCGGGGGTGCAGGTGTGCGAGGCCCGGGCCCAGGGTCCCGGGGGGGTGCCGTCGGGGGCGGGTCAGGTGGTGGTGTGGGGGGTGACGCCTGCGGAGGCCAGGGAGAGGTAGACGGCGGCGAAGTCGGTGACGGCGAGGAGTTCGGCCAGGGCTTCCAGCTCGCCGCCCTCCTCCGGTTCCAGTTCGCTCAGGGCCGTCTCGTGGCTGAGGGCGAGTTCGCGGGCGGCCGGGGCGGCGGTGAGGCCGCCGGCGGGTCGGTCGCGCAGGAGCACGACCCGGGCGCGCAGGGCCTGCGGCTCGTCGACCCGGTCGCGGAAGAAGTCGTCGGGGTCCGCCCCCGCGGCGTAGTCGCCCGCGAGCAGCACGCCGTGGGCGGGCAGGGCTTCGGGGAGTTCGGCGGCGAGTGCGGGCAGTCCGGCCAGTTCGGCGAGTACGGCGGCGAACCG
This sequence comes from Streptomyces sp. NPDC048353, assembly GCF_055587165.1. Taxonomy (NCBI): domain Bacteria; kingdom Bacillati; phylum Actinomycetota; class Actinomycetes; order Kitasatosporales; family Streptomycetaceae; genus Streptomyces; species Streptomyces sp. NPDC048353. The sequence goes on along the minus strand of NZ_JBVJGU010000008.1, from coordinate 364,454 downwards.
GCGGCCCGCCGGGCCGGCGGCGGCGCCCTCGGTCCAGATCAGCGGGAGGGAGTCGGCGAGTTCGGCGGCGAGGGTCTTGGCCGGGTTGCTGTAGGTGGCGATGGCCGGGCCGCAGCGCTCGGCCGTGCGGTCGAGCCGGTCGGCGACCTTCTCCAGGGTCTCCTGGGGGGCGTCGAGGAGGCCGACCCGGTCGAGCAGCACAAGGAGCGGGGTGAACAGGGCCCAGAGGGCGCTGGGGCCGGCGGCGAGGTCGTCGGAGGTCTCCTCGGCGCTCTCGAAGGGGGCGGTGGCCATCGGCACGAGCAGGCCGTGGGAGCCGTTGACGGCTTCGGAGAGCGGGGAGGTCCTGGGGGCGACGGCGACGACGGTGATGCCCCGGCGGTACGCCTGTTCGGCGAGGAGGGCGAGTCCGGGCTCGGAGCCGTCGGTCGTGGGGATGAGCAGGAGGTCCACGGAGCCGGCCCAGCCCGGGAGCGCCCAGCGCAGGGCGCCCGCGGCGGCGGCGACGCCGGTGGGCTGGAGGCGGATGACGGGGGCGGCGGCTCCGGCGAGGGAGCCGATCAGATCGGCGACGCACGCGGCCGCGGTGCCGGGGCCCGCGACGAGGACGGCGCGGGGGCGGCCCTCGGGGCGGAGGTCGGCGATCCCGGCCTCGGCGGCGTGCCGGGCGGCGGTCCGTACCCGCGCGCCCGCCTCGGCGGCGCCGCGCAGGAGGCCTCGGCGGTCGGCGACGGCCAGGGCGTCCGGTGCGTCGAGGAGGGTCTCGTCCAGCATGGGGCCTCCGATGCGGGCGGGGCGGGTCGGGGTGGGGCGGGCGGCTGGGGGGTGGTCCCGGTGGCGTGCCCGGCCGTCGACCGGGCCCGTGCCGCCACCCGCACCACCCGTGCGTCTCGGATGCCGGCCGGCGGGCGTGCCGCGGCCGGGCAGCGCCGTCGGCGGCTGCTGTTCGCCACTACCCCGGGCGGCGGGCCTCATCCACGAGGAGGACCGGGATGCCGTCGCGGACCGGGTAGGCCAGGCCGCAGTCGTCGCCCGTGCAGACCAGCTCGGGGGTCTCGGCCGCCGTGCGGTCGTTCAGCGGCGCGTGGCAGGCCGGGCAGGCCAGGATCTCCAGGAGGCCGGCTTCGAGCGGCATGAGGTGTCCCTTCGAACGAACATGGTGGTACGGGCGGGCTTCGGGCCAGGTCAGCCTACCGCCGGGCCACAAGGGGGTGTCGTGTCGGTCAGGCCGGATCAGGGAGCGGCGTCCGGTGCCGTGGATCGCAAGGCGGAGGAGGGAGTCCATGCGGAGCATCGACGACCGACGACAACGCGGCGAGGCACTGTGCCGGGCGTCGCGACCCCGGCCTGACCGACACGACACCCCCTAGGGGGGTGTCGTGTCGATGCCCGCCTCGTCACCCGGCGAGGATCCGGTGCGTAAGCGACGGGAAACCGACGGGGAGCGGGCGCGGTGCCGAAGGGAAGCGGGCGCGCACCCGACGGGGGTGGGGCGGGATGCCGGAGGGTGCGGTCCGGGGCGGGGGGTGGCCCGGGGCGGCGCCCGTGGAGGCCGGGCCGCGGGGGCCGGGCCGGGGCCGCGGGGCCGTGGAGGCCGGGCCGAGGGGCGGGCCGAGGCCGCGGGGCCGTGGAGGCCGGGCCGTGGGGGCCGGGCCCCGAGTCGGATCCGTACGGGGTGATCGGGGCGCCACCTGTACGGGGCGGCGGGGCCGGGGCTCCGGCGGGAGCTCCGGCCCCGTCCCGTATCGGCGGTCAGCGCGGGCCGGGGGCGACGGGCGACGGCCCGCGCGTCCCGCAGGCCATCGCGGGCCTGACGCCCGGCGCAGGGCGTCAGGCCCGTGGGCCTCGGGTCCTCGCGGGCACCCTCGTGGACCTCGGGCCGTCTCGGGCCTCGCGGGCGCCCTCGTGGGTCTCGGGCCGTCTCGGGTCCTCGCGGGCGCCCTCGTGGGCCCTGCGGTGTCGCGTACGTCAGGCCGTCGCGCGGACCAGGGCCAGGACCTCGTCGCGGAGCTTGGCCGTGGTGGGCTCGTCGCGGGACTCGATGTTGAGGCGCAGGAGGGGCTCGGTGTTCGAGGCGCGGAGGTTGAACCACCAGTCCTCGGACGTCACCGTCAGCCCGTCCAGCTCGTCCAGGGTCACGCCCTCCCGGCCCTCGTACGCGGCCCTGACCGCCGCCATGCGGGCGGTCTGGTCGGCGACCGTGGAGTTGATCTCACCGGAGGAGGCGTACCGGTCGTAGGCGGAGACCAGGTCGGAGAGCGGGCCGTCCTGGCCGCCGAGGGCCGCCAGGACGTGCAGGGAGGCGAGCATGCCGGTGTCGGCGTTCCAGAAGTCCTTGAAGTAGTAGTGCGCGGAGTGCTCGCCGCCGAAGATCGCGCCCGTCTTGGCCATCTCCTCCTTGATGAAGGAGTGCCCGACGCGGGTGCGGACCGGCGTGCCGCCGTTCTCGCGCACGACCTCGGGGACCGACCAGGAGGTGATCAGGTTGTGGATGACCGTGCCGCCGGGGTGCTTGGCCAGCTCGCGCGCGGCGACCAGCGCCGTGATCGCGGACGGGGAGACCGGCTCGCCGCGCTCGTCGACGACGAAGCAGCGGTCGGCGTCGCCGTCGAAGGCGAGGCCGAGGTCGGCGCCCTCGGCGCGGACCCGGGCCTGGAGGTCGACGATGTTCTTCGGGTCGAGGGGGTTGGCCTCGTGGTTCGGGAAGGTGCCGTCGAGCTCGAAGTACATCGGCACGACGTCCAGCGGGAGGTCCGCGAGGACGGTCGGGACGGTGTGGCCGCCCATGCCGTTGCCCGCGTCCACGACGACCTTCAGCGGCCGGATCGCGGTGAGGTCGACGAGGTCCCGCAGGTACGCGGAGTAGTCCGCGAGGGTGTCCTGGCGGGTGATGTCGCCGGTGGTCCCGGCGGCCTCGGGCGCGCCCTGCTCCGACCACTGCTCGGCGAGGGCGCGGATCTCGGCGAGGCCGGTGTCCTGGCCGACCGGGGCGGCGCCCGCGCGGCACATCTTGATGCCGTTGTACTGCGCCGGGTTGTGCGAGGCGGTGAACATGGCGCCGGGCAGGTTCAGCCGGCCGGAGGCGAAGTAGAGCTGGTCCGTGGAGCAGAGCCCGATCAGCGTGACGTCGGCGCCCAGGCGGGCGGCGCCGCGCGCGAAGGCGTCGGAGAGGCCCGGCGACGAGGGGCGCATGTCGTGGCCGATGACGATCGCGTCCGCGGCCGTCACCCGTACGAACGCGGCGCCGAACAGCTCGGCGAGACCCTCGTCCCACTGATCCGGCACCACCCCGCGGACGTCGTACGCCTTCACGATCTGCGACAGATCAGCAGCCACGGAACAACCCTCCTGAAGTCACCGCACGCGTATGCGGCGCGTGTACGGAGCGCCCAAACTACCCGGGGCGGGGCGTCCCTACGCAGACCGAGGGGTCGGTCGGGTACCGGTGGCCGGTTTCGGCAGGTGCCGGGGTGCACGGGGCGGGGCGGGCGGCCGCGGAAGCGTTCCGCCGGGGGAGGTACGGGGGACGCAAGGGCGGCCATAGAAGCACGCCGCCAAGGGAGGTACGCCCCAGGGACGCGGATCGTCGCGGAAGCGTTCCGCCTGGGGGGCGTCGGGGGTGTCAGGAGTCCGGGGAGCGCAGGACCCGGAGGTGTCCGCGGCGTCCGACCTCCACCGGGTCACCGCCACGGCCGCCCTTGCCGCCCGCCTCGGCGGCGCGTTCCTGGGGGCGTGCCGCCTCCCGTACCGCGTTGGCGAGGGCTTCGAGGTCGTCCCCGCTGGGCCGGGACGGAGCGGAGCCGTCCGTGAGCCGCACGACGTCCCAGCCGCGCGGGGCGGTGAGGCGCTCGCTGTGTTCGGCACACAGGTCGTAGCAGTGGGGCTCGGCGTAGGTGGCGAGCGGGCCGAGGACCGCAGTCGAGTCGGCATAGACGTACGTCAGTGTCGCGACGGCAGGGCGGCCGCACGCGGTGCGCGAACAGCGACGTACAGGGCTCACGACGTTGGACGGTACCGCACTCTTGAGCGGGCCGCGACGACTCTCCGCCAGGTCACTCGCCCGTGTCGCGGTGTGACGTCCGCCACGGCGCGTCCCCGGACCGCCCCGCTGACCTGCGCGGGAGGAGGCCGACGGGGGCCGCGGCGACGGTCGATACGGACGGCGGTCGGCGCCGATCCGGTCAAGGACGGCCAGATGGCCGATCTCCGCTACCTACCGAAACGAGCCGTCGCTTGGCCGGAATGCTCAATAAACGACAGCGGGGTCCGGCCGATCCGGGCCCGGCCTGTGTGCGGCCCGGCCGAGGAACACCGAGGAGAGTTACGCTGCGTCAGTGATGGACAGTCCTGTGCCGCCGCGCCCCTCGTCCCGTCCGTCGTCGAACCCGGCGGAGCCTGCCTCCGCGGGGCCGGGCCCGGCCGACGCGAGCCCGGGCCGCTCCGCCCCGGGCGGCTCGGACATGAGCGAGCCCGGTGACCACCCCGGCACGAGCGAGTCCGGTGACGAGCCCGGCATGAGCGGGTCCGCTGACGAGCCCGGCATGAGCGGGTCCGCTGACGAGTCCGATGCCGAGGCCGGTGTGAGCGAGCCCGATGACGAGTCCGGCGTGACCGGGTCCGGCGAGGGCGAGCCGCGTGACGGCACGGCCAACCCGAACGAGTCGCACCCGAACGAGTCGCGTCCGGGCGCGTCGGCCCCCGCCGCGTCGGGCGCCGGTGCCGTGGAGACGCGTCCGCGTCGGCGCGACCGGCACGGGCGGGGGATGCGCGGGCCGGTGGCCCCGCCGCAGGTCCCGCTGTCCGCGAGCCGGGCCGACTCGTTCCGCGATCTGGTCCTGGACTCCGTCGAGCGGCTGGAGCGGCGCTGGCCGCAGCTGGCGGACGTCGAGTTCATGGTCCTCGACGTGCCGCCCGCGGTGACGGGCGAGGCCGTGCCCCTCGGGGGGTCCGTACCGGCGGAGAAGAGCGGCCCCGCGCGGGTCGTCGTCTACCGCCGGCCCGTGGAGATCCGCTCCAAGAACCGCGACGAGCGGGCGCTGCTCGTCCACGAGGTCGTGGTGGAGCAGGTGGCCGAGCTGCTGGGCCTGTCCCCCGAAACGGTCGATCCCCGCTACGGGCAGGACTGACCGGCGGGTGCACGCCACGGGCGGAGGGCCACCCCCGCCGCCCGACCGCCTCCGCCGCCCGGCGGCCCCGCTCCCGTAGTCAGTCGTCCAGGACGGACAGGTCCTGCTTCGCCGTCGGCACCACGACCGTGCCCCGGTCGTCGGCCAGTGTCTGGACCGTGAACATCGGGACGCCGTCCTGCGGGAGGGCCAGCATGCGCGCCGCGTGGACCGGGCCGCCCGAGACGCGCTCCACCGTCAGGGCGTAGGAACCCTTCAGGCCGGCCGGAACCGGCGGTGTCACGGCCGTCGTCGTCCCGGCCTTGACCGTGAACGTCTTGGAGACCGTGGTGCCGCCCCCCGTGCCGGCGGAGGCGGTGACCTTGACCTCGGCCGTCTCGGCGGGAGCGGTCAGCGAGAGCGTCGAACCGGCCGCGCGGTTGTCCGCGACGATGGCGCGGGCGGTGATCGCCGGGGTCGCCGGGATGAAGGCGACCTCCTGCTTGTCGCCCTTGCCGCGGACCACCCGCAGGGCGGCGGCCACGGGGGTGGGCTTCTTCGGGTCGGCCGGGGTGAGCAGCAGCGCGCCCGCCTCGCCCCGGGTGAGGTCCGGCAGGTCGACGGCGGCGGTCATCCCCGACTTCACCGACAGGGCCTGCGCGCTCGCCGGCACGATCGTGCCGCCCTCGCCGACCAGCTGGATCTTCAGGTCGGCGTCGTCGTCGCCGGGCGCGTACGCCACCAGGCGGACGGAGGTGGCGTCCTTCGGGATGCCGGGCAGGACGACGCGGGCGGCGGGGTCGGCCGACGCGGCGAGCCAGTCGCTGCCCAGCTTGTCGTCGGCGGCCCCGAGGACCGCGCCGACGCGTCCGCTGCGGGTCGTCACGTGCACGGTCACGTCGGGCTGTGCGGCCTCGGTGGTGAGCGTGGAGAGCAGGACGGGGACGCTGGAGTGGGCCGGGACCGGGATGCCCTCGGTGAGCTGCGAGGGGAGGGCGCCCTCGGGGCCGTACAGCTCGATGTCGGCGACGGCGGCGGTGTCGTCGGGGTTGGTGAGGTGGACGTAGTCCTGGCGCTCCTTGGCCGTGGAGGCGGCCGGGAACCAGAAGTCCGTGTCCGGCGCGGTGCAGGAGACGCCGAGGAGCCCGCGGGAGCCGCCGGCCGGGACGACGGTGGTCTGCTGGACGGTCCAGCCGGGGGCGAGGGTGCCGGTCGCCGAGCCGGTGAGGGCGGGGGCGGCGCCGCCGTCGGCCTTGGCGGTGACGGGTGTGCCGGGCTGGGTGACGGTGGCGGGGGGCTTGGCGGCCCCGGGCTTCTTCGGCTTGCCGTCGGCCGGCGCGGCGGCAGCGGCCGGCCTGAGCTCCGCCTTGCCCGCCGCCCCCGGCTTGCCGGTGCCCGCGGCGGGCGCGCCGGTCTTCCCGGCCGGGGTGTACGAGGTGTAGACCGTCTCGGCCAGCTCGGAGACGCTCGGGGCCGGGCAGAGCAGGCTGGAGCGCTCCACGGGCAGCGGCTGCCCTGCGAGGGCGGGGGCCGCGGGGGCGCCGTCGGGCGCGGTCAGGGCGGCGAAGCCGGTGACGGCGGCGAGGGCGGTGGCGGCCGCGATCAGGGAGAGGGTGGTGCGCTTCACTGGTTGCTGCTCCCGTCGGGACGCTGCTCGGTGTCATAGCCGTAGCCGTACGGGTCGTACGCCTGCTGACCGTGCCCCTGCTGGTCCGGGGCCTGCGGGTCGTGCGGGGGCTGCTGCTCATAGGGCTGCTGCTGTTCGTACGGCTGCTGCTCGTACCCCTGCTGCTGGTACGGGTCGTACTGCTGCTGACCGTAGGTCTGCTCGTAGCCCTGCTCGTACGCCTGCTGGTCGTACTGCTGGGGGTGCTGCTGGTACGGGTCGGCGGCGTACGGCGCGTACTGCTGGGGGTAGCCCTGCTGGGCGTACTGCTCCTGGGGCTGCTGCCACTCGTCGGCGGTGTACGTCTGCTGCGCCGGGACGGTGACGGGCGCCGGGGCCTGTCCGTCCGCCGGGGCGTGCGCGGTGTCCGTGGCTTCCGCGCCCTCGGCGGCCGTGGCGGCCTCCGCCTCGGCGGCGGCGCGCAGCCGGCGGGCCCGGCGGCCGTCGCCCTCCATGGCCTGGGCGGGGACGGCGACCTCCTCCTCGGGCAGGTCGTCGTCGATCTCGCGTCGCCGGCCGGGCAGGGCGAGGACGAGCAGGACGACGGCGAGGCCGGCCTGGGCCCAGATCCAGGCGGTGTGGGTGAGCGGCTCGTCGTACGTGAGGTCGAGGCGGCCGCCCTCGGTGGGCAGGGCGAAGCCCTGGGCCCAGCCGTCGACGGTGGTCTTCTTCAGCTCCTTGCCGTCGAGCGTGGCCGTCCAGCCGTCGTCGGCGCGGTCGGCGATGCGCAGGACCCGGCCGGCGGGGCCCGCCGGGATCTTGGTGTGCGCCTCGACGGGTCCGGCGGCGACGGCGACGGGCCGGGCCGCGGTGTCCGTTCCGGCGCCGCTCCCGGCGGGGGCGCCTTCGGCCGGGGCGGCGGGGACGATCATGGCGCGGGCGACTTCGCGGTCGACGCGCCAGAGCGCGCTGCCGTCGAGCTGGCTGAGGCGGCTGAGGCCGGGGGTGGAGTCGAGGACGCGGCTCATCTGGCGCGGTGCCCCGTCCCGTACGAGGACGTAGCGGATGGCGAAGCCGCTCAGCTCGGCCGTCTGGTCGGCGCCGGAGCCGGCCACGAGGTGGGCGACGACCTTGTCCAGGAGGGGGTCGCCGCCGGCGGCGGCGGCCAGTTCGGCGTCGCCGAGGCGACCGCCGGAGCCGCGGACGAGGGTGTACGCGACCTCGCCGGGCGAGGTGCCGCCGAGGACGAGGGTGCGGGGCTGGTCGCGGGTGCCGCTCTCCTCGGCGACGAACGCCGGGACCTGGACGGGGTCGCGGCGGGTCAGCGGGCCGTCGGCGCCGGCGATCATCCAGGTGACGGCGGCGGTGACCGGTCCGAGGGCGGCGGCGAGGGCGATGAGGGCGGCGACCGGCTGGCGCCAGCCGAAGCCGTGGGCGGCGACGCGGGTGCGGCCGCCTTCGGCGCCGATCATGCCGGCGACGAGGAGGGCCGCGCCGTAGACGAGGGTGGCGGGGCCGGCCCAGCCGGTGCCGTCGGCGCCGTTGGACAGGGCGGCGAAGAGGAGGCCGGCGAGGGCGGCGGCCCAGGCGGTGCGGACGGCGAACCGGCGCTCCTCGCGCAGCAGCCCGGCCAGGGCGGCGAGCACGATGCCGACGAGGAGGAGGCCGCTGAGGGTGCCGGGGCCGCCGGGGCTGATCCCGAGCAGGTCGAGGGCGGAGGCCGTTCCCGTACGGATGTCGAGCCCGGCCTCGCGGAGGAAGGCGCTCGGGCCGGTCAGCAGGGTGAGCGACCAGGGGGCGAGCACGAGGAGGGGGGTGCCGACGGTCGCCAGGAAGCGGAGTCCGTACGCGGTGATGTCGTCGCGGCGCAGGACGAGGACGGCGATGCCGAGGACGACCGCGAGCGGCCAGACGATCGGGGTGAACGCCATCGTGAAGGTCAGCAGGAAGGTGTAGGCCCAGGTGGCGCGCCAGCTGCCGCGGTCCGGGCGGTGGAGGCCGGCGGCGGCGACGGCGGCGCGCGCGATGAGCGGGAGCAGGATCGCGAGGACGGCGGTGCCGAGGCGGCCGGTGGCGAGCGCTCCGGTGGCGGCGGGCAGGAACGCGTACGCGATGGAGCCCCAGGCGCGCAGCAGTCGGGACTCGACGATCGGCCGGGCCGCGAAGTAGGCGGTGAAGCCGGCCAGCGGGACCGAGCAGACGAGGAGCAGGGTCAGCGCGAAGGAGGTGGAGCCGAGGAAGAGCGTGGAGAGTCCGGCGAGGACGGCGAGGTAGGGCGGTGCGGTCTGGGTGCCGCCGGTGCCGATGGCGTGCCAGGCGTCGGCGTACCGGGCCCAGAGTCCGGAGACGGAGTCGGGGGCGGGCAGCAGGGCTCCGCCGGCGAGCGAGCCGCCGCCGTAGAGCCCGCGGCAGGCGACCACGGAGACGATGAGGAGCAGGGCGAAGAGGAGCGGTCCCGGCTTGCCGGCGATCTTCTTCAGGCGGGCGAACTGCTCGATCTCCAGGAAGTCGGCGTCGTCGCCGCCGGGGCCGGATTCGACGGCGCCGTGGCGGGATCCGCCGGAGTCGGCGTCGGAGCCTCCGAAGTCGGCGGCGACCTGTTCGGCGGCGGCCCGGACGGTGGCGCCGGGCGGCGGGAAGAGCGGGCGCAGTTCGCTCGCGGCGACGGCGGGGTTCTTGCGGCGCTTGCGGGCGGCGAGGATCCTCTCGGGCCGCAGCAGGGTGCCGAAGAGGCCCATGACCTCGTCGACGGCCTGGCCGGGGACCTTGCCGACGAGGTAGGCGAGGGTCCGAAGCAGGGTGCCGAGGATCAGCCGGACGAGGACGTACGGGAGGGCGGCGCCGCGGGTGTTGGCGAGGAGGGTGTAGACGGCTCCGGCCTTGTCGACGCGGTGCGGGTTGGCGACGGAGCGGCCGGCGCAGTCGACGGTGCGGCGTTCGCGGGCGGAGGCCTCGGCGTGCCGCAGGACGGCGTCGGGGGCGACGAGGACGCGGTGGCCGGCGGAGTGGGCGCGCCAGCAGAGGTCGACGTCGTCGCGCATGAGGGGCAGGCGCCGGTCGAAGCCGCCGAGCTCCTCGAAGACGTCGCGGCGGATCAGCATGCCGGCGCTCGACACGGACAGGACGGAGCGGACCTGGTCGTGCTGGCCCTGGTCCTGTTCGCGGCGGTCGAGTCCGGTCCAGCGGCGGCCGCTGCGGGCGATGGAGACGCCGGCTTCGAGCAGCTGCTTGCGGTCGTACCAGCCGCGGAGCTTGGGGCCGACGACGGCGGCGTACGCGTCGGAGTCGGCGACGCGCAGGAGTTCGGCGAGCGCGTCGGGCTCGGGGGCGCAGTCGTCGTGGAGGAGCCAGAGCCACTGCACGGGCTCGCCGTGCGGGAGTTCCGGCAGGTCGTAGGCGTCGTCGCGCCAGGTGCGGCTGACGGGGTCCCAGCCGCTGGGGCGCTTCAGGTACGGGAGTTCCTCGGGGCCGAGCACGGGGGCGGTGCGGGCGGCCTCCTCGACGGCGGCTCCGAAGCCGGTGCGGCGGGCGAGGTGCAGGACGCGGTCGTCGCCGATGGCGTCGGCGAGCAGGCGCGCGGAGTCGTCGGCGCTGCCGGTGTCGGCGGCGAGGACGTTCTGCACGGGGCGTTCCTGGGCGAGCAGCCCGGCGAGGGCGTCCGGCAGCCAGCGGGCGCCGTCGTGGGCGACGAGCACGGCGGTGACGACGTGTCGCGGAAACTCGGGAGTTGAGGACATCGAGGTACGGGCCCTCCGGCCGGGGGTCGCCCGCGGGGGGCGTGGGTGCGTCTCGGACGGGGCCCCACACTAACGGCTGCCAACGGGGACGGTCCGCCGCCTGTGGACAGAGCACAGGGGGCGGACCGTTCGGTGTGTGCGGGTGTGCGCGGTTTGGGGCCGGGCTTCGGCATCGGGTGCCGGGGTCCGGCGGGGCCGCGGCTGTCGGGCGCCGTGGGCGTCAGACGGCGGCCTTCTTGAGGCGCCGGCGTTCGCGTTCGGACAGACCGCCCCAGATGCCGAAGCGTTCGTCGTTCTGGAGGGCGTACTCCAGACACTCGGAGCGGACCTCGCACGCCAGGCAGACCTTCTTGGCCTCGCGGGTCGAGCCGCCCTTCTCGGGGAAGAAGGACTCGGGATCGGTCTGGGCGCACAGTGCGCGCTCCTGCCAGCCGAGTTCCTCGTCCGCGTCCTCGACCAGCAGTTCCTGGAACAACTCGGTCATGTGCGCCCCTCGTCTGTCTTTAGCGTCCCCGTGATGTAGCCGTTACCGATTCCGGCCGAACGACACGAGTGAAATTACAAGTTCGTGCTCTGTGCGAGTCAAGCCGGAATCTGCTATTGGGCCCGGTATTCACTCTGCGGAACCAAGGCTACGCGGAAAGTGTTCAAATCACTAAAAACCTGACACATGCCACCGGCCTGACCCGCGTCCCGCTCGAAGGGAAGGACGACCGAGGCGTGGATCTTGTTGCGATTCGGCCACGGAAGCGATCGGGATCACAGTCCGGTCACGAGACGCCTGCCGCGTTCACGGGCTTGGTTGCTGCGCCATGTCTCCTGGTCCGGCGCTGCACAAACCTTTCTCCGGGCGCTGTAACCGGATGAGGTGAAACATTGCCCCCAAAACGGGCAATGAGTTGACAGTCGGGCCGCCCGCCCGTCACCTTTGGTCCCATGCCAGCGATCTCAGCGCCCTCCGCGACCCGCGCCCGTGGGTTCCGCCGCGCTGTCCAGGCTCGCTGTTGCTGTTGTTGTCCCAGCTGTTGATCCCTCAGCTGAAGATCCACCGGCTGTGGACACACCGGCCGTCGATGCCCCGGCTCCCTCAGCCCCAGGGCTCCGGCCCTCTCGCTCTCTCGCGTCACCCTTCTCGCGCTACCCCCGTTTTCCCGGGGCACCCCCATTTTTTTGCGACACCCCCGCACTGCACCTTTCTGCTCCTGCCGAGGAACCACCGCACCCATGAACAGCAGCGACAGCGACCTGAAGATCGCCGGCGACATCCTGGAGGTCCAGCACCTCCTCCAGCCCGCCCGCGAGCACCCCGCCACCGTGGCCGAGTTCGCCGGCCTCGCCCGCTCTCTCGCCGCGGACCGCGCCCAGTGGGCCCCGTACGTCCGGTACGACGCCACCACCCGCTGGTACCACCGGCTGCGCACCGGCCCCGGCTACGAGGTCTGGCTGCTCTCCTGGGTGCCCGGTCAGGGCAGCGGAGCCCACGACCACGGCGACTCGTCCGGCGTGCTGACCGTCCTCGAGGGCGAACTGACGGAGCGTACGGACCGGGGCGTGCGGACGCTGGGGGCCGGGGCGCAGCGGGTCTTCGCGCCCGGGTACGTGCACGAGGTCGCCAACGACTCGCTGGAGCCGGCGGTCAGCCTGCACGTCTACTACCCGGGCCTGACCGAGATGCCCCTGCACGCCTCGCACCGCGAAGGGGCCACGGCGGCGCCGGTCGCCCCCGCAGGAGCCGGAACGGTCTCCGGACCGGGTGCTCCGGCCTCCGCTGCCGCCCTGGGAGCCTGACGTTCCCGTCCGTCACCCGCCTGACAGACTGTTCGCATGCGCATTGTGGTTCTGGCAGGTGGCATCGGTGGGGCCCGTTTCCTTCGCGGTCTGAAGCGGGCCGCGCCCGACGCGGAGATCACCGTCATCGGCAACACCGGTGACGACATCCATCTCTTCGGGCTGAAGGTCTGCCCCGACCTCGACACGGTGATGTACACCCTCGGCGGTGGCATCGACGAGGAACAGGGCTGGGGGCGCGAGGACGAGTCCTTCACGGTGAAGGAGGAACTCGCGGCGTACGGGGTCGGGCCCGAGTGGTTCGGCCTCGGCGACCGGGACTTCGCCACCCATATCGTCCGTACCCAGATGCTGGGCGCGGGCTTCCCGCTGAGCGCCGTCACCGAGGCGCTGTGCGCCCGCTGGCAGCCCGGCGTACGGCTGATCCCGATGTCCGACGACCGGATCGAGACCCATGTCGCCATCGACGTGGACGGCGAGTCCAGGGCGGTGCACTTCCAGGAGTACTGGGTACGGCTCCGGGCGTCCGTGGACGCGAAGGCCGTCGTGCCGGTCGGCGCCGAGACCGCTAAGCCGGCGCCCGGCGTGCTGGAGGCGATCGCCGAGGCGGACGTCATTCTCTTCCCGCCGTCCAACCCCGTGGTGTCGGTCGGCACGATCCTGGCCGTGCCGGGGATCCGCGAGGCGATCGCCGAGGCGGACGTGCCGGTCGTCGGCCTCTCCCCCGTCGTCGGCGGCGCGCCCGTGCGGGGCATGGCCGACAAGGTCCTCGCGGCGGTGGGGGTCGAGTCCACGGCCTCCGCGGTGGCGCGGCACTACGGCTCGGGGCTGCTCGACGGCTGGCTCGTCGACACGGTCGACGCCGGAACCGTGGCGGACGTCGAGGCGGCGGGGATCCGCTGCCGGGCGGTGCCGCTGATGATGACGGACCTGGAGGCGACCGAGGCGATGGCGCGCGAGGCGCTGGCGCTGGCGGAGGAGGTCCGGGGATGACGCGAGACACGGCCGTGCCGGGGGCGGCGGGGGACACCGGCGCGCCCGCCTACCGGGTGTGGGCGCCGGGCGGGCTGCCCGAGGTGCGGAGCGGGGACGATCTCGCCAAGCTGATCGCCTCCGCGGCCCCGGAGCTGCGGGACGGTGACGTCCTGCTCGTCACCTCGAAGATCGTCAGCAAGGCCGAGGGGCGGATGATCGCCGCCGACGACCGCGAGGAGGCCATCGACGCCGAGACCGTACGCGTGGTCGCGCGGCGCGGCGCGCTCCGGATCGTCGAGAACCGGCAGGGGCTCGTCATGGCCGCCGCCGGTGTGGACGCCTCCAACACCCCCGCCGGTACGGTGCTGTTGCTGCCCGTCGACCCGGACGCCTCGGCCCGGGCCATCCGGGAGGGGCTGCGGGACGCGCTCGGTGTCGACGTCGGCGTCGTCGTCACGGACACCTTCGGCCGGCCCTGGCGCAGCGGTCTGACGGACGTGGCGATCGGTGCGGCCGGGGTGCGGGTCCTCGACGACCTGCGCGGGGGCAGGGACGCCCACGGCAACCCGCTCGGCGCGACCGTCGTCGCCACCGCCGACGAACTCGCCGCGGCGGGAGACCTGGTCAAGGGGAAGACGAGCGGGATGCCGGTCGCCGTGGTCCGCGGGCTGCCGCACCTGGTGGGCGAGGTCGCCGGCGCCGAGGGCGGGGCCCGGGCGCTGATCCGGGGCGCCGCGGACGACATGTTCCGGCTCGGCACCTCGGAGGCGGTCCGGGAGGCGGTGACCCAGCGGCGTACCGTCCGGGAGTTCACCGACGAGCCCGTCGACCCCGGGGCGGTCCGGCGCGCCGTCGCGGCCGCCGTCACGGCGCCGGCCCCGCACCACACCACGCCCTGGCGTTTCGTCCTGCTCGAATCGGCCGGGTCCAGGACCCGGCTGCTCGACGCGATGCGGGAGGCGTGGATCGCGGACCTGCGCCGGGACGGCAGGTCGGAGGAGTCGGTCGCCCGGCGCGTCCGCCGCGGCGACATCCTGCGGAACGCGCCGTACCTCGTCGTGCCGTGCCTGGTCATGGACGGCTCCCACCACTACGGCGACGCGCGCCGGGACGCCGCCGAACGCGAGATGTTCGTCGTGGCGGCGGGCGCGGGCGTGCAGAACTTCCTGGTGGCGCTGGCGGGTGAGCGGCTGGGCTCGGCGTGGGTGTCGTCCACCATGTTCTGCCGGGACGTCGTCCGGGAGGTCCTCGGGCTGCCGGAGGGCTGGGACCCGATGGGAGCGGTGGCGGTCGGACACGCGGCGGTGGCGCCGAAGGAGCGGCCGGCGCGGCAGGCGGGACCGTTCATCGAGGTGCGCTGAGGCCACCGCAGACCGGGGGCGGGCGCAGACGGGGCCGGCGCGGACCGGGGCGGGCGCAGACCGGGGCGGGCGCAGACCGGGGCGGGCGCAGACCGGGGCGGGCGCAGACCGGGGCGGGCGCAGACCGGGGCGGGCGCGGGCCAGGGCGGGCGCGGGCCGGGGCGGGCGCGGGTCGGGCCTCGTCAGAGGGCCGCGATGTCGCCCGGGGTCATCCGGGGCGCGCGGCGGGGCGGGGTGTGGCCGCTGAGCAGGATCAGCCGGGCCGCGCGGTGCCGCTGGCCGGCGTAGGGCGCGAGCAGTTCCAGCATGGCCGCGTCGTCGGCGGTGCGGTCGCCCGCGAGGGCGTGGCCGACGATCCCGGGCAGGTGGTAGTCGCCGACGCTCACGGCGTCCGGTGCGCCGTTGCTGCGCTGGACGGTCTCGGCGGAGGTCCAGGGGCCGATGCCGGGGATCAGCTCCAGGCGCCGCTGGGCCTCCTCCGGCTCCATCGCGGCCGCCTCCTCCATGCGGCGGGCGACCTTGGCGGCGCGCAGGACGGTGGCGGCGCGCTTGCCGTCGACGCCGGCGCGGTGCCACTCCCAGGACGGGATGAGCGACCAGGTGCGGGCGTCGGGCACGACGTGCAGTCCGTACGTCCCCTCCGGCGTGGGCCCGGGGGCCGGCTCGCCGAACTTCCGTACGAGCAGACGCCAGGCGCGGTACGCCTCCGCGGTCGTGACCTTCTGCTCCAGGATCGACGGGACCAGCGACTCCATGACCAGGCCGGTCCGGGTGAGGCGGAGTCCGGCGCGGCGGCGGTGGGTGGCGGCGAGCAGCCGGTGGCGGGGGGTGAAGACGGACGGGTCGTCGTCGGCGCCGAGGAGCTGGGGCAGCCGGTCGAGGAACCACTGCGCGCCGGGCCCCCACGCCTCGGCCTCCACCGCGCCGCCCCGGGCGACGACCCTGAGCGTGCCGGGCCCGGCGGGCGTACGGCTGGTCCGCCAGACGGACCCGTCGGGGGTGGCCCGGAAGGTGGGGTCGCCGGGCCCGCGTCGCAGCGGGCCGAGGGTGAGCCCCAGGTCCAGCGGCTCCTCCGGCACCCACCGCCGCGTCACCGCGGCCGTCCGGACGGCACCGGCCGGGCGGGGAGGGGGCACGGCGACATGACCGCCCCGCACGCTGGTGCGGGTGGGACGTGGAGCGAAGCGGCCGGCCATGGGTACGAGGGTAAGCGGCCGGGGGCGGCGGGGGGTGCCGGAGACGGCGCCGGGCCGGGCCGCTCCGGTGCCGCTGGTCCGCCGCTGGGCCGCTACTGGTCCGCTACTGGTCCGAGGAGAAGCGGACCGAGCCCGCCGGGAGGCGGGCGTCGCACCAGACGCGGACGCCGTCGCGGAGTTCGTTGTCGGCCCCCACGTGGGCGCCGTCACCGATGACCGTGCCCGTCAGGACCGTGCGGGCGCCGATGCGGGCGCCCGCGCCGATCAGGGAGTCGGTGATCACCGCGCCGGGTTCGACCACCGCGCCCGCCAGCAGGACGGAGCCCGTGACGCGGGCGCCCTCGCCGACCACAGCGTCCGCGCCGACCACCGTGCCGCCGGTGAGCTTGGCGTCCGGGGCGACGCGGGCCGACGGCAGGACGAGCCGGTCGCCGCAGCGGCCCGGGACCGCCGGCGACGGGGCGCGGCCCAGGACCAGGTCGGCGGAGCCGCGGACGAAGGCCTGCGGGGTGCCCAGGTCGAGCCAGTAGGTGGAGTCGACCATGCCCTGGAGGTGCGCCCCCGAGGCGAGCAGGTCGGGGAACGTCTCCCGTTCGACGGAGACGGGGCGGCCCGCCGGGATCGTGTCGATCACCGAGCGGCGGAAGACGTACGCCCCCGCGTTGATCTGGTCGGTGACGATCTCCTCGGGCGTCTGCGGCTTCTCCAGGAAGGCCGTGACGCGGCCGGTGCCGTCCGTCGGGACCAGGCCGAAGGCCCGCGGGTCCTCGACGCGGGTCAGGTGCAGCGAGACGTCGGCGCCCGACGAGGCGTGGGTGGCGACCAGCGCCTGGATGTCCAGGCCGGTCAGAATGTCGCCGTTGAAGACCAGCACCGGGTCGTCCGGGCCGGAGTCCAGGCGCGAGGCGACGTTGCGGATCGCGCCGCCCGTGCCGAGCGGCTCGTCCTCGGTGACGTACTCCAGGCGCAGCCCCAGCGACGAACCGTCGCCGAAGTAGGGCTCGAAGACCTCCGCCAGATACGACGTGGCGAGCACGATGTGCTCCACGCCCGCCGCGCGGGCACGGGCCAGTTGGTGCGTCAGGAACGGGACGCCCGCCGCCGGAACCATCGGCTTCGGGGTGTTCACCGTCAGGGGCCGCAGCCGTGTGCCCTTGCCACCGACCAGGAGGATCGCTTCTGTCACCTGTCGTCTCTGCTTCCTGTCCGGGTCCGGTCACATCGCTCGTCCGTGCGATATGACCGGTCAGTTTATGCGGACGTTCAGGCGGGTTCTCGTCATCATCGGCCCTGGTACTTCGCCGACGCCGTCCGGGCGGTACCGAGCTTGCCGTACAGGCGCCCGCCGGGGCAGTCCGTCGCAAAGCCGTCACGGTGGCCGGCGATGGTGTTGAACTTGACCTTCTTGCCCTTTTTGTAGCGGTTCCCGCCGCCGGACGTCAGGGTCGCCTTTCCCTTCGGATTCCCCCCGTGCAGCCCCAGCTTCCACGCCGTCAGACGCGCCACGGCCGTCACGGCGGCGGCCGGCGGGTTGGTGGAACTGTAGGTGCCGATGACCGCGATCCCCATGCTGTTGGTGTTGAACCCCAGGGTGTGCGCGCCGAGGACCGGCTTGGACACGCCCCCGGCCCGGCCTTCGTAGATGTTTCCGCACTTGTCGACGGCGAAGTTGTAGCCGAAGTCACGCCATCCGCTGCTCTTCACGTGGTAGCGGTAGATACCGCGCAGGACGGAGGGCGCCTGGGCACAGGAGTAGTTGTTGCCGGTGGCCGTGTGGTGGACGAAGGCCGCTTTGACCGACTTGGTGTAGACGAAGCCCTTTTCGCGCATCTTCTCGTCCGCGCCCCAGCCCTTGCGGGTGACGATCTTCGGGCGGGGCCCGATGTACGGCTTCGCGGCGACGCCTGCGGTCGACAGCCCCGCCGCCGCGGCCGTGGCGGCCCGGGAGAGCGCCGGGAGCACCGACGCCCCGGCGGCCGGCACCGCCGAGGAGGAGGCGGAGGAGGCCGCGGCGTTCGAGGAGGCGGACATCGCCCGCTGGGCGGCGGGCTCCGGCCACGCGCCCGGCGCGTCGTCGCGCGGCTCCGGGCCCGGGTCGATCAGTTCGAGGCGCAGTCCGGCGGGGAGCGCCGCCGCGCCGCGTCCCTCCGGCCGTACGCGGATCTCGACGCCGTCCGAATCGCCGACCCACAGCGGGGCGGTGGCGCCCCGCAGCGCCGCGGAGCTGCCCTCCCGGCTGCCCGGATCGGCGCCGTGCTCGGCGGTGTGGGTCTCCACGTCCTGCCATCCCGACCACTCCGAGCCGCCGGTGGCCCGGGTGCGGACCTGCACGGTGCCGTGCAAGGGGGCCCTGACGTCGTCCCACACCACGCCGAGCAGGGAGAACGGCCTGACGTCCTGCCGGGCGAGGCCGTGCTCGGCGGGGGCTCCCCCGATGGTCCGTTCACCGCCCCCGAGCGGAACGAGGCGCAGGGACTGGGTGGATCCGGCGAGGTCCCCCTCCCCCTGGGGGGCGGCGGGAGCGACGGGCGGGGCGCCGGAGTGCGACGCCGCGGGGGTCGCGAGGGTCAGCGGCAGCGTGAGGGCTGCCGCGCACGTGACGGCGATCGAGGAAACCAGGTTGGCACGCATGGACCGATCGTCGGTACGGCGCGTCCGTTCCGCGCGGCAGGATGGGGCCCGGAAATGGACGGGCCGTCAGTCCGACCGGTGGACGGTGTCACCGGTACGGGGGGTTCCCGCGCCCCTCCGCGCGTACGCTTGCCCGCGTGAACGCCAGCGACCGCACCCCCGCCGACCTGCTGCGATCCGCGCTCGCCGCGGACCCCGCCCGCCCCTTGGTCACCTTCTACGACGACGCCACCGGTGAGCGCGTGGAATTGTCCGTCGCCACCTTCGCCAATTGGGTGGCCAAGACCGCCAACCTCCTCCAGGGCGAGCTGTCCGCCTCCCCCGGCGACCGGCTCGCCCTGCTGCTGCCCGCGCACTGGCAGACCGCGGTCTGGCTGCTCGCCTGCTCGTCCGTCGGCGTGACCGCCGTGGTCGGCGGCGACCCGGCCGACGCCGACTACGTCGTCGCGGGACCCGGGACGCTCGAGGCGGGGCTCGCCTGCTCCGGGGACCGCATCGCACTCTCCCTCGCCCCGCTGGGCCGCCGCTTCCCCGCGCCGCCCGCCGGATACGCCGACTACGCGGTGGAGGTGCCGAGCCAGGGTGACCGGTTCGCCCCCTTCGTACCGGTCGACGCGGACTCCCCCGCCCTCCTGGTCGGCGGTACGGAGTCGACCGGCGCCCAACTGGTCGAGCGCGCCCGGGCGGACGCCGGGGCGCGGGGCCTCGCGCCCGGGTCGCGGCTGCTCTCCGGGCTGTCGTACGACACCTGGGAGGGGCTGTCCGCCGGGCTGTACGCGCCCCTGGCCGCCGGCGGCTCCGTCGTGCTGTGCCGGAACCTGGACCAGCTGGCGCCCGAGGCGTTCGACAAGCGCGTCGAGAGCGAGCGGGTCACCGCGACGGCGGTGTGACGAGCGGCGGGAGAGCCACCCGTACGGCGCAGCGACCCGCCGAGTCCCCGGGTCTGCGCGTCCACTCCGGTGGATGATCGACGGGTACGCGTCCCTCCCCGGACAACCAAGCGTCGGGTTCAGCCGTCTACCCCTTCGACCGGCGGCCCGGGCGCGCCGCCGACGCCATGAAGGACGGACTCAGACGTGACGGACAGTGCTGCCACGCCCGCCGAACCGGACCACCCGGCCGAGGACGAGACGTCCAGCACCTCCGACACGCCCGCCGCCCCCGGACGCACCGGCAAGCCGGGCCGGACCGGCCGGACGAACGGCACAGGCAGGCCGGCCCGGACGGGCAGGAACGCCGGGAACGGCGGGAACGGCAGGACCGGCGGGCGCGCCGGGAACGGCAAGCCCGGTCAGGGCGGCAAGGGGGGCAAGCCGGGAACCGCCGGAAGCCCCGCCGCCTCCAGGACCGCGGGAGGCGGCGGCCCCGTCCACGAACCCGCCGACCCCGCCCGCGCCCGCGCCTCCTCCCCCACCGCCAGCGGAACCGGCACCCTGGCCCCGCCCCTCGCCCCGGGCCCCGGCGGAGGCGCCGGCGGCGGCGGAGGCCCCGGGGGTCCGGAGACCGGCGAGGAGCCCGACGGCGCCCCGCGGGGCAAGCGGCGGCACTGGCTGCGCTGGACGGCGCTCGGCGTCTCGGTCGTGCTGCTCGGCGCGGCCGGCGCCGGCTGGTTCTTCTACCGCAAGCTCGACGGCAACATCACCACGGACACCAGCGCCGCCGCCGAACTGCTCGAGTACGAGAGGGAGCGGCCCGCGCCCGTCGTCTCGGCCGCGCGGAACATCCTCATGATCGGCTCGGACACCCGGGCCGGGGCGGGCAACGCCGCGTACGGGCGGGACAAGGGCACCCAGCGCTCGGACACCGTGATCCTGCTGCACATCTCGGCGGGCCGGTCGAGCGCGACGGCGGTCTCCATCCCGCGCGATCTGATGGTGGACATCCCGAGTTGTCGGGAAGCGGACGGAAAGCGCAGCCGTGAGCAGTTCGCCCAGTTCAACTCGGCGTACGAGATCGGCGGGACGGCGTGCACGATCCGTACCGTCGAGCGGCTGACGAAGATCCGGGTCGACCACCACATGGTGATCGACTTCCGGGGCTTCAAGAAGATGGTCGACGCCGTGGACGGGGTGGAGGTCTGTCTCCGCGAGCCGATCGACGACGACGACGCCCGCCTGAAGCTGCCGGCCGGTCGCCAGACGCTCCGCGGCGAGCAGGCGCTGGGCTTCGTACGGGCGCGCAAGACGCTCGGCAACGGCAGCGACACCGACCGCATGGACCGCCAGCAGCAGTTCCTGGGCGCCCTGGTCAACAAGGTGCAGAGCAACGGGGTCCTGCTCAACCCGACGCGGCTCTATCCGGTGCTCGACGCGGCGACCAAGTCGATCACGACCGACCCCGGGCTCGACTCGCTGCGGGACCTGTACAACCTTGCGCGTTCCATGCGGAGCATCCCGACGGAGAAGGTGCAGTTCCTCACGGTGCCGCGCCGGCCCTACAGATACGACGCGAACCGGGACGAACTCGTCCAACCCAAGGCGAGCCAGCTGTTCACGCGGCTGCGCGAGGACAAGCCGGTGAACGTGGCGCGCGACAGCGGGACGGACGGACAGACGGACGGTCAGGACGACGCGGGGACACCGACGACGGCGCCGACGCCGACGTTCACCGGGCACAACGCGGCGGAGCGGGCCTGCCCGCAGGGGGGTGGGTAAAGCGGAGCTCAAGGGGAGGGCTGGGGTGGATGAGGTTTGGGCAAATTGCCCGGTTGTAAGGGGCGTGGAATTTGTCACGGACGTCGCCCCACGCTGAACTGGGCGGATAGTGTGACGCGATCCGGTGCTCCCGACCGCGTGGTCGCGCACTCAGACGGATCGAACGACCGAGCGCCAGACGGGGGAGGCGCCTCGCGTGGCACCGACGGAGGATTCAAGTAACCGTGGACGCGCACAGCCGTGGACGGGCGGATGAGATCGACCCCGCCGACCAGTGGGTGCTCAACCCGCAGACCGGCAACTACGAACTGCGACTGAACCACTCCGGTGAGCAGTCGTCGGTTCCGTCCCCTCCCCGCGGTGCCACCACCCCCGGCCAGAGAACCGGCGGGCGTTCCCGCCAGGCCGGGCCCGGCCGCGGCGCCGGCCGCCCCGGCGACCACGGTCACGGCGCCGAGCCCGGCCGTGCGGCCGAGGGTTCCCGGACCGCGACCGAGGCACCCGTGCCCGGGCAGCGCCGCCGTCGTGTCACCGAGGGCACCGCGGGCGGGCAGCCGCCGTCGAGCCGGCGCAAGCGCAAGCCGCAGAAGTCCCGCAAGAAGAAGGTGCTGCTGTGGACCGGCGGCACGATGGCGGTCGTCCTCGTGGCCGGTGCGGCGAGCGCGTACGCCCTCTACTCCCACTTCGACGGGAACATCGACACGGTCGACGTGGCCGGGGCGGGCAGCGGTGGCTTCAAGAAGGACCAGGCCGTCAACATCCTGCTGATCGGCACGGACAAGCGGACCGGTGACGGCAACGAGGGCTACGGCGACAAGAGCAGCCCCGGCCACGCCGACACCACGATCCTCTTCCACGTCTCGAAGGACCGGACGAACGCCACCGCGATGTCCATCCCGCGTGACCTGATCACCGAGATCCCCGACTGCGAGACGAAGCAGACGGACGGCACGACCGCCACCATCCCCGGCAAGTCGGCGGACCGGTTCAACAACAGCCTCGGCCAGGACGGCCGCGACCCGGGCTGCACCATGCGTACGGTCAAGAAGCTCACCGGGCTGACCGTGGACCACTTCATGATGGCCGACTTCAACGCCGTCAAGGAGATGACGACCGCCGTCGGCGGCGTGAAGGTGTGCCTGGCCAAGCCGGTCGACGACCCGAAGTCCCATCTGAAGCTGCCGGCCGGCGAGTCGACCATCGAGGGCGAGCAGGCCCTGGCCTTCGTCCGGACCCGCTCCAGCTTCGGCAACAAGAGCGACCTCGACCGGATCCAGATCCAGCAGCAGTTCCTCAGCTCCATGATCCGGCAGATGAAGTCGGACGACACGCTCACCAGTCCGACCAAGCTGTACGGGCTCGCGGAGGCGGCGACCAACGCGCTGACCGTCGACACGGGCATAGGAAGTATCAAGAAGCTCAAGTCGCTCGCCGAGGAACTCGCCAAGATCGACACGAAGAACATCACCTTCGCGACGCTCCCGGTGATCGACAACCCGGACGAGCCCACACCGGTCACGGTCGTCCCGCACCCGACGCAGGCGCCGCAGCTCTTCGCCATGATGCAGTCCGACACCTCGCTCACCGAGGTGAAGAAGAAGCAGCAGGACGCCAAGAACGCCCAGGCGGCGCTGCTCAAGGGCGCACGGGCCACCGCGTCCCAGGTCCGCGTCGACGTCTACAACGGCAGCGGTATCACGGGCGCGGCGCAGAAGACGATCGACTGGCTGCAGAACGAACAGGGCGTGCTCCGGTCCAGCAACAAGAGCAACGCCCCCGAGAAGGCGGCGAAGACCACGCTGACCTACGCACCGAACCAGGCCGATCAGGCCCGCAAGCTCGCGGACATGATGGGCCTGCCCGCCACGGCGCTCAAGCCGGGCACGCAGAACGCCGGGGAGCGTGAGCCCATGACGCTCGTCCTCGGCGCCGACTTCAAGGGCGCGGGGGTGCCCATCACTGGTCCGGCAAAGGCGCCGGCCGGTGTGCAGAAGGTAGAAGCCGACAAACAGGTGTGCGCCAAGTGACCCGGAAACACCGGGTTACGGGCCGCGCCTGAGCAACGAGGGGACCCTGGGGTGGGACAGAGCAGCGTGCGCAGGGAGGGGACGCGTAAACGCGTTCCGCACGCCCGCGATTCGGGCTGGGACGACAGTCTCTACGACGACGGCGAGGGCGCCGGTGTCGGCACCCGCACGCCCGGCCGGGGGGCCGGCGGCGGTGCCGAGGACGAGGACGCGGGCGTTCCCGGCGGCGGTGGCCGCCGGGGCCGCGGATCCGACGGCAGCGGCGGCGACGGCCGCACGGGGCACCGGCGCAAGGGGCCGCGCCGGCGCGCCAAGAAGTCCGGCAGACGCCGGATATTCCGCTGGGTCGCCGCGACGCTCTCACTGCTGATACTCGGCACGGCGGGCGCCGGATACCTCTACTACCAGCACCTCAACGGCAACATCCGCAGCGGCGGCCGCGCGGGTGGCGACAGCGGCGTGAAGAAGACCGCGCCGAACGCGCTCGGCGACACGCCGCTCAACCTCCTCCTCATCGGCTCCGACAGTCGCGCCGACGCCAAGAACGTGGCGCTCGGCGGCGGCAAGAACGAGCGGGACCGCAAGCCGCTCGCCGACGTGCAGATGCTGTTGCACATCTCCGCCGACCGCAAGAACGCCTCCGTCGTCTCCATACCGCGCGACACGATCGTGCCGATCCCCGAGTGCAAGGACGGGGGCGGCACGTCCTACGCCGCCACCACCAACAGGCCCATCAACGAGACGCTCCAGCGCGGCGGTCCCGGTTGCACCCTGACCACCTGGGAGAGCCTCACCGGCGTCTACATCGACCACTGGATGATGGTCGACTTCGCGGGCGTGGTCGCGATGGCCGACGAGGTGGGCGGTGTCCCCGTCTGTGTGAAGACCGGTGTCCACGACCGGTCGACCCGGCAGGTCAAGGGCGGCTCCGGGCTGAAGCTGCCGCAGGGCACCACCGAGGTCAAGGGCGAGCAGGCGCTCCAGTGGCTGCGCACCCGGCACGCCTTCGGCAGCGACCAGAACCGCGCCAAGGCCCAGCACATGTACATGAACGGCATGGTCGAGAAGCTCCAGAACCAGAACGCCTGGACCGACACCGGCCGGCTGATGGGTCTCGCCGAGACCGCCACCAAGGCGCTCCAGGTGTCGGACGAGATCAGCTCGGTGGCGAAGCTCTTCGAGCTGTCGATGCAGTTGCAGAACGTGAAGCTGGACCGTCTGACGATGGCGACCGTCCCGACGGCCGAGTGGGCGCAGGACCGGAACAAGCTCGTCATGGTCGAGAAGGCGGCCGACAAGATCTGGTCGATGCTCCGCGACGACGTCGCCTTCGACAAGAACGGCGAACCGGCGGGCGCCAAGCCGACCGCCTCCGGGCCCGCCAAGCCGAAGGGCCCGGCCGCGGGAGCGCCCGGCACCCTCTCCCTCACCGTGGTCAACGGCACGGGCGGCAACGGCGAGGCGTCCGTGGACGGCCGCGCCGGCGCGATGGCCGAGGCGCTGAAGGAGAAGGGCTTCACGGGGGCCGTGGCGGCGCGGAGCGCCGAGCCGCGCAAGGACACCGTGGTCACGTACGCGAAGGCGGACGGCGATCAGGGCAAGGCCGACGCGGTGTCCGTGGCCAAGGCGCTGGGTCTGCCCGACTCGGCGGTGCGGGCCGACGCCAAGGCGGAGGGCATCACCCTGGTGATCGGCGCGGACTGGCGCGAGGGCACGACCTACAAGAAGCCCAAGGCGGAGGCGGGCGACCTTCCGGAGGGCGCCGCCGACAAGACGGACTGCATGGACGTCTACAGCGTGTACCGCTGGGACGGCAAGAGCTGATCCGGGCGGGCTCGTACGACGGCGAGGGCCGGGACCCCGACGGGATCCCGGCCCTCGGCGCGAGCGCTCAGACCTTCTCGGCGGTGACCGCCGGGCGGCGGCTCGCGATGACCTTCCGCGCGAGGGCGCGCGGGCTGGTCAGGAAGCCGTACCCCCAGGACATGTGCATCGTGGCGAGCGCCACCGGGATCTGCAGCCGGGCCTTCAGCGGCAGGCCCTTGCCGGCCGGGACCGAGCCCGCGGTGATCGCCGCGAGGTAGCCGGCCGGCACGACGAAGCCGAGCGGGGTGAGCGTGGCGCCCACCACCAGACCGGCCGCGATGGCGCAGACAGCCGTGGGCGGCGCGAGATAGCGGAGGTTGATGGAACCCTGGTGGTAGCGGGCCACCACATGGCGCCAACGGCCGTAGTCCTTGTACTGCTTGGCCAGGGCGCGCACGCTCGGCCGCGGCCGGTACTGGACGCGCAGCTCGGGCGAGAACCAGATCAGACCGCCCGCCTCGCGGATGCGGAAGTTCAGCTCCCAGTCCTGGGCGCGGATGAACTCCACGTTGTAACCGCCCTGCTGCTCCAGGGCCTCCCGGCGGAAGACGCCGAGGTACACCGTCTCGGCGGGGCCCGCCTGACCGCCGGTGTGGAAGGCGGCGTTGCCCACACCGATCTTGGAGGTCATCGCCGCGGCGACCGCCTCCTCCCAGGCGTTCTCGCCCTCGGCGTGCATGATCCCGCCGACGTTCTGCGCGCCGGTCTCCTCCAGGAGGCGGACGGCGGTGGCGATGTAGTCGGCCGAGAGCATGCCGTGGCCGTCGACCCGCACCACGATCGGGTGACTCGACGCCTTGATCGCCGCGTTGAGCGCGGCGGGCGTACGGCCGGTGGGGTTGGGGACGGTGTGGACCCGGGGGTCCTCCCGTACGAGTTCGGCGGCGATCTCGTCGGTGCGGTCCGTGGACGGCCCGAGCGCGATGACCACCTCCATCTCGCCGTCGTACTCCTGCTCCAGGATGTGACGGACCGAGTTGCGCAGGTGCCGCTCCTCGTTGAGGACCGGCATGATCACGGAGACGGGCGGCAGCGCGGAGGGCATCTCTTCCTCGGGGTCACGGGGGAGGCGTAGGCCCTGTCACGTTACCGCGAACGGGGGACACGGACGCGCGCCGCGGGGGCCGGTGTGCGCTGGCGGTGATCGTATGGGCCTACGGTGCTCACGGTTCCCCTTGTCACACCCGCGGAGGTGTCCCCCGGTGCCCACACCGTCCCGCACGCCCCGTCCCCGCCCGGCCACCGCCCGTCCGGGGCAGGCCCGGCGCGTCAGACGGGCGGCGCGGCCTCGGTGGGGCATGCGGATGGCGACGACGCTCTCGGTGCTGGTCCTGGGCGCGGGTGGGATCGGTCACGCGGTGGTCACCGGCCTGGACACCGGCATCGACCGGGTCGACGCGTTCAAGGACATGAAGAACCGGCCCCAGGCCGGGCACGGGATGAACGTGCTGGTCGTGGGGACGGACGGGCGGGAGAGGATCAGCGAGGAGGAGCGGCAGGCGTACCGGCTCGGCGGCGCGCCCTGCCGGTGCACCGACACCGTGATGATCGTGCACATCTCCGAGGACCGGGAGCGGGCGAGCGTGGTGAGCCTGCCGCGCGACTCCTACGCGGAGATGCCGGAGCACGTCGACACGACCACCGGAAAGCGGCACCAGGCCCATCCGGTGAAGCTGAACGCCGCCTACGCCGAGGGCGGCCCCGGGCTGACCGTGCGGACCGTGGAGAGCATGACGGGCGTGAAGATCGACCACTATCTGGAGGTCGACTTCACCAGCTTCATGCGCACCGTCGACGCGGTCGGCGGGGTGCGGATCTGTACGACCCGGCCGATGAAGGACGCGTACACCGGGCTCGACCTGCCGGCCGGGACCCACGAGCTGTCCGGTGGTCAGGCGTTGCAGTACGTCCGCTCGCGCCATGTCGACGGGGCCGCGGACATCGGGCGGATGCAGCGCCAGCAGCGGTTCGTCGCCGCGCTGATCCACCAGGTGACCAGTAGCGGGGTGCTGCTCAATCCGGTGCGGTTCCGGACGGTCGCCAGGACCATGATGACGTCGGTGCGGGCCGACCGTGACTTCGGTACGCACCAGATGCTGGGGCTCGCCAAGGCGATGCGGACGTTCTCGCCGGCGTCGTCGGAGTTCGTGTCCGTGCCGATCGGGGACATGAGCTTCCCGGTGAAGGGGATCGGCTCGACGGTGAAGTGGGACGCGGCCAAGGCGCAGAAGATCTTCCAGTCCCTGCGCGAGGACCGGCCGCTGGCGCCGCTGCGCACGGTGGCCACCGGCCCGCAGGCGGTGGTGGTGGACGTGGCGCCGAGGACGGTCCGGGTGCAGGTCTACAACGGGACGCGCACGGGCGGTCTCGGCCGGAAGGCCGACGCGGCGCTGCGCGGCACCGGCTTCCACACCACCGGCGTCCCGCGCACCGGCCAGGGCCCGGAGCGCCGGCGCACGCTGGTGGAGTACGACCCCGGCTGGGACCGCTCGGCGAAGGCGCTGGCGGCGGCGCTGCCGGGGGCGGAGCTGCGGGCGGTGAAGGGGCAGGGCGGGACGATGAAGGTGACGGTGGGCGCGGACTACCGGGGGGTCACGGCGGTCCGCGTGGAGTCGCACACGGCGGCGTTCGAGCCGGTCACCGGCGACCAGGTGGTCTGCCCTTAGGTCGTGTCCGGGGCGGGCGGCTCCCCGAGGGGCGCGGCCGGGCGGCCGCACGGCCCTCGCCGGCGTCGTGCCCGCGGCCGTCAGTCCTCGTAGCCCTCCGCCGCGCGGCGCTCCCGCAGGTCCTTGATCGCGCGGCGGCGGGCCAGCCGGTGGGTGCGGCGGATCTGCGCCTCCTGGTAGCGGCGCTTGTCCTGCTCCGTCTCGGGGAGGACGGGCGGGACCACGCGCGGCTTGCCGTCGGCGTCGACCGCCGCGAAGACCAGATAGGCCGAGCCGACCTGCTGGGCGGGGGTGGACTCGTTCCAGCGTTCGGCCATGACCCGGACGCCGACCTCCATGGAGGACCGGCCCGTCCAGTTGACCTGCGCCTTCACATGGAGCAAGTCCCCGACCCGGACCGGTTCGAGGAAGGCCATCTCGTCCATGGAGGCGGTGACGGCCGGGCCGCCCGAGTGGCGTCCGGCGACGGCGCCGGCCGCGTCGTCCACGAGCTTCATGATCACTCCGCCGTGCACCGTACCGAGGAGGTTGGTGTCGTGGCTCGTCATGATGTGGCTGAGCGTGGTGCGTGAAGCGGAGGTGGGCTTGCCCGGGATATCGCCCTGATCTGTCATGCCCTCCACCTTATGCCGGGTCCCGTCGGCGTCTCCGCTCCGTCCGCTTTGCATCAGCTTGGCAACAGCGCCGACCCGATACTCCCCCCACCCTGTCGGGCCGAGGCGGGCGGCCTGCACACTATCCGCATGAATGACTGGCCCGAAGACGGCGGATACGGCCGCGGCGGAGCGAACTCGCAGCCCGAGGGTGCTCGCCGCATGCGCCATGTGCAGCGCCCGCAGGTCCCCCAGCAGCAGCCGCAGCACGGCCAGGGGCAGGGCCAGGGGTACAACCCGAACTTCACGCAGCACCAGGCCACCGGCTACGACAGCGGCTACAACACCGGCCAGGTCTACGGCCAGGGCGGCGGCGGTCGGGGCACCGTGCCGCCGCAACACGACCCCCGGTACGCGCCCCCGCCGCAGCCGGCCCGCCCCGCGCCCGACTGGCGGCGCCGGATCAAGGTCGGCTCCGTCGTGCTGCTGGTGGCGGTACTGGCCTGGGGCATCGGGACGTACGCCTGGGCCAGCTCCCAGATGCGCAACGAGGTCGACCTCACCAAGGTCATCGAGCGGCCGGCCGAGGGCGACTGCACGACCTATCTGATCGTCGGCTCCGACAGCCGTGAGGGCATGTCGGCCGAGGAGAAGAAGAAGCTGCACACCGGCTCCGCCGAGGGCAAGCGGACCGACTCGATGATGATCCTCGCCGCCTGCGGCAGCGGGAACACGATGATCTCGCTGCCCCGTGACTCCTGGGTCACCATCCCCTCCTTCGTCGGCTCCGAGTCCGGCAAGAAGTTCGCCGCCCGCGGCGGCTCCAAGCTGAACGCCGCGTACGCGATGGACGGGCCGGAGCTGCTGGTCCGGACGGTCGAGTACAACACCGGGCTGCGGATCGACCACTACGCCGAGATCGGCTTCGCCGGCTTCGCGAACATCGTGGACGCGCTCGGCGGTGTCGAGATGAACATCGAGAAGGGCTTCAAGGACAAGAAGTCCGGCGCCGACTTCCAGGCCGGTCAGCAGACCCTCAACGGCGAGCAGGCCCTGGCCTTCGTCCGCACCCGCTACGCCTTCGCCGAGTCGGACCTGGCCCGGACGAAGAACCAGCAGAAGTTCCTGTCGGCCCTGGCCAACCAGGCGGCGACGCCGGGCACGATCCTCAACCCGTTCGCGCTCTACCCGACCCTGGGCGCCGGTCTGGACACGCTGATCGTGGACAAGGACATGTCGCTGTACGACCTCGGCAAGATGTTCTTCGCGATGAAGGGGATCAGCGGGGGCGACGGGAAGTCGATGAACATCCCGATCTCGGGCAGCGCGCCGCAGGGCTCCCTGAAGTGGGACATGCCGAAGGTGAAGCAGCTGGTCGGGCAGATCCAGAACGACGAGCCGGTGACGGTGACCTCGAACCGCTGAGGCGCCGGCCCCGGACGCACGAGAGGCCCCCACCGCGCGGTGGGGGCCTCTCCCGTTCTTACCCGACCACCCCTGACTACCGTCGAGTAACCCGGGGGGACGGGGCGGGCCGGCGCTCCGGGACCGGGTGAGCTTTCCGACAGCCCCTGCCCGGCCGCACCGCGTCCGCACCGGCCCCGACTATGCTCGGGCAGGCATTTTCCGCCTGTACGCACATGGAGTCCCGCATGGCCCTCAAGATCACCGTGATCGGCACCGGCTACCTCGGCGCGACACACGCGGCGGCCATGGCGGAGCTGGGCTTCGAGGTCCTCGGGCTTGACGTCGTACCCGAGAAGATCGAGCTGCTGGCGTCGGGCCGGGTGCCGATGTACGAGCCCGGGCTCGAGGATCTCCTCGCGCGGCACGCGCACGGGATCGAGGGCTCGACCGGGCGGCTGCGCTTCACCACCTCCTGGGAGGAGGTCGGCGCCTTCGGCGACGTCCACTTCGTCTGCGTGAACACCCCGCAGAAGCACGGCGAGTACGCCTGCGACATGTCGTACGTCGACGCGGCCTTCACCTCGCTCGCCGGGGTGGTCCGCCCGGGCGCGCTGGTCGTCGGCAAGTCGACCGTGCCGGTCGGCTCGGCCGAGCGGCTCGCCGGGCTGCTGCCGGAGGGCGTCGACCTGGCCTGGAACCCGGAGTTCCTGCGCGAGGGCTTCGCCGTCCAGGACACCCTGCACCCGGACCGGATCGTGGCCGGCGTGCGGAGCGAGCGGGCGGAGAAGACGCTGCGCGAGGTGTACGCCGGGCCGATGGGCGAGGGCACGCCGTTCGTGGTGACGGACTTCCCCACGGCCGAGCTGGTGAAGACCGCGGCGAACTCCTTCCTGGCCACCAAGATCTCCTTCATCAACGCGATGGCGGAGGTCTGCGAGGCCGCCGGCGGCGACGTCGCCAAGCTGGCCGAGGCGATCGGCTACGACGACCGGATCGGGGCCAAGTTCCTGCGGGCCGGGATCGGCTTCGGCGGCGGCTGCCTGCCGAAGGACATCCGGGCGTTCATGGCCCGGGCGGGCGAACTGGGCGCCGACCAGGCGCTCACCTTCCTGCGGGAGATCGACTCCATCAACATGCGGCGGCGCGGCCAGATGGTCGAGATGACCCGGGACGCCCTGGGCGACGGCTCGTTCCTCGGCAAGCGGGTGGCCGTGCTCGGCGCGACGTTCAAGCCGGACTCGGACGACGTACGCGACTCGCCCGCGCTGAACGTGGCCGGCCAGATCCACCTCCAGGGCGGACAGGTGACGGTCTACGACCCGAAGGGCATGGACAACGCCCGCCGGCTCTTCCCGACGCTCGGATACGCGGACTCGGCGCTGGAGGCGGTGCAGGGCGCGGACGTGGTGCTGCACCTCACCGAGTGGCGCGAGTTCCGCGACGCCCTCGACCCGGCGGAGCTCGGCGAGGTCGTCGCCTCGCGGGTGATCCTCGACGGCCGCAACGCGCTCGACGCGAACCGCTGGCGCGAGGCCGGCTGGGTCTACCGGGCGATGGGCCGGCCGCGGGCGTAGGGCCTTTCGTTTGGATCAGGCCGGATCAGGGAGCGGGGTCTGGTGCCGTGCATCGCAAGGCGGAGGAGGGAGTCAACGCGGAGCGTTGGCGACTGACGACAACGCGGCGAGGTGCGGTGCCAGGGCCCGCGAGCCCGGCATGATCCAAACGAAAGGCCCTAGGGGAATGCCTGTCGATCCGGCCTGATCGGCAAGACACCCCCCTAGGGCGCCTCCCGCGGATAGATCCAGAGGCGCCCGGGGGCCGTCAGGGGGCGGGGCGGCGCAGGCGCGTGGCGCGGGAGTGGAACTCGGTCTCGCGCAGGACGCGGGCCACGTTGCCGCCGGTGAGCCCCTGGATGTCCTCCTCCGGCCAGCCCCGCCGCAGCAGCTCCGCGACGAGGCCCGGATAGCCGGTGTGCGACGCGGGGCCGTGGGAGAGGCCGACCGACCGGGCTCCGGCCAGGGCGCGCAACCGGTCCAGCGCGTCGGCCGCGACGGAGACGCCGTCCGCCGACGGGACCATGCACACGCCGCCGTTCCGGCCCAGCAGGCCCAGCACGTCGTCCGGGATGGCCTCCGGCTCCGCCCGGGTGAACAGGACCGGGGCCTTGGTGGTCTCCAGGGCGCTGCGCAGCGTGTCCGGGGCGGCGCCCGAGAGCTCCACGAGGACGCCCAGCCGGTTCATCTCCCGTACCACCTGATGGGTGAAACGGTCGAAACCGGTCAGCGTGACGGCCCGGACGCCGAGCTGCTGGTACGCCCGGAGCGTGGCGAGCGAGCCGCCGAGGGCGGCGGCGCTCGCCGGGCCCAGCACGGCCGCGACCCGGCCGCAGTTGCGGGCGTCGTCCATCTCCGTCGTCGTCCGCGCCAGGCGCAGGTCCTCCGGGCAGGCGGCGACCAGGGCCCGTACGGTGTCGATCCGGCGCAGGGTGTCGACGACGGGGTCCTCGCCGGGCTCCGGATGCAGCGACCAGAACTGCGCCGCCACCTCCGGCGCCCGCGGCAGCGGCAGGTCCTCGGGGTCGGGGACCTCGGTGAGGTGCGCGTGCCCCTCGATGACCGGGTGGGCGGCCAGCAGCACGCGGGCGCGCTCCTCGTCCGGGGCCGACGGTGGCCCGGCGTCGTCGAGCTCGCCGACGGCGGCGGAAGCGGCCGAGAGGGCAGGGGCGTCGTCCAGCAGGTCTGCCATGGGGGACTCCGAACTCGGGTGCGGCAGTACCACCCCACCGGACGCGGCGGGGCAGTACCGTCCACCGTGCCACCGCCCCCCGCCCGGGTCGCGGTGGACGGCGCGTTCGAGGGACGGGCGGCCGGCTCTCGGAGCCTCAGTCCTTGGTCCCGATGATCCACTCCATGCCGAAGCCGTACGCCCGGTCCATCTGCGGCTGCGGCCCGTGCGTGTCGGTGCCCATGAACCAGCGGACCTCGCGGCGCACGCTCAGCCCGCCGGAGGCCGGCTCGATCAGGGCGATCGCGCAGCCCAGCGCCCCGGCCGGGGCGTCGTCCAGCAGGATCCGGAAGCCGCCCGACGGGGCCGTGACGGTCACCGCCGCGCCCAGGCTGCGGAAGTCCACCGCGCCCTCGTAGACGTAGGTGAAGACCAGCAGCCGGCGGAAGCGGGCGCGGTGCTCCAGGCTCACCTGGAGGGTCTCGCCGTCGGACGTGGCACCGGTCCGGTCGTCCCCGTCGAGCCGTGCGTACGGGGGTTCGGTGAGCGAGCCGAAGAGACGGCCGAGGGGTTGCACCACGTGCGCGGTGCCGTCGGCGAGCGCGACCATGCAGCCCAGGTCGAGATCGGCGCCGGTCGCGGCGGACCAGTTCAGGTTCGCCTGGAGCACCCCACGTCCGGACACCTGTGCGAGGGGCGCCGCCCGGGTCAGGAGCGGCGCGGCGGGCTGCTTGAGACGGATCACTCCGCGCGGACGGTCGGCACGCACAACAAGCCCCCCGGGAAGACGAGTTCAGTGGGACGCAGAGTAACGGCGGTTGGGCTACGATCGGTTCCCATCGGGGGATTGAACGGTGCTCTGCTCGCGCTGGGGAGCGTGCGGCGCGGGCCATCGGCCCCCTGCTGTCTCTTGTGGGGGTGGGCATGCCCGTGCGGGCTCCGGCGGACCGTTCCACGGTCGCCCGGCAGATCGAAGAACTGGCCGCGGAGGCGGAGCTCTCCGCCCGGGCGGGCGAACTCAAGGCCCTTTCCCGCGCGTTACGGGCGGACGACGACTCCGGTCTGCTCGACCCGTGGGCGGATCTCGATCTGCTGCACGCCTACGCCCGTCCGGAGAGCGTGGACCAGGGCGCCCCGGAGCAGGAGCACGCGGCCTGGGGCTGGCTCGAAACGCTCCTCGGCGGCCTGGTCTTCGTCCCGCTCGCACTGACCTGGCTCGGCCTGACCCGCGCGACCAGCGCCTACGAAGCCCTCACCGGAGCGGACCCGAGAGCCGCCGGGCGGCCCTTCCTCCAGCTCTGGCAGTCCGGCTTCGAAGGCCGCCTGACCGGCTTCTTCACCTTCGGCCACGTCGCCCTCTTCGCCACGATCGCGATCCTGGTGCTGCTCGCCCTGGTCCTGCTGCACGGCTGGCGCAAGGCCACCGTCGGCCGCCGCGCCGAGGAGGGGCGGCGCCGCGCCGACGCCCTGCTCCGCCGGCTCGTCCCCGTCCTGACCCAGGCCCAGCTCCATCTGAACGACCACCGCATGGCCTCGCCGCAGCGGTTCGCCGCCGAACTCACCAAGTCCGCGGCGACGCTGACCCGGCTCGGCGACAAGGCGGCCACCACCCAGCAGGAGCTGACCCACGCCGCCACGCTCGTCGGCGACTCCGTGGACAAGGCCGAGCGCCGGCTGGCCGGCATCGACACCTCCGTACGCCCCCTGGAGTCCGCCGCGAACCGGATCGAGGAGGCGGTGCGCGGCAACACCAAGGAGATCGAGGCCGCGGTGAGCGGCAGCGGGGCCACGGTCCGCCAGGCGCTGGAGGACGTACGGGAGATGAGCGGCGAGGTCCGGGACGTCCTGGACCGGGCCGGGGAGCGGGTGGAGGACTCCGTGATCGTGCTCGCCGCCTCGCAGCGCTCCTTCACGACCGGGATCGAGGTCACCGGCGACGTGTCCGCGCAGATCCTCGGCCGGCTGACGGAGGTCGTGGACGCCACCGCCCGCGGCAGCGCCGAGGCCCGGGAGCTGCTGGGCCGGCTCGCCGCGCAGACCGAGGCCCTGGGGCGGGTGGCCGAGCGGTTCGGGGACGCCGTCGAGGCGCTCCGGACCATGCCGGCGGCCCCCGCGGCACCGGGCACGGGGTACGAGTACGGTCCGGAGCGGGAGTCGTACGCGGGCCGGGCGGGCGGCCACGGCCCGGCGGGGACGGACGACGGCCCGCAGGACTCCCCGCGCCGTCCGGCCCTGCCCCCCGCCCCCCGCGACGCCGTGCCGCCCCGGGCGGACGCCCGGTGAGAGCACCGCGGTTCAACCCGCTGCACCTGGCCGGCTGGCTCTTCGCCGACATGCTGCTGGTGCTCGCCCTCGTCGCCATGGGCGACCAGGGCGACCCGCTCGCCGCCGAGTCCGCCCCGCCGAAGGCGTCCGGGAGCGCGAAGCCCGGACCCACGAAGAGCGCCCGCCCCAAGGGGCCGCGCGCCGTGACCCGTACGCCCGTGAAGGTGTCCATCGACGCCGCGCCCGGCGACCGCGCGCGGATCCAGGCGCGGCTGCGCGCCGTGACCGCGCGGTACGAAGGGCGGCAGGCGGCCTTCGTCCTGACCTTCGGGCGGCACTCCGACCCGGGCGCCGGCGGCGACTACGCCCACGAGGTCAACTCCCTGCTGGAGAAGGCCCGTCCGCAGATGTTCAAGGGCGCCACCACCCGCGACTTCTGGAAGGGCGGGTCCTCGGGCGGCCACGCCGACCTCGAGATCTACTTCTACACCTACTGACGTCCAGCGACGCCCCATCCGGAGGGAAGCAAGCCGTGCAGATTCTCCCGTTCTACCTCTTGTGCGACGAGTCGGGGTCGATGGCGGGGGACAACCTCGACACGCTCAACTCGACCCTGCCCGAACTGCACCACGAGATCAGCACCAACCCGACCGTGGCCGACAAGACCCGGTTCTGCCTCATCGGCTTCTCCACCGAGGCGAACGTGCTCCAGCCGCTCGTCGACCTCAGCGACATCGAGGAGGTGCCCGCGCTCGCCGCCGGCGGCCTCACCTCGTACGGCAACGCCTTCCGCACGCTGCTGCGCTGCATCGAGGCGGACGTGGCCGCGCTCAAGGCCGAGGGGCACGAGGTCTACCGCCCCGTCGCGTTCTTCATGTCCGACGGCATCCCGACCGACGACGACTGGCACCAGGCCTACAAGGAGCTGGCCGAGTCCCGCTACTGCCCGAAGATCATCGCCTTCGGCATCGGCGACGCGGAGGAGGCCACCATCGCCCACGTGGCCAACTTCCGCGCCTTCATGCAGCAGAACAGCCAGGTGTCGGCGGCGCAGGCGCTGCGCGAGTTCGCCTCCAGCCTGACCCGGTCGATCGTGCGGTCGGCGAGCAGCATCGCCGCCAACGGCGACTCCGACTTCACGCTCACCGTCGACGAGACCGTGCCCGGCTTCGCGACCGTGTCGCTCGACAAGCTCTGAGGCGGGACGACGATGGAACAGGAGAACCCGCCGGCCCCGCCCCCGGCCCTCGGAGCGCCCGCGCACAGCGGCCGCAAGCCCCCGAGCTATCCGCCGGTGCCCCAGGCGCTGCCCCGGGTGTCGGACGACCCCACCGCCGCCGTGCTGCCGGACATCGTCCTGGACGGCGCCGCCCACGGCCCGCTGACGGTACGGGCGGCTTCCGTACGCGGCGACTCTCACCGCTATCTCGGCGAGCCCCGGCAGGACGCGCTCGGCGTGAGCCTGCTCGGCGAGCCCGGCGCGGCGGAGCTGCTGATGCTCGCCGTGGCCGACGGGGTCGGTTCGGCGCGCCTCTCGCACGTCGGGTCCAACCACGCCTGCCGCTGGGCCGCGTGGATCCTCGCCCGCTACGCCGAGGAGCTGCACGAGGCCCTGGTGACCGAGGACGCGGAGCGGTTCGCCGCGCTCGCGGACACGGCGGCCGAGTGGATCGCGGCCCGCCTGACCCGGACCGCCGAGCGCGCCGCGCACGAGCCCGCGAGCTACGCCACCACCCTGCGCGTCCTCCTCGTCCCGCTCGACCCGGCCGTCCGCACCCGCGGCTTCCTGGCCGTCGGCGACGGCGGCACCGCGCTGCTCTCCGACGGCCGCTGGGACCTGACCGTCACCGACCCCGAGCCGGTCCCCGGCGCGGGCGCCGAGGACGGCGAAGCCGCCGAAGCGGCCGTCATCGACACCCGTACGGCGGCCCTGCCGCTGACCGGGACGGCCGTCACCCGGCTCATCGGCACCCGGCCGGGGGACGTCCTGGTGCTCGGCACCGACGGGCTGTCCACGCCGCTGGCCGGCGAGCAGGAGATGCGGGACTTCCTCCGCACGGCCTGGGGCGGCGGGACCGTGCCCGATCCGGCGGACTTCCTCTGGCAGGTGCAGTACCGGGTGAAGTCGTACGACGACGACCGGACCGCGGCCGTCCTGTGGGAGGCCCCGGCGTGAGCGCGCACGACGGTGCCGATGTCACGCAGGCCTCCCTGAAGATGCTGGGGAGGCTCTCGGTCGGCGGCCAGGGCGAGGTCCACGAGGTGGGCGGGCCGGGCGGCCTGCTCTTCAAGAAGTACCTGGAACCGCACAAGGTCGACGGGGACGCCCTCGCCTCGCTGGTGTCGCTGCGGCAGGGCCTCGCCCCGGCCGAGCGGGACCGGCTCGACCGGGAGGCGGCCTGGCCGCTGTGCCGGGTGGTGGACGGCGGCCGGGTCACCGGCTTCCTGATGCGCCGGGCGCCCGCCACCATGAGCTGGCGTACCGGCAAGGGAGACAGCAAGCTCATCGAGCTGTCGTACCTGCTGCGCGCGCCGAAGGCGGCCTGGCAGGGGGTCAGGCAGCCGTCCCCCGCCGAGCGGCACGCCCTGACCGTGGCGATTGTGGAGCTGTTCCAGTGGCTCCACACGATGGGGCTGGTCGTCGGCGACCTCTCGCAGGCGAACGTGCTGTGGTCCCTGGACCCCGGGCCCTCCGTCCACCTGCTCGACTGCGACGGCGTCCGGATCACCGGCCGCTCGCCGGTCCTCGACCAGGCGGACACCCCGGACTGGCTCGACCCGCTCGCCCCGCCCGGCTCGGTCACCGTCGACAGCGACCGCTACAAAGCCGCGCTCATGATCGGCCGGATCCTCGCCCAGGACGCCTACGCCTCCCCCGGCAAGCCCCTCGACCCGGTCGCCGGGGTGCTCGACGAGCGCCGGACGGCGGCGGTGCGACGGCTGTGGGGGCTGGCGGGCGGGGCGTACGGCACCCGGCCCGACCTCGGGCAGTGGCGCACGGCCCTGGCCGGGCGGGACACGATCCGGCTGATCGCGGCCCAGCCGGCCGCCCGGCCGGTGGTGGACCGCTCCAGGTTCGACGGGGGCGGGAACCGGGAGCGGGGCACCATTCCGCTGCGGGACTGAGAGCCCGTCAGCGGGCCGGGCGGTCCAGCGCGTCGAGGGTCGCGATCGACGGGCCCCGGGTCGCCCGCAGGTCGCGGGAGACCGCCTCGGCGTCGCGCAGCGCGCGGACCGCGTTGGACCACGTCAGCTTGGCGAGGTCTGCGGGCGACCAGCCGCGGGCCAGCAGCTCCGCGATCAGGTTCGGATAGCCGGCGACGTCGTCGAGGCCGGACGGGGTGAACGCCGTGCCGTCGTAGTCGCCGCCGATGCCGATGTGGTCGATGCCGGCGGCCTCGCGCATGTGGTCGAGGTGGTCGGCGACCGTGGCCGCCGTGGCGACCGGGCGCGGGTTCTCCGCCTCGAAGGCGCGGTGGACCGCCATCGCCCTCGGGGTGGTGTCCAGGTGGTGCAGGCCGTGGGCCCGCATGTTCGCGTCGGCCCGGTCCGTCCACTCCACGGCGGCGGGCAGGATGAACTTCGGGACGAACGTCGCCATCGCCACGCCCCCGTTGGCCGGCAGCCGTTCCAGCACGTCGTCGGGGATGTTCCGCGGGTGGTCGCAGACGGCCCGGGACGAGGAGTGCGAGAAGATCACCGGCGCGACGGAGGTGTCGAGGGCGTCCCGCATCGTCGTCGCGGCGACGTGCGAGAGGTCGACGAGCATGCCGACGCGGTTCATCTCGCGGACGACCTCGTGCCCGAAGGCCGAGAGCCCGCCGACGCCCGGCTCGTCGGTCGCCGAGTCCGCCCACGGGGTGTTGTCGTTGTGCGTGAGCGTCATGTAGCGCACGCCCAGGGTGTGCAGCGCGCGCAGGGTGGCGAGGGAGCCGTTGATGGAGTGGCCGCCCTCCGCGCCCTTCAGGGAGGCGATGCGTCCCTCCCGGCGGGCCGACTCCATGTCGGCCGCGGTGAGGGCGGGGGCGAGGTCGGCGGCGTACCGGGTGAGGAGCTGGTCGACGATGTCGATCTGCTCCAGGGTGGCGCTGACCGCGTCGTCGCCTGTGAGGCGGCAGGGGACGTAGACCGACCAGAACTGGGCGCCGACGCCGCCGGCCCGCAGCCGGGCCAGGTCGGTGTGGAGCGCTCCGGACTGGTCGGCCGCGATGTCCATGCGGTCCAGGTCGTAGCGGACGTGCTCGCGCAGCGCCCAGGGCAGGTCGTTGTGCCCGTCGACGACGGGCGCGGAGGCGAGCAGCTCCCGCGCCTCGGCGAGCCGGTCGGCGGCACGGGCGCCGGGCGTGGGGGTCCCGGGCGTGGGGGCGCCGGGCGTGGGGGTCCCGGACGCGGGGGTGCCGGGCGCGGGGGCGCCGGGCGTGGGGGTGCCGGGCGTGCTCACTTGGCGAATCCGAAGGACTCCGAGCCCTCGACCTTGGCCCGCAGCCGCTTGCCCTTCTCCGTCGCCTGGTCGTTCAGCTCCTGCTGGAAGTCCCGCATCCGGGCGAACAGCTCGGGGTCGTGCGCGGCGAGCATCCGGACCGCCAGCAGACCGGCGTTGCGCGCGCCGCCCACCGAGACCG
The DNA here is from genome assembly GCF_055587165.1 of Streptomyces sp. NPDC048353. NCBI lineage: Bacteria > Bacillati > Actinomycetota > Actinomycetes > Kitasatosporales > Streptomycetaceae > Streptomyces > Streptomyces sp. NPDC048353. The sequence goes on along the minus strand of NZ_JBVJGU010000008.1, from coordinate 325,231 downwards.
TGGCCACCGGCACCCCGGCCGGCATCTGCACGATCGAGAGCAGGGAGTCCATGCCGTCGAGGTACTTCAGCGGGACCGGCACGCCGATGACGGGCAGCGGGGTGACGGAGGCGAGCATGCCCGGCAGGTGGGCGGCGCCGCCCGCGCCCGCGATGACCGCCTTCAGGCCGCGGCCGGCGGCCTGCTCGCCGTACGCGATCATCTCGCGCGGCATGCGGTGCGCGGAGACGACGTCGACCTCGTACGCGATCTCGAACTCGTCCAGGGCCTGCGCCGCGGCCTCCATGACGGGCCAGTCGGAGTCGGACCCCATGACGATGCCGACGACGGGGCTCTGGGGACGCTCGGGGCTCATTCGGTGATCGTTCCTCGCAGATAGCCGGCGGCGTGACGCGCGCGCTCCAGCACGTCGTCCAGGTCGTCGCCGTAGGTGTTGACGTGCCCCACCTTGCGGCCGGGCTTCACGTCCTTGCCGTACATATGGATCTTCAGCTGAGGGTCGCGGGCCATGCAGTGCAGATAGGCGTAGTACATGTCGGGGTAGTCCCCGCCCAGCACATTGCACATGACCGTCCAGGGGGCGCGCGGGCGCGGATCGCCCAGCGGGAGGTCGAGGACGGCCCGGACGTGGTTGGCGAACTGCGAGGTGATCGCGCCGTCCTGGGTCCAGTGGCCGGAGTTGTGGGGGCGCATGGCCAGCTCGTTCACGAGGATCCGGCCGTCGGTGGTCTCGAACAGCTCGACGGCCAGATGGCCGACGACCCCCAGCTCCTTCGCGATCCGCAGCGCCAGCTCCTGCGCCTGCCCGGCCAGCTCGTCCGAGAGGTCGGGGGCGGGGGCGATCACCGTGTCGCAGACGCCGTCGACCTGGCGGGACTCGACGACGGGGTAGGCGACGGCCTGGCCGTGCGGGGACCGGACGATGTTCGCGGCCAGCTCGCGCGCGAAGTCGACCTTCTCCTCGGCGAGGACCGCGACGCCGGCGCGGAACGGGTCGTGGGCGTCGGCCTCCGTACGGACGAACCAGACGCCCTTGCCGTCGTAGCCGCCGCGCACGGTCTTGAGGATGATCGGGAAGCCGCCCACCTCGGCGGCGAAGGCCGCCGCGTCCGCCGGATCGGCGACGATCCGGTGGCGTGGGCTCGGCGCCCCGATCTCGTCGAGCCGGGCGCGCATCACCCCCTTGTCCTGGGCGTGCACCAACGCGTCGGGCCCCGGGCGGACGGGGATGCCGTCCGCCTCCAGGGCCCGCAGGTGTTCGGTCGGGACGTGTTCGTGATCGAAGGTGATCACGTCACAGCCACGCGCGAAGTCACGCAGCGTAGCCAGGTCGCGATAGTCGCCGATGACGACCTCGCTCACCACCTGGGCCGCCGAGTCCTGCGGGGTGTCACTGAGGAGCTTGAACCTGATGCCGAGGGGGATGCCCGCCTCGTGGGTCATACGGGCGAGCTGACCGCCACCGACCATGCCGACTACCGGGAACGTCACCCTCTTAGGGTATCCGCACGATCGGCGAAGCCTCCTCCCCCTGTGCTTTGGCACAGGGCCGCCCGCTTTTCGCGTGCTTTGCGATGTCCACGGGCGTGCCGCGGACGGGCTGGTTAGCATGGCTGGGTTGACATCATCCGACGGACGGGGCTGAGCATCACCATGAGTGAACGAAGCGCACTGCGCGTGCGGCTTGATCAGCTCACCCGTGAGTTCGCGAAGTTCGGCGCGGTCGGTGCTGTCGGGCTCCTGGTGGACCTCGGGGTGTTCAACCTCGTACGCCACCTCACCGACCTGCCGGTCGTGCGGGCCAGCATCATCGCCACCGTCGTCGCCATCGCCTTCAACTACGTCGGGTTCCGCTACTTCACCTACCGTGACCGCGACAAGAGCAGCCGGACGAAGGAGCTGTCGCTCTTCTTCCTCTTCAGCGTCATCGGTCTGGTGATCCAGAACGGCGTGCTGTACGCGGCGACGTACGGCTTCGGCTGGGACACCCCGCTGCAGAGCAACGTCTTCAAGTTCCTCGGGATCGGTGTCGCGACGCTGTTCCGCTTCTGGTCGTACCGGACGTGGGTGTTCCGTACGCTGCCGGCGCGGGAGGCCGTACAGACCGCCGAATCGTTCCTCGAGCAGGCCCCGCGGCAGGCGGTCCGCAAGCAGCCCGACCGGGTCTGACCGGGGCCGGTGCGGCGCGGCCGGGGCTCTAGCGGACCGGGCGTTCCTGGTCCGTGTGGCTCTTGACCTCGCGGCTCAGGAAGAGCGCGAAGACCGGCGGCTGCTGCTGGAGCAGTTCGAGCCGCCCGCCGTCCGCCTCCGCGAGGTCGCGGGCGACGGCGAGGCCGATGCCGGTGGAGTTGCGGCCGCTGATGGTCCGCTCGAAGATCCGCGCGCCGAGGTCGGCGGGGACGCCCGGCCCCTCGTCGGTGACCTCGATCACGGCCTGGTTGCCGATGACGCGGGTGCGCAGGGCGACGGTGCCGCCGCCGTGCATGAGCGAGTTCTCGATCAGCGCGGCGAGGACCTGGGCCACCGCGCCGGGTGTGCCGACCGCCCGCATGCCCTGCTTGCCGGAGTGGACGATGGCCCGTCCGGCGCCCCGGTAGGCGGTACGCCACTCCTCGATCTGCTGCTTGACGACCTCGTCGAGGTCGAAGGCGATCGCGGAGCCGGTCCGGGGGTCGCGCGAGTTGGTGAGGAGCCGCTGGACGACGTCGGTGAGCCGCTCGACCTGGGCGAGGGCGATCGTCGCCTCCTCCTTGACGGTGTCGAGGTCGTCGGCGACCGCGACCTCCTCCAGGCGCATGGACAGGGCGGTGAGGGGCGTCCGGAGCTGGTGGGAGGCGTCGGCGGCGAGCCGGCGCTCGGCGGTGAGCATCCGGGCGATCCGCTCGGCGGAGGCGTCCAGGACGTCGGCGACCCGGTCCAGCTCGGGCACTCCGTACCGCCGGTGGCGCGGTCGGGGGTCGCCCGAGCCGAGGCGCTCGGCGGTCTCGGCGAGGTCGGTGAGTGGGGACGCCAGCCTGTTGGCCTGCCGTACGGCGAGGAGTACGGCGGCCACGACGGCGAGCAGGGCCACGGCACCGATGATCAGGAGGGTGCGGCCGACCTCGGCGGTGACGGTGGAGCGGGACTCCTCGACGGTGACGGTCTCGCCGCGCTCGCCTTCCGCGGTGGCCCGGATGACGCTGCCCTGGGGGCGGGCGCCGATCTCGATGGCGTCGCGGCCGGGGATCTCGATGAGGGCGTACCGCTTGGCGCCGCTCTGCTCGGCGAGGATGTCGGGGTTGACGGGTTCCCCGCCGATGAGGCGGCTGTCGACGATCGCGACCAGGCGCAGGGCCTCGGAGTCCACGCTCTCCTGGGCGCTGCTGGAGATGGTGCGGGTCTCGACGATGACGAGGGACACCCCGAAGACGGCGATGACGACGAGCACCACGGCGAGCGTGGAACTGATGAGCCTGCGGCGCACGGGGCCCTCCGGGCGGGGGTACGGGGTCCTGCCGCCCCGAGCCTACGGCGCGGGGGCGGGCGGACACGGCGCGACGGGTCGGGCCGGTGGGGCGGGGGCGGGCATGCCCGGATCGGGGCCCGGGCTGGGCGGGCGACTGGGGCGGGCGACTGAGGCACGGCCGGTGGGGCCGGTGAGGCCCGGGGGGCTCGGTCGCGGCGAACCCCGTCGCCAGCTGCGGCCTAGCTCTTCTCGAAGCGGAAGCCGACGCCCCGGACGGTGGCGATGTAGCGGGGGTTGGCCGCGTCGTCGCCCAGCTTCTTGCGCAGCCAGGAGATGTGCATGTCGAGGGTCTTCGTCGAGGACCACCAGGTGGTGTCCCAGACCTCCCGCATCAGCTGATCGCGGGTCACGACCCGGCCCGCGTCCCGGACCAGGACCCGGAGCAGGTCGAACTCCTTGGCCGTGAGCTGGAGCTCCTCGTCGCCCATCCAGGCGCGGTGCGACTCGACGTCGATGCGCACGCCGTGGGTGGACGGGGCGACGACCGGCTCGGTGGCGCCGCGCCGGAGCAGGGCCCGGACGCGGGCGAGGAGTTCGGCGAGCCGGAAGGGCTTGGTGACGTAGTCGTCGGCGCCCGCGTCGAGCCCGACCACGGTGTCGACCTCGTCGGCGCGGGCGGTCAGGACCAGGATCGGGACCGTGTGGCCCTCGGCGCGCAGCCTCCGGGCGACCTCCAGGCCGTCCATGCCGGGCAGCCCGAGATCCAGCACCACGAGGTCGACGCCGCCCTGGAGTCCGGCGTCGAGGGCGGTGGGCCCGTCCTCCCGCACCTCGACCTCGTACCCCTCCCGCCGCAGGGCGCGGGCCAGCGGTTCCGAGATGGATGCGTCGTCCTCGGCGAGCAGTACACGGGTCATGGGGTGATGGTAGTCCGCACGGCCCCTGGCCAGGGGCATGATCCACAGGGTGACGGGCCGCCCTGGGCTTCAGAGCGGTTAACCTGCTGATGACCTTCGATCATGGTCATACGGTTCCCGATGGACCTGTGATCCATCTCTCAAGTCCTTCCATATCCGCCCCTGTCGTGCCGTATGGTGGCGAGGCGTCTGTTGCGGTAAACGGGGACCTTTGGCTGCTTCGCACACCAAGGGTCTCTTTTCTGCGCGAGGTGGGCCGTGCCGACCTCCAGGACAGCGAACGACCTGTGGGCCGGGTCCCGGAGCGCGTTGCCGCGCCCCGGGGCGTGGATCCCGGCGCGGTGCGACCGCCCCTCGCCGGTGCCGGCCTCCCCCACCGGGCGCACCACGCTCACAAGGCGCGCGTCCCGACAGAGCAAGGATCGACATGGCGTCCAGCCTGACGACGACTTCGTCCGGAACCCCTGGTTCCGAGAAGACGTTCTTCGGCCACCCCCGCGGCCTGGCCACTCTCTTCATGACCGAGATGTGGGAGCGCTTTTCCTGGTACGGGATGCGCGGCATCCTCGTCCTCTACCTGGTCGCGGGTGTGCTCGACGGCCCTCTCGAGGGGCGTGAGGCGCTGGCCGCCTCCATCTACGGCGTCTACAACGCGGTCGTCTACATGGCCGCGATGCCCGGCGGCTGGGTCGCCGACCGTCTCTGGGGCGCCCGCAAGGCCGTGCTCGTCGGTGGAATCGTCATCGCTCTGGGCCATTTCACGCTGGCGATCCCGTCCGACACGGCCTTCTTCGCCGGCCTGGCGCTCATCGCGGCCGGCACGGGCCTGCTGAAGCCGAACATCTCGGCCATGGTCGGCGGCCTCTACGAAGGCCAGCCGAGCGCCCGCCGCGACGCCGCCTTCACGCTGTTCTACATGTCGATCAACATCGGTGGCATGGCCGCTCCGCTGGTCGTCGGCTACCTCGGCGAGAACGTCAACTGGCACCTCGGCTTCGCGGTCGCCGGCATCGGCATGACCCTCGCCGTCATCCAGTACATCCTCGGCTCCCGTCACCTCGGTGACGTCGGCAAGGAGCCGGGCACCCCGGCTACGCCCGAGGAGAAGCGCAGCGCGCTGCGCAAGGTCCTGCTGTGGGGCGGCCTGGCCGTCGCCGCGCTGCTGGCCGACATCGCGCTCGGTACGTACGACATAGAGCACATCGTGAACGTCCTCGCGGTGCTCGGCATCGTCGTGCCGGTCGTCTACTTCGTCACGATGTACCGCAACCCCGCCCTGGCCGCCGAGGACAAGCCGAAGATCAAGGCGTTCGCGTGGTTCTTCGCCACCGCCGTCCTGTTCTGGATGATCTACGACCAGTCGGGCTCGCTGCTCACCCTCTTCGCCGACGGCAAGACCGACCGCATGATCGGCGGCTGGGAGTTCCCGGCTTCCTGGTACCAGTCGGTGAACCCCGCGATGGTCATCGTCCTGGCGCCGGTCTTCGCCGCGCTGTGGGTCAAGCTCGCCAAGCGCAACCGCGAGCCCAGCGCCCCGATGAAGTTCGCCCTCGCGATGCTCCTCATCGGCGGATCGTTCGCCATCATGGGTCTCGCGGGTGCCGCCGCGGCGAACAGCGACACCGGCAAGGTCACCGTCTTCTGGCTGCTGAGCGTCTACCTCGTCCAGACCATCGGCGAGATGTGCCTCTCGCCGGTCGGCCTCTCCCTGTCCACGAAGCTGGCTCCCAAGCAGTTCGTCGGCCAGATCATGGGCCTGTGGTTCCTGGCCACGGCGACGGGCAACGCCCTGAACGGCTGGACCACCAAGCTCAACAAGCCGTTGGGCGACGCCATGTACTACACCCTCTGGGCGGTCGTGGCGGTCGCCGCGGGCCTCGCGTTCATGACAGCGGGCAAGAAGATCCGCGCGCTCATGGGCGACGTGCGCTGACGCACCCGCGCCTTACGGGTCCGTCCCGGCACGCATCACGTGCCGGGACGGACCCGTTTCGTCGTTCGCGCGCCGCTACTTGGTCTGCACGCTGAACCCGCGCAGGAAATTCTTCGTGCCACAGTGCACGGTGGACTTCTGGCCGGCCCCGACCCAGGAGCCGTAGAGCGTCCACGCCATCACGTGCTCACGGGCGCCCTGCACCTGGTCGCACTTGAGGACGACCCGGTGCTTGCTCACCGACTTGCCGCCGCCCGGCTTGCAGGTCGAGTACGCGGTGGGCCGGCCGAGCTTGTCCATGGAGGCATACGCCTTGCAGGTGTACTTGCCCGCGGCCTGGGCCGGAGACGCGGCGATCAGCCCCGTTCCGCCGGCCCCGACCATCACAGCGAGTGCTCCCGCGGCGAACTTCTTCCCCCAGTGCATGTGCGTTCCTTTCCGTACGCCGGACTCCGATCGGGCTCGACGTACCCGTCCCTGCTGGTCAGGCAGGCTCGTCTTTGTCCGCCCTTCGTTCGGGCGATCATGCGAACCCAACCATGTGGATCAGCCGCATCACAAACAGTGACCGGCGGATGGAGGCACGGCCGGGCGGCGCCGAGTCCGTGTCAGCGTCGCAAACGGCCCCACGGGGTGAAGGTGAACACCGCGCCGCCGAGGAGGATCACCGTGCCCGCCACCAGGGCGAGGGCCCGCAGGGCGCCCTCGTCCTCGGCGCCGGTGTCGGCGAGGCCGCCGCCGGAGCCGGCCGAGCCGCCCGTGCCGCCGCCCGCGCCGGCGTCACCGCCGCTGCCGCCCGAGGCGCCGCCGGCCTGCTTGGTGGTGTCGAGCTCCAGGGACGCCTGGACGCTCCCCTTGACCTGGCAGGGGATCACGATCGGCGAGCCCCCGAGCGAGACGTGGATCGTCAGGGTGCCGGGGCTGAGCGTGGCCTTGCCCGTGGCGCCGGGGGTGTACGTGCCCTTCATGTCCGGCAGGTCGACCGGCTTGCCCTGCTCCAGCGGGGCGGAGTTCGCCGGGCCCTGGACGTTCACCGTGCCGCTGTCCGCGCCGCCGATCCTGATCGCCATCGACGGCTTCAGCGCGCCGGCGGGGAGCGGGGCGGGGCTGTCCATGACGCCCTTGGCGGTCTTGACGGTGAGGTCGTAGGCCCCGCCGTTCTTCTTTGCGTTGACGGTCACCTTGGAGGTGATGTTCGCCGGGCCGGGCGACTGGCAGGCGAACTGGACCGCCACCTCCTTGCCGGGGAAGTCGGTCTGGCCGCCTCCACCACCGGAGCCGCCGGAGGCGGTGGACCCGCCGGAGGTCGTGGAGCCGCCCGACGTCGTGGACCCGCCGGACGCGGTCGTACCGCCGGAGGCCGTGGACCCGCCCGACGTCGTCGTACCACCGGACGTCGTACCGCCCGACGTCGTCGTACCGCCGGAGGTCGTCGTACCGCCGGACGTGGTCGTACCGCCCGTCGTCGAGCCGCCGCCCGCCGACACCTTGATCGTCGCGCCGACCCCGACCGCCGCCTTCGGCGCACACTTCGTGTCCGTCGACAGCGGCTTCGAGACGTTGATCGTGTACTTGTCCGGCGTCAGCGTGATCTCGCCCGCCTTCTCCAGCTTCAGCTTGCCCTTCATGTCCGGCAGCACCATGGGGCTGTTCTTCGGGATCGGCGGGTTCTGCCGCGGTCCCTCCAAGGTCAGCGTGCCGCTCGCCGCGCCGCCCACCTTCACGACCCCGGACGGCTTGACGGTGTCCTTGCCCAGGTCGAGGACGTCGGGGTTCTTGGACGCGGCCGCGACCGTCTTCCAGACGATCTCCACCTCGTCGCCGACCTTGGCCTCCGCCGGCGCGGTGATCTGCACCTTCGTGGTGCCCTGCACCGGTGGCAGGCCGGAGATCGCCGGTGGAACGCACTCGGTCGGGTAGGCGACCTCGGCTGCCTGGGCGGGGGCGGCGGTCAGCAGGATCCCCGCGCCGCCGAGCATCAGCGCGACTCCGGCCGCGCTCATCCTCCGTTGCGTGCTCACGAATGTCCCTTCGTCGTCGGGCTGTTCTCTGACGGTGCGGAGTCCGGGGTGAACCACGGCAGGACCGTGGTCGTGTCGTCCCTCCCGGGGACGGGTCCGGCGGGGGCACGGCCGGCGTCGGCCGCCGTACGGGCCGGAGTGCGGCGGGCCGGAAGCCGGCGTACGGGTGTGGTGCGGGCGCGGCGGTGTCCCGCGCCGGGCCCGGGCCGTACCCGGTCCACCACCGCCATGCCGATACGGAAGAGCGCGGCCGGGACGACCACGGCGAGGAGCAGCCAGAACAGCGTCACGCCCCACGGCCGGCCCACGCCCCACGGCTGTTCGACCAGGACCTTCCCGGCGTACTTCACCGAGACCTGGTAGTCGCCGTGGGCGCCCGCCGAGAGTTCGACGGGCAGCCGGACGAGGGCTTTCCTGCCGGGTTCGACGGTGCCGCGCCACTGCCGTTCCTCGTACGTCGGCGAGAAGACGCCGTGGCTCGTGCCGACCTGGAAGACCGGGTCCTTGACGGCGGACCGGCCGAGGTTGCCGACGGTGAAGACGATCTCGCGGGCGGGCGGGGCGCCGAACCAGACGAGGACGCCGCTGGAGCCGTCCAGGCGCGCGGAGGCGAGGACGGCGAGCCTGCCGTCGCCGGTGGCCTCGGGCAGCGGGGCGGTGGGGTGCCCGGCGACGGTGAAGGCCACGTCCACGGCGTCCTGCGCGCCGGTGACCCCGGCGACGTGGACGACGCACGGGCAGGGGACGGGCGGTTCGGCGACCGGGACCTTCCGGCTGAAGCCGCCCTTGGCGTCGACGGTGGCCGCCCTGCCGACCGTGTTGGCGCAGGAGTTGGTGCCGCCGATCACCCCCTTGCCGGGCTCGGCCTGGCCGCAGATCAGCAGCATCAGCAGGGCTCCGGGCTTCCATTTCGCCCCGCTTACGGTGATCTCGCCGCCCTTGCCGCCCTCGGCACGGGACAGGGAGACCGTGGGCCCGGGCGCGGCCGCCTGGCGGGGCGCGGCGGGCGCGGCGACCTGGCGTGGCGCGGCGGACAGTTCGCCGGCGGCGGCCTCGGCGGCGGGCAGGAAGGGGAGCAGGGGCAGCGCCGCGGCCAGGAGGGCGCAGAGCAGCACGACACGGGCCCACCCGGGGACCCGGCCGCCCGGCCGGCGGGCCCGGCGACGCGGCACGGCACGTGACCTGGCGGTGTCCCCGCGGGCCCGGCCCCGCGGCACGGCTCGGGGCCGCTGGGTAGCCGCCCCGGCCTCGCCGCGTTCCACGGCACTGGGCCGTGCGGTCGCCCCGCCGGGCCGGCGGCCGCGTCGTCCCGTCGCGCGAAGGCCCGTCACCGTCACGGTCATCGTCTCTCCCCTGCCGTCGCCTCGGCCAACTGGCGTTCCACCGACCGCCCTTCGGGCTCGCGTCCGGCCGGTGGGGCCCGTCGGCGGCCTGCCCTGCGCGCCCACGCCGTCGTCGCGGCCACCGCCGCCGCGCCCGCGAAGAGCGCGCCCGCGACCACGGCGGCGGGCGGGACGAGGACCGCCTCGGCCCGGGCGGTCACCGGCGGGGCTCCGGACGCGGTGGCGCGCAGGTCGACGGTGACCGAGTCGAGCGCGGGCGGGTCGGGCCAGGGTTCGCTGCGGGCGAGCCGTTCCCCGGGGCGCAGGGAGACCGGCAGGGCCCGGGAGGGCCGGTCGAGGACGGTGCCGAGGATGCCGTGGGCGCGTACGGACAGGTGGGGTTCGAGGACGGTGCTGCCCCGGTTGACCAGCGTGTAGTGGAGGGTGCCGGCGTCGTCGAGCCGTACGTCCTCGACGGTGAACGCGGCCAGCCGCGGCCCGCTGACCCGCAGGTGGACCGGCACCCGGGCCTGCCGGCCGGCGGCGTCGGCGGCGAGGACCGCGCCCCGGTGGTCGCCGGGTGCGGTCCTCGGCGTGACGGTCACGGCGAAGGGCACGTCCGCCCGGGTCCGCGCCGGGACGGTCACCGACCGGGCGGCGAAGGAGACGGAGGCGGCGCCCTCGCCGCTGAGGCGTACCGTGACCGGCGCCGTGCCGGGGTTGGTCAGGGACAGGGTGTCCCGCAGGACGCTCCCGGCCTCGCCCTCCAGGTAGACGTAGGGCCGCTGTTCGGCCGGAGCCGCCGTCCAGCCGGGCGGGGGCGCGGCCGCCACGGCGCCCAGCAGCGCGGCGACGGCGGCCCCCGCCCTCCACGACCGGCCGGCCCAGGCGCCCCGCATCAGCGCGCCGTGCGCCGCGTGAGCCAGAGGACCCCGACCGCGCCGGTCAGCAGGACGGTGCCGCCGAGGGTGCCGAGCGCGGTCGCGGAGTCGAGCGGGCCGGTCCTGGGCAGTTCGCCGCCGCCCGAGGGCGGGGTCTCCTCGGAGCCTCCGCCGGACGCTCCACCGCCACCGCCGGGCGCGGTGACCGCCAGCTCCAGGGAGGGCCGGGGGTTGTTCTTCGGCGTGCAGACGGCGGCGTCCATGCCGAGGGCGTGGACGGTGAGCGTGCCGGCCGTGAAGGTGACCTTGCCGCTCTTCGTCGGCGTGTACGTCCCCGTCAACTGCCCGATCTTGATGGGGGTGTCGGGCGGGATCGCCTCGGTGTTGGGCGTGCCCTTGACCTTCACCGTACCGCTGCCGGCGCCCCCGACCTCGAGCTCGGCGCGCGGGGTCATGACCCCTTTGGGGAGTTCGACGGGGCTGTCGGAGACGCCCTTCTCGAACGACATGGTGAGCGTGTAGGAGCCGCCGTTCTTGACGGCCTTGATGTCGACGGGCGAGACGGCGCCCTTGGGGCCGATCTTCGTCTCGCAGGCGTAGTCGACGTCGACGACGGCGGCCTGGGCCGCGGGGGCGGAGGCCAGCACCACCGAGCCCGCCGCCGCCACTGCCAGCGCGAAAGCTGTTCTCCTCCGGTACGGCACCTCAAGCACCCCTCACCGCAAAGTTACTGACGGCTTATCAGATTGGGCGTCAAGGTACGCCTGGGGCGTTGAGGAGGGAAGACACAGGGAAGGGCGAAGTGGCGGCGGGCGCGCGTGCCCGCCGCACGGAGACCTTCAGGGACGCCCGCGGGACGGCCGGGGGCCGTCCTGGCGGGCGCGGAGCTACGCGGGAGCGGCCAGTTCCGCCCAGACCGTCTTGCCGGGGGCGCCCGGTGTGCGCTCGATTCCCCAGTCCAGGCAGAGCCGCTGCACGATGAACATGCCGTGTCCGCCCGGCCGCCCGGCGCGGTGCGGGGTGCGCGGTGCGGGCTGGCCGGCGCCGCGGTCGTCGACCTCCAGGCGCAGCACCTTGGCGCGGCGCCGTACGCGGAGCTCCTCGGCGCCGTCGGCGTGCAGGCAGGCGTTGGTGACCAGCTCGGAGACGACGAGGAGGACGTCCTCGGCGGCGGCCCTGGCCTCGGCGGTGGCGGCCGGGAGCCAGCCCCAGTCGTAGAGGGCCGACCTGGTGAAGTCGCGTGCGAGGGGGACGGTGCCGCTGGCGGAGCCGAGGGGGAGCGTCCGCACGTCGAGGTCGACGCCGGAAGGCGCCCCGGAGGCCGCACCCGTCGCGGCGTCCACCGTCGTGCCGTCCGCCGTACCGCTCGTCGCCCCGCCGGGCGTGCCGTCCGGCAGGGCGCTCTGCGCGTGGCCCGCCGTACCGCTCACGGCGTGACCCGCCGTACCGTCCGCGTCGCTGCCCGCCGTACCACCCGTCACACCGTCCGTCATCACGTCCGCACCCAGGGTCATGCCGTCGGCGCGGGCGGAGACGGCGTCGGCCACGGGGGTCACGCCACCGGAGGCGGCGGCGCCCGTTTCGGCACCCGCGACGGAGCCCGCGGGCTCCCCGACCTCCCTGCCACCGGCAGCAGTGTCCATCAGCGCTTCACCTCACCGATTCAACCGATTCACCAGACAACGCACGAACCTGGGCTCTTCTGCCCGGCCGTTTCCCGACAACACACGAATCAGTCGGGGAGGGCCGCCGCGAGGGAGTCGTGCACGGTGAAGACGACGTCCGCACCGGTGATCTCGAAGACCCGCGCCACCACGGGCCGCATCCCGGTGAGATGGACCCCTCCCCCCGCGGCGTCCGCCTTGAGCCGTGCCCCGAGGAGCACGTTCAGGCCGGTGGAGTCGCAGAAGTCGAGCCGTGAGCAGTCGACGACGAGCCGTGAGCGGCCGGCGTCGAGCGCTTCGTCGAGTGGTGTACGCAACAGGTCGGCGGTGTGGTGATCGAGCTCACCCACCGGAGTGAGGATCTCGCTCGCTCCCACGGTGCGGACCTCGACCCGCAGCCGTACGGGCTGCGCGCTGCCGACGTTCTGGCGGTCCATGCCCGTGCCTCTTCTCGCTCTCGCGGATGCCGGTTGACGTGCGTCGAACCATACAAGGTCCGCGCCGTTGATGGCAGTCGGTCTCTCCCCTATAACGCCACAAAAGGGACAATTGACACTTGCAACGATCCCCTTCGAGCAGGTAGGCCTAGTAAAGAACATCCGACACGGCCGGCTTTGGAGGCGCCGCAAACCGCAGCGAAAGAACGATGGAGGAGACCATGTCACCCCGGCTCGACGCCACGCGTACCCCCGACGCGCCGTCGGCAATCACTCCGCCCCCCACCCACGATCTCGAGCTCGGCCTCGACCCCGGCCTCGCGCTCCCCGAGATCCCGCCCTACGACCGGATCGAAGCTCTGGACGCACGGGCGCTCTCGAAGACGCTCTTCGCCCGCCTCGAGCACCTCGAGGAGGGCACGCACGAGTACGCGTACGTCCGCAACACGCTCGTGGAGCTCAACCTCGCCCTGGTGAAGTTCGCCGCCTCACGGTTCCGCTCCCGCAGCGAGCCGATGGAGGACATCATCCAGGTGGGCACGATCGGCCTGATCAAGGCCATCGACCGCTTCGAACTCTCCCGGGGCGTCGAGTTCCCCACCTTCGCGATGCCGACCATCATCGGCGAGATCAAGCGCTTCTTCCGCGACACCTCGTGGTCCGTGCGCGTTCCGCGAAGGCTCCAGGAGCTCCGCCTCGACCTCGCCAAGGCGGGCGACGAGCTGTCCCAGCGGCTCGACCGCACGCCGACCGTGAGCGAACTCGCCGCCGAGCTCGACCTGAGCCGCGAAGAGGTCGTCGAGGGCATGACCGCGAGCAACGCGTACACCGCGAGCTCGCTGGACGCCCAGCCCGACGACGACGACGGCGAAGGCGCGCTCGCGGACCGGATCGGCTACGAGGACCACGGCATCGAGGGCATCGAGTACATCGAGTCCCTCAAGCCGATGATCGCCTCACTGCCGCCCCGCGAGCGGCGCATCCTCTCGCTCCGCTTCGTGGCGGGACTGACCCAGTCGGAGATCGGCGAGGAGCTCGGCATCTCCCAGATGCACGTCTCCCGGCTGCTCTCCCGCACGCTGGGCAGGCTGCGCAAGGGACTGACGCTGGAGGAGTGACGCCCGGCGTCGACCGAAGGCACGCGGGAAGGGCCCGTCCCAACGGACGGGCCCTTCCGCCGTGTTCACCCACACCTCACCCTGCTCACCTGCCCCACCGGCCCCCGCTCATGCGCGCCGTCGGCGGCCGGGGAGGCGCCGGTTCAGTGAACGCGGGTGCCGTGGCGCCAGACCGCCGTGGTGAGGGGGACTCCGGGGCGGTAGGCCAGGTGGACGTGGGACGGGGCGTCCAGGAGGGCGAGGTCCGCGGAGGCGCCCGGGGAGAGGCGGCCGACGTCCGTGCGGCGCAGGGCGGCCGCGCCGCCCGCCGTGGCCGACCAGAGCGCCTCGTCCGGGGTCATGCCCATGTCGCGGACCGCCAGCGCGATGCAGAACGGGACCGACGAGGTGAAGGACGAACCGGGGTTGCAGTCCGTGGACAGGGCCACCGTCACCCCGGCGTCCAGGAGGCGGCGGGCGTCCGGCCACGCGGCGCGGGTGGAGAACTCGGCGCCCGGCAGCAGCGTCGCGACCGTGGCGCCCGAGGCCAGGGCGTCGACGTCCGCGTCGGTGAGGTGCGTGCAGTGGTCCGCGCTCGCCGCGTCCAGCTCCACGGCGAGCTGGACACCGGGGCCGTACGAGAGCTGGTTGGCGTGCACCCGCGGGTGCAGGCCCTTCGCCCGGCCGGCCGTCAGGATGGCCCGCGCCTGGTCCCCGTCGAAGGCGCCCTTCTCGCAGAAGACGTCGATCCAGCGGGCGTACGGAGCGCAGGCGTCCAGCATCGGGCCGGTGACGAGGTCGACGTACCCCGCGGGGTCGTCGGCGTAGTCCGGGGAGACGATGTGGGCGCCGAGGTAGGTGACCTCGTCGGTGTGGGCGGCGGCGATCCGCAGGGCGCGGGCCTCGTCCTCGACGGTGAGGCCGTACCCCGACTTGGTCTCGAAGGTCGTGGTGCCCTGCGCGAGCGCCTCGCGGAGGTAGCGGGCCACGTTCGCCGACAGCGCCTCGTCGGAGGCCGCACGCGTCGCCGCGACCGTCGTGCGGATGCCGCCGGCGGCGTACGGCTGCCCGGACATCCGGGCGTTGAACTCGGCGGTGCGGTCGCCCGCGAAGACCAGGTGCGAGTGGGAGTCCACGAAGCCGGGGATCACCGCCCGGCCGCCCGCGTCGACCCGGTTGTCAGTGGCGGGTGCTTTTCTTGATTCACCGACCCAGACGACCCGGTCGCCGTCCATGACGACGGCCGCGTCCTGGATCAGTCCGAGAGGGGTTCCGTCACCGAGGGAGGGGTCGTTGGTGACCAGGCTGGCGATGTTGACGATGGCGGTGGCCGCCGTCGCCACGGGGTTGTTCGTGCTCGTCGGCGCGGAGGTCGCCGCGGTGCTGTTCGTCGCCGCAGGGCCCGTGTTCATGATGAGAGGTGTCTCCTTCAGCCGCGCAGGGCGGCGATCGAGTCCGCGAGGGCCCGGGGCACGTCCGGTACGGACCGGTGGACCCCGTCCTGTACGACAGGGCGTCCGCCGACGACCGTGTGACGGACGTCCGCGGCCGACGCTGCGAATACCGCCGTCTCGGCTGCCAGACGCGGCACCGGTCCCGCTGTCCTGACGGAGTCCAGGGCGATCGTCGTGAAGTCGGCGAGCGCGCCCGCCTCCAGGCGGCCCGCCTCGTCCCAGCCGAGGGCCGCGTGGCCGTCGGTGGTCGCCGCCCGCAGCAGCGCCGCCGCCGTCCAGTGGCCGCGGGTCCGGGACCGGAGCCGCTCGTCGAGCTCCATGGCCCGCGCCTCCTCCAGGAGGTCGATGACCGCGTGGCTGTCGCTGCCCAGCGACAGCGGCGAGCCCGCCCGCTGGAGGGCGACCGCCGGGCCGATGCCGTCCGCGAGGTCGCGTTCGGTCGTGGGGCACATGCAGGTGCCGGTCGCGGACGAGCCGATCAGGTCGATGTCGCCGTCCGTCAGGTGGGTGTTGTGGACGCCGGTGGTCCGCGGGCCGAGCACGCCGTGGTCGGCCAGGAGCCGGGTCGGGGTGCGGCCGTGGGCGGCGAGGCAGGCCTCGTTCTCGGCCGTCTGCTCCGACAGGTGCACGTGGAGCGGTGCCTCCCGCTCCCGGGCCCAGGCCGCGACCGTGGACAGTTGGTCCGCGGGGACCGCCCGCACGGAGTGGATCGCCGCGCCGATCCGTACGCCGTCGCCCTCCTTGAGCCGCGAGACCCGCTCGGCCCAGGCGTCCGCCGTCCCGTCGGAGAAGCGGAGCTGGTGCCGGTCCGGGGCGGCGCCGAAGCCGGAGGAGAGGTAGGCGGTGTCGAGGAGCGTGATCCGGATGCCCGCGTCGGCCGCCGCCTGGACGAGCGCCTCGCCCATCGCGTTGGGGTCGGCGTAAGGCGTGCCGCCGGGTGCGTGGTGGAGGTAGTGGAACTCGCCGACGGCGGTGATGCCGGCCAGCGCCATCTCGGCGTACACGGCCCGGGCGAGCGCGTGGTAGGTCTCCGGGGTCAGCCGGGAGGCGACCTGGTACATCACCTCGCGCCACGTCCAGAAGGTGCCGGAGCCGACCTGGACGGTTCCGCGCAGGGCGCGGTGGAAGGCGTGCGAGTGGGCGTTGGCGAGGCCGGGGACGGTCAGGCCGCGCAGGACGACGGCGCCGGGCGGCGGGGCGGTGACGCCCGTGCGGACGGCGGTGACGCGGCCGTCGGCGACCTCCAGGGCGACCCCGGGCTCGACGTAGGTGTCGAGCCAGGCGTGCTCCAGCCAGTACGTCCTCGCGCCGGTCCCGGCCGCCGGCCGCGCCTCGGCCATGGGCCGTACGTCGGCCGGAGGCTGTCCGTCGGCCGTCGTCCTCGCGTCCGTCGTCGGCTGCCCCGCGCCCGTCCCTACCTGCACGCCAGTCCTTCCAGTACGTCGGCGAGTGCCCGGATCCCCGCCACGCAGTCGTCCTCGGCCGCGAACTCGGCCGGGGAGTGCGAGACGCCGGTGGGGTTCCGTACGAACAGCATGGCGGTCGGGACCGCTTCGGAGAGG
Source organism: Streptomyces sp. NPDC048353 (assembly GCF_055587165.1). Classification (NCBI taxonomy): domain Bacteria; kingdom Bacillati; phylum Actinomycetota; class Actinomycetes; order Kitasatosporales; family Streptomycetaceae; genus Streptomyces; species Streptomyces sp. NPDC048353. The sequence continues at coordinate 308,498 of NZ_JBVJGU010000008.1, read as the reverse complement.
ATTCCGGCGTCGTGTCCCGCGCCCGTGCCGAGGACGGGGGTCTTCTCGCCGAGGATCCCGGCCAGCTCGTCCCGGAGCGTATGGGCGAACTCCACGACCGGGGTGAAGGACTCCCGGACGACGGTGAGGTCGATGCCGTGGCGGTTGGCGTAGTCGCGCGCGGCGCTCTCGATGCCGGCGGTGACGGTGTCCAGGGAGCCCTGGTCGGCGGCGCGGGCGTCGAGCCAGCCGCGGACGAGGGAGGGGATGGCGTTGACGCCGTTCGGCTCGACGGCGATCTTGCCGAAGGTGGCGACGGCGCCCGCGAGTTCGGCCTCGCGGCGGGCGGCGAGGACGGTCTCGGCGTAGGTGAGCATCGGGTCGCGGCGGTCGACGAGGCGGGTGGTGCCGGCGTGGTTGGCCTCGCCCGCGAAGTCGTACCGCCAGCGGCCGTGCGGCCAGATCGCGGAGGCGAGGCCGACGGCGTCGCCGGACAGGTCGAGGGCGCGGCCCTGCTCCACGTGGAGTTCGACGAAGGCGCCGATCCGGGCGAGGCGCTCGGGGTCGGGGCCGATCGTGCCGGGGTCGTGGCCGGCGGCCTCCATGGCCTGCGGGAGGGTGATCCCGTCGGCGTCGCGGAGTTCGTACGCCTGCTCCTTGGTCAGCCGGCCGGCGGCGAGGCGGGAGCCGACGCAGGCCAGGCCGAAGCGGGCGCCTTCCTCGTCGCCGAAGTTGACGATGGCGAGGGGCCGGGTGAACCGGACCTTGCGGGAGCGCAGTTCGTCGAGCGCGGCGAAGGAGGAGACGACGCCGAGGGGGCCGTCGAAGGCGCCTCCGTCGGGGACGGAGTCGAGGTGGGAGCCGGTGACGACGGCGTCGCCCGCGGCGGGATCGCCGAGCCAGGCCCACTGGTTGCCGTTCCGGTCGACCTCGTAGTCCAGGCGGCGGGCCTCGGCCTGCATCCGGAACCAGAGCCGGCAGTCGGCGTCGGCGCCGGTCCAGGCGTAGCGGCGGTAGCCGCCGGAGGCGGCGCTGCGGCCGATGGGCCGCAGCGACCGCCACATGGCGTGGAAGGAGTCGCTCACGCGGAGCCTTCCTCGCGCATGGGCACGCGGACGCCCTTGTCGTCCGCGACGGACTCGGCGATGTCGTAGCCCGCGTCGACGTGGCGGATGACGCCCATGCCGGGGTCGTTCGTCAGGACGCGGCGGATCTTCTCGCCGGCGAGCTTGGTGCCGTCCGCGACGGAGACCTGGCCGGCGTGGATGGAGCGGCCCATGCCGACGCCGCCGCCGTGGTGGAGGGAGACCCAGGAGGCGCCGGAGGCGACGTTGACCATGGCGTTGAGGAGCGGCCAGTCGGCGATGGCGTCGGAGCCGTCGAGCATCGCCTCGGTCTCGCGGTACGGGGAGGCCACCGAGCCGCAGTCGAGGTGGTCGCGGCCGATGGCGAGCGGGGCGGCCAGCTCGCCGCTCGCGACCATGTCGTTGAAGCGCTCGCCGGCCTTGTCGCGCTCGCCGTAGCCGAGCCAGCAGATGCGGGCGGGCAGGCCCTGGAAGTGGACCCGCTCGCCGGCCATCTTGATCCAGCGGTGGAGGGACTCGTTCTCCGGGAACAGCTCCAGCATCGCCTTGTCGGTCTTGGCGATGTCCGAGGCCTCTCCCGAGAGCGCCGCCCAGCGGAAGGGGCCCTTGCCCTCGCAGAAGAGGGGGCGGATGTAGGCGGGGACGAAGCCGGGGAAGGCGAAGGCGCGGTCGTATCCGGCCAGCTGGGCCTCGCCGCGGATGGAGTTGCCGTAGTCGAAGACCTCGACGCCGGCGTCCATGAAGCCGACCATGGCCTCGACGTGCCGGGCCATCGACTCGCGGGCCCGGGTCGTGAAGCCCGCCGGGTCCTTGGCGGCGTACGCGGCCATGTCGTCGAAGGCGACGCCGACCGGGAGGTAGGAGAGCGGGTCGTGGGCCGAGGTCTGGTCGGTGACGATGTCGATCGGGGCGCCCTCGGCGAGCATCCGCGGCAGCAGCTCGGCCGCGTTGCCGAGGAGGCCGATGGAGAGCGGGCGGCGGGCGTCGCGGGCTTCGGTGGCGAGGGAGAGGGCGTGGGCGAGGCTGTCGGCCTTCACGTCGAGGTAGCGGTGCTCGATGCGGCGCTCGATGGCGCGCGGGTCGACGTCGACGCAGATCGCGACGCCGTCGTTCATCGTCACGGCGAGCGGCTGCGCGCCGCCCATGCCGCCGAGGCCGGCGGTCAGCGTGATGGTGCCGGCGAGGGTGCCGCCGAACTTCTTGGCCGCGACGGCGGCGAAGGTCTCGTAGGTGCCCTGCAGGATGCCCTGCGTACCGATGTAGATCCACGAACCGGCCGTCATCTGGCCGTACATGGTGAGGCCCAGCTGCTCCAGGCGCCGGAACTCCTCCCAGTTCGCCCAGTCGCCGACCAGGTTGGAGTTGGCGATGAGGACGCGGGGGGCCCACTCGTGCGTCTGCATGACGCCGACGGGGCGGCCGGACTGGACGAGCATCGTCTCGTCCTGCTTCAGCGTCCGCAGGGTGCGGACCATCGCGTCGAAGGAGCGCCAGTCACGGGCGGCCTTGCCGGTGCCGCCGTAGACCACGAGCTTGTCGGGGTGTTCGGCGACCTCGGGGTCGAGGTTGTTCTGCAGCATGCGGAGGGCAGCTTCCTGCTGCCATCCCAGGGCGCTCAGCTCCGTACCGCGCGGGGCCCGAACGGGGCGGGGTCCTGACATGGGGCAGCCTCCTCCGATGTGAATCAGTTATTCACATCCTGGACTGCTGAATATCTGTAGTCAACAGCTGCGTCGGCCGGCCTCCCGGTGGTGGGATGGGGGCATGGCTCCCCACCGTCGCGATCAGGCCGTCCGTGCCGCCGTCGAACAAGGCCTCCTCTCCCCCTCCCGGCCCGTCGTCGCCCTCCTCGACACCGCAGGCGTCCGCGCCTCCGCCGCCGCCCTCGTCGCCGCCTTCGCCGCCGTCACCGACGCCCCCGTCCTGCACGCCTTCGCCGTGAAGGCCGCCCCGCTCGTCCCGGTGCTGCGCCTGCTGCACGCGGCGGGGCTCGGCGCCGAGGTCGCCAGCCCCGGCGAGCTGGCCCTGGCCCGCGCGGCCGGCGTCCCCCCGGCCCGTACCGTCCTCGACTCCCCCGCCAAGACCCCCGCCGAGCTGCGCCAGGCCCTCGCCCTGGGCCTCGCCGTCAACGCCGACAACCTCCAGGAGCTGGCCCGGATCGACGCGCTCGTCGCCTCCGCGCCGACCGCGAGCCCCATCGGCCTGCGGGTGAACCCGCAGATCGGCGCCGGTTCGATCGGCGCCCTGTCCACCGCGACCGCCACCTCCAAGTTCGGGGTCGCGCTGCGCGACGAGGGCGCGCGCGAGGCCGTCGTCCAGGCCTACCTCGACCGGCCCTGGATGAGCCGGCTGCACACCCACACCGGCTCACAGGGCATCCCGCTCGCCCTGATGGCCGAAGGAGCCGCCGCCGCGTACGCGCTCGCCGAGGAGATCAACGCCAAGGCCGGGCGGCGGCAAATCGACACCCTGGACATCGGCGGCGGGCTCCCGGTGAACTTCGCCTCCGACGAGGAGACCCCCACCTACGCGGAGTACGCCCGGCTGCTCGCCGACACCGCCCCCGGCCTCCTCGACGGGCGCTACGCCCTGGTGACCGAATTCGGCCGGTCCCTGCTGGCCAAGCACGGCACGATCCTGGCCCGCGTCGAGTACACCAAGACCTCCGGCGGGCGGCCCATCGCCGTCACCCACGCCGGGGTCCAGGTCGCCACCCGCACCGTCTACGCCCCGGAGTCCTGGCCGCTGCGCGTCCTCGCGTACGACGCCGACGGCCGGCCCCGCACCGGCCCCGGCATCGCGCAGGACGTCGTCCAGGACGTGGCCGGGCCCGCCTGCTTCGCGGGCGACATGCTCGCCACCGGCCGCGCGCTGCCGCTGCTGCGGCCGGGGGACCTCGTCGCCGTCCCGGACACCGGCGCGTACTACTTCGCCCACCACTACGCGTACAACAGCCTGCCCCGGCCCGGCATCCACGGCTTCACCGTCGACGACGGGGGCGCCGTCTCCTTCGCGACCGTCCGCGAGCCGCAGACGCTCGACGAGATCGTCGCCGAATCCGGCGGGGACCGGCCCGACGCCCTGCTGCCGTAGCAACGGGAGCGGGTGCCGGGGCCCGGTGGTTCCATGGAGCCATGGCTACCAAGAGCGTCGTCGTCGAACGCCGGATCCAGGCGTCCCCCGGCCCGGTCTGGGAGACGCTGACGGACCTCCCGGGCATGGAGCGGGTCCTCAAGGGCGTCGACCGGGTCGAGGTGCTGACCGAGGGCGCCTTCGGCGTCGGGACCCGCTGGCGGGAGACCCGCACGATGTTCGGCAAGCAGGCCACGGAGGAGATGACCGTGACCGAGAGCGTGCCGCCCGACCGGTACGTCACCGTCGCCGACTCGCACGGCATGCACTACGTCTCGGAGATCGCGCTCCTGCCCGCCGGCACCGGGGCCACGACGGTACGGATGACGTTCTCGGCCACCCCCGCCGCCGGCCGCTCGATGGGCCTGCTCACCCGGCTCCTCAGCGGCCTCGGCGCCAAGGCGGTGAGCCGGGCCCTCGCCAAGGACCTCGACGACATCGCCGCCTCGCTGGAGCGCCGCGCCTGAGCCCGTACGGCGGGCGGCGGGCATCAGTTTCGGGCCGTCGGGGCAGAGACCATCCCATCGGCAGACGGGAGAGAGGTCCTCCATGGCCACAGACGTGTCCGAACAGCCCCCACAGCCCGCCCTCAAGCGCGCCATCGGGCCCAAGCTGCTCATCCTGTTCGTCATCGGCGACATCCTCGGCACCGGCATCTACGCCACCACCGGCAAGGTCGCCGGAAAGGTCGGCGGCGCGCTCTGGCTGCCGTTCGCGATCGGCTTCGTCGTCGCGCTGCTCACCGCCGCCTCGTACGTCGAGCTCGTCGGGAAGTACCCGAAGGCCGCCGGAGCCGCGCTCTACACCCAGAAGGCGTTCAAGGTCCCCTTCCTCACCTTCATCATCGCCTTCATGGTGATGTGTTCGGGGCTCTCCTCCGCGAGCGCCGCGGCCCGCGCCTTCAGCGGTGACTACTTCCTGGAGTTCACGGACGCGATCCCGCCCACGCTCATCGCGATCGTCTTCATCGTGGCCCTCGCCTGCCTCGCGCTGCGCGGGGTGTCGGAGTCCGTGAAGACCAACGTCGTCCTCACGCTCGTCGAGCTGACCGGGCTCCTGATCATCCTCGCCATCGGTGCCTGGGCCGTCCTCTCGGGCGACGGGGAGCCGTCCCGGCTCACCGAGTTCGAGGCCTCCGGCGGCGGCTACGCCCTGCTGACCAGCGTGCTGGGCGCCACCGCGCTCGGCTTCTTCGCCTTCGTCGGCTTCGAGGACTCCGTCAACATGGCCGAGGAGACCCAGGATCCGGTCCGGACCTTCCCCCGGGCCATCTTCGTCGGCGTCGCCGTCACCGGCACCATCTACGTCCTGGTCGCCCTGGTCTCCTCGCTCCTCGTCGACCACGAGACGCTGGCGAAGTCGAGCGGACCGCTCCTGGAGGTCGTGAAGGCAGGCGGGGTCGATTTCCCGCCGAAACTCTTCGCGCTGATCGCCCTGTTCGCGGTCACCAACTCCGCGCTCATCAACATCATGATGGCCTCCCGGCTCTGCTACGGCCTCGCCAACGAACGGGTCCTGCCCCGGGTGATGGGCAAGGTCCTGAAGCACCGGCGGACGCCCCTCAGCGGCATCGTCTTCGTCACCCTCCTCGCCATCGGCCTGGTCTCCACGGGCGAGATCGAGGGACTCGGCGACACCACGGCCTTCCTCCTGCTGTGCGTCTTCGCGGTGGTCAACATCGCCGTTCTCGTGCTGCGCAAGGACCGGGTGGAGCATGCTCACTTCCGTACGCCGACGGCGCTGCCGGTGCTCGGCGCGATCACCTCGGTCATCCTGGCCAGTCCGCTCGCGGAGCGGTCGGCCGACGTGTACATCCGGGCGGGCGTGCTGGTGGCGATCGGCATCGGGCTGTGGGGAGTGAACAAGCTGGTGCTGAAGGTCCGGCGGGAGGACTGACACCGGCGGCCGGGGAGCGGGCGCGGACGGCACGGCACCGGCACTGGGGCGGGAACGGGCGCGGACGGCGGGAACGGTCGGGAACGGGGCGCGGAGGGACGCAACGACAGAAGCGTCCCGAAGTGACGGCATGTTCCGATGGAAAATGCCAGAACGCCTGACCGGGCCCCGCGACGTTCAGTAACGTCACCGTCACTGCCGTACGTCCGCACGCCGCATCGGGAGGGGAGTCCGCGTGCCCGGAATCGACGAGTGCCTGCTGGAGGCCATGAACCTGCCGGGCGCCCGAGGCGCCTCGCTGGTCGACTGGACCAGTGGCCTCGCGCTCGGCACGGCGGGCGACTCGCCGGTCGGCGACCACGAGACGACCGCCGCGGAGACGGCCGAACTGGCGCGCGCGGCGGCCGAGTACGACTCCTTCGCGAGCGCTCCCCCGGCGGCCGACGGCGCGGCCGCGGGCAGGTCCGCTGACGGCGCCCCCGAGGCGAAGGGCCCGCCCGTCGAGGACCTGATCGTCACCACCCGCGCCGGCTACCACGTCCTCCGCTTCGTCGAGACCTCCTTCGACAGCAGCGTCTTCCTCCACCTGTGGCTCGACCGCGACACCGGCAACCTGGCCCTCGCCCGGATCCGGCTGCGCGACCTCGCCGAGAGGCTGGTCCTGGGATGACCGTCTCCCCGATGCTGACCCGCCTCGCCTCCGAACGCGCCACCGGCGCCCTGCTGCGCGACCACGGCACGCTCTACCTCGTCGACGGCCGGGTCGTGCACGCCGAGAGCCCCGCCGCGCCCGGCCTCGACGTACTGCTGAGCGCGGCCGGCCGGCTCCCGCGCGAGGGCTGGGACGAGGCCGTGGACCGGGCCGGCGCCCGGCACCAGGTGGGCCGGTTCCTCGTCGACAGCGGCCGGCTGGGCGACGGCGAGCTGGAGATCTGCCACCTGGGCGCCGTCTTCGACGCCGCGTTCTTCGTCCTCGCGCCCGGCAGCGGCCCGACCCGCTTCCGGTACGGGGTGGCGCACTGGTTCGGCACGGTCCGGCCGGTCTCCGCCGAGGCCGTGGAGCGCGAGACCGTACGCCGCCGTGAACTCCTGGACAGTGTCTGGCCGTACGCCGCCGTCGACACCTGCCCGGTCGTTCCGCGGGCCGCCTCCCCCGGCCAGACGGTGAGCCCGCGCCAGCGGGCCCTGCTGGCCGCCGCCGACGGGGCGCGCACCCCGGCGGAGATCGCCCGGGTGCTCGGACGCCCGGCGTTCCACACCCTGCTCGACGTCCGGCGCCTCGCCGCGGCCGGTCTCGTCGAGACCCCCCTCGAATCCCCGACGGCCGTCCCGCCCACCGTCCCCTCCTGGGTCGGCGAACTGGCGGCCGACCCCGACATCGCCCTGCTGCGCCGGCTTCGTGACGCCTTGGAGGCAAGCCTGTGATGAGGCGTGCCCTGCGCATGCGCGCCGAGAGGAGACAGCTGATGACGGCAGAAGCCGAGGTGCTCGGCGAGCTGAGACGGCTGCGGGCCCGGCTGCCCCAGCTGACCGGCGCGCTGGCCGCCAGCGCCGACGGCCTGGTGCTGGCGCAGGACACCGTCGACACGGAGGCCGAGGGGGTGGCGGCGCTGACCGCGGCCGCCCTCGGCGTCGCGCAGCGGCTCACCGACTCCACCGGCCAGGGCGCGTTCCGCGAACTGCTCGTCCGGGGCGAACGCGGCTACGTCGCCACGTACGCGGCGGGCGGGTCGGCCGTCCTCACGCTGCTCGCCGAGCCCCGGATCAACGTGGGCCGGCTCCATCTGGAGGCCCGGCGCTCGAGCTCCCGGATAGGCGAGCTCGTCGACGGGGCGCTGGAGCGCAAGGACCTGAACTGAGCAAACCCTCTCAGCACCGTCCGGATCGGAACGACCCGGACCGGATATCCGCAGTCCCTCACGCATACGCAAAGGAACCGATACCCATGGCGAACACCGAGACCGCCCTCAAGGAAGCCGCGTCCATCGAAGGTGCGATCGGCGCCGCGCTGGTCGACTACACCAGCGGCATGGCGCTCGGCACGATCGGCGGCGGCAAGGAGCTCGACCTCACGGTGGCCGCGGCCGGGAACACGGACGTGGTCCGGGCCAAGGTCAGGACGATGGAGATGCTGGGTCTCCAGGAGGACATCGAGGACATCCTGATCACGCTCGGCACGCAGTACCACCTGATCCGGCTGCTGAAGGGGCGCGGGGCCAACGGGCTGTTCCTCTATCTGGCGCTGAGCAAGGACCGGGCCAATCTGGCGATGGCCCGCCACCAGCTGCGCAAGATCGAGCTCGAGCTGGAGATCTGACCGGCTCACTCGACGAAGAGGCCGCGGACGACCGCCTTCGTGTCGAACTCCTCCAGGCGCGCCTGGGCGTCGGGCAGTTCGTCCGCCATCGCCTCCAGGAGCACCCGGCCCAGCAGCATCGGGGCGCACGCCGTGTCGAAGGCGAGGCCGGTGCCGACGGCGGCCGGGATGAGCAGGTCGCTGTGGGCGGCGACGGGTGCGAACGCGGACTCGGCGACGGTCACGACGGTCAGCCCGGCGGCCCGCGCGTACTCGAGGGTCTCCACGACCTCGCGGGGGTGGCGGGGCAGCGCGAAGCAGAGCAGGGCCGTGGCCCCGGCCCGTACGGCCGCGTCGATGCGGTCGGTGAGCATCGAGCCGCCCTCGTCGAGGAGGCGGACGTCCGGGTGGACCTTGGCGGCGAAGTACGCGAAGCCCCGGGCCTGCGAGGAGGCGGCGCGCAGCCCGAGTACCGGCAGCGGCCGGGAGGCGGCGAGGAGCCGTCCGGCGCGGCCGACGGGGGCGGGGTCGGCGAGCAGGTCGGCGAGGTGGCGCAGGTTCTCGATCTCACCGAGGACGGCCTGCTGGTACTCGTTGTGCTCGCTGCGCTCCCCGGCGGTCCGCTCTGCGGGCGCGACCTCGCGCAGGTGGCGGCGGAGCGCCGGGTAGCCGTCGAAGCCGAGGGCGACGGCGAAGCGGGTGACGGAGGGCTGGCTGACGCCGGCGAGTTCGGCGAGTTCGACGCTGGACAGGAACGGCACGTCGGCGGCCCGCCGCACCATGCAGTGCGCGATGCGCCGCTGGGTGGGTGTCAGCCGGTGCCCTTCGAAGAGCGCCTGCAGCCGTCCGGCCGGGCTGTCGCTCACGCCGTCCCCCTTCCGATTATTCATTCACCCTGAACTCTGCATGAGGATATGCAGGAGGGCAAGAAAAGACGGGGGCTGGCCCCACTGACCTCGCGCCGGCGGGTCCGTACGGTGGCGGGCATGAATACCCGCGACCCTGAGCTCAAGAACGAGCTGGACGCCACGTTGCACGCCCGCCGGGAGTTGGGCGCCGAGTACGAGGCGGCCCTCATCGAGTCCTTCCTCGGCAAGGTGGAGGAGAGTCTGGATGCCACGATCGACCGCCAGGTGAGGCGCCGGCTGGCCGAACAGCGGACGGAGTCCGTCCGCGGGGGCCGGGCGCCGGCGGCGGGGGTGGAGGGCTTCGGCGAGAGGTTCGGTTTCGGGATCATCTCCCTGATCGTCGCGGTCCCTCTGTCGGCGATCGCCGCGCACCAGGCGCAGCTGGAGGGCCTGATCGTGACGTGGCTCGGCATCGTGGGCGTGAACTTCGTCCACGCCTTCCGCGGCCGCCTGCCCCGCCGCACCGGGGACAGGACCCCGGACGCCTTCTAGGGCATACGTACGCCTACGAGGGCCCCCGGGCGAGTGAGCCGAAGGGCGCGCGGCTGTCGAAAGGGAGAACGCGCGCAGCCCGCGAGGTACGAGCGGGCGAGCACGATCGACCGTCGACAGTCGCACAGAGCGCCCGGAGGCGAACCGAGCCCCAGAAAAGAGGTACGAGCGGGCGAGCACGATCGACCGTCGACAGTCGCACAGAGCGCCCGGAGGCGAACCGAGCCCTCAAAAAAATAAGGCGGGGACCGCCGCACCCCCGTGAAACGGGGGGCGGGACGACGGCGGTCCCCGCGAGGGGCGCGGGTCCGGGTCAGGGCCGGGGTCCGCGTCCGCGGCGTGCGGAGGAGGTCCGGGAGCCGCTCCGTAGTCCTTGACGCCGACAAGGACCACTGTGCCGGGGGCGTGTTAAGCGGGTGCTGCGGCGACGTGTCGCGCTCGTACCGTTTGCGCGAACGTCCGAGCGGCCCGCTCGCGGCCTACTTGGCGACGTGCTTGACCCCTCCGCCGGCGAGGAAGGCGAGGAGGTCCTGGCGGCTGACGACGCCGGTGGGCTTGCCTTCGACCAGCACGATCGCGGCGTCGGCCTTGCCGAGGACGGACATGAGGTCGGCGACGGGCTCGCCGGAGCCGACCTGCGGCAGCGGCGGGCTCATGTGGCGCTCCAGCGGGTCCTCGAGGGAGGCGCGCTTGGTGAAGAGGGCGTCGAGGAGTTCGCGTTCGACGACGGAGCCGACGACTTCGGCGGCCATGACATCGGGGTGGCCGGCGCCGGGCTTGACGATGGGCATCTGGGAGACGCCGTACTCCCGCAGGACTTCGATGGCCTGGCCGACCGTCTCCTCGGGGTGCATGTGGACGAGGGAGGGCAGGCCGCCTTCCTTGTGCCGGAGGACGTCGGCGACGGTGGCGGACTCGGTGTCCTCCAGGAAGCCGTAGTCGGCCATCCACTCGTCGTTGAAGATCTTGGAGAGGTAGCCGCGGCCGGAGTCCGGGAGGATGACGACGACGATGTCGTCGGGGCCGAGCTCGCGGGCGACCTCGAGCGCGGCGACGACCGCCATGCCGCAGGAGCCGCCGACGAGGAGGCCTTCCTCCTTGGCGAGGCGGCGGGTCATCTGGAAGGAGTCCTTGTCGGAGACGGCGACGATGCGGTCGGTGCCGTCGCGGTCGTAGGCGCTGGGCCAGAAGTCCTCGCCGACGCCTTCGACGAGGTACGGGCGGCCGGAGCCGCCGGAGTAGACCGAGCCTTCGGGGTCGGCGCCGATGATCCGGACGGAGCCGCCGCTGACCTCCTTGAGGTATTTGCCGGTGCCGGAGATGGTGCCGCCGGTGCCGATGCCGGCGACGAAGTGGGTGATCTTCCCGTCCGTCTGCTCCCAGAGCTCGGGGCCGGTGGTCTCGTAGTGCGAACGGGGGTTGTTCGGGTTCGAGTACTGGTCGGGCTTCCAGGCGCCGGGGGTCTCCCTGACAAGCCGGTCCGAGACGTTGTAGTACGAGTCGGGGTGCTCGGGGTCGACGGCGGTGGGGCAGACGACGACTTCGGCGCCGTACGCCCGCAGTACGTTGATCTTGTCAGTGGACACCTTGTCGGGGCAGACGAAGATGCACTTGTAGCCCTTCTGCTGGGCCACGATCGCGAGGCCGACGCCGGTGTTGCCGGACGTGGGTTCGACGATCGTCCCGCCGGGCTTGAGAGCACCGCTCTCCTCGGCGGCTTCGATCATGCGGACCGCGATGCGGTCCTTGACCGAGCCGCCGGGGTTGAAGTACTCGACCTTGGCCAGGACGGTCGCCTGGATGCCGGCCGTGACGTTGTTGAGCTTCACCAGCGGGGTGTTGCCGACGAGGCTGATCATCGAGTCGTGGAATTGCACCGTAATCTCCGGGGTCTCCGTAATGGTGCGGCAAGCGTATGCGTAGTCGGAGCGTGTTACGGGGCAGTTAGACCCTGAACGGCTTGAAGGAGGTGACTGCCCCCATGTCGAGGGCGAGGGTGGCACGGCGGATCGCGGCGGGCGCCGCGTACGGCGGTGGGAGCATCGGGCTGCTCGGTGTGGCGGCGGTGGGGGTGCTCCTGGCCGAGGTGCAGCTGGCGAAGAGGTCGGTCGGGGGCGGGGTGGCGCCGCTGCCACCGGCGACGGAGGGCCTGTACGGGCGTTCGTTCGTGGCCTCGGACCCGGCGTCCTCCCCTCTGCGGATGGCCCTTCTGGGTGATTCGACGGCGGCGGGTCAGGGGGTGCGCCGGTCCGGGCAGACTCCGGGGGCGTTGCTGGCGTCGGGGCTCGCGGCGGTGGCGGAGCGTCCGGTGGATCTGCGGAACGTGGCGCTGCCGGGGGCGCGGTCGGACGATCTCGAACGGCAGGTGTCGTTGCTGTTGTCGGCGGCGGCGGGGCCGCCGGACGTGTGCGTGATCATGATCGGTGCGAACGATGTGACGCATCGGATGCCGCCGACGGAGTCGGTGCGGCATCTGGCGGCGGCCGTGCGGCGGCTGCGGACGGCCGGGGCCGAGGTGGTGGTGGGGACCTGTCCGGACCTGGGGACGATCGAGCCGGTGTACCAGCCGTTGCGCTGGCTGGCCCGGCGGGTGTCGCGCCAGCTGGCGGCGGCGCAGACGATCGTGGTGGTGGAGCAGGGCGGGCGGACGGTGTCGCTGGGCGATCTGCTGGGTCCGGAGTTCGCGGCGAATCCGCGGGAGATGTTCGGGGTGGACAACTTCCATCCGTCGGCGGAGGGGTACGCGACGGCGGCGATGGCGGTCCTGCCGACGCTGTGCGCGGCGCTCGGCGTGTGGCCGGAAACCGACCGTCTGGAGCCGGACCGTCACGAGAACATGCTGCCGGTGGCGAAGGCGGCGGCGGAGGCGGTCAGGGAGGCCGGTACGGAGGTCACGGGGGCGCGGGCGCCCTGGGCACTGCTCAAGCACCGCCGTCGGCGGCGGCTGCCGGAGACCGCGGCGCCGGAGCCGGAGCCGTCCTCGGAGGACGCGCGTCGGCCATGACCGGAGGGGGCGGTGGGGTGGCGGGGTGGCCGGTTCGCGGCGGCCGGGGGCCCGCTCGGCCGGGGCGTCCGGGCCCCGGCGCCGCCCCTCACCCACACCCCGCACCGGCCTTGACTGAGCGCTCGCTTAGAAAAGAGGCCCGCATCACACGGCCAGGCCGGTGACCAACGCGGTACGTACGGGTAACTTCCCCTTCAGTCCTGCCGTACCGCACCCGCACCCTCCCTGGAGCCGTGATGCCCGAAGCCGTCATCGTCTCGACCGCCCGCTCCCCGATCGGCCGGGCCTTCAAGGGCTCCCTGAAGGACCTGCGTCCCGACGACCTGACCGCGACCATCGTCCAGGCCGCCCTGGCGAAGGTTCCCGAGCTCGACCCGCGGGACATCGACGACCTGATGCTCGGCTGCGGCCTGCCGGGCGGCGAGCAGGGCAACAACCTGGGCCGGATCGTCGCCGTCCAGATGGGGATGGACCACCTTCCCGGCTGTACGGTCACCCGCTACTGCTCCTCCTCGCTGCAGACCTCCCGTATGGCGCTGCACGCCATCAAGGCCGGCGAGGGCGACGTCTTCATCTCGGCGGGCGTCGAGATGGTGTCGCGCTTCGTGAAGGGCAACTCCGACTCGCTGCCGGACACGCACAACCCGCTCTTCGCCGACGCCGAGGCCCGTACGGCCGCCGTGGCCGCCTCGGAGGGTTCCAGCTGGCACGACCCGCGCGAGGACGGCCTGGTCCCGGACGCGTACATCGCGATGGGCCAGACCGCGGAGAACCTGGCCCGGCTCAAGGGCATCAGCCGTCAGGAGATGGACGAGTTCGGCGTACGGTCGCAGAACCTGGCCGAGCAGGCCATCAAGAACGGTTTCTGGGAGCGGGAGATCACTCCGGTGACGACCCCGGACGGCACGGTCGTCTCGGCGGACGACGGCCCGCGCGCCGGCGTCACCCTGGAGGGCGTGCAGGGCCTGAAGCCGGTCTTCCGCCCCGACGGCCTGGTCACCGCCGCCAACTGCTGCCCGCTGAACGACGGTGCCGCCGCGCTGGTGATCATGTCGGACACGAAGGCCCGCGAGCTGGGTCTGACGCCGCTCGCCCGGATCGTCTCGACCGGCGTCTCGGGCCTCTCTCCCGAGATCATGGGCCTCGGCCCGGTCGAGGCCTCCAAGCAGGCCCTCAAGCGCGCCGGCCTGACGGTGGGCGACATCGACCTGGCGGAGATCAACGAGGCTTTCGCCGCGCAGGTGATCCCGTCGTACCAGGACCTGGGCCTGGATCTGGACAAGGTGAACGTGAACGGCGGCGCGATCGCCGTCGGCCACCCCTTCGGCATGACCGGCGCGCGCATCACGGGCACGCTGATCAACAGCCTGCAGTTCCACGACAAGCAGTTCGGCCTGGAGACGATGTGCGTGGGCGGCGGCCAGGGCATGGCGATGGTCATCGAGCGGCTGAGCTGAGCCGGAGCGGAGGGTAGGGGTCGCCTGAGGAACGAAGGCGGCACCTGCCCGCAGCGGTGGCGAAGCGAAGCGCGACCAACAAAGCGAGCGACTGAGCTGAGCCCCTAGCTGCGAGGGCCGGTCGGCCCAGCGCTCCCATGGCCTTTCGGTGCGGGTCCCAACCGTGCCGCGTCCCAGCCGTGACCGAATCTCCCCCAGGATGTGACCTACGTCCCGGGGGAGAGTCGTTCCCGCAGGTCACAACGGTCCCGGGACTAAACACCGGGCACAAATACCTGTCCATTTCGTGACGTAATGCACTGACAGGACGCGCACTCCCACGCCAAGCTGAGGTAGGAAGTCGGGGGATCGACTCGAATCGGGAGTACGTCAGTGAGCGCCATGTCTCTTGCCCTGCTGGTGACCACGGCCGCCGCCACGGCCGTGGGCGCCGCCGCCCTGCACGCCGCCCATGGTCTCCGTAAGCAGGTCGCCGCTCTGCGTAGCGAACTGACCACCGCGCACGGGGTGTCCGTCCCGCATGCCCGCCAGTCGCCCGCCTCCGAGATACGCGAGGCGGTCGCCGAGGCGCTCGCCGAGGAGCGGGAGCGGGAGCTCGCGGAGGCGCGCGCCTTCTGGGCCGCGCAGGAGGCCCGTGACGCGGCCGACGCCCCCTCCCTGCTGGGCGGCCTGTCCGGCTCCGTCGAGGACAGCCCCTTCTACGTCCCGCGCCAGAGCGACTTCGTGGGCCTGGAGGCGATGGCCATGGAGGCCATGGAGGCCGAGGCCGCGGCGCTGGACGGCGCCGGCGCCGAGAACGTCCTGGAGGAGTTCCCGGAGCTGAACGAGTACGCCGAGGACTCCCCGGAGCTGGCCGCCGCCCGCCGCCGCCACCCTTCGCACCCGGACTTCGTGCCGGTGCAGACGCCGGTCGTGACCGACCACGAGCGCACGGTGTCGCGTCTGGAGAAGCTCGCCGACACGGCCACGGCCCTGACCGACGTGCGGCCCGGCCCGCTCGGCACGCTCGACGTGTACGTGTTCGCCGACGGCACCACGCTCTGCATGACCCCCGGTCACCGCGAGACGGCGGAACGCCTCGCCGAGGCGCTGCGCGCGGGCCACACGCCCGTCCTGCTGGGCGGCTCGGGCGTCTCGGGCGCGTACGCCCTGACGTTCTCCTGCGGCGACGAGACGGACGACAACGTCTACATCCTGGCGGACCGCGTCATCGCCTCGCTCTGATTCGCTCCGACCGCTCCGCCGCTCTGCCGCTCTGACCCACGGGGCCCTTCCCCGGGCCCCCGAGCCCCGTCCGGGCCCTGACCCTCGGGCCCGACGCCCCTCGCATCCTGCGGGCTTTCGGCGGGCTTGCGGCGGCCTCTCAGAGCCCCGCCCGCCGCGTCGCCTCGCGTACAAGATCCACGGCCTCGCCCAGGTCCCCTTCGAGGACACCGTCCGGGGCCGTCCGCAGAACTTCCGCCAGATCGTTCCCCGCGACCACGAGTTGGTCCGCCACGGTGAAGACCCCCGCGTCCGGCATGACCCGCTCGGTGGCCCCGGGCTCCTCGATCCGCTGGGCGCGCCGCGCCAATTCCCTGGCCAGCGCCAGTCCTTCGGCGGCGGCCCCGCGCTGGAGGCGGCTCTGCGGGGCGGCCCGCAGCCGGTCGGCGAAGCGCTCGACGGCGGCGCTCAGTTCACTCGTATCACGCACTCCGCGACCCTACGCGCCCTCCGGGGACTGTTGCCAACGAGCCTTCGCTCAGGCACGGTGGCGGGAAGGAGCACACGGCAACACGCGTCCGGAGGCGCCGATGTCCCACGTCTTCTCCGAAGAGACCCATCGCAATCTGCTCGCCCGCATCCCGCACTGCACCGGTCGTGAGGTGTCCGACTGGCTTCGCGCCGTAGAGGAAGGCCCCTCCCTCGTCCGTTTCGAGGAGAAGGTCAGCTGGCTCCGGGGCGAACACGACCTCGCGTACAGCCACGCGAAGGCCATCATCCATGAGTACGACCTCCGACGGGCGGCCCGCAGACTGCTCTGACACCCCCTCCCGCCCCCGCGGCGAGCCCGCGGAACCCCGCGCACCGGAAGCGCACCGGAACGGACCCCGCGAACCGGAAGCGGAAGCTCACGACACAGCGAAAGGGCCCGCCCGGCAGTCGCCGGACGGGCCCTTCGTCATACGGTCACGCTGTCACGCGGTTCCGGGCGTACCCGGCCGACGTGTCAGTCGTCGCCCTGGAGGATCGACAGCACACGCAGCATCTCCAGGTAGATCCACACCAGGGTCATGGTGAGGCCGAAGGCCGCCAGCCAGGACTCCTCGCGCGGGGCGCCGTACGTCACGCCGTCCTCGACCTGCTTGAAGTCGAGGGCGAGGAAGCAGGCGCCGAGGATGATGCCGATGACGCCGAACAGGATGCCGAGGCCGCCGCTGCGGAAGCCCAGGCCGTCACCGCCGCCGAAGACGGCGAACAGGAGGTTCACCGCCATCAGCAGCATGAAGCCGATGGCGGCCGCGATCACGAAGCCGTAGAAGCGGCGGGTGACGCGGATCCAGCGCATCTTGTAGGCGATCAGCACACCGGCGAAGACCGCCATCGTGCCCAGGACCGCCTGGACCACCACACCCGGGGAGATGTAGGTGGAGACGGCGCTGGAGATCACGCCGAGGAAGACGCCCTCGAAGGCGGCGTACGCCAGGATCAGGGCCGGCGAGGCCTTGCGCTTGAAGGACTGCACCATCGCCAGGACGAAGGCCACCAGGGCCGCGCCGATGGCGATGCCGTAGGACGTGCCGATGTTCGCCGAGTCGACGGGCAGCAGGACCCACGACAGGACGGCGGTGAGCACGACCGTGCCGAGCGTCATGGCCGTACGGCTCACGACGTCGTCGATCGTCATCACGTCGCCGCGGGTCTGCGGCGGGGCGCCGAGCTGGGCGCTCGGGTCGGTGGCGTAGGGGTTGGTCGCGTACGGGTTCGCGGCGCCTTCGGCGTACGGGTTCGTTCCGACGGCGGGGCCCCCGGCCTGCGGCTGCTGCGCGTTGAAGCCGGCGTAGCCGTTGTCGCGGCTGAACCCCCGTCGCGAGAAGACCGGGTTGCTGCTCCTCATCTCACTCCTCCATGGCCGCACTGCGCGGCCTTGCGTCAAGAGTAATGCGGAAGCAAAAGAATCTCCCTCGTGCTGGGGGAGGATCTTTCCAGGATCGTCGAAAGGGCCCGTCGGCCGCCACCGGGCGGGATACGGGGAGCTGTGCCCGGAACCGGACTCGAACCGGTACGGCCCGAAGGCCAGCGAGGTTTAAGCTCGCCGTGTCTGCATTCCACCATCCGGGCATGGCGGGCGGCTCCGCGTTGGCACATGAGCCTATCGGGACGCGTCCCTCGTTCAGCGGAACGGCAACCCGATGTTGTCTTATTTTATTGACGCCTGAGGGTGCGTCAGTGCAGGTCGGGGCCTTTCTGACGAAGTGTGACGGGGCTCGCAGGCGCAAAGGCGCACACTCGGGAATGACGGAAAGTCGCCGCCCGGTGACGGATTCCCCCGCGGGGTACCGGGCCCGCGGGGCTCCGGCGGGCGTCTCAGGGGCGCCGTCATACCTCAGGAGGAGGGGCGGGCCGCCCGGTCCGACTCGAGACTGCCCCGGGAACGGGCATGTGGGCGGACGACCGGGGCCGTAACGCTCGACACGATGGAGAGGTTCCCGAACGTCCCGCAGTGACAGGAGTCTCCCTCGTGACCACCACCCCCACCGTGTCCCGCGCCACCGCGGTGGCAGCCCGCGCCACGGAGCTCTCGAAGGTCTACGGGCAGGGCGAGACCCAGGTGGTCGCCCTG
This sequence comes from Streptomyces sp. NPDC048353, assembly GCF_055587165.1. NCBI lineage: Bacteria > Bacillati > Actinomycetota > Actinomycetes > Kitasatosporales > Streptomycetaceae > Streptomyces > Streptomyces sp. NPDC048353. The sequence continues at coordinate 290,426 of NZ_JBVJGU010000008.1, read as the reverse complement.
GACCGGGTCACCGTGGACTTCCGGCAGGGAGAGTTCACCGCGATCATGGGCCCTTCCGGCTCCGGCAAGTCGACCCTGATGCACTGCGTCGCCGGTCTCGACTCCTTCAGCTCCGGCTCCGTCCGGCTCGGCGAGACGGAGCTCGGCACCCTGAAGGACAAGCAGCTCACGCAGCTGCGCCGGGACAAGATCGGCTTCATCTTCCAGGCGTTCAACCTGCTGCCGACGCTGACGGCGATGGAGAACATCACTCTGCCGATGGACATCGCGGGCCGCAAGCCCGACAAGCAGTGGGTGGAGCGGGTCATCGACATGATCGGCCTGTCCGGCCGGCTCGGCCACCGGCCCACGCAGCTCTCCGGCGGCCAGCAGCAGCGCGTCGCCGTGGCGCGCGCCCTCGCCTCCCGCCCCGAGATCATCTTCGGTGACGAGCCGACCGGAAACCTGGACTCCCGCTCCGGCGCGGAGGTGCTGGGCTTCCTGCGCAATTCCGTACGGGAGCTGGGGCAGACGGTCGTCATGGTGACGCACGACCCGGTGGCCGCCTCCTACGCGGACCGGGTGATCTTCCTCGCGGACGGCCGGATCGTCGACGAGATGATCAGCCCGACGGCGGACGGCGTGCTCGACCGGATGAAGGCGTTCGACGCCAAGGGCCGCACGAGCTGACCCACCCCCGGGGCTCCGCCCCGGTCCGCGGCCCTTCGACGTTCCGCCCCCGGCAGGGGGCTCTCCACTCCAGGACACACCCATGCTCCGTACCGCCTTGCGCAACGTGCTCGCGCACAAGGCCAGGCTGCTGATGACCGTGCTCGCCGTCATGCTCGGCGTCGCCTTCGTCTCCGGCACCCTGGTCTTCACCGACACCCTCTCCCAGGCCTTCCGCAGCCAGTCGGCCAAGAGCTACGACGACGTCGCCGTCGCCGTCAGCATGTATCCGCCCCCCGAGGAGGCCGCGAAGACGCCGGGCCTCTCCGAGGACGTCCTCGACCGCCTCGGCAAGCTCGACGGCGTCGCCGGCGTCACCGGCCGGGTCGACGGCTTCGCCGGCGTGCCCGACAAGGACGGCAAGCTGATCGGCGTCGGCTGGTCCAACAAGGGCACCAACTTCGCCCCCGGCTCCGACGGCAAGGACCGGTCGTACGCCTTCGTCCAGGGCGCGGGCCCGGTGGAGGACGGCCAGGTCGCGCTCGACAAGGACACCGCCGACAAGGGCGGCTACCAGGTCGGCGACCGCGTCCGCGTCGCGACCAACGGCCCGGTGAAGGAGTACACCCTCTCCGGTGTCTTCACCACCGAGGACGGCGCCGTCAGCGCCGGCGGCAGCCTGGTCCTCTTCGACACCTCCGTCGCGCAGCAGCAGTACCTGAAGGCGGGCTTCTACCGGGACGCGACCGTCGTCGCCACGCCCGGCACGGACGCCGACAAGCTCCTGGACGAGGTCCTGAAGGTGGTCCCGAAGGCGGCCACCGCCCAGACCGGCAAGGCGCTCGCCGACGAGCAGGCCCGGGAGATCGAGGCGGGGCTCGGCGCGCTCAACCAGGTGCTGCTCGGCTTCGCCGGCATCGCGCTCTTCGTCGGTGTCTTCCTGATCTCCAACACCTTCACCATGCTGGTCGCCCAGCGCACCAGGGAACTCGCGCTGATGCGCGCCGTCGGCGCCTCGCGCAAGCAGATCACCCGTTCCGTGCTGGCGGAGGCCGGTCTGGTCGGCCTGGTCGCCTCCGTCGTCGGCTACGGCCTGGGCGTGGCCCTGGCGGTCGGTCTGCGGTCGGGCATGAACGCCTTCGACATGAAGGTGCCGGGCGGCCCGCTGGTCCTCGGCAGCACCCCGGTCATCGCCGCGCTCTCCGTCGGCGTCCTGATCACCATGCTCGCCGCCTGGCTGCCCGGCCGCCGCGCCGCGAAGATCCCGCCGGTCGCCGCGATGAGCAGCGTCCACGCCGCCGCGACGACCAAGTCGCTCGTGGTCCGCAACTCCATCGGCGCCGCGCTCACCGCGCTCGGCGCGATCATGATCGTGCTCGGTGCCGGCAAGGGCGGCGACGACGGCCGGATGCTCATCGCGGGCGGCGCCTTCGTCACCCTCGTCGGTGTGATCGTGCTGATCCCGCTGCTCTCCCGCCCGGTGATCGCCGTGATCCGTCCGCTCTTCGTGGGCGTCTTCGGGGTCGCCGGCAAGCTGGCCGGTCTCAACGCGGTCCGCAACCCGCGCCGTACCGGCGCCACCGCCTCCGCGCTCGCCATCGGTCTGACCCTGGTCACCGGCCTGTCCGTGCTCGGTACGACGGTGGGTGCGGCGCTGGACAAGATGACGACGGACCAGATCCGCGCCGACTACATGATCTCGATGGCCAGCGGCGACGGCATGAACAAGGACGCGCTCGCCGCGATCGAGAAGACCCCGGGCGCGACCGCGGTCTCGCCGCAGCTGGCCGGCTGGCTCACGCTGAAGGGCAAGGACGTCTCGGCCTCCGGTGTCACCCCCGGCGACATCGAGAAGCTGATCAAGCTCGACACCGTGCAGGGCTCGCTGGGCTCGCTGGGCCAGGGGCGGATCGCGATCGCCGAGAAGACGGCGGCCAAGCAGGGCTGGAAGGTCGGCGACACGCTCCCGGTCGAGTACGGCGACAAGCAGAAGAACAGGCTGACGGTCGGCGCGATCTTCGAGGACAGCGAGTTCGTCTCGCCGGTCGTGATCGACGCGAAGCTCCTCATCGCCCACGAGCAGCAGTCCTACATCCCGCAGATCTTCGTCTCGATGGACGGCGGCGCGTCCGCGGCCAACGAGAAGGCGCTCGTGGAGGCGATGGGCGACAACCCGGCCGTCACCGTCATGGACCAGAAGGACATCCGTGACCTGTTCGGCGGCCAGATCAACCTGCTCCTGAACATCATGTACGGGCTGCTGGCGATGGCGCTGATCATCGCGGTGCTCGGTGTCGTGAACACCCTGGCCATGTCGGTGTTCGAGCGGCAGCAGGAGATCGGCATGCTGCGGGCGATCGGGCTTGACCGGCGCCGGGTGAAGCGGATGGTCCGGCTGGAGGCCGTGGTCATCTCGCTCTTCGGCGCGGTGGTCGGCATCGGTCTCGGCTCGTTCCTCGGCTGGGCGATCGGCGAGACCATGCGGGAGAGCCTGCCGGGCTACGCGCTGGTGCTGCCGTGGGACCGGATCGGTGTCTTCCTCGTCCTCGCCGGTCTGGTGGGCGTGCTGGCCTCGCTGTGGCCGGCCCGCAGCGCGGCGCGGCTGAACATGCTGACCGCGATCAAGACCGAGTAGCGGCGGCACGGACCGCGCGCGGACGGCGAAGGCCGGACACCTCCGAGGTGTCCGGCCTTCGCCGCGTCCGCGTCCTGCCGGCGCGTCAGCTTCCCGCGCAGTAGCTCATCAGGTGGTCGTGGTCGGCCTTGAACTGGTCGTACAGCGCCGCGTCGTCGATCTTCAGCAGCGTCTCGTCGTTGGCCCGCAGCGCCGGGTAGGTGTAGTTGTGGCTGCCGGTGAAGACCAGCTTCCGGTCGGCGACGCCGTTGTACGTGCCCTCCACGAGCAGGTACTTGGAGTGGAGCCCGACCTTGACGAGGCCGGGCCCGCGGTCCTCCTGGCACTCCACGCGCTGGGTGAGCTTGCCGGAGATGGTGTTCTCGACGCCGTCGTTCATGGAGTCGGGCGCGCCGTCGTGGGCGAGGGTCACCGAGCAGCCGGCGTTCTTCAGGGCGACGAGCTTGGCGGCGACCTCGACACGGGTGAAGAGGTTGGCGGCCATCCGCACCCGGGTGCCGCCGGCGCAGCCGACGTTGTCCAGGATCAGCTTGACGGTGTCGGTGGAGGCGTCCTTGTCGAAGGTGGTGCCGGCGGCTTCCTTGCGGGGGAAGAAGTACGCCTTGTACGGGCCGCTCTCGGGGGTCTTGTAGTAGTGGCTCAGGCCGGTGGCGGAGGTGCCGTAGGCGAGGAGGTCGGCCCAGTAGGCGCGGTAGATCGCGTAGAGGCCGCTGTCGACGATGGTGACGGCGTTGTTGAAGAGGTCGGTGCGCTGGAGGTTGGTCATGTTGGCCGAGGTCTGCACCACGACGTCGTTCGCTCCTCCGGTGGAGGAGAAGAGGAAGAACTTGTTGTGGTTGATGGCGCCGTCGGGGTCATTGGGCAGCTTGCGGGTGCCGATGCAGCCGCGGCCCTTGGGGCAGGCGAAGACCCAGGAGTCCTGGGTGCGGTCGGTGCCGAGGCGTGCGGCGAGGCGGGTGTACTCGCCGCCGTCCGTGGTGACGGAGGCGTGGTCCAGGATCACCTTGACGGCGACGCCGCGGGTCTTGGCGGCGGCGAGCGCGTCGGTGACCGTGTTCTCGGTGAAGGTGTAGAGGCCGGCGGTGATGGCGGAGCCGGCCGGGGCCTGGTCGATCAGCCCGATGATGTGGTCCCGGATGCGGCTCTGCGCGACGCTGTCCCCGGCCGGGTCGTTGAAGGTGGCGGTGGTGGTCACGGCCTCTGCGGCGGTGGCGGCGGCCGGGGCCGCGGCCGGCGGGGCCGCGTTGCCGGGGAGGGCCGCGGTGGCCAGGAGGCCGGCGGTGGCGGCCAGGGTGAGCAGCAGACGGGTCGGGCGGTGCACGGTGGGTTCCCCCTCGAACCTGAACGGCGCATGTCCGGCATACCTCGGTATGCGGCATATGCATGACAATGCGGACCCGGAAGAGAAGGGCGCCGGTTCGCACCGGCGCCCTCGTCCGAGCCCGAAGTCCCGAACGTATCAACGCTGGAGCGGCTCGTTCCACACGCGCGGCCGCAGAGCCACCCCGGACGTCCCCTCCTCCGGCGTCTTCACCGCGAGGAACTGGTTGACGCCGATCCGGTTGCGCTCGAAGGAGACCGCCGAGGCCGCCATGTACAGCCGCCAGACTCTCGCCCGGCCCGGCGAGACCATCCGCACGGCCTCGGCCCACCGGCTCTCCAGGTTGGCCACCCAGCGGCGCAGCGTCAGGGCGTAGTGCTCGCGGATGGCCTCCACGTCCCGCACCTCGAAGCCGGCGTCCTCCAGCGTGGCGAGCGTGCGGCCCATCGGCGCCAGCTCCCCGTCCGGGAAGACGTAAGCGTCGATGAACGGGTCGATCTCGTAGGCGCCTTCGTCGGGGGTGGGGCGGCGGGAGATCTGGTGGTTGAGCAGCCGGCCCCCCGGCTTGAGGAGCGCGTACAGCGTGTCGGCGTACTCGCGGTAGCGGACCTCGCCGACGTGCTCGGCCATGCCGATCGACGAAATGGCGTCGTACGGACCGTCCCTGACGTCGCGGTAGTCCTGCACCCGGATCTCGATCCGGTCGGTGAGGCCCTCCTCGGCGATCCGCTTGCGGGCGTGGACGGCCTGCTCGCGGGAGAGGGTGATGCCGACGACCCGGACGCCGTACTCACGGGCGGCGTGGATGGCCATGGACCCCCAGCCGCAGCCGACGTCGAGGAGCCGGTCGCCCTCGGTCAGGCGCAGCTTGCGGGCGATGAGGTCGAGCTTGTCGCGCTGCGCCTCCTCCAGCGTGCCGGCCTCGGTCCAGTAGGCGCAGGAGTAGACCATCGAGGGCCCGAGGACCAGGGCGTAGAAGTCGTTGCCCACGTCGTAGTGGTGCCCGATCGCCTGCCGGTCGCGGAGCTTGGTGTGCAGGGCGCCGCTGCGGCGGCGCACCTCCTCGGCGGGTGGCGCGGGAGGCGGAAGCGGGCCCGCCAGCTTCAGCAGCGCCCCGGCCGCGGCCCGGAGCCGGGGGTCGCGTACGGCCTCCAGGGCGCTCCTGGTCTCCTCCGAGCGCTCCCAGACGAGCCCGGCGAGCCGGTCCAGGACGTCGTACAGGTCGCCCTCGACGTCGATCTCGCCGGACACCCAGGCGCGGGCCAGGCCCAGTTCGCCGGGTTTCCAGAGCAGCCGGCGCAGGGCCCGGCGCTCGCGGACGATCAGGACGGGGCCGTCGGCGGGTCCGGCTTCGCTGCCGTCCCAGGCGCGCAGGCGCACCGGGAGCGGGGCTCCCAGCAGATCCTCGGCGAGAGTGGTCAGCCGCGATGCGGCGTCGGCCATGGTGCACACCTCCGTGATGTCGTGCCCCAGAAATGTTCGTCACCACGTAAACACCGTCCGTAGGCGAAACCAGTCCCGCCGTGGCACAACGACTCGGTAAAACAGCCGAAGGGCCGTCCGCACCACGGATGGCGGACGGCCCTTTCGGGTACTGCGGGGCACTGCGGGCGCGGCGGCGGCCTATGAGGGGGGCCGCTCGTCGTGCCGGTGGGGCGCGAGCCGGGTCAGGAGGCCTTGGCCTTCTCCTGGGCCGGCGCGGCGACGGGCGCCGGAGCCGGCTTGGCCGCCTCGTAGAACTCCTCGCGCGGCGTCTCCATCGCACCGAGGGAGACGACCTCGCGCTTGAGGAACATCGCGAGGGTCCAGTCGGCGAAGACGCGGATCTTACGGTTCCACGTCGGCACGGCCATGCCGTGGTAGCCACGGTGCATGTACCAGGCGAGACGGCCCTTGAGCTTGATCTTCGCCTTGCCCATGACGATCATCGCGACGCCCTTGTGGAGGCCGAGGCCCGCCACCGCACCCTTGTTGGAGTGCTCGTACGTCTTCTGCGGGAAGCCCCGCATGCCCGAGACCACGTTGTCGCCGAGGACCTTCGCCTGGCGCAGCGCGTGCTGGGCGTTCGGCGGGCACCAGGCGTTCTCGACGCCGGCCTTGCGGGAGGCGACGTCCGGGACCTGGGCGTTGTCGCCGGCGGCCCAGATGTAGTCGGTGCCCTGGACCTGGAGCTTCTCGGAGGTGTCCACGTGGCCGCGCGGGCCGAGCGGGAGACCGAAGCGGGCGAGCGCCGGGTTCGGCTTCACGCCGGCGGTCCAGACGATCGTGTTGGAGTCGACCTCGAGGCCGTTCTTCAGCACGACGTGGCCGTCGACGCAGGAGTCCATCGACGTCGAGAGGTAGATCTCGACACCGCGGCCCTCGAGGTGCTCCTTGCCCCAGCGGCCCAGCTCCGGGCCGACCTCGGGAAGGATCTTGTCGGCGGCGTCGACCAGGATGAAGCGCATGTCCTCGCGCTTCACGTTGGTGTAGTACTTCGCCGCGTCGCGGGCCATGTCCTCGACCTCGCCGATGGTCTCCGCGCCGGCGAAGCCGCCGCCCACGAAGACGAAGGTCAGCGCCTTGCGGCGGACGTCCTCGTCGGTCGTCGAGTCGGCCTTGTCCAGCTGCTCCAGGACGTGGTTGCGCAGGCCGATGGCCTCCTCCACGCCCTTCATGCCGATGCCCTGCTCGGCCAGGCCGGGGATCGGGAACGTGCGGGAGACCGCGCCCATCGCGATGACCAGGTAGTCGAAGGGCAGCTCGTAGGCCTCGCCGACGAGCGGCGCGACCGTGGCGACCTTGCGGTCCTGATCGATGGTGGTGACGCGGCCGGTGAGCACCTCGGCTCCGCGCACGACGCGTCGCAGGGGGACGACGACGTGCCTCGGCGAGATGCTGCCTGCGGCGGCTTCGGGGAGGAAGGGCTGGTACGTCATGTACGAGCGCGGGTCGACGACCGTGACGGTCGCCTCGCCGTAACGCATCTTCTTGAGAATGCGTCGAGCTGCGTACAGGCCTACGTACCCACCGCCTACTACGAGGATCCTGGGACGCTCCGTGGTGCTCATGCCATCGAGTATCCACCCCTCCGAGGGGGGTCGCTCGTGCGCCCCTTCACAAGCTCTTCCGGTACCTCTGCTACACTGCGCGGCCCACGTGACCCAGGTCATGGTGCTGCAAAGGAACCACCGGGTATCGGCGGGCGTTGTTCACCCCTGTTGAACTGGCCTGGAGAGCTGTCGTTAACCCTGAACCGGGTGGTGCGTTCACACGATGGAAACAGAGTGCGAACGGGTCCTCGACCTACGAAAGCGCCCCGGTGGGGGCCTCGGAGGCCCTGATGGCCCTCCCTGACCCCCCTCGGGGCGCTTTTCCTTGTGAAGAACTTCACGAACTTTCTCGGCGGCTCCCGGCGGGGACCCCCGAAGACTGTCCGTTATGCCACGGACAGGGCGATTCCGTCGAGGATGTCGTGCTCGCTGACGACGACCTCCGCGGCGCCCGTGCGCTCCATGATCTCCAGCAGCACCAGGGCCCCGACGGCGATGACGTCGACCCGTCCCGGGTGGATGACGGGGATCGCCGCCCGCTCGTCGTGGCCGGCCGCCAGCAGCCGGCCGGTCACCTCGGCGACCTGGTCGCGGGAGATCCGGGAGTGGTGGATCGCGGTGGAGTCGTACTCCGTCAGACCGAGCGCGATGGCCGCGACCGTCGTCACGGAGCCGGCGAGCCCGACGAGCGTCCCGGCTTCCGCGATCGGCACCGTCCCCGCGGCCAGGTCGAGCGCGGCCCGGACGTCGGCCCGCACCGCCTCGATCTCGGCGGGGGCCGGCGGGTCGCTGCGCACGTGCCGCTCCGTCAGCCGGACGCAGCCGATGTCGACGGAGCGGGCCGCCTCGACGTGACGGTCGCCGACGACGAACTCGGTGGAGCCGCCGCCGATGTCCACCACCAGACAGCGGCCGGCGCCGGGCAGCTCGGAGGTGGCACCGGTGAAGGAGAACTCGGCCTCCTGGTCGCCGCTGATCACCTCGGGCCGGACGCCCAGGATCTCGATCACGCCGTCGACGAACTCGTCGCGGTTCTCGGCGTCCCGCGAGGCGGAGGTGGCCACGAACCGGAGCTTGTGCGCGCCCAGCTTCGCGATGACGGCGGCGTACTCCCGGCAGGCGGCGAAGGTGCGCTCCAGGGCCTCGGGGGCCAGCCGCCCCGTCCGGTCGACGCCCTGGCCGAGCCGGACGATCGTCATCCGCCGGTCGAGCTCGGTCAGCTCGCCGGTGCCGGGGTCGACGTCGGCGACGAGGAGACGGATGGAGTTGGTGCCGCAGTCGATGGCGGCGACCCGGGTCGCGCCGGTCACGCCGTCCCCTCCTTCTTCTCCTCGTCCTTCTCCCCGCACGGGGTGACGCAGGGGCCCTTGGCCCACCACTCCGGCAGCATCGCGATCGCCTCGTCGCCGAACGGGTTGACCCCCGGTCCGGCGGCCAGCGAGTGGCCGACCAGGACGTGCAGGCACTTCACCCGGTCCGGCATGCCGCCGGCGCTCGGGAAGCCCTCCAGGACCTCGATCGCGTCCCGGCGGGCGATGTAGTCCTCGTGCGCGGCCCGGTAGGCGGCGGCCAGCTCCGGATCGGTGGAGAGCCGGGCCTGCATCTCCTTCATGACCCCGTTCGCCTCCAGGGTGCCGATGGCGGAGGCGGCGCGGGGGCAGGTCAGGTAGTACGTGGTGGGGAAGGGGGTGCCGTCCGGGAGCCGCGGCGCGGTCTCGACGACGTCCGGGTTGCCGCACGGGCAGCGGTGCGCGATGGCGCGCAGCCCGCGGGGCGGGCGGCCGAGCTGCGCCTCGAATGCGGCGACGTCCGCCTCGGTCGGCTCGGTGCGTGCGGTCTGCGGAGGGGGCGTTTCCATGCCTGCGTCTGTCTTCTCGTCGGTGGGCGGTGCGGGGCGTGTTGCCGTCACACCATCATCTCGCGCCCGCGTGTTCACGGGGCGCGTCGGCGCGGTCGACGCCGTCCCAGAGGTTGGAGTACCACGGGCGGCCGGCCGCCCCCTGCTCGGCGCGGCGGGCGCGCTCCGCCTCGGGGTCGTTCACGGTGAAACCGGTCTCGCCGGGGAGGACGTAGTGCAAATGCTCGCGGGCGAGGCGGCGGACGTACGCCGGGTCCTGGAGCCGTGCCTTCTCGTCCCGCAGCTCCTCGACCCGGGCCGCGGCCTCGGCGGCCTGGCGCTCCTGCTCGGCGATCTCGCCCTGCTGGGAGACGTACTGCCGCATGGGATAGGCGAGCGCCACGACCAGCGAGCAGACGATCAGGGCGAGGAGGGCCGCGCGGCCGGTGAGCCGGGAGCGGCGGGCCTGACGGCGGGTCTGGGAGCGGTAGACACGGGCGGCGGTCTGCTCCCCGAGCAGCCTGATCCGGGTCGCGGTCGAGAAGCGGTCCCGGTTCTTCGCGGCCATGTCGTGTCGCCTCCCCTGTCCGTTCCCTCACGCGCGTACGTCCCCGCACACGGTACGGGACCGGGTGCGGGGACGTACGGAAGCTACCTGCGGGAGGTCGTTCAGCCCTTGAAGCGGGGGAACGCGCTGCGGCCGGCGTAGACCGCGGCGTCGTCGAGGATCTCCTCGATGCGCAGCAGCTGGTTGTACTTGGCGACGCGCTCGGAGCGGGCCGGGGCGCCGGTCTTGATCTGGCCGCAGTTGGTGGCGACGGCGAGGTCGGCGATGGTGACGTCCTCGGTCTCGCCGGAGCGGTGGGACATCATGCACTTGAAGCCGTTGCGCTGGGCCAGCTCGACGGCGTCCAGGGTCTCGGTCAGCGAACCGATCTGGTTGACCTTCACCAGGAGGGCGTTGGCGGACGCCTCCTCGATGCCGCGGGCCAGGCGCTCCGGGTTGGTGACGAAGAGGTCGTCGCCGACGAGCTGCACCTTGGCGCCGAGCTTCTCGGTGATGACCTTCCAGCCGGCCCAGTCGTCCTCGAACAGCGGGTCCTCGATGGAGACCAGCGGGTAGGAGGCGACGAGCTCCTCGTAGTACTCGGTCATCTCGGCGGCCGAGCGGGACTTGCCCTCGAACTCGTACGAGCCGTCCTTGTAGAACTCGGAGGCGGCGCAGTCGAGCGCGAGCGCGATGTCCTTGCCCGGGACGTAGCCGGCCTGCTTGATGGCCTCGAGGATGAGGTCGAGCGCGGCGCGGTTGGAGTCCAGGTTCGGGGCGAAGCCGCCCTCGTCGCCCAGGCCGGTGGAGAGGCCCTTGGTCTTCAGGACGGACTTGAGGGTGTGGTAGACCTCCGTGCCCCAGCGCAGCGCCTCGGAGAAGGACTCCGCGCCGATCGGGGCGATCATGAACTCCTGGATGTCCACGTTGGAGTCGGCGTGCGAGCCGCCGTTCAGGATGTTCATCATCGGAACGGGCAGCAGGTGCGCGTTCGGGCCGCCGAGGTAGCGGAAGAGCGGCAGGTCCGACGCCTCGGAGGCGGCGTGCGCGACGGCGAGGGAGACGCCGAGGATGGCGTTGGCGCCGAGCGAGGACTTGTCCGGGGTGGCGTCCAGGTCGAACATCGCCTGGTCGATCAGGCGCTGCTCGGTGGCGTCGTAGCCGACGAGCTCCGGGCCGATCTGCTCGATGACGGCGAGGACGGCCTTCTCGACACCCTTGCCCTGGTAGCGGTTCGGGTCACCGTCGCGAAGCTCGAGGGCCTCGAACGCACCGGTGGAGGCGCCGGACGGAACAGCAGCACGGCCGGTGCTGCCGTCGTCGAGGCCGACCTCGACCTCGACCGTGGGGTTGCCTCGGGAGTCCAGGATTTCCCGGGCTACGACGACGTCGATGGACGGCACGAGCATCTCCTTCTGGGATGTGAAGCTAGATGTGAAGCATGCGGCGCAGGGTCTCTTTGGCCTTGCGGCAAGAGCCTAACCGGCTCCGGGGCTCCCGTCGGCCGGGCGCCCGCCCGCTGGGACGAAAAAGGACCCGGGGGCATGCATATGGGGCCAAAGGCCCTCAGATCTACTCGGCGGTAACCACGGGTGGGGCCCGGACGCGCGGAACCCCGGCCCGCAGCGCTCGGGGGAAGGGCGCTGCGGACCGGGGTGGTCACCGCGGGAGGGTCGTGGGGCCCGTGCGAGCCGCCGGACGCGCACGGGCCGCCGGGCTCACTTCAGGTGGAGCTGCTGGCCCGGGTAGATCAGGTCGGCGTCGTCGACGATGTCCTTGTTGAGCTCGAAGAGCTTCGCCCAGCCGCCCTTGACGTCGTGGGCGGCGGCGATGGTGCTCAGGGTGTCGTCGGCCTTGACCTTGTACTCGCCGTCACCCTTCTCGACCTTCTTGCCGGTGGGGGTGGTGACGGTCTTCTTCGGCGCGGCCTTCTTCTCCGCCTTCGGCGCGGTGCGCTTCTCGCTGCGGGTCGTCGGCTGCTCGGCCTTGCGCTCCGGCGCGGGGGCGGCCTGCTCGGCGGAGCCGCCGTCGTACGAGGCGCCGGAGAGGCCCACGCCGCAGCTCGGCCAGGCACCCTTGCCCTGGCCGGCCAGGACCTTCTCGGCGACCTGGATCTGCTGCGACTTGGAGGCCTGGTCGGCGGAGGCGGCGTACGCGGTGCCGCCGTAGGCGGCCCAGGTGGAGGCCGAGAACTGCAGGCCGCCGTAGTAGCCGTTGCCGGTGTTGATGGACCAGTTGCCGCCGGACTCGCACTGGGCGACGGCGTCCCACTCGGAGGACGTGGCGGCGGAGGCGGAGCCCGCGGTCATCAGCGGGGCGGCGACGGCGACACCGGCGACGCCGACGAGCGCGACGGCGCGGGTGGCCTTGGAAGCGCGACGGTGCTTGCCCTTACCCGAAAGCAGCATGGAGTTCTCCTCACCGACGCCTGCGAGGTGAGCTGTCGGGTTCGGACCAAGTGAGTTGTCCGGCCGCGTGACCAGCACGCGGCTCCACCCCAAGCCGGTGTTCCGGCCGTCTCTCAACGGCCGGGACCGGCGCTTACCTTGGGTCCCCCGCTCCTGCCTACGGCGCTTGCGCGACGACTGTTCCCATCGACCGACGGCAGGATTCGGCGTTCCCGGTCGACGAGGCCCGCGGTGGCGAGCGGTGTCGACCGTAAACACAGACCCCCGTGAAGTTCAAAGAGGTCCATAGGGGAGAAATCACCCCTCCTTGCCCCTGCCCAAAAGCCGTTTACGCAGGTGAGAGGCGACAGGAGCAAACTTTGCGGACGTGACACGCCAGTTGGGGCAAAGAGACCCTTGTCTCACTTGCACAGAACCGGACATACAGCCCCTAACTACCCCTGCGCGGGGACGGTTTCGGGGGTCAGGTCGAGGCTCTGGCCAGGGAGGATGAGGTCCGGGTCGGCACCCACCGTTCCACGGTTGGCGTCATAGAGGGCGGTCCAGCCGCCGGGCAGCTCGTTCTGCTGGGCGATCTCGGTGAGGTTGTCCCCCGGCTTGACGGTGTATTCGTCCGCAGTGCCGGGAGTGCCCGTATTGTCCACAGGCTTCCCGGGGGTGGCGTCCTTTGTCGTCCCGTCAGTCCCGGTCGCGCCCTCGGTCGGCTCGGCGCCCTCGGCCGGCTCGCCCGGCGAGGCGTGACGGCCGCCCTCGCGGCTCGCTTCCGTACCGCTTTCGCGCGTGGTGTCCGTTTGGCCCGGCTCTTCGGGGGCGGCGCCGCCGCGGTGCTTGCCGGTGCCGGGGGCGACCGGCTCGGACGGGGTCCCGGACTCCGGCGCGCCGGTGGCCGTGGAGGCGTCCGGCGTCGCCGGGGTGGCGGGCGCGGACGTGGCGGGCGCGGACGCCCTGGGGGTGACGGGCGCGATCGGGGAGGTCCCCGGGGTGGCGGACGCGGACGGGAGGCCGTCGGTCCGGTTCGACTCCGCGGCCGGCCCGGTGGGCTCCTCCGGCGTGATCGGAGGCCCCGGGTCGACGTCGGGGGCGGTGCCGTCGTTGGTCAGACCGGCGATCGGGGCGCAGGTGGCCCACTCGGTGCCGCCCGCGGCGAACGCCCGCTCGGCCACGGTGATCTGCTGCGCCCGGCTGGCGAGGTCCGCACTGGTCGCGTACGACAGGCCGCCGTGCCGCTCCCAGGTCTCCTGGGTGAACTGGAGTCCGCCGTAGAGCCCGTTGCCGAAGTTGGCACTCCACAGGCCACCCGATTCGCACTCGGCCACCCGGTCCCAGGTGGCGACATCGGCGGCCGAGGCGGACCCGGCGCCGAGCAACGGCAGCGCGAGAGCCGATCCGGTCACGCCTGCGGCGACGACTATGGCGGGGGCCTGGCGGGGTCTGCGGTGACGTCCGTTCCCGGAGCGCATGCGAGGTGCCTTTCGCGTGACGGCTGAGACTGCGGTGAACGTAGCGGCATTCGAACGTCAGTCACAAGTCGATGCAGCGGAGATCACGTAAAAGTCACAGTCTTGATGGGCCGTCAGCTGCCAGAACGGGTGAACTCCACCGGAAGCGTGCGCAATCCACGCATGATGAGACCTCCGCGCCACCGCAGATCCGCCGGGTCGGCGGCGAGGCGGAGGTCCGGCAGCCGGGTCAGAAGGGTGGCCAGGGCGATCTGTCCTTCGAGCCGGGCGAGGGGGGCGCCGATGCAGTAGTGGATGCCGTGGCCGTACCCCAGGTGCTGGTTGTCGCGCCGGGACAGATCGAGGGTGTCGGGCGCGTCGAACCGCGCCGGATCGCGGTCGGCGGCGGCGAGCACGACGAGGACGGGATCCCCCGCCGGAATCTGCTGCCCGCCGATCGTCAGCGGCTCCAAGGCGTAGCGCCACGTGGCCAGTTCGACCGGCCCGTCATAGCGCAGCAGCTCCTCGACACCGGTCTCCAAGAGGCCCCGCTCCCCCGCCGCGAGCGACTCCTGCAGACGCGCGCGCTGGCCGGGGTTCCGCAGCAGGGCGTAGACCCCGTTCCCGACCAGATTGACCGTGGTCTCGAAGCCGGCGAAGAGCAGGATGAAGGCCATCGCCGCGGCCTCGTTCTCGGTGAGGTGCTCCCCGTGGTCCGAGGCCTTGATGAGCCCCGAGATCAGGTCGTCCCCGGGGTCGAGCCGCTTGCGGTGGATCAGCTCGGCGAGGTACCCGCGCATCTTCTTCACCGACCGCGCGACCCCGCCGCGCGGCCCGCCGCCGTGCCGGATCATCATCCCGGCCCAGTCCCGGAAGTCGTCCTGGTCCTCGCGCGGGACACCGAGCAGGTCGCAGATGGCGTAGATGGGGAGCGGGAAGGCGAACTCGTGGATCAGGTCGGCGCTGCCCTCCCGCGCGAACCCGTCGATGAGCCGGTCCGTCAGCTCCTGCACCCGGGGCGCGAACTCGGCGACCCGCCGCGGCGTGAACGCCTTCGACACCAGCCGCCGCAGCCGGGTGTGGTCCGGCGGGTCGATGTTGAGCAGGTGCGTCATCAGCTCGGCCTTGCGCTCCCCCGGGATCCCCGTCTTCCCCTTGGCGTGCGCGGACTCGGCGTGGTGCGCCGGGTTCTTCGACAGCCGCTGGTCGGCGAGCGCCTGACGCGCGTCGGCGTAGCGGGTCACCAGCCACGCCTCGACCCCGCTGGGCAGCTGGGCCCGGTGCACGGGGGCGTGCTCGCGGAGCCAGGCGTAGGCGGGGTACGGATCGGTCGCGAACTCCCAGGTGAAGAGCTCGGGAGCGGCGGGGAGACCGGAGACGGAGGGCTGGTCGTGCATGGTGCCGACAGTAACCGGCCGGGCCGGGGGCGGGGCGCCGGGCTGCGGGGCCTCCGCGGCGCGGAGCGCCCCGGCCGCGCGTCCGGGGGCCGCGAGGCGCCTCCCCTCCACAGTGCCCCCCTAGACCGTGAGGCCCTACACCGTGAGGCCCTCCGCCGCGCGGATCGTGTCGCGGTAGGCGCGGGCGGCCGCGCGGAGGGCCGCCTCCGGGTCGACGCCGTCCGCCTCCGCCCGGGCGGCGAGGGCGAGCAGTTCGTAGCCGATGCCCTCGCCGGCCGGAGGTTTCACGTCGAGGCCGGCCGTCCGGACCCGGCCGGCCAGCTTCGTGGCAAGCGCGAGGCCCGGCTGCCCGAGGGGCACCCCGTCCGTCACCGAGGCGCGCTGCTTCTCGGCGGCCTTGGTGCGCAGCCAGTGGGCCTTGACCTCCTCCGGGGTCTCGGCGGTCGCGTCGCCGAAGACGTGCGGGTGGCGGTGGATCAGCTTCTCCACGATCGTCGCGGCGACGTCGTCGACCGAGAAGGGCTCGTCCTCGTCCTCCTCGGCGATCCGGGCGTGGAAGACGACCTGGAGGAGGACGTCGCCGAGCTCCTCGCGCAGCTCGTCGCGGTCGCCGACCTCGATCGCCTCGACGAGTTCGTACGCCTCCTCGATGCCGTACTTCGCGAGCCCCTTGTGGGTCTGCCGGGAGGACCACGGGCACTCCCGGCGGATGCGGTCCATGACCTGCACCAGGTCGAGGAGGCGGGCGCCGGGCAGGTCGTACGAGCCGGGCAGCAGCTCCAGGTCGGGCATGGCCACCCGGCCCGAGCCGGCGAGCCGGGCGAGCCCGTCCGTCAGCGCCTGGTCGCCCTCGCCGGACG
The DNA here is from genome assembly GCF_055587165.1 of Streptomyces sp. NPDC048353. Classification (NCBI taxonomy): domain Bacteria; kingdom Bacillati; phylum Actinomycetota; class Actinomycetes; order Kitasatosporales; family Streptomycetaceae; genus Streptomyces; species Streptomyces sp. NPDC048353. The sequence goes on along the minus strand of NZ_JBVJGU010000008.1, from coordinate 274,302 downwards.
GCAGGACGACCACGGTCCGTCCGCCGGCGCACCGGTCGACGAGGTCCTGCGCGGTGGGCCGGGCGTGCTCGACGGTGATCCCGGCCTCGCGGAGGTACGGCAGCTGGGGGTGGTGCTCGTCGGCGCACACCACGCCGTCGGCGGCGCGCAGCGCCTGCCAGGCGGGCCAGGACAGCAGTCCGGGGGCCACGCGATGGCTGGCGGTGAGAAGGACGACACGACCGGTCCCGGCGGGTGCTTCAGCGTTCACCCTTCGACCTTACGCGGGCCCGGCGGGCGCCCGGTCCCCGCGTCCCGCCGCCCGCCCGGCCGGTGAACCGGGCCGTGGCGGCCGCTGCTCCTCGTCCGTTCCTCGTCCGTCCTGCTACGCGCCCGCCGGGACGGCCTGCGGGTCCTGGCTGATCTGGCGCAGCCAGGGCGCGGTGTAGGTGCCGAGCTGGATCTTCTCGTCGTCCCAGGCGCCGAACCGCGGGTTCACGTCGATGTCGAGGTCCTTGGAGGCGGCGGTGAAGACCTCGGTGAGCTTCTTCTGGCCCTCGGGGGTGTTGGCGATGCCGAGCTTGGCGGCGATCTTGTTCATGAGGACGGTGCGGCGGACGACCTCGTCGATCCGGTCGGGGGCGACCCCCTGCTGCTGGAGCAGCATCGCGGCGAGCTGGGCCTCGCCGCCGCTCTGCGCGGCGAACTCGCCGCGCGCCTTCTGGATCTCCCCGCGGCTGACGGTGATGCCGTGGTCGGCGCCGACCCGCTCCACCACCCGGTCGAAGATCATCACGTTGAGCTTCTCGCGGCTGAGGTCACCGGTGGCCTTGATCAGGTCCGCGGACTGGGGCGACTTCTGCTGGGCGGACCGTACGTCCCGCACCTGCGCCTGGAGGCTGGACACCTCGATCCGCTCGCCGCCGACGACGGCGGCGGCCCCCGGGTGGGCGTCGCTGCCGCAGGCGGCGAGCAGCGGAGCCGCGGCGAGGAGCGCGGCGGAGACGGAGAGCGCGGTGCGGCGGTGCAAAGGAGCCTCCCGGCGTGGGTCGTGCGGCAGTGGAACGACCTTGCGGTGATCGATGTTAGGCAGTCGCCGTGGCCGGGGCCACTACTTCGAAGCGACTGTTTCGGTCAACGACTCCCGTGTTCGGGTGGTGTCGGGTCGCAACATGATCGTCCGGGAGACCAGGAAGGTGATGGGGATGGCCGCCGCGGCGGCCATCAGGGGGGCGTAGCGGCTGTCGACGCCGGCCAGGTCGACCAGGACGTAGACGCCGACGGTGGTGATCACGAAGTTCGCCGCGTTGGTGAGCGGGAAGAGCAGGAACTTCCGCCAGGTGGGGCGGGTGCGGTAGGTGAAGTACGAGGTGAGGAAGAACGAGCCGATCATGGAGAACACGGACGCGACGACGTGCGCGGCGATGTACGGCATCCAGGCGACGAGGAGCAGATACGGGCCGTAGTAGGTGGCCGTGTTCACGACGCCGACCAGCGCGAAGCGCACGGCCTGCCAGGTCACCGTCATCGCCGTACGAGCTCCTCCGGGCGCTGCCGCTGGGCGGGCACCCCCACGTTCGTCGCCTTCACCAGGAAGTGCGGGCGTCGCTTCACCTCGTAGTAGATCCTGCCGACGTACTCCCCCACCAGCCCCAGCATCACCATCTGGACGCCGGCCAGCGCCGTGACCGTCACGAGCAGGGTGACGTATCCGGGTGTGTCCACGCCGTTCACCAGCGCGACACCGACGATCCAGGCCGCGTACGCCAGGGCCACCGAGACCAGGACCATTCCCAGATAGACGGCGGCTCGCAGGGGCTTGTTGTTGAAGGAGAGAAGTCCGTCGAGGCCGTAGTTCAGCAGCTTTCCGAAGCTCCATTTCGAGCGGCCTTCCTCCCGCACCGCATTCTCGTACTCGAATGTGGTGGTACGGAATCCGACCCAGGCGAAGATGCCCTTGGAGAATCGGTTGTACTCGGTCAGTTCCAGGATCGAGTCGACCGTTCGGCGGGAAAGCAGCCGGAAGTCGCCGACCCCGTCCACCAGCTCGACGTCCACCAGCCGGTTGATCGCCCAGTAGTAGGCGCGCGCGGTCACGGTGCGGGTCACCCGGTCGCCGGTGCGGGTCCGGCGGGCGATGACCTGGTCGTACCCCTCGGCGTGGAGGGCGACCATGCGGTGCACGAGCTCCGGCGGATGCTGGAGGTCGGCGTCCATGATCACCACGGCGTCGCCCGCGGCGTGCCGCAGGCCGGCCAGCATCGCCGCCTCCTTGCCGAAGTTGCGGCTGAAGGAGACGTAGCGGGCACGGGGGTCGGAGGCGGCGATCTCCTCCAGGAGCGGGAGCGTACGGTCGTGACTTCCGTCGTCCACGTAGACCAGCTCGAATTCGCCGTCGAAGCGGGAGAGTTCGGTGGTCACATGGTCGTGGAAGCGGCCGATGATCTCCTCTTCGTTGAAGCACGGGACCACAATCGAGAGCAGCACGGGAGAAACGACAACGGAGCCGGATGTCGGCGGCGGATTCGCGACGTGACGGCGAGACGACCATTGAATGAACTGGCCGCCGAAGCGCACGATTTCGTTTCTCCGGCTGGCATATTCGAACCATCATGAAGATCAGGACCCAGCGGGCGGGACGCGCCGCGGGGCTCGCCGGGTTCCTCACCGTGCTCGCCGTGTGCACCGGGGACGCCGTCGCCCGTGCCTTCCCCTTCGGCCCGCGCCGACGCGCCGTCAACGACCTGGCCAACCAGTTCGTCCCGTTCCACGCGCACCTGTGGGACCTGCTGCGCGGGGACGCCGACGGCGGGCTGCTCCTCAACTGGCGGTCCGGCTGGGGCACCAGCTTCCTGCCCGACCTCGGCACCTATCTGACGAGCCCCTTCGCTCCGCTCGTCGCGCTGTTCCCGCGCGACGACATCGAGTACGCGGTCTACGCCGTCACGGTCCTGAAGACGGCGGTGGCGGCCGCCGCCATGACCGCGCTGCTGCTGCGCACCCGGCCGGGCACGTGGTGGGCGGCCGGGCTGCTCGGCGCCTCGTACGGCCTGTGCGGCTGGTCCGTCGCCGAGGCCACGTACAACCCCATGTGGCTCGACGGGCTGATCGCCTTCCCGCTGCTGTGCCTGGTGGGCGAGTGGGTGCGGGAGGGGCGGCGGCCGCTCCTCGGGCCGCTGGTGGTCGCGCTCTGCTGGATCGCGAACTTCTACACCGCATACATGGCCACCCTCGGCGCGGCCCTGGTCCTGCTGGTCCGGCTCGCCGAGACCGACTCCTTCCGCCTCCGCGTGGTGGGCCGGGCGGCCGCCACGACCGGGCTCGGCGTGGGGCTCGCCGCGCCCGTCCTGTTCCCCGTCCTCCTCGGCTCCCGGCTCGCGCACCCCGGTCTCATCCGGGAGTTCGCCCCGGTCGCCTGGCCGGACTTCCTCGCCCGGCTGCTGCCCGCCACGTACAGCTTCTCCAGCCCCGCGGTCTTCGTCTTCACCGCCGTGCCGTTGCTCGCGCTGTCGCTGCCGCTGCGCCGGGACGTCGCGTGGCGCGGGCGGTGGCTGTGGGCGGGGCTGGCCGTGACCGTGGCGGTGTCCACGCAGTGGGGCCCGACCCATCTGCTGTGGCACCTCTTCGCCACGCCGAACGGCAGCCCCTACCGGCAGACGTTCGTCCTCGCGGGCGTCCTCGTCCTCACCGCCTGGGCCGGCCTCGCGCACGGCCCGCCCGACCGGCGGGCGCTGCTCGGCGGGGCCGGGGCGGTGGGTCTCGCGGCGGCGGTCGCGCTGCTCAGCCCGCTGGCGCACGGCTGGGCGCTGCTGCTGGGCGCGGCCGGATGCGCCGCCGTCGTCGGGGCGATGCTCCTGCCCCGGCGGGGGCGGTACGCGGCCGTGGCCGCCGTCGTCCTGTCGGGGGCGCTGGTCGGGCAGGCGGCGGCGACCACCGCGTACGCCGACCGGGAGCGGGCGGCCCGCCTCGACGACTATCCGGCGTACGGCGCGGAACACGCGCGGCGGGCCGCGGCGCTCGCGGCTGCCGACGGCTGGCCGGCCTACCGGACGGATTCCGGGCTGCCCCGGGTCGCGGGCAACGACCCGCTGCTGCTGGGCGGGCAGGGCGGCGCCTACTACAGCAGCCACACCCCGGAGGCCCTGACGCGGACGCTGACGGCGCTCGGCGGCGGCTGGACCTCGCGCGGCCGGAACCTGCTGGGCCTCGACAACCCGGTGACGGACGCCCTGTTCGGGGTCGGCGCGCGGTGGCGGGACGGCGCCGTCGTCCGCACGGATCCCGCGCTGGTCCTCCCGCTGGTGACCGTACGGCCGGAGGGCACGGCGCCGCCGCGGTACGGACCTTCGCCGTTCCGCAACCAGGAGCTGCTGCTCGGGGCGCGGGTCTACGAACCGGCGGGGGCGGGCGGGGTCTGCCCGGCCGGCCGCGAGGTCGTCCTCTGGGCGCCGGACTTCACCGGCACGGCCCGGCTCGGGGCCCGGACCGCGCGGCTCCTCGGCGGCCTGCCGAAGCGGCGGGCGGCGATGGTCGCCCTCGGCGTCCCGCGCACGGCGGGCGAACGCCCGGTCCTGACCGGGCGGGGCGAGCGGGGGCAGGTGGAGTGCCTGGACCACGCGCGCCTGCGGACGGCGGTGGCGGGGCTGCGGGCGACGGCGCCGACGTCGGTACGGATCACGTCCACCGGCCTGCGGGCCACCTTCGCCCCCGGCACCCGCGGCACGCTCGTCCTGGCGGCCCCCCGCATCGCGGGCTGGCGCTGCGAGGGCCGCCCGGCCGGTTCGTACGGCGGCCTGGTGGCGACCCCCGTTCCGCCCGCCGGCACCGCGGTGACCTGCGCGTTCCGTCCCCCGGGGCTCCGGGCCGGGCTGGGCGCGGGGGGTGCGGCGGCGGTGCTGCTGCTGGGTTCGGTCCTCCGGCGGCGGCGTTCCTGCGGCCCGTCCGCGCCTTCCATGGGCCCGGGGCCGGGAACGCGCGAGGGGCCGGACGCGGTGCGTCCGGCCCCCTCCGCGCGGAGCGGCGTCAGTTCTTGACGGGCTGCAGGCAGAGGACGAACTTCTCGTGCTCCCACTCCTGCGCCAGCGCGCTCAGCTCGCCGCACTTCTCGACGTCGAAGGTGCCGTCGACGACCTTGGTGACCTTGTAGAGGTCGGGCGCCTTGTCGTCGCACCCCTTGGTCTCGACCTTCGGGTCGTTGTCCGGGCCGGTGACGGTGATGCAGTCGCCGGCCTCGGCGTGGGTGGGAAGGTCGCCGCTGATCGCCGCGTACCCGAACTTCACGCCGAGCGCGATCGCGATGGCCGCGACGATGCCCAGGATCTTCTTGCCCAGGCCGCCCTTCTTCGGCGGCTCGGCGGGGGCGACGGGCTCGCCGAAGGCGGCGGGCTGCTCGGGGGTGACGGGCGGCGGCGTGGTGGTCATGAAGGATTCCTTGGGGACGTGTACATGATCGAACGCGAACGCTACATGTCGCAGATCGGTCAAAACGGACCAGGAGGAACCCGTCACCGATCAGATGCGCACTCGTGATCCTGTCGCCCCGTCAGCCGCCGCCCGGGTCCCTACAGACCCTCCGACTCCGACGCCGCCCGCTGGGCCGCGAAGTTCACCGCGTAGGCGTCGAAGACCGCCGGGTCCTCGTACTTCAGCATCGCCTCGTCGTTCACCTTCAGCGCCATCGTCGTGTACGTGTGGCTGCCGGTGAAGACGATCTTCTTGTTGGCTCCGCCCAGGTACGCGCCGTCGATCAGCAGGTACTTCGTGTGCGACGACGTGCCGCCGCGCTCGTGGGCGTGGAGCTGGTGGAGCACGATGCGGCCCTTCGCCGTCGGGCGCGTCAGCCACTCGGCCACCCGCAGCGGGAACTTCGCCGCGTCGATCGGCCAGTTGTCGAGCTTGCCGTAGACGATCTCGACGTCGCAGCCCGCGTCCGCCAGCTTCCAGAGCTGCTCGGCCACGTCCGGGCGGGCGATGTGGCCCTGCGCGATCCGGATCCGCGTACGGCCGTCGGACGTGCCGAAGCCCGGGGCGTTGCCGTAGCAGGGAGCCGCCGTGCCGACCGGCTGGGCCACCGTCTTCAGGACGTTGACCACCGGGTCGGTGCCGGAGCGCGGGAAGAAGTAGACCTTCGCCTTGCCCGCCTGCGTGTCGTGCGCGTACTCGTCGACCTGCGGGACCTGCCCGACGGCCGCCCCCGCCTGGTCGCCGAAGTACGCCGTGTACGCGTCGAACAGCTCCTTGTTGCCCGCCACCGTCATCGCGTCGTTCCACAGCTTCGTGCGGTCCTGCTCGATGAGGTTGCCCGAGGACTGCACCACCACGTCGTCCACCGGCACGGTGCCGTTCCCCTTGGTACGGGAGAACAGGAAGTACTTGTTGTGGTTGACGTTGTCGTACCAGCCGTTCGGGTCCGCCGCCGTGGTGCCCGGGTCCTTCGCGAGACAGGCCTCCTCCGGCTTGCATATCCGCACCCAGGAGTCGCCGCCGAGCCCGTTCTTGAGGTTCGAGACGGCCGGGTAGCCGGCGGTGTCGGCGTCGAGGACCACCTGGACGGTCACCCCGCGCGCGTGGGCGGCGAGCAGCCGCTCGGTGAGCCACTGGGAGCCGTAGAGGTACAGGGAAACCCGGATGGACGACTGCGGCTCGGCGCCGTCGACGAGCCGGCCCAGGTGGCTGAGGATCCGCCCCTGGGCGGTGGTGTCGCCCGACGGGTCGTTGAAGACCGGCCCGGTCGTGACGGCCGTGACCGGCTCCGCGCTCGCCGCCGGGGTCGCCATCAGCAGGGCGCCCAGCGCGAGCGAGGCCGCCGTCGTTCTGTATCCGTGCTTCTTCGCGCGCTGCTTCGTGGTCACGTGCCCTCGTTCTCGTTCCTTCGGGTGGCGTCCGCGCACCCGCGCGTACGCTGCACGGCCCGGGCGGAGGAGCCGCCCGGGCCGGACGAGAATCATCGCCCGACCGACGATCTTGCGGCCGTGATCCGGCTCACACCCCGTCAGACGTGCGGGCCCATCTGCTGCTGGCGGGCGAGCGCGCGCCGCAGATCGGCCGGGACCGCGTGGTACGGACCGTAGGCGCGCTCGGTGTCGTAGAGCAGCGCCTGGAGGTGCTGGTGCGCCGTCGCGTGGTCGCCCATGGCCAGCAGGAGGTTCCCGATCCGCCGGCGGATGTCGAAGCCGCGCGACGGGTCCGTGCCGCCGTCGACGTACGGCAGCAGCGCGCGGTACTCCGCCAGCGCGTCCGCGGTCTCGCCGAGCTGTTCCAGGCACTGCGCCGCGTCGAAGCGGAACCGCAAGGTCTGCGGGTCGGCCGGGCCCGCCTCCGCGGTGCGGTCCTCGGCCAGGCGGCGCAGCTCCGGCAGGGCGCGGCGGTACTGGCCGTCGTCCATCAGGGTCGTGGCGTACTGCTTGCGCAGGATCCGGACGACGGGCGAGTGCTCGCCGTGCTCGGCCGCGGCGGCGGGCAGGATGCCGCCGAGGATGTCGACGGCCTGGGTGATCGACCCCTCGCCCAGCAGCCGCTTGACCTCGTCGACGGCGGCGGCCACGTCCGGGCGCGAGACGGGCGGGGCGACCGGCGGCGCGACGGGCGGCGGCGGCGGGACGGCGGCCCGGTCGGGCCACGGCGCGTGCGGGCGCAGGAAGGGGCGCGTCGGATCGAGCGGCCCCGAGGGGACCCCGCGCGCGGGCAGCAGCGGCAGCAGCGCCTCGTACACCTCGTGCGCGTCGGACGGCCGGTGCCGGTGGTCCTTGGCGAGCAGCCGCAGGACCAGCGCCTCCAGGGCCTCGGGCACCTCGGGGCGCAGCCGGCGGACCGGCAGCGGCGGCTCGTACAGGTGCCGGTGCAGCACGCCGAGGGCGGTGGAGCCGGCGAAGGGCACGTTCCCGCTGAGGAGTTCGTGGAGCAGCACGCCGAGCGCGTACAGGTCGGTGTACGGGCCGACGGCGCCGCCCATCGCCTGTTCGGGCGCCATGTAGGCGGGGCTGCCGATGGGCGAACCGGTGTGGGTGAGGCGGGTGGTGTCGGTGTCCAGGACGGAGGCGACGCCGAGGTCGAGGACGGTGACGCTGCCGTCGGGGCGCACCATCACGTTCCGCGGCTTGAGGTCGCGGTGGACGATCGGCACCGCGTGCACGGCGGCGAGGACGGCGCACAGCTGCGCGGCAACGGAGACCGCCCAGGGCCAGGGGTACGGGTCGTGTTCGGCCAGGTGGTCGGCGAGGTCCGCGCCCTCGACGTACTGCATGACGAGGTACAGCTCGTCGCCGTCGCTGCCGGCGTCGTGGACGGTGACCAGGCCCGGGTGGTCGACCTGGGCGGTGACCCGGCACTCGCGGACGAAGCGGCGCCGCATCTCGCCGGCGGCGGTGGCGGCGGCCATGTGGTCGGGTCGCAGGAGTTTGACGGCGACACGGCGGTCGAGCCGTGTGTCGTACGCCGTCCACACCTGGCCCATGCCGCCCTGGCCGATGAGCGTGGAGAGTTCGTAACGGCCGCCGATGACGCGTCCGTTCACTTCCCCTCGTCCTTACGGAGGAGGTGGCTCAGCTCGTCCAGCTCGGCGCGGACCTCGTCGAGCCGGGGGTTGTGCGGCTGGGGGGCGGGGGTCTGAGGGGTGTGCGGCGGCGGGGTGGGGTGGGGCTGCTGTTGCGGCTGGGGCGGGACGGCCGGGAGGGGCTGGGCCTGCGGCTGCGGGTGCGCCTGGGGCTGGACCTGGGGGTAGGCGGGCGGGTAGCCGTACCCCGTCCGGTGCTGCGGGACGGTCGTCGCGTACGGCGACGCTCCCGCCGGTCCCATCCGGCGCACCTTGTCGTGCCGGATGTCGGCGTAGAGGAAGTAGGCCGTGAACACGAGGGCGCTGAGCAGGATCAGGCCGACGGTGACGTCCGCCTGCGTCGTCTCGACGTCGTCGGGCATCAGGACCAGGCCGGTGATCACGACGGCGGTCGCCACACCGCACAGGATCCAGTCGGACGTACGGCGCGTCACGATGGCGAGCCGCAGCATCGTCGCCCAGGTCAGCATCCCGCAGCTGAAGAGCGGAAGCGCGGCGAAGAGCACACGGAGCACGACGATCGACGTCGGGAGGGCACGCGGAGGTGCCGGGGGCTCATAGCCGGGGCCGTACATTCCTGCTCCTGGTCACCTGGATCGGTTGCGGGTCCGAGCGTATACACCGACGACGACAACGGCTCCCGGGTTGTACGGAACCGTTGCCGAACCGATCAGGGCGCGGGGGTCAGGGAGCCACCGTGCCGTCCGCGAGCCCGTCGTAGAGACCCTGGACCAGCAGGTCGCCGAGCCGTCCCGCGAGGCGCAGGGCGTCCTCGAACTCGGCGAGGGCGCGGAAGCGTTCGCCGTACCGCTGCTGCTCGGCGAGCGGCAGGCGCGGGAGCTGGAGGCGGCGGACGTCGAGCCGGGTGGCCGTGGAGGCGTAGCTGCTGGCTTGGCGGTTGTTGGCGGTGCCGCGCAGGAACCCGGCGAGGAACCAGGGGTCGAGTGCGGCCGGGTCGGGGCGCAGCAGCTGGAGGTTGCGGCCGAGGGCGGCCCCGGCGGTGGCGGCGTCGACGACCCGGGCGACGGAGCCGCCGCCGAGGACGGGGACGACGACGTCGCCGGCGCGGAGCACGACGGGCTCCTCGGGCGGCCCGTCGGGGAGGGCGCCGGAGGGCGGCTGGGCGGCGAAGACGTCGTTCTCGGTGAGCACCCGGGCGGGGTGGTCCCGGCGGGGCGCCTCGGGGCCGGCCGTGCCGGTGGTGCCCGCGCCGGTGGTGCCCGCGCCGCCGGCACGGAGTTCGAGGGCTCCGGTGCGGGCGAGTTCGCCGACGGTGACGCCGGTGAGACGGGCGGCGGCGGCCGGGTCGGCGGTCGTGGGCGGCGGGGGCGGGGGGGCAAGGGCGACGGTGCGGCTCAGGGTCTCGGCGAGCCGGTCGCGGACCCGCGCCAGGTCCGCCGCGCCGCCGGCGGCGGCCGGGGGCGGCAGGTGGCGGGCGGGGGCCAGGTCGACGTCGTCGTCGAGGAGTTCGATGACGGGCACGGCCCGGCTCGCGCCGGGGACCTGCTCGACGGTGCCGTCCTGGGCGAAGGGCAGCCAGGCGTCGAGGACGGCGGTGTGCACGGCCTGCCAGTCGAGCCGGTCGCGGCCCGGGCCGCCGCCCTGCTGGTCGGCGGCGAGGGACGCGGTGTCGACGACGAGGAGTTCCTGGGAGGCGGCGGTTCCGGCGACGGGCCTGCGCAGCACCCAGAGGTGGAGCGGGATGCCGTACGGCGGCGCGGCGCCGGCGGGCAGGGCGACGACGGCCCGCAGGGCGCCCCGGCGCAGCAGGTCGGCGCGGATGCGGCGGCCGGAGCGGCGGGAGGCCGCGGCGGGCGGCATGAGCAGGACGGCCGTGCCGCCGGGGCGGAGGCGGGCCAGGGCGTGCTGGACCCAGGCGAGTTCGGATTCCGTACGGGCCGGGAAGCCGTACTCCCACCGTGGGTCGTAGGCCAGTTCCTCGTGGCCCCAGTTGCGCTCGTTGAACGGCGGGTGGCACAGCACGGCGTCCGCCGCCAGGTGCGGGAAGGCGTCGGCGCGCAGGCTGTCGCCGGCCCGCACGCGGACGTCGGCGTCGCCGGCCAGGGCCAGGCGCAGGGCGGTGAGGGCGGCCAGGTCGGGGTCGGCGTCCTGGCCGTGGAGGGCGCCGGGCCGCTCGACGGCGCGCAGCAGGGTGCCGGTTCCCGAGGCGGGGTCGAGGACGGTGGGGGGTCCGTCGGTGCCGGCGGCGGCGAGGGCGGCCATCAGGGCGGCGGGCCCGGGCGGAGTGAGCGTGTACTGGCGCGGGTTGGCGTCGAGGTACCGGCCGAGGAGGAACTCGAAGGCCTCACGGGGCCCGGTCTCGGCGGCGAGGTCGGCGGCCCCGCGCACGAGGGGGAGGGACGGGGCGAGTTCGGCGGCGGTGGGGGTGCGCACGCTGCGCTCGGGGCCGAACCGCTCGGTGAGCGTCTCCTCCAGGGCGATCGGCAGGGTCGCGGCGAGCCGTTCGTCGTCGGCGGCGGCGAGCGTCGGCCAGGCCGCGGCCCGGTCGCGTACGAGCAGCAGCACGGCGCCCGCGTGGGCGAGGGCGGTGACGGCTCCCGCGGGATGGCCGGCGACCTGCTGCCAGACCCGCTCGCGCAGGGGGACCTCGGCGAGCTTGCCCTGGGCGCGCAGCCACTCCTCGACCTCGGCGAGGGCGAAGGAGGGACTGGTCTCCGTGCCGCCGACGGGACGGGGGAAGTCGGCGTGCCGGCGCCGCCAGTTGCTGACGGCGGCGCGGCCGACCCCGGCCAGCCGGGCGATCCCGGCGGCGGTCACCTCTGTCGCGCGCTCCGGCACCGTCCGACTCCCTTCGTGGTCCTGCTGTCGTCGTTGTGGCGTCGATAGTACCGACGCGCGCAAGGCTCACCGCTTCACAGCGTGATCAGACCTGAAAGACGTGAACCGTGTTGACTCGGTTCACAGGCTCTGCTGTTATTGATCCATCGCTCCAGTCAGTCGACCGGTCCGGGAGGACACAGTCATGTCGTACGACACCACGCACTTCCAGCCCGCGCCGGCGCCGACGGCGTTCCGCAACGGGCTCGGCACCGCGGCCCTGGTCCTCGGGATCATCGGCACGGTCTCCGGCCTGATCCCGTTCTTCTTCTGGCTGGCGGGCATCCTGGGCCTGATCGCGCTGGTCCTCGGGCTTGTGGGCAAGGGCCGGGTGAAGCGCGGCGAGGCGAACAACAAGGGCGCGACCGTCACGGGCGTCGTCCTCGGCCTCGCGGCCCTGGTCCTCTCGGTGGTCGGCGCAGTGATCACGTTCGCGGCGGTCAGCGAGGCGGTCGACGAGATCGACAAGGCCGTCAAGGACGCCGCCCCGAAGGACCCGACGTCCAAGAAGCCGGGCGCGTCGGCGGGCGGCGGGGACACGGGCACGGCCAAGGCCCTGGGGGCCGGCGCGAGCTCCACGTACGACGACGGGCTGAAGGTCACGGTCTCGGCGGCGAAGACGTACTCCCCGAGCGAGTACGCCGTCGGCCACACCGAGGGCAACAAGGCCTACCAGGTCACCGTCGTCATCGAGAACGGCGGCACGAAGCGGTTCGACTCCACGCTGGCGACGCTGGACGCCCGCGCGGGCAAGGACGGGGTCGCGGCCGAGCAGATCTTCGACGAGAAGGTCGGCAGCGGCTTCGACGGCGCGGTCCTGCCCGGCAAGAAGTCCACGGTCACCTTCGCCTTCGACGCCCCGGCCGACGCGAAGACCCTCATGGTCGACGTGAGCCCCGGCCTGGAGCACAACGCCGCCCAGTGGGAGCTGAAGATCGGCTGACCGCCGGGGCCCCGCGGGCCCCCGCCCCCCGGCACCGCCCGGCGCTCCCCCGCCGCCACGGCGCACCCCACCCCCGCACCGCCCGGCGCCTCCCCGCCGCCTCCGCTCGTCCCCGCCGCCGCCACGGCGCTCGTACCGCACGCAGTCCCACCGCCGCCACGGCGTCCCGCACCGCACGCTTCCCACCTCCGGAGAACCCCGCATGTCCGAGCTCACCCACCCCCGCCCCCGTCCCCGCCTCCGTCTCCGTCGTACGGCGCTCGCCACGGCGTTCTGTGCCGCTCTGGCGCTCGGCGCCGCCGCCTGCGGGCCGTTCGGGGACGACCCGAAGGCCGCCGGGCCGTTCGGGGAGCTGACCGGGCCGCAGATCGCCGACAAGGCGATCACCGCGACCAAGGCCGCCGACTCCCTCACCCTCGACCTGGCCGTCAGGACGACCGACGGGCCGATGAAGGCGCGTCTGGCCGTCGACATCCGGAAGAAGTGCGCCGGCACGCTGACGGTCGGCACGACGGGCACGGCGGAGGTGGTGAAGCCGGACGACACGTTCGCCTACCTCCGCTTCGACGAGGCCTTCCTGCGGGAGCAGGCCAAGGGCGAGTCCGCCGAGATGCAGGAGGCCGTGCTGAAGGAGCTGAGGGGCCGCTGGGTGAAGACGGCGGTGTCGGACCCGGAGGCCAAGGAGAGCCTGGAGCTCTGCGACCTGAAGGCGCTCCTCGCCGACTTCGAGCAGGGGACCGCCCTCTCCGTGAAGAGCGGCGAGACCACGGTCGGCGGCAGGAAGGCGCTCATGCTCACGCAGGCGTTCGACAAGGAGAAGACGACGCTCTACGTCGCCACGGAGGGCGAGCCGCACCTGCTGAAGATCGTGACGGCGGGCGGCGAGGAGCCGGGGACGATCGCCTTCACCGACTACGGCAAGCCGGTCACCGCCACGCCCCCGCCCGCCAAGGACATCCTCGACGAGAAGCAGTAGCCCGAGGAGCGCTGAGCCGAGGAGCCGGGGGACGGCGACGGGGTGTGCGGGCCGCCGGAGGGGGGCGGCCCGCACACCCCGTCGGGTGTTCACGGATCGGTCGGGTTCACAGGCGGTGGCGGACCCAGACGTTCGGCTCGACGTAGACGGCGTAGCCGCGGGAGACATCGCAGTGCACCGGCACCAGGGCGCCCTCGACCTCCACCGGGCCGTCGGTGTCGAAGGGCAGGCCGGTCCACTTGCGCCAGTCGTCCAGGGCGGCGGCGATCGTCATCGACACCGGGGCGACGGACTCCACCGCCCCGCCGGCGCGGACGTGGACCCGCAGCCAGGGGTCGGTGGGCAGCCCGTCCGCCTCGCGGGTACGGAAGGCGTACTCGCTCATCGGCGTACCGGCCTCCAGATGCTTGCCGTTGGGCCGCACCGGCGCGACGAGCTGGGTGAAGCCGAGGCGCTCGGCGTTGTCCCGCATGGCGGCCAGCATCCTGGCGGAGATGCCCCGGCCCAGCGCCTCGCGGGCGACGGTGACCTCGATGGCGCTGACGGTGTCGGGGATCCGGCCGTGCCGCTTGTCGGAGAAGGCCCACAGCAGCACCTGGTCCCAGCCGGTGGCGGGCAGTTCGCCACGGCCCTCGGCCCCGAGCTGGAACGGGACGCTGAACGCGCGCGCCACGACCGTGCCTTCGGGGTCGGTGGCGACCAGGACGTACTCCGGGAGTTCGCCGACGATCCGGCCGATGTTGGCCCAGCCGATCGGGTCGTGGAGCATGAACTCCGGCCACAGGTCGAGCATCCGCCACATCGGCCCCTCGAGTTCGGGACGTTCGGCGAGGGTGGTTATGTTCAGCTCCATCCGCGCAGGCTAACGATCCCGCCCCTGCCCCCCAACCGGTTTTTCTTCGGGCCCGCCCGGTTCCTACGGCAGTTTCTGCCGCGGGCAGGCGGCGAGGACCCGCTTCATCGCGTCCCGCTCGGCGCGTGTGACCCACACGCCGTACTTCTTCTTCACCGCGACCTGCCCGGCCACGTACGGGCAGCGGTACGTCTTGTTCGGCGGCAGCCAGGTCGCCGCGTCGCCGTCGGACTTGCGTCGGTTGGCGCCGGAGTCGACGGCGAGGAGGTTGAGCGGGTCGTTGGCGAACCGGCGCCGCTTGCCCGCGTCCCACTGCTGCGCGCCTTTCTGCCAGGCGTCGGAGAGGGCCACGACATGGTCTATGTCGATCTTGCTGCGGCCGCGGACGTAGTCGACGCGGCCGCCGGTGTAGGGGTCGTCGGCGAGGACCCCGGAGGCGACCTTGCAGCGGCCGTCGGTGAAGCGGACGTCGGCGAGGTCGCGCTTGAGGATGTCGTCGCGGGTGCCGCAGCCGTTGCCGTCGACGTCGGCCCAGGCGCGGCCGAACTTCTCCCGGTCGTAGCCGGTCTTCGGGGCGCGGCCCTTGACGGTGAGGGTGTCCACGGCGGCGAGCGCGGATCCGGCGCCCCCGGGGGCGCCCTTGGCGGGCGGTCCTTCCGGTGGCGGCGTACAGCCGGAGGCGAGGAGGGCGGCGGCGGCGAGCGCGGCGAGACGCGGGATCCTGCGGTAGCTGGGCACGCGGGGATATTAGCCAGGCACCGCGGGGGGTCCGCCAGGGTGCCGGGTCGCCCGGCGCGCGGAATCGGCGCGGGGCGCGTAGCGTCGAATGCGGTGTATGTCCCCTTCCGAAGGAGTCTGGACGCATGGGGATCATGGGCAAGCTCAAAGAGATGATGGGCCAGCACCCGGACAAGACCCAACAGGGGGTCGAACGCGCCGGGGACATGGTCGACAAGAAGACCGGCAACAAGTACACGGGTCAGGTCGACCAGGCACAGCGGCACGTCGGGGACAGGCTCGGCGCGAAGGACCGGCGGGAAGAACCCCCGCCGCCCCCTCCGCCCACCACCTGACGGCGCCGGTCCGACCCAGGACGTGTCGCGACGTTCCCGCCTGGCCGGGAACGCCGGGCACGCGCTGGCTCCACCCCCACACCTCCGCGGCCGTGGACGTGCTTCGCGCACGCCACGGCCGCGGCGCGTTCCGCCGCGCCCCCGCGGCTCCGCTCAGATCTTGCCGATGCCGAGGGTGTTCTCGGCCGGGAGCAGCCCCGAGCCGATCACCGCCAGCCAGGGGCCGCCGAGGAGTTCGGCGAGCCGGGCGGTTCCTTCGTGGCCGAGGGCGTCCCAGGGGGCGGCGGCCAGACGGTCGGTGCGCAGTTCGACCTCCGCGCGCAGGGCCCGGCCGGCCTCGGTGGCCGTGCCGTCGGCGGCGAGCAGACCGCGGGCGGCGAGGCGGTCCCGGGCCGCGCCCCATTCGGCCTCGCTCCAGCCCCGGCTCTCGAAGGTCTTCTCCGAGGCGGCGCCGACCGCGGCGAAGGAGACCAGCGAGGCGGCGGGGTCCAGCTCGGCGGCGATCAGGGCGGCGAGGTGCCCGTCGCCCCGGTGCTCGCGCAGCAGCGTCGCGGCGTGCCAGAGGACGAGGTGCGGCGCCTCCGGCCAGGGCAGCGCGGCGTGGGCGGCGGCGAGCGGTCGCCCCGCCGTCCCGGCGGCCTCGGCGGCGCGGCGCGCCAGCCCGGCGGCCTCGGCGACTTCGGGGCCGTCGACGGTCTCCGCGCCGAGGACGCTCCGGTACGCCCGGTCGGCGGCCCGCAGCCGGGCGGCGAGCACCGCGTCGGGCGCGGCCGTGTGCCAGACCGCCGGGACGTACCGGCCGACCATGTCGGGGCTGAAGCCGTAGAAGGCGGAGGCGACCCGCTCCCGTCCGGCGGGGCCGAGCGGCGCGGCGCGCCAGGCGAAGTAGCTCGGCCAGCGCTCCTCGACGGCGTAGCCGAGGCGGGCGGCCTCGTCGAACGCCTCCGGGGCGTAGTACAGCAGGGCGTGCAGCGGTTCCAGCAGGTGCCACATCTGGCGTACGCGCCCGGGCTGGACGCCTGTCTCCGGTTCCACGGTCATGGCTTCCCCCTCCACCTCATCTTGTCACTGTCTAGATTGCGCGCCCGACTCCAACCTGTCAATGACTAGATCCGCGTAGGATGGGGATTCATGACCGCTCGGCGCACCTATCACCACGGCGACCTGCGGCAGGCCGTCCTGACCGCCGCCCTCGACGTCATCGCCGCCGAGGGCCCCGCGGCGCTGAGCCTGCGCGACCTGGCCCGCCGCGCGGGCGTCTCCCATGCCGCGCCGGCCCACCACTTCAAGGACCGCACGGGCCTGCTGACCGCGATCGCCGCCGAAGGCCACGACCTCCTGGCCGACGCCCTCGCCGCCGCACCCAACCTCCGCGAACGCGGGGTCGCCTACGTCCGCTTCGCCGTCGACCGTCCCGCCCACTTCCAGGTCATGTTCCAGCCCGCCCTGCTGCGGGGCGACGACCCGGACCTGCTGGCGGCCCGGCGACGCTCCTCGGCCGAACTCCGCGCGGGCATCGACTCCCTGACCCCGGCGGCCACCCCCACCGCGGACGCCCGCACGGCGGGCATCGCCGCCTGGTCGCTGGCCCACGGCTTCGCGACGCTCCTGCTGACCGAGAACCTGGACGCGCGCAACGCCCGCTACCCCGGAGACGATCCGCGCGCCGAAGGGGACGGGCAGAGCGCGGAATCGGGGGAAGACGGGGACGGTGCCGCACACCGGGCCGAGGCGGGCCCGATGGGCGACCTGGACCCCACCGAGTACTTCCGCCGCCTCGCGGCCCTGCTGTTCTGAACCCCGCCGACCGCCCCTAGGCCCCTACGACCCGAGGATCGTGGTCAGGAACTCGCCCGTCCACGCCAGCAGTTCGCGTCCCACCACCGGCTTTCCGCCGATCTTGCCGCTCGTCGGGCGCGGGACCAGGATCTGGTGGACCGTCGGCTTGATGACCGTCCGCGGGTACAGGCGCTTGAGCCGGAGCTCCTGGGACTCGCGCAGCTCCACCGGGGCGAAGCGGATGTTCGGACCCTGCAGCACGATCTCGCCGACTCCGCAGGCACGGGCCAGCATGCGCAGGCCCGCCACCAGGAGCAGGTTCTCGACCGGCTCCGGGAGCTTGCCGTAGCGGTCCGTCAGCTCCTCCCGTACCGCCTTGATGTCCTCCTCGGAGTTCGCCGACGCGATGGCGCGGTACGCCTGGAGGCGCAGCCGCTCGCCCGGGGCGTAGTCGTGCGGGACGTGGGCGTCGACCGGCAGTTCGATCTTGACCTCCAGGGCCGGCTCCTCCTCCACCCCGCCCTCCAGCGAGGCGCGGTAGTCCGCGACCGCCTCGCCGACCATCCGTACGTACAGGTCGAAGCCGACGCCCGCGATGTGACCGGACTGCTCACCGCCCAGGAGATTGCCGGCGCCGCGGATCTCCAGGTCCTTCATGGCGACGTACATGCCGGCGCCCATCTCGGTGTGCTGCGCGATCGTCGCAAGACGCTCGTGCGCCGTCTCGGTCAGCGGCTTCTCCGGCGGGTACAGGAAGTAGGCGTAGCCGCGCTCGCGGCCGCGCCCGACCCGGCCGCGCAGCTGGTGCAGCTGCGAAAGACCGAAGTTGTCGCCCCGCTCCACGATCAGCGTGTTCGCGTTGGAGATGTCGATGCCCGACTCGACGATCGTCGTGGAGACCAGGACGTCGAACTTCTTCTCCCAGAAGTCGACCACGACCTGCTCGAGCGCCGACTCGCCCATCTGGCCGTGCGCCGTCGCGATCCGCGCCTCGGGGACGATGTCCCGCAGCCGCGCCGCCGCCCGGTCGATCGACTCGACGCGGTTGTGGATGTAGAAGACCTGGCCCTCGCGGAGCAGTTCACGGCGGATGGCCGCGCCGATCTGCTTCTCCTCGTACGGACCTACGAAGGTGAGGACCGGGTGCCGCTCCTCCGGCGGGGTGGTGATCGTCGACATCTCGCGGATGCCGGTCACCGCCATCTCCAGCGTGCGGGGGATGGGGGTCGCGGACATCGTCAGGACGTCGACGTTGGCCCGCAGCTTCTTCAGCTGCTCCTTGTGCTCGACGCCGAAGCGCTGCTCCTCGTCGACGATGACCAGGCCCAGGTCCTTGAACTTCGTCTCCGACGAGAACAGCCGGTGTGTGCCGATGACGATGTCGACCGAGCCGTCCCGCAGCCCCTCCAGCGTCGCCTTCGACTCGGTCTCCGTCTGGAAGCGGGAGAGCGCCCGGGTGACGACGGGGAACTGCGAGTACCGCTCCGAGAACGTGCCGAAGTGCTGCTGCACGAGCAGCGTGGTCGGGACGAGGACGGCGACCTGCTTGCCGTCCTGCACCGCCTTGAAGGCGGCGCGGACCGCGATCTCCGTCTTGCCGTAGCCGACGTCGCCGCAGATCAGACGGTCCATCGGGACCGTCTTCTCCATGTCCTCCTTCACCTCGGCGATGGTGGACAGCTGGTCGGGCGTCTCCACGTACGGGAAGGCGTCCTCCAGCTCGCGCTGCCAGGGGGTGTCGGGGCCGAAGGCGTGGCCGGGGGCCGCCATCCGCGCCGAGTACAGCTTGATCAGGTCGGCGGCGATCTCCTTGACCGCCTTCTTCGCGCGCGCCTTCGTCTTCGTCCAGTCCGCGCCGCCGAGCCGGTGCAGCGTCGGCGCCTCGCCGCCCACGTACTTGGTGACCTGCTCCAGCTGGTCGGTGGGGATGTACAGCCGGTCGCCGGGCTGGCCGCGCTTGGCCGGCGCGTACTCGACGAGGAGGTACTCACGGGTGGCGCCCTGGACGGTCCGCTGGACCATCTCGATGTACCGGCCGACGCCGTGCTGCTCGTGCACGATGTAGTCGCCGACCTCCAGGGTCAGTGGATCGATCGTCTTGCGGCGCTTGGCCGGCATCCGCCGGCCGTCCTTCCCGGCCGCCTTCTGCCCGGACAGGTCGGTCTCGGTCAGCACCGCCAGCTTGAGCGCCGGGTCGACGAAGCCGTAGTCGATCGAGCCGCAGGCCACATGGACGACCGCCGGGGAGATCTCCGTCAGGTCCGAGTCCAGCCGGGCCGCGATGCCCTCGCCGCCGAGGACCTCGACCGTCCGGGCCGCGGGCCCGTGCGCCTCCGTGACGTAGACCGTGCGCCAGCCGTCGGCCAGCCAGCCCTTCGTGTCGGCGAGCGCCCGCGCGGTGTCGCCGCGGTACGACTCCGGGGCGCGCATGCCCAGCTTGACCGTGTCGGCGTCCAGGTCGGCGTCGTCGTCCGCGCCGAACGGCGAGACCGACCACCACATCATGCCGAGCTCCCGCGCCCGGTCACGGACGTCCGCGATGCCCCACAGCGAGGCCGCGCCGACGTCGATGGGCGCCTCGCCGCCGCCGGCGGTGGCCGCCCAGGACGCCTGCAGGAACTCCTGGGAGGTGGCCACCAGGTCCGCCGCGCGGGTACGCACCCGCTCGGGGTCGCAGACCACGGCCATGGATCCCTCGGGCAGCACGTCGAGCAGCAGCTCCATGTCGTCGACCAGGACCGGCGCCAGGGACTCCATGCCCTCGACGGCGATCCCCTCGGCGATCTTCCCCAGCAGCTCGCCCAGCTCCGGGTGCGCCTCGGCCAGGGCGGCGGCCCGCCGCTTCACCTCGTCGGTGAGCAGCAGCTCACGGCAGGGCGGCGCCCACAGGCCGTGCTCGGCCACTTCCAGGGAGCGCTGGTCGGCGACCTTGAAGTAGCGGATCTCCTCGATGTCGTCGCCCCAGAACTCGATCCGGAGCGGGTGTTCCTCGGTCGGCGGGAAGACGTCCAGGATGCCGCCGCGGACGGCGAACTCGCCGCGCTTCTCGACCAGCTCCACCCGGGAGTACGCGGCCGCCGCCAGCCCTTCCACGACCTCGTTCAGATCGGCGGTGGATCCGGTCCGCAGGGCTACGGGATCCAGGTCGCCGAGGCCCTTGACCTGCGGCTGGAGCACGGAGCGTACGGGGGCGACGACGACGGACACCGGTCCGGCGGCCGGGTCGTCCGCCGAGGGGTGGGCGAGGCGGCGCAGCACCGCGAGGCGCCGGCCGACGGTGTCGGAGCGGGGCGAGAGGCGCTCGTGCGGCAGGGTCTCCCAGGACGGGTACTCGACGACCGTCTCCGGGTCGAGGAGGGTCCGCAGGGCGGCCGCCAGGTCCTCGGCCTCCCGGCCGGTCGCGGTGACGGCCAGCACCGGGCGGCCGGCCCGGCGGGCCAGCGCGGCCACGGCGAAGGGGCGCGCGGCCGGGGGCCCGACCAGGTCCACGTGCATGCGGTTGCCGTCCGCCGCGGCCCTGACCGCTTCGGCGAGGGCCGCGTCCTTGACGACGACGTCGAGCAGACCGTGCAGGCTCATGGACTTCCATCCCGGGAGAGGGCAACGCGAACAGCCCGACACGTGGTACGGGCCGGGGGATCTCCAGACTACGACGTGCCGACGACCCCCGCGCCCGAAACCCGGGGCGGCGGGGGTGTGGCGGCGGGGACAGCGCGGTGACAGGGGGACGAAGGGGGCGGCCTGGAGGCGCTCCGAGGGGCCGCCGTGCCTTGGCGGACGGCGCCCGCCCCAGGGGGGCCAGGGGCCTCGTACGCACGGCCGACCGGAGGCCGCCTCGTGCACACAGCCGTGCCGGGGGCTGCCCGTACGCACGGCCACGGCCCCGGCCGGCATCGTGTGCGATGCCCACCGGGGCCGTACCCCCGTGCTCCCGTCCGTACCGTGCCGTGCACCGGCCCGCGGGCCGTCCGGCTATTCCGGCTGTTCCGGCTATTCGGTCGCGATCGCGTTCAGGACGTTCATCCGTCCCGCCCGGAACGCCGGGACCAGCGCCGCGAACAGTCCCACGAACGCCGAGGCGACGAAGACCGTCAGGATCGTCGGCCACGGGATCTCGAGGACCCCGAGCCCCTCCAGCGCCAGCAGCTTCTGCGCGGCCGTGCCCCAGCCCATGCCCAGGCCGAGGCCGAGCAGCGCGCCGAAGAGGGCGATCACCACCGACTCCAGCCGGATCATGCGGCGCAGCTGGCGGCGGGAGAGGCCGATGGCCCGCATCAGGCCGATCTCGCGGGTCCGCTCGACGACCGAGAGCGCGAGCGTGTTCACCACGCCGAGCACGGCGACGATGATCGCCAGGGCGAGCAGGCCGTAGACGATGTTGAGGAGCTGGCCGACCTGGTCCTTCAGGGTCTGCTTGTAGTCGGCCTGGTTCTGGACGGTGTACTGCGGGTAGGCGGCGAGCGCCTTCTTGAGCGCCGTGTACACCTCGGCTTCCTTGCCGTCCTGCGCGGTCGCGAAGAGGATCATGCTCTGGGGCATCTTCTCGGCCGGGAGGTGGCGGGCGGCGGTGGTGACGTTGGTGTACATCGCCCCCTTGTCGACGTTGTTCTCGTCGGAGGTGATCGCCGCGACCTTCAGGCGCGCGGTCGTCCCGCCCTTGAAGGCGACGGTCAGCGTGTCGCCGACCTTCACCCCGTGCTCGGCGGCGTAGTCGCTGCCGACGGACATCGCGTTCTCGCCGTAGGCGTCGGCGAGGGTGCCGCCGGTGGTGTCACGGCGCAGGTCCTTCGCGTACGTCGGTTCGGCGGCGGCCAGGCCCTTCTCCACGGCCTTGCCGCCGGGCGCGGTGACCGTGGCCTCGATCCACCGGTACTCGGTGACGTGGGCCAGGCCCGGGGTGCGCTCCAGTGCGGCCTGGGCCTGCGGCATGACGGGCTGGCCGTTGGTGGACTGGACGATGAAGTCGGCGCCGACCGAGCGGTCCAGCTCCTCGGTGGCCGAGGCGACCATCGACGAGCCGACCACCGACAGGCAGGCCACGAGGGCGAGCCCGATCATCAGGGCGGCGGCGGTGGCGCCCGTGCGGCGGGGGTTGCGCAGCGCGTTGCGCTCGGCCATCCGGCCGACCGGGCCGAAGACCCGCAGGACGACGACGCCGAGGCCGCGGACGACCCCGCCCGCGAGGAGCGGTCCGACGACGACGAAGCCGATGAGGGAGAGGACGATGCCGAGGCCGAGCCAGAGGGAGCCGGCGGACGCCTTCTCGGCCTGGGTGGCCGCCCACAGCGCGCCGGCGCCGCCGGCGGTGAGGAGCAGGCCGAGCCCGCCGCGGATCCGGCCGGCGCGGCCGTCGGCCGGGGTGCCGGCGTCACGCAGGGCCGCCATCGGGGAGACCTTGCCGGCCCGGCGGGCCGGGATGTAAGCGGCGAGGACGGTGACGACGACGCCGAGGAGGACGCCGAGGGCGGGCGTGGTCCACCGGACGGTGAGGTCGCCGGTGGACAGCTCCATGCCCATGGTGCCCATCAGCTCCATCAGCCCGATGGCGAGCCCGACACCGGCGGCGACGCCGGCGGCCGAGCCGACGAGGCCGAGGAGCAGGGCCTCCAGGAGGACGGAACGGTTGACCTGCTTGCGGCTGGACCCGATGGCCCGCATGAGGCCGATCTCGCGGGTGCGCTGGGCGACGAGCATGGAGAAGGTGTTGACGATGAGGAAGATGCCGACGAGGAACGCGATCCCGGCGAAGCCGAGCATCGCGTACTTCATCACGTCGAGGAAGCCGGCGACGTCCTCGCGGCCGGCGTCCGCGACCTCCGCGGCGGTCTGCAGGGTGTAGCCGGCGCCGACCGCGGAGGCGATGTTCGCCTTCAGCGCCTCGTCGCTGACGCCGGGCGCCGCGTCGGCCGTGATCTGGGTGAACAGGCCTTCTTTGCCGAGGAGTTCACGCTGGGCGGTGGCGGTGTCGAAGTAGACGACGGTGGCGCCGGGGTTGGT
Organism: Streptomyces sp. NPDC048353; assembly: GCF_055587165.1. Classification (NCBI taxonomy): domain Bacteria; kingdom Bacillati; phylum Actinomycetota; class Actinomycetes; order Kitasatosporales; family Streptomycetaceae; genus Streptomyces; species Streptomyces sp. NPDC048353. Next base: position 251,313 of record NZ_JBVJGU010000008.1, on the reverse strand, counting down.
GACCTTGAAGTCGACGATGCCGGAGATCCGGGCCGTGAAGTCGCCGGTGACGGCGATGGTGCGCAGCTCGTCGCCGATCTTCAGGCCGTGCTTCTCCGCGGTGCCGCCGTCGACCATCACCTCGGTGGGTCCGCGCGGCTCGTGTCCGGAGGTGACGTCCACCGAACGCAGCTCGATCGGGGACCAGTTGACCGCGATCGTCGGAGCGCCGCCGGTGGGCCCGACGTTCTTGTCGCGGGAGTCGACGACGGTGACGCTCAGCGAGATGACCGAGCCCTGGGCGTCCTTGACGCCCTCCGCGGCGCGGACCCGGTCCACGAGGGAGGCGGGGAGAGTCGCGGGGCGGCCGGTCTGCGGTGTCTCGGACTCGACCGTCCCGTCCCTGGAGCTGACCGTGACGTCGGCGGCGGTCGACGCGAAGAGCTTGTCGAAGGTGGTGTTCATGGTGTCGGTGAACACGAGCGTGCCGCTGACGAACGCCACGGACAGCAGGACGGCGACGGCCGAGAGCGCCATCCGCCCCTTGTGGGCGAGGAAGTTGCGCAGCGAGGTCTTCAGGACGGTCATGACGTCCGCTCCGCGCCGTCGACGTCGGTGGCCTGGGGGCGGCCCGCGGAGAAGAGCAGCATGCGGTCCAGTACGGCGTCGGCGGTGGGCCGGAGCATCTCGTCGACGATCCGTCCGTCCGCGAGGTAGAGCACCCGGTCGGCGTGGCTGGCGGCGACGGGGTCGTGGGTGACCATCACGATGGTCTGGCCGAGCTCGTCGACGGACTGGCGGAGGAAGCCGAGCACCTCCGCCCCGGCCCGGGAGTCGAGGTTTCCGGTCGGCTCGTCGCCGAAGATGATCTCGGGGCGGGCGGCGAGCGCGCGGGCCACGGCGACGCGCTGCTGCTGGCCGCCGGAGAGCTGGGTGGGCCGGTGCTTCAACCGGTCGGCGAGACCGACGGTCGTCACCACCCGGTCGAGCCACTCCTGGTCCGCCTTGCGGCCGGCGATGTCCATCGGCAGCGTGATGTTCTCCAGCGCGTTCAGCGTCGGCAGCAGGTTGAAGGCCTGGAAGATGAAGCCGATCCGGTCGCGGCGCAGTCTGGTGAGCTTTCTGTCCTTCAGGCCGGTGATCTCGGTCTCGTCGAGATGGATCCGGCCGCTGGTGACGGTGTCGAGCCCGGCGAGGCAGTGCATCAGGGTCGACTTGCCGGAGCCCGAGGGCCCCATGATGGCGGTGAACTGCCCGCGGGCGATGTCCACGTCGACGTGGTCGAGCGCCACGACCCGGGTCTCCCCCGCGCCGTACGCCTTGACGACCTGCCGCGCCCGCGCGGCGACGGCCGTACGTCCGCCCGTATCCCCGTGCCGGGGGATGGTCACAGCCGAAGTCACGGTATGTCTCCTCAGGATGGATTGATCATGGCCGGATTCGGCGCATGTCGAGTCTGCGTGGGGGCGGGGCGCGGGTCATTGGTGTCCGCCGCACTCTTCGCCCTGGGGTTTTCCTCAGGGCCGAGCGGGTCCGGGGGGCGGGACGCCCTCCGGAGGACCGGGTGTCTTCCGTAAGAACAAGGTAAAGACGGGAACGTGCTCTCCTCGTCCTCCGCCGGGACGAACGACCCCTGCCCCGTATGGGGGAGAGTCCCCTAGGGGTTCTCCGCCCGCGGTTCGAGTGAGAGGCTGTGCCGACGAAGTAGATGTACGACGCACCGGCACGGTCCGGTACGCGTCGGGGCGCATCGGCCGCAGGGGGAGGAACGACGGGGTGTCCGGGACCACGACGCGGCGGGCCGGTGCCCCCGCCACCACCCCGCGCGGCCGCGGACCGGTCGTCGCCGCCATGATGCTGGGGATGGGGCTGGCCGCCCTGGACGGCACCGTCGTCGCCACGGCCGTGCCCCAGATCGTCGGCGACCTCGGCGGACTGGCGGTGTTCTCCTGGCTGTTCTCCGGCTATCTGCTCGCCGTGACGGTCACCCTTCCGGTCTACGGCAAGCTCTGCGACACCTTCGGCCGCAAGCCGGTCCTGATCGCGGGGACGGTCCTCTTCCTCATCGGCTCCCTGCTCTGCGCGACGGCCTGGAACATGGGCTCGCTCATCGCCTTCCGCGTGGTGCAGGGCCTCGGCGGCGGCGCGCTCCAGGGCACCATCCAGACCCTCGCGGCGGACCTGTACCCGCTGAAGGAACGGCCGAAGATCCAGGCCAAGTTGTCCTCGGTGTGGGCCACGGCGTCGGTGGCGGGCCCGGCGGCGGGCGGCCTCCTCGCGGGGTACGCCGACTGGCGCTGGATCTTCCTGATCAACCTGCCGGTCGGGCTGGTGGCGCTGTGGCTGATCGTCCGCTACCTGGTCGAACCGGAGCGGGGCGGGGCGGCCGGGGCCGGGACCGCCAGGACCGGGGCCGGCACCGCGGCCGCCAAGGCCGGGGCCAGGACCGGCGCCGGGATCGGGGCTGCGCGAGCCGGGGCCGCCGGGGCCAGGACCGGTGCCGGGATCGGGGCTGCGCGAGCCGGGGCCGCCGGGGGCGGGCGGCCCTCCGTGGACTGGGCCGGAGCGCTCGCCATCTTCGGCACCGGCGCGCTCCTGCTCACTGCCCTCGTCCAGGGCGGAGTCGCCTGGCCCTGGCTCTCCGCCCCCTCCCTCGGACTCTTCGGCGGCGCGCTCGCCCTCGCCGCGGTCACCGTCCTCGTCGAACGGCGCGCCGCGGAGCCGATCATTCCCGGCTGGATCTGGCGCCGCCGCACCATCGCCGCCGTCAACCTCGCCCTCGGCGCTCTCGGCCTCCTGATGGTCGCCCCCACCGTCTTCCTGCCGACCTACGCCCAGGCCGTCCTCGGCCTCGGCCCGATCGCCGCCGGTTTCGTCCTCTCCGCCATGACCCTCAGCTGGCCGGTCACCGCCGCCCTGTCCAACCGCGTCTACAACCGCATCGGCTTCCGCTCCACCGCCGTCCTCGGCATCAGCCTCGCCCTGGCCGTCCTGCTGGCCTTCCCCTTCCTGCCCTTCCCCGGCGAACCCTGGCAACCGGCCCTGCTCATGCTGCTGCTCGGCGGCGCCCTCGGCTTCTTCCAGCTCCCGCTGATCGTCGGGGTCCAGTCGACGGTCCCGTACCAGGAGCGCGGCACGACGACCGCGTCCGTCCTCTTCTGCCGCCAGGTCGGACAGAGCGTCGGCGCGGCGCTCTTCGGGGCGGTCGCCAACGGCGTCCTGGCCGCCCGGCTCGGCGGCGGCGGCGACCTCGACTCCCTCGCCCGCGCCCTGGAGACGCCCGGCTCCCTGACCGACTCCGCCGCCGACCACCTGCGGCGCGCGGTCGACGCGGCGGTCGACTACGTCTACCTCGGCGCGGCGGGCGCGGCGGCGATCGCCCTCGTCGTCCTGCTCACGCTCGCGCCCCGCCGCTTCCCGGTCCTGACGGACGGCGAGGAACAGCCGAAGTCCTGAGGGGCGTCCGGAACGAAGCGCCTGGCCCGCGCCTCAGGTCGTGTCGGGAAAGTCCCGCCTGGCCGGCGACGCCTGGCCCGCGCCTTAGGCCCCTGCCTCCGGAGCCGCCGTCTCGGCACGGGGACCGTCAGCGCACCCCCGTCTCCCGTCGGCGGTCCCGGTCCTCGACCCCGGTCCGGACCTGCTCCCGGTCCCGCCGCGGGTCTTCGGCCTCGGCCTCGTCCTGGTCGCGCGCCGGAGCGACCCGGCCCGTCAGCGCCGCCAGGGACGTCCGGATGTGGTCCATGTGCGCGAGGATCTCCTCCCGGGCCTCCTGGTGCTCGCGCAGCAAGCGCTCCGTCTCGCGCTCCGCCCGCTCCTGACGCATCCTCGCCTCCGCGAGGATCTCCGCCGCCCGCGCCTCCGCGTCCTCCTGGCCGTGACGGGCGTTCTCCTCCGCCACGGCGTACGCCCGCTTCGCCTCGTCCAGACGCGCCTCGGCCCCGGTGAGGAGCCCGGTGTGCCCGCCCTCCTGTTCCGCCTGCCGGGCCGCCGCCGCGCGGTCCTCGTCCTCCGTGCGGGCCGCCTGCTTCCGCCGCTGCCCGGCCAGCAGCGCCTCGGCCCGCCGCCGCGTCTCCTCCAGCGCGGCCCGGCCCTCACCCCGCAGCCCCTCCGCCTCCCGGCGCGCCCGGTCCCGCAGCTCCTCCGCCTCGGCTCCGGCCGCCGCCAGGACCGCCTCGGCCGCGGCCTCCGCGTCCGCGAGCGTCTTCTCCGCGTACGCCCGGGCCGCGTCGGCCGTCGCCCGGCCGGCCGCCCGCGCCTCGTCGCCGAGGGCCTGCGCCCGCGCCTCCGCCTCCCGGACCAGCTCCTCGTCCTCGGCCTCGGCCAATTCCAGAATCCGGCGGGCCCGTTCGCTCAGAGAGTCGTACCGCTGCGGCGCGAGCCCCGCCACGACCTCCGCCAGCCGTGCCGCCTCCGCCTCCCGCTCCTCCACCAGGGCGGCGAGCCGGGCCTCGCGCTCCCGGGCGTCGTCGCGTTCGCCGGAGAGGGAGGTGACGTATCGGTCGACCTGCGCGGGGCGGTATCCGCGACCCCGTCCGACGGCGAAACTCATTCCTGACGCCCCTTCCGGTGATGGCTGGCCCTTCAAGGATGCGGCATCCGGCAGGACAAAAGGCGCCCGACGTGACGTACACGTCGGGCGCCTTCGATCACACAGGCTCTTTCCGGACACGCTCCGATGGCACGCTCCGGGGGAGGTCCTAGAGGAGCCCGTCCCACATCTGCTCGAGGAGCACGGACCACCAGCTGTCCGGGGACGCCAGCGCCGCCGGGTCCAGCATCGCCAGCTGTGCCTGGAAGTCGACCGTCCAGCGGCCCGCCTGCTCGGGGTTGAGCCCGAACCGCAGCCGCCACATCCGCCCGAGCAGGGCCATGGACCGGGTGAACTCCGGCAGCCCGCTGTTCACGAACTGCGGCGGCACCGGCTGCCCGCCCGGACCGGCCTCCACCGGCACGGCGACGATGTGCGCGGTGCCGTACTGCACACAGATCGCCCGGCCGAAGTCCGAGCCGATCACGAGGTACGACCCCGCGTCCGACGCCGGCTGGATCTGCCGCTGCGCCGCCAGCTCGGCGAGCGTCGGCACGACCGGCTGGGCCGGCTGGGCCCAGAAAAACGGCCCGAAGTCGGCCGGGAGGCCCGCCCAGACCAGCGTCAGCGCGACCACCTCGGGCACGCCCTGCCGGGACACCGCCCGCTGGTCGAACCGGCAGATACCGGGACCGAACGCCCCGGCCAGCTCCTGCGCGACCCCCTCCGGGGGGACCGGCGGCAGCGGCTGCACCTGCGGCAGCGGGGCGCGGACCGGCGCCGGACGCGCCGGGCCGTCCGCGACCTGATGCAACTCACCCTGGTGAGTGAGAAGTTGTCGCATGCCCTGCTGTCGGCTGGAGTGATCCGTGCCGTACGGCGCGATGTTCGTGATCCGCGCCTGCGGCCAGGTCTCCCTGATCATCCGGGCGCAGTAGCCGCCGGGCAGCTCACAGGACTCCAACTCCGTGTGCAGTTCGAGCACTTGCTGCGGCGGCACGTTCATGGCGCGCAGCTCGTGCAGGATCTGCCACTCCGGGTGCGGGGTGCCGGGAGCCGACCGGCGGATGATCTGCGCCTCCGATCCGTCGGGCGCGCGGTAGCGCAGCACGGCCTGGTAGCCGGGGCCGACGGTCGGCAGACCGGCCGGCTGCTGCGGGTATCCGTAAGCCGACGGCGGTACGGCACCCCCGACGGGCCCGGGCGGCGCGGGCGGCGGCGGAGCGGCCGGGCCACCGGGCGCACCCGGGCCGCCCGGCGGACCGGGCTGCGCGAGCATCGTCGCCGCGTGGTGGACACCCGGCGCTCCGGGCGCACCCGGGGCAGCGGGCGCACCGGGGGCGCCCGGCGGACCGGGCGGCGCCGGCGGGGCGCCGGGACCGCCCTGGCTCGGATGGGCCAGCATCGTCGCGGCGTGCTCGACCCCGCCGCCCCGTGTGCCGGGCGCGCCGGGCGGCGCGGGCGGCGGCGGAGGCGTGCCGGGGCCGCCCTGGCTCGGGTTCGGGTTGGCGAGCATGGTCGCGGCCTGGTCCACCGGCCGCGGAGGCGTCGGCGGACCGGGCGGCGTCGGGGCCCCGGGCGGACCGGCGGGCAGGGGCCCGTCGGGTCCGAGCTGCGCCACCAGCTGGGTCGGGATGTAACCCCCGGCGGGAGCGCCCGGTACACCCGGCGCCTGCGGCGGCGGAGGCGTCGTGCTGCCCCCGCCCCGCGAGGCGCGCGGGGGCAGGGCGGCCTTGCTCGTGGCGGCGTCCGCGATGTCCCCGGCCGAGGCGTGGGTCCCGGACGCCGGCGTACCGGCACCTCCGGTTCCGGACCCGGCGGGAGAAGCGGGAGCACCCGGGGGCGGGGTCGCCCCGCCACCCGGAACGGCCCCCGGCCCACCGGCACCGGCCGGCACACCCGGCACACCAGGCACACCCGGCACACCCGGAGCCGCGGGTCCCCCCGGGCCGCCCGTGCCCGGCGTCGAAGGCGCCCCCGTCCCGGGGCCCTCCTGCCTCGGGGCGTGCGGATCCAGCCGAGGGGCGATCGCCGTGGCGGGCAGCGCACTGCCCCCCGACATCAGCGCCGTCGGAGCGTCGGCACCCACCACCGGCGGCGGCGTGTCGTCGTCGTCCGCGCCCGACAGCGGCGGCGCGAAGACCGTCGCCGGCAGCGGCACCGAACCCTCCGCACCGCCCGAGCTCGCGTTCGCGTCCGCCCACGGGCTCGCCGAACCGCCACCCGTACCACCGGCACCGGCCGCGCCGCCGACACTCACATCGGCCCACGAGTCGCCCGGCGACCGCGCCGGCACCCCGTCCTGAGCGGTCGGCTCGTAATCGGCCGCCGCCGCGGGCGCACCGGCGGCCCCGCCCTGCGACGGACCCTCCGGCGCCCGCTCGGGCGTGCTCTCCGCCATGCCCCCGGCCGCGTCCTCCGACGCGGGGCCGCCGCCCGTCTGCGCAGCGCCCGCGGCCTTCGGCGGCAGGCCCAGCTTGTCCGCCGCGTCCTGCAACCACTCCGGCGGACTCAACAGGAACGACGTCTGGTTCAGGTCCACCCGCTCCGGGGGCGCGGCCGCGGCGGCCGGACCCGACTCCTCCGAAGCCCCGTACTCCTCTTCGTACCGCCGGATCACCTCGCCCACCGGCAGCCCCGGCCACAGCGTGGCCTCACCGCTGTCCCGCGCGATCACCAGCCGCTGACGGCCGCCGTCCGACCGCGGACCCTCCTCACGGTCCTCGGCCCACACCACGAACCCCAGACCGAACTCCCGCACCCGCACCTCCCGGTGCTGGTAGGCGGGCACGTCACCGTTGACCCATTCCTCGGCGCGCTCCTGCGCCTGCGCGAACGTCACCACAGAAACTTCACTCCCCTACCGGGACCACGGGCACCGCACGGGCGAACCCGCCGTCCACCATCAGGTTCGCCACCGTCTCCAGCTCCGGCGGATTGCCCGCCAGACGCTGCAGGAAGACATCGAAATCCTCACCGCACGGCAACAGCAACCGCTCCACCCGCTCCTGCACCGTCCAGCCGTCCTGATCCCGCGCGTCGTCGTACGCGCAGAACCACACCGACCCGACCCGATCGCCCTTCACCTTCACCGCGACGATCCCGCCCTGCGCGAACGCCACACCCAGGTAGTCCTTCGTCAGGTGGTCCCGCAGACACTTGTTGACGTACACGAGGTCATTGACCCCCGCCTCCTCCCGCACCGTGAAGAACGGCTGGTCCAGCAGGAGCCCCAGCTCCGCGTCGAGCGCCGCGCCCACCGGCGCGCACCCGCCCGCCGCCTTCAGGAAGGAGCGGTACGCACCCGGCAGGCGGTACCCCAGGTCCTCCTCCACACCCAGCAGCTGCTGCTCCGACACCGCGACGCGGCCCTTCGGCACCGCGAAGTGCGCCGGCCGGGTCTCCTGCAGGGGACGCGTCCCCCGCTTCGTCTGGTCCACCGCCGCCGTCGTGACCCCGCCGTGGTGACGCAGCAACGCCTTCACCTCGACCGGCACCAGCTCCATCCGCCGGCCGCCCGCCACGTGGTGCCACGTCCAGCCGTGCGGAGTCGCCACCGCCGGAATCGTGTCCCACAACGCGTGGCCCGTCGCCGCCAGCGCCGCGTTCGCCGAGACGTAGTCCGTCAGCCGCAGCTCGTCGACGCCGAACCCCTCCGGCGGCTCCGCGATCTCCGCCGCCGCACGGGCGTACGGAGAGAAGTCCGGGTAGCCCTGCTCGTCCACCCGCACCCCTCGGGGATGCCGGGAAGCCCGGACCGGGTCCGGGAAGTGCACGACCTGCCCGGCATAGGCCGCGTTCGGTGGCGCGGCTGACTGCCCGAGCCGACCTGTCGTCATGGCGGATGCCCCCTGCGCTGGCTGCTGGCTGATTCCGCACAGCCTAAGCGCTGCCACAACCCCCCGACCCGGCCCGATACGGCCACGACCACACCCCGTGACCAACTGTCACGACCGGATGACGCACCGGCGATAGTTACGACACACCGTCGGCGTGTTTCCGTGCCCCGCTTCCCCAGGAGGTGCCCCATTTGGCAGTCTGTTCCCGCAACTCGGGGGATTGCAGGAGGGGAAGAAACGCACCATGTACGCAGCACCGACGCCCACACAGGGTGACCCACGCCTCAACTGGAGCAGCACCGAACCGACGCGCGCACCGTTACTGCGCTTCCGCCGCGACGGGATCCTCCCCACCGTCGGCGCCGCCCTGTCCGTGCGCGGCGAGACCCTCACCTGCACCGCCGGCCGCGGCGACCGGCCGCCCGCCCTGCACCCCCTCGTCCAGGACTTCCTGGACACCCTCACCAGCGGCCAGCGCGAACGCTTCACCGGCCGCTGCCCCGAGGCGATCCTGCTCTCCCGCCACCTCTCGGCGACCGACTCCGCGCGCTCCAAGCGCGCCCAGCGCAAGCCCCTCACCCACAGCGAGGCCCGCCGCTCGCTCAAGCACGCCAAACTGACCGCCCGCCGCATCCGCGAGGACGGCGACCCCCTCCACGGCAGCTACGCCGCACCCTGCCGCTCCTGTACGGCGATGCTCGCCCACTTCGGTGTCCGCACCGTCGACCCCACCTCGACTGTCGAGAACGGCTGACCGCACCTCCATGCCCGACCACCTGAGCACCACCCGGTTCCCGGTCAACGTCGACGCCGCCCTCCGCGAGGCCGGCTGGCAGCCCGGCCGCTGGGACATCAAGCTCGCCGAACACTGGGCCGACACGCTGCGCGCCCACGTCTCCCCGGCCGGCCACCGCCACCACGTCTTCCCGGCCGCCGTCGAGGCCTGGGCCGAATTCGGCGGCCTGAGCCTCACGGCCCCCGGCGCCGGACGCCAGATCGCCCCGGCCACCGTGCGCTTCGACCCGCTCGCCGGGCTCCACATCGCCCGCACCCTCGCCGACCTCGGCCGCGCGCTGGACACCCGGATCGCCCCGCTCGGCGAAGAGGGAGACCACCAGGCGGTCCTCGCGATCGACCAGGAGGGGCGGGTCTACAGCCTCGACCACACGGGCGACTGGTTCCTCGGCCGCGACATCGACACGGCGCTGTCCACCCTGGTCACCGGGGTGCAACCGGCCCGACTCGTCACGGGCTGAACGGCCGACCGGCCGAACGCGGGCCCACCGGCCGCGGGCCGACCGAACGGCGGGCCGACGGGCCCGCGCCGCGCAGCCCTCCGGCCTGCCCCGACGCGCCTTACGCAGCCCGCTCCTCAGGCGCCGGCAACACCGCCGACACCCGAAAACCGCCCGCGTCCGTCGGCCCCGATACGAACACGCCCCCCAGACGCGACACACGCTCCCGCATCCCCACCAGGCCGTTCCCCCCGCTCGGCAGATCCGCGCCCGTCGCCGCCCCGTCCGACGGGCCGTTCTCCACCTGCATGGCCACCTCGCCACCCCGGTGCGCCAACCGGACCACGACCCTCGCCCCCGCCGCGTGCTTGTGGACGTTCGTCAACGCCTCCTGGACCACCCGGTACGCCGTACGCTCCACCTCCGCCCCGTACACCCGCACCTCCCCCGAGACCACCAGCTCCACCACCGCACCCGCCTGCCGCGACTGCTCCACCAACGACTCCAGCGCGTCCAGACACGGCCCGTCCTCCGAAGCCGCCTCCGCCGCCGCCGCGGCCGCCAGACCCACCGCCGCCAACGGCACCGCCGCCGGAGCCGGAGCCGCCCCCTCCCGCAGCACCCCCAACATCTCCCGCAACTCCGTCAACGCCTGCCGGCCCATGTCCCCCACCAGCGCCGCGTTCCGCACCGCCTTCTGCGGATCCTTCAACGCCACCGCCTGCAACGCCGCCGCGTGCACCACCATCAACGACACCCGGTGCGCCACCACGTCGTGCATCTCCCGCGCGATCCGCGTCCGCTCCTCCTGCCGCGCCCACTGCGCCCGCTGCTCCGCCCGGTCCGCGAGCAACGACAACTCCTGCTCCAGGCTGTCCGCCCGCTCCCGCAGACTCTCCATGAGCCTGCGCCGCGCACCGATGTACAGACCGAACAACACCGGCGGAGCGTTCAGCCCCAAGGTCATGAACAGCGAGACGACCGGGACGTACCAGCCACTCGGATCGAAATCCCGCTGATCCACATCGGCCTGGGCCACGTCCTGCCGCAGCCGCACCACCGTCACCAGGAACACCGCGACCGTCGACATCCCCGCCAGCGCCGCCGTGATCCGGCGCGGCACCTCGGAAGCGGCGAGCGTGTAGAGCCCGACGATCCCCATCAGATAGCCCATCTCGGCCGGCGTGATCGCGATCGAGACCAGCACCACCGTGATCGGCCACCGCCGCCGCACCACCAGCACGGACCCCGCCAGCAGGCCGAACAACACCCCCACCGGCACCGGCAGCGACGCCTGCCCGGCGAACGCCACCCCCTCCAGCGCGCACTCGAGCGCCGACACCACGGCCAGCCCGATGTCGAGCACCGCGCCACGCCGTCTCTCCCACCACCACGGCCCACGGGCGGTCGAACCCGTGGCCTCCTGGTGCGCCCCCGTTACGGTCATGACTCCCAGACTACGGGCGACGGCGACCCGTTTTCCGGAGAGCGCCGGACCCCGAAGTTCCGCATGTCAACGCCGCACACAGAGCAGTCCCTCGAACTACTGAATCGCCCACACTTTCGACCCGGACGTCCGCATTCCGGACAACGCTGGCCCCATGACACCCGAAACGAACCGCTACGCGGACTTCGAGACCCTGCGCGAACAGGCGATCGCCCTACGCCGCGAGGGCCTCAGCCTCCGCCGGATCCGCGACCGCCTCCAGGTCTACAACAACGACATCCTCCAGCGCCTCGTGCGGGGCGAGCCCGCACCGGAATGGACGAAGCGCCCGAGGGCGAAGGACGACCTCCGCGCGAAGGCGAGGGAGCTGCGCCTCCAGGGCCTGACCTACGACCAGATCCAGCTGGAGCTGGGCTGCTCGAAGAGCTCGATCTCGCTGTGGGTGCGGGACCTCCCGAAGCCGGAGCGCCGTGACGCCGCGGAGCAGGCGAGGCTCGCCGCGCGCAAGCGGTGGGAACACGAGCTCGCCGTGCGCGACGTCGCACGGCAGAGGACCAAGGACGCCGCAGCGCAGGACGTCGGCAGGCTGACCGAGCGGGAACTCCTGCTCGCCGGGGCCGCCCTCTATTGGGCAGAGGGCGCGAAGGACAAGCCCTACTCGCGGAGGGAGAACGTCCTCTTCGTGAACAGCGACCCCGGCGTCATCCGGGTGTACATGGCCTGGTTACGCCTCCTGGGGATCGAGCCGGACCGGCTCACCTTCCGGGTCATGATCCACATGACGGCGGATGTCGAGGGGGCCGAGCGCTACTGGGCCGATCTGGTGGGCGTCGACGTGGACACGTTCCGGAAGACGACCATCAAGCGGCACAACCCCAAGACCCTCCGGAAGAACACCGGCGAGGACTACCGAGGGTGTCTCGTGATCCGCGTCTCCAAAGGCGCCGAGCTCTACCGGCGTATCGAGGGATGGTGGGCCGGCATGGTGAGGTCGGTGGGCGGGACCGGCCCGGGCGATCCCTCCGGTAAGGTCTGACGTAGATCCGCCGTGGGGTAGCGGCATCCCGCAGGCCTTTGGAGCCTTGAGACGCTGGTTCGAATCCAGCCGGCGGAGCGAAGCTCGGGTCCTGACCTCCACGGTCAGGACCCGCACTCGTTTGCGCCCCGAAACCCCCCGGTATCCTGCGGTTGTCCACCACCCGAAGCCGAAGGGCATTCCCGTGAGCGCCAACCGCCCGGCCGCCGTCGTCGTCCTCGCAGCGGGTGAGGGCACCCGCATGAAGTCCAAGACTCCCAAGGTCCTGCACGAGATCGCCGGGCGCTCGCTCGTCGGACATGTCGTCTCCGCCGCGCGCGAGCTGGAGCCGGAGAGCCTCGTCGTGGTCGTCGGGCACGCCCGTGAGCAGGTGTCCGCGCATCTCGACGCGCACTACGCCGGCACGCGTACCGCCGTGCAGCACGAGCAGAACGGCACCGGGCACGCCGTCCGGATGGGTCTCGAGGAGCTGGGCGCGGCGCCCGACGGCACGGTCGTCGTCGTCTGCGGGGACACCCCCCTGCTCTCCGGGGAGACGCTGCGGGAGCTGGCCGCCACGCACGCGGCCGACGGGAACGCCGTGACGGTGCTGACCGCGGAGGTCCCGGATTCGACGGGGTACGGACGGATCGTGCGGGACGAGGTCAGTGGCGCGGTCACGGCGATCGTGGAGCACAAGGACGCGTCGGACGCGCAGCGGGCGATCAGGGAGATCAATTCCGGGGTGTTCGCGTTCGACGGCCGGCTGCTGGCGGACGCGCTGGGGAAGGTGCGGACGGACAACAGCCAGGGCGAGGAGTACCTCACCGACGTGCTGTCGATCCTGCGTGAGGCGGGTCATCGGGTGGGTGCGTCGGTGGCCGCCGATCACCGGGAGATCCTGGGGATCAACAACCGGGTGCAGCTGGCCGAGGCGCGGGCGCTGCTGAACCGGCGGCTCCTCGAGCGGGCGATGACGGCGGGCGTGACGGTGGTGGATCCGTCGTCGGTGCTGGTGGACGTGACGGTGACGTTCGAGCGGGACGCGATCGTGCACCCGGGGACGCAGCTGCTGGGTACGACGCATATCGGCGAGGACGCCGAGGTGGGTCCGAACTCGCGTCTGAAGGACACGACGGTCGGCAGGGGCGCGCGGGTGGACAACACGGTCGCCGATTCGGCCGAGATCGGCGAGAGCGCTTCGGTGGGGCCGTTCGCGTATCTGCGTCCGGGGACGCGGCTCGGTGTGAAGGCCAAGGCCGGGACGTATGTGGAGATGAAGAACGCGACGATCGGTGAGGGGACGAAGGTTCCGCACCTGTCGTACGTGGGGGACGCGACGATCGGTGAGTACACCAATATCGGCGCGGCGAGCGTGTTCGTGAACTACGACGGCGAGGCGAAGCACCACACGACGATCGGTTCGCACTGCCGGACAGGGTCGGACAACATGTTTGTGGCTCCCATCACGATCGGGGACGGTGCCTATACGGCTGCCGGTTCGGTGATCACGAAGGATGTTCCGGCGGGTTCGCTGGCTGTCGCCCGCGGCCAGCAGCGGAATATCGAGGGTTGGGTGGCGCGGAAGCGGCCGGGGAGCGCGGCCGCGCAGGCTGCTCAGGCGGCCGTGGAGGGGCCTGGCGGCGAAGGCTGACCGGAAACAGGTGCGTCGAACTCGGCGTACCGTGATACGTGCACATAAATTCGGCTGGCTCGCACGCGCGCACGAAAGCTCGTTGGTCGCGGCCAGGGAACACGTCTGAGGAGACAGTGCTGTGACCGGGATCAAGACGACCGGCGAGAAGAAGCTGATGCTCTTCTCCGGCCGCGCCCACCCCGAGCTGGCCGAGGAGGTCGCACACCAGCTGGGTGTCGGTCTCGTGCCGACCAAGGCTTTCGACTTCGCGAACGGTGAGATCTACGTTCGTTTTCAGGAGTCGGCTCGTGGCGCGGACTGCTTCCTGATCCAGAGCCACACGGCTCCGATCAATAAGTGGATCATGGAACAGCTGATCATGCTGGATGCGCTGAAGCGGGCCTCGGCCCGGAGCATCACGGTGATCATCCCGTCGTACGGCTATGCCCGTCAGGACAAGAAGCACCGTGGCAGGGAGCCGATCTCGGCCCGTCTGATCGCCGACATGCTGAAGACGGCGGGTGCCGACCGGATCCTCACGGTGGATCTGCACACGGACCAGATCCAGGGCTTCTTCGACGGTCCGGTGGACCATCTGTCGGCGCTGCCGGTGCTGGCGGACTACGTGGGCGCGAAGGTCGACCGGGCGAAGCTGACGATCGTCTCCCCGGACGCGGGCCGGGTGCGGGTCGCCGACCGCTGGTGCGACCGTCTGGACGCGCCGCTGGCGATCGTGCACAAGCGTCGTGACAAGGACGTCGCCAATCAGGTGACGGTGCACGAGGTCGTGGGTGACGTCGAGGGCCGGGTGTGTGTGCTGGTCGACGACATGATCGACACGGGTGGCACGATCTGCGCCGCGGCGGACGCGCTGTTCGCCCACGGCGCGGAGGACGTCATCGTGACGGCGACGCACGGCATCCTGTCGGGTCCGGCGGCGGACCGCCTGAAGAACTCGAAGGTGAGCGAGTTCGTGTTCACGGACACGCTGCCCGACCCCAGCTCGCTGGAGCTGGACAAGATCACGGTGCTGTCCATCGCGCCGACGATCGCGCGCGCGGTGCGCGAGGTGTTCGAGGACGGCTCGGTGACGAGCCTCTTCGAGGAGCAGTAGGCCTCGGCGAGAGGTGGGCGTGGGCCGTTCTCCCGTGTGGCGGGAGGGCGGCCTTCGTCGTGGGCGGCCCTTCGTGGTGATCGAGTTGGGTGGCCGGGGGGTGGGCGAGTAGACTGCCGTAGTTGCTCGGCGAGGGAGGCCGTACCCGTGGTGGTGCGGCGGTCCGTTATCGACGCGCTCTTCGTAGCAGGCCAGTCGTGGCCGGGTAGCCGCCAGACTGTCCCTTTTCTGCTTACGAGGAGTGCATATGTCCGAGGTCAAGATCGCCACTGAGACGCGTACCGAGTTCGGCAAGGGCGCTGCCCGCCGTATCCGTCGCGAGAACAAGGTTCCCGGCGTTCTGTACGGTCACGGCACCGAGCCGGTCCACGTCACCCTTCCGGGCCACGAGCTGCTGCTCGCCCTGCGTACGCCGAACGTCCTGCTGTCGCTGGACCTCGGTGGCACCTCCGAGCTGGCGATCCCGAAGGCCGTGCAGCGCGACCCGCTGAAGGGCTTCCTGGAGCACGTCGACCTGCTGCTGGTGAAGAAGGGCGAGACGGTCACCGTCGAGGTCGTCGTCGAGACCGAGGGCGAGCTCGCCCCGGGTGCCTTCCTGGTCGAGAACGTGCTGAACACGCTCTCCGTCGACACCGAGGCCACGCACATCCCGACCTCCGTCACCGTCTCCATCGAGGGCCTGTCGGCCGGCGACTCCATCCACGCGAAGGACGTCGAGCTGCCGAAGGGCACCACGCTGTCGACCGACCCCGAGGCCGTCGTCATCCAGATCCTGGCCGCGCAGGCCGAGGAGCCGGCCGCCGACGCCGAGGGTGAGACCGAGGGCGCGGAGGCCTGAGCCGTAGGCTCTTGTCCGACGTGACGGGGTGGCGGGCCGCGCAGGCGGTCCGTCACCCCGTTTCTCTGTACGCAGGTGTGGACGCATTCGAGGAGACGTGACGCACATGACGGATGACGCGAACGCCCCCTGGCTGATCGTCGGTCTCGGGAATCCGGGCCCGGAGTACGCGGCCCATCGGCACAACGTCGGGTTCATGGTGGTGGATCTGCTGGCCGCGCGGATCGGCGGGAAGTTCAAGCGGGCGCAGAAGGCGCAGGCGCAGGTCGTGGAGGGGCGGATGGGTCCGCCCGGGCCGGCGAACCGTCGGGTGATCCTGGCGAAGCCCATGTCGTACATGAACCTGTCCGGTGGGCCGGTGACGGCGTTGCGTGATTTCTACAAGGTGCCGACGGCGCGCATCGTGGCTGTGCATGACGAGTTGGACATCGACTACGGGGTGCTGCGGCTCAAGCTGGGCGGCGGGGACAACGGCCACAACGGGCTGAAGTCGATGACGAAGGCGATGGGCGCGGACTATCACCGGTTGCGGTTCGGTATCGGTCGTCCGCCGGGGCGGATGCAGGTGGCGGATTTCGTTCTGAAGGACTTCTCGTCCTCGGAGCGCAAGGAGTTGGACTATTTCGTGGACCGGGCCGCCGACGGGGTGGAGTGCCTGGTGGCGGAGGGTCTGGAGCGGGCGCAGTCGGCGTACAACTCCTGACGGGGCGGGCGCGGGGGTACGACTGTACGATCGCGGGTCATGAACCACGCCCGTAACGCCGCCATGGCTCTGGTCGCCCTGTTGCTCGTCGTCGCGGGCGTCTGGTCGTCGTGGGAGACGGCGCAGCATGTCCTGCTTCCCAAGGGCCGTGAGCACGGCACGTTGACGGTGACCGGCTGCGACGAGGAGACGTGCAGGGGGCGTTATGTCCCGGAGGGTCCCGCTTCGCCGCACGCGTCGCTGAGGATCGAGCATTCGGTGGCGGCGGCGAAGGGCCAGACGCTGCCGGTGGTGGTGAAGCCGGGGACGGACGAGGCGGTGCGCACGGGGTGGGGTGGCGGTCTGCACGCCTGGCTGCCGCTGGGCGGGGCGTTGCTGCTGGCGGCGCCGGTGGTGGGCGGCGGGCTGCGGATGACGCGTACGGCGTGGTCGGCGGCGGGTCTGGGCGGGGCGTTGCTGCTGGGGGCGTTCTTCGCGTTGTGAGGGCGGGCGGGGCGGCTCTGGTCGGTGGGCTGCGCGTTCCGATCGTTATGCGCGCGGGGTAAGTGCGGGACGGGGTTCCGGTTAGGCTACGGCCGCCGCCCCCCACGGCCCTCTCATCTCCGTTGGACAGCCCTTATGAGACGTTCCCTGATTTCCGCCGGCACCGTCGTCACCTCCGTGGTGGCCGCTTCGTTGCTGCTGGCTCCCGCCGCTTCCGCCACGGGCAACCCCAAGGGTGACCCGAAGGGGGACAACGGCACCGTGAAGATCCATGACGCGAAGACCGGTGAGGAGCTCCGTAAGAACGAGCCCAAGGTCTGCGCGTTCTACCTGGACGCCTTCGGGTTCGACGCCGGTCAGAAGGTGGACTGGCAGATCAAGGCCTGGGCGAAGAACGACCAGGACAAGGGCACCGTCGTCAAGTCGGGTGCCCTCACGCTCGATGCGGACGGTCACGAGCGCACCGAGGACATGACCCTTCCCGACGGGCAGTACAAGCTGTTCTGGGACTTCGAGGGCAAGAAGGGCGCGCCGAAGCACAAGGTCTTCAAGAGCGAGTGCGAGCCCGCCGGCCCGGGTAGCGAGACGCCCGGTACCGGGACTCCTGGTACGGGAACGCCCGGTACGGAGACGCCCGGTACGGAGACCCCCGGCGCGGAGACCCCCGGCACCGGAACTCCGGGCGCGTCCGCGTCTCCCTCCCCCGGAGCCCCCGGTGAGCAGGGTGGCGGCCAGGGCGGTTCCGAGGGCGGCCTGGCCGAGACCGGTGCGGGTGCCCCTGTGGGTGCCATCGCCGCCGTGGCCGTCGCCCTCGCGGGTGTCGGTGGCTTCCTGGTGACCCGTCGTCGCAGGGCCGGGCAGCACTGACGTCTACGGAAACAAGGGTGCCCCCACCGGCCGGGCCGGTGGGGGCACTTGCGTGTCGGGGCGGGTGTCAGCCGGTGTTGCGGAGCCCGGCCGCGACGCCGTTGACCGTGAGGAGCAGGGCGCGGGCGAGGAGGGGGTCGGGGGCCTCGTCGCGCTCGACGGCCGCGCGCTGGCGGGCGAGGAGGGCGACCTGGAGGTAGGAGATCGGGTCCAGGTAGGCGTCGCGGATGGCGAAGGTCTGCTGGAGGACCGGGTTGGAGTCCAGGAGCTTCTCGCCGCCGGTGATCTTGAGGACCTCGGCGACGGTCAGCGCGTGCTCGGCCTCGATGGTGTCGAAGACGTGCTTGAGGTCGTCGGGGACCAGGGTGTCGACGTAGTGGCGGGCGATCCGCAGGTCGGTCTTCGCGAGCGTCATCTCGACGTTGGAGAGGAAGTTGCGGAAGAAGTGCCACTGCTCGTACATCTCGCCGAGGACCGGGTCGAGACCGGCCTCGCGCAGGGCCTTGAGGCCGGATCCGACGCCGAACCAGCCGGGGACGATCTGCCGTGACTGGGTCCAGCCGAAGACCCACGGGATGGCCCGGAGGCCGTCGAGGGAGACGCCCGAGCCGGGGCGGCGGGAGGGCCGCGAGCCCAGGTGCAGGTCGGCGAGCTGGTCGACCGGGGTCGAGGCGAGGAAGTACGTCGGCAGGTCGGGGTCCTCGACGAGCCTGCGGTAGGCGGTGTGGGCGGCCTCGGAGGCGGTGTCCATGGCCGCGTCCCAGCGGGCGAGGGCTTCGTCGGACTGCCGGGGCGCGGTGTGCAGGGCGGAGGCCTGCAGGGTGGCGGCGACGGTGAGTTCGAGGTTCTCGCGGGCGAGGGACGGGATGAGGTACTTGTCGGAGATGACCTCGCCCTGTTCGGTCACCTTGATCTCGCCCTCCAGGGTTCCCCAGGGCTGGGCGAGGATGGCGTCGTGGGAGGGGCCGCCGCCGCGGCCGACGGTGCCGCCGCGGCCGTGGAAGAGGCGGAGGCGTACGCCGTAGCGGTGTGCGACGTCGCGGAGGCGGCGCTGGGCGCGGTGGATCTCCCACTGGCTGGTGGTGATGCCGCCGAACTTGGAGGAGTCGGAGTATCCGAGCATGACCTCCTGGACGTCGCCGCGGAGGGAGACGAGCCGGCGGTAGGAGGGGTCGGCGAGCATGCCGTCGAGGATGACGTCGGCGGCCTTGAGCTCGTCGGTGGTCTCCAGGAGCGGCACGATGCCGATCTTGGCCCAGCCGGCGTGCAGGTCGATGAGGCCGGCCTCGCGGGCGAGGACGGCGGCGGCGAAGACGTCGTCGGCTCCCTGGCACATCGAGATGATGTACGACTCGATGACCTCGGGGCCGAAGCGCTCGAAGGACTCCTTGATGGTGTGGAACACACCGAGGGTCTTCTCGCCGGCGGCGTCGAGGGGGGCCGGGGTGGGCGCGAGGGGGCGGCGGGAGCGCAGTTCCTTGGCGAGGAGCTTCTGCCGGTAGTCGCGGGGCATGTCGGCGTAGCGCCAGGACTCCTCGCCGAGCCGGTCGAAGAGCTGGCCGAGGGCGTGGTGGTGGGCGTCGGCGTGTTCGCGGACGTCCATGGTGGCGAGCTGGAGGCCGAAGGCGGTGAGGGTGCGGATGGTGCGGTCCATCCGGCCGTCGGCGAAGAGGCCGCCGCGGTGCTCGCGCAGGGAGGTCTGGATGAGGGCGAGGTCCTGGACCAGTTCGGCGGTGCCGAGGTAGTCGCGGCCGGCCTGGTGGGGGGTGCCCTTGGCCAGGCGCTCGCGGGTGTTGACGAGCTTCTGGCGGATGCAGGTGGCCTTGAGGCGGTAGGGCTCCTCGGCGTTGAGGCGCTTGTACCGCGGGCTGATCTCGGGCAGTCGTTCGAGGTCGGCCTGGAGGGAGCCGAGGAGCTCGTCGGTGGCTCCGGCGTAGCGGATGGAGTTGGAGAGGAAGCCGCGCAGCTCGTCGATGAGGTCGAGGGCGTCGTTGATGCCGTGTTCGTGCTGGAGGATCAGCACGTCCCAGGTGACGGCGGGGGTGACGTTGGGGTTGCCGTCGCGGTCGCCGCCGATCCAGGTGCCGAAGGTGAGGGGGCGGGTGCCGGGCGGGAGTTCGACGCCGACGCGTTCGAGTTCGGCGGCGAGGTCCTCGAGGACGTCGCCGACGGCGTTGGCGTGGAGTTCGTCGAGGTAATAGATGGCGTTGCGGGCTTCGTCGGCCGGCTCGGGGCGTACGACGCGGAGTTCGTCGGTCTGCCAGATGAGGTCGATGTTCTCGGCGAGCCGGAGGTCGTGGCGGCGCCGGTCGGCCTCGATGACCGGGGTCTCCAGGAGGGCGGCGATGCGGCGCAGCTTGTTGAGGACGGAGCGGCGGGCGGCCTCGGTGGGGTGGGCCGTGAAGACGGGCCGGACGTTGAGGTTCTTGACGGTGGCCCGGACGTGCTCGGGGTCGCCGTCCTTGAGCATGTCGGCGGTGCGGGCGAGGAGCCCGCCCTCGGCGGCGCGCCGGTCGCGCATCTCGCGGCCGCGGTGGACCTGCTCGGTGACGTTCGCCAGGTGGAAGTAGGTGGAGAAGGCGCGGACGAGCTTGGCGGCGGTCTCGAGGTCGGTGTCGCCGAGCAGCTCGGCGGCGGCCTCGCCGTCCTCGCGGGTGAGGCGGCGGACCTTCTCGACGAGGTCGAGGAGGTCGTGGCCCTCCTGGCGGACGAGGGTCTCGCCCAGGAGGTCGCCCAGTCGGCGGATGTCGGAACGCAGCTCGGCGCTGGCGGTGGAGGACTGGTCGGCACTGCTCACAGGTGCGGCTCCTTGCAGTGTTTGAGCACGTCTGGAGGGGTTCTGGAGGCTTGCGGACCGCGCTGTCCGACGCACCCAGGATAGGTGTCCGCGGGCGCGGCGCCGCCGGTGGCCCTGTCGCGCCCTCTTGCCGCGCGCCACCGCGCTGCCATACTTACGTCGCCGTAGGTTACGGAAGCGTAGCCACGCGCCGGTATTGGTCCGTGCTTGTCCCTCTTCCTCCCCCTTCCGCTCGTCCGCTCTCGCACCGTTTCGCCGCTCTTCACCCGCTCGTCCGCTTCTCTCCCCCACTCCCCCTTCCTTCCTTTTCTCCCCAAGGGGACACCTATGTCCGCAAGCCCCCAGGTCACCTCGGACTCCGAGGTAGGCGACCCCGCCGCCCCGCCCTCCGCCACGCTCGGCGGGGACAGCAAGGGGTCGGTCGAGCAGATCGCGCTGCTGCTGTTCATCGTCGTCCCCTTCCTCGCGCTGCTGGCGGCGGTGCCGCTGGCGTGGGGGTGGGGGGTGAGCTGGCTCGATCTGGGCCTGATGGTGGCGATGTACTACATCGGCTGCCACGGCATCACGATCGGCTTCCACCGGTACTTCACGCACGGCGCCTTCAAGGCGAAGCGGCCGCTGCGGATCGCGCTGGCGGTCATGGGGTCGCTGGCGGTGGAGGGTCCGCTGGTGCGCTGGGTGGCCGATCACCGCAAGCACCACAAGTTCTCCGACGCGGAGGGCGACCCGCACTCGCCGTGGCGTTTCGGCGAGACCGTTCCGGCGCTGATGAAGGGCCTGTGGTGGGCGCACATCGGCTGGATGTTCGACGAGGAGCGGACGCCGCAGCACAAGTACGCGCCGGATCTGATCAAGGACCCGGCGCTCCGGGCGATCTCCCGCCAGTTCGTGCTCTGGACGGTCCTGTCGCTGGCGATCCCACCGCTGGTGGGCGGTCTGGTGACGATGTCGTGGTGGGGGGCGTTCACGGCGTTCTTCTGGGGTTCCCTGGTCCGGGTGGCGCTGCTGCACCACGTCACGTGGTCGATCAACTCGATCTGTCACGCGGTGGGCAAGCGTCCGTTCAAGTCGCGGGACCGGTCGGGCAACGTCTGGTGGCTGGCGGTGCTGTCGTGCGGTGAGTCGTGGCACAACCTGCACCACGCGGACCCGACCTCGGCGCGGCACGGGGTGCTGCGGGGGCAGGTGGACTCCAGCGCGCGGCTGATCCGGTGGTTCGAGATGTGCGGCTGGGCGTACGACGTGCGCTGGCCGGACGCGGCCCGGATCGAAGCCCGGCGCCGGGGCGAGCCCGTCGACGCGGCATGATGGAGAACGTGGCGATCGACGGCAGTCCCAGCAAGACCGACGCATCCAGCGGCAGTGAGAAGCCCCGGCGCGGGCGCCGGGTGCGGATGACGGGCGCGGAGCGCCGGGAGCAGCTGCTGGACATCGGCCGGACGCTGTTCGCGGCGAAGGGCTTCGAGGGCACGTCGGTGGAGGAGATCGCGGCGAAGGCGGGCGTCTCCAAGCCGGTGGTGTACGAGCACTTCGGGGGCAAGGAGGGGCTCTACGCGGTGGTCGTGGACCGCGAGATGCGCCAGTTGCTCGACATGGTGACGGGGGCGCTGACGGCGGGGCATCCGCGTGAGCTGCTGGAGCAGGCCGCGTTCGCGCTGCTCGACTACATCGAGCGGTACACCGACGGTTTCCGGATCCTGGTCCGTGACTCGCCGGTGGCGCAGTCGACGGGCACGTTCGCCTCGCTGATCAGCGACATCGCCACGCAGGTGGAGGACATCCTGGGCCTGGAGTTCAAGGCCCGCGGCTTCGACCCGAAGCTGGCCCCGCTGTACGCCCAGGCGCTGGTGGGCAGTGTGGCGCTGACGGGCCAGTGGTGGCTGGACGTACGCAAGCCGAAGAAGGCGGAGGTCGCGGCCCATCTGGTGAACCTGGCCTGGCACGGCCTGGACGGTCTGGAGCAGAAGCCGCGGCTGATAGGGCACCGCAAGAGCTGATCCTCGCGGGTGGTCCGCTGGGGGGTGCGGAGGGTCGGGGGCGTCGCCTGGGGGCGGCGCCCCCGCCCGCGTGTCAGGCTCCCTTTCTCGCGACGGCGAAGATGCGGCGGAAGGGGAAGACCGTGCCCCGGGGCCCGCGCGGGTAGGCGGCGCGCAGCAGGTCGCGGTACTGGCAGAGGAAGGCATCCGTCGCCTCCTGGTCGCCCTCCAGCGCGGTCAGGACCGGGCGCAGGGCGGTGCCCTTGACCCAGTCGAGGATCGGGTCCTCGCCCGGCAGGAGCTGGGAGTACGTGGTCTCCCAGACGTCGGTCTCGCAGCCGAGGTCGGTCAGGCGGTGGAGGTAGTCGGCCGGGTCGAGGACGTGGACGAAGCGGCGGCCCTCGTCGCCGAGGCGGTCGCGCCACCGGGGGGTGTCGCAGAGTTCGCCGAGCAGGGCGTGGCTGGGCGAGGTGAAGTTGCCGGGGACCTGGAAGGCAAACGTTCCGCCGGGGCGGAGGCCGTCGATCCAGGGGGCGAAGGACTCGGGGTGGTTGGGGACCCACTGGAGTGCGGCGTTGGAGACGATGAGGTCGTAGGGCTCGCCCGGGGTCCAGTGCGCGGCGTCGGCGGGCCGGAAGTCGAGCCAGCCGCCGCCGGCCGTGGTGCCGGCGTGGTCCTTCTCGGCGCGTTCCAGCATGTCGGGTGAGAGGTCGAAGCCGGTGATGTGGGCGTCCGGCCAGCGTTCGGCGAGGAGCACGGTCACGTTGCCGGGTCCGCAGCCGAGGTCGGCGATCCGGGCGGGGTGGTCGCCGCCGGGCAGCTGCGGTATTCGGGCGAGCAGGTCGAGGAACGGGCGGGTGCGGTGGCCGGAGTGACGGAGGTACTGCTGTGGGTCCCATGTCGGTGCGACAGAAGCAGAAGCTGGTCCGGAATGCATGTTCGAAGCCCCCTTGCTGGAACGAGTTGCCGAAGCGGAACAGGGTTCCGGCCCGGTCCTTCCCCATAGTCCAGCGGAATATATCTTGACGTCAAGAGACTTTATGTCAACAGACCCTTTACACTGATCGTCATGGAGGACGAGGTCGACCGTCTGGTCGCTGCATGGCGCCGCGAGCGCCCCGACCTCGACGTGGAACCGCTCGAGGTGCTCAGCCGCGTCTCGCGGCTCGCCCGGCACCTCGACCGCGCCCGTCGGCTCGCCTTCTCCGAGCACCAGCTGGAGCCCTGGGAGTTCGACGTCCTCACGTCGCTGCGCCGGGCCGGCGCGCCCTACCAGCTCTCCCCCGGCCAGCTGCTGACCCAGACGCTGGTCACCTCGGGCACGATGACCAACCGCATCGACCGGCTCACCAAGAAGGGTCTCGTGGAGCGCCTCCCGGACCCCAGTGACCGGCGCGGGGTCCTGGTCCGTCTCACCCCCGAGGGCCGCGACCGGGCCGACCAGGCGCTCGCCGGCCTCCTCGCGCAGGAGCGGGCCATCCTGGCCCAGCTCTCCCGCACCCAGCGCGGTGAACTGGCCGATCTGCTACGCCAGCTGACCGCCCCGTTCGACAACATCCCCGGCTAGCGGGACCGGGTCCGCGGGTCCGACGCCCGCCCGGCGCGCCAGCGCCACGGCCGCCAGCGTGGAGTGCACGCCCAGCTTCCCGAGCACGTTCTGCATGTGCGTACGGACGGTGTGCGGGGAGAGGAACAGCCGCTCGGCGACCGCCTTGCGCCCCAGGCCCGCCACCATGCAGCGCAGCACCTCCCGCTCGCGCGGGGTCAGCGACTCGACCAGCTGCTCGCTCTCACTGCGGTGCTTGCGGGCCGCCGTCAGCTCCCGCAGCACGCCGGTGAGCAGGGCGGGGGGCAGATGGGTCTCGTCGCGCAGGACGCCCCGGATGACGGCGAGCAGGCGTTGCAGGGAGCAGTCCTTGGCCACCCAGCCCGAGGCGCCGGCCTGGAGCGCGAGGGCGGCCCGGTGCGGATCGTCCCGCTCGGCGAGCACGACGGTACGGACGGCGGGGCGGGCCTCCGCGACGCCGGCGACCAGCGAGATGCCGTCGACCACGCCTCCGCCGTCGTCCGGTACGGCGCGGGCGACGGGGGGCGGGCCGGGGGCCGCGCCGAGGTCGGCGTCGACCAGCATCACGTCGTAGCGGCGCCCTTCGGCGGCGGCGCGGTCGAGACAGCGCAGGGCGGCGGGGCCGCTGCCCGCCGCCGAGACGTCGACGTCGGGCTCCGCCGCGAGGGCGGCGGCCAGCGACTCGGCGAAGATGCGGTGGTCGTCCACCACCAGGACCCGGATACGGACCACGGACACCCCCAAGTGTCGAGGAACGGACCGGCGCGGGCACAGCGCCGGAGAGGAGGTCCGTCGTCGCACGGCCGCCGCCGTGCTGACCCTTACCCCGCCCCGGGCGCCGTACCCGACTGGTCTCACCCCTGATCAGCACCGGCCCCCACCGGTGCTGCGCATCAGAGTACGGGCGGGGCGCCCGAGCGGAAGCCGAATTGCGGAACTGGTGGAACACGGCGGTACGCAGGGGGCGCGTGTGACCGAACGCGACTGAAGTCGACAGTTCGAGCCCGTTCCCGGGGGTGGGCCGGCCCATTCCGGGGGTTACTCGGAGAGCCTGCGCGCCCCCTCCGACGGCACCGCGGGGAAGACGCGCGGCGCGGCATAGCCCGCTTCGGCGAAGGCCTTCTCGACGGCGGAGCCCACCGCGTCCGCCGCGCGGGACTCCACGAGCACGACCGCCGAGCCGCCGAACCCGCCGCCCGTCATCCGGGCGCCGAGCGCGCCGGCCGCGCAGGCCGTCTCGACCGCGAGGTCCAGCTCGGCGCAGGAGACCCGCAGGTCGTCCCGGAGCGAGAGGTGCCCCTCGGTGAGGACCGGGCCGACCGCCCGGACGTCCCCGGCGTCCAGGAGCGCGATCGTCCGCTCCACCCGCTCGTTGTCGGAGACCACGTGCCGGACATAGCGCCGAACCGTCTCGTCGTCCAGGCGGGCGAGGGCGTCGGGCAGGTGCGCGTACGGCACGTCGCGCAGGGCGCGCACTCCGAGCGCCCGCGCACCGGCTTCACACCCGGCGCGCCGCTCCGCGTACGCGCCGTCTCCGAGCGCGTGCTTCACCCGGGTGTCGACCACGAGGAGCCGCAGGCCCCGCGCGGCGAGGTCGAAGGGCACCTGCCGGAAGGAGAGGTCGCGGGTGTCGAGGTGCAGGGCGTGGCCCGCGACGGAGCAGGCGGAGGCCATCTGGTCCATCACGCCGCAGGGGACGCCGACGAAGGCGTTCTCGGCGCGCTGGGCGATCACCGCCAGCTCCGGGCGGGTCAGGCCGAGTCCGCACAGGTCGTTCAGGGCGAGGGCGGTGACGACCTCCAGGGCGGCGGAGGACGAGAGTCCCGCGCCGGTCGGGACCGTGGAGGCGAGGTGGATGTCCGCGCCGGTGACCGGATGGCCGGCCTCCCGCAGCGCCCAGGCGACACCGGCCGGGTACGCGGCCCAGCCGGTGCCGGAGAGGGGTTCGAGGGAGTCGACGTCGAGCTGGACGATGCCGCCCTCGACGTCGGCGGAGTGGATCCGCAGGACTCCGTCGGTACGGCGGGCGACGGCGGCGACCGCGGTGTGCGGCAGCGCCAGCGGCATCACGAACCCGTCGTTGAAGTCGGTGTACTCACCGATCAGGTTGACGCGCCCGGGGGCGGCCCAGATGCCCTCCGGCTCCACCCCGTACAGCGCCTCGAACTCCCCCGTCACGCTCATACGCGTCCCTGCTCCCTCTCCCTCGCGAACGCCCACGCGTCCCGCACGATGTCCGCCAGGTCCGGGCGGGACGGATTCCAGCCGAGCCGCTCACGCGCGGTGTCGGCCGAGGCGACGAGCACCGCCGGGTCTCCGGCGCGGCGCTCGGCCGTCACCTCGGGGACCGGGTGCCCGGTCACCTTGCGCACGGTCTCGACGACCTCCCGTACGGAGAAGCCGCTGCCGTTGCCGAGGTTGCAGATCAGGTGCTCGCCCGGGGTCATGGCGCCCAGGGCCAGCAGGTGGGCCTCGGCGAGGTCGGCGACGTGGATGTAGTCGCGGACGCAGGTGCCGTCCGGGGTCGGATAGTCCTCGCCGTAGACGTTGATCGCCTCGCGCTTGCCGAGGGCGACCTGGAGGACGAGCGGGATGAGGTGCGACTCGGGGTCGTGCCGCTCACCGGCCACGCCGTAGGCGCCGGCCACGTTGAAGTAGCGCAGCGAGACGGCGGCCAGGTCGTGGGCGGCGCACTCGCCGCCGATCATGTGGTCGACGGCCAGCTTGGAGGCGCCGTAGGGGTTGGTGGGCGCGGTCGCCGCGGTCTCGGTGATCGGCACGGACGCCGGCTCGCCGTAGGTGGCGGCGGTCGAGGAGAACACCAGCCGGCGCACGCCCGCCTCGCGCATCGCGGCGAGCAGGGCCATCGTCCCGCCGACGTTGTTGTCCCAGTACTTGGAGGGGTTGACGACCGACTCGCCGACCTGCGAGAAGGCGGCGAAGTGGAGGACGCCGTCGTAGGAGGAGTCCAGCCAGCGGGCCGCGTCCTGGATGCGGCCCTCGATGAAGGTGGCCCCGGCGGGGACGCCTTCGCGGAAGCCGGTGGAGAGGTCGTCGAGAACGGTGACCTCGTGGCCCGCCTCCAGCAGGTGGGTGGCGACGACGCCGCCCACGTAGCCCGCTCCACCCGTCACCAGATATTTGCTCACTTGCTCGCAACCTCTCGAAGTCTGTCGGCCGCGGACTCCGGTGGCACGTCGTTCATGAACGCGCCCATACCGGACTCGGTGCCCGCGAGGTACTTCAGCTTGCCAGAGGCCCGGCGGACGGTGAAAAGCTCCAGGTGCAGCGCGAACTCCGCACGCCGCTCGTCCGTGAACGGCGCCTGGTGCCAGGCGGCGATGTAGGGCGTCGGGGGCTGGTCCGGTCCGAAGAGCCGGTCGAAGCGCCGCAGCAGTTCCAGGTAGACGTGGGCGAAGTCCGCGCGGGCGGCGTCGTCGAGCGCCCTCAGGTCGGGCACGCGCCGGACGGGGTAGAGGTGGACCTCGTACGGCCAGTGCGCGGCGTAGGGGACGAAGGCGATCCAGTGCTCGGTCTCCAGGACCACCCGGACACCGTCCGCGCGCTCGCGGGCGACGACGTCGTCGAAGAGGTTCCGCCCGGTGCGGGCCAGATGCTCGGCGGCGCTGCGCTGCATCAGGGCGGTGCGGGCGGTGGTGTACGGGAAGGCGTAGATCTGGCCGTGCGGGTGGCCAAGGGTGACGCCGATCTCGGCGCCCCGGTTCTCGAAGCAGTAGACCTGCTCGACCCCGGGCAGCTCGGCGAGCTCGGCGGTCCGGTCGGTCCAGGCGTCGAGGACGAGGGCGGCCTGTCCGGGGGCGAGGTCGGCGAAGGAGGCCTCGTGGTCGGAGGTGAAGCAGACCACCTCGCACCGCCCGGCGCCGCCCGAGAGGGAGGGGAAGCGGTTCTCGAAGACGGCGACCTCGTAGTCGGGGGACGGGATCTCGCTCAGCCGGCCGTCCCGGGAGGGGCACAGCGGGCACGCGTCGGCGGGCGGGTGGTAGGTCCGTTGCTGCCGGTGGGAGGCGATGGCGACGTGGTCCCCGAGCAGGACGTCGTGGCGCAGCTCGGAGGCGGACGCGACACGGTCGAGGGGGCGTGCGTCGACGGCGTCGCGCACGGCGTCGTCGGCCGCGTCGTAATAGATGAGCTCGCGTCCGTCGGCGAGGGTGGTGACGGTCTTCTTCACGGGGTGTCCTCAGGCGGGGAACCAAACAGAACCACGCACAAGGAACCACAATCAAACATAGGAGTCAACGCCGAGCACCGGACCGGGGCGTCGTCCCAGGTCCGGTGGGGTGAGAAGGAGGGACGCGCGCCCCATCGCGCCCGTATCGCGCCCTAGCCGTTCAGCGGTCCCCGGGGGCGCGGCGCGTGGTCGAGCAGGCCGGTGCGGGCGGCCAGCGCCGCCGCCTCCAGGCGGGAACCCACCGAGAGCTTCATCAGCACCCGCTGCACATGGGTCCGCGCCGTGCTCGGGGCGATCCCCATCCCGGCCGCGATGCCCCGGGTGTCCTCCCCTTCGGCGACCCGGACTAGGACCTCCACCTCCCGGGGCGTCAGCATCCCGAGCAGCCGCTGCCCCTCGTCGTCCGGCTGCGCCGCCGGGTGGAGCAGCTCCATGAACGCGCCCTGCAGCAGCTGCGGCGCCACGGCCGCCTCCCCCGCCCGCGCCTTGACCAGGGCGCGCTCGACGTTCTCGATGCGCTCGTCGTGCCGGACGTAACCGGACGCGCCGGCCGCGAAGGCCGCCGCGATCCCGCGCGGTGAGGGCACCGGGCCGAGGACGACCACGGCCACCTGCGGCCGCTCCCGCTTGATCCGTACGATCGGGTCGAAGGCGCCCGGTTCGGCCGGGGCGGCCGTGCCGAGCAGGCACACCTCCGGCGCCCGGCTCACCACGAGGTCGGCCGCGCCCGCCACCGGGGCGGCCGCCGCGAGCACCCGGTGCCCGCGCAGTTTCAATGCCGAGGCGAGCGCCTCGGCCAGCAGTCGGTGGTCGTCGACCACCATGAGCCGCACGCCCATGGAGCAACCCCTTTGTCCCCCCCCTGGAGCCGTCCCCGGCCCCAGCCAGCGTTGATGACCCGGCAAGTTACACGCTCGTGCCCCGGGACTGTCGAATTCTTCGCCCTTCGGGGCCTGCGCAAACGGCCCGGCGCGTCGAGTGAGTCGATGCGCCGGGCCGTCCTGGCCCCCGCCCCGGG
The DNA here is from genome assembly GCF_055587165.1 of Streptomyces sp. NPDC048353. Classification (NCBI taxonomy): domain Bacteria; kingdom Bacillati; phylum Actinomycetota; class Actinomycetes; order Kitasatosporales; family Streptomycetaceae; genus Streptomyces; species Streptomyces sp. NPDC048353. The sequence continues at coordinate 222,082 of NZ_JBVJGU010000008.1, read as the reverse complement.
GGCCCGCGGTCCGATCAGCGGATGACCGGCAGGTGATCAGCGGGTGATCAGTGGGTGGTGAACGCGAGCGCCAGGTACTCCTTGGTGGAGGAGGACGCCCGCGGCTTGCTCAGCATGGTGTCGGAGATGAACATCCGCCCGTTGCCGTAGAGGATCTCGGCGTAGTCCGTGCCGAAGCTGTTCTCGGCGTCGCGCACGGAGTCGTCCGAGGGGTTCTCCATCAGCGTGGTCGCCTGCATCGTGCCGCCGTCGATGGAGACGACCTGTCCGCCCTTGTCGTACGGGGGGATCTTGTACGCGATGAGGTTGCCGCCGTCCATGCGCAGCGGGACGAGGGTGTACTTGTCGCCCGCGTCCGCCTTGCCGGTCATCGGCTTCCCGGTGGCCAGGTCGAACGAGACGATCTCGTTGGTCTCGTCGCCGTACTCGCCGCTGCTGCCCTCGTGCTCCTCGGTCGGGACGTAGATCCGCCCGTTGCCGACGAGGACCTTGGTGCAGCTCTCCACCTCGGTGGAGCGGCAGCGGGCCGCGTACCGGTCGGCGTCCGCCGTGATCTTCGCCTTCAGCTTGCCGGTCTTCTCGTCGATGGAGAAGAAGTCGGAGATGCCGCTGCCGTCGCCCGCGGTGTCGCCGACGTCGGCGGCCACCACGAGCGGCTTGGTGGAGACGATCGACGCGTACTTCACGCCGGGCGGCATCTTGAACTGCGAGACCGGCGCGCCGGTGAGCGGGTTGAGGTTCTGGATGACGACGTACTGGCTGTCGTACGGCCCGCACTTGCGCGCCGCGACGAGGCCGGCGCCGCCGCCGTACCCCATGTCGTAGCAGTCCTGGGCGTTGGGCTTCGGCGACCAGCGCGGGTTGCCGTTGGCCACGTCGAAGGCGGCGCCGCCGTCGGTGCCGCCGGCCGCGACGGTGGTGCCGCTGAGCGTGACCTCGCTGAACCGGGCCTTGGTGTCACCGGCGGAGCCGCCGGTGACGGACTTGGACCACACCAGCTTGCCTGCCGTGAGGTCGATGACGCCGACCTCGGTGCACGGCTGGTAGAAGCGCGGTCCGACCCGCTTGGTCGCCTCGAAGAGGACGGCCGTCTTGTTGTCGGCGGTGACGTGCCGCGAGGCGCCGCAGACCTGTCCGGGCAGGGCGAGGGTCCAGGCCGCGGCGCCCTTGTCCAGGTCGTAGCCGACGATCGAGTCGACGCCGGTCTTGACGTACGCCTTGTCCGTCAGCCAGGAGCCGGACACGTCGGTGATGTCCTGCACCTTGGGCTGGGGCAGCTGGAAGGCCAGCTTGGCCTGCGGGTTGGCGGGGGCCTTCTCCTTGCCGTTGCCGCCCACGCCGTTGCCGCCGCCCTTGCCCTGGCTCGCGCCCGAGGTGGCGCCGGCGGTGTCGTTCTTCTCCTCGCCGCCGCCGGAGCTCGCGTACCAGATGCCGCCGCCGACGATCAGGGCGACGGCCACCACGGCCGCGATGATGATCTGCGCCTGCGCGGACAGCTTCTTGCCGCCGGAGGGCGGGGGCGTCTGCGCGTACTGCGGCTGCGTGGGATAGCCGTACGGCGGCTGGCCCGGCTGCTGCTGCTGCGGGTAGCCGTACTGCGGCTGCGTCGGCGGCTGCTGGGGATAGCCGTACTGCGGCTGGGTCGGAGGCTGCTGCTGCGGATAGCCGTACTGCGGCTGTCCGGGCTGCTGCTGGGGGTAGCCGTAGGGCTGCTGCGGCGGGGGCGTCGGAGCGCCGAAACCGCCCGGCGGGGGGTCCTGGGGGGCGCCGAAACCGCCCTGGGGGTCCCCAGGGGGAGGACCGGGCGGCTGGTTCGGCGGGGGCGGAGGTGGCTGCGTCATGGCGTGGGTACCTCTGAGTGTGGAAGGCGGGCGGGAAACGGTGTCACGTGCCGAAGGCCAACAGCGTCTCCCTCTTCATCTCCTCGGCGTCGTTCGAGCCGGCGACGACGTTCCGCACCAGGATGTACCGGCCCTTCACGTACAGCGCCCTCGATTCGTGGAAGCGTGACTCGAGGCGCCCGGTCACGCGCGGGAGGCGGAGCAGTTCCACGGGCCGCGTCGTGCCCGGCGCGACGGTGGCCAGCGAACCGGGCTCGTCGAGCAGCGCGGCCCGCCGGACGATCAGCGAACCGCCCTCCATCCGCAGCGGCCGGATCATGCGGTTCCGGAGCCCCGGGATGCGCCGCACGATCTCACCGGTACGGAGATCGAAGACGGCGATCTCGTTGGTCTTCGTCTTCGCGTCGGGCCGGGTCGCCAGGTAGGCGGTGTCACCGTCGGCCACGACCTGGCAGCGCTGGAGGTTGCCCTGGTGGGCGACGTCCTCCGTGCACCCCTCCTCGTACCAGCCGTCGCCCTTGAGCGAGGTGCGCTTCGTCCCGTCCTCGTTGAGGACGACGATGCCGTGGAGGCCGCGGGCCCGGTCGGTGGCCGAGACGATGAGCGGCCGTACGGACAGGACGTGGTCCACCCGGTAGCCGATCGGGAGGGGGTACTTCCAGCGGGACGCGCCGGTGACCGGGTCGACCTCGTGGATCTCCTCCTGCGGCTTCTTCTCGTCGGAGGTCGGGCAGGAGACCGCGGCGACGAGCTTCGGTCCGCCGGCGTAGGCGTACGGCTGGCAGGGGCTCTTGTCCCACTTGCCGAACAGCTGCTTGCCGTCGCTGAGGCGGTAGCCGGTCGAGTACTGGTGCCGGCCCGCGGTGACGGTGTCGCCGCTCATGGCGAGCGAGTAGTCGTTCATGAAGTCGAAGTTGCCCTCCTTCACGATCTTCCGCTGCCAGCCGGACGTGCCCGTGCGCAGGTCGACCGCCTGGAGGTTGCGGCACTCGTCGGCGTCGGAGTGGAGGCGTTCCTTGCGGGCGAGGACGATCTTCCCGTCCTGCGACACGTCGTTCGACGCGCGGCAGATCTCCGTGTCGAGCGTCAGTCGCCACTTCACCGTGCCGTCGGCGACCGAATGGGCCGTGACCGTGCGGTACATGGCGGTGACGACGGTGTCCCCGAACTGCCAGGGCCCGTAGACGTCGCCGGTGAGCGTGGTGACGTCGATGTCGTTCTTCCGGAGCCACAGGACCGAGGCGTCGCCGGGGGCGCGGCCCTTGTTGTAGGCGGCCGCGGCCGCGGTGTCGGGAGGGGTCGGACCGGCGGGCCCCGTCGGGCCGGTGGCCGTCGGCGGCACGGACGGGCTCGCGCTCGCCTTGCCGTCCGCACGGCCGCCGTCACCGGTCCCGCCGAGGGCGTACCAGGTCACCGCGCCGACGGTGAGGAGCGCCGCCACGGCGCCGGCGACCACCGCCCCGGCGCGGCGCGGGCCGCGCGGGGACGGCGGGGGCGGGGCGGTGTGCGGGGGCGGCGGGACGGGCGGTGCGCCCGCCGGGCCGGCGGGCCCGCCGCCGTACGGATTGATCGTGCCGTAGGGCCCGTACGACGGCGGGGGCGGCCCGGGTTGCTGCGGTGTCGTCATCGGAGTCGGACGGCCCTCACTTGCTGAAGGCCATCATCGTCTTGGTCTCCTTCTCGGCCTTGTCATTGCTGGCGCTCACCCGGCCGGCGGAGATGACGAAGATGCCGTTGCCGTAGGCGTAGCGGGCGTTGTAGAAGCTGCTCTCGACCTGGGCGGTGGAGGCCTGGTGCTGGAGCAGGGTCTTCGGCGCGCCTCCGGTGGGGGCGATGGTGGCGACGGTGCCGCCCTTGTCGTACGACGGCTCGGCGTACACCAGCACCTCCGAGCCCTCCATGCGCAGCGGGATCATGGTCTGCTCGCCGGGGGCCTTGGAACGCCACTTCGGCTTGCCCGTGTTGAGGTCGAAGGCGACGACCTCGTTCGGGGTGCCGTAGCTGGTCTCGGTGGCCATGTAGAAGGTGTTCGCGTCGGCCGCGACGCCGACGCACCCCGAAAGGTTCTTGCCGAAGATGACGAACGATCCGCCGCACTGGGGGGCGTACTTGTCGGTGCCGCCCTGGATCTGCGAGCGCAGCTTGCCATTGGCGGTCAGCGCGAAGATCGTCCACTTCTTCTCGTCGCGCTGGGTGGCGGAGATGACCAGCGGGTTGATCGAGTAGACCTTGTCGACCTCCCAGTTGGGCTGGAGCCGGAAACTCCACCGGGGCTTGCCGGTGTTCGGGTCGACCTCGCTGACCTGCTGCTGCTTCTTGTCGACGTCGCCGGTGGGGCAGCTGTCGGCGGCGATCAGCTTCTCGCCGCCCGCGTAGGCGAAGGCCTTGCAGCCGCTGGCGGGCGTGCCGAAGAGCTGCTTGCCGTCGGCGAGGGAGAAGCCGTACGAGCTGCTGGTGCCGGCCGCGGTGACGGTGTTTCCGCTGATGGCGAGGGTGTTGTCGTCGAAGGCGAACAGACCGGTGGCCTTGGGGACGGACCGCTTCCAGCCGGCCTTGCCGGTCTTGAGGTCGATCTTCTGCAGCGTCGTGCACTTGGCGCGGTCGCCGGCCTTGTCGTGGACGCCGATGACCATCGAGCCGTCGGCGGCCGGCGCCGACGGGGCGGCGCACATCTCGAAGGGCAGGTCGAGGTGCCACTTGAGCGCGCCGTCGGTGAGGCCGTAGCCGTCGAGGCCCTTGTACATGCCCTTGACGACGACATCGCCGACGACCCACGGGCCGTAGACGTCGGCGCCGTTCTTGGGCAGGTCGACGTTGTTCTTGAGCAGCCAGTTGATCTTCGCTTCGCCGGGCTGGCGCCCGCCGTTGAGGTCGTCCTCGCCGTTGCGGCCGTCCCCGTCACCGTTGCCGTCGCCCTGATCGACGGAGGGGGAGCCGGTCGGGGCGGTCGGGGTGGCGGTCGGCTTGGCGACCGGCTTCTCGTCGTCGCCGCCGCTGAGGGCGAACCAGGTGCCGCCGCCGATGACGAGCAGGGCCGCGACGGCCGCGGCGACGATGGCGCCGGGCTTGCCCTTGAAGGGGTTGTTGCCACCGGGCGGGGTGGGCGCGCCGGGGTACTGCGGCTGGCCGGGGTAGCCGCCGTAGGGGCCGGGCTGCTGGCCGTACGGTCCCGGCTGCTGGGCGTACGGGCCGGGCTGTCCCGGCTGCTGGGCGTACGGGCCCGGCTGGCCGGGCTGCTGCGGGTAGCCGTAGCCGGGCGCGGGGGCCTGCTGCGGGTAGCCGTAACCGGGCTGCGTCGGCTGGCCGTACGGGCCCGGCGCGGCCGGCGGGGACTGCGGCGCCGGCGGGGACTGCGGCGGGACGGGGGGCATCGGCGGGACGCCTTGGTTCCCCTCGTTCGGTTCCTGTGCGCCGAAGCCCGGCGGCTGGTTGCTGGGCGGCTGGGTCATCAGCGTTCCCCCTTGACGTGAGCGGGTTTTCTTTCTACCACTCGGGGGATGGCGCAAAAGTGACCGGTCCGCCCGTTGTACCCAAGGGAGGACCGGCCCGTGATGCCTCCGTTACGCGTCCTCGGCCAGTTCGAGCCAGCGCATCTCCAACTCGTCGCGCTCGACGACCAGTTCCCGCAGCTCCGCGTCCAGCTTCGCCACCTTCTCGAAGTCTGTGGCGTTATCGGCGATTTGCGCGTGGAGCTTCGTCTCCTTGTCCGAGATCTTGTCCAGCTGACGCTCGACCTTCTGCAGCTCCTTCTTCGCGGCGCGGGTGTCCGCGGCGGACACCGTCTTCGCGGCGCCGGCCGACTTCGACGCCGGGGCGGCGGGCGTCGGGACCGACGCCTCGATCATGCGCCGGCGCCGCTCCAGGTACTCCTCGATACCGCGCGGCAGCATCCGCAGGGTCTGGTCGCCGAGCAGCGCGAACGTCTTGTCGGTGGTCCGCTCGATGAAGAACCGGTCGTGGGAGATGACGACCATCGAGCCGGGCCAGCCGTCGAGGAGGTCCTCCAGCTGGGTGAGGGTCTCGATGTCGAGGTCGTTGGTGGGCTCGTCGAGGAAGAGGACGTTCGGCTCGTCCATGAGCAGGCGCAGGAGCTGGAGGCGGCGGCGCTCACCGCCGGAGAGGTCGCCGACCGGCGTCCACTGCTTCTCCTTGGTGAAGCCGAACTGCTCGCACAGCTGCCCCGCGGTCATCTCGCGGCCCTTGCCGAGGTCGACGCGGTCGCGGATCTGCTGGACCGCCTCGAGGACCCGCAGCGTGGCGGGCAGTTCGGTGACGTCCTGCGAGAGGTAGGCGAGCCGTACGGTCTTGCCGACGACGACCTTCCCGTCGGCCGGCTGGGTCTCGCCCTGGGTGACGGCGGCGTCGGCGAGGGCGCGCAGCAGCGAGGTCTTCCCGGCGCCGTTGACGCCGACGAGGCCGATCCGGTCGCCGGGACCGAGCTGCCAGGTGAGGTGCTTGAGGAGCGTCTTGGGTCCGGCGGTGACGGTGACGTTCTCCAGGTCGAAGACCGTCTTGCCGAGCCGGGCGTTGGCGAACTTCATCAGTTCGGAGGTGTCGCGCGGCGGCGGCACGTCGGCGATCAGCTCGTTGGCGGCCTCGATGCGGTAGCGGGGCTTGGAGGTACGGGCGGGGGCGCCGCGCCGCAGCCAGGCCAGCTCCTTGCGCATCAGGTTCTGCCGCTTGACCTCCTCGGTCGCGGCGATCCGCTCCCGCTCGGCGCGGGCGAAGACGTAGTCGGAGTAGCCGCCCTCGTACTCGTGCACGTCGCCGCGCTGCACGTCCCACATGCGGGTGCAGACCTGGTCGAGGAACCACCGGTCGTGGGTGACGCAGACGAGCGCCGAGCGGCGCGTCTGGAGGTGGCCGGCCAGCCAGGCGATGCCCTCGACGTCGAGGTGGTTGGTGGGCTCGTCGAGGACGATCAGGTCCTGGTCGTCGATGAGGAGCTTGGCGAGCGCGATGCGGCGGCGCTCACCGCCGGAGAGCGGGCCGATGACGGTGTCGAGGCCGTGCTCGAAACCGGGCAGGTCGAGGCCGCCGAAGAGACCGGTGAGCACGTCGCGGATCTTGGCGCTGCCGGCCCACTCGTGGTCCGCCATGACGCCGATGACCTCGTGGCGGACGGTGGCCTTCGGGTCGAGGGAGTCGTGCTGGGTGAGCACGCCGAGGCGGAGCCCGCCGCTGTGCGTGACGCGGCCGGTGTCCGCCTCCTCCAGCTTGGCGAGCATCCGGATGAGGGTGGTCTTGCCGTCGCCGTTGCGCCCGACGACACCGATCCGGTCCCCTTCGGAGACGCCGAGAGAGACACCGTCCAGCAGGGCACGGGTGCCGTACACCTTGCTGACAGCCTCGACATTGACCAGATTGACGGCCACTTTGACTCCTGTACGGGGGGATCGATCGACGTCCAAGGGTAGACGGCCCGGCAGGTGGGCCGGTGTGCGTGATCGTCCGGGGCCGCGCGGGCGCCCGCGGCGGGCGGGTGATCCCTACCGGTGGGTCCGCCCCGCCCGCTCGACGAGGAGCCAGCCGAGCAGGGCCGTGGCCACCGCGACGGGGGCGGTGACGGGGACGGCGACCAGGGTGGCCGCGTGGCCTTCCAGGAGCCCGCCGAAGCCGGTCATGGAGAGGCCGAGGACGCCGAAGAGGGCGAGGGTGGCACCGAGAGCGGCGAGCGGGGCGCGCCGGGGGCCCCTCGCCGGGGCGGAAGCGGAGGCGGTTGGGGCGGAGGCCCGGGCGGGCGGGGCGGAAGCGGAGGCGGCCGGAGCGGAGGCGCCGGCCTTCGGGGCGGAGGCGCGGGCGGGCGGCGAAGGTCGTTCGAAGCCGCGGAAGGCGGCCACCAGCAGGGCGGTGAGCAGTGCGGCGGCGACGATCCGCGGGGGCACCTGGGCCCACCAGGCGGCCGTGGCCGGCTCCGGCGGCTCCACGCCGAGCGCGAGCATCGCGCCGTACACGCCGAGCATCGCGGTCAGATGCCAGAGGAACGCCGTCATCGCGACCCCGTTCGCCAGCACCACCTTGTGCCAGACGCCGGCCCGGGCGGCGAAGCGCGCCCCGGGGCCCCGGCACAGCTCGACCGCGCCGACGAGCCACAGGCCGTGGCAGAGCAGGGCGAGGGTGGGCGGCGCCATGTTGGAGACCTTCTCCCCGGGCATCCCGACCATGGACAACGGATACGGCCCGAGGGCGACCAGGAGGCCCGCGCCCACCAGGCCCGCGGTGGCGAGGACGGCCGGGCGGCGGATCCGGCCGTCGGCGCGCAGGAAGCCGAGCTGGTGGACGGCGAGCCAGACGAAGGCGAAGTTCAGGAACTCCACGAACGGCACCCCCGCGGCGAACCGCAGCACGTCGACGGCGACCGCCCCGCCGACGAGGAGCGCGAACGCCCCCCAGCCGTACCGCTCGTGCAGCCTCAGCAGCGGCGGGGTGAGGGCGACCATCGCGAGGTAGATGCCGATGAACCACAGCGGCTGGGCGACCAGTCGCAGCGCGACCCCGGTCAGCCCGTCGTCGCCGCCGACGAGTGGGAGGAGGAGGGCGGCGGCGCCCCACACCCCGACGAAGACCATGGTGGGCCGCAGCAGCCGCTGCAGCCGGGCGCGCAGGAAGGCCGCGTACCGGGGCCGGGAGCGGTAGGCGAGGGCGTGCGAGAAGCCGCCGACGAAGAAGAACACCGGCATGACCTGGAGCCCCCAGGTCACCCCCTGGAGCCAGGGCACGACGGCGAGCAGGTTGTTTACTTGCCCGTCGGCCCCGACGACGGCCATCAGCCAGTGCCCGAGGACGACGACCCCGAGCGAGGCGACCCGCAACAGGTCGACGTACCGGTCCCTGGACGCGGGTGTGGCGGCGGCGAGCTCCCGAGCGCTGATTCCCATGGGGGTACGGTCCCGCGCGGCACCGGCGGCCCGTGAGGGCGCGGATACTCAACCGCCGGGTGAGTATCCACGCGTACGGGGCGGGGGCGGGGGCGTACGGCCCGGCCCGCGGCTGGTCAGCGCAGGATCGTCGCGCCCGGGGCCGGGGAGGTGGCGGGGCGGGCCGTACGGCAGGTGCCGGAGGCGAGCAGCGCGGAGGCCACCGCCTCCGCCGCCTGGGCGTCCTTGACCAGGAAGGCCGTCGTCGGGCCGGAGCCCGAGACCAGGGCGGCCAGGGCGCCGGCCGCCGTGCCCGCCTCCAGGGTGGCGGTCAGGGAGGGGCGCAGGGAGACGGCGGCCGGCTGGAGGTCGTTGGTCAGCGTCGCGGCCAGGGCGGCCGCGTCGCCGGTGCGCAGCGCCTCCAGGAGGGCCGGGGAGGCGACCGGCTCGGGGACGGTCACGCCCTCGTTGAGGCGGTCGAACGCGCCGTACACCGCCGGGGTCGACAGGCCGCCGTCGGCGACGGCGAAGACCCAGTGGAAGGCGCCGCTCACCGGCACGGCGGTCAGCCGCTCGCCGCGGCCGACGCCCAGCGCCGCCCCGCCGACCAGGCTGAACGGCACGTCGCTGCCGAGCTCCGCGCAGATCTCCAGGAGGTCGGCGCGCGAGGAGTCCAGGCCCCACAGCGCGTCGCACGCGAGGAGCGCGCCCGTGCCGTCGGCGCTGCCGCCCGCCATGCCGCCGGCGACCGGGATGTCCTTGGCGATGTGCAGGTGCACGTCGGGCGAGAGGCCGTGGCGGGCGGCGAGCAGCTCGGCGGCCCGCGCGGCCAGGTTGGTGCGGTCCAGGGGGACCTGGTCGGCGTCCGGGCCCTCGCAGGTGACCGTCAGCTCGTCGGCGGGGGTGGCCGTGACCTCGTCGTAGAGCGACACGGCGAGGAAGACGTTGGCCAGGTCGTGGAAACCGTCGGGCCGCGCTCCGCCGACCGCCAGCTGGACGTTGACCTTCGCGGGCACGCGGACGGTCACCCCGCCCGCCGGGCCTGACGTCCCGCCCGTCGCCGGGCCTTCCGCGGTGCCCGCCGCCGCCCCGTTCCGCGTACCGCCGGTCACTTCTTCGCCTCCGCGATCCGTGCGAACTCCTCCACCGTCAGCGCCTCGCCGCGCGCCTGCGGCGAGATGCCGGCCGCGACGAGCGCCTCCTCGGCGGCGGCGGGCGATCCCGCCCAGCCGGCGAGCGCGGCCCGCAGGGTCTTGCGGCGCTGCGCGAAGGCCGCGTCGACGACCGCGAAGACCGCCGCCTTGGAGGCGGTGGTCGCCACCGGCTCCGTGCGGCGCACCAGCGAGACCAGGCCGGAGTCGACGTTCGGCGCGGGCCAGAAGACGTTGCGGCCGATGGAGCCCGCCCGCTTCACCTCGGCGTACCAGTTCGCCTTGACCGACGGCACGCCGTAGACCTTGTTCCCGGGCCGGGCCGCGAGCCGGTCGGCGACCTCGGCCTGCACCATGACCAGCGTCCGCTCGATCGAGGGGAAGCGGTCGAGCATGTGCAGCAGGACGGGCACGGCCACGTTGTACGGAAGGTTCGCGACCAGCGCGGTCGGCGGCGGCCCCGGCAGCTCCTGGACGTGCATGGCGTCGGAGTGGACCAGCGCGAAGCGGTCCTTCTTCCGCGGCAGGCGGGCCTCGATGGTCGCGGGCAGCGCCCCGGCGAGCACGTCGTCGATCTCGACGGCGGTCACCCGGTCCGCGGCCTCCAGGAGGGCCAGGGTCAGCGACCCGAGTCCCGGGCCCACCTCCACGACCACGTCGTCGGGGCGCACCTCGGCCGTCCGGACGATCCGCCGGACCGTGTTGGCGTCGATGACGAAGTTCTGGCCGCGCTGCTTGGTCGGGCGTACGCCAAGCGCCGCTGCCAGTTCACGGATGTCGGCGGGGCCGAGGAGGGCGTCGGGATCGGTGGTGCTCACCGGTACAGCCTACGGCCGCAGTGGGGCCAGGGACTCGCCCCCCGCTGCACGTAGAGCTTCTTCGCCCGGTACGTCTGTTCCGAGGCGGACGCGTCCTGGGCGACCCCACTGCCGCCGAGCGAGCGCCAGGTGCCGGGGTCGAACTGGTAGAGCCCGCCGTAGGTCCCCGACGGATCGACGGCGTTCGGCCGCCCGCCGGACTCGCAGGCCGCGAGAGCGCCCCAGTCGAGCCCGTCGGCGCCGGCGACCGAGGCGGGCAGCGGGCGGGTGCCGACCTTCACCTGCTGGGTGACGGGCGCCCGGACGATCTCCTCGCCGATCTTCCTCGGCTTCTGCCGGACGCCGTTGACGGTCCGCAGCGCGTACGTGACCCGGCGCACGCCCTGCACGCCCTGCCGTTCGACGACCTCCGTGCCCGCGAACAGGTCCGGGTCGCGGACGCGCTCCACGGCGTACGGGACGGCCTCCTCCCGCACCTCCTTGCCGCCGGTGATCCGCATGACGGTGATGGTCTGACCGTCGCGCGGAAAGGAGTCGGGCGGTACGGAGGTGGTGTCCTGGCCGGAGAGGGTGATCCCGGCCTGCTCGACGGCCTCGCGGACGGTGGCGGCGTTGGTGCGCAGGGTCCGTTCGCGGCCGTCGGCGAGGAAGGTGACGGTGCGTTCGGTACGGACGTCCAGGGCGAGGCCCCGCCGGGAGATGGGCGCCGAGCGGGAGACGGAGAGGTACGCCCCCTCGGCCCGGACCCCGAGCTGGCGCAGGGCGCCGTCGACGGTGCGTGCCGTGGTCCACACCTGGCGGCGCTGCCCGTCGAGGGTGAGGGCGACGGGCCGGCCGTACCGGACGACGACCTCGTCGCCGCTGGCCAGCTCCTCGCCGGGGGCGGGGGCGACGATGTCGTGGGCGCCGACGGCGAGGCCCTCGTCGGCGAGGAGTTCGTCGACGTCGTCGGCGAAGGTGTGCAGGGTGCGCGGGACCCCGTCGACGGAGAGCCGGACGGCCTTGTCGCTGGCGACGAAGGCGCTGGTGCCGCCGGCCAGGAAGGCGACGACGAGGGCCTGCGGGACGATCCGCCGCAGGCCGTCGCCCGCGGGCGGGGCGGCCTTGCGGCGGCGGGACGCCCGCCGCGCCTCGGCCCGGGTCGCCGGCGGGGGCGCGGGGGCCGGGCCCTGGCCGGGCACGAGGGGCGCCACCACGGTCGGCTGCTCATGGAGGGAGATGTCCGGCCGGCGTCCGCCGCGCGCGGCCCGGTGGCTTCCCTGCGAGGTGCTCACGAGGCCGGGACCCTAGCGGCAGCGACGGTCACTCTCCAAAGCGCCTCGACCACGAAACGTAACCGTTACCGATCGGTGATCGGCACCGGCCCGGCGTTCGACAGGCGAAGCCAGGGGTGCCGTCGGGGGGCCGCCGGGGTCAGTAGTCGAAGGCGGTCGCGGTGTTGACGGCGATCGCCGCGCACAGTTCGTCCTCGCCGGTCCCGCGGACGGCGGCCATCGCGCGGACGGTGACGGGGATCAGGTAGGGCGCGTTGGGACGCCCTCGGTAGGGCGCCGGGGTGAGGAACGGGGCGTCCGTCTCGACCAGGACGAGCTCGGCCGGGGCGACCGCCAGGGCGTCGCGCAGCGGCTGGGCGTTCTTGAACGTCATGTTGCCGGCGAAGGACATGTAGTAGCCCTTGGCGGCGCAGATCCGGGCCATGTCGGCGTCGCCGGAGTAGCAGTGGAAGACGGTCCGCTCCGGGGCGCCCTCCTCGTCGAGGATCCGCAGGACGTCGGCGTGGGCGTCCCGGTCGTGGATGACGAGGGCCTTGCCGTGCCGTTTGGCGATCTCGATGTGGGCGCGGAAGGAGCGCTCCTGGGCGGCGACGCCGTCCGGCCCGGTGCGGAAGAAGTCCAGACCGGTCTCGCCGACGGCGCGGACGTGCGGCAGGGCGGCGAGCCGGTCGATCTCGCCGAGCGCGTCGTCGAGGGCCGCGTCCCCGCCGCCCTCGCGGGCGCCCTGGCGGGACCAGCCGTCGGGGTCGCCGAGGACGATCCGGGGGGCCTCGTTGGGGTGCAGGGCGACGGCGGCATGCACGTTGTCGTGTGCGGCGGCGGTCTCGGCGGCCCACTGGGAGCCCTTGATGTCGCAGCCCACCTGGACGACGGTCGTGACACCGACGGCGGCGGCCTTGGTGAGGGCCTCCTCGACGGTGCCGGACTGCATGTCCAGGTGGGTGTGCGAGTCCGCCACCGGCACGAGAAGCGGCTCGGGCAGGGGCGGCGGGGCGTCCTTGGAACTCATGCCCCGATCGTACGAGGGGCCGGGTGATCGCTCACGGCGGCCCGGGACGGCACAGCAGGGTGCGGTGGGATGCGGTGGCTCCCGGGGGCCGGGAGGCACCCGCCGGCGGGGAGGCGGCGGCGGGTGGCCCGCCCGGGCTCCGGGGTGGCGGACCGCCCGTCAGGAGGCAGCCGGGGGCTTGCGGTGGAACAGGTCCGAGAAGCGCCGGTGGCGGGGCTCCTCGGGGGCCCCCGGGTCCGGGAGCTCCGCCGGCCGCAGCGGCTCCTCGTGCGCCTCCGCGCGGACCGGCCCCGGAGCGTCCCGTCCCGGCCGGCCGGCCCGTTCCGTACGCCCGGCGCGGCCGGTCCGTTCCAGGTCCTGCCCGATCGGGCCCGCCAGGCCGATGGGTCCCGCGGGGGCGACCCGCCGGCCGGCCCTGGTCTCGTCCCGGTGGTGGGCCTGCTCCCACGAGTCGAGCACCGAGGACACCTGCCCCGCGCGCATGATGCGGACGACGTGTCCGCCGCAGTTCACACAGGTGGGACTGGACAACGGTGACGCGACCCGCTCCCCGTTGGCCTTGTAGACGACGAATTCCTGGCCGGTGGCGTCGACGTGGTGCTCGATGTCGTACGCCTGCTCCCAGCCGTATCCGCAGCGCATGCACGCGAATGCGTATGCCTCATGCGCGACGGTGATGCCGGTGCCGGTGATCTCGCTCATGCCAGCTCCTCTCCACTGATTCAGTGGACGCCTTTCAGGGCCGGAGCGCATCAGCGCCGGTCGAACAATGGAAAGCTCTTTGGCGTTCCCTTGCCCGAAGGCCCTCAGGAGGCCCGCCGCGCGGGTTTGGCTTTGCCTTTCACGATAGACCTTTACCGTCCGGAGGGCTTGACGCGGCCGCGTTCTTCGCGGCGACGACGGCGTCGAAGACCTCGCGCTTGGGCAGGCCGGCGTCGGCGGCGACGGCCGCGATCGCCTCCTTGCGCCGCTCCCCCGCCTCCTCGCGCACCCGCACCCTGCGGACCAGCTCCTCGGGACCGAGCTCGGCGGGGGCGGCGGCCGGGGCGCCCTCGACGACGACGGTGATCTCGCCGCGTACGCCGTCGGCGGCCCAGGCGGCCAGCTCGCCCAGGCCCCCGCGCTTGACCTCCTCGTACGTCTTGGTCAGCTCCCGGCAGACGGCGGCGCGCCGGTCGGCGCCGAAGACCTCGGCCATCGCGGCCAGGGTGTCGTCGAGCCGGTGCGGGGCCTCGAAGTAGACGAGGGTCCGCCGCTCGTCGGCGACCTCGCGGAGCCGCCCGAGGCGCTCGCCGGCCTTGCGGGGCAGGAACCCCTCGAAGCAGAAGCGGTCCACGGGCAGCCCGGACAGGGCGAGCGCGGTCAGCACGGCGGAGGGGCCGGGGACGGCGGTGACCTTGATGCCGGCCTCGACGGCCGCGGCGACCAGGCGGTAGCCGGGGTCGGAGACGGACGGCATGCCGGCGTCGGTGACCAGCAGCACCCGCGCGCCGCCGGTCAGCGCCTCGACCAGCTCGGGCGTACGGGCGGACTCGTTGCCCTCGAAGTAGGAGACGACCCGGCCCGAGGTGTGCACGCCGAGGGCGCGGGTCAGGCCGCGCAGCCGCCGGGTGTCCTCCGCGGCGACGACGTCGGCGGTCTCCAGTTCGGCGGCGAGCCGCGGCGGGGCGTCCGCGATCTCCCCGATGGGTGTCCCTGCAAGTACCAGCGTTCCTGTCACACGGGTCATCCTCGCAGCCCGGACAGGCGACTCGCACAGGCGCGTTCCCTACGATGGCGCGGTGACCAGTACCGCACCTGAGGCCCTGCAGGGTCCGCACGCCGTGGAAGAGCCCCCGCCGTGGCAGCAGCGCCTGCGGCGTTTCGGCTACACGCCCCTGGCCGGGGGCGCCGCCGGGCACGGGCTGCGGGAGCGTCTCGTACCGCCGTACACCCGGCCCTCGCGGCGGACCTGGTCGCTCCTGGGGATCTCCCCGGGCGGCGGGGACCGGCTGTGGCGGCTGGCCGGCTGGGGCGGTCCGCTGCTGGTGGCGCTGTTCGCCGGGGTGCTGCGGTTCTGGAACCTCGGCAAGCCGCACGCGGTGATATTCGACGAGACGTACTACGCGAAGGACTCCTGGGCCCTGATCAACCAGGGGTACGAGGGGGCATGGCCGAAGGACATCGACAAGACGGTCCTGAAGGACCCCGGTTCGGTCCTGATCCCGACGGATCCGGGCTATGTGGTCCATCCCCCGATGGGCAAGTGGGTCATCGGCGTCGGCGAGAAGCTCTTCGACTTCACGCCGTTCGGCTGGCGGTTCATGGTGGCGCTGCTCGGCACGCTGTCGGTGCTGATGCTCTGCAGGATCGGGCGGCGGCTGTTCCGCTCGACGTTCCTGGGCTGTCTGGCGGGCACGCTGCTCGCGGTGGACGGCCTGCACTTCGTGATGAGCCGGACGGCGCTGCTGGACCAGGTGCTGATGTTCTTCGTGCTCGCGTCCTTCGGCTGTCTGCTGGCCGACCGCGACTGGGCACGGCGACGGCTCGCGGCGGCGCTGCCGACGGGCGAGGACGGCGGGCTGCGGCCGGACGCGACGGTCGCCGAGACGCTGCGGCTCGGGTGGCGGCCGTGGCGGCTGGCGGCGGGGGTGATGCTGGGCCTCGCCTTCGCGACCAAGTGGAACGGCCTCTACATCATGGCCGCGTTCGGGCTGATGGCGGTGTTGTGGGACGCGGGCGGGCGGCGCACGGCGGGTGCGGTCCGTCCGTACCAGGCGGTGTTCAAGCGGGACCTGGTGCCGGCGTTCGTCTCGGTGGTCCCGGTGGCGGTCCTCACGTACATCGCCTCGTGGACGGGGTGGATCGCCTCGGACAAGGGCTACTTCCGCAACTGGGCGGCGGAGCAGGACAAGCTGACGGGCGGCGGCTTCTGGTCGTGGCTGCCGGACTGGCTGCGGAGCCTGTGGCACTACGAGACCGAGGTCTACGACTTCCACGTCAACCTGACCTCGCACCACACGTACCAGTCGAACCCGTGGAGCTGGATCGTCCTGGGCCGCCCGGTCTCGTACTTCTACGAAAGCCCCTCCCCCGGCGAGGCGGGCTGCCCCGCGGACGCCACGGAGAAGTGCGCCCAGGAGGTCCTGGCCCTCGGCACCCCGCTGCTCTGGTGGGCGGCGTGCTTCGCGATCCTCTACGTCCTGTGGCGCTGGCTCTTCCGCCGCGACTGGCGCGCGGGAGCGATCGCCTGCGGCATCGCGGCGGGCTGGGTGCCGTGGTTCCTCTATCAGGAACGCACCATCTTCCTTTTCTACGCGGTGGTGTTCGTGCCGTTCCTGTGCCTCGCGGTGACGATGATGATCGGCGCGATGGTGGGGCCCCCGGGCTCCTCGGAAAGACGCCGGACGTTCGGTGCGGTGGGGGCGGGAGTTCTCGT
Source organism: Streptomyces sp. NPDC048353 (assembly GCF_055587165.1). Lineage (NCBI taxonomy): Bacteria > Bacillati > Actinomycetota > Actinomycetes > Kitasatosporales > Streptomycetaceae > Streptomyces > Streptomyces sp. NPDC048353. The sequence goes on along the minus strand of NZ_JBVJGU010000008.1, from coordinate 205,714 downwards.
TCTGCTCATCGTCTGGAATTTCATCTACTTCTGGCCGATCTATACGGGGACGTCGATTCCGATGGACCAATGGCGCGGCCGGATGTGGCTGGATACGTGGGTCTGAGAGCCGGCGGGCCGGGGGTGGGGCGGTGAGGGGGGTCTCGCATAGCGTGGCCGTTCCAGCCGACGCCCCGTGACGAGGATCAGCCCATGCGCAGCAGCACCGCGATCCGCCTGATAGAGCCCGCCGATGCCGCCCCGATCGCCGCGCACCGGGTGCGTGACGTGGAGGCCTTCCGGCCGTGGGAACCGGCCCAGCCCGCCGGCTTCTTCACGCCCGAGGGCCAGGCGGAGCGTATCGACGGCCTGCTGGCCGGGCACCGGGCCGGCACCGTGTGGCCCGGCGTGGTGCTCGCCGACGATCAGGTGATCGGGCAGGTCACCGTCGGCGGCATCCTGCCGCAGCCGCACCTGCGCCGCGGCTCCGTCGGATACTGGATCGCGAGCGTCGCCCAGAACCAGGGGCACGCCGGGCGGGCCGTCGAGCTCGTGCTCCGGGTGATGCGGGACGAACTCCGACTCCACCGCGCCGAGGCGTCCACCAATCTGGAGAACCTTCCGTCGCAACGGGTCCTGCGCCGCAACGGGTTCACCCCGTACGGCGTCGCGCACTCCTCGATCTTCCTCGACGGGAGCTGGCGGGACGGCCTGCTGTGGGAGCGGATCCTCGGCGACTGACCCGCCCCTGAGCCGGGCCGGCGGGGCGGGGAGGCCCGGTGGTCACGGCTCCTCGGGGGCGACCGGGGTGATGTGGCTCAGGACGCACCGCCAGCGGCCGTCCCGTCGTACGAACACGTCCGTGGTCCATTCGTCCGCGTCGTGGCGTTCGCCGCGGTAGTGGGCGGTGTTGGTGACCCGGCCGGTGAACACCGCCGTGTCGCCGTAGACCCGGACGCGGGGCGGACTGATCAAATCCATGGCGGAGTGGGTGAGGTCCCCGGAGGAGACGAAGGAGAGGAACTGCTCCTTCGTCGCGATGCCCGACTCGGAGACGATCACCCACTCGTCGGCCATGAAGGCGCCCATGCGGTCGGCGTCGTCGGAGGTGATGGCCTCGGCCCACTCCTCGGCGAGGGCGATGAAACGGGCCTCCGTCGGGGCATCGGGACGGGGGTCCGGCGGAACTGCGGGGCGGGGGCCGGCCGGGGCGCCGGAAGGGGCCTCCGTCCGGGCGTCGGTACGAGCCTCCATCGGGGCATCGCCCTCGTCCGGAGGCGGCGGGTCCGGGGGTCGTGTGGCGTCCACACGTCGAACGTAGCCCCGCCGGGGCGGCTCGGCGAGTGGATCGCGGAACGGTAACAAGCATCCCCGTGGTCACACCTGTCACCTAGGTTGGGGGGATCGCCGGGGGAGGGGAGGCGCAGCCATGCGCAGCGGGGTGAAGGTCGCGATCGTCGGGGGCGTATTCGTCGTCGTGGCGAGCGGGGTGGGGTACGGGGGCTACAACCTCTGGAGCGGGATCAGCGGGGGCGCGGAGACGACGTCCCGGTCGGCGCCCCAGGAGAAACGGTCCGGCCCCGTCACCGGCGAGGAGGTGACGAACACGGCCGAGGAGTTCCTGGCCGCCTGGGCCGCCGGAGAGTCCGAGCGGGCGGGGCAGGCGACCAACAACCCCGTCGAGGCGGGTCCTGCCGTGATCAACCATCGCGAGGGGGCGAAGGTCTCCCGGGCCGTCATCACGCCCGGCGTGGCCGTCGGCGCGCGGGTGCCGTTCACGGTCAGCGCCACCGTGACGTACGAGGGGCGGTCGAAGCCCTGGACGTACGCCTCGGAGCTGACCGTGGTGCGCGGCCTGAGCACCGGCCGGCCGCTGGTCGACTGGAAGCCGTCCGTCATCCACCCCAAGCTGACCAAGGGTGCGACGCTGCGGACCGGCGAGGCGGAGACCGCCGCCGTGAAGGCCGTCGACCGCCGGGGCGTGGAGCTGACACCGGAGAAGTACCCCTCGCTCGGGCCGGTCCTGGACCAGCTGCGCGAGCGGTACGGGGACAGGGCCGGCGGCGAACCCGGCGTCGAGACCTGGATCGAGAGCGCCGGGGGAACCGCTCCCGCCACCACCCTGCTGACTCTCGCCGCCGGCAAGCCGGGCGAGCTGAGGACGACCCTCGACGCGGGCGTCCAGGCGGCGGCCGAGCGGGCGGTGAAACGGTACGCCGGGGCGTCGGTGGTCGCGATCAAGCCGAGCACCGGGGAGATCCGGGCCGTCGCCAACAACCGCGCGGACGGCTTCAACGCGGCCCTTGAGGGGCGGCAGGCGCCCGGCTCCACGATGAAGATCGTCTCCGCCGCGATGATGCTCGAGCGGGGTCTGGTCGACGGCCCGTCGAGCACGGTCGAGTGTCCGTCGACCGTCGACTGGGACGGCCGGACCTTCCACAACCTCGACGACTTCTCCCTGCCCTCCGGCACCACCCTCCAGCGGGCCTTCGCCCGCTCCTGCAACACCACCTTCATCAAGCCCGTCAAGCCGCTCGGCGCGGAGGCCGGCACCGCGCTCGGCGACACGGCCCGCACGTATTTCGGCATCGGCCTGGAGTGGAAGACGGGCGTGGTCTCGCAGGACGGGTCCGTTCCGCCGTCGACGGGCATCGAGACCGCCGCCTCGTACATCGGCCAGGGCAGGATCACCATGAACGCCCTCAACATCGCCTCGATCACCGCGACTGCGAAGAACGGTTCCTTCAGGCAGCCGATCATCGTGGCCAAGGAGCTGGACGGCCGCGAGCTGGCGAAGGCCGAGCCGCTGCCCGGCTCCGTCGGCAAGACCCTGCGCGAGCTGATGCGCGCGGCCGCGCGGGGCGAGGGCACGGGCGCCCGCGCGATGGCGGGCGTGGGCGGGGACAAGGGCGCCAAGACCGGTTCGGCGGAGGTCGACGCGGCGGCCTCCTCCAACAGCTGGTTCGCGGGCTTCGCCGACGACCTGGCGGCCGCCGCGGCGGTCGAGTCGGGCGGCCACGGCGGGGACGCGGCCGGACCGATCGTGGCGAGCGTGCTGAAGGCCCGCTAGGGCATGTCGACTAGCGTGCGCCGTTGTGATCCTGGCGGTGCCGGAGTCGGTGGGGTGAGCGCACGATCGGTCGGCCTGAGCGTTCGCGGTCCCCCTACAACCTCAGGTCGGCCCGAGCGTTCGCGGTCCCGCTCAGGCAGCCCAGAGGGGCCCGACTCCGGCGGCGAACTCAGTCGAGAACAGGCAGCTGCCGCGCGAAGCGACGGACAGCGTCGGTGAAGGCGTCCGGATCGTCGAAGTTCGCGAGATGTCCTGCCCGCGGGATCAGTTCGACGCGGGCGTGCGGATGCGCGCGGGCGAAGTCCGTCTCGCCGGAGCGGAAGACCGTGTCCTTCTCGCCGTTCAAGATCAGCACAGGAGCGTCCACATGACGCATCGCACCCGCGTCGAAGCGGCCCAGCACCTCACCCCAGGCAGCCGGCAGCGTGTGGAACGCGTAGCCGGAGGAGATGGTCGCCTCCACCACCTCGCGAGGATAGAGCCGGCGCAACAACCGGTCGTTCCATCGGGCCAACCGGTCCGCCGGGAGACGAGGGACGAGCCCGGCGACCCACCGGTACGGAGTTGCCCACGGGCCACGAGTCGAGGCGCTGGCCCCCGCGAGGACCAGCCCCCGCAGCTGCTCGGGACAGCGCCGCGCGAACTCCAGCGAGGCGTATCCACCGAGCGAGTGCCCGACGACGAGCGCCGGTCCACGGTCGAGCGAGTCCACCGCGGAAGCGATGATCTCCGTCGCCGCGTTCAGGCTCCAGGGTTGAGCGGAGCGGGCACCGTGGCCCGGGAGGTCGACAGCGGCTACCGGGAACTCCTCGGCGAGTGCGGCGAGCTGTGGGCTCCACTGTCCCGCGCTGAACCGCGTCCCGTGTACGAAGACAATGGGCGGCGCACCCGCTGCAGTCATGAATCCCCCAGATCAGCACGGTCCTCGAACCGACTCTACCGGCGGGCCACCGGCGTTGAGAGGCGGAGCCGCTGACCGGCGAGGACGCTCGGTCACCGTGTGACGCGCCGTCCGGGAGCTGTGCCGGGTGACGCGTGACCGTCATCCCGTCCGGGGCGGCAGGCGGGTCCGGGAGACGGCCGGGGGGCCACGAGGGGCGCGGCATGACGAGGTCGGAGGCCTTCACGACGTCGCGCGGCCCTCAGCCGGTCGCGTGGCTCATACACGTACCGGTACGGTGCGGGGCATGACCACATCGACCGCGCACGTCCTCGCCGCCGAGGCCCCGCGAGAGCGGGGCCCGGCCGTCGGGATCCGCCGCTTCCCGGACGAGGGCCGCACCGCCGCCGAGACCGTCGGTCGCGCTGTCTCGGACCACGAGGTGGTGCGGGCGGCGGCGATCCGGGTGCGGGTCGCGCCCGTCCGCGGGCGGGCCGCGTGACCCCGCTGGTCGCGGCGGCGGTGCTCACGGCCGCCGTGACGCACGCCAGTTGGAACGCGATCGCGCACCACATACGCGACCAGCTGCTCTCCTTCACGCTGATCGCGGGCGGCGGCGCCCTGATCGGCACGGTCCTCGCCTTCTTCGCACCGCTGCCGGCGGCCGGCGCGTGGCCGTACCTCGCCGCCTCCGCCGTGCTCCACGTCGGCTACTACGTCCTGCTGATGCGGTCGTTCACGCTCGGCGACTTCGGCCAGATGTACCCGATCGCGCGGGGTACGGCTCCGCTGGCGGTGACCCTGCTCGCCGCGGTCTTCGTCGACGAGATCCCGGACGGATGGCAGCTCACGGGCGTCGCGTTCGCCTGCGCGGGGCTGACGGGCCTGGCCCTCTGGGGCATCCGGGGCTCGGGCCGCCGCCCCGACTGGGCGGCCCTGCTCGCCGCGGGCGCCACGGGCCTGGCGATCGCCGGCTACACAGTCGTGGACGGCGTCGGCGTCCGCGCCTCCGGCACCCCGCTCGGCTACATCGCCTGGCTGATGATCCTGGAGGGCCTGGCGATCCCGGCGTACGCCCTCTACCGCCGCCGCTCCGCCCTCCTCCCCCAACTCCGCCCGCACGCGGCCCGCGGCCTCCTGGGCGCGGCCCTCTCGGTCGCCGCCTACGGCCTGGTCCTCTGGGCCCAGACCCGCGCGGCCCTGGCCCCGATCGCGGCGCTGCGCGAGTCCTCGATCATCGTGAGAGCGGCGATCGGCACCCTCTTCTTCAAGGAACGCTTCGGCGGCTCCCGGGTGGCGGCGGCGGGCCTGATGGTGGTGGGCATCGGGCTGATGCTGCACACGTCCTGAGTCCGGCTCCGACCGGGCCGCGCCCGGCAGCACGCTTCGAAACGGTCCGTGGCGGCGTAGGAATCGCGCAGCTCCAGGTATACGGCGGACCGCTCGCACCGGCCGAGCAGCTCACCGAAGCCGGGCACGCTCGACGGCATCACATGCCTCCCTGATCAACGGAATCGTGCGGGACGGGATCCTGACGATGGCCTCACCGTCGGGGGCCCCGGCGCCTGTGGGACGAGGTGGAAACGGCCTGCGCGTGGTGGACCCTGCATGGCCGCCCCGGGCCCGAACGGTTCGGGCTGACCGTGGCCGCGGAGGGCGAGACTCCGTGGCGCACGGTCACGTCACTACGGCGCACCGCTCACGGACAGCTCTGCCCACACGAGTTTGCCGGAGCCACGGCGGTCGTCGATGCCCCACTTCGCGGCAAGGGTGTCGACCAGCGGAAGCCCCCAGCCGCCGCAGGCGCCGTCGACCGGCAGCGCCATCAACGGCCGCCGCTCGGATGCGTCGTGGACCTCGATGCGCAACGCGCCCGGCACGCGGGCGAAGTGCGTCTCGATCTCCCGGCCTGGCACCCGGCCGTGGCGTACGGCGTTCGTCAGCAGCTCGGAAAGCACGAGCGAAGCCGCGTCCTCGACGGCCCCCCACTCCCACCGAGCCAGCGTCCGTCGCAGCTCCCGGCGGGCACGTGGCACGCTCCGTGCGGTCTGGGCCCAGCGCAGGACGACGGTGCCACCGTCCCGCGGGGCCGTCCCTGCGGACTCCATCAGGCCACCTCCACACCATGGATCGACCGTGGCCCTACGTCGACGCCGTGGACGGCCGGCCACAGAGCCCGCCGCCGCTGCCGCTGCGTTCGGCTTCGCTGCCGGGAGACTTCGTGGACGTCAAGGTAGGGACGTACAAGACGACTGTCCTCGCCCCGGAGCAGAGGAACTCGGGGGCGGCGAGGGGCCGTCGCCACAGCTCCGCCGCATGTGCGGAGGAGCGCTACGGGCAAGGGCTGATTCCCAGCCGACCGACGGCGGCCCGACGGCGGCAGTAACAGCCCCAGGGCCAGTGCAACCAGGCGGAGGATAGGGTTGATCACGTCGACGCTCCTTGTGCGCGTTGGCCATGCCCCCGGACCGGTCGCTCGGTCGCGGGGGTACTGCGTCATCACAGGGCGCTGTCCCAGGACTACGCTCCGCCGCCACACGATGGCGCACGGTCTTGAGCGTGTCAACAGTCCTGGGACTGTGGTTGACTTGGGTTCAGGGAGAGGAGCGCATGCATGGCAGCCAAATGGCGGGAGCTGGCAGACAGCCTGGCCGAGCGCATCAGCAACGGCGAGTACGCCCCCGGCCAGCGGCTTCCGCACATCCGAGACTTGGTGGAGGCCGGTGAGGGATCGAAATCCACGGTGCATGCGGCCTATAAGGCACTGGAGGCCGCGGGGCTGGTCACCTCGTCCCGAGGTCACGGCACCGTCGTGAGACAGCAGGCGCCCCTGAAGCGGCTCGGTATCGCCCGGTACGACAAGGCGAAGTGGCGTGACGGGGACGAAGTCGCGTTCATCGCGGACCGCATCGCCTCGGGCCGGGCGCACCGGAGAGGCGACCAGACGCAGACCGTCAGCCTCGTGACCGCACCCACGGTCGTCGCATCGGCGTACGGTCTGCCGGAAGGCGCCGAAGTCTACGCCCGCGCCCGGTTGGTCAAAGAGGGTGACGACCCGACACATACTCTGACCAGCTACTACCTCCCCGCGCACGTCGAAGGTACGCGGATCGTCGACCCCACGCCCGGGCCGGCGGGAAGGGGCGGCGGCTTCCGGGTGCTCTTCGAAGCAGGGTACGAGATCGACCACATACGAGAGGAACTGTTCGCCCGGGCGGCGAAGCCGGAGGAAGTCGCACAGCTCCGCTTGGCACCGGGCGAGTGGGTGGTCGAGCTCCACAGGACCGCGACCACGGCCGACGGCACCGTCGTGGAATTCGCCATAGGAGTCCACGCCGCCACGAGGTTTGCGTGGACGTACGACTTCGAGGTACCCGACACCGCTCGAAAGGAGCCCTCGTGATCTCCGCCCCGTCCTGGTCCGACGCCCGGCTGCTCTGGGACTTCCAGCGGATGGGGCATGAGCCGCGCCCCTGCTCCGTGGGCATCGGGCTCGGGAGTCACGATCTCGGGGTCGCCGATGTGGCGGTCGGGCTCTACCGGCGGGGGATGTTCCCGCTGATCGTCTTCACCGGGGCCACCAGCCGGACGACCCGGGAACGCATGCCCCGGGGGGAGGCGGAGCACTACCGGGAACGGGCACTGGAGTCGGGGGTGCCGGCGGACGCCGTCCTCGTCGAGCCGGGGGCGCGCAACACCGGGGAGAACGTCCGGTTCTCGCGGGCGTTGCTGGAGGAGCACGGTGTCGACGTGTCGTCGGTCCTGCTCGTCAGCAAGCCGTACGAGGAGCGCCGGGCGTACGCGACCGCCCGGAAGCTGTGGCCGGAGGTGGAGGTCGTCAGCGCCTCCTCCCCCATGGATCTCGCTGAGTACGCGGACTCGATCGGGGACCCTCGACTCGTCCTCGACATGCTCGTCGGGGCGCACCAGCGGCTGCTCGTCTATCCGGAACGGGGGTTCATGATCCGGCAGGAGATCCCCGACGCGGTCCAGGCGGCCTACGACCGCCTCCGCGACCAGGGGTTCACGGGCCGTCCGGTCGGCGCCTGACACGCGACGAGGCCCCGTCCCCCCGCGTGAGCGGGGGAACCGGGGCCTCGTCGCGTTCTTCCGGTGCGCTTACGAGTAGTAGCCGAACAGGTCGGCGATCACGTGCGCGCTGCCCGCGTTCGGGCGGAAGGCGATCTTGCCGTTGACGACCGGGACGGTGACCAGGTTGGCCACGGTCGCGCCCTTCGTCCAGTTGAGGTTGGACGCGTTGGGGAGCGGGGTTCCGTCCGGCCAGACCGTCAGGAAGCCGTTGCTCGTCGGGGCGGTCACGGTGACGTTGAGGACCACGGCCTTCGCCTTGGACAGCGTGTGGCCGTCGTTCAGGCTGAGGATGAGGTTCGCACCGCCGGGGACCGGGGTGTTGCGGGCCGTGCCGAGGGCGTAGCGGGTGTCGAGGAGACGGCTCGGGCCCGCGGTGTGGAAGGTGCCCCCGTCGGAGGTGGCCGTGTAGTAGCCGAAGACGTCCGCGATGAAGTGCACGGTGCCGAGGCCGGCGTTGTGCAGGTTCACCTTGCCGTCGGTGCCGATGGGCAGCACGACCATGTTCGGACGCGTCTGGCCCTTGAGCCAGTTGATGTTCGACGCGGTCGGCTGGGCGGTGCCGTTCGGGTACGCGATCAGGTGGCCGGTCGAGGCCGCCGCCGTGGCGGTGACGTTGAGGACCACCGCGGTCGCCCCCTCGGCGGGGACGCCGGCGGCGCCCGCGACCTTGAGGGAGACGGTGCCCTTGCCCGCGACGGGCGCGGTGCCCGGGCGGCCGGTGCCGTTGCGGGTGTCCAGGACACGCGACGGGCCCTTGGGCACGTAGGTGCTGCCGGCGGTGCCGGTGGAGAAGTAGCCGGAGACGTCGGCGACGAAGTGGGTCGTGCCGCCGCCCGCGTTGAAGAGGTCGACCGAGCCGTCCTTGCCGACCGGGACGGTCACCAGGTTCGGGACGATCTGGCCCTTCAGCCAGTTCATGTTGGACGAGGTCGGACGGGTGGTGCCGCTCGGATACGCGATCAGGTGACCGGTCGCGGAGGGCGAGACGGCCGTGACGTTCAGGACGACGGCGGTGACGCCGGCGGCCGGGACGCCGCCGTTGCCGGCGACCTTCAGCTTGACCGTGCCGTTGGCGGCGACCGGCGTGGTGCCGGGGCGGCCGATGGCGTACCGGGTGTCGAGGACCCGGCTCGGCGGAAGGGCGTCGAACGTGCCCGCCGGGGACTGCGGGACCGCCTGGCACAGGCCCTTGACGATCTCGCGGCCGTTCGGGGCGCCGAGGCCGGTGGCCAGGTCGTAGCCCGCGCCGGCCTTGTAGAGGCCGCTGTAGTTGCCGGACGCGGTCAGGTTGTTGTGACCGGTGGTCACGTCACGGAACGCGGTGGCCGGGAGCTTGTACAGCGCCTCGTGGACGTAGCCGACCGAGCCGTTGGCCTGGCAGGCGAGGTCCTGGTTGGCCTGCGCCATGAGCGCGGCCCAGACCGGGGCTGCGCCGCTGGTGCCGCCGATGATGTTCCAGTACTGCAGACCGTCGGCCTCGCGGCCGAAGGCGACCGGGTAGCCGGTGTTCGGGTCGCCGACGCCGGCGACGTCCGGGACCTGGCGGCAGGCGTTGCCGGCTCCGGCGACGCAGAGGTCGCCGTAGCCCGCGCCGGTCCGGCCGGTCTGGAAGCCGTCGGTGGGCACCTCGAAGAGGCGGGAGACACCGCCGCCGGAGCCGGTCCAGGTGGTCTGGCCGGTGATCGAGCCGCGCATCGTGGTGCCGCCGACGCCGAGGACGTACGGCGAGGACGCCGGGTTGTCGGTGTACAGCGTGGAGGCGTTGGAGTCGGGCTCGCCGTAGTAGCAGCCGGTGGAGCCGCTGTCGCCGGAGGCGGCGACGATGGTCTGGCCCTGCGCGGCGGCCTGCTGGAAGATCAGCTCCTCGCGGTCGAGGACGGCCTGCGGGGTGTACAGCTCGCAGCTGCCCCAGCTGACCGAGACGACCTTGGCGCGGTTGTCGTTGACGATCCGCTGGAAGACGTCGGTGCCGTCCTCCCAGGTGTTCTCACCCTGGTAGACGAGGATCTTCGACTGCGGGGCGAGACCGATGATCGTCTCGACGTCCAGCGCGGTCTCCAGACCGGCACCGGTCTCGATGCCCGCGGGCTCGGAGGGGCCGCCGTTGACGCGGACGGAGCTGACCGGGACCTTCGTGCCGTGGCACGCCTGGTAGCTCGCGATGTCCCGCAGGTCGTAGTTCTCCAGCGAGTACACGGCGATCGTGGTGCCGTTCTGCACGTTCGGCTGGTCCGCCATGCTGTACTGCGCCGCCAGGGACCTGGCGCTCCAGTAGTCCTGCTTGTCGTAGGCCGCCGGGTAGCCGGGGCCGGCGGTGGCGTACAGGTCCCGGATGCCGGCGCACATGGTCGGCGTCGTCCCGGTCAGCCGCGGCTGACGGGCGCCCTGGCCGGCCTCGGCCGTCTGCTGCTTGCGGGGCTTGCCCTGGGCGCCGCCGGTGTGGCGCGGCTCGTACGTCGACAGCGTGTTGAGGCCCACGACCGCGCGGACGGCGGCCGCCGCCTCGCCGCCGAACTCGGGGGCGCGGGTGTTGGTCACGCCCGTCACGCCGTTCGCCAGGCGGTAGCCGTCGAACTCGGTCTTGAACGCCTCCGCCGCCTCGCCGACCGTCGCGGTCACCGGCAGCGTGAGGCCGTCGGCCTCCAGCTCGCCGACGGTGAGCCCCTTCGCCTCCAGCTCCGCGCGGACCTTCGCCACCGCGCGCGGGTCGGCGCCGAAGGCGGTCGCGAACTCGCCCGTACCGAGGTACTGGCGGTACAGCGGCGACTTCGGGTCGGAGACCCCGGCGACGAAACGATCCAGCGCGGCCTGGTCGCGCGGCTCCAGGACGACGCTCAGGTCGAGCGTCCGGTCCGCCGCCGGGTCCGCCTGGCGGACGGCGTCACGCGGGACCTTCGGCGCGGAGCCGACCCGCTGCGGGGCGGGCTCGTCCGTGCCGGCCGCGTACGACGCCGGCATCCCGGTCGCGGTGACGGCCAGGGCGACGACGGCTGCCGCGCCCCATCTGCATGCCTTCTCACGGGCGGTTCGGCCCATGCACACTCCCTCTCACGATCCCCGTCGTCGGGGCCGCGAGGGCAAGGTGAGACCGCGGAAGGGTGCGGCCGCGCGCACGGTGTGCGGGTGCGGCGAAGCGAGGTGAATGCGTTCGTGGGGTCCCGGGCACGGCCCGGGGCCCGATGCGTGAGCCCCCCCGGCGGTGTCACCGCCCTTGCGCGGCGGACGACGGCCAGATGTGAATCTTTATCAGGCGCCGAAACGTCTCCGCACAACGGGTTCCTGTATTTATCGGACCGTGACCTTCACATGTCCTTCACACGGGGGACATTGAGGGATCTTCAGGTCCTTCCCGGCGGGGGGCGCCGTCCGGGGCGGGTCACAGCGACGCGCGGACCGCCCGTACCAACGACTGGGCGCGCGGGTCGGCCGTCACCGTCTTGCGCATCCCGTTCGTCACGTACCCGAAGGCGACGCCCGACTCCGGGTCCGCGAAGCCCAGCGAGCCGCCGCGGCCGGGATGGCCGAAGGAGGTGGGGCCGAGCAGCGGGGAGGCCGGGCCGTGGAGCATGTGGCCGAGGCCGAACCGGGTGGAGACGACGAGGACGCGGTCGGGGCCGGTGGACTCCTCGGTCCGGGCGAGGGTCAGCGTGGCGGGCGCGAAGAGCCGGACGCCGCCGTCGACGGGGCCGAGCGTCGAGGCGTAGAACCGGGCCAGCGCGCGGGCGGTGGAGACACCGGCGGAGGCGGGCAGTTCGGCCGCGCGGTAGACCGGGTCGTTCTCGTCGGGCCGGGGCTCGATCGCGGCGAAGGCGCGCCGGGTCAGCGAGCCGGGGTCGCGGTACGCCTCGGTGACGGACCGCTTGGGGCGCAGCTTCAGGGCCCCGCCGCCGGGCGGCTCGACCTCCTCGACCGGGCCGATGCGGCCGACCCGGTGCGCCTCGTCGGACGGCAGCCCGATCCACAGGTCGAGGCCGAGCGGGCGGGCGATCTCCTCGGCGACCCAGCGGCCGATGGTGCGGCCGGTCACCCGGTGGACGAGGCCGCTGAGCAGCCAGCTGAAGGTGTGGGCGTGGTAGCCGTGGGCGGTGCCGGGCTGCCAGACGGGGGCCTGCGCGGCGATCGCGGCCGTGGCGGTCTCCAGGTCGACGGCCTCGGCGAGGGAGAGCGGCCGGTCCAGGACCGGCACTCCGGCCTGGTGCGCGAGGAGCTGCCGTACGCTCACCCGGTCCTTGCCCGCGGCCTTGAACTCCGGCCAGTACGTCCCCACCGGGGCGTCGAGGTCGAGCTGTCCGCGCTGGTGCAGCAGCAGGGGTACGGCGGCGGCGACGCCCTTGGTCGCCGAGCGGACCACCTGCGCGGTGTCCACGGCCCAGGGGGCCTCCCCCGCGACGTCCTTCGTACCGGCCCACAGGTCCACGACCTTCACGCCGTCGCGGTAGACGGCGACGGCCGCGCCCCGCTCGCCGCGCTGTGCGAAGTTCCGCAGGAACGCGTCCCTGACCGGCTCGAATCCCGCCGCCACCGTGCCCCGGACGTCCACGTTCCACGCTCCCTCTCGCTCGCTGCTCCCGCACCGCTCCCGGTCCCGGTCCCGCTCCCCCATGGTGCAACGCGGGCCCTGAGTCCCGGATTCCGGGTGCCGGTTCCGGCCGTACGGGGGGCTGCGGGCGTCCGCGTCAGGTGACGGACTGCGGGACGAAGCCGTACGGCAGCTCCAGGCGGTTGCGCTCCATCAGCTCCGCGTCGGCCAGGATCCTCGCGGTCGGGCCGTCTCCGGCGATCACCCCGTCGCTGAGGATCACCGACCGGGGGCACAGCTCCAGGGCGTACGGCAGGTCGTGCGTGACCATGAGGACGGTGACGTCCAGGGAGCGCAGGACGTCGGCGAGTTCGCGGCGCGAGGCGGGGTCCAGGTTGGAGGAGGGCTCGTCCAGGACGAGGATCTCCGGCTCCATCGCGAGGACGGTCGCCACCGCCACCCGGCGCCGCTGGCCGAAGGAGAGGTGGTGCGGGGGCCGGTCGGCGTACTCCGCCATGCCGACGCGCTCCAGGGCGCGGTGGACCACGGCCTCCAGCTCCGCGCCGCGCACTCCGGCCGCGGCCGGTCCGAACGCCACGTCCTCGCGGACGGTCGGCATGAACAGCTGGTCGTCGGGGTCCTGGAAGACGATGCCGACCCGTCGCCTGATCTCGGCGAGGTTCCGCTTCTCGACGGGGAGCCCGGCGACGGTGACCGTGCCCGCGCCGCCGGTGAGGATGCCGTTCAGGTGCAGGACGAGGGTGGTCTTCCCGGCGCCGTTGGGGCCGAGGATGGCGACCCGCTCGCCGCGCCCGACGGTGAGGTCGACGCCGAAGAGGGCCTGGTGGCCGTCGGGGTAGGCGTACGCGAGGCCGCGTACGTCGAGGGAGGCGGGAGCGGTCACAGGGTCCATCCCAACAGGCAGATCAGCAGGGCGGCGGCGGGCAGGGAGGCGGCCTGGAGCCACTGGGTCCGGGTCGCGGTCGCCTCGTCGATGACCGGCATGGAGCCGGCGTACCCCCGGCTGACCATCGCCAGGTGGACGCGCTCGCCGCGCTCGTACGAGCGGATGAAGAGCGCGCCCGCGGACTTGGCGAGGACGCCCCAGTGGCGGACGCCGCGCGCCTCGAAGCCGCGCGAGCGGCGGGCGATGGACATCCGGCGCATCTCGTCGGTGATCACGTCCCCGTACCGGATCATGAACGAGGCGATCTGGACGAGCAGCGGCGGCAGCCGGAGGCGCTGGAGTCCGAGGAGCAGCTCGCGCAGTTCGGTGGTGGAGGCCAGGAGTACGGAGGCGGCGACGCCGAGGGTGCCCTTGGCGAGGACGTTCCAGGCGCCCCAGAGGCCGGGGACGGAGAGCGGGACGCCGAGGACGTCGGTCCGCTCGCCGGGGACGACGAACGGCATCAGGAAGGCGAAGGCGACGAAGGGGACCTCGATCACCAGGCGCCGCAGCAGGAAGCCGGCCGGGACGCGGGCCCGTACGGCGACGGCGCCGAGCAGGGCGGCGTAGAGGGCGAAGGCCCAGACGGCCTCGCGGGGCGTGGAGACCACGACGACCACGAAGCCGAGGACGGCGGCGAGCTTGGTGTGCGGGGGGAGCGCGTGGACCGGCGAGTCGCCCCGCCGGTACAGCTTGTGCGCGTGTCCGGCGCCCATCTCAGCCGCCGGGGGTGGTGGACGGGCGGGGGCGGGGGCGTGCGCTCGGGTGCGTGCTCGGGGTCAGGCCCGGGCGCGCGCTGGAACGCGGGCGTGCGCTCGGGCTCAGGCGCGGGCTTGAGCAGGCCGGCCGCGCGCTCGACCGGGGCAGGGCCGGGTCCGGACGGGCCGGCCGCGCGCCCGTCCCTGTCACGGTCGCGTGCCCGCCGGACGCCCGTGCCGTGGCAGGAGCGGTCCGCGCCGTCCGAGCCGTACCCATCTCAGACCCGCGCCCCCGTGCCGGTCCCGGAGTCGGCTCCGATCTCGGTCGCGGCGGCCCTGCGGCGGCGGACGACCCAGAACGCGCCGGTGCCGACGGCCAGGGTCGCGCCCACGCCGATGACGCCGGCCAGGCCGCCCGACAGGCGGGCGTTCTCGACGTCCCGGACGCCGTAGTCGGCGAGCGGGGAGTCGGCCGCGGCGTGTTCCTCGACCTGGGTGTCGATGCCCTTGTCGGCGGCGACCTTCTCCAGGCCGTCCGGGTCGGCGGAGGCGTAGAAGGAGACGAAGCCGGCCAGGACGAGGGCGGCGACCAGGCCGCCGATCCAGACCTTCTTCGGGGAGCCGCCGGCGGCCGGCGCCGGGGCGGCGGCCGGGGCGGCGTCGACCAGCTCGCCGTCGACGCGCAGCTTCAGCGGGGCGGTCAGGCCCCGGGCGCCGTACACGAGGTCGGGGCGGACGGCGATGACCGCGCCGACGGTCAGCATCGTGATCGCGGCCTCGCCGATGCCGATGAGGGTGTGGACCCCGACCATCGCGGTGAGCACCTTGCCGATCGGGACGTCCGTGGTGCCGCCGATCGCGTAGACCAGGGTGAAGGCGGCGGCCGCGGCCGGTACGGAGACGAGGGCGGCCACGAAGGAGGCGGCGGTCACCGAGCGGCGGGTGCGCGGCAGGACGAGGACGAGGCCGCGGAAGAGCGCGTACGCCAGGACGACGGTGACCACGCCCATGACGGTGATGTTCACGCCGAGCGCGGTGAGGCCGCCGTCGGCGAAGAGGATGCCCTGCATCAGCAGGACCACGGCGATGCAGAGCACGCCCGTGTAGGGCCCGACGAGGATGGCGGCGAGCGCGCCGCCGAGCAGGTGTCCGCTGGTCCCGGCGGCGACCGGGAAGTTCAGCATCTGCACGGCGAAGATGAAGGCGGCGACCAGGCCGGCGAGCGGCGCCGTCCGCTCGTCGAGCTCGCGGCGGGCTCCACGCAGGCTGACGGCGACGGCGCCCGCGGCGACGACTCCGGCGGCGACCGATACGGGGGCGTTGATGAATCCGTCAGGTACATGCACGTCCTCGATGATGACGCCACCTGCAAAGACCTCGCAAGAGCGGTGAGGTCACAGTAAGGGTCGGGGCCCACCATCCCCTTTATCGGAAAATATGGGACATTAGGGAAGTAACACCCTGAGTGTGAGGAGTCGCCCGATGCCCCCCGCCGCGGATGACCACGCAGTCGAAGATCACGCCAAAGGCAGGATCATCACCGACGCCCCACTCTCCCGACCCGTCCCCGTCGCCCTGCGCTTCGACCCGGACTCCGACCCCGCGACCGTGTGCTTCGCCTTTCCCGGCAACATCGAGTGGTCCTTCCCCCGGGCCCTGCTGGAGACCGGGATGCGCGCCCCGGCCCGCGGCGGCGATATCGGGGTGTGGCCCTGCGGCCGCGTCCAGACCATCGTCGAGTTCCACACGACGGACGGTGTCGCGGTCGTCCAGTTCGACGCCACCGTGCTGCTCCGCTTCCTCCGGCACACCTACGCCGTCACCGCGTCGAGCTCGACACGATGACGGCGTAGGTCCGCGTCGGCTCCCCGTCCCCACAGGTTCCGGCGCGATCCGGGCCGACCGCTCCGCTCAAGCGGGCGACCCGGGGTCCTTCGGGAGGCGGCCTCAGACCTTCACGAGCTCGCGCTCCGGGTCCTGGGGCGCGTCCTGGGACTTCGCGAGCCCCTCGCCCTCGACGTCCACGTTCGGCAGCGCCTTGTCCAGCCACTTCGGCAGCCACCACGCCTTGTGACCGAGCAGCGCGAGCACCGCCGGGACGATGGCCATGCGGACCACGAAGGCGTCGAAGAGGACGGCGACGGCGAGGCCGAAGCCGATCATCTTGATCATCTGGTCGGTCATGCCGATGAATCCGGAGAAGACCGCGATCATGATCACCGCGGCGGCGGTGACCACCCGGGCGCTGTGCCGGAAGCCGGTCACGATCGCCTCGCCGGGCCGCTCGCCGTGGACGTACGCCTCGCGCATCCGGGTGACGAGGAAGACTTCGTAGTCCATCGCGAGACCGAAGACGACACCCACCATGAAGATCGGCATCATCGACATGATCGGGCCGGTCTGCTCGACCCCGAAGAGCCCGCCGAGCCAGCCCCACTGGAAGACCGCGACGACCGCGCCGAGGGCCGCGACCACCGAGAGCAGGAAGCCGAGGGCCGCCTTCAGCGGCACCAGGATCGAGCGGAACACCACCATGAGGAGCAGGAAGGCGAGTCCGACGACCAGCGCCAGATAGGGCACGAGCGCGTCGTTCATCTTCTGCGAGAAGTCGATGTTCATCGCCGTGGCGCCGCTGACCAGGACGTTGTCACCGGTCGCGGAACGGATGTCGTGGACCAGTTCCTCGGTCGCGACCGAGGAGGGGCGGTCCTTCGGGATCACCGTGATCATCGCGGTGTCGCCGGCCTTGTTCGGCGTCGGCGGCGTGACGGCGACGACCCCGTCGAGGTCCTCGATCTTCTGCACGGTGGACTCGGCGACGGCCTTGTCACCGTCGACGACGACCATCAGCGGGCCGTTGAAGCCGGGGCCGAAGCCGTCCGACAGCAGGTCGTACGCCCTGCGCTCGGTGGCGGACACCGGCTTGGCGCCGTCGTCCGGCAGGCCCATCTCCAGGGAGGCGGCGGGCAGGGCGATCGCCCCGAGGCCGAGGACGCCGACGAGCAGGACCATGACCGGGCGGCGGAGGACGAACCGGGCCCAGCGGGCGCCCATGTTGGGCTTGCCGCCCTCGCCCTCGGTCTGCGCGCCCTGCCCCTTGCGCTGCTTGCGTCCCATGACCTTCTCGCCCGCGAAGCCGAGCAGCGCCGGGATCAGGGTGAGCGCGATCAGGACGGCGATCACGACCGTGCCGGCCGCGGCGAAGCCCATCTTCGTCAGCATCGGGATGTTGACGACGGCGAGGCCGACGAGGGCGATGACGACGGTCAGACCGGCGAAGACGACGGCCGAGCCGGCCGTACCGACCGCGCGGCCCGCGGCCTCCTCGCGCTCCCGGCCGTCGGCGAGCTCCGCGCGGTAGCGGGAGACGATGAAGAGGGCGTAGTCGATGCCGACCGCGAGGCCGATCATCATCGCGAGGGTCGAGGTGGTCGAGCCGAGGTCGAGGACATTGGCGAGGGCCGTGATCGAGGAGACGCCGATGCCGACGCCGATGATCGCGGTCAGCAGCGGGAGTCCGGCGGCGACCAGCGAGCCGAAGGTGACGACGAGCACGAAGCCGGCGATGACCACACCGACGATCTCGCCCGCACCGGTCTCCGGCATGGTCTGCAGCGCGTCACCGCCGATCTCGACGGTCAGTCCCTGCCCCTGGGCGTCGTGCCCGGTCTTCTCCAGGGCGGCGCGGGTGGCGTCCGTCAGCTCCATGCCGCTGACCTTGTAGCTCACCGAGACGTAGGCGGTCGAGCCGTCCTTGGAGACCGCCTGGGCGGTGTACGGGTCGGTGACCGAGGCGACCTCGTCGGAGCCGGACTTCAGCTCGCCGACGACCTTCTGGACCTTGGCCTTGTTGGCCGGGTCGGTCATCTTCTGGCCGTCGGGGGCCTGGAAGACGACCCGGGCGGTGGCCCCGTCGGCGTTGCCGCCGGGGAAGCGCTGCTCCAGCAGGTCGAAGGCCTTCTGGGCCTCGGTGCCGGGTATGGAGAAGGAGCTGGAGGTCGCGGCGGGCGCGGTGGCGGCGCCGACTCCGGCGAGCGCGAGCAGCGCCACCCAGAGCAGGGCGACGAGCCGTCGGCGCCGGAAGGCGGAGCGACCCAGCTTGTAGAGGAACGTGGCCACGGGGGCGTACTCCCATTTTTGTTGGACGGGACAAGGGCATGGGGAGCCGGCCCGACGGCGTGAGCGGTGCGACGTCAGGAACTGGGGACTACGAGTCGTACGGGGCGTACGGTGTGCGGCCGCGTACCGGGTGTACGGGTCCGCACGGGATGTACGGGTCCGCACGGGATGTACGGGTCCGCACGGGGGCGTGCGGGTCGTACGTCAGGCGCCGAGTGAGGGGAGCACGACGGCGTCGACGTAGGCGCTGAGGAAGGCGTGGTCGACCGGCTGATCCTCGATCAGCGGGCGGGCGATGAACGCCCCGATCAGCATGTGGGGGACGAGCTTCAGCGCCGGGTTGTCGGCGCTGACCTCGCCCCGGTCCACCGCTCGTCTCAGGACCTCCTCGAAGCCGCTCAACTCGGGATCGATGAGCAGTTCGCGGAGCGCCTGGAGCAGGTCGGGGTTGGTGTGGACGGCATGGGCCAGACTCCGGATCAGCGCGGAGTCCTTCTCCATCTGGCAGTCGTCGGTCCGCTCCAGCATCGCCCGGAAGTCGCCCCGCAACGAGCCGGTGTCGATCTCGTCGAGACCGGCCGGCTTGTTGTGGAGCATCGCCTTGACGACGAGCTCGGGCTTGCTCCCCCACTGGCGGTAGAGGGTGGCCTTGCTGGAGTGGGTGCGGGCGGCGACGGCGTCCATGGTGAGGGCGTCGTAGCCGACTCCGCGCAGGAGGTCGAGCACGGCCTCGTACAGCTCCGACTCACGTTCCGGGGTGAGTCTGCTGCGGGCCATGATCGGTCTCCATCCGAACGAAACGGTTTCGTACAGTAAGAAGGTACCCCGGGGCCCGGCGAAACGAAACCGTTTCGTACGTGTCGTGGCACACACCCGCCAGATCCAGCCCGGCACGCACGGCGCTCCCCACCGACTCTCCCGAACCTCCCCGAAGTCCCCCAAGGTCCCTCGAAAGATTCGGCTCCCCAAGTTGCCGCGCCCCCTCCCCGCGGAAAGCATTGGGGAGTGAGTGAAAGCGCCGCGTACCTCCGCTTCCCGCACCTCCACGACGATCTGCTGTGCTTCGCCGCCGAGGACGACCTCTGGGTCGCTCCCCTGGTGCCCGAGGGCCACCACCCGGGCCGCGCCTGGCGGATCACCGTCGACCGGACGAGAGTCGGCCACCCGCGCTTCTCGACGGACGGGCGCCACCTCGCGTACACGAGCTGGCGCAGCCTCGATCCGGAGATCCACCTCGCGCCGGTGGAGGGCGGCCCCTCCCGGCGCCTCAGCTACTGGGGATCGACCGACACCCGGGTCTGCGGCTGGTCGCCCCCCGACAAGGACGGCAAGTCCGACATCCTCGCCGTCTCCTCCCACGGCCAGCCCTTCTCGTACTTCTCCTGGGCCTACACCGTCCCCACGGACGGCTCCCCCGGCGGCCGCATGCCCTGGGGGCCGGTCTCCGACATCGAGGTCGCCGACATCGACGGCGAGCGCCGCACGCTCCTGCTCACCGGGAAGCCGCCGCACGAGCCGGCGTCCTGGAAGCGGTACCGCGGCGGGGCCATGGGCCGGCTCTGGTTGCACGGCCGGCAGCTGCTGCCCGACATCGGCGGCCACCTCGACTGCCCGATGTTCGTCGCCGGCCGGGTCGCGTTCCTCTCGGACCACGAGGGCATCGGGAATCTGTACTCCTGCCTGCCCGACGGCACCGATCTGCGCCGCCACACCGACCACGACGCCTTCTACGCCCGGCACGCCTCCAGCGACGGGCGGCGGGTGGTCTACCAGTGCGCGGGCGACCTGTGGATCGTCGACGAGCTGTCCGCCGACTCCGTCCCCCGCAAGCTGGAGGTACGGCTCGGGGGGCCGCGCGCCGGACGGCGCCGCTACCAGGTCCCGGCCGCCCACCACGTCGACGCCCTCTCGGTCGACGAGACGGGCCGGGCCAGCGCGGTCTCGGTGCGCGGCAGCCTGTACTGGCTCACCCACCGCGACGGACCGGCCCGGACGATCACCGACACCCCGGGGGTACGGGTCCGGCTGCCGGAGATGCTGGGCAGCGGCGGCCAGGTCGCCTACGTCACCGACGCGGACGGCGAGGACGCGATCGAGATCGCCTCGCTGCCCCGGGCGAGCGGGGAACGCCCGCCCCGGCGGCTCGCCTCGGGCGTGCTCGGCCGGGTCGAGGAACTGGTCTCCGACCCCGACGGCGAACGCCTCGCCATCGCCTCCCACGACGGCCGGCTGCTCCTCATCGACACGACCGAGGAGCCGGGTGCCGAGCCGCCCGGGGCCGGCCTACTGGAAACCGAGGAGCCGGGACCCGAGGAGCCCGGGGCCGGCCTACGGGAAACCGAAACGCCGGAGGCCGGAGCGTCCGGACCGCCGGAAGCCGTCGCACCCGCCGGCGCGGGGCCCGGCGGTCCCGCGCCCGACGCCGGGGAACCCCAGGGCACGGAGTCCGGCGGCGACGAGTCCCACGACCAGGAGCCCGAAGGCAGGGTCACCGAGCTGATCCGCTCGCTCAACGGCCCGGTGCGCGATCTCGCCTTCTCCCCCGACGGCGCCTGGCTGACCTGGTCCCACCCCGGCATCGGCCGCTCGCTGCGCCAGATCAAGATGGCCCGGATCGCCGGGCCGCCCGGGTCGCGGACGATCATCGACGTCACCAACGGCCGCTTCGAGGACGAGAACCCGGTCTTCACACGCGACGGCCGGTACCTCGCCTTCCTGTCCTGGCGCGGCTTCGACCCGGTGTACGACGTGCACACCGGCGACCTGTCGTTCCCGCTGGGCTGCCGCCCCTATCTCGTCCCGCTGTCCTCGGCGACCCCGTCCCCGTTCGCGCTGCTGCCCGACGGGCGCCCGGCGGCGGGCGGCCTCGACCCGGGCGAGAGCGAGACCGAGAGCGGCGAGGGCACCGCGATCGTGGAGGTGGAGGGGCTCCCCGACCGGGTGACGCCGTTCCCGGTCGCCGCCTCCAAGTACTCCGCGCTGCACCCGGTCAGCGGCGGCGGCCTCGTCTGGCTGCGCTGGCCCATCTCGGGCGCGCTCGGCGAGACGTTCGCCAACCCGGCCGACACCACCGGCCGGCCCACCCTGGAGTACTTCAACATCGCCAGGGCGCGTAAGAGCGAACTCGTCCAGCACCTCGACTGGTTCGCGGTCAGCGGCGACGGGTCCCGGCTGGTCGTGGTCGACGAGGGCGAGCTGCGGGCGGTCCCGTCGACCGAGACCGGGGACTCCGACTCGACCGTCTACATGGACCTGCGGCGGATCGTGCACGAGGTCGACCCGGAGGCGGAGTGGCGCCAGGCCTACGACGAGGCCGGCCGGATCATCCGCGCGTACTTCTGGGAGCCCGACATGGGCGGGGTGGACTGGGCGGCCGTCCTGGACCAGTACCGTCCGCTGATCGAACGGGTCGCCTCCCCGGACGAGTTCGCCGACCTGCTGCGCGAGGTCCTGGGCGAGCTGGGCACCTCGCACGCGTACGTCACCCCCGCCCGCCGCAACGAAGGACCGCCGCACTACCAGCGGCCGATGGGCCTGCTGGGCGCCAACCTCGTCGCCCGGGACGGGAGCTGGATGGTGAAGCGCATCCTGCCCGGCGACTCCTCCGACTCCAAGGCGCGCTCCCCGCTCGCGGGCACCGGCATCCGCCCCGGCGCGCTCCTGACGCAGGTGGACGGGCGCCCGGTGGACCCGGTGTGCGGCCCGTACCCGCTGCTCGCCGCCTCCGGCGGTACGACGGTGGAGCTGACGTTCCGGCCGCCGGAGGGCGAGGGCCGGGCGCGCCGGGTCGCGGTCGTGCCGCTGGTGGACGAGCGGCCGCTGCGCTACCAGGACTGGGTGGCCAAGCGGCGCGCGGTGGTGCACGAGGTCAGCGGCGGCAAGTGCGGCTATCTGCACATCCCCGACATGGGCGGCTCGGGGTGGGCGCAGTTCAACCGCGACCTGCGGATGGAGGTCTCCCGGCCGGCGCTGATCGTGGACGTACGCGGCAACGCCGGCGGTCACATCAGCGAGCTGGTCGTGGAGAAGCTCACCCGCAAGATCCTCGGCTGGGACCTGACGAGGAACGCCCAGCCCGTCTCGTACGCGTCCAACGCACCGCGCGGGCCGGTGGTCGCGCTCGCCGACGAGGCGACCTCCTCGGACGGGGACATGATCACGGCGGCGTTCAAGCTGCTCGGTCTCGGCCCGGTGGTGGGCCAGCGGACCTGGGGCGGGGTGGTCGGCATGACCGGCCGCCACCGGCTGGGCGACGGCACGCAGATCACGGTGCCGATGAACGCCGCCTGGTTCCCGGAGTACGGCTGGTCGGTGGAGAACCACGGCGTGGAACCGGACCTGGCGATCCTGCGCACCCCGCTGGACTGGGCGGAGGGCCGACACGCGCAGCTCGACGACGCGGTCGAGGTGGCCCTCGCGCTGCTCGCCGAGACGCCGGCGGCCACCCCGCCCGGCTACGCCGACGTGCCCGACCGCTCCCGGCCGAAGCTGCCGCCCAGGTCCAGTTCGTAGGCGGTCCCGGCCCGGCCGTCGATCGTCACGCTGCCGACGGCGCCGAAGCCGACGCGTCCGAGCACGGCCCTCGAACCGGCGTTGTCGAGGGTCGTGACGGCCGTCAGCCGCCGCAGCCCGTATCCGTCCACCGCCAGCCGGCACACCTCGCGCACGCCGGCCGTGGCGAGGCCGCGGCCGGTGGCGTTCTCGGCCACCCGGTACCCCAGTTCGGCGCTGTCGTCGGCCACGTCGACCAGGTTGAAGCGGCCGAGTATCTCCCCGCCGTCCCCGACGAGGACGTGGAAGTGGATGCCGCCGGTCTCCTGCTCGTCCAGCAGGGCCTGGTGCCGGGCCTCGAACTCCTCGAAGTAGGCGTCCCCGCGGTCGGGCACGGAGGCGGCGAAGTACCCACGGTTCTCCCGCTCGAACGCGAGCAGGGCCGGGGCGTGTTCGGGTCGGAGTCGCTGCAGCTCGGGCATGATCGCCAAGGTACGCGGCATCGCTCCCCCGGTCACCCCCCGTTCGCACGGCGCGGAACCGCCCCCGCTCGGCCCTGCCCCCACCCCGTGCTTACGACGCGCGAAAGGCGCACCCGGCGTCCCGGGTGCGCCTTCCGACGGACCGACGTCAGACGACGTCAGACGAGGTCAGACGACGTCGCGGTCCTGCTCGCGGCGGTCGCGGTCCACCTGCTGGGACCGGCGGATCTCCTCCTCGGAGCGGCCGCTCTTCGCACGCGACGCACGCTCGGACGCCTCGTCCTTCGCGTTCGTCATCTTCTGCTTCGCCTGCTGGGTCGCCTGCTGCGCCCGGTCCTTGAACTGCTCTGCCTTGCCCATGAAGATTCACTCCAGGTGGGGTGTAAGGGGAGGGGGCTTGTCGCCCCCTGGGCCTCGACCAGCGTGACACGCCGGAACACTCCACGCATTTCGATCAATACCCTCCGCAACTACCCCTGGCGCGTGCCCTCCGTGCGCTCCTGCTCGTCGGCCGCCCCTCCCGCGCCCACCAGACCCTTGGAGACACCGGCCAGCCGGGGCTCGAAGCGCCGCATCTCGCGCTGTCCGACGGTGGCGATGAGCCCCGGGAGATAGCCGCGGACCGACTGCATCCCGCGCAGCCACCATTGGGCGTACACGTGCGGCGCACGGCGCTCGATGCCGGCCACGATCCGGTCGACGGCGGGGCCGAGCGGGTACGTGCGGTTCGACGGCCAGGGCAGCCGCTGCCGCAGCTCCTTCATCACGTCGTCCCGGTCCGCGCCCCGGACCATGTCGGTGTCGGTCCAGGAGAGGTAGCCGACGCCGACCCGCACGCCCTTGTAGCCGACCTCGGCCCGCAGACTGTGCGCGAAGGCCTCGACGCCCGACTTGGAGGCGCAGTACGCCGTCATCATCGGCGCCGGGGTGATGGCCGCGAGCGAGGCGATCTGGAGGAAGTAGCCGCGTGACTCCATCAGGACGGGCAGGAACGCGCGGCCGGTCACCGCCCCGCCGATCAGGTTGACCTCGATGACCCGCCGCCAGGCGACCGGGTCGGAGTCCACGAAGGGACCGCCCGCCGCGACGCCCGCGTTGGCGACGACGATGTCGACCTTGCCGAAGCGCTCCTTCACCTCGGCCGCCACCCGGGCCATCGCCTCGTGGTCGGTGACGTCCGCGTGCCACCAGTCGGCCTCGGTGTGCAGCCGGCCGGCGACCGCCTTCAGCTCCTCGGGTTCCAGGCCGACCAGCGCGATCCGCGCGCCGCGCGCGGAGAGCTTGCGGGCGAGGAGTTCGCCGACGCCCCGCGCCGCCCCGGTGACGACCGCGACCTGTCCTTCCAGACTCACCCTGCTCACACGTCCTCCTTCAGCCGGACTTCGTTGGCGTACGTGGTGACGAGGTCACGGATCCGCGCGGTGACGGCCTCCGGTGCCTCCACCGGCGTCATGTGTCCCACGCCGGCGAGTTCGACGACCCCGACGCACCGGGGCAGGGCCTGCGCCATGGCGCGCGAGTGGACGGGTGGGGTGAGCCGGTCGGCCGTGCCGTAGAGCACGGCGACGGGCAGGTCGAGGCCCCGTACCCCCTCGTCGAGGTCGAGCTCCCCCAGCACGTGCGACCAGGCGACCCGGGCCTGCCGGGGGCAGGCGTGCACGATCCGGGCGCAGGCGTCGACCCGTGCGGGCGAGGAACCGGGGCCCATGGTGGCGTACTTGAGGATCTTCTTGGAGACGGGTGTGACCGGTCCGAGCGGCGCCTTAGCGCCGAGGATCGTCCGGGTGAGGCGGGTCCGCAGTCCGCCCGCCCGCAGCGGGAGGACGAGGGACTCGGCCGTCAGCCGGGCCGGTCCCGTGGAGCAGAGCAGGGCGGCGGCCGCGTGCTCCCGGAAGCCGGGCCTGCGGGCGGCGGCCATGAGGGTCATGCCGCCCATGGAGTGCCCCGCCAGGACGGCCTTCTCGCCGGGCGCGAGGGTCGCGGCGAGGACGGCTTCGAGGTCGTCGGCGAGGGCCTCGGTGGAGTAGCCGGAGCGGCCGACGACGGGCGTGCGGCCGTGGCCGCGCTGGTCGTAGGCGATGACCCGGTGGTCGGTGGAGAGCTCCCGTATCTGCTCGGCCCAGAAGGCGATGGAGCAGGTCCAGCCGTGGGCGAGGACCACGGCGGGGGCGCCCTCGGGCCCGTGGACCTCGATGTGGATCCGGGAGCCGTCGGCGGAGACGGCGGTCAGCTCCCTGGGGTGCGCGGGCCGGCTCATGTGACGATCTCCTTCGTCGCGCGGGCGGGCTGCGGCTCCGCCTTGGGGGCGGGGCGCAGGACCTCGTACTCCCCGAGGTCGACCCGGCGCGTCTCGCGCCGGAATTCGGCCGTGGTGCCGGGCCAGAGGGTGGTGTTGCGGCCGTTGGCGTCGAGGTACCAGCTGCTGCAGCCGCCCGCCTTCCACACGGTCCGCTCCATCCGCGCCTGCACCGTGCGGTTCCAGGCGCCGACGGCGGACGGCCGGGCGGCGAGGGCGGCGCGGCCGCCGAGGACGTCCAGCTGGCGGAGGTAGTCGGCCATGTAGTTCAGCTGGGACTCGATCATGAGGATCATGGAGGAGTTCCCGAGGCCGGTGTTGGGGCCGATGATCGTCATCCAGTTGGGGAAGCCGGCGGCGGTGGCGCCGCGCAGCGACTCCATGCCGTCCTTCCAGGACTCGGCGAGGGTGTTCCCCTCGGCGCCGACGACCCGTTCGGCGATCGGCATGTCCGTGACGTGGAATCCCGTACCGAAGATGATCGCGTCGACCTCGGTCTCGGTGCCGTCGGCCGCCACGACGGTCGAGCCGCGGACCTCGCGGAGGCCGGAGGCGACGACGTCGACGTTGGGGCGAGTGAGGGCCGGGTAGTACTCGCTGGACAGCAGGATGCGCTTGCAGCCGATGCGGTACGACGGGGTGAGTTTGGCCCGCAGGGCCGGGTCCTTGACGGCCCGGGCCATGTTGGCCTTGGCGAGCGATTCGACGAGGCCGAGCTCGTTCGGGCGCTTGGTGAAGGCGCTGACCTGCAGCTCCCGGATGCCCCAGAGGAGGCCCCGGCGGGCGGTCGCGGTGGAGGGGAGCGCGCGGTGCAGCCAGCGTTCGGGGCCGGTGATGGCGCGGTCCATGCGGGGCATCACCCAGGGGGGTGTGCGCTGGAAGAGGGTCAGCCGGGCGACCTGGGGCTGGATGGCGGGCACGATCTGGATGGCGGAGGCGCCGGTCCCGATCATGGCGACGCGCTTGCCGGCGAGGTCGTAGTCGTGGTCCCAGCGGGCGGAGTGGAAGACCTTGCCGGGGAACTCGGCGAGCCCGGGGATCTCGGGGATCTTGGGGTCGGAGAGCGGTCCGGTGGCCGAGACGACGACATCGGCGGTGAAGGAGCCCCCGCTGGTCTCGATCTCCCAGCGCAGTTCGTCGGTGTCCCACCGCATGACCCGTACCTCGTGGTTCAGGCGCAGGTGCGGCCGGATCCCGAAGGTGTCGGCGACGTGCTCCAGATAGGCCCGGATGTGGCGCTGGCCGGAGAAGGTCCGCGGCCAGTCGGGGTTGGGCGCGAAGGAGAAGGAGTAGAGGTGTGAGGGGACGTCGCAGGCGCAGCCGGGGTAGCTGTTGTCCCGCCAGGTGCCGCCGACGGAGTCGGCCCGCTCCAGGACGACGAAGTCGGTGATCCCCTCGCGGCGCAGCCGGACGGCCGCTCCCAGGCCACCGAAACCCGATCCGATCACCGCCACTCGTACATGCTCGTGCTTCGCCATGCCGCCTCCCGTGCGCCCGGCCAAGATTCCGCCAGCAATCACTGGCACGGTTGGGAGCGTAGAGCAGCTCCTTACCGAGCGGTAGGGGTTGGGCAAGGGAAAGTTACCGGCGGTACGACATAGGCTGGCGGGCGTGGCAGAACGATCGGAGCGGATGACGGACCGGGGAGACGGCCGGGTGACGGACGGGGCGAGGGGCGTGCGCGAATACCGCATGGAGGAGCTGGCGGCCGCCGCCGGCATCACCGTGCGCACCCTGCGCTTCTACCGCGAGCGCGGCCTGATCCCGCCACCCCGCCGCGAGGGCCGGATCGCCTGGTACGACGACCACCACCTGGCCAAACTCCGTACGATCGCCGCCCTGCTGGAACGCGGCCACACCCTCAACGGCATCGCCGACCTCAACACCGCCTTCGAGAGCGGCAAGGACGTCAGCGAGGTCCTCGGCCTCGGCGAACCGTCCGAGGAGGAGCCCGTCCGCCTCACCCCGCAGGAGCTCGCCGACTACTTCGCCGGCGAGGTCACCCCCGAGAACCTGCTCGCCGCCCTCGACCTCGGCTATCTCGCCACCGACGGGGACGCGATCGTCCACATCAGCCGCCGCCTGCTGGACGTCTCGGCGGCCCTGGTGAAGGAGGGCGTCCCGCTGGCGGCGGTCCTGGAGGCGGGCCGGGCGGTGCGCGCGCACGCGGACGCGATGGCGGCCCTCTTCACGGAGCTGCTGCGGACCCACGCGGAGGAGAAGGACGTGGAGCGGCTGCGACCGCTGGCGAAGAGCGTGGTGGAGGCGGAGCTGTCGATGGCGCTCGACCGGCGGCTCAGAGACCGCTCCTGAGGGGGCGCCGGGCGCCCGGGGGCCGGCCGGCTCAGGGACCGCTCCTGAGGGGGGCGCCGGGCGCCCGGGGGGCCGGGCGCGAGGGGCGCGCACCCCCCGCGCGAGGGGCGCGCACCCCCGGCCCGTACCACCGGCCCGCACCCCGCCCCGGACGCGTCAGTCCTGACGCGTCAGGACTGATAGACGGCGGTGACGGGCGCGTGGTCGCTCCACCGCTCGCCGTGGGTCGCGGCCCGCTCGACCCACGCCTTCACGGCCCGCCCGGCGAGGCCGGGGGTGGCGATCTGGTAGTCGATGCGCCAGCCGGCGTCGTTGTCGAAGGCGCGCCCGCGGTACGACCACCAGGAGTACGGCCCCTCCTGGTCGGGATGGAGGGCGCGGACCACGTCGACGTACCCCGCCTCGTCGAGGACGCGGGTCAGCCAGGCGCGCTCCTCGGGGAGGAAGCCGGCGTTCTTCCGGTTCGCCTTCCAGTTCTTGAGGTCGGCCTCGCGGTGGGCGATGTTCCAGTCGCCGCAGACGACGACCTCCCGCCCGTCGGCGGCGGCGCGCTCCCGCAGCTCCTTGAGGTAGGGCAGGAACGCGTCCATGAAACGGATCTTCTCGTCCTGCCGCTCGGTGCCCACCTCACCCGAGGGCAGGTAGAGGCTGGCGACGGTGACGCCGGGCAGGTCGACCTCCAGATAGCGGCCGCTGCCGTCGAACTCGCTCGACCCGAAACCGATCCGCACCTGGTCGGGCTCGCGCCGGGTGTAGAGGGAGACGCCCGCGCGCCCCTTGGCGGCGGCCGGGGCGTGCGCGGTGAACCAGCCCTCCGGGGCACGGACCTCGGCCGGGAGCTGGGACTCCTCGGCGCGCACCTCCTGGAGGCAGACCGCGTCGGCGGCGGTGCCGGCCAGCCACTCCACGAACCCCTTCTTGGCGGCGGCTCTGAGACCATTGACATTGACGGACGTCACAGTGAGCATCCCGGGAGAATACCGACGCCACGGGTCCGCATACATGTACGATACTCCGCATGGATATTCGCCCCACGCCGTATGACCACCCTGACGCGGTCAAGCTCAACGACGCCGTCCAGCTGGAATACGCCGTCCGCTACGGTGACGAGGGCGATGCCACCCCCCTGGACGCGGGCATGTTCGTCCCGCCCGCCGGCCTCTACCTCCTCGCGTACGACCCCCTGGACCGCCCCGTCGCCACCGGCGGCTGGCGGACGCAGGACGAGAACGAGGAGGGGTACTCCGACGGCGACGCCGAGCTGAAGCGGATGTACGTCGTCCCGGAGGCGCGCGGCCTCGGCCTCGCCCGGCGGGTCCTGGCCATTCTGGAGGCGGACGCGCGGGCGGCCGGCCGGACGCGGATGGTCCTGGAGACCGGCGACATGCAGCCGGAGGC
Source organism: Streptomyces sp. NPDC048353 (assembly GCF_055587165.1). Taxonomy (NCBI): domain Bacteria; kingdom Bacillati; phylum Actinomycetota; class Actinomycetes; order Kitasatosporales; family Streptomycetaceae; genus Streptomyces; species Streptomyces sp. NPDC048353. Next base: position 176,431 of record NZ_JBVJGU010000008.1, on the reverse strand, counting down.
CATCGCGCTCTACCGGTCGAGCGGCTACGAACCGTGCGCCAAGTTCGGCCACTACCGCGCATACGAGAGCAGCCGCTGCTTCGCCAAGCCGCTGATCTGATTTCCGACACTCCCGGCACCAGGAGCGTGACACGGTCCTGACAAGTCACGTCCCTTCTGGCACGCTGCCTCACGCACGTCGATCCGCACCGTTCTCATCCCCCACCTGCCCCGGCAGAAGGAGACATGCGTGAGACGCCATCGCACAGCCGCAGCCGTCCTGTTGTCCGTCGGAACCCTGCTCACCGCCGCCCTGTCCGCGACGACGGCGCAGGCGGCCCCCGCGCCGGGCGCCGAGGCGCCGGCCGCCCGCTCGGTCGGCGCGCCGGAGCAGCAGCGGGCGACCGACTTCTGGACCCCCGCCCGCATGCGCGCGGCGACCCCCCTGGACCTGACGGCCGCCCCGGGCGCCCCCGCCCGGGTCGCCGGCGCGGCCACCCCGACGACGATCGCCCCCACCGCCGCGGCGGCCCCGGGCGCCCCGTCCGCCGCCGCCGTATCACCGAGGGCCTTCCCGCAGGCGGGCGGCCCGTGGACGGGCGGCGGAGCGGTCGTGAAGACCTCGGGACGGGTCTTCTTCACCCTCCAGGGCCGTACGGCCTCCTGCTCCGGCAACGCGGTCACCAGCCAGAACGCGAGCACGGTGATCACGGCGGGGCACTGCGTGAAGTACCAGGGCGCCTGGCACACCGACTGGGTCTTCGTCCCGGCGTACGACAACGGCAACGCGCCGTACGGCCGGTGGACGGCGACCAAGCTGCTGACCACCCCGCAGTGGGAGGCGAGCGAGGACATCAACTACGACGTGGGCGCGGCGGTCCTGGCCCCCCTGAACGGCCAGAAGCTCACCGCGGTCACCGGCGCCCAGGGCATCCAGTTCAACGGCGGCTACAACAAACCGATGTACGCCTTCGGCTTCCCGGCCGCGTCGCCCTACGACGGCACCAAGCTGATCCACTGCTCGGGGAACTCCTCGAAGGACTTCCTCTTCTCCCAGGACCACAGCCTCGGCTGCAACATGACCGGCGGCTCCAGCGGCGGCCCCTGGTTCACCGGCTTCAACGAGGCTACGGGCACGGGCCTCCAGGTCTCGGTGAACAGCTTCGGCTACACCTTCCTGCCCAACCGCATGTTCGGCCCGTACTTCGGCAACGACGCGAAGGCCCTGTACGACCGGGCCCAGACGTCCTGACCCCTCGTCACGACGCCCTCGGCGCAACGCACGGGATCCCATGGGTTGCGCCGAGGGCGTCGGCCGGTACTCAGTCGACACCGCTGAGATAGACCCGGCTGGTGCGGTCGTCGACCCGTGCCACCGCGACCTTCAACCAGTTGAGGTCACCCTCGCACGGCGCGCACACCTGCCCCTCGCGGACCCCCGCCAGCAGATCGGGCTCCGGCAACCCGAGATGCGCGAACGGCGTCGACGGGTTGGTGTTCCGGGCGAGCGGCCGCTCCCGCAGGCCGAGCGGCCGCTCCGGCTCCAACTGGGCGACGAACTCGTCCACCTCGTCCGCGGGAAGGACGAACGCCAGGATCAAGCCGTCGTCCTGCAGCCCCTCCCAGTGCGCCGCCTTCACCTCCGTCGCCCCCGCGGGCACGCGCACACGCAGCGTCCCGGCGACCGACTCCACGGTGGCCCCGGCCACCCAGTGCGCCACTCCCCCCGACGAGCGATCCGCCACCGGACCGCCGTTCCCACCCACCCCCGAACACCCGACTACCAACGAGGCGGCAAGCACGCCCACCCCGCCGACGACCGCCGGACGCCACGCGCTTCGCGGCTCCAGCCTCATCGGGCGTCTCCGTTCCGGCCGATGTCGGTACGCGTCCCGTCCCGTCCTGGTTCCTTCGGCTCGGGCCAGGCGCCACCCGTACTCATGTCGTGCTGCTGCACGGAACTGCTTCCCCTCATGTCGAACTCCCTGGCCTGCCCCGTCGTATGCATGCGGGCCATATCGGCGTCGGTCACCGTGGTCGGCCCGATGGGCGTGACCTTCCCGGGGTCCCAGTTGTACCGGTCCCACACATTGACCTGATAGTCGATGGTGACCTGCGGCTTGCCATCCGGCCCCGGCACCGCCGTCACGACCCCCGTGGTGTTCGTCATGGCGCTGCCCACGGCCAGATACCAGTTCGCTGTGCCGTCCGGACCCTTGTCGTGGGTGTATCCCTCACCCGCGGTCTCCACGGGGAGCGCGACGGGCTTGCCGCCCGACTGCGCGAAAGCGTCCAGTGCCTGGCGGCGCCACTCGTCCTCCTGCCTGCCGCGCGTCGCCGCCGACACGTCCCGAAGGACCGCGTCGCCCTCGTCGCTCAGCATCCTGTCGACATCGAGGTCGAGAGCCTTGCCGGTCCCGTTCAGGTAGTGGTCCATATGCAGGGCGGCATCCGGTTCACGACGAGGTCGGCCTGCCCACCGCCCCCTGGACCGCTCGGCAGTTGGTCGAGTCTCATCGAGGCTTGCCGTTGGGCAGTCACGTCCGCTTTCGCGCTGTCCCATTCATCCCATGCCAGCACACCATTGGATCTTGACCTCATGGTGGGCAAAGAGGGGTCAATTCCCCTGTGTCTGCGACGGGTCGCGATCAGGGCGCCGACCGATGGAACCGGAGACATGATCTCACTCGAGTTCGGGCGAGATCGCTTCGTGATCCGACGGAGATCATTTCCCACTCCGCCGGCGACCGGGTGCCGTCCGCTGTCGGACGCGGGGCGAGAATGGGCGGCATGACGACGACCGCAGCGGACTACGCCTGGTTCGAGGAAGACTTTCCGGACATCGCCGAGGCGTACTGCTTCACCCTGGTGCGGGATCTGACGCCCGCCGAGGTGACGTCCCGGCTCGAAGGGCGGCCGGAGGCGCCCCTGCGAGGCATATCCGCGGTCGTCGACGCCGCCTTCGCCCAGTACGACCTGGAGAAGGGGGACCGGCAGCTGCTCGCCATGACGACCGCGGGTGACTGGACACTGCTGATCGAACCCAATGGCTACCTCGGGGTCACCGAGGAGCGAGCACTGCCGGCCTCCGCCGGGACGAGCTGGGTCTCCCACTTCGTCAACATCAACGGCGTCGGCTCGTTCCTCCAGGCAGAGAACCAGGTGCTGCGCCTGTGCTTCGACCCCATGTTCCCCGAGGACCGGTGGGGCACCGCGCCCGACGAACTCCTCGGTGCCATGGAACGAATCGGCTTCCACCTCGAAAAGGACGATCCGGAGACGGATCTGTCCTCACCCGCGGCGTTCGCCCTGGCCGAGCACCTGACGGACGTCGCCGTCACCCCGGCGCTGCTCCGGGACACGACGTTCACCTGCGCCACCGTACGCATTCGGTAGCGCCCTGACGCCCTCCAGGCAAAGCCGAGCGGTGCCCTCGAAGTGGCGTAGGGGAGACCGGAAGTCCCCGTGCGCGCACGGGTGATCCGCCCGGCCTACGCGGGCGGCGTGCACGGCCCATCGCCTCACTGAGAGGTCCCGACCACTCGATCGCGGAACTGCTGGAAAGCGTGCCAGCCCGACGTCTGCCCCGGATTGAGCACCGCTCCTTGAGCGCAGTCAAGCGCTTTGCACCGCAGGGCCTCGGCAAGCCGGAGGACAGGCGTCAGCACGTCGTCACCGGAGCCCCGGATGTGGAGCATGACGGAATCCACCGGGTCTTCCGAGCCGATGTTGAGCTCGACGGACCACGTGGGGCCGGACAGTTCGCCCCAGGCGGGATCCGAGAGGTCGACACCTGGGACGGCCCGGGTGACGGCCGCGAGGACGTCGAGTCGCGTCCCGAGCGGGTCCGGGGCGTAGTCGGCGGGGATGTCCTGCGCCGAGGTGACGTCGTCGGGCAGGCGAAGGAGGAGCACGTCCCAGCTCATGATGGCCTTCCGGAGAGCAGCTGCGCAGCGGTTACGGCGGGTCAGCTCAGGCTGTGTCCTGTGGGAATCACGGGGTTGCTCAGAACTGCTCCCTGTTCATGGCCGTGAGGATCCCATGACGTACTGACATCGACCTTCGGGGACGGAGCTGTCAGTGGTCGCGCCTACTGTGCTGACGTGGCGAACTCCTACACGACGTTGTGGACCGACGGCTTGTGCCGAGAGCTTGAGCGGTCCGGCCGTACCGGGCAGCGACTCACGATGCTGTTCGGCGGGCCGTACCAGTCGCTGCCGAGTTTCCTGCGTGCGGGAGTACAGCATGGCGAGAGCGTCCCGCAGGTCAGGAACCGGAAGTGACGCGGGGGCAGTGGGGCTGTGTGGTCGCCCCCGTGGCCGGTGTGGCCACCGGTGTGCTCGGGTCGGTGTTGCTGGCAGCCGTCTGGCGGGCGTGCGACGTCGGGGTGAACGGCGCGGCCAACGGGCTTGCGTTGATCTTCTACGGAGCCCTGCTCACGATCATCGCGACGGCGTGGTGGGGGGTGCTCATCGGGTACGTAGGGCGGTGGAACCTGCCGGTCGCTCTTCTGGGCGGCATGGCCGGCGGGGCGGTCATGGTGTGGATCTTCGTTGCGCTGCTCCAGGTCCCCCACGGCTACAGATGCTGACGAGGCCGCCCGGACGCGGCTACTGCCTTTCGGACGCGGGTGCTTCGCGGTGGACTCTGGTGGCTCGGTGCCTTATCCGCGTCTCGCAGGCCGTCTGCGATCCGAGCCAAACGCCAAGATCCCGCCCAGCCTCTCGGCTGAACGGGATCTCGTGACGATTCTCGAGGGCTACTCGAGAACTGCCGCTGGTGGACCTGTGGGGATTTGAACCCCAGACCCCCTCGATGCGAACGAGGTGCGCTACCAGACTGCGCCACAGGCCCTTGCGACGTGTGAAACATTAGCATCCCGATCGGCGTACTCGGAAATCCGCCTCACTCGTTGGCCGCGCGCGGGCGGTCCTCGTCCGCGTACTGGTCGAAGAGGGGGGTGCGGCCGCCGTCGCGGGTGCGGGGGTTGGGGGAAGTGCGCTGGCGGGGGGCCGGGGGCGGGGTGGAGGAAGGGGCCGGGGTCGGGTCCGTCGCCGCCGTGGAGGAGCGGGCCGAGCTCCAGGTTTCCGGGTCCGTGATGTCGACGCCGCCCGTCGCGCGCGGAGCGACCGGGGCCGTGACGTAGGTGGGCAGCGGCACCGGAACCGGGTCCCAGCTGTCGCCGCGGGCCGGGCCGCGCTCGCGCTGCTGGTCCACCCACTCCGCGTGGTCCGTCTGCTCGACGAGCGCGCGGCGGCCGGCCTCCTGCGGGGAGACCGCCGGGGCCGGTTCCGGTTCGGGCCGGGACGTGTCGCCGTCCGGCTCGGCCGGGGCCTGCCGGCGCTGCGGGCGGCTCTCGCGCAGGCGCGCGGCCGCCGCCTCGGCGCGGCGCCGGTCCATGACGTAGACGAACCGCCGCCGCTCCTGGGTGCGCAGATGCACGATGTACGCGCTCAGCAGGACCGCCGGGACGGCGGGCGCCCAGAGGAACGCCAGGCCGCCGACGGCCGCGACGATCGCGCCCAGGGTGAAGGCGAGGAAGAGGACCACCGTCGTGCGCCGGCGCCGGGCGAGGACCTTGCCGCGCCGGGCGCGCTCGGCGGCCGCCTTCGACGAGCGCCGGGCCTGGGCCTGGGCCGGTGCCGGGGCGGGGTCGGGAAGCTCCAGGCGGGCTTCCGTCCTGGCCGCGGGCGCGGAGAAGGCCCGGACGTCGACCGAGCTGAGATGCTCGGTCGCCGCGTCCGGGTCCACGTCGGGTACCGCGTCGTCCGCCGTACGGTCCCGGTCCCTCAGCTCCTTGGCGTACCGGCGCTCCATTCCCGCCCGTCCGGACAGCAGCCGGATGGCGGTGCTGAAGCGTTCCGTCGGACGGGCTTCGTTGAGCTCGTCCTGCCTGCGGAGCCACATCGGCACCAGGTAGGCGGCCCAGGCCCCGACGATGACTGCGTAGATGAGGCCGCTGCTGCTCACGTCTCACACGGTAGAGGGGTTCGCGCGAGGGCATCGGCCAATTGGCCCGGTGTGTCGCACGATCTGCCTGATATCACTGAACTTTTTTGTGATTGTTCGGATCGATTGACGTTCGATCAGTGGTCGAGTGTCGATCGAATTCGAACATCTTTTTTATTTCTCGGGGTTCGCCGACTGCTGCCGACGCGTCCGTTGCCAGCGGCGCAGCAGCCCTTCGGGCACTTCCTCGACGGTGAGGGCGAAGACGAGATGGTCCCGCCATGCCCCGTCGATGTGGAGGTAACGGGGCCGCAGCCCTTCCTCCCGGAATCCCAATTTCTCCACGACCCGGCGCGAGGGGCCGTTCTCGGGCCGAATGCAGACTTCCATCCGGTGCAGTCCGACCACCCGGAAGCAGTGGTCGACCGCGAGCGCGACCGCCGTCGGCATGACGCCCCGCCCGGCCACGGCGCTGTCCACCCAGTAGCCGACGTGTCCCGAACACATCGAACCCCAGGTGATCCCCGCCACGGTGAGCTGGCCGACCAGCCGCCCCTGGTACTCGATCACGAACGGCAGCATCCGGCCCGCGTTGGCCTCGGCGCGCAGATGGCGGACCATCTGCCGGTACGTGGGGCGCTGCGCGACCGGGCCGCCCGGAGCGACCGGGGGCACGGTCGCCTCCCAGGGGCGCAGCCAGTCGCGGTTGCGCCGGTTCACCTCGCGCCATTCCCGCTGGTCGCGCAGCTTTATCGGGCGGAGGACCACGTCGCCGTCCGCCAGGACCACGGGCCAGGGCGAGATCACGACGCCCGGCCCGGATCCGGTTCCGGTCTCGGGTGGTCACCGCCCCGGAGCTGGTCGACGGCGTGGACGAGCAGCGGCTCCAGGACCGCGAGGCCGTCGCGCACTCCGCCCGTCGAGCCGGGCAGGTTCACGATCACCGTGCCGCCCGCGACCCCCGCGAGGCCGCGCGAGAGGGCGGCGGCCGGGACCTTCTCCCGTCCGTACGCGCGGATCGCCTCCGGGATGCCGGGGATCTCGTGGTCGAGGAGCCGGCGGGTGACCTCGGGGGTCGCGTCGGTCGGCGAGATGCCGGTGCCGCCGGTGGTGAGGATGACGTCGTAGCCCGCCTCGACCCCGGCCCGCAGCGCCGCACCGACCGGTTCGCCGTCCGGGACGACCTGCGGTCCGTCGACGGCGAAGCCCATCCGCCGCAGGCCCTCGGCGAGCAGCGGCCCGCCCTTGTCCTCGTACACGCCGGCGGCGGCACGGTTGGAGGCCGTCACCACAAGGGCGGCGTACGGGGCCGACAGGGCGCCGCCCAGGCCGGGGACCTCCGGCGCCGGAGCGGGAACGTCCCCTTCGGCGCCCGCGTGCCCGGCCCGGTCCCCCCGGCCCTCGTCCGAGGGACCGTGGTGCGACTCGGAGACCCGCCCCGCCCGCACCCGCGGCACGGCCGCCGTCCGGCCCGCGGGCTCCTCGGCGGTGGCGAGGCCCGTCGCGCCGCCGTCGGGGAGATCCGTCGCGGCCGTCATGACCCCTGCTCCGCCCGGGTCCACGTCCCCGACTTGCCGCCGGTCTTCTCCTCCACCCGCACGTCGGAGATGACCGCGCCCTTGTCGACCGCCTTGATCATGTCGACGACCGTCAGCGCGGCCACCGAGACCGCCGTCAGGGCCTCCATCTCGACGCCCGTGCGGTCCGTGGTCTTCACGGTCGCCAGGATCTCGACCGCGTCGTCCGCGACCGTCAGGTCGAGCGTCACGCCCGAGACGGCGAGCGGGTGGCAGAGCGGGATGAGGTCGGGGGTCTTCTTGGCGCCCATGATCCCGGCGATGCGGGCGGTGGCGAGCGCGTCGCCCTTGGGGACCCCCTCGCCCCGCAGCAGTTCGATCACGCGCGGCGAGACGAGGACGCGGCCACTGGCGCGCGCGGTCCGCGCGGTCACGTCCTTCGCGGAGACGTCGACCATGCGGGCCGCACCCGCCTCGTCGATGTGGGTGAGTCCTTGCTGCGTGCTCATGGCTGTGACGCTCCCGGTCGCTGTGTGGAACGCCACGCTACCGCCACCGGGCCCTCCTCAGCCGATGAGGACCACTTCCAGCTCACTGCCGGGTTCGACCGCTTCCCGCTCCTCCGGTACGACGAGCAGGGCGTCGGCGTGCGCGAGGGCGGCGATCAGGTGGGAGCCGGCGCCGCCCACAGGAGTGACGGTGCCCGACTCGGCGTCGTACGTCCCGCGCAGGAACTGGCGCCGGCCGGCCGGCGAGGTCAGCGCCCGGTCGGCCTTGAGGACGGCACGCACCCGGGGGCGGTGCAGGTCGTCGAGGCCCATCAGGGCGCGGATCGCCGGGCGGACGAACAGCTCGAAGGAGACGTACGAAGAGACCGGATTGCCCGGCAGGGCGAGCAGCGGGGTGTGCTCGGGGCCGATCGTGCCGAAACCCTGGGGCTTGCCGGGCTGCATGGCCAGCTTGCGGAAGTCGACCTCCCCGTCGGCGGTCAGCGCCTCCTTGACGACGTCGTACGCGCCGACGCTCACCCCGCCCGTGGTGACCAGGAGGTCGGCCCGGATCAGCTGGTCCTCGATGGCGGCCCGCAGGCTCTCCGCGTCGTCGGTGACGGCGCCCACGCGGTAGGCGATGGCCCCGGCGTCGCGGGCGGCGGCGGCGAGCGCGAAGCTGTTGGAGTCGTAGATCTGGCCCTGGCCCAATTCCTCACCGGGCTGAACCAGTTCACTGCCCGTGGAGATCACGACCACACGGGGGCGGGGACGCACCCGCACGGTGCCGCGGCCGATCGCGGCGAGCAGCCCGATCTGCGGGGGCCCGAGGACCGTCCCGGCCTCCAGGGCCAGGTCGCCCGCCTGGACGTCGCTGCCCCGCGCCCGGACATGGGCCCGCGCCTCGGCGGGGCGGTGGACGCGGACCTCGCCGCCCGCGCCCTCCGGGGCGGAGCTGGCGGAGAGCATGCCGCTCGCCGCTCCCCCGCCGGTGCCGCCGTCGGTCCACTCGACCGGGACGACGGCCTCGGCGCCGGGCGGCAGCGGGGCGCCGGTCATGATCCGGGCGGCCTGACCGGGGCCGACGACGGGCAGCCCGTCGGCGCCCGCGGCCACGTCGCCGATCACGGTCAGTACGGCGGGGAACTCCTCGGTGGCCCCGGCGACGTCGGCGACCCGGACCGCGTACCCGTCCATCGAGCTGTTGTCGAAGGGGGGCAGCGCGACCGGCACCGTCACGTCCTCGACGAGGACGCAGCCCTGGGCGTCGGGCAGTTGCAGCTCGATGGGCTCGAGCGGGGAGACCGCCGCGAGGATGTCGGCCAGGTGCGCGTCCACGGACCACAGGCCGTGCGACGGCCCGCCGCACGCGTCGCCCGCCGGGCCGTGGGCCGCATCACCCGCCGGGCCGTGGGCCGAGTCGCCCGAAGGATCGCTGGACGCCGGTGCCGTACTGCTGCTCAAGGTGCTACATCTCCTCGCTGACGTAACTGCGGAGCCAGGCCCGGAAGTCCGGCCCCAGGTCTTCACGTTCGCACGCGAGTCTGACAATGGCACGCAGATAGTCGCCACGGTCACCGGTGTCATAACGGCGCCCCTTGAACACCACCCCGTGCACCGGCCCGCCGACCCGCTCGTCCTGCGCCAGCTTCTGCAGCGCGTCCGTCAACTGGATCTCTCCGCCGCGGCCCGGCTCGGTCTCGCGCAGTATCCCGAAAACGGCCGGATCGAGCACATAGCGGCCGATCACCGCGTAGTTGCTGGGCGCCTCGCCCGGATCGGGCTTCTCCACCAGGTCCCGCACCTTCACCACGTCCGCGTCGACCGTCGCGTCCACCGCCGCGCAGCCGTACAGCCCGATCTGCGACGGCTCGACCTCCATCAGCGCGACGACGCTGCCGCCCTCCCGCTCCTGGACCTCCACCATCCGCGACAGCAGCGGGTCCCGCGGGTCGATCAGGTCGTCGCCCAGCAGCACCGCGAAGGGCTGGTCGCCCACGTGCGGGGCGGCGCACAGGACCGCGTGTCCGAGACCCCGGGGATCGCCCTGCCGGACGTAGTGCATGGTCGCCAGGTCGTTGGACTCCTGGACCTTGGAGAGCCGCTCCCCGTCGCCCTTGCGGGTCAGCGCCTCCTCCAGCTCGTAGTTCCGGTCGAAGTGGTCCTCCAGGGGACGCTTGTTGCGGCCGGTGACCATCAGCACGTCACCGAGGCCGGCCTTCACGGCCTCCTCGACGACGTACTGGATCGCCGGCTTGTCGACGACCGGCAGCATCTCCTTCGGCGTCGCCTTCGTAGCCGGGAGGAACCGGGTGCCGAGGCCCGCGGCGGGGATGACAGCCTTGCTGATCCTGGGGAGCGACTGAGTCATGCGGAGCACCTTAGTCGTTCGGTTTGAGAGGAAGATGGGGCTCCATGGCTCGTATCGACTTCCTGTGGATAGGGCCCGGTACGAGAGGTTCGTGAGGCCGCGTGCGTCCGTGCGAGTCGGAAGCGAAGGATGAGATGTCCGGAAAGATCGACCTGCGCCGGCGGCTGCTCGCCGCCCGCGCGCTGCTGAGCCGCCAGGACACCGACGCGGCGGCCGAGCGGCTCGCCCGGGGCGCGCTGGAACTGGCCGAGATGGCGGGGGCGTCGACCGTCGCCGCCTATGTGTCGGTGGGCCGCGAACCGGGCACGCGCGCGTTGCTGGACGTCCTGCGGGCGCGGGGGGTGCGTGTCCTGCTGCCGGTGCTGCTGCCCGACAACGACCTGGACTGGGCCGTGTACGAGGGCGCGGACGGGCTGGCGAAGGCGGGCCGGGGCCTGCTGGAGCCGACGGGTCCGCGGCTGGGTCCCGAGGCGGTGTGCGGGGCCGATGTGGTGCTGCTGCCGGGGCTCGCGGTCGACGAGCGCGGGATGCGGCTCGGCCGGGGCGGCGGGTCGTACGACCGGGTCCTCGCCCGGCTCGCGCGGGCGGGGGCCGATCCGGCGCTGGTGGTGCTCCTCTACGCGGACGAGGTGGTCGCCCGGGTCCCGGAGGAACCGCACGACCACCCCGTGCACGCGGTGGTGACCCCGGAGGGGGCCCGGCGCTTCACGCCGTAGCCCCCCGTGCGGCCGTCAGGGCTTCAGGACTGACGGCCGCTTCAGGGCTCCAGGGGACTGACCGCCGCTTCAGGGCTTCAGGACCAGCGTGTCCTGGGTCGCGGCGTCGACCGCCGCCTTGCCGTAGGGCCAGTCGAGGAGCTCGCCCCTCGCCCACTTGTCGGTCTGGTCGGAGTAGTTCGAGTGGTACGCGTGCCCCGAGGCGCCGGTCAGGTTGATCCAGCGGGACCTGTCCCAGTCGCCGACGTTGACGACCATCCGCATCGACGGCACCCAGACGACCTCGTAGCCGCCGGCCGCGTTCCAGCCGGTCGCGTTGACCGCGGCCTCCCCGCCGCCGAGGTTCCACGGGCCGCGGTTGAGCATCGACCGGACGAAGCCCGGTCCCGCGGTGCCGAGGGTCTGGTTCTCCAGCGTCAGCTGGTGCAGCCGGCCCCAGCTCCAGGTGGAGACGTCCTTGCCGAGCTTGGCGGTCAGCTCCCAGCGGGCGTCCTCCATGGCGCGGGCGAGGAGCTGGTCGCGGTTCTCGGTGGCCTGGTCGGTGCGGTTGGCCTCGGTCTTCCACCAGGCGTTGTCCGCGTCCTTCAGGAGCGGGCGGACCACCTCGTACCACCGGTCGCCGCCGTCCGGCTGCGCCGATTCGGCGTCCCGCTGGCCGCACTCCCGCACCAGCTTGTTCTGCTCGTCGACCGGGCCGGTGGAGTCGGCCGGGCGGACGTTGATGCAGTCGCCCTCGGCCCGCAGCTCCTTGGGCAGCTTGTCGCCGAAGGCGAGCTTGAGGACGTTGCGCCAGACCGCGTTGAAGTACGCGGCGGCGGCCGAGTCGGGCTCCTGGGTGTAGTCCCAGCCCTCCAGGAGCTTCTGCGCCTCGCGGACGTACGGATCGGAGATGTCGATCTTCAGCAGGAGCGGGTTGAGCAGGGTCGCGATCTCGCTGCGGTTGTCGATCTGCATCGTCCGCATGTCGTCCGGCGAGATCTTCCCACCGTCCTTGATCTTCGACTCGATGAGATCGTTGATCCGCTGGCTGCGCGAGCCGTAGCCCCAGTCCCGGGTCAGCAGGTTCGGGTACGAGCCGTCGACGACGGCCTGGTTGGCGGTGACGATGTAGCCGCGGTCGGGATCCTCCTCGTAGGGCAGCTCCTCGTAGGGGATGTAGCCCTTCCACTTGTACGCGGAGTCCCAGCCGGGCGCCGGGAGCGTGCCGTCGCCCTTCGCGCGCTCCGGGATCCTGCCGGGCGCCTGGTAGCCGATCTTGCCGGAGGTGTCGGCGTAGATCAGGTTCTGGGAGGGGACCTCGAACTTCTTCGCGGCGGTGCGGAACTGCTTGAAGTCCTTGGCGCGGTTCAGTTCGAAGACGGCGTCCATGGAGGTGCCGGGCTGCAGGGCGGTCCACTGGAGGGAGACGGCGTAGCCGCTGCCGCGGTCGGGGGCGGCGTTGCCGACGGGGGCCGTCTGGCCGACCTTCTCCAGTTCGCCCGAGCGGTCGGAGACCACGGGGCCGTGTCCGGTCGAGCGGATCGTGATCAGGCGGGTGCCGCCGCCGGCGATCTTGATCGTCTCCTGGCGGGTGGTGAACGGCTTGGTGCGGCCGTCGACCAGGTACCCCTCGCCGCTGACCTTCTCCAGGTACAGGTCGGTGACGTCGGCGCCGAGGTTGGTGAAGCCCCAGGCGATGGAGTCGTTGTGGCCGATGATCACACCGGGCAGGCCGGAGAAGGTGTATCCGGCGACGTCGTAGCGGCAGGTCGCGGAGACCGAGCGGCAGTGCAGGCCCATCTGGTACCAGAGGGAGGGCATCTGCGGCGCGAGGTGCGGGTCGTTGGCGAGCAGCGGCTTGCCGGAGGTCGTGTAGCGGCCGGAGACGACCCAGGAGTTCGAGCCGATGCCGTTGCCGTTGGGGCCGAGCAGGGCGGGGATCGCGTCGAGGGACTCGGACAGGTCGCCGAGCTGCGAGCGCATCCCCTGGAGCGCGTCGCCGGCGGAGCCGTTGGGGGAGGTGCCCGAGCCGCCGCCGGTCCCGTCGCCGCTCGTCCCGCTGCCGCTCGTCCCGCTGCCGCTCGTCCCGTCGCCGTTCGTCCCGCTGCCGTCCGTGGTGCCGTCGCCGGTGCCGTTCGCCTCGGCGCCCGGGTCGAACTCGCCCTTGTCCTCGTCGACCGCGCCCTTGTCGACGATCGGCTGGTGGAGCTCGTACGGGTACTGCGGGTACAGCTGCTTGATCTGCTCCGGGCTCAGCCGGCTCGTCATCAGCGAACGGTCGATCTCGTCCTGCATGTTGCCGCGCAGGTCCCAGGCCATCGCCTTGAGCCAGGCCACCGAGTCGACCGGCGTCCAGGGCTCGATCGTGTACTCGTGGGAGAAGGCGAGCGCCGCGTACTCGACGGAGACGTCGGACGGGTCGCGGTCCTTGAGATAGGCGTTGACGCCCTCCGCGTACGCCTGGAGGTTCTTCTTCGTCTCCGGCGTGAGGACCTTGTCGTACTCCTGCTGCGCGACCCGGTGCCATCCGAGGGTGCGCAGGAAGGCGTCGGTGTCGACCTGGCTGTCGCCGAACATCTCCGAGAGGCGCCCCGACGTCATGTGGCGCCGGACGTCCATCTCGTAGAAGCGGTCCTGGGCCTGGACGTAGCCCTGGGCCCGGAAGAGGTCGGCCTCGGTGTCGGCGTAGATCTGCGGGACGCCGTACGCGTCCCGCTTGACGTCGACCTGGCCGGAGAGCGCGTCGAGCCGGATCGTCCCCGTGGTCTGCGGGAACGAGGCCCGGACGGTGCTGACGCCCCAGTACCCGCCGTACCCGATGCCCGCGACCAGCGCGAGGACCAGGACGAGCACGATCAGGCGGGCGCGTCGCCCCTTCTTCTTCGCGGGGGGCGCGGTCGTGTTGGAGGGCATCGCTGTCCTTCGAGGGGCAGGGTGGTCCTGGAGTACGGGAGCAACCTTAGGCGCAGGGGCGCGGCGGCCCGGACGCGGTGTCGGTGAGAGCGGCCGCGGGGAGCCGTCGGGCGGCGGCGGGACGGCGTCAAGGAAACGTTAAAGATTAGGTAAGGTAACGAAGTGTCGGCTGCTGGAGGAACGATCCGGCTGCATGCGAGGGGAAGGATCGGCCACTGACTGTCCACCAGCTCAACGAACTCCTGCTCATCTGCTCGCTCGTGCTGCTCATCGCTGTCGCGGCGGTGCGGATCTCGTCCCGGAGCGGGCTCCCCAGCCTGCTGCTGTACCTCGGGATCGGGATCGCCATCGGGCAGGACGGCATCGGCAACGTCGCCTTCGACAACGCCGAACTGACCCAGGTGATCGGCTACGCCGCCCTGGTCGTGATCCTGGCCGAGGGCGGCCTGGGCACGAAGTGGAGGGAGATCAAACCCGCGCTGCCCGCGGCCGTCGTGCTGTCGACGGTCGGCGTCGCGGTGAGCGTGGGCATCACGGCGGCCGCCGCGCACTATCTGGTGGGCCTCGACTGGCGCCAGGCGATGATCATCGGCGCTGTCGTCTCCTCGACCGACGCCGCCGCCGTCTTCTCCGTCCTGCGCAAGGTGCCGCTGCCCGCCCGGGTCACCGGCGTCCTGGAGGCCGAATCCGGCTTCAACGACGCCCCCGTCGTCATCCTCGTCGTCGCCTTCTCGACGGTCGGCCCGGTCGACAGCTGGTACGTCCTGGTCGGCGAGATCGCCCTGGAGCTGGCCATCGGCGCGGCCATCGGCCTGGCGGTCGGCTTCGTCGGCTCCTTCGGGCTGCGGCACGTGGCCCTGCCCGCCTCCGGCCTCTACCCGATCGCCGTCATGGCCATCGCGGTCGTGGCGTACGCGGCCGGCGCGATGGCCCACGGCTCCGGCTTCCTCGCCGTCTACCTCGCCTCGATGGTCCTCGGCAACGCCAGGCTGCCGCACGCGCCGGCCAACCGCGGCTTCGCCGAGGGGCTCGGCTGGATCGCGCAGATCGGCATGTTCGTCCTGCTCGGCCTGCTGGTGACCCCCTCCCAGCTGGTCGACGACTTCTGGCCGGCGGTGATCATCGGCCTGGTCCTGACGGTGGTCGCCCGGCCGATGGAGGTCCTGCTCAGCCTGCTGCCGTTCCGCATCCCCTGGCAGGAACAGGCCCTGATGTCCTGGGCCGGCCTGCGCGGAGCCGTCCCCATCATCCTGGCCACCATCCCCATGGTCTCCGGGATCGAGGGCAGCGAACGCGTCTTCAACATCGTCTTCGTCCTGGTCGTGGTCTACACCCTCGTCCAGGGGCCGACCCTGCCGTGGTTGGCCCGCGCCCTGAAGCTGGGCGCCTCGTCGGAGGCGGCCGACCTCGGCGTCGAGTCGGCGCCGCTGGAGCGGCTGCGCGGGCACCTGCTGTCGGTGGCGGTCCCGGCCGGGTCGAAGATGCACGGCGTAGAGGTCGCGGAGCTGCGTCTCCCGGCCGGAGCGGCGGTCACCCTGGTCGTCCGGGACGACAAGAGCTTCGTACCCGGTCCGACCACGGTCCTGCGGCGCGGGGACGAACTCCTCGTCGTCGCCACCGACCCGGTCCGGGACGCCGCCGAGCGGCGGCTGCGGGCCGTGGGCCAGGGCGGCAAGCTGGCCGGATGGCTGGGAACCGGCGGTTCCACGGCGGTCACCGCGCACCGGCGGCTCGGCACCGGCGCACGACCCGGCGCGGGCTCGCGGCTCGGCGCGGGGTCGCGGCTCGGCCACGGCAGCGGCGAAGGCCACGGCGAGGGCGACGCGCGCCGGCACAACCGCAAGCGAACGTCCGGTTAATCACAGGCACGGATTGCGAAGGGTGGGCGTTTTCCCAGGCGGGAAGGCGCCCTTCCCTGTACCATGAAGGCACACTTAGATCGAACCAACTCTGCCTGACGCAGAGCTGGCGCGACCGTATGGCGGTCGACCCCCCACAAGAGGGCTGGGCTCGGCATCTACCGCAGTTCCGCGCATGAGGACAGCTCTCGGCGATACCCGCACTACCGTGCACGGGGCGCGCTACCAGGCGGCAGAAAGGCAAGGACCGTGGTGTCCACGGTCACTTCTGACACGCTTGAGGCGTCTGCGACGACTGCGACGGCTTCGACGACCGCTACGGCGGTGACGGCCAGGGCCGACGAGAACAGCAAGGCCGGCCAGGCCGGCGAGGCCTCGCGGAACACGAAGGCCCCCGAGGCCACGAAGGCTCCGAAGCGTGCCGGTTACGGACAGCTGCTGCGTACCCCCGGCGCGCTGTCCTTCCTGCTCCCCGGCTTCGCCGCCCGGCAGCCGTTCGCGATGCTGACGATCGGCATCGTCCTGCTCGTCCAGCACACCACCGGCTCGTACGGCAGCGCCGGCGCCGTCGCCGCCGTCACCGGCGTCTCCATGGCGATGTTCGCCCCGCAGAGCGGCAAGCTCGCCGACCGCTTCGGCCAGCGGGCCGTCCTGGTCCCCGGCGTCCTGATCCACGCCGCCGCCGTCGTCACCCTCACCGTGCTCGCCCTGGCCGGCGCGCCCCTGTGGGCGCTGTTCCTGGCCGCGGTGCCGGCCGGTGCCTCCGTGCCGCAGGTCGGGCCGATGGTCCGGGCCCGGTGGGCGGCGAAGCTGGACGGCTCGCCCCTGATGCCGACGGCCGCGGCCTTCGAATCGGTCACCGACGAGTTCACCTTCGTCGTCGGCCCGGTCCTCGCGACCGCGCTCTGCACCGGCGTCCACCCCGCCGCCGGTCTGATCGCCGAAGCCTCGCTGACGCTCTTCGGCGGCCTGTTCTTCGCCGCCCAGCGGCGCACCCAGCCCGTCCACGGCCTGGCGGCCGCCGCCGGCGCCGGACCGCGCGTCTCGGCGCTCTCCATCCCCGGCGTACGGGTCCTCGCCGTCGCCTTCCTGGGCATCGGCTCCGTCTTCGGCGGCATGCAGGTCTCCCTGACCGCCTTCTCCGAGGAGATCGGGAACCCCGGCGCCAACGGCCTGCTCTACGGCGTCTTCGCGGCCGGCAACATGCTCGCGGGCATCGCCTGCGGTGCCATCGCCTGGAAGATCGGTCCGCGCAAGCGCCTGATCCTGGGTTACGCCGGACTCACCGTGGCGGCCTCGCTGCTCTGGTCCGTCCACTCCGTGCCGCTGCTCGCCGCCCTCGGCCTCCTCGTCGGCCTGTGCATCGCCCCGGCCCTGATCACCGGCTACACCATCGTCGAGACCCTCGTCCCGGCCACCGCCCGCACCGAGGCCTTCACCTGGCTCACCGGCGCCGTCGCGCTCGGCCAGGCCGCCGCCGTGACCGTCGCCGGACGCCTGGCCGACGCGCACGGCGCGAGCACCGGATTCCTGGTGCCGCTGGCCGGCACCGCCCTCGCCCTGGCCACCCTCCTCGCGCTGCGTTCCCGCCTGGCACCCCGGGCGCCCGGGCGACTCGCCGCACGTGGTATCGGTCACCGAGTGCCGGTGACGGTGGACTGATCCCGCGGAATACGTCACTATGGATCGTCGTTAGCACTCGATGAGTGTGAGTGCCAGGAGGAAGACAAGTGCCGACCTACCAGTACCAGTGCACCGAGTGCGGCGAGGGCCTCGAGGCGGTGCAGAAGTTCACCGATGACGCGCTGACCGAATGCCCGAACTGCAAGGGACGCCTGAAGAAGGTGTTCTCCGCGGTCGGCATCGTGTTCAAGGGCTCCGGGTTCTACCGCAACGACAGCCGCGGCTCGTCGTCCAGCAGCACGCCCGGCTCGACGTCCAAGCCGGCCTCGGCCCCCTCCTCCGGCGCGTCGTCCTCGGACGCCAAGCCGGCCGCGTCGTCGAGCACGGCCTCCAGCACGTCGGGCTCTTCCGGCTCCGGCAGCTCCAGCTCGGCCGCCTGAGCGAGAAGCACCGCCCCCGCGCCTCGGCGGGTGGCCGCTCCACGCACATCCGACGCAAGCCCCACCGCCCACCGCGGTGGGGCTTTCGCCGTTCCGGGACCGGCAGCCCGGCGCCCGTTAGTGTGATCGTCATGGCGAACGAGGCGAACACGGCTTACGCGGGCATCGGCGTGATCGGCGGATCGGGGTTCTACTCCTTCCTGGAGGACGTGACGGAGGTCCCCGTCGAGACCCCGTACGGCAGCCCCAGCGACTCCCTCTTCCTCGGCGAGGTCGCCGGACGGCGGGTCGCGTTCCTGCCCCGGCACGGCCGCACGCACACGGTGCCGCCCCACCGCATCAACTACCGCGCCAACCTGTGGGCGCTGCGCTCGGTGGGCGTGCGGCAGGTGCTCGGGCCGTGCGCGGTGGGCGGCCTGCGGGAGGAGTACGGCCCCGGCACCCTCGTCGTACCGGATCAGCTGGTCGACCGGACGAAGACGCGGGCGCAGACGTACTTCGACGGGGAGCCGCTGCCCGACGCCTGGGGCGGCGCCGTGCCGAACGTCGTCCACACCACCTTCGCCGACCCGTACTGCCCCGACGGGCGGCGGACGGCGCTGAAGGCGGCCCGCGGGCGGGGCTGGGAGGCGGTGGACGGCGGCACCATGGTCGTCGTCGAGGGGCCCAGGTTCTCGACCCGCGCCGAGTCGCGCTGGCACGCGGCGGCGGGCTGGTCCGTGGTCGGGATGACAGGGCACCCGGAGGCGATCCTCGCCCGGGAGCTGGGGCTCTGCTACACCTCGCTCGCGCTGGTCACGGACCTGGACGCGGGCGCCGAGACAGGCGAGGGCGTCTCCCACACGGAGGTGCTGCGCGTCTTCGGCGAGAACGTGGAGCGGCTGCGGGAGGTGCTGTTCGACGCGGTGGGCGCGCTGCCGGAGACGGCGGACCGGGACTGCCTCTGCACGCATGCGCACGACGGGTGGGACCTGGGGATCGAACTTCCCTGAGGCAGGGTGGGGCGGGCCGACTGCCGGTTTGTGGGGGGGGCGGGCGTCTCGCCCCCCACGGACGGGGCGGGCGGGCCGACTGCCGGTCCGGGGGGGCGTCTCGCGTCCCCCTCAGGGGTGAGCGGGTTGTCCACAGGGGGGCGGCGGTCCACAGGCGGGAGCGGGAGGCGGAGAGAGCCGGGAAGGTGGGAGCGGTTCTCCGGGCGGTCCGGGGGACGGCACTCGGCTTCGGTTCCTGACAGGTGGTGTCCGCCATGACGGCTTCTCCTCTCTCCTCCTCCCCTTCGTTCCCCTCCGCGCCTTCCTTCCCTTCCTCCGCCGGCTTCTCCTCGCTGCCCGCTCTCTCCTCCCCGCTCCCTTCCCTGCCCTCCCTCCGGGGCCCTTCCCCGCTCTCGCCCGTGCCCGGGACGTGCGAGGTGCCGCTCTTCGAGCCGCTGCGGCCCCGGGGAGGTCCGCAGCGGCTGCGGCGGGCGCTGCGGCGCCGGCGGCGGGCTCCGGCCGCCGTCCTCGCGCTGGCCGCGGCGGCGCTGGCGGTCGCGGCCGGGGCCGGGGAGGTGTCGGCCGACCCGCCGCCCCGGCAGGCCACGGCGTCGGCCGCGGAGGCGAGGGAGCGTCACGGTCCGCCCGTGGTACGGCTGGTGTCGGCTCCGGTACGGATCGCGGACGCGGCGGCCGTACGG
The DNA here is from genome assembly GCF_055587165.1 of Streptomyces sp. NPDC048353. Lineage (NCBI taxonomy): Bacteria > Bacillati > Actinomycetota > Actinomycetes > Kitasatosporales > Streptomycetaceae > Streptomyces > Streptomyces sp. NPDC048353. The sequence goes on along the minus strand of NZ_JBVJGU010000008.1, from coordinate 156,925 downwards.
CTGTTGCGCCCCGGAGACCGGGTCGACGTGATCGCGGCGGCGCCCGACTCTCCGGCCGGCGGGGACGGGAAACCGCGCGTGGTCGCCGCCGGCGCACGCGTGGCCGAGGTCCCGCGCGCCGATACACCCCGTCCGGACGGTGGCGCCCTGGTTGTGCTGTCCGTGCCCCGGACGACGGCGACGGCGCTCGCCGCCGCCGGGATCAGCTCACCCCTGGCGGTGACCTGGTGCTGAATCGCACTGACGGGCTGTCAAGTCACCGCCGGGTGTGTACCGATTGGACGCCCTCGCGCCGATCACGGCGTAATGGAGGCACCAACTGCACACGCGACGAAAGGCATCCGGGTGACCCCGAAGAAGGAGAGCGTGCTGGCGGGCTTCAAGGCCTTCCTCATGCGCGGGAACGTGATCGACTTGGCGGTGGCGGTCGTCATCGGTGCCGCCTTCACCAACATCGTGAACGCCGTGGTGAAGGGCGTCATCAACCCGTTGGTCGGCGCCTTCGGCACCAAGGACCTGGAGAGCTACAAGTCCTGCCTCAAGGACCCGTGCAAGATCGTCGACGGCGAGATGCAGGGCATCGAGATCCAGTGGGGCCTCGTCCTCAGCGCGGTCCTGAGCTTCCTGATCACCGCGGCCGTCGTCTATTTCCTGATGGTCCTGCCGATGGCCAGGATCCTGGCCAGGCGGGCGGCGCACGACAAGGCGAAGGAAGGCGTCCAGGAGACCCTGGAGGTCAGCGAGCTGGAGGTCCTGAAGGAGATCAGGGACGCGCTCGTGGCTCAGCGCGGGCCCGGCTCGGGCCCCGACGCGGGCGCGGGCCCGGGTGCGCCCTCCGGCTCAGGAGGCGGTTCCGGCTTCGGGGGCGGCTCCGGGCCCGGGGGCGGAGCGGGGACCGGCACGGGGACGCACAACACCCCCTAGCCGACGGCTCGCGCCGGTGTCAGAGGTGGTGCGGCGGCTTCTCGTCGAGGAAGCGCGCGAGATCGGCGGCGCTGTCACCGCCGCCGGGAGGCCGCTCGCCCCACCCGCGGTCCGTATCGTCCGCGGACTGCCGGTCCAGCGGATCGTCGAAGATCAGTGCCGACGCGGGTCGCGTTCGAGGCTCGTCGTCGGACTGCTCCGCTGCTCGCGGGCCGTGGGCGGGGGCGGTACTCATACCTTCAGGGTACGCCGGGGCTCCGGGCGCGGGCCCGGGTGATCAGCGGTCCTTCGGGTCGAGCGCCCACAGCCCGAGCACGACGAGGAACGACAGCACCAGGAAACCCGCGCCCCACCAGGCGGTGCCGGTGTCGCCGGACATCCACTCGTCGACCACGATCGTCAGCCCCCACAGCTGGCCGACGACCACCGACAGGGCGAGGACCAGGCGCGCCGTCAGCTTGGACGCGCGCTCCGGTTCCTGCTCGGTGCCGGCGCCCGGGCCGGGGCCGGTGTGCCGGACCCGTGGGTCGCCGTAACCGCTGGTCGGCCGGATCTGGGGGTAGCGCTCGTGGACCGGGCGGTTCAGCCGCGGCCGGCCGCTGCCCGGGGTGTAGACCGGGCCGGACGGCACGTCCGGGCGGTCGGGGGCTGCCGGATCCCGGGGGAAGGGGGTGTCGCTGTCGCTCACGTCCGCGCCTTCCTCTCCACGGCCCCGCCGGCCGAGACCCCCGGGCAGCCGAAGCGCTCGGCGAGGTCCGGGCGGTCCTTCACGAGGCCGCGGCAGAGCCCTTCCTCCACGCTCTCCCCCGAGCGGGTGGTGCCCATGGCCCAGACGCTTCCGTCGGCCTCCTCGATGAGGATCACCTTCGGCAGGCCCCGGGGCGGCGGGCCCGCCGTCACCTCTCCCGTACGGGCGTCGAAGACCCCCTCGTGGCAGGGGCAGTACAGCTCGCCCTCGCTGCCCCGGTCCTTGCGCCAGAGCACGGCGCAGGCGAGGTGGGTGCAGACGGCGGAGTAGCCGGCGAGGGTGCCGTCCTCCAAGCGGATCGCGACCGCCCGGTCCTCTTGCCCGGGGTAGCGGAAGGCGAGCGACTCCCCGGGCGGCAGCCGGTCGGCGATCTTCTTCGGTTCGGGTGTGCCGTCGCTGTCGCCGTGGCGGTGCAGGATGCCGGCGGCGACGCCGACGCCGCCGACGGCCAGTCCGCCGGAGACGGTGGCGACGATCCGCAGGTAGTCGCGGCGGGTGGTGAGGGCATCGGCGGCGATGCGGTCGTGGAGCGCCTCCTGGGCGGCGTCGGTCGCCCTGGGGCCTTCGGCGGGCGGCGGGGTGGTGACGCTCATCGGACGTCCACCCGGTGCGCGCCGCCGTCCTTGCCGGTGTTCGCCTCTCGCACGTCCACTCCGTTGATCTCGACGACGGGAAGGCCGCCGGGGACCGGCCACCGGACCTTGTCGGCGGGGACGACCATCGCGACTCCGGTGGTGACGGTGGTGGTGCCGAAGGTGAAGGAGTCGGCGACCTGGACGCCGGGGCGCTCCGCCTGGAGCTCCTCGAGGGTGCCGTAGAAGAGGGCGCCGGTGGGGCAGACGGTGGCGCACATCGGGGCGAGGCCGTAGGCGGTGCGGTCGTAGCAGAGGTTGCACTTCATCTGCAGCTTCGCCTGGAGGTCGATCTTGGGGACGCCGAAGGGGCAGGCGTTGACGCAGTTGGCGCAGCCGATGCAACGGGTGGTGTCGGCCTGCTGCACCACGCCGTCGGCGGTGACCAGGATCGCGTCGGCGGGGCAGACCTCGGCGCACGGGGCGACGGGGTCCTCGCAGTGCATGCAGACGGTGGGAAGGGAGGCGACGGAGTGGCCCTCGTCGGGATAGTCGAGGTGGATCATCGACTTGCCGCGGTGCGAGTCGCATTCGCGGCAGGCGGAGACACACGCCTGGCAGCCGATGCAGCGCCCCGGGTCGATGAAGATCGTGCGGCCCATCATGAGCGGATTCAGCTCCTCTCCGAGGTGCCACGGCCCTGCGGGGACGTGGGGGGCAGGGGGTCGGTGCGGGAGACCTGGGTCTCGGGGTAGGCGTGGTGCCCGGGGGCGGTGGGCGGTTCGGGGACCTCGTCGATCCGTTCGGCGGCCTCGATCCGGGCGGCGCACACCTTGTACTCGGGGATCTTGGAGCGGGGGTCGAGGGCGTCGATGGTGAGCGCGTTGGCCGCGGTGGGGACGGGCCAGTGGTAGGGGACGAAGACGGTGTCGGGGCGGATCGCCTCGGTGACGAGGGCGGGGAAGACCTCGCTGCCTCGGCGGGTGACGACCCGCACGGGGTCGCCGCTGCGGAAGCCGTGGGAGGGGTGGACCTCGACCCAGGGGCGGGGGGTCTGCTCGACGAGGGCGCCCAGTCGGCGGGTCTGGTTGCCGGAGAGGAAGTGGGCGACGGTGCGGCCGGTGGTGAGCGAGAGGGGGTACTCCTCGCTGTACGGGTCCATGGGCGGGTGCCATTCGACGACCTGCAGGTGGATCCTGCCGTCCGGGTGGTAGGTCCTGCCGTCCTCGAAGAGGCGGGGGGTGCCCGGATGGTCGGTGGTGGGGCAGGGCCAGGCGATGCCGCCGGTCTCCTCCAGGCGCTCGTAGGTGATGCCGTAGTAGTCGTTGACCGTGCCCGCGGAGGCGACGCGGAGCTCCTCGAAGACGGAGCGGGAGTCGGGGAAGGCGAACTTGTCGCCGGCGCCGAGGCGTTTGGCGAGTTCGCAGATGACCCAGGTGTCGGTGCGGACCCCGGCGGGCGGTTCCTGCGCCTTGTTGTGCTTGACGACCCGGGCCTCGGCGTTGGCCATGACGCCTTCGTCCTCGGCCCAGACGGTGACGGGGAAGACGACGTGCGCGTTGGCTGCGGTCTCGGAGAGGAAGAAGTCGAACTGGGCGTGGAACTCGGTGGCGTCGTAGCCCTGTTTGACGGTGGCGTAGTTCGGGAGGGAGACGAAGGGGTTGTTGCAGATGCCGATCAGTCCGCGGATCTCGCCGCGCTGCATCTGCCAGACCATCTCCATCATGGAGGTGCCGGCGGCCGGGAGTTCGGACTCCTCGATGCCCCAGATCTCGCAGATCTGGCGGCGGTGCTCGGGGTTCATGATCGAGCGTCCGCCGGGCAGGAGGTCGGACTTCTGGCCGTGCTCGCGGCCGCCCTGGCCGTTGCCCTGGCCGGTGATGGTGCCGTAGCCGGCTCCCGGCTTGCCGATGTTCCCGGTGGCGGCGCAGAGGTTGATGATCGTGAGGCAGTTCTCGACGCCCTGGGAGTGGTGTTCGACGCCGCGGGCGTGCCAGGCCATGGCCCGGTCCGCGCCGGCGAACATCCGGGCCGTCCGTACGATCTGCTCCTGCGGGACCCCGCAGATCTCGGCGGACCGGGCCGGGGGGTAGTCGGCGACGGTCTCCTTGACCTCGTCCCAGCCGGTGGCGTGGGCGGCGAGATAGGCCTCGTCGGCGAGGCCCTCCTGGACGATCACGTGCAGGACGGCGTTGAAGAACGCGGAGTCGGTGCCGGGCTTGAGGGCGACGTGGAGGTCGGCGGTGCGGGCGATCGCCGTCTCCCGTGGGTCGACGACGATCAGGGTGGCGCCCCGGTCGCGGGCGCCCCAGAGGTACTGCGTCATCACGGGGAAGCACTCGCCGACGTTGGAGCCGGCGATGAGGAGGCAGTCGGTGAGGAGGATGTCGGAGAAGGGGTTGCCGGCCCGGTCGATGCCGAAGGCGAGCTTGTTGGCCCCGGCGGCGGAGACCATGCACAGGCGCCCGTTGTAGTCGACGTGCTTGGTCTTCAGCGCGACGCGGGCGAACTTGCCGACGAGGTAGGTCTTCTCGGAGTAGAGGCTGGCCCCGCCGAGCAGGCCGAAGGCGTCGTGGCCGTACTCGGTCTGGATGCGGCGGATCTCGGCGACCGTGAAGTCGAGCGCCTCCTCCCAGCTCGCCTCGCGGAACGGCTCGTCGCGGTTGCGGCGCATGAGGGGGGCGGTGAGCCGGTCGGGGTGGTTGACCTGCTGGTAGGCGTTGATGCCCTTGGGGCAGAGCCGCATCCGGTTGATGTCGTGGTTGCGGGGCTCGACCCCGAAGACCTTGCCCGCCCGGTCGACCCGCAGGTACATGCCGCACTGGACGCCGCAGAAGCAGCAGTGGGTGGGGACGAGCGTCTCGCCGTCCTGGTCGGCGCGCCAGCGGTCCGCGGGGATCCCGCCGGCGTCGCGGAAGCTGCGGGTGCCGGGCGGGGCGATGGAGGGATCGAGCGGAAGGTGCCGCCGGCCGGCGTGCTGCTGCGTCACTTGTACCCCTTCTTGACGTGGGTGAGGTAGGCGTTGCCGCGCAGGACGCGTTTGCAGCGGGGGCAGTACTCGGCCCAGGCGTCGAAGCCGAGGTCGAGGTCGCGCATGGTGCCCCGGAGGTTCTCGACGTAGGGGGCGGTGTCGATCGGCTCCCGGCAGCGGCGGCAGGCGAGGACCTCCTCGTCCCCGCCGCGGGAGGTGTACTTGAACAGCTGCATGCCGACGGCGGCGGGCCGCTGGACGATGTGGAAGAACTTCCCGAAGGGGATGTAGATGAGGGTGAAGACCACCGAGACCATGTGCAGGATCGCCAGGAACTCGTAGCCGCCGCCGTGCAGGAAGATCGACGAGAAGGTGAGGAGGAGCCCGGTCACGGAGATGACGATCAGGGCGATCAGCGGGACCAAGTCGTAGGCGAAGCGCTGACCGGTGATCGCGCCGCGGTCCTTCATCCGGCGCCACAGGAAATAGGAGGCGCCGGGGATGACGAGGACGGCGGCGATGTCGAGGCCGTGGAACATCAGCCAGCCGACGATGTTCAGCGAGTCGAAGCCGAGGATCTTGAAGCCCCAGATCCGCATCTCGTACCCGGGTCCCGAGCCGCTGCCCGAGGTGAAGGTGAACCACCCCCAGGTCAGCGGGAAGGTGATCAGGGCGGCCAGGATGCAGCCCCAGAAGATCAGCTGGTGGGCGGCCCAGCGGGCGTGCGAGCGCGCCCCGAGGAACTTCTGGAAGCCGAGGTAGGTGGCGATCATTCTCGGCAGGGCGGTGGGGGCCTTGCGGAAGTTGGCGGCCGAGAAGAAGGAGCGCCACCCCTGCCTGAAGAGCCGTCGGGCGCCGGGGGCGGAGACCCAGACCGTGTAGCGGTAGGCGACGCCGAAGGCGAGGAAGACGGTGGCGACGGCGTACGGCAGGAGCGCCGAGTCGAAGTCGCGCAGGAACCGGCTGCCGAGGACGATCGCGACGATCAGCAGGGCGGAGACGACGGCACCCGCGAGGGCGGCCCGGCGGCGCACCTCGGAGAGGGTCTGGACGACGGGCGCGGGGGCCTGGGGTGGCTCGGTCACCCGGTCACGGTAGGGCGATATAACCGGTCTGGTCCCGTTCTGCGGGGCGGGTGGGTGAGTGTGTCGCTCAGATGGCGTTCAGGCCGTACGACCGGAGGACCGCGCGGGCCTCGGCGGCTCGTTCGGGGGTCGGGGAGGGCGTGCCACCGCGCCCCCGGCCGCCCGGCTCTGGTGGGGTGGGGCGCATGAGCCAACCGTTCCTGCCGCTTGTCGCGCGCTCCCGCACCGAGACGCACCGCGCCGCCACACCGCTCGAGCTCTTCTTCGACCTCTGCTTCGTCGTCGCCGTCGCCCAGGCCGGCGCCGAGCTGGTGCACGCGGTGGTCGAGCACCACGCCGCCGACGGCATCACCCACTACGCGATGGTCTTCTTCGCGATCTGGTGGGCATGGATGAACTTCACCTGGTTCGCCTCCGCCTACGACAACGACGACGTCCTCTACCGCGTCGCCACCTTCGTCCAGATCGCCGGTGTCCTCGTCCTCGCCGCCGGTGTCTCCCGCGCCTTCGAGGACGACTTCCTCGTCACCGTGCTCGGCTACGTGGTCATGCGGCTCGCCCTCTCCTTCCAGTGGCTGCGCGCCGCCCACCACGCGACGGACCCCGCCGAGCGGACGATGTGCCACCGGTACGCGGGCGGTGTCGTCCTCTGCCAGATCGGCTGGACCGCCCTGCTCTGGGCGCCCGAGGCGGCCCGCCCCTGGATCTTCCTTGTGATGATCGGCGCCGAACTGGCCGTCCCCGCCTTCGCGGAGAAGGACACCAACACCCACTGGCACGCACACCACATCGCCGAGCGGTACGGCCTGTTCACGATCATCGTCCTCGGCGAGACGATCGCGGCGGCGACCGTCGCGGTGAAGGCGGGGATCAGCGAGTACGACGCCCTGGGCGAGCTCCTTCCCATCGCCACCGGCGGCCTGCTGATCGTCTGCGCCGCCTGGTGGATCTACTTCGCCGTCCCCGCCCACATCCGCCTCGTCTCCAACCGGCAGAGCTTCCTCTGGGGCTACGGCCACTATCTGATCTTCGCCTCCGCCGCCGCCATCGGCGCCGGCCTCGAGATCGCCGTGGAGCAGGCCGTGGGCAAGGCCCACCTCTCCACCCTCGCCGCCTCCTCGGCGGTGACCATCCCCGCCGCGCTCTTCCTCCTCTGCGTATGGCTGCTCCACGCCCGCTACTTCAAGGTCGGCATCGCGCAGCAGCTCGTCCTGCCCGTGGCGGCCCTGGCGATCCTGATGTGCACGTTCTCCGGCCGCTGGGCGGTGCTCCGCGGCCGGGGTGGTCGCGGCGGCGACGATCGCGGTCGGGGTGACGCTGTCCACCCGCCGTCCGGCAGCGCACCCGCAGGGGTGAGAGCGGAGGGCCAGCCGCGGTCGGCCCCCGGGGCGCCGGCCGCCGGGCGGCACCGATGATTTCCGGACACGTGCCGGGGCGCGTGATACGCAAGGGGCCATGACGAAGCACGACGCACTCACGGACGTGGCGGGGCTTCGGGTCGGCCACGCGCGCGTGGCCGGGCCCCACGCCCTCAGCGGCACCACCGTCGTCCTCGCCCCGGAGGGCGGGGCCGTGGCGGCCGTCGACGTACGCGGCGGCGGCCCCGGCACGCGCGAGACCGACGCGCTCGACCCCCGTAACGTCGTCCAGCGGATCGAGGCCGTGGTCCTCACCGGCGGCAGCGCGTACGGGCTGGAGTCGGCGGCCGGGGTGATGGCCTGGCTCGAGGAGCGGGGCCGTGGGGTACGGGTCGGTCCCGACCCCGCGCACGTGGTCCCCGTCGTCCCGGCCGCCTGCGTCTTCGACCTGGGCCGGGGCGGCGACTTCAGGGCCCGGCCGGACGCCGGAACGGGACGGGCGGCGGTGGAGGCCGCGGCGGCGACCGGCCTCCACGCGCGCGTGGAGACCGGCGCGGTCGGCGCCGGCACCGGGGCCGTCGTCGGCGGCCTCAAGGGCGGGATCGGCACGGCGAGCACGGTTGTCGGGCCGGGCATCACCGTCGCCGCGCTCGTCGTCGTCAACGCGGTCGGCTCGGCGGTCGATCCGGAGACGGGCGTGCTGTACGGGCGGTACTTCGCGGGGCGGGCCGAGTACCCGGAGCCGGCCGTCCACGCGGCCGCGCGGCGGCGCCTCGCCGAGGCCGCGGCCACCGCCCCGGCTCCGCCCCTGAACACGACGCTCGCGGTCGTCGCCACGGACGCGGTCCTCACCCGCGCCCAGGCGCAGAAGCTCGCGGGCACGGCGCACGACGGCATCGCGCGCGCCATCCGGCCCGTGCACCTCCTCAACGACGGGGACACCGTCTTCGCCCTCGCCACCGGGGAGCGGGAACTGCCCGCCGAGGCCGGGCCGCTCGCCCTGAACGACGTGCTGGCGGCGGGCGCGGACACGGTGACCCGGGCGATCGTGCGGGCGGTGGAGGAGACGGCCGCGGGCGTGTCCGGGCCAGGGGGAGTGTTTCCGGCCTACCGCGAGCTGTACGGGACCGGCGCGGCCGACTCCGTTGGCAGCGCCGGAAGTTGATCGGCCGTCGGCGGGGGCGTGCGGGAACTCGCCATGCGCCCCCGTCGTTTTCCCGAACGCCGGACACGATGTCAGACCCAGGGACTACGTTAAGCAAGCACCAAGTGACATGCGGCGACGGCCTGCCTGGAGACCCCCTTGAACGATCCGCGGGATCCACACGATCCGTACGAGACGACCGAGACGCACGTGGAGCGCCTGCTCGGCCGTGCGCTCAACTCCTTCGATCTGCCCGACACGACGGTCGAGCGCCTGGAGACGGCGCTCGCCCACTCCACCGCGCTGCACTCCTCGCACCACAGCGCGTCGCTGCACCGCACCACCCACCGCCATACGTATCTGCTCGCCGACGGCTCGGCCCTGACGCTGTGGGAGCTGGTGCACAACGCCGGCCGGGACGGCACCGAGCACCACGAGGTGTACGCCGAGGAGGCCGAGGCGCGGCTCTCCGCGTCCCGGCTGCCGGCCGCCCTGGACCCGGGCTGGGGCGCGGACCGGGCGGACGGCTCGGACCTCGGTCTCGGGCTCGGTACCGACGACGACCTGGAGTCGCTGAGCGCGCTGCTCTCCCGCCCCATACCCGCCCAGCCGCGGACGTACGTCCCGGACAACTCCGCGGACCACGCGCGCCGGGTGCTGCGGCGCGCGGAGAACGCGGACCGCCCCGGCGAGGAGACGGCGCGGCGGCTGCGGGTGGCCTTCGCGCACCACATCACCCAGGCGTTCGGACGCCAGTGCGCGGTGGAGAACAGCGGCCGGGGCCCCGGGTTCACGCTCTACGAGCACGCGTTCCTGCTGCTCGACGGCAGCGAGCTGAGCCTCTGGGAGGTGGAGCACACGGCGACCCCGGACGGCCGCCACATGTGCGAGGTGTACGAGAGCGAGCACACGGCCCGCGAGGCGATGGAACACCGGGCACGGGTCCGCTGACGGGTGCCGGGCGCCTCGGGGGCGCCCGCGCTCGGCTGCCCCCGGGGCGCCCGCTGTCCGGGGCCGGGCGCCCGCCGTTCAGCCGTGGGCCCGGGGCGTCCACTGCTCGGCTGCCCCTGGGGCGCTTGCCGCGATCCGGCGCGGCGGGTTCCGCGGGGTCAGGGCGTGCGGACCAGGAGGGCGACCGTCACTCCGGTGAGGCGTTCCGCCCCGGTCGCGGTGTAGTGGGCGCGCAGGGCCTTGGCCTGCGGGCCCGGGAGGGCGTCGAGCGGGTCGGCCCGGCCGGCGGGTACGACGAGCCAGACGCGGGGCTCCTCGCCCACGCAGGCCGCCGGATCGGGGCACTCCGCCGACCACAGGTCGGCGCGGTCGGCGCCCGAGGCGGCCTGGAAGACGTCGCGCGGCCGCAGCCCGTCCGCGAGGTAGTGGCGGACCCCGACGTCGAGCATGCGCCAGTAGTCGTCCCCGCGGGCGTAGACGACGGCGTCCCCGGGCCGGTGGTACCTCTCGATGGTCCGTGCCGCGCCCGCGTAGTCGATGCCGTGCCAGAAGTGCGCGTACGGCCGGCGCAGCGCCTGCTGGTCCGGGAGGGTCAGTACGGCCAGGACCGCCAGCACCCCGGCGGCGGCCCCTCGGGAGCGGATGGCCGCGTCCAGCCCGGCGCCCGCGAGGACCGCCCAGGCCGGGAGGGTGAACAGCAGGTACCGGAAGTAGAAGTACGAGACGTCGCCGTGCGAGGCCGTCCAGACGAGCAGCGGGGGCAGCACGGCCAGGGCGGACAGCGCGAGCAGGGGGCCCCGACGGGCGGGGCTCCGCCCGCTCCACGCCAGGAGGGCCAGGACGGTCACCGCGCCGGCGACCGCCCCGGAGGCGTACAGCTGCGGCCAGAAGGCGGCGAGGCTCCACAGGTCCGGGGCGGGGATCCAGGAGATCTGGCGCCGGGCCTGCGCCGTGCCGAGGAGGGCGACCGGGGCGGCGGCGAGCACCCCGGCCCCGGCGGCGAGGCCGAACCGCCACACGATCGGCCGCCCACCGGGTGCCGAAGCCGCGCGGGCGCGGACGGCGACCCCGACCAGATGCCCGGCGAGGACGGTGAGCGCCACCAGATGGAGCAGCCCGACGGCGGCCACGCACAGGGCGTACCCGGTCCAGCGCCACCCGCTGCCGGGCCGGTCCAGGGCGCGGAGCAGCGCCAGCGTGGCCAGGGCGACGGCCAGGACCACCAGCGCGTAGGGGCGGGCCTCGTGGGCGTAGCGGGTGACGACCGGCGTGAGCGCGAGGAGCAGTCCGGCCGTGGCTCCGGCGCGGCGCCCGAAGAGGCGCTGCCCGATCAGCGCCGTACAGGCCGCGGCGCCGGCCATCGCCAGCGCGGAGGGCAGGCGCAGGACCGCGGCGGAGTCCCCGAGGACGGCCGTCCAGCCGTGCAGGAGGAGGTAGTACGCGCCGAGGACGGCGTCCACGCGCCGGACCGTGGCGAGGAGGTCGCCGGTGGACCGGGTGGCCACGTCCCAGGTGTTGAGCTCGTCCTCCCAGAGGAGCGGGCGGCCGATCCCGTACACCGTCAGGACCAGGGTCAGGAGGACCGGCCACAGCCAGACGGGGCGAAGGGAGCGCTGCTCTCCGGCCGGGTCCGGGTCCCGCTTCAGGTACGGGGCGGGGGCGGCGGCGGCCGGAGCGTGCGGACGCCGGTCCTGGTCCAGGTCCCGATCCAGGTCCAGGTCCAGGTCCCGGTCCGCCGGATCCGGGGCCGGGGCACTGTCCGGGCCTTGGCGCGTGGGAGGGGAGGCGGGGAGCATCGTCGTCTCACTCCCCCGCCGGTACGGCCGCGACGGCGGCGGGCGCGTGGGGGATCGAGGAGAGCCTGCGGACGGCGAACTCCCGGTTGACGCGGGTCTGCTCCCGGTGGGCTTCGGGCAGGTCCGGCATCGCGAGCAGCCGGTCGCAGGCGGCGAGCGAGCCCGCGGTGTCGCCGACCCAGTACGCGGTGATCGAGAACTCGAACAGCAGGCCCCAGCGGTAGATCCACGGCTGGAGGAAGAGCAGGTCGTCCGGCGGTTCCCGGTCGAGGGCGGCGGTGACGACGGCGTGGGCGCTGTGGTGGCGGCCCATGCGGCGGAGCCGGGAGGCCAGTTCCCAGCAGGCTTCGAGGCGCTGCGGCCGGGCCTCCCAGGCGCGCGAGAGGGTGTCCATCGCCGACGGCCAGTCGCCGGCCTCGGCCTTCAGGATCCCGGCCTGGAGCAGCGCATAGGAGACCTCCTCGTCCCAGCCGCCCATCCGGGCGCGGCGCTCGTAGAGGTCGACGGCCTCGGCCGAGCGGCCGAGGTCGCGCAGGGTCTGGGCGAGGTAGAAGACCGTCCGGGGGTCGTCGGGGTCCCGTTCGAGTTCGGCGCTCAGCAGCCGGGCGTCGCGCTCGAACTTGTCGTGCCGGGACCCGCCGTCGGCGAAGTCCTTGACGACGAGCGCGTCCAGATGCGCGCTGACATGGCTCTGCGGATGGCCCGGCTCGATGGTCAGGTACTCGTGGGTGACGCCTTCGTACCGCCATGGGAGATCGCCTCTGACCAGGCGTTTGATGCGGTACTCCAGCGCTCCGGCGTGCCGCAGCAGATACGCGTCGGCGGTGAGCGGCGGCAGGGGCCCGGCCCGCTCGATCACCAGGTCGGCGTCGAGGAGGAGCAGATAGTCGGCCCGGCCGCGGGCGTGCCGGATGTTGAGGGTCCGGTTGTGGCCGAAGTTCACCCAGGGCTCCTCGTGCAGCTCGCCGGGGATGCCGTCGAGCGCGTCGCGGACGAGCTGCTGGGTCCCGTCCGTCGAGCCGGTGTCGGAGATGACCCAGGTGTCCACCAGGTCACGGACGGAGGCGAGGCATCGCTCGATGACGCGCGCCTCGTTCTTGACGATCATGCAGAGGCAGATCGAGGGCTTCACGGCAACACGGCTCCGGGGGGATCGGTGCGGACGACCTCATGACCGGCCGACCTTACGAACCGGGCGTGGGAGCCCTCCCGCGGCACGCCGCGCACGGCCGTGGCGTTCGCTCCCGCGTACGCGTCCATTCGGGATCGGCCGTAGGCCAGGGAGTTGATAGCTCCGCGGGACCCTCAAGGCTTCGTGATCGTGACCCGATGACCCGAGGGGAAGTCCGAAGCCCGAACACACTTCCCACTCATCACTCGAACCGGTTACGAAGGAGCACATGTATGCGTCCTGATCCCCGGACCAGGTCCTCTCTTGGCCCGCTCGCCCGCCGTCGTTCCTGGCTCACCGGCGGGGCCGTCGCCTCGCTCGCCCTGGTGCTCACGAGCGTGGCCGCTCCCGCGGTCGCCGTGACGCAGCTGCCGGCGGGCCTCGCGGGTGTGAACGCGAACGCGGGTCCCTCGCCCGAGGAGTGCCAGGACGGTCCGCCGCCGCACCACGAGGACGGACCGCCGCCTTACGCCCAGGACGGCCCGCCGCGGCACGACCAGGAAGGGCCGCGGTTCCACGAGGACGGTCCGCGGTTCCACGAGGACGGCCCGGCGCCGTACGACAGGGAGCGGATCCGGGAGTACGTCGAGCGGCACCTGGGCGAGTTCGCGCCCTACGGTCCGCAGCGGGCGACCCGAGCCCTGCACGCCGAGTGCGAGGACGGGCCCACCGGACCCACCGGACCGACCGGACCCACAGGCCCCGAGGGGCCGACCGGCGACACCGGACCCACGGGTCCGGAGGGGCCGACGGGTGACACGGGTCCGCAGGGACCGACGGGTGACACCGGCCCGGCGGGTCCCGCGGGTGGTGACACCGGCCCGACCGGACCGACCGGACCGACCGGGCCCGAGGGACCGGCAGGAGCGGACGGCGAGCAGGGTCCGGTGGGCCCCCAGGGCCCGGAGGGAATCCAGGGACCGACAGGAATCCAGGGACCTCAGGGCCCGCAGGGACCCCAGGGACCGATGGGTGCCGACGGTGAAGAGGGCCCCGAGGGGCCCGAAGGACCGCAGGGGCCCCAGGGCCCGACCGGAGCGACGGGTGCCACCGGTGCGACCGGCGCCGCCGGCCCCGCCACGTGTGTGGACATCGACGCCTCCCGGGACGAGTCCAGCCGCGAGGTCAAGGGCGTGGTCGACAATGGCGCGGTCTACGCCGGCATCCGGGATCAGACCCCCGACACCACGGACTTCGTCTGGACCCCGCTTCCCGGGGCCCCGGCCGGCGCGTGCTCCGTCTCCATCGCCGAAGGGAACGACGACGTCTCGGTGGAGGTGCTCACCACCGGTGGCGAGGTGTGGGAGTTCCGGTGCGAGGTGGACTCAGGCAACCCGAACGAGCTCGACTGCGCCACAATCACCGATGACCCGACCAGCCCCAACTACGGCCGGGGCCGCTGGATCGAGCTGACCACGCCCGGCGGCGCGGCGACCAACCGGGTCAACCGGTTCCTGGGCAGGCTGGGCGCCTCCGGCGGGCTGAACGAGGCCGCGAAGTCCCAGAAGTGACCTGATCCGGGGAAGTGACCTGATCCGGGTGCGAGCCGGCCCGGAAGACGCCCGAGGGGCGGTGCGCGCCCCATGCGCACCGCCCCTTGAGGCGTCGAGAACACCCGACCGTACGGTCAGGCCCTCTCGGCCACCCACCCGCTGTCCGGCTACCCGCCTTTCGCGTCCCTACGCCCCTCGCCTCGGCCGCGGCTCGGCTCAGCGGCTGAGCGCCGGCTCGGCTCAGCGGCTGAGCGCCGGCTCCTTCGTGGGTTCGTCGGTCGCCGGGCCGGGGCCCTGCTCGTCCGCCGGGCCGTCCTCGGCCGCTTCCGCGCCCTCGACGTGCTGCTTCGGCTTGGCCGGCAGCGCGAACATCAGCAGGAAGATCACGGCGAGCACCGCCACCACCCAGCCGAGCGCGTTCTGGAACGCGTCCGCGAACGCCGTCCCCACCTCGCCCGGGACCCGCGCCAGACGCTCCTCGTCGATCACGCCGTAGAAGACGACCGACACGAGCCCGAGTCCGAGCGCGTTGCCCATCTGGCCGGTGGTGTTGATGAGGCCGGAGGCCGAACCCGCGTGCTCACGGGGGACGTCGGAGAGCACCGCGTCCGTCAGCGGGGCGACGATCAGCCCCATGCCCAGGCCCATGACCACCAGCGGGGCGATCATCTGCCAGGAGTGGATGGCCGTGCCGTACCGACCGGCCTCCCAGAGGTAGAGCAGCACGCCCGCCGCCATCGTCAGCGCGCCCGCCTGCAGCACCTTCCGGCCGAAGCGCGGCACCAGCTTCTGCACCGACAGGCCGGCCGCCATCGAGACGGCGATCGAGAACGGCACGCCGGTCAGACCGGCCTTCAGCGGGCTCCAGCCGAGCCCGATCTGCATGTACAGCGTCCAGACCAGGAAGAAGATGCCCATCACGACACCGAAGGTGAGCTGCACCGCGATGCCGGCGGCGAAGCTCTTCACCCGGAACAGCGACAGCTCGACCAGCGGCGAACCGTCCTTCCGCGTCTTGTACTTCTCGTACGCGACGAGGGCGGCGAAGACGACGAGGCTGCCGGCCATGCAGAGGTGGCCCCACAGCGGCCAGTCCAGCTCGCGGCCGCGCGTCAGCGGATAGATCAGCATCAGCAGCGCGAGGGTGACGAGCAGGACGCCGACCAGGTCGAGCCGGAGCGCCTTGGGCGCCTTGGACTCGATGATGAACTTCCGGCCCAGGAGCAGGCCCGCGATGCCGACCGGCAGGTTGATCAGGAAGATCGGCCGCCATTCCAGACCGAAGAGGTTCCACTGCGTCAACAGCGCGCCCAGCAGCGGTCCGGAGACGGCGCCGAGCCCGATGATCGCGCCGAAAAGGCCGAAGACCTTGCCGCGTTCGTGCGCCGGGAAGGTGACGTGGACGATCGAGAGGACCTGCGGCACCATCATCGCCGCCGCGGCGCCCTGGAGGAGCCGGGAGGCGACCAGCATCTCCGGGCTCGCGGCGAAACCGCAGAGCGCGGAGGCGAGGGTGAAGCCCGCCGTGCCGAGGAGGAACAGCCGCTTGCGGCCGTAGATGTCACCGAGACGGCCTCCGGTGATCAGACCGGCGGCGAACGCGAGGGCGTACCCGGCGGTGATCCACTGGATGGCCCCGAAGGAGGCGCCGAGGTCGCGCTCGATGCTGGGGATCGCGATGTTGACGATCGTGGCGTCGACCAGGTCCATGAAGGCGGCCGTCATGACGATGGCGAGGGCTATCCAGCGCCTGCGATCGGTGCTCGGATCGGTACTCGGCTCGGTACTCGGGGCGGTGCCCGGCTCGGTACCCGTGCCGCTGCCCGGGACGGAGGCGTCGTGTGAACTCATGCTCAGAAGATAGACAGCATGTAGGACAGATCATGGCCTAGTTCGGCGGCATCCTGGAACGCATGACGGATACTCCCGCACGACTGCTGACGTTGCTGTCGCTTCTCCAGACCCCGCGCGAGTGGCCGGGCAGCGAGCTGGCGGACCGGCTCTCGGTCTCGCCCCGCACGATCCGCCGTGACATCGACCGGCTCAGGGAGCTGGGGTACCCGGTCGAGGCGTCGAAGGGGGCGGTGGGCGGATACCGCCTGGTCGCCGGGGCGGCGCTGCCGCCGCTGGTCCTGGACGACGAGGAGGCCGTGGCGATCGCGGTGGGCCTGCGGGCGGGGGCCGGCCATGCGATCGAGGGGGTGGAGGAGGCGTCTGTACGGGCCCTGGCGAAGCTGGAACAGGTGCTTCCGTCCCGGCTGCGGCACCGGGTCTCCACGCTGCAGAACGCGACGATGCCGCTGGCCAGGGGGGACGGCGCCACGATCGACCCGTCCACGCTGACGGCCCTGGCCGGGGCGGTCACGGGGCAGGAGAAGGTGCGCTTCGGCTACCGCGCCGGGGACGGTACGGAGTCGAAGCGGCTGGTGGAGCCGTACCGGCTGGTGTCGACGGGGCGGCGGTGGTACCTCGTGGCGTACGACCTGGGGCGCGAGGACTGGCGTACGTTCCGGGTCGACCGGGTGGCGGAGCCCTTCGCCACGGGCGCCCGTTTCGCGCCGCGCGAGCTGCCGGAGGGCGGCGCGGCGGAGTACATGGCCCGTTCGATGGCCCGGTCGCAGGCCCAGCCGGACCTCGATCTGGACGTCGCCTTCGACGCGCCCGCCGCGTTCGTGGCGGCACGGCTCCCGGCGCATCTGGCGCCCACGCCGACGGGTCCGGACACCTGCCGCCTCCGGGCGCGCTGCACCGACTCCCTGGAGTGGGTGGCCCTCCGGCTGGCCCTGGTCGACTGCGACTTCACCGTTCACGCGCCGGACCCGCTGGTCACCTACGTGAGGGAGCTCGCGGCCCGATTGGGGGCGGCGGTGCGCTGAGGGCGCGGGAGGGCCTCGGGGCGGGCCTCGGGACGGGCAGGGCTGCGCGGCTCGGGGCCGCTCGCGTGCCACCCAGAGCGCGGAGCCGCGGTGTGACGGCGCCGCGGCGGGGAGCCGCCTCCGACCGGTCCGGCTCCCGTCCGCCGCTACGCGACCGCGTCGAAGCCGGTGTCGCGGGCCATCTTCTTCAGCTCCAGCAGGGCGTGCTTCTCGATCTGCCGGATGCGCTCACGCGTGAGGCCGTGTTCCTTGCCGACCTCCGTCAGGGTCCGCTCGCGGCCGTCCTCGATGCCGTACCGCATCCGGATGATCGACGCCGTGCGGTGGTCGAGCTTGTCGATCAGGTCGTCGAGCTCCTCGCTGCGCAGCAGCGTGAGCACCGACTGCTCCGGCGAGATCGCCGAGGTGTCCTCGAGGAGGTCGCCGAACTGCGTCTCGCCCTGGTCGTCCACCGACATGTTGAGCGAGACCGGGTCCCGCGCCCAGTCCATGACGTCCACGACGCGCTCGGGCGTCGACCCCAGCTCGGCCGCGATCTCCGCGGGCTCCGGCTCGCGGCCGTTCTCCCGGTTGAACTCGCGCTGCACGCGCCGGATCCGTCCCAGCTCCTCGACGAGGTGGACGGGCAGCCGGATGGTGCGGGACTGGTCGGCTATGGAGCGGGTGATCGCCTGGCGGATCCACCAGGTGGCGTACGTGGAGAACTTGAAGCCCTTGGCGTAGTCGAACTTCTCGACCGCGCGCACCAGGCCCGCGTTCCCCTCCTGGATCAGGTCGAGCAGCGGCAGCCCGCTGCGGGGATAGCGCCGGGCGACGGCGACGACGAGGCGCAGGTTGGACTTGATGAAGAGGTCCTTGGCGCGCTCGCCCGCGGCGACCAGCGCCTCCAGCTCCTCGCGGGACGCTCCGCCCCCCTCGCTCTCCACCTCGCCTTCGAGGATCTGCCGGGCGTACACGCCCGCCTCGATGTCCTGGGAGAGCTCGACCTCCTTGGCGGCGTCGAGCAGGGGGGTGCGCGCGATCTCGTCGAGGTACATGCCGACCAGGTCGCGGTCGGCGATCTCCCCGCCCACGGCGCGAACGCTGCTTGCCCTCGAGCTGCTGCCGCTGGAGGCGGACGAACGACGGGCGACGGCACGGGTTGCCATGCGTGCTCCCTTGCTGAGTAGGTCGCGACACCTTTTCGGGTGCCCTGCATCCGACGGAAACAACGACTGGAATCAGGACAGAATTCCCACGCGGCACATCGATTTTCGCGATCATGCAGTACCCTGTCCGGCCACCCAGGGCTACGCCTGCTCCCGCAGAGCGCATCAGCGCAGGTCAGAGGGGGCGCGAAAGGCATGGCACGCGACCGCCGTCGGGGCCACGCCGCCCCCGCGTCCGCTTCACCCGGAGAGACGGCACGCGGCGCCACCCGGTTGCTCGCACTGCCCGAAAAGACCCGAAAGACCGGAAAGTGTGTGGATGGGCACTGCCGCCGGTCCTACGTCCGCACACGGACCCGTCTACGCCGCGGCCTAGGTCTCCAGGCCGTTACGGGCGGCCCGGACCCGCGCCTACGGTCGGCGCCATGACCGAGACCGCAGGCACCGCAGGCACCGCCGACATCACCCGGACCCCCGACTCCACCGCCCACACCAGCACCGCCAACCCCTCCGGCCTCCCCGACTCCACTGCCCACACCGGCACCGCCGACACCTCCGGGACCCTCGACGAAGCCCTCCAGCGCCTCCATGCCAGCGGCCCCGAGCGCCTGGGCCGGCTCACCAACCACGCTCCGATGGCCGTCGAGGCGCTGGTGCGCCGCGGCCAGGCCCGGGCCGTGCACCGCTGGCTCGACCACTACCGGGCCAAGCTGGAGGACATGCCCGCGCCCCACTCCCCCGTCACGGCGGCGAACTGGCGCGAGGCGCTCGGCGACCCGGTGCGGATCACCGACTGGGCGCGGTACTTCGACCGGGAGACCCGGGAGCGGCCCTGGCGGGAGGTGCTGGCCGAATGGTGGCCGCGCCTGCTGCCCGGCATCGCGGGCGGGTCCACGCATCCCGTGATCCGCACCGGCCATGCCGTACGCACCCTCCTGACGTCCGAGGAGACGGAGCCGCGCCGGGTCGAGCTGGCCCACGCCCTCGGCTACTGGGCGGCCCGCCACCACCCGCTCCCGCCCCTGCGGGACCTGGGGCCCGCGCCGACGGCCGCCGCCGCGTTGGACGCCGTGCCGCCGATCCCCGACCAGGACGGCCCCCTCCCCGCCCGCCTCGCCCGGCTGACCGCGCGCCCCCGCTGGGGCGCCGCCACCGACCCGGACACCGCGCACGCCCTGCTCACCGAGCTGGTGACGGCCGCGACCCACCGCTACGCCACGCACGGCCACGGTGAACCGGTCATGCTCGTCCACGCCGCGACCGCGCCCAACGCGGTGCTCCGCACGCTGCCCGCGCTGCCGCGCGACCTGTGGGCGCCGAGCGTCGGCGCCGCCTGGGCCGCCTCGGCCGCGGTGACCGCCGCCTACACCCCGGCCGAGCCCGTCCCGTACCGCCCAGTCCCGCTGATCGCGGAGGAGGTCTTCGAGCGGGCGGCGGCGCACGGCGACGACCACACCATCAAGTTCACCGACACGGCTCTGGACGTCGGCGACCCGCGCGCGCTGGCCGCCGCCGCCCGCTCGATCACCCTCAACCCGCCGGTGTTCTGACCCCAGCCGCCCCGCCCCGCCCCGCGCCGCCCCGCTCCGGAGGCTCAGCCGAACTGCACCGAGCGTTTCGCCAGCCCCATCCAGAAGCCGTCGATCACGCTCCGCCCGCCGTCCAGGTCCCCGGCCGCCTCGGCCGCGCCGAGCGTGACGAAGAGCGGTGCGAAGTGCTCGGTACGCGGGTGGGCGAGCCGGCCGGCCGGTGACGTGTGGACGAAGTCGAGGAGCGCGTCGACGTCCCGCGCCTCCAGGGCCCGGCGCCCCCAGTCGTCGAACTCCGCCGACCAGCCGGGTACGCCTCCGCCGGTGTGCCGCAGCGCCGCCAGGTTGTGGGTGAAGAAGCCGCTGCCGACGACGAGCACGCCCTCGTCGCGCAGGGGCGCGAGCCGGCGCCCGATCTCCATCAGCGCGCGCGGGTCGAGCGTCGGCATGGAGATCTGGAGTACGGGCACGTCGGCGGCGGGGAACATCTCCACCAGCGGTACGTACGCGCCGTGGTCGAGCCCCCGGTCCGGGATGTCCTGGACCGGCGTGCCGGGCCGGCGCAGGAGCTTGCGTACGGCCGCGGCGAGCGCGGGGGCGCCGGGGGCCGGGTAGCGCACGCGGTAGTAGTGCTCGGGGAAGCCCCAGAAGTCGTAGACGAGCGGGACGGTCTCGGTGGCGCCGAGGGCGAGCGGGGCCTCCTCCCAGTGCGCGGAGACCACGAGGATCGCCGCCGGCCGGGGCAGCTCGGCGGACCAGGCGGCGAGTTCGCCGGTCCAGACGGGGTCGTCGGCGAGCGGCGGGGCGCCGTGGGAGAGGTAGAGGGCGGGCATCCGGCCACCCGGCGGGCGCCCTTCCCGCGCGGGGTCCCCCGGCGCGAGCGGGCCCCCCTCCCCCTGGCCGTGGGGCGGGCGCCCGGAAGCGCGCTGCCCTTCCACCAGCGGTCCCTGTTGTCCGGCGCCCATGACGACCGCCTCCCGAGATCCTTTAAGTTTCAAGTTCAACTGACATGATGAGCTTAGACCCGATGTAGTTCAACTTTCAAGGATAGGTCGTAGGATCGGTACATGAACACGGCACCGAAGGCCACGGCGACCGGCCCCCGCTGGCTCAGCGACGAGGAACAGCGCGTCTGGCGCGCGTACCTCCACGCCACCACCCTCCTCGAGGACCACCTCGACCGCCAGCTCCAGCGCGATGCCGGCATGCCGCACATCTACTACGGGCTCCTCGTCCAGCTCTCCCAGGCGCCCCGCCGCCGCCTGCGGATGACCCAACTGGCCAAGGACGCCAAGATCACCCGCTCCCGGCTCTCGCACGCCGTCGCCCGCCTGGAGAAGAACGGGTGGGTGCTGCGCGAGGACTGCCCCTCCGACAAGCGCGGCCAGTTCGCGTATCTGACGGACGAGGGCTTCGCCGTCCTGGAGCGGTCCGCGCCGGGGCACGTCGCCGCCGTACGCCAGGCTATCTTCGACCGGCTCAGCCCCGAGCAGGTGGAGCAGCTCGGCACGATCATGTCGGTGATGGCGGAGGGCCTCCAGCCGACCGACCCGAACGCGGACCTGCCCTGGCTCCGCTGAGGCGGAACGCGGACGCGGATCTGCCCTGGCCCGGCTGATGAAAGCGGAACCCGGACGTGAAACTGCCCTGGCTCCGCCGAGGCGGAACCAGGGCAGAGGGCCGAGGGGGCATCGGCCCGTTCGGAGGCCCGACGGTCAGTGCATGACGACCGGGATCTTCACCTCGTCGCGCACGCCTTCACCGGCGCCGGCATCCGCGCCGTCCCCGGCGCCCGGGCCGGCCGGGGCGGACATCTGCGGCTTGCCGGTGTTGATGAAGGTGACGGCGATCGCGGCCGAGACGGCCAGGATGCCGACCGCCCACCAGATGGCCGCCGCGTAGCCCTCGACCATGCCCTGGAGCTGGAGCAGCTTCTGGGCGGCCGGGGTGGTGGCGCCGGCCGCGTGGTCGGTGAGGAACGCGGTCGTGGCCGAGGCGGCGATGGTGTTGAGCAGCGCCGTACCGATCGCGCCGCCGACCTGCTGCGAGGTGTTGACCATCGCGGAGGCCACACCGGCGTCCCGCGGGTCCACGCCGTGCGTCGCCAGCGACATCGCCGGCATGAAGGCCGTACCCATGCCGAGGCCGAGCAGCAGCTGCGCGGGCAGGATCAGACCGGTGTACGAGGTGCCGATCTCCAGCTGGGTGAGCAGCAGCATGCCGACGGCGGCCGTCAGGAAGCCGGGGCCCATCAGCCAGCGCGGGGGGACCCGCGTCATCAGCCGCGTACCGATCTGGGTGGAGCCGATGATCATGCCCGCGATCATCGGGAGGAAGGCGAAGCCCGTCCGGACCGGCGAGTACCCCTTCACGATCTGGAGGTAGTACGTCAGGAAGAGGAACAGGCCGAACATCGCGATGACGGCGAGTCCGAGGGAGAGGTAGACACCACCGCGGTTGCGCTCGGTCAGGACCCGCAGCGGCAGCAGCGGGGACTTGACCTTCGCCTCGGTGAGGACGAACGCGGCGAGCAGCACGGCCGAGGCGACGAAGAGGCCGATCGTGGTGGCGTCGGACCAGCCCTCGGACTCGGCGCGGGTGAAGCCGTAGACCAGCGAGACCAGACCCAGGGTGGAGAGGACGACGCCCGGGATGTCGAGCGGCGAGCGGTTGCGGCCGCCGGCCGGCTCACGGATCACGAAGTACGCGCCGACAGCGGCGACGATCGCGAAGGGGATGTTGACGAAGAAGGTCCAGCGCCAGTTGAGGTACTCGGTGAGGAAGCCGCCGAGGATGAGGCCCACGGCGCCACCGCCACCGGCGATCGCTCCGTAGATGCCGAAGGCCTTGGCGCGCTCCTTGGCGTCGGTGAACATCACCGCGAGCAGCGACAGCGCGGCCGGGGCGAGCAGCGCGCCGAAGGCGCCCTGGAGGCCGCGGGCCCCGAGCATCATCGCCTCGCCGGTCGCGGCCCCGCCGAGCGCGGAGGCGGCGGCGAAGCCGATCAGACCGACGACGAAGGTCCGCTTGCGGCCCCACAGGTCGGCTATGCGGCCGCCGAAGAGCAGCAGACCGCCGAAGGCGAGGGCGTAGGCCGTGATGACCCACTGGCGGTTGCCGTCCGAGATCCCCAGGTCCTGCTGGGCGGAGGGCAGCGCGATGTTCACGATCGTCGCGTCGAGCACGACCATCAGCTGGGCGAGGGCGATGAAGACCAGCGCTTTCCAGCGCCGGGGATCTGTTTCGGACATGGGGGCAGCCACCTCTTGGTGCGTAAAGGAGAAAACGGACGTACGACGTGCGGCGTACGGAAGGCGGGGGCCGTCGCACGGGTCGACGGACGGGGTCGCCGGGCTGGTCGCCCGGCTCAGGGAGAGGTCGGGGTCACTCGCGGGAGGCGCCCCGCAGATCCTCCAGAGTGGCGGCCGACCCGGGCAGCACGGAGCGCGCGGGCGCTTCCAGGCCGTCCAGGAACAGCTGCAGATGGCGGTGGACGAAGCGGTCCATGTCCAGGCATCCGGTGCCCGGGAGCGGGCGGGTGAGCTGGGAGACGGCCACCATCAGGTCCCCGACGCCGACGTCGGCGCGGAGCCTGCCGGCCCGCTGCGCCCGGTCGACGAGGGCCTGGACGGCCTCCTCCAACCGGTCGCGTTCGGCGTGCAGTTCGGGGTGGTCCTGGTCGAAGGTGCCGTCGAGCATCGGACAGAGCGCGCCGATCCGCTCGTCGGCGGCGGCGTGGGTGAAGCGGCGGAGCGCGTCGAAGGTGTCGGCCTCCTCGGCGGCCGCCCGTTCCGCCAGGTCCGTGGTGCGGCACATGACGGAGACGACGACCTCGCGGACGAGGTCGGCGCGGTCGGGGAAGTTCCGGTAGAGGGTGGCGTTGCCGACGCCGGCGCGGCGCGCGATCTCGTCGAGCGGCACCTGGGGGCCGAACTCGACGAACATCTCGCGGGCCGCCGTCACGATCCGCTCGCGGTTGCGCAGGGCGTCGGCCCGCGGGCGCGGTGCGCGGCGGACGGCGGGCGCGGTGTCGGCGGTGGAGCTCACGCCACCCTCCTTCGAAGTCATCCGGGGACCAGGTCCCCACTTTCCGGAACACAGGCGTAAACGGGGACACCGTCCCCGGTTATTTCCGCGCCGCGATGTGACCTGCGCCACACCCCGCCGCCCCGGCCGCGCACCCGTACCTCCGGGCCGCGAAATCCCACGATCGGGCCACCCGGCGCGCGCCCCCGCGCCCCCCGACACAGGCTGATCGGACAGCGAGAGCGAGAGCGCGGACGAGAGAGGCGACCGTATGCAGCACACCTGCCGTCGGATATGCAGACCCCTCACCCTGGCCGCGGCGGCGGCGCTCTCCCTCGCCGCCCTGACCTCGTCCACGTCGACCCTGCCCGGGCCCGCACCGGCCACGGCGGGTCCGGTGGCCGCGGCGCCCGGGACCTCGCAGCTGGGGCCGTGCCGCATCGCGACGACGCTCGGTGTGCAGATGTCCGAGGGGCTGCCCACCCCGCCGGGATACGCCCGGGCCACGGGCCGCCTCACGGCCTTGAACCTCATGATCGACTTCCCTGACGCGGAGGGCGAGGGGACCGCCCTCGGCCGCTACCGCGAGTTCTTCCCGCAGACGACGGACTGGTTCCGCGTCAGCTCCTACGGGCGGCTCGCCTACCACCCGGAGACCCCGATACCCGAGTGGCTGCGGATGCCCAAGCCCTTCTCCTCGTACGGGATAGAGCGCGGCTCACCGTACGAACCGGGCTACCGCGCGCTCGTCGAGGACCTCGTCAAGGTCGCCGACGCGAAGATCGACTTCAGCGCGTACGACCTGGTCAACGTCCTGGTCACGCCGAACGCCGGGCCCTCGGCCCTGGACACGGTCCTCTCCGTCACCTTCTCCGGGAACGACGAGGCCCCCTACGCGGACGGGGTTCCGCTCTCCAACACGTCCTTCGTCTACAGCCGCCAGGACGACGGCTCGGGGACGTACGGCCAGACCGGCTACCGCGTGCTGCCGCACGAGAACGGCCATGTCTTCGGCCTTCCCGACCTCTACACCGTCGACGGCGGCGGCACGGTGGGGCACTGGGACATCATGTCCGAGGACTGGGGGGCCAACAACGACCTCCTCGGCTGGCACAAATGGAAGCTGGGCTGGCTCGACGACGAGCAGGTCGGCTGCGCGTCCGGGGCGGGCATCAGCGATTTCCTCCTCACCCCGCTGGCCACCACGGGCGGCGCGAAGCTGGCTTTCGTACCGCTCTCCGGCACCTCCGGCTACGCCGTCGAGGTGCGCACCCAGCGCGGCAACGACGCCGCCGTCTGCCGGCCGGGCGTCCTGATCTACCGCGTCGAGTCGGACGTGGACACCGGGCACGGGCCGGTGACCGTGTCGGACAGCCGACGCGACAGCGGCGGCTGCACGCGGCGCCCGAACGTCCACGCGGAGCTGTCGGACGCGACGTACCGCCCGGGCGAGACCTTCACGGACCGGACGAACGGCATCCGGATCACGGTGCTGAAGGAGGACTCCGCCGGCCGCTACCGCGTCCGCGTCACCCGCACCTGACCGGCGGGGGCGGAGCCGTACCCCTCAGTGCGCGAGCGTCGCCCGCAGCTCCCTCTTCAGGATCTTCCCGGCCGGATTGCGGGGCAGTTCGGTGTCCCGTACGAGCACATGGGCGGGCACCTTGAACGCCGCCAACGACGCCCCGACGTGCGCGCGCAGCTCGTCGGCGGTGACGGCGGCGTCCGCGCGCAGGCGCACCACGGCCGCCACCTCCTCGCCGAGGACGGGGTGCGGCACGCCGAGGACGGCGGCGTCGAGGACGGCGGGGTGGTCGTGGAGGACGGCCTCGACCTCGACGCAGTACACGTTCTCGCCGCCGCGGATCACCATGTCCTTGAGACGGTCGACGACGGTGACGCGCCCGTCGCGGATCCGGGCGAGGTCGCCGGTGCGGAACCACCCGTCCTCGGTGAAGGCGAGCCGGGTCGCCTCCTCGTCCCTCCAGTAGCCCCGCGCGAGGGACTGCCCGCGGAGCAGCAGCTCTCCGACGCCGTCGGCGTCGGGCCGGTCGACGCGGACCTCGACGGCCGGGGCGGGGCGGCCGACGCTGCGCGGGTCCGCGCGGTACTCGGCGCCGAAGTTGGCGAGGACGCCACCGCAGGTCTCGGTGAGGCCGTAGCCG
The DNA here is from genome assembly GCF_055587165.1 of Streptomyces sp. NPDC048353. NCBI lineage: Bacteria > Bacillati > Actinomycetota > Actinomycetes > Kitasatosporales > Streptomycetaceae > Streptomyces > Streptomyces sp. NPDC048353. The sequence continues at coordinate 130,968 of NZ_JBVJGU010000008.1, read as the reverse complement.
TTGCGCGGCTCGATGCGGTCCCCGTGGCGGGCGGTGATCCGGGCGACGATCTCCGGCGGGGCGGCGGCGCCCCCGGTGTTGAGCATGGTGAGGCTCCGGAGCGGGTCGCCGGTGCGCTCGGCGAGGTCGAGCAGCTGAAGGGCGGTGGTGGGCACGCCCGCGTAGTGGGTGACGCGGTGCCTGCCGATGAGCTCCAGCGCCTCGGCGGGGTCCCACTTCCGCATGAGGACGAGGGAGCCGCCCGCCGCCATCACGGCGTACAGCGAGGTAAAGGCGGCCACGTGGAAGAAGGGGAAGGTGGTGAGCGAGACGGGAGCGGGGCCCTGCCCCGGGATGCCGCCGCGGGCGAGGGCGGAGGCGGCGGCGAAGTAGCGGGGGTTCGTCGCGGCGGCGGCCTGGGCGAGATGGGTGGCGACGGCACCCTTGGGCCGGCCGGTGGTGCCGGACGTGTAGACGATGGTGGCGTCGTGCTCGGGCAGGACGTCGACGAGGGGCGGGCCGAGCAGGGGGTCGGTGTCGGGCACGTACGCCCGGAACCCCTCGCTCGCCTCCCCGTGGAAGACGATGCCGGGCACGCGGTGCTCCCGGGCCCAGCGGCGGACCCTGCCGACCCGTTCCCCGTCGACGAGGAGGACGCGGGGCGAGCAGTCGTCGAGCGCGTACGCGAACTCCTCCTCGGTCCACCAGGCGTTGAGGGGGACGGCGACGAGGCCGGCGAGCTGCGCGGCCCAGAAGGCGATCTGCCACTCCGGGTGGTTCCGCATGGCGACGACCGCCCGGTCGCCGGGCCGCAGCCCGTGCTCGCCGACGAGGCTCCGCGCGAGTCCGCAGGCGGCGTCGAAGAACTCCCGGTAGCTCATCGTCCCGCCGCCGTGGAGGAGGAAGGGCCGGTCGCCGTACGCCCAGGTGACCTCCACGAACTCGCGGAGGGTGCGGGGCCCGTCGACATAGACGCCGTCCTCGACGGCGAAGGGGGCTCCGGGGCCGGTGAGCCGCGCGGCGGCGGCTTCGGCGGCGAGGGCTGTGGCGGTGGCGGCGGTTGTGGCGGTGGCGGTGGCGGTGGCGGGGATCGGACCACGCGCGCCCGGGTCGCCCTCCGGTGTACGGGAGTTGGGTGTACGGGTGCCGGGTGTACGGGTGCCGGGTGTACGGGTGGGCACACGGGCGTCGTCCGTCGCCTCGACCGGCTGGTCGCCCGGCCCGCCGCGCTCCCACCCGCTGCTGTCCCGCCCGCTCCTGTCCGGCCCGCTGTTCTCCGGCCCGCGCACGTTCGCCTCTTTCCCGGGCGTTCGCTCGGCCCGGCGGCCGACGCTATGCCGGTCCGGGGAACCGGTCAATCCTGCGCCGGGCAGCCACCGACGGCCCTACCCGGCCCCGCTTGACGCCACCTCGATGACACATTGGCGCACCATGGCACATGATGGCGCCATGGAACTTGCAATGGCGCCACGATGGTGCCACTATCGGTTCATGGACCTCACGCCCTATGTCGACAATCTCCGTCACGAACTCGGCGTGGCCGCCGAAGCCGGTGGCGACGAAGCCCGCGCCCTGGCCGACCGGCTCACCGGCACGCTCGAGTCCGCCGCCCGGCTGACGCTGCTCAACGCCCTGTCCGACGCGATGGACGAGGTCACCCGTGACCTGGCCCCCGGCTCGGTCGACCTGCGGCTGCGCGGCATGAACCCCGAGTTCGTGGTGACGGCACCGCCGACCGCCGAAGCCTTCGACGAGGCCGAGGCCCCGGTGCAGGCCCCGCCGCCCCCGGCGCCGGCCCTGGTGGAGGCCGAGGACGGCGCCACCTCCCGGATCAACTTCCGGCCGCCGGCACAGCTCAAGGTCCGCGTCGAGGAGGCCGCGAGCCGCGAGGGCCTCTCGGTCAACGCCTGGCTCGTCCGTGCCGTGGCCGCCGCCCTGGAGCCCGGCACGGCGGCCCGCGGCCGCAAGGGCGCGACGGCCTCGGGCAACGCCGTAGGGCAGGGCTTCACCGGCTGGGTCCGCTAGGGCCTTCCGAAACTCCCGGCCGCTCGCCCCCTCCCCAGGCACCTCACCCCGCACTCACCACCCTCCAGTCAAAGGACGGCACAGGCATGCCTACTTTCCCGACACCCGAACCCCTCTCCGCCACCGTCGAGCTCGAGATCGGCCGGGCCCGGATCGTCGCGGGCAAGCGCGAGGACACTGTGGTCGAGGTGACCCCGAGCGACCCCGGAAACAAGCTCGACGTCCAGGCCGCCGAGGAGACCAACGTGACCTGCTCCGGCGGGAAGCTGCTGGTCAAGGGCCCCAAGCGGCGCTCCCTCTTCGGCAAGGTGGGGGCCGTCGACGTGACCGTCGAGCTGCCCGCGGGCTCGGAGCTCAGCTGCACCACCGGCCTCGGCGAGGTGATCGGCGAGGGCCGGTTCGGAGACTGCCGTCTCACGACCGGCGCCGGCGACATCCGGCTCGAAGAGGCCGAGGCCGTACGCCTGAAGACCTCGCACGGCGACGTCCTGGTGGACCGTACGACGGGCGAGACCGAGATCCAGGGGTCGGGCCGGGTCCGGGTCGGCCGGATCGACGGAGCGGCGACCATCAAGAACCTCAACGGCGAGACCGCGATCGGCGAGATCGGCGGCGAGCTGCGCGTGAACTCCTCCAACGGCCCCATCGGCGTGGCCCGCGCGGAGTCCTCGGTCACCGCCAAGACGGCGAGCGGCTCCATCCGCCTGGACGAGGTGGTGCGCGGGCGCATCACCCTGGACTCCTCCGCGGGGGTCCTGGAGGTCGGGATCGCCGAGGGCACGGCGGCCTGGCTGGACGTCCGTTCCAAGGCCGGTCGGGTCCGCAACGAGCTGGGGACCGCGGAGGGCCCGGGGCAGTCCGAGGAGACGGTCGAGGTCCGGGGCCGTACGAGCGTCGGCGACATCGTCATCCGCCGCGCCTGAGAATCCCCTCTCCGGGCGGTGCGCCCCGTTCAGGCGGTGCGCCCGCGCGAGCGACGCGCCCCCGCTGCCCGCCGGCGCGCCCCGCCCAGGTGGCGCGCCCCGCCTCGGTCCACCTCGCGCCGGTTCACCTTGCGCCGGCGCACCCCGCCGGTGGTCGCCCCTCCCGGCGCACCCCCTTCCCCCGGCTCTCCTCCAGGCGACGCACCTGGTTTCCCATAGCGCAACCCCGTGCCGCCCGCCGTTCCAGCGGCCCACCCCTCCAGGCGGCGCACCTCGTACAGGCGGTGCGCCTGCCCCCGCGCCCCCGGCGCCCCCCTGCCCCCAGCGCCCCTCCCGGTTCCCGACGGGCCCGCACGAAGGGCGACTTGACGAGCCGGCTGCCTGCGGAGGCGTAGGAGCGTCGTCTCCGCCGCCCCGCCCGGGAGCCGCGCCCCCTGGCGCCTGCTGACCGCCGCGCGCCTCTTCGCGCCCTCCCGCGCGCCCGCGCCCCGTCCGGCCCGCCGGACCCCTCGTACCACCGCGCACGCCCCCCGCGAGCACCGTCCCCGCGCCGCCAAGGCGCCATGTCGCGCTGCCCCTCGACCCCACAGACCCCCCGCGGACCCCATCCGCCTCCCCTCACCCCTCACCCCTGCATGCCGATCCGACAGGAGCCCCACCGTGGCTACGTTCCTCTCCAGACTGGGCCGCCTCGCCTTTCGACGACGGGGGGTGGCGCTCCTGCTCTGGCTGCTGGTCTTCGGCGGCATGGGCTTCGCCGCCTCCTCCGCTCCGCCGCCTCCCGCCGATACGTTCTCGATGCCCGGCACCGAGTCGCAGGAGGCCTTCGACCTGCTGGCCGAGAGGTTCCCGGACGCGCGCGCCGACGGCGCGGGTGCGCGGGTCGTCGTGCGGGCCCCCGGCGGCGCGAAGATCACCGCGGCCCCGCACCGGGCCGCGGTCGAGCGCCTGGCCGCCGAGTTGGGGAGGTCGTCCCCGCAGGTGGTGGCCGTCGCCGACCCGTACCGGGCACCCGACGTCAGCATCAGCGAGGACCGTACGACCGCCTACCTGGCGGTGACGTACCGGGTCCCCGCGCCGGAGGTCGACCGGAAGGCGCACGACGCCTTCGACGCGGCCCTCGCACGGGCCGGAACGTCCGGGCTCACCGTCGAGGCCGGCGGTGACGCCGTACGGATCGAGCAGGCGGCGATGGGCGGTACGGGCGAGAAGATCGGCATCCTGGTCTCCGCGATCGTCCTCGTCCTGACCTTCGGCTCGATGATCGCGGCCGGAATGCCGCTGATCACCGCGCTGATCAGCGTCGGCATCGGCATCTCCGGCATCACGGCGCTCGGCTCCACGCTGGGCCTGTCCGGCACCACGTCGACCCTCGCGATGATGATCGGCCTCGCGGTCGGCATCGACTACGCGCTCTTCATCGTGTCCCGTTTCCGCGCCGAGCGGATGGAGGGGCGTACCCCCGAGGAGGCGGCAGGACGGGCCGTCGGCACCGCCGGCTCGGCCGTCGTCTTCGCCGGCCTGACGGTCGTCGTCGCCCTCGCCGGGCTCGCCGTGGTGAACATCCCGATGCTCACCACGATGGGCCTGGCCGCGGCCGGCACCGTCACCGTCGCCGTACTCGTCGCGATCACCCTGGTCCCTGCCCTCCTCGGCTTCGCGCCGGTCAAGGTGATGCCCCGTAAGGGACGCCTGGCGTACGCGGTCAAGCCGCTGTCGGCGCGCCGGCAGCGCAGGGCCGCCCGCCACGCGGCGAAGCAGGCCCGGAGGACCGCCAAGCCCAACCTGGGCTCGCGCTGGGCCGGTTACGTCCTGCGCCACCCGGTCGCCGTCCTCCTGGTCGGTGTGATCGGCCTCGGCACGATCGCCGTGCCGGCCGCGAGCCTGGAGCTCGGCCTGCCGGGCGAGGGCCAGATGTCGACGGAGACCACCCAGCGCAAGGCGTACGACCTGCTCTCGGAGTCCTTCGGGCCCGGCTTCAACGGACCCCTGATGGTCACCGTGCAGGCCGAGGACGCCAAGGCCGCCGGCGACGCGGTCGGCGGGACCCTCCGACGGGCGGACGGCGTGGCCTCCGTCTCCCCGGCCACCGCCAACACGGCGGGCGACACCGCCATCCTCACCGTCGTCCCGGAGACGGGTCCGACCGACCGGAGGACCGAGGAACTGGTCCGCGAACTCCGCTCCCTGGCCCACGGGATGGAGGGGCGGGCCGCCGACCGGATCCTGGTGACCGGCCAGACGGCCATGTTCATCGACTTCTCGCAGACCCTCGACGACGCGCTGCTGCCCTATCTGGGCCTGGTCGTCGGCCTCGCCTTTCTGCTCCTGATGGTGGTCTTCCGCTCGATCCTGGTCCCGCTGAAAGCGGCCCTCGGCTTCCTGCTGTCCGTGACCGCGGCCCTCGGCGGCGTCGTGGCCGTCTTCCAGTGGGGCTGGCTCGCCGACGTCCTCGGCGTCGACGCGCCCGGCCCGATCATGAGCACGATGCCGATCTTCATGATCGGCGTGGTCTTCGGCCTCGCGATGGACTACGAGGTCTTCCTCGTCAGCCGGATGCGCGAGTCGTACGCCCACGGGGCGCGCCCGGGCCAGGCGGTCGTCGACGGCTTCCGCCACGGCGGCCGGGTGGTCAGCGCGGCGGCGATCATCATGATGAGCGTCTTCTCCGGCTTCATCGTGGAGGACAACGACTTCGTCAAGATGATCGGCTTCGCTCTCGCGATCGCCGTCCTCTTCGATGCCTTCGTCGTCCGCATGGCGATCGTGCCGGCGCTCTTCGCCCTCCTCGGCCCGTCCGCGTGGTGGCTGCCGAAGTGGCTGGACCGGTTCCTTCCCCGGGTGGACGTGGAGGGCGAGAAGCCGGGCCCCGACGCGGCGCGGGGGACGCCGGGTTCGCGGAGGGAACGCTCCCTGACCGGCTGAGAGACAGCCCCTCGCAGGTCACATCGTGTCCCGTGGCACCGAAGGCGCCTCCGCACCGGCTCCGGCCGGAAGCGGGGGCGCCTTTCGCCGTACGGGAGCCGCGCCGCCGGCGCCGTAGCGCCCCGCGCGACACCTTCGTACGGGCGCATCACCCCAGCTCAGCCGTTTCCAGCGCCATCACACCCCACCCATGGCGCCACGATGACTCGACATGGCGCCATGCGTGTGCCACGATAAGGGCGCAAGCACGGCAGGGGTGGCGCCAAACAAACGCCAACCCCTTCCGGCCCCGCCCTCGGATCACGGGAATCCACAGCGCATCCACGGGACTCCCCCCAAGAGAAAGGCCGCCCACCATGAACACCGCGACCACAGCGGCGACCAGCACGCCCACCGCGGCGATCTCCGCGACCGGACTGCGCAAGTCGTACGGCGACAAGGTGGTGCTCGACGGCATCGACCTGCGGATCCCCGAGGGCACGGTCTTCGCTCTGCTCGGCCCCAACGGAGCGGGCAAGACCACCACCGTGGAGATCCTCTCCACCCTCATCACGGCCGACGCGGGCCAGGCGCTGGTCGGGGGCCACGACGTGGCCGCCGACGCCGACTCCGTACGCCGCCGGATCGGCGTCACCGGCCAGTTCGCCGCCGTCGACGGGCTGCTCACCGCCGAGGAGAACCTGCTCCTCATGGCCGACCTGCACCACCTGAGCCGCGGCGAGGGCCGGCGACGGGCCGCCGAACTCCTGGAGCGCTTCGAGCTGACCGAGGCGGCCCGCAAGAACGTCGCCACCTTCTCCGGCGGCATGCGCCGCAAGCTGGACCTGGCGATGACGCTGGTCGGCCGGCCGCGGATCATCTTCCTCGACGAGCCGACCACCGGTCTCGACCCGCGCAGCCGCCGTGTGATGTGGGAGCTCATCCGGGACCTGGTCGCGGATCAGGGCGTGATGATCTTCCTCACCACCCAGTACCTGGAGGAGGCCGACCAGCTCGCGGACCGCATCGCGGTGCTGGACCACGGCAAGCTCGTCGCCGAAGGCACCGCGGACGAGCTGAAGCGGCTGGTCCCCGGCGGCCACGTCCGCGTCCGGTTCGCCGACCAGGCCCAACTCACCACCGGGGCCGCGCTCTTCGGGACGGCCACCCGCGACGACGAGTCGCTCACCCTGCAGGTCCCCAGCGACGGCTCCCTCGCCAATCTCCGGGCCATCCTCGACGTCCTCGACCACAGCGGCGTGCACGCCGAATCGCTCACCGTGCACACCCCGGACCTCGACGACGTCTTCCTCACCCTCACCGGCCGGCCGACCACCACCCCCACCGTCCCCGCCCCGGCCGCCACCTCCGCCACGTCCGCCAACGCCCAGAAGGAGTCGAACCGATGAGCACCACGCGCACCGCCACCCTCGCCCCGGCCAAGCCCGCCGCGCCCACCCGCTCGTACGCCGTGCGCGACTCCCTCACGATGCTGCGCCGCAACATCAAGCACATGCAGCGCTACCCCTCGATGACGATCTCGATCCTCGTGATGCCGCTGCTGATGCTGCTGCTCTTCGTGTACGTCTTCGGCGGCGCGCTCGGCGCCGGCATCGGGGCGGGCGGCGACCGGGGCGACTACATCAACTACCTGGTGCCCGGCATCATCCTGATGTCCGCGACCTCGGGGGCCGTCGCGACGGCCGTGTCCGTCTGCACCGACATGACGGAAGGCATCGTCAACCGCTTCCGCACGATGTCGATCTCCAGAGGCTCCATCCTCACGGGCCACGTCCTCGGCAGCGTCATCCAGGTCGCGGCCGTCCTCGCCCTGATCACCGGCGTCTCCCTCGCGATCGGCTTCCGCCCCGACGCCTCGGCCGTCGAATGGCTGGCCGCCGCCGGCCTGCTCCTCTTCCTCGCCTTCGGCATGGCGTGGCTGTCCGCCGCGATGGGCATGGGCGCGAAGACCGTCGAGGCCGCGAGCAACGGCCCGCTGCCGCTGACCTTCCTGCCCTTCCTCGGCAGCGCGATCGTCACCCCGGACTCGATGCCGACGGCCCTGCGGTGGTTCGCCGAGTACCAGCCCTTCACCCCGATCAACGAGACCCTGCGCGGCCTGCTGCTCGGCACCCCGATCGGCAACGACGGCTGGATCGCCCTGGCCTGGTGCACGGCCCTGGCCCTGATCGGCTACGTCTGGTCCCGCGCGGTCTTCAACCGCGAGGTCACCCGCTGATCCTCAACGGCCTGAACCCCCTGGGCAGGCAGACGACGGACACGCGGACAGGCGGCTCCCGAACCGATTCGGGAGCCGCCTTCGGCGCATTTCCGGAGCGGACGGATCGAGGTCAGGTGGTCACTGCCGCTGTCGCGGGATGCGCGCCGCGCGCCCGAGCCTGGTTTTGAAACGAGACAGGGTGGAGGGGACCGGCTGGATCTGCAGGGCGAGCTTGCCGTCGCTGGGACCGACGCTGACGGTGTGCGGGCAGCCGTCGGCCGGGGACAGGTCCACCGTCCGCCGTTCCGTCCGTTGGGGCACGTCGGGTCCGAGCGCACCACCGAGCCCTCCGCTGGCGGTCATCCCTCGCGCCGTGCAGCGCAGGAAGACCTCCCAGGTGCCCGCGCCGAGGGAACGGCCGCCGTCCGCCGCCGCGAGGTCGAACGACGCACGGAACCCGGCCAGGCCGTAGTCGTACGTCTCCCTGCCGCGGCTGACCGTCAGATGCGGGGAACCCTCGCGCTGGGCCGGCACCACGATCTCCTGCTTGGTGGCGGCGTGCCGCAGCACCACCTCGGTCTCCAGACCGTCGGTGTCCACCTGGTCGAGGTAGGCGTAGCCGGAGAGTTCGAGGACGCTGCCCCGCCACGTGAGGTCGTCCACCCGGCGGCGTGGGCTGGCACCGAGGGCGACGTCGGTGATGTCGCAGAGCTCCTCGTACACGGCCGAGGAGACGGGCGGGTACGGCACGGCCGCGTACAGACGGCCGTCACGCAGCAGCGCCTTGCCCGGGCGCCCCGCCAGATCCCACTCGACGACCCGGGCCAGCTCGTCGAGGAGACCTTCCCGCAGACAGTGCACCCGCAGCCGCTCCGCGACATCGAGCCGTGCCAGGACACCCGGCGTCACCCACGCCTCCGCATGCGGCCGGGCCAGCTCTACGAGCGCCTTGCGCTCCGCCTCGTCCGCCCGCAGATAGCGCCGGTCGAAACGCCGCAGCAGCTCGGCCTTCACGTGCCGGGCCACCATCCGGTCCCGCATCGCGCCCGGCTCGGTGAGCTCCGTGAGGATGCCGACCAGCTCGGCCGCCTGCGCCACCATCGTCGGATAGTCGAGACCGCCGCTCGTGATGTTGCCGTCGTCCCCGCGCCGCACGAGGTAGTAGCAGTCGTAGTCGGCGAGGATCGATATGACCCTGCTGTGCAGATAGGCGCGTGCGACGAAGTGCTGGTCCTCGCTGATCCGCATGTGCTCGGGGAAGCGCAGCCCGTGCTCCTCGATCATGCTGCGCCGGAACAGCTTGAACGGCATGAGGGTGTAGTAGACGGTGGCCGCGTCCGCCCGGTCCACGTTCCGGGCGAAGACCTGCTGGACCTCCTTGCGGATCACCCGCCCCACGCCCACGAGCTTGGCCAGGACGGTGTCCGCGCCGTTCTTCTCGGCCATCTTCACCAGCCGCTCCAGGGCCTGCGGCCCCAGGCAGTCGTCCCCGTCCAGGAAGAACACGTACCGGCCGGTGGCCCGGTCCAGCCCGGCGTTACGCGGACGGCTCGGGCCGCCGGACGCCTCCTGGTGGACGACGGTCATCGCCCAGTCCTTACGGGCCCATTCGTCCAGGACGTCACTACTGCCGTCCGTGCTGCCGTCGTCGACGGCGATGACCTCGATCACGTCCGTGCCGATGCTCTGCCGGGCGACCGACGCGAGGGCCTGCTCCAGGTACGGCATCGCGTTGTACACGGGGATGACCACGGAGACGATCGGCGTAGTCGCATCGTTCATCGACTGGTTCCCCCCAAGGCGACGCTGTGAATGACCGGACCAGATTCAGAGGACCGGCATTATGCCGCAGGGTCCTCGGATCACGAAGGGGACGCGATCTGTCACGGCACCGGCGGTGCCATGTGTGCCTCCTCGCAGAAGCGATTACGCGTCCGGGCGGCCCGGGGCGCCCCGCATCCGCGAGGCCATCCCACCGAGGTCAGAAGGCATCGCGCGAACCCGCAGCGGCACTCCGGGGAAACGGGGGCGACCTCCACAACCCCGATCGGCTAGGCTGTCAGCGGTCAGTCGGCCTCTGCGCCCCTGCCCGGGATGGCGTCCCTCCGGACCCCGCCCCGGCACCGCTTCGAGAAAGTCTGACCAGGGCGTTTGTCCCGCTCTGCTCGGCATCCCCCGACAGGGGTTTCCGACAGGGCCACGACAAGCCCCGCCTTCGTAGCTCAGGGGATAGAGCACCGCTCTCCTAAAGCGGGTGTCGCAGGTTCGAATCCTGCCGGGGGCACAAGGGAAAGGCCACCTACCGATCTTGGTAGGTGGCCTTTGACATCTACTTCTGACATCAACGACGACGGTCGGCCGAGGACGGCCGCGAACGCGCGAAGCGAAATACGGGTGCCGGCTCCCGGGCCTGGCGGGCAGGATCACGCCATGTCGACCGATGCCAGCGGAATGATCGAGTGCCGACCGGGGGCCCGACTGTGGGGTCCGGATGATGAGGACACAGTCTGGGAAGCGGGCATCGACCTCTTCCTGCTGAACAGGGGCAACGCTTACGACGGCCTGGCATGTCTCTTCGGTATCCGCAACTCCTTCGGCTTCCGTCCGCTTGCTGAGGACCGTGGCTTCCCGGATGACGCGTCGGAAGGGCTGCGTCGTGAGTTCGTCGGTCAGCCACAGTCGGAGCGGCCCCCAGGCCGCTTTCGCCTAAGGCGCTACACCGAGTGCGCTCAGCGGTCATCCCGCGGTTCGTTCACTCCGCGATCCGAGAGGCGGCCATTTCCCACGGGGCCGGCTCCGCCACGTCTTCGTACTCATCGGCGTCTTCCCGGTACCACCCTGTTCCGGCGAGCCAGACTTCGAGCCACTCGGCAAGGCTCCCGGTGTCGACGAACCAGGCGGCGGCTCCTTCGTCTGCCATGGCGTTCGGGTCGAAGAGAAGGACCGTGGCGGTCTCGCTGAGGCAGTCCACCGCGGCGTACATGGCGCAGCCCCAGTCGAGGATCGGCAGCACGCCCGCCGGCCAGTACGGTGCTTCTCCCTCGGCCGAGGCGGATCGTTCGGATTGATACGCGCTCAGCGCCGTACGCCCTGGCCCGACCAGCGGAAGAAACTGGTAATCGGGGCCGTAGCCACCGTTGGCCACTTCCCGATACAGGCTCGCCAGCAGGGGCGGGAGGGCGAAGCCGAGAACTGCCTCTGCCTCGGCAACCTCCTCGGCAGTGGCGGCGGGAGGCAAGGCCGTGGAAGTGGCCCTGGCCTCCACCGCTACGCGGGGAACGAGATCTTCGATGGCTATCACGTTCGGGATCCTCTCAGGCACCTACGACAGAGAGCACCGTCCTGTCGGGTCTCCCCTTGCAGGTGCCGTCAGACGCACAACGCCCTGAATACGGCATTAGACGTCCCGCACTGAGATCGCACCGATCCGAGGAATCGACCGGTAGGCGGCGAACGGAATGACGGAGAATTCAGAATATTGCGGCAAGTCAGTGAAGCCGACCCTGCCCAGTTTCGCATCTGCGCGTTCAGGCACTCTGCGAAATCTCCTCGATTCACACTGCCGTCGGCGGAAGCGGACGCACTGATCGACGTGCGGAACCTAGGGAGTGAGGTTGTCATCGAGGCGAATACAACGGGCCGCAGGACACTGGCTGGGCATCCGCTCGTGCTGGCGGGCGAGGGCGTCTCCGACGGAGCGCACCTGCACCTCGAAGACAGCAACGGCCTGGAGGACGGTTCCGTCGGCCTAGTCCTGGAGCACAGCGATGAGGAGTAGCACCGCCAGTTCGCAGACCGGCCGGGGCGTGCTCAGGCCGTCGCGCTGCGGGAATTGACGGTCCCATTAGAGTGCCGTGCGTGATCACTTCTCCCGAGTACGTCAACAGCAGAGAAGACCTGGCATCCTTCGTCCGTTCCCTGCACGCCAGCAATGTCGACGGCGGTGAGTCATGGGAGAGCACGGACCTTGCTGGTTTCCTGGAGGCGTTGGCGGCCTGGATCGATGACGCTGACGGTTTGTACCGCAACACCGGCCACGATCTGGCGGCCAACGGTGACTGGCGCTTCTTTGCCCGAGCGCTCCGAGCAGCAACCGTGTACGAGTAGTCGCAGGTCTCCCAAGCTCGCGGCGCGGACCGAGCAGAGCAGCCCCGGGGCGTGATCCGGGGCTGCTCTGTCGTTGGATGCGCGTCGCCGCTAGCCGAAGGCCGCCGCCGGTAGTCGAGGGCCCTCGTCATCTCCCTTGAGAGGCCGGTAGTGGCGGCGCATCTGGCCAAGATCGAGCGGGCAGTCAGGCGCACCCGTTCCTCTCACGCTGGGCAGCCGTACCCCGCCGCCCGGCAAGCTCTCGTCGAAGCGCTGCGGGACGAAGGCACCCAACGTGTCGTACCTCAGGTCGTCGACGAGTTCGCCCGGCGTATCTCCGAGGACCCGGAGGGGCTTCCCTTCTGACATCCGACCGGGCCGGCGGGCCGTCAGCGGAGTTCTTCCGGGCAGGCCGTGCCACGGGGGAAGAGTTTGTACGGGGCCGCCAGGCGGTAGACGCCCGCCTTCGGGGCCAGGAGTTCGGTCCACTCGTCGCCCTCCGCGTCCGCTTCCGTCTTCAGGAGGCATCCCTCGGCGTTGTGGAACACCTTCGGCAGCTCCGTATCCGACTCCTCGCGGTCCCGCTTCGACTCCTCCGTCTCCTGCGGCGGTTCGATCTTGTCGCCGTTCTCGTCCACGAGCGCCAGCCACGGGGAGTACGGGACCCGGATCAGGATGCGGCCCGGGGCGTCGAGGCGGATGACGACCTCCTCGGCGGCCGCGCGGCGGACGTCGGCCGGCGGGGCCGCGAGCGGGGTGGGGTCCTCGACCGCGTACAGGCGCCAGTTCGCGTCCGACCACACCTGCTGGAGGTACGGCAGACCGCCCTGGACCAGCTCCGCCTCGCGCTCCGCCCCCGAGTCGGGCGCCCCGGTCGGCAGCACCACGTAGTGCACCGCCCAGCGGTCGAGCCAGTCCTGGTAGTTGGAGGCGTTGAGAGTGTCGTCGTAGAAGAGCGGATTGCGCTCCATGTCCGCCTGGCGGTTCCAGCCGCGCGCCAGGTTGATGTACGGCGTCAGGGCCGACGACTCGCGGTGGCTGGAGGCCGGTACGACCTCCACGCGCGCCTTCTCCGCTCCCCGTACCTGCAACTGGTTGATCAGCGGCGCGACCTCCCGCGCCCAGGAGGCGTCGGGCGCGGTACGGATGACGTCGTCGACGCCCTTGAACCCGATCCAGAAGTTCAGCCCCGCGAAGGCGATCACCAGCGCGTACCAGCGGCGCGAGCGCGGGACCGCGTACGGCAGGGCGGCGAGGAGGACGACACCCGCGAAGACCATCACCAGGCGCGAGACGTTCGACCCGATCTGGGAGTCGACCAGCCAGGTCAGCAGCGTGCCCGCGGAGTACACGGCCGCACCGGTGCGCACCGTGCGCCACTCGCGCGGTACGAGGACGAGGACCAGGACCCCGAAGAGGAACGGCAGCGCCGTCGACGCCCACGACATCGGCTGCGTACCGGAGAAGGGGAACAGCCAGGAGGAGAGGGCGACGACCGCCACCGGGGCGAGGCCCAGGGCGTACGCGCCCGGGCGCCGCTTGTTGAGGAAGAGGGCCGCGGCGGCGACTCCGAGGAAGAGGCCGGCGACCGGGCTGCACGCGGTCGCGAGACCGGCGAGCGGGGCGGCGACGGCGGCCTTCGCCCAGCGCTTGTGGCGCCAGCGGTGCGGCCAGCAGAAGACGGCGGCGACCGCGCCCAGCGCGAACATCATGCCGAGCCCGAACGTCACCCGCCCCGACAGCGCGTTGCACAGGAACGCGAAGACCCCCGCCAGCGCGCACGCGAGCGGATTGCGGACCGCCCGTACCCGTACCAGGATCAGCGCCGTCAGCCCCGCCGAGAGCGTCCCGGCGATCATCATCGTCGTACGGACGCCGAGGACCGACATCACGTACGGCGACACCACGCTGTACGAGACCGGGTGCATCCCGCCGTACCAGGCCAGGTTGTACGCGGAGTCCGGGTGCCGGCCGACGAACTCGGCCCAGGCGTCCTGGGCGGCGAGGTCGCCCCCGCTGTTCGCGAACAGGAAGAACCACAGGATGTGGGTGAGCGCCGCGACACCCGTGGCGATCATGACGGGGTAGCGGCGCTTGCGGCGCGCGGGGCGCGGGCGGGGTGCCGCCGCGGGGGCCGAGGGGGCCGTGCCGGAGGGCGGCCGGGGGGCCGGGAGGTTTATTCGCGGCGCGGCGTCGGGCGAGACGGAGGTGAGGGCGGGGGCCGGGGCCGAAGCCTCGGGGCCCGTCGTCGCCGTGGCTCCGGCTGACGCCTTCGTACCGGACGCCTTCGTACCGGACGCCTCGGTTCCGGCCGGCTCGGTTCCGGTTCCGGTTCCGGTCCCGCCCTCGTCGGCGCGTGTCGGCTCGGCGGTGGTCACTGCGGCCCTTTCCCGTGCTGCCCGTCGCGCGTGCTCGTTCCTCGGAACGCTAACAGTCGGGCGCCCCGGAGAACCGGGGCGCCGTCACGCGTCAGCCGATGCGCGTCAGCTTCTTGTCGAAGCCCGGCTCCACCAGGTCCGCCTGGAGGGCGACCGGGGCGCTGACCTTGCCCGTTCCCGTACCGATCGACACCTGGCCGACGATCGCGCCCGCCTTGGCGGCGTGCGGGACGGCCGTGCCGCCGTCGGTCAGCTCCAGGTCGACCTTCAGGCCCGGCCAGCCGATCGCCTTGAGCTCCTTGGTCGCGATCACCGGCGTCCGGCCGCCGAGGCCGTCGTCGACGTAGCCGACGACCTGGCCCTTGCGGACGACGGGGGCGGAGGTCACGTCCTTCTGCGCCTGCTGGATCAGCTTCAGGCTGTAGTCGATCGCCAGCTGGAGCTTCTGGTAGAGCTGGTCGGCGTCCTTCGCCCCCATCACGACACCGAGGATGCGGCGGCTCTTGCCGTCGATCACGGTGTTCGCGGACCAGAGGAGGTTGCCGCCCGCGGGCGTGGAGGAGCCGGTCTTGATGCCGCCGACACCCGGCTTGAGCAGGATGTTGTTGTTGTTCTCGATCTGCCCGGGGATGCCGTCCACCGTCAGGTTCGGCATGTTCACGATCTCCCGGAACACGTCGTACTGCATCACCGCCTTCGCCAGCTTCAGCTGGTCCAGCGGGGTGGAGACGGTGGTCGCCTGGAGGCCCGACGGGTCGGTGTAGACCGAGCCCGTCATGCCGAGGTCCTTGGCCGCGGCGTTCATCTTGTCGACGAACGCGGCCTCCGTACCGGCGTCCCAGCGGGCCAGCAGCCGGGCCACGTTGTTGCCGGACGGGATCATGAGGAGCTGCAGCAGCTCCTTCTCGGAGTACTTCTGGCCCTCCTCGATCTGCGCGGTCGACTCGTCCTTGGCCTTGGCCTGCTCGCCGGCCTTCTTGTCGACCGTGATCTCGGGGCCGTTCGCGTTGCCCTTGATGGGGTGGTCACGGAGGATCACGTACGCGGTCATGGTCTTCGCGACGCTCGCGATCGGCGCGGGCTTCTGCGCGCCGTACGTCCCCAGCGAGCCGACGCCCTCGACCTCGGCGGCGCCCTGGCCCTCGGCGGGCCACGGCATGTTCAGCGCGCCGCCCGCGAACGTGTAGGTCGGGGCCGTGGAGAGGGCCAGCGCGGGGGCCGGGAGCGGTCGCACGAACTGCACGATCGCAAAGATGATCAGCAGCAGGATGACCAGCGGCGTCCAGATGCGCACCCGGCGGACCGTGGTGCGCAGCGCGGTCGGCTGCGGGGGCGGGGTGTTCGTCAGCTCCGCGAGGAGATCCAGCGGGGGCAGCGGCGGCATGGGCTGCTGCCTGGTCCGCTCGGCCTCCGTGAGGGAGGCGGGCGGGGTGGCGGCAGCGGGGGCCGAGGGGGCGGCCGCGGCCGCCGGCTTCGGCTCGGCCGGCCGCTGCGGCGCCGGGGCCGGGGCTGCCGCGGCCTCGGGGAGGTCGCGGCGCAGGGGGATGAACTGGCTGGTCCGCTCGGCGTCGGACTCCGTCGGCTTGGGGGCCTGGGGGGTCGAGGGGGCCTTCGCCATGGAGGGCGAAGGACCGGCGGTCGCCTCGGACGCCTTCGCGGATTCCGGCGCCTTGGCGGATTCCGGGGTGGGCTTCGCGGCAGGCGTGACCGGCGGGAGCTTCAGCGCGGTCGTCGGCTGGTCCACGACGGGCGGCCGCACGGCCTTGAAGACGGCGGTGGGCTGATCCAGGGCCGGCTCGGCGGGGGCGGCGTCGGCCTCCGGCTCGGCCTCGGGCTGCTCGTCCACGGCGGCAGGGGCGTCCTCGGCGGCGGGCGCGTCTGCCGGGTTCTCGGCCTTGCCGGGCTTGCGGGAGGCGAACCAGTCCTTCGCGGGGCCGGCGTCGGCGTCCGTCCCGGCCTCGGGGGCCTCGGCTCTCTCAGGCGCCTCACCTGCCTCAGGAGCCTCCGAGGTGACATCCGCATCAGCCTCGGGCTCGGCTTCGGCGGCCACGGGCTCACCGGCCTCGTCAGCGACCGCCTCGCCATCGACCACCGTCTCGACCGCCGTCTCGGGCCCCTCGGCGCCGTCGGCGGCCTCGGCGTCCGTCGTCGCCGCCTCGTCGCCCGAGGCGACCCACGCCGCCACGGCCGCCCGCAGGCGGTCCTCCCCGCCCTCGCCACCGTCCTCGGCAGCCGGGGTCTCAGCATCCGGGGTCTTGGGTTCCGGGGTCTGCGTCTTCGGGGCCTCGGCGGCCGGAGCGTCGTCCTCCGGGGCGCGCGGGGTGAGCGTCTTGAAGACCGCCGTCGGCTGGTCCACCCGAACCGCACCCGACTCGGACTCCGCCTCCGCGCCCGATCCCGAGCCCGAGCCCGCGCCCGACGCCTCACCGGCCGATGCCGAAGAAGGCGACGCCGAAGACCGCGACGCCGAAGACCGCGACGCCGAAGACCGCGACGCCGAAGACGCCGAAGACGCCGACGAGGAGCTCGACTCGCGGAACACGGAGAGCCGCGGGTCCCGCCCGCCGCCACCCGGGGTCGCCTCCTGCGAAGACTCCTGCTGCTCCGCCTTTTCGGGGGACTCGCCCGCCACCGTGCCTCCTCCATGCGTCATGCGTACGTCCGAACCATGTACCAGTGTCCTGTGTGAACCCCTTGGCTCCCGTGCTAGACGAGAACGACATACCTGCCGGTTCCCGTACGAACCACCCAGGCGCTCTCGACAGATGAATGTGAGAGGGGTCACCCTGTGACTCATCCACGCGGGGAGGCATGGATGGGCAGGAGCCGCAGAACAATTCCGGAGGAGCTTCTGCTGCTCGCTCTGGACCCGGCCACGGGTACCACAGCGCAGCCGCAGTCGCTCGACCTCGGCCTCGCCGGAGCACAGCTAGTGGAGCTGGCTCTGGCAGGACGGATAGCCCCTGACGGGGATCGTATCGCCGTGGTGATGCCACGGCCGACCGGAGATCCGACTCTGGACTCCGCACTGGAGCTGCTGCGAAGGCGTGGCAGCCCGGTCCGGGCGGTCCACTGGATCGGCGGGCCCCGACTGGGGCTGCGTCAGATCTATCTCGCTCATCTGGAGCGATGCGGCATGGTGCATGCCGTGGAGGGCCAGATGTGCGGAGTGCTGCCGACGACTCGCTACCAGGCGACGGAGACAGCGATCAGCCGGGACATCAGGTCCCGGCTGGACAGTGCGATCCGCACCGGTGTACCGCCGGACCCGCGGACCGCGGCGCTCGCCGCGCTGGCCCACGCGGTCGGTCTCGGCAAGCACCTGTACCCGGGGAACGAAGGACGGTCGTCGCGGTCCCGGCTGCGCGATCTGATCCGGCACGACCCCATGGGCGGCCTCGTGGCGCACGCCGTGATGGACGTCCAGAACGGCGTGGCGGCCCAGCCGCGCCGTAACGCCGCCGCGGGAGGCGGGCGCCCGGCGGGCGTCCCCGAGCAGCCCCGTCGCGGCAGCATGGCCCGCGCGGCCGCGCACTGAGCAGCCGCGCACCGCGACGCACCACCCCGATCCCTTCCGGGAGCCGCACAGACGTGTGCGGGACGGCCCACACGGCCGTCCCGCACACGCGCGTCGCCGCCCCCCGTACACGTGCGTCGCGCACCCGCCCAGGGGCACCGCCCGCCCCGCCCAGGGGCGTTCGCACGCCGGGGCCGCTCGCCCGCGGTGTCATCGTTTTCCAGCGCACACCCGGCCTTTGGTGGCAGTCTGCCAAGCAGTAGATACTCACAGCTACGCAGCCGACAGCCGGAGGTGCAGTTTCCGTGGCGTCCAACGTCAATCCCACCGTCAGGCGACGCCGATTGGGCCAGGAGCTGCGCCGGCTCCGGGAGCAGAAGAACATGACGGCCGAACAGGTCGCCGAGCGTCTCCTGGTGTCCCAGTCGAAGATCAGCCGCCTCGAGAACGGCCGCCGCTCCATCAGCCAGCGTGACGTCCGCGACCTGTGCGGCGTGTACGAGGTGGAGGACGAGCGGGTCGTCGAGTCGCTGATGCAGATGGCCAAGGACTCCCGCCAGCAGGGCTGGTGGCACGCCTTCGGCGACATTCCGTACAGCGTCTACATCGGCCTGGAGACCGACGCCGAGAGCCTGCGGGTGTACGAACCGCAGATCATCCCCGGCTTGTTGCAGACGCACGGCTACGCCGAGGCCGTCATCAGCGGCGCCCTGCCCGAGACCACGCCCGTCGACATCGACAAGCGGGTCACCGTCCGCACCCGCCGCCAGGACCGGATCAAGGACGACGAGCGTCCGCTGCGGCTCTGGGCGGTCATCGACGAGGGGGCGCTGCGCCGGGTCGTCGGCAACAAGCAGCTGATGATCCAGCAGCTGGAGCACCTCGTCGAGCAGTCGCACCTGCCGCACGTCACCGTGCAGGTCCTGCCCTTCGAGATGGGTGCCCACCCCGGCATCAGCGGGCACTACGCGATCCTGGAATTCCCGGACGCGTCCGACTCCAGCGTCGTCTACATCGAGGGCGTCACCAGCGACCTGTATCTGGAGAAGGCGCAGGACGTCGCGAAGTACAGCGTCATGTACGAACACTTGCGGGCGCAGGCGCTCAACGTGGAACAGACCCGGGACTTCATCTCCGACATCGCCAAAAAGTACGCCGACGGCAATCAGGGATGAATGCGTCCTAAAGGCCATGCCGTCGAGGGAGGGGCCGGTACGGTACACCCCGGCCTTGTCGCGGCGGAAGAGCGCGTGGAATATGCCATCCGGTCGAGTGAACGCCCGCCCCACGCGGCGGGACCGGCGAGTAGCGTCGATCACGCCAGCAAGAAGGTTGGCGCGACACCCCCACCGGCAGAACCGGAGCTCAGATCATGGCGATTATTCAGGGCGCTACGGACACGTGGACCAAGTCCTCCTACTCCGGCGGGAACGGGGCCTGCGTTGAGGTCAAGTCCCCCGTCGTGGCCGCGATCGCGGTGCGCGACTCGAAGGCCCCCGAGGGCCCGTCCCTCGCCTTCGGACCCGGCTCCTGGAACGCCTTCGTCAGCGAAGTGACCACCGGCACCCTCTGAAAACCCGCGCGCGGACGCCGAGCGGCTCGCAGCGAGCACGCTGCACCGACCGGCCGACATCAGCAGGCGTCACGCAACAGCACCACGCAGCAGCCCTCTCGACCGGTCCGCCGTCCTGGCCGAGGGGGCTCGGCATGTCCGGAGCCCCTCCCCACCCGGAGCCCCCCGCCCGGGCACGCCCGAAGCCCCTCCCCGCGCCGTCGGCCCCCGCGTTCCTCCCCCGCCCCCTCACCTCAGTTCGTCGACGTACCGGTCCGTTCCCGGGAGCGTCGGGAGGAACGGGGCCACCAGCTCCACGCGGCCGAGCTCGCCGGCCGTCGTGTGCAGGTCCGCGAAGTGGTCCGGCCAGGTGGTGCGGGGGTCGGCTTCGAGGAACCAGAGGAGGGTGAGCCGGGTGTCGGTGCCCTCGACCTGCTTCACGTACGTCATGCGGTCGCCGGGCAGTGGGGTGGGGCGGAAGACCGTCACCATCGCCGCCGGGGAGCCGGCCAGGCGGCGTGGCAGTTCGCGGGCGCGCAGCCACTCCAGCAGCTCCGCGCGCCGCTCCGGGCCGTCGGCGTCGATCACCTGGAGGATCAGGCCGGCGTAGGGGTGGTCCAGGGCGTGGACGTCCCGGGGTCCGGCCGCGCCGTCGCGGTACACCGTCGCCTCGTGGTCCTGGAAGGCCGTGAAGACGTGCGTACGGTCGCGGTAGACCCGCCCGTCGCGGTTCAGGCGCTTGTTGATGGAGACGGTCCACTTCATGTGCTCGTCGTAGCGGCCCTCGGTGATCCAGTACGTGGAGAGGTAGCAGCCGGCCGTCACCGGCTGGGCGATCGCGGACTTCTCCGGGGTCCGCAGCTCCTGGAGCGCGCGGGTGGCGACCCAGCGGCGGCCCGCGTACATCCAGGGCATCGCCATGGCTCCGGCGTAGTAGTGGTCGTCCTCGTACCAGCGGTTGTAGGCGTACTCGTGGCCCGGGTGCGGCTCGACCATCGTGATCAGGGCGTGCCCGGGGCGCACCCCGTACGGTCCGGTCGCCGCCAGCTCCGCGTACGCGTCGGCTCCTGTCCCCTCGCTCATCTCCGTGCCCCTTCCCTTGTCGGTGACGCGGTCCTACTCTGACGGGTCGTCAGATCGATGGCCAGAGTCGGGAGGCACCCGGATGCTGCTCCAGGGGAAGACCGTGATCGTGTCGGGCGTCGGCGACGGGCTGGGTCACCGGGTCGCCGAGACGGTGGTGCGGGACGGGGGCAACGCGGTCCTCGGCGCGCGGACCGAGGCCCGTCTCGCCAAGGCGGCGGCCGAGATCGACCCCGACGGCCGGCGCACCGCGTTCCTGCCGACCGACATCACGGACGAGGCGCAGTGCGAGGCGCTGGCCGCGCTCGCGGTCGAGCGGTTCGGGGCGGTCGACGCGGTCGTGCACGTGGCGGCCTGGGACAGCTACTTCGGTGGTGTCGAGGACGCCGACTTCGCGACCTGGCAGGGCGTCCTGGACGTCAATCTGCTGGGCACCCTGCGGATGACCCGGGCCTGCCTGCCCGCCCTGAAGGCGCGGGGCGGTTCCGTCGTCCTCATCGGTACGCAGTCGGCTGTCGCCGCGCCCTCGCAGGTCCGGCAGGCGGCGTACGCGGCCTCGAAGGGGGCGCTGACCTCGGCGATGTACTCGATGGCGCGGGAGCTGGGGCCGTACCGGATCCGGGTCAACACCGTCCTGCCGGGCTGGATGTGGGGGCCGCCGGTGCAGGCGTACGTCCGGTTCGCAGCGGACACGGAAGGGGTGGCGGAGGCCGAGGTGCTGGGCCGGCTCACGGAGCGGATGGCGCTGCCCGACCTGACCACCGACGGGGACGTGGCGGAGGCGGCGGCCTTCCTCGCCTCGGACCGGGCGCGGGCCATCACCGGGCAGTCGCTGCTCGTCAACGCGGGCGAGCTGATGCGGTAGCGCCCAGGTGGTGGCCCCCGGCGCCCCGGGGCGGCCGCTGCCACCGATCGCCCTCCGGCCGCACGGCACCTTCGCCGTGCGGCCCTTTTTGACCCCATCTGAGTTCATGAATATGAATGCAGGTCAAAAACTCGAACGATTTTACTCCCTCTTGACCCTCCAGTCCGTTGTCGCGGCCGGTCACGTCGCCACACCATGAACGGCGTTCACAAGGCGGACCGGACCCCTGGAGGGGGCGCAATGAACAGTCTCGACTGGGCCGTGCTCATCGGCTACTTCGGCGTGATGGTCGCGATCGGCGTCTGGTCCCACAAGCGCGTGGACGACGTCTCCGACTACTTCACCGCCGGAGGCAAGATGCCCTGGTGGCTCTCCGGCATCTCGCACCACATGTCGGGCTACAGCGCCGTGATGTTCACCGGCTACGCCGGCATCGCGTACACCTACGGCGTCACGTCGTACGTCACCTGGTCCTTCCCCATCGCGATCGGCATCGCGATCGGAGCCCACCTCTTCGCGCCCCGGCTCAACCGGCTCCGGTCGCGGCTGCACGTCGCCTCCCCGCTGGAATACCTGAAGAACCGCTACAACCTGCCCACCCAGCAGGCCCTCGCCTGGTCGGGGGTGCTGCTGAAGATCGTCGACGTGGGCGCCAAGTGGGCCGCCATCGCCACCCTGCTCTCCGTCTTCACCGGCATCTCCCTCAACGAAGGCATCCTCATCACCGGTGTCATCACGGGCATCTACTGCACCGTCGGCGGGCTGTGGGCCGACGCGCTCACCGAACTGGGGCAGTTCGTCATCCAGTTCTTCGCCGGCATCGCGATGCTCGTCGCCGTCCTGGCCGAGCTGGGCGGGTTCAGCGCCCTGTGGACCGTCTGGGACCGGCCGGAGCTGCAGGGGCACACCGCGCCCACCGCCGGCCCGTACACGATGACGTTCCTCCTCGCCTACCTCTTCATCAAGACCTTCGAGTACAGCGGCGGCATGTGGAACCAGGCCCAGCGCTACATGGCGACCCCCACCGCCCGCGAGGCCACCCGCTCCGGGCGGCTCTCCGCCGTGCTGTGGTTCGTCTGGCCGCTCGTCCTCTTCTTCCCCATGTGGGTCGCGCCGCTGCTCGTCGACCCGAAGAAGCCCGACGCCTCCGACAGCTACGCCCTGATGACCGAGCAACTGCTGCCGCACGGTCTGCTCGGCCTGGTCATCGTCGGCTTCTTCTCGCACACCATGGCCATGTGCTCCTCCGACGCCAACGCCATCGCGGCGGTCTTCACCCGGGACATCGCGCCCGTGATGAGCAAGGCCGCGCGGAGCTGGACGCACCGGGCCGGGCTGCTCGCGGCCCGCTGGTCGACGATCGCGTTCCTCGCGCTGTCGATGGCGGTCGCGACCCAGGTCAACTCCCCCGCCTTCAAGGACATCATCACCGTCGTCATCAAGTGGGTGGCCGGTCTGATGGGGCCGATCGCGATCCCGTTCATGCTCGGCCTGCTGCGCACCTTCCGGAAGTCCGGGCCGACGGCGGCGCTGGTCTCCTGGGCCGCCGGACTCTTCGCCTTCTGGCTGACCAACTACGGCCTGGACGGCGTCGAGCTGCAGATCCAGATCGTCTCGCCGCTCGCCACCTCCCTGATCCTCTACGTCCTCATCGGCTTCCTCCGGCCGGAGGACACCCCGGAGCGGGACGCGGTCCTGGACAAGCTCCACTCGGACGGCGGCAGCCCGGCCGGAGCCGCCGCCGTCCCCGCGCAGCGCGACGGCGACCGGGCGGATCAGCCCCTCGGGTAGCGCGCCAGCCAGCCGGGCGAGGACTCGGAGGGGCTGTGCAGGGCGGCGCCCTGCGTCATCTCCATCGCGAAGTCGTCCGCGATCTCCAGGACCGTCGCACGGCCCTCCAGCTCGGCCAGCCAGGCCGGCGGGAGGGCCGTCTCGCCGTGCAGGGCGCCGAGCAGCGCGCCCGTCACCGCTCCGGTCACCGCCGACGGCCCGTCGTGGTTGACCGCGAGGCGCAGGCCGTGGCGGATGTCCTCGCCGACGAGGGCGCAGTACACCGCGACGGCGAGCAGGTTCTCGGCCCGGTCCTCGTCCGCGCCGAGCGCGGTGACCCGGGCGGCGTTCGGCATGCCCTGGCGTACGGCTCCGAGGGCCTGCTGGAGGGCCGCGGTGACGGGTTCGTGGCCGGGGCGCGGGGCGAGCTGCGCGAGGGCCCGCTGTACCGAGGCGTCGACGCTGTCGCCGCGCGCGAGGCCGTGGACGACGACGGCGAGGGCGCCGGCCGCGAGGTAGGCGGCCGGGTCGCCGTGCGACTGCGCCGCGCACTCCACGGCCAACTGGCACACCAGCTGGGGCTCCCAGCCGACCAGGAGCCCGAAGGGAGCGGAGCGGACCAGCGCGCCGGAATCGGTCGCGTCCGGGTTCTTGGGCTTGTCGAGGGTGCCGAGGAGTTCGTCGCCGAAGCCGGTCAGACAGGCGCGGGCGGGGTCCCGGCGGGCGTAGAGCCACTCCTCGCGGGCGAGCCAGCCGTTGTCCTTGCGCCGTTCGTCGGGGCCCCAGTCGCGCTGGGTGGCCGCCCAGCGCAGATGGGCGCGGTGGACGTCGGTGGGCGGGTGCCAGGCGCCGGTGTCCCGGCGGACCTGGGCGCGTATCAGGCCGTCGACGGTGAACAGGGTCATCTGGGTGGCGGCGGTGACGGCCCCGCGTCTGCCGTAGGCGGGGACGGGCTCGGTCAGGCCCTCCGGTCCGTGCGCGGCCCTGATCTCCGCCAGGGACCGCCCCGCGACCCCCGCGCCGAACGCGTCCCCGACGGCCCCGCCGAGGAGACAGCCGCGCACCCGGGCCCGAAAGTCCTGCTGTTCGGCGCGGCCCCACACGGCCGCGGCGGTTGTGGTCACGACGTGCCCTCTCCCGGAAAGCCCTCGGCGCACAGGTCTCGGAGCACTGTAATGGACCGCGTTCGCACGTTCGCGGGGCGGAACCTTTTGCGATCGGAGGCCTTTCTGTCCGCTTTCGACCGCGGTGCGCCCGAAGTGCCGTCACGAGGGGGCTTCGGGCGGGGCGGTCACTGCGGCAGCACCGGCAGCAGCTCCGGCAGGTGCCCGTCGGAGGCCTTCGCCGCCCGGACCCGCTCCTCGGGCACCTCGCCGTAGAGCGTCGTCCGGGGCCGCGACGGGCGGCCCGCCGCCTCCGCGATGGCGACCAGGTCCCGGACCGAGCGGTACGAGCCGTAGCCCGAGCCCGCCATGCGGGAGATGGTCTCCTCCATCAGCGTGCCGCCGAGGTCGTTGGCGCCCGAGCGGAGCATCTCCGCCGCGCCGTCCGCCCCCAGCTTCACCCAGCTGGTCTGGATGTTCGGGATGTAGGGGTGCAGCAGCAGCCGGGCCATCGCCGTGACCGCGCGGTTGTCGCGGACGGTGGGCCCGGGGCGGGCGATCCCCGCGAGGTAGACGGGCGCGTTGGTGTGGATGAAGGGGAGCGTCACGAACTCGGTGAAGCCGCCGGTCCGCTGCTGGATCCCGGCCAGCGTGCGGAAGTGGCCGAGCCAGTGCCGGGGCTGGTCGACATGGCCGTACATCATCGTGGACGAGGAGCGGATGCCCAGTTCGTGAGCGGTGGTGACGACCTCGATCCAGGTCGCCGTGGGCAGCTTGCCCTTGGTCAGGACCCAGCGGACCTCGTCGTCCAGGATCTCGGCGGCCGTGCCGGGGATCGAGTCGAGCCCGGCCTCCTTGGCCGCCGTCAGCCACTCCCGGATGGAAAGGCCGGTCCGGGTCGCGCCGTTGACGACCTCCATCGGCGAGAAGGCGTGCACGTGCATGCCGGGGACGCGTTCCTTCACCGCCCGCGCGATGTCGAAGTAGGCCGTGCCCGGCAGGTCGGGGTGGATGCCGCCCTGCATGCAGACCTCCACCGCGCCGACCTCCCACGCCTGCTGGGCCCGGTCGGCGACCTGGTCGAGGGAGAGGGTGTAGGCGTCGGCGTCGGTGCGGCGCTGCGCGAAGGCGCAGAAGCGGCAGCCGGTGTAGCAGACGTTGGTGAAGTTGATGTTCCGGGTGACGACGTAGGTGACGTCGTCGCCGACCGCCGCCTTGCGGACGTCGTCGGCGATCCGGGTCAGCGCGTCGAGGGCGGGGCCGTCCGCGTGCAGCAGGGCCAGGGCCTGGTCGTCGGTGAGCCGGGTCGGGTCGTCGGCGGCCACGGCGAGGGCGTCGCGGACATCGGTGTCGATGCGCTGCGGGACCATGCCGGGGGCGGCCGCCTCGCGTAGCGCCTCCCAGTCGCCGTAGACCTCGTCGAAGTCCTCGCGGCGGTCGTGGGTGCGGCCGGTGGTGTCGATGGTGCGGTGCAGGTCGGTGCGGCCGGCGGCGGTGAAGGCCTCGTCCGGCTCCTGCCAGGGCAGCCCGCGCACCTCCGCGTCCGGGTTCGCGAGGCCGGTCTCCGGATCGGCGAGGGCGCGGACGTGCGGCAGCAGCCGCGGGTCGAGCCAGGGCTCGCCGCGGCCGACGAACTCGGGGTACACGCAGAGGCGTTCGCGCAGCTCGAAGCCGACGGCGCGGGACTTCTCGGCGAGGGTGTCGATCTGCGGCCAGGGCCGCTCCGGGTTGACGTGGTCGATGGTGAGGGGCGAGACGCCGCCCCAGTCGTCGATGCCGGCGGCGATGAGGCGGCCGTACTCCTCGTCGACGAGGTTCGGCGGGGCCTGGAGGCAGGCGCTCGGGCCCATGATGTGGCGGGCGACGGCGACGGTGGCGATCAGGTCGTCGAGCTCCGCGTCCGGCATGCCGCGCATCGCCGTGTCCGGCTTCGCGCGGAAGTTCTGGATGATCAGCTCCTGGACGGAGTGGTAGGCGCGGGAGACCTTGCGCAGCGCGAAGAGGGAGTCGGCCCGCTCCTCGTGGGTCTCGCCGATCCCGATGAGGAGGCCGCTGGTGAAGGGGACGGAGGAGCGTCCGGCGTCCTCCAGGACCCGCAGCCGCACGGCGGGGTCCTTGTCGGGGGAGCCGTAGTGCGGTCCGCCGGGCTCGGACCACAGGCGGGTGGCGGTCGTCTCCAGCATCATGCCCATCGACGGCGCGACCGGCTTGAGGCGCTGGAAGTCGGTCCAGGAGAGCACGCCGGGGTTGAGGTGGGGCAGCAGCCCGGTCTCCTCCAGGATCCGGATCGCCATGGCCCGTACGTACGCCAGGGTGTCGTCGTAGCCGTGCGCGTCGAGCCATTCGCGCGCCTCGGGCCAGCGGTCCTCGGGCTTGTCGCCGAGCGTGATCAGGGCTTCCTTGCAGCCCAGTTCGGCGCCGCGGCGGGCGATGTCGAGGACCTCGTCGGGGGACATGAACATCCCGTGCCCGGCGCGGCGCAGCTTGCCGGGGACGGTGACGAAGGTGCAGTAGTGACACGTGTCCCGGCAGAGCCGGGTGAGCGGGATGAACACGCTCTTGGAGTAGGTGATGACTCCGGGCCGCCCGGCGGCCTCGAGACCGGCGTCCCGGACCCGGCCGGCGGAGGCGACGAGGTCGTCCAGGTCGGCGCCGCGCGCCCGGAGCAGCACGGCGGCCTCGGTGACGTCGAGCGCCACCCCGTCCCTGGCCCGCTTGAGGGCGCGGCGCATGGCGTTCTCGGTGGGCCGTGGTGCCGGGCCGGGCTGCTGATCCGTCATGGACCGAGCATACGAGTGCCCCCGCGCGGACAGGAGGCCCCGTCCGGCCTCGGCAGTGGCGCCCTCCCGGCCCGGCCCTACAGGTACGGGGCGTACGCGTCGAGGACGCCCAGGACTTCCGCCTCCCCCGCCGGGGGCAGCTGCAGGACGACCTCCTCGCAGCCCAGTTCGGCGTAGTGCGCCAGCTTCCCGGGGTTCGGCAGGACCGCGTACGGGACGATCCGGAGGGTCCGCGGGTCGCGGCCGGCCTTCTCCCAGACCTCGCGGAGCGCCGGGACGGACTCCGAGAGGCCGCGGCCGCCGATGGGCATCCAGCCGTCGGCGTACTCGGTGATGTGCGCGAAGAGCGTGGGGCCGGCCGCGCCGCCGACGAGGGTGCGGGGGGCGCCGCCGAGCGGCTTGGGCCAGGCGTAGGAGGCGCGTACCGACACCCCGTGCCCGCCCTCGTACGCGGTGGGTTCGGCGGCCCACAGGGCGCGCATCAGCGCCATCCGCTCCCGGGTCAGCTCGCGTCGGGTGGACCACTCCACGCCGTGGTCGGCGGCCTCCTCCTTGTTCCAGCCGAAGCCGACGCCGAGGGTGAAGCGCCCGCCGGAGAGGTGGTCGAGGGTGGCGATCTGCTTGGCCAGGGCGATCGGGTCGTGCTGGGTGACCAGCGTGATGCCGGTGCCGAGCCCGAGGCGGTCGGTGACGGCGGCGGCCTGGCCGAGGGCGACGAAGGGGTCGAGGGTGCGGCCGTACTCCGGGGGCAGTTCGGTGCCCGCGGCCGGGTAGGGCGTGGTGCGCTCGATCGGGATGTGGGTGTGCTCCGGGAGGTAGAGCCCGGCGAAGCCGCGCCGCTCCAGCTCGCGGGCGAGGCGCACGGGGGAGATGGTCTCGTCGGTCAGGAAGATCGTGGTCGAGATCCGCATAGCGGCACGGTAGGGGGTGCGGCCGTGATTTCCGAGAGGTGCGGCACCGCGGGCCTCTTGTGTTGTCCGGCGGTTCATGCGCTCCTACGAAGGTGCCGGACATGAGCGAACCGACCCGACGAACGCTCCTGGCGACGAGCGTCGCCTCCGCCTTCACCGTGGGGGGCGTGAGCTTCGCGCACGCCGCGGGCACCCCCGGCGGCGACCGTACGGAGACGGTCGGCGGCACCCTGCCGCCCGGCTCCCCCGACTACGTCTACCTGCCCGTCGAGGTCCCGCGCGGGGTGCGCGAGATCCACGTGTCGTACGCGTACGAGCGCCCCGCCGCCCCCGCCGGGACGCAGGGCAACGCGCTCGACATCGGCCTCTTCGACCAGCGCGGCACCGGCCTCGGCGGGGCCGGGTTCCGGGGCTGGTCGGGAGGGGCGCGGACGGAGTTCTTCCTGCGGGCCGACGCGGCCACCCCCGGCTATGTGGCCGGGCCGCTGAGAGCCGGGACCTGGTTCGTGGTGCTCGCGCCGTACACGGTGGCGCCGCGGGGGCTGACGTACACGGTGACGGTCACCCTCCGTTTCGGCGACCCGGCGCCCGCCCCCGCGGTCGTGTACCCGCCGGAGCGGGCGAGGGGGCGCGGCCGGGCCTGGTACCGGGGCGACTGCCACCTCCACACGGTGTACTCGGACGGGCGGCGCACGCCCGCGGAGGTCGCCGCGCTCGCCCGCGCCGCCGGGCTCGACTTCCTGACCGCCACCGAGCACAACACGCACGGCGGGCACGGGGCGTGGGCCGGGCACGCCGGGGACGACCTGCTGGTCCTGCTCGGCGAGGAGGTCACCACCCGCAACGGTCACGTGCTGGCCGTGGGCACGGACCCGGGCACCTTCGTGGACTGGCGCTACCGGGCCCGGGAGAACCGTTTCGGGCGCTTCGCGCGCGAGATCCGGCGGGCGGGCGGGCTGGTCGTCCCGGCGCATCCGCACGCCCCCTGCGTGGGCTGCGCCTGGAAGTTCGGCTTCGGCGACGCGGACGCGGTGGAGGTGTGGAACGGCCCGTACACCCCGGACGACGAGGTCGCGCTGGCCGACTGGGACGCGGCGCTCGCCCGGGGCCGCCGGATCCCGGCGATGGGCGGCAGCGACGCCCACCGGGACCCGGACCGGGTCGGCACCCCGCAGACCGTGGTCCTGGCCGACGAGCTGAGCCGGACGGCGATCCTGGCGGGCCTGCGCGCGGGCCGTTCGTACGTCGCCGAGTCCTCGGCGGTCGCCCTGGACTTCACCGTGACGGACGGGCGGGGGCGGACGGCCGGGATCGGCGAGCGGCTCGCGGTCCCGGCGGACGCGCCGGTCAGGGTCCGGCTGGCGGTGCGCGGGGCCCCGGCGGGCGGCACGGTCCGCTTCGTCACGGACCAGGGCGTGCTGCACACGGCGCCGGCCGCCGCGGGTCCGGTGGAGTGGGTGACGACGGCGGCGTACGCGACCTACGTACGGGCGGAGGTCCGCCATCCGGCGATGCTGCCCCCGCTGCCGGGCGCGCTCGCGGGCTTCACCAATCCGGTGTTCCTGGAGGCCCGGGGGGTCAGCCCTGGTACTCGCTGAGGTCGATGGCGTGGATGCGCAGGGGGACGCCGAAGTCCGGGTGGTCCGTCTCGCGTTCCGGGGTCATGCCGAGCTTGCGCAGGACGTTCTCGGAGGCCTCGTTGGAGATGTGGGTGACGGCGACGACCCGGTCGAGGGCGCGGTCCTGCAGGGCGAACTCCAGGACCGCGTGCGCGGCCTCGGAGGCGTATCCCTGTCCCCAGAAGGGCCGTCCGAGCCGCCAGCCGATCTCGACCTCGTGGCGCAGGTCGGGCAGGAACGCGGGGACGGAGAGGCCGGCGAAGCCGATCAGCTCGCCGGAGCCGAGGAGTTCGACGGCGAAGAGCCCGAAGCCCTCGTCGTCCCACTCCTCCTCCCACCGCTCGATGTCCTCGGCGGTCTGTTCCAGATCCCGGACGGACCCGTCGCCGATCCAGCGCATCACCTCGGGGTCGGCGTTGATCTCGGCCATGGGCACGAGGTCGTCGTCGGTCCAGCGGCGGAGGAGGAGGCGGGGCGTGAGGATCTCGGTCATGGCCCCATCGTCTCGCACCCGGCCGGCCGGAGACGTCACGGCCCGGCCCTTGACCTCGACCTTGGTCGAGGTACCAAGCTCGTGGGCATGGACACGGACACCACGAGCACCACCGATGACACGGCCTCCCCTACGGGTGCGGCCTCCCTCGCCGACAGCGCCGCCGTCACGCGCCTCTTCGATCGCTACCTGCGCTCCCTCGACGACCGGGGGCCGTACGACGCGGCCTGGGCGGCGGACTTCTTCACCGAGGACGCCACGACCTCGACACCGGCCGGGGACGTCCGCGGGCGGGAGGCGATCGCCGCGAACATACGGATGGCGATGGGGCTCTTCGAGCGGACGGTGCACTTCGGCTCGAACTACCTCGTCGACGTGGAGGGCGACCGGGCCACGCTCGTGGGCAACCAGCTCTCCACGCACGTACGGGCCGGCAGCGGGAAGCTCTTCGTCTCCGGCGGCCGGACGGAGAACGCGCTCGTCCGAACCCCCCGGGGCTGGCGGCTGTCCCGGGCGGACCTGCGCGTCGTGTGGACGCAGGGCGACCGGCCGGTGATCCCCGGCGCGGGCGCCGCCCCGCACTGAGTCGCCGTCCGGAGACGTCACGGTCCGGCGGGCGGGCGCACCGGCGCGGCGGGACCCCGGCCGGTCCCGCCGCGCCGGCGGTCGTGTGCGTGCCGTGCGGTCAGTCGGCGACGACCAGCGCCGGCGTCTCCTTGGTCAGCACCTCGCCGCGGAAGAACGCGGGGCTCCTGCGCTGCATGACCAGCATGATCACCACGCCGAGGAGCAGCAGTCCGACGCCGATGACGAAGACCGAGCCGACGCCGAGGACCGAGGAGCCGCTGCCGTAGGCCGGGTCCCACATGTCGTACAGCGTCTTGCCGAAGACCGCGGTCAGCAGGATGCCGCCGAGGACCGGGCAGACGCCCTTGTAGAGGAGGTTCCGGCCGGAGTGGAAGAGCTCCTTGCGGAAGTACCAGGCGCAGGCGAACGCGGTGAGCGAGTAGTAGAAGCAGATCATCAGGCCGAGCGCGTAGATCGTGTCGACCAGGACGTTCTCGCTGACCAGGGTCATGACGGTGTAGAAGACGCCGGTCGCGACGCCCGCGATGATCGTGGCCTTGCCGGGGACCTTGAAGCGGGGGTGGACCTTGGCGAAGGAGGCCGGGAGGGCCTCGTACGCCGACATCGCCAGCACGGTGCGGGCCACCGGGATGAACGTCGTCTGGAGGCTGGCCGCCGCCGAGGCGAGGACGGCGACGAAGAGCAGGATGCCGAGGGCCGGGCCCATGACCGGGCCGGCGAGGGCGGCGAAGACGTTGTCGGAGGTCTCCGGGTTGGCGAGGCCGAGGCCGGAGTCGCCGGAGCCGACGGCCATCTGCGCGGCGATGCCGGTGGCCAGGTAGGAGGCGACCAGGACGACCATCGCGATGAGCGCGGCGCGGCCGGGGGTCCTGGTGGAGCCGGAGGTCTCCTCGTTGGTGGCGAGACAGGCGTCCCAGCCCCAGTACATGAAGATCGAGAGGGAGAGGCCGGCGGTGAAGGCCGCGAAGGACTGGACCGCGAACGGGTTCATCCAGGACCAGGAGAAGCTCAGTCCGGTGTCGAAGGCGCCGCTGCCGGCCTTCTGGAAGGCCATCGCGACGAAGACGACGAGCACCACGAGCTGGAGGCCGACGAGGGCGTACTGCACGCCCTTGGTGGCGGTCATGCCGCGGTAGCTGATCGCGGTGGCGAGGGCGATGAGCGCGAGGCAGGTGACGATGTGGACGGCCTTGTTGTCGTCCAGGGCCGCGATCGACGGATCGCCCGTGATCTCGCCGGCCAGCAGCCAGAAGTAGGAGGTCGCGACGCCTGCCAGGTTGGAGAGCACGATGATCGTCGCGATGACGAGGCCCCAGCCGCACATCCAGCCGATCCGGGGGCCGAAGGCCTTCACGGTCCACGTGAAGGAGGTGCCGCAGTCCGGCATGACCTTGTTGAGCTCGCGGTAGGCGAAGGCCACCAGGAGCATCGGGAGGAAGCCGGCGAGGAAGATCGCGGGCATCTGGAGTCCGACCTCGCCGGCCGTGGAGCCGAGGGTGGAGGTCAGGCAGTAGACGGGGGCGACGGTGGAGATGCCGATGACGGCACTGCCCATCAGCCCGACGGAGTTCCCGCCGAGCCCCTTGCGCCGTACGCCCTGGGTGTCGCCCGGAGCGACGACGCCCCTTACCGTGTCTCCGGCCTGGGGCCGTGCATCCACCTGAGTCATGAACAGGACGTTAAGTGCTGCGGTTTCCACATCTGGAAGATCACAATCCACTCACAGCGCGGATCTTCACCTTGCAATGCGAGGCGAAATCCGGACGATCACCGATGATTGAAAGATCGATGATCCGGCATACCGACCGATTGGTTGGAGCGCCGGTCAATGTCCGATATGCGGGAACCGCAGCACCATCCGAAATGTCCGTTTCCAAAATTTCCCGTGCCGTTTTTCCGGCCGTCCCGCCCGGGCCTCCGGGGACCCTCCCGAAGGCCCCGTCCGGTGATCAACCGGGCCAGACCACCGCCTGCGTCTCGCTGTACGCGTGCAGGGCGTACGAGCCGACGTCGCGCCCCACACCGCTCTTCTTGAACCCGCCGAACGGCGCCTCCATGTTCCGTCCGACGGTGTTCACCCCGACGCCCCCGGCCCGCAGCCGGGCAGCGACGCGGAAGGCGCGGGCCACGTCGCCCGACCAGACGTAGTCGATGAGGCCGTAGTCGCTGTCGTTCGCCAGCGCGATCCCCTCCTCCTCGTCGTCGAAGGGGACGACCACCACGACCGGGCCGAAGATCTCCTCCCGGACGACCCGCATGTCCGGGGTGCACTCCGCGAGCAGGGTGGGGGCGACGTAGAAGCCGCGGGGAAGGTCCGGCCGCTCGCCGCCGGCGACGACCCGGGCGCCCTCCTTCCGCCCCAGGGCGACGTACGCCTCCACCCGGTCGCGGTGGGCCGCCGAGATCACCGGGCCGACCACCGTGCCCCGCGCCGCCGGGTCGCCGACCTTCATGTACGCCAGACAGCCGGTGAGCTTCTCGATCAGCCGGTCGTGGATCCCGCGCTGGGCGAGGACCCGGGTCGGGGCCGTGCAGATCTGGCCGCTGTAGAAGGAGAAGGTGGTGCCGATCCCCGCCACGGCGGAGTCCAGGTCGGCGTCGTCGAAGACGAGCGCCGCCCCCTTGCCGCCCAGCTCCATGAGCTGTCGCTTCAGCTCCCGGCCGCAGACCTCGCCGATCCGCTGGCCGACGGCCGTCGAGCCGGTGAAGGAGACCATGTCGACGTCCGGGGAGTCGACGGCCGCCTCCCCGACGGCGGCGCCCGCCCCGGTGACCACGTTGACGACGCCCGCCGGGACGCCCGCCTCCGCGAGGGCCCGGGTCATCGCGTAGACCGAGAGCGGGTCCTGCGGCGCCGGTTTCACCACGACGGTGTTCCCCATGGCGAGCGCGGGGGCGATCTTGCCCGCCGGATTGGCCCAGGGGTTGTTGTACGAGGTGATGCAGGTGACCACCCCGACCGGGCGGCGGACGGCGACCGCGCCGAAGACCCCGGCCCTGCCCATCGGGCCCGCCTCGTTGACCTGCGGGGGCAGCGCCCGCTCGACCGGCTCCAGGGCGCCGCGTGCGTACCGCCGGAAGCGGGAGGCGCCGACGGCGACCTGCATCCCGCGCGCGGTGGCGGTGGTCGCGCCGGTCTCGGCCCGGGCGAGGGCCACGTTCTCCTCGGCGTCCCGGGCCATCAGATCCGCGGCCCGGTCGAGGATCGCGGCCCGCTCCTCCGGTTTCGTACGGGACCAGGTCGCGAAGGCCTCCCGGGCCGCGGCCGCCGCCTCGTACACCTGGCTCCGGGAGGCCTCGGGCGCGAGGCCGACGACCTCCTCGGTGGCCGGGTCGACCACGTCGTAGTGCCCGCCCTCGGGCTCGACCCACTCGCCGCCGATGAACAGTCGCTGCGTCACCGTGTGGACACCGTCCTCGTGTCGCGGCCCGAGC
Source organism: Streptomyces sp. NPDC048353 (assembly GCF_055587165.1). NCBI lineage: Bacteria > Bacillati > Actinomycetota > Actinomycetes > Kitasatosporales > Streptomycetaceae > Streptomyces > Streptomyces sp. NPDC048353. The sequence continues at coordinate 96,736 of NZ_JBVJGU010000008.1, read as the reverse complement.
GCAGCACCCTGCCGGGGATCGCGCCGGTCACCTCGTCGTCGCGGATGGTCTCGACGCCGTTGACGCGGACGGAGACGACACCGATCGCCCGCGAGTCGAGCCGGGGACTGTCCCCGGGCAGGTCGTGCACCAGGGTGGCCGGGCCCGCGTCGATCCGCTCGGGGTCGAAGAGGACCAGGTCGGCGTGGAAGCCCTCGGCGATCCGCCCGCGCTCGCGCAGCCCGAAGAGCCGGGCCGGGTCGTCGCTGAGCATCCGCACCGCCCGCTCCAGCGGGACCAGCTTCCGGCCGCGCAGGCAGTCGCCGAGGAAGCGCGTGGTGTACGGGGCGCCGCACATGCGGTCCAGGTGCGCGCCGGCGTCGGAGCCGCCCAGCAGCACGTCCTCGTGCTCCCAGGTCTCGCGGCGCAGCGCCCAGGAGGCCGGGTCGTTGTCGCTGGGCATGGGCCACAGCACGGTCTTCAGGTCGTCGTTGGCACAGATCTCGACGAGGCACTGGAAGGGGTCCTGGCCGCGTTCGGCGGCGATGTCGTCCACGACCCGACCGGTGAGGCCCGCGTTCTCGCGGCTGTAGGTGTCGCCGATGACATAGCGGCCGAAGTGCGCGAGGCGGCGGAAGACGCCGGCCTCCTTGGAGTCGGCGCGCCGCAGCATCCCGGCCCGCACGTCCGGGTCGCGGAGCCTGGCGATCCGCTCGGGGACGGGCAGCCCGAGGATCTCGCCCCAGCCGGGGATGAGGTTGAGGGCGCAGAAGGTGCCGAGCGACATGTTCATGGGGGTGAGGATCGGCATGGTGAGGGCGACGATCCGGCCGCCGGACTTGCGGGCGCGTTCGGAGGCGAGGAGCTGGCGCGGGACGCGTTCGGGGACGGTGGCGTCGATGGTGAGGACGTTCCAGTTGAGCGGGCGTCCGGCGGCGGCCGTCATCTCCACGAAGAGGTCGATCTCCGCGTCGGAGAACTGGTCGAGGCAGCCGGCGAGGATCGCTTCGAGCTGGGTGCCCTCGTGCTCGCCGACCGCCCGGGAGAGGGCGATCAGCTCCTCGGGGGCGGCGTGCCGGGAGGCGACGGGGGCGCCGTCGCCGTCGGAGTGGGTGGACGACTGGGTGGTGGACAGGCCCCAGGCGCCGGCGGCCAGGGCGTCGTGGAGCAGCGCCGTCATCCGGTCGAGCTGCTCGGGCGTCGGCCGGCCGCCGACGGCGTCCGCGCCCATCACGTACCGGCGCAGGGCGCAGTGGCCGACCATGAAGCCGGCGTTGACGGCGATCCGGCCTTCGAGGGCGTCGAGGTACTCGCCGAAGGAGGACCAGCTCCAGTCGACGCCCTCCTCCAGGGCCTTGAGGGCCATGCCCTCGACCTTGGACATCATGCGGCGGGTGTAGTCGGCGTCCTCGGGCCGCTCCGGGTGGAGGGGGGCGAGGGTGAAGCCGCAGTTGCCGCCGGCGACGGTGGTGACGCCGTGGTTCATGGAGGGGGTGGCGAAGGGGTCCCAGAAGAGCTGGGCGTCGTAGTGGGTGTGGGGGTCGACGAAGCCGGGGGCGAGGACGAGCCCGGTGGCGTCCTCGGTGCTCGCGGCCTCCTCGGTCACGGTCCCCGGCGCGGCGACGACGGCGATCCGCCCGTCGCGCAGGCCGACGTCGGCGGTACGGGCGGGGGCGCCGGTGCCGTCCACGACGGTGGCGCCCTTGATCAGGTGATCGAGCATGACGGTCCCTTCACTCGGTCCTCTCCACGGGGACGGGCCCCGGCCCGGGACGGGGCAGCCGGCCGCGGCTGCCGCGCCCCCGACCGGGGCCGGTGCGGGGCGGCGGTCCGGGAAGACACCGCCCCGGGTACGGGGGTCCGCCCGCCCTACTCGCCCGCCGCCTGGCGGAAGCGGGTGGTGCGGTGGACGGGGTCGGTGTCGATCCTGGGGATCACGTGCTCGCCGATCAGCCTGATCGAGTTCATCGTGTCCTCGTACGAGATCCCGATCGGCAGCCCGAAGGAGAGCTGGTCCGCCCCGGCCTGCTCCCAGCGCTTGCACTGGCGGGTGACCTCCTCGGGGTCGCCGCAGATCATCAGCTCCTCGGCGATGAGGAGTTCGATGATCTCGGCGCTGTACTCCGGGAGCAGCTCGGGCCACTCCGGGACGCCCTCGGGCCGCGGGAAGGTGTCGTGGTAGCGGAAGAGCAGCGACTGGAGGTAGTTGAGCCCGCCGCCGACGGCGATCTCGACGGCCTTGTCGTGGGTCTCGGCGCAGATCGCCGTCGAGGTCACCATGACGTTGTCGTTGACGAAATCGCCGACCGCCTTGGCCTCCTTGATCGCGGTCTTGTAGGACTCGACGACCCACTCCATGTCGGAGACCTTCTGCACGCTGAACCCGAGGACGCCGAGCCCCTTGCTGCCCGCCATGGCGTACGAGGACGGCGAGCCGGCCGCGTACCACATGGCGGGGTGGGACTTGCCGTACGGCTTGGGCAGGACCTTGCGCGGCGGGAGGGACCAGTGCTTGCCCTGGAAGCCGGCGTACTCCTCCTGGAGCCACATCTTGGGGAACTCGGCGATCGTCTCCTCCCAGATCTCCTTGGTGTGGTTCATGTCGGTGATGCCCGGCATGAACCCGAGGATCTCGTGGGAACCGGCGCCGCGGCCGGAGCCGAATTCGAAACGGCCCCGGGAGAGGTGGTCGAGCATGGCGACCTTCTCGGCGACCTTGACCGGGTGGTTCACGGGCGCGAGGGGGTTGAAGATGCCGGAGCCGAGGTGGATCCGGTCGGTGGCGTGGGCGAGGTAGCCGAGGTAGACGTCGTTCGCCGAGAGGTGGGAGTACTCCTCCAGGAAGTGGTGCTCGGAGGCCCAGGCGTACTTGAACCCGGACCTGTCCGCCTGGATGACGTACTCGGTCTCCTCCATCAGCGCCTTGTGCTCGGCCTCGGGATCGGTCTCGGCGCGCTTGCCGACGTATCCCTGTACGAAGATCCCGAATTCCAAGGGGGTTCACCGTCCTCGTTGTTTCTGACATACCGTCAGATTCTCGATGGCCCGACTCTCGCACCGCCGCGCGGAGGCGTCAATAGCTGACGAAGCGTCAGAACAGGCTGACGCCGGCCAGCCAGCCGCCGTCGATGACGAACGGCTGCCCGGTGATGTACGCCGAGTCGTCGCCGGTCAGGAAGAGCGCGAGCGCCGCGACCTCCTCGGGCCGGCCGATCCGGCCGAGCGGCACGAGCTTGCGGTACAGCTCCGCCGTCGCCGCCGGGTCCACGCCCTCCGGATGGCTCATGGGGGTGTCGATGGCGCCCGGGCAGACGGCGTTGACCCGGACGCCCGAGGCGGCCAGCTCCAGGGCCGCGACCCGGGTCAGGCCGAGGACGGCGTGTTTGGTGGCGGCGTAGGCGCCCACCCCCGCCATGCCCGTCAGCCCGGTGTACGAGGCGGTGTTCACGATCGTCCCGCCGCCGGCCGCCGCGATCTCGGGCGCCATGGCCCGGATCCCGAGGAAGCAGCCCACCTGGTTGACCGAGACGATCGCCTGGAACTCCTCCAGGGGCGTGGAGACCAGCTCGTTGAAGCGCAGGATGCCGGCGTTGTTCACCAGTCCGTCGATCCGCCCGAAGCGCTCCGTGGCGACGGCGACGGCGGCCGTCCACTCCTCCTCGCGCGTCACGTCGAGGTGGACGTAGACGGCCCGCTCCTCCCCCAGCTCCTTGGCGAGCGCCTCGCCGGGGTCGTCCAGGACGTCCCCGAGGACCACCCGGGCCCCCTCGGCGGCGAAGAGCCGCGCCTCCTGCTCGCCCTGCCCGCGCGCCGCGCCCGTGATGACGACGACCCGCCCGTCCAGCTTGCCCATGCCTGCCACGCTCCTCAGTTCAGGTGGGGGGCGACCTCGGCGGCGAACGCCGCCATCTGGTCGGTGAGCTCGCTCCGGCTCCGGGAGCGGAACCGGACCTGGATCTGGTCCACGCCCATGGCGCCGTAGGCGTTCAGCGACTCGGCGAGGGCCTCCGGCTTGCCCGACAGCGTGCGGCGGCCGACCTCCCAGCCGGCCTCGCCGACGTAGAGGGGCTCGACGATCGCCCCGACGGTGATCGGGTCCGCGATCCCGGCCTCGGCGCGCAGCTCCCGCAGCCGGGCGATCTGCGCGGCCAGCTTCTCCCGCGGGTCGCCCTGCGGCAGCCAGCCGTCCCCCTTGCGCGCGGCCCGGCGCACCGCGGCCGGTGAGGAGCCGCCGACCCAGACCGGCACCCGCTCCTGGGCGGGCCGGGGCAGCTGGCCGAGGTCCTTGAAGGCGAACCGCTCGCCGCTGTGCTCCGGGTACTCCTCGGGGCCGAGGGCCACCCGGAGCGCGTCGATCGTCTCGTCGAGGACGCCCCCGCGCCCGGCGAAGTCGGCGCCGACCGCCTCGAACTCCTCCTGGACGTGGCCGGCCCCGACCCCGAGGACCAGCCGGCCACCGGAGAGGTGGTCGAGCGTCGCGTACGCCTTGGCGGTCACCAGCGGGTGGCGCAGCCCGACGACGGCGACGTGGGAGAGCAGCCGTACGCGCTCGGTGGCGGCGGCGAGGAAGGAGAGGGTCGCGACCGGGTCGTACCAGACCGTGCTCATCGGCCCGGCGAGCCGGCGCGGGATGGCGACGTGGTCGCAGCTCGCGATGTAGTCGAAGCCGGTCCGGTCGGCGACCCGGGCGATCTCCACCAGATCGGCCGGGCCCGCGGCCGCCTCCCAGGGCTCGGCGTAGATCGTGCTCTGGGACTGGACCGGGAGCTGCATCCCGTAGACGACCATGGCGACCCCTTAACTGACGAACCGTCAGATGCCGAAGGGCCCCATAGTCGGGGCCCGCCCGCCATCAGGCAAGGGTTGCGCCGGAACAAGGGCGCGGCCGGAGGTCGCGAGCTCGATGTGGGCGACGTATAGTTTCTTGTACATGACCAACATCGCGGGAGGTGCGGCATGGCCGTCACGCAGATCGACATAGACGATGACGCGCTGCAACGGGTGATGGCGCTGTCCGAGGCCAGGACCAAGAAGGAGGCCGTCAACCTCGCCCTCCGGTTCTACGCCGACCGGCGGGAGCGTGCGGCGCGCATCGGCCGCCACTTCGACCGCGCACGCACATGGGGCGCGGTCGAAGACGCCGAGCGGCTGCACCAGGCCGAGAAGGACAGTCGTTGATCTACCTGCTCGACACGTCCGGCCTCGTCCGGCTGCTCGGCGACCCCGCGCTCCAGTCGGCCTGGTGGGACGCCGTCGACGCCGAGGCGATCGCCTCCTGTTACCCGCAGCGCACCGAGTTCCTGCACAGCGCTCGAAGCGCTCGGGAGTACGACGAGATCACGGAGATGTTCACCGACCTCTACCCCGACGTGGCGGTGCCCAAGAACGCGGGGCGGTGGATCGGCTCCGTGCAGCATCGGATGGCGAGGGCCGGGGAGCACAGGAGCGCCTCTGCCGTCGACCTGCTCATCGCCGCCACGGCGGCCCACCATGGGCTCACCGTCCTGCACGACGACGCCGACTACCGCACGGTCGCCCGACACGCGGCCGACCTCGGCGAGCACAACGTCAACGACATCCCATAGGGGCCGTGGAGGCCGCCGCCCCGGGAGCGGCCTCCCGCCCTAGGGCACCCAGAGCCCCTCCGGGGTCAGGCCGAGCAGGTCGATCGCGTTGCCGCGGACGATCCGCTCGACGACGTCCGGTGCCAGGTGGCCCATCTGGGCCTCGCCGACCTCGCGGGACTTGGGCCAGGTGGAGTCCGAGTGGGGGTAGTCCGTCTCGTACAGGACGTTCCCGACGCCGATCGCGTCGAGGTTGCGCAGCCCGAAGGCGTCGTCGAAGAAGCAGCCGTAGACGTGGTCCGCGAAGAGCTCCGACGGCGGGCGCAGCACCTTGTCGGCGACCCCGCCCCAGCCGCGGTTCTCCTCCCAGACCACGTCCGCGCGCTCCAGGATGTAGGGGATCCAGCCGATCTGGCCCTCGGCGTACATCACCCGGAGGTTCGGGAAGCGCTCGAACTTGCCGCTCATCAGCCAGTCGACCATCGAGAAGCAGCAGTTGGCGAAGGTGATGGTGGAGCCGACGGCGGGCGGGGCGTCGGCGGAGGTGGAGGGCATCCGGCTGGACGAGCCGATGTGCATGGCGACCACGGTGCCGGTCTCGTCGCAGGCGCGCAGGAACGGGTCCCAGTAGTCGGTGTGCACCGACGGGAGCCCGAGGTGGGGCGGGATCTCGGAGAAGGCGACGGCGCGCACGCCCCGGGCGGCGTTGCGGCGGACCTCGGCGGCGGCGAGTTCGGCGTCCCAGAGCGGGATCAGCGTGAGGGGTATGAGCCGGCCGCCCGCCTCCGGCCCGCACCACTCCTCGACCATCCAGTCGTTGTAGGCGCGCACCCCGAGGAGGCCCAGCTCGCGGTCGCTCGCCTCGGTGAAGGTCTGCCCGCAGAAGCGGGGGAAGGTCGGGAAGCAGAGCGCGGACTGGACGTGGTTGACGTCCATGTCGGCCAGCCGGTCGGGCACCGCGTAGGAGCCCGGCCGCATCTGTTCGTAGGTGATCACTTCGAGTCTGATCTCGTCGCGGTCGTAGCCCACGGCGGTGTCGAGCCGGGTGAGCGGCCGGTGCAGGTCCTCGTACACCCACCAGTCGCCGATCGGCCCGTCGTCGCCCTTGGCGCCCATGACGGGCGCGAACTTCCCGCCCAGGAAGGTCATTTCCTTCAGGGGCGCGCGGACCACCCGGGGCCCGGAGTCGCGGTACCGGGACGGGAGCCGGTCCCGCCAGACGTGCGGGGGCTCCACGGTGTGGTCGTCCACCGAGATGATCCTGGGGAAGGTCTCCATGCGCTTCACGGTAGCGCTGATCTGACGGGTCGTCAGCTAGTCTGGGCGGGGTTCCTTCGGCGGGTCTTGTGCAGAGGGTCACCCGATGCTGACGCGCTCGCTCCGGACAAGGCAGACTGTCCAGGGCGAAACCAGCGGCAGGGCAGGGGGAGCTATGGACCGTGGAAACGGCCCGCGAGTTCCGGAGCAGCGGGCTCCGTCGACAGGTGGTCCCGACGACGTCGGCAACGACCTGCGCTTCGGCGTGCTCGGCCCGGTCCGCGCCTGGCGGGCCGGCGAAGCGCTCCCCTCCGGATCACCGCAGCAGCGGGCGCTCCTCGCGGCGCTGCTGCTGCGCGACGGGCGCACGGCCACGGCCGCCGAGCTGATCGACGCCATCTGGGGCGACGAACCGCCCTCGCAGGCGCTGGCGGCGGTCCGGACGTACGCCTCGCGGCTGCGCAAGGTCCTTCCCGCAGGCGTGCTGGTCAGCGAGTCCGGCGGCTACGCCGTACGCACCGGGCACTCCGCCGTCGACGTGAACGTCGCGGTCGACCTCGCCGCCGAGGCCGAGAAGCTGCGGGCGGCCGGGGACCGCCGCGGGGCCCGCGCCCTGATCGACAAGTCGCTCGGACTGTGGGACGGCGAGGCGCTCGCCTCCGTCCCGGGGCCGTACGCCGAGAACCAGCGCACCCGTCTCGAGGAGTGGCGCCTGCAGCTCCTGGAGACCCGGCTCGACATGGACCTGGAGGTCGGCGCGCACGCGGAGGCCGTCTCCGAGCTGACCGCGCTCACCGCCGCCCACCCGCTGCGGGAGCGGCTGCGCGAACTGCTCATGCTCGCGCTCTACCGCAGCGGACGGCAGGCGGAGGCGCTGGCCGTGTACGCGGACACCCGCCGGCTCCTCGCCGACGAGCTGGGGGTCGACCCCAACCCCGAGCTCTCCCGCCTCCAGCAGCGGATCCTGCGGGCGGACACCGAGCTGGCCCGCCCGGTCGAGGAACCGGCCCCGGCCCCCGCCGTCGCCCGGCCCGCGCAGCTCCCCGCCACCGTCCCGGACTTCACCGGCCGCGCCTCCTTCGTCCGCGAGCTGGGCGACCGGCTCGCCACGGCGGAGGGCTCCGTGATGGCGGTCTCGGCCCTCGCCGGCATCGGCGGCGTCGGCAAGACGACCCTCGCCGTCCACGTCGCGCACGAGGCCCGCCCGCACTTCCCCGACGGACAGCTCTACGTCGACCTCCAGGGCGCCGGCGCGCGGGCGGCGGCCCCGGAGACCGTCCTCGGCGCGTTCCTGCGCGCCCTGGGCACCCCGGACTCCGCCATCCCGGACTCCCTGGACGAGCGGGCGGCGCTCTACCGCTCGGCGCTCGACGGCCGCCGGATCCTGGTGCTCCTGGACAACGCCAGGGACGCGGCCCAGATCCGCCCGCTGCTGCCCGGCACGGCCGGTTGCGCCGCCCTGGTGACCAGCCGGATCCGGATGCTCGACCTGGCCGGCGCCCACCTGGTGGACCTGGACGTGATGTCCCCCGAGGAGGCGCTCCAGCTCTTCACCCGGATCGTCGGCGCGGAGCGGGTCTCCGCCGAGCGCGAGGCGGCCCTGGACGTGGTCGCCGCCTGCGGCTTCCTCCCCCTCGCCATCCGCATCGCCGCCTCCCGCCTGGCGGCCCGGCGCACCTGGACCGTCGCCACCCTCGCGGCCAAGCTCGCCGACGAGCGCCGCCGCCTGGACGAGCTCCAGGCGGGCGACCTCGCGGTCAAGGCCACCTTCGAGCTCGGCTACGGCCAGCTGGAGCCCGCCCAGGCGCGCGCCTTCCGCCTGCTCGGCCTCGCGGACGGGCCCGACATCTCGCTCACGGCCGCCGCCGCGGTCCTGGACCTTCCGGCACGGGACACCGAGGACCTGCTGGAGGCCCTGGTCGACACGTCCCTGCTGGAGTCCGCGGCCCCGGGCCGCTACCGCTACCACGACCTGGTCCGCCTCTACGCCCGCGCCTGCGCCGAGCGGGACGAACAGCCGCCCTCGGAGCGCGGTGCGGCGCTCACCCGCCTGCTCGACTTCTACCTCTCGACGGCCTCACGGGTCTACGCCCTGGAACGGCCGGGCGACCGCCTTGTCGACCACCTGGAGCCGACGGAGTACCCCGGTCTCGCCTTCACCGACCGCCACACCGCCCAGGACTGGCTGTACGCCGAGGCGAACTGCCTGCTGGCGTGCGTGCGGCAGGCGGCCGGGGCGGGAGCGCCCCGGCGCGCCGTCGACCTGCTCTGGGTCTGCCTGGACCTCGGCGAGTCGGGCGCGAACGCGAAGGAGTTCGAGGCGGTGGCCGCCGGCGTCCGGGACGCGGCCCGCGCCGGGGGCGACGGGCACGCGGAAGGCCGCGCGCTCATGGTCCTCGCGGGCATCCACCACACCGCGGGCCGCTTCCAGGAGGCGGACCGGGACGCCGAACTGGCCCTGCCCCACGCCGAGGCGGCCGGGGACCCGCTGCCGGCCTGCTGGTCCGCCAACGCGCGGGGGATCATAGCCCTGTACCAGAACCGCTTCGAGGAGGGCGAGCGGCACCTCGCGCAGGCCATCGAGAGGTTCCGCGCCATCGGGGACCGGCCGGGCGAGGCCAGCGCGCTGTGCAACCTCTCCCGCATCCACCTGGCCACGGACCGGACGGCGAGCGCGATCACCCTCGCCGAGCGGGGCACCGAGATCTACGACTCCATGGGGCACGCGCTGCGCGGTGCCAACGGCCGGTACGCCCTGGGGCTCGCGCTCACCCAGGACAACCAGCTCGTCGCGGCGGGCGAGCGGCTGCGGCAGGCCCTGGCGGTCTTCGAGGACAGCCGGCAGCGGCTCTGGGAGGGCATGACGCTCTTCCGGCTGTCGGAGGTCGACCTGGCGGCCCGGCGCCACGCCCAGGCCGCGTCCAACGCCGAGATGGCGCTGACCGTCCTGCGCGGCATCGGCGGCGAGTGGCGGCGCGGCAACGTCCTGACCGTGCTGGGCCGCGCCCTCTTCGGGATCGGCCAGACCGGGCGCGCACAGGTCTGCTGGCGGGAGGCGCTGGAGATCTTCGACGGGATCGGAGCCGCGGAGGCGGGCGAGGTGCGGGCCCTGCTGGCCCCGGTGGCCGCGGCCTGAGAGCCGCCGGACCCGCCTCCGGGCCGGCCTCGGGCCGGCCGGCGCGCCGCGTCCCGGCCGCGTACCGAACGCCTCCCAGCCCCTCCCGGCCCTCGGGGCCTGCGCGTTCATCGTTCGTTTATCGCCGCCCGGCAGTCTTCTTCTCATCGATCCGTCGCGTCGGGGGGCAGACGGGTCGGCGATGAGGCCGTCACTCGGACGCATTAGGGTGAGCGGCCCTGAGAGGCCCGTCCGGCCGTCCACGGGGGAACAGCCGGACGGGCTTCCCGAACCATCCGTCTATGCACAGGAGTTGACGAGCATGAGCGACGCCACCGAGAAGGAACCGGTCATCAAGCCGCAGGACATGCACGCCACGGGCGGCACCGAGGGCGACGTCACCACCAAGGACATGCACGCCACGGGCACCGGCGACGGCCTCGTCACCAAGGACATGCACGCCACGTCCGAGCCGTTCAAGCCGGTCAAGAACACCTGAGACCTTCGCGCGGGGGGAGCGGCCGCGGCGGCGCCATCGGGGGAGCCGCCGGGGCCGTGAAGGTCCGGACGCCACACCGCGCGCGCTCGGGGGACGCCCGACGGGCCCTGGGGGGACCCGCCGGGTCGGGCGCGCCACGCGGCGACCGGACACGGGACGGAGGGGCCGGGCATCACGCCCGGCCCCTCCGTCCCGTGCGTGTCCCGCGCGGGATCCGGGGTCACCCCACCGCGCCCCGCAGCACCCCCTTGACCACCTTCCCCGAGGCGTTGCGCGGAAGTTCGGGCACGAACTCGACCTGCCGGGGGACCTTGTAGTTCGCCATCTCCCGCCGCGCCCAGGCGATCAGGTCGTCCCCCGTCACGCGCGCCCCCGCTCGCCGGACCGCGAAGGCCTTGCCCACCTCGCCGAGGCGCGCGTCCGGGACGCCGATGACCGCCACGTCGGCGATGTCCGGGTGCAGACCCAGGAGTTGCTCGATCTCCGCCGGATAGGCGTTGAAGCCGCCGACGATGAACATGTCCTTCACCCGGTCGGTGATGCGCAGATTGCCCGCCTCGTCGAGGACGCCCACGTCGCCGGTGCGGAGCCAGCCGTCCGGGTCGACGGCCCGGGCGGTCTCCTCCTCGTCCTCGAAGTACCCCCGCATGACGTGGTGGCCGCGGACCAGGATCTCCCCGGTCTCCGAGAGCCGGACCTCGGTGTCCGGGATCGGCCGGCCCGAGGTGGTCGCGATCACCTCCGCCGGATCGCCCCGGCGGCACATGGTGACGATGCCGCTCGCCTCGGAGAGGCCGTACGCCGTGAGGACCGTGCCGACGCCGAGTTCGCCGCGCAGCCGCTCGACCAGCCGGAGCGGGACGACGGCGGCGCCGGTCACGACGAGCCGGAGCGCGGAGAGGTCGTACGCCGAGCGGGACGGGTGGTCCAGGAGGGACTGGTGCAGCGTCGGCGGGCCGGGAAGCACCGAGACGCGCTCCGCGGCGATGTGGGCGAGGACCGTGTCCACGTTGAAGACGGGCTGCGGGATCATCACGGCGCCGCGCATCAGGCAGGCGATGATCCCGGCCTTGTAGCCGAAGGTGTGGAAGAACGGGTTCACGATCAGATAGCGGTCGCCGGTCCGCAGACCGGCGAGGTCCGACCAGACGCCGTAGCAGCGCAGGGTCTGGGCGTGGGTGATCACCGCGCCCTTCGGGGCGCCCGTGGTGCCCGAGGTGTAGATGATGTCGGAGGGCGCCGAGGGGTCGATGGCGTCGGCGCGCCGCCGCACCTCCGAGGACGGGACGCCGTCTCCCAGGGCCAGGAAGGACTTCCAGGTGAGGTAGTCGTCCGGGGCGGCGTCGCCGAGGACCACCACCCGTTCCAGGTGCGGGAGTTCCACCGCGGCCCGCCGCAGGGAGGCGACGTAGGAGGTGCCCAGGAAGGTGCCGGTGACGAAGAGCAGCCTGGCCCGGGAGCGGGCCAGGACGGAGGCCGCCTCCGTCCCTTTGAAACGGGTGTTCAGCGGGACGAGGACGGCTCCCGCGGTGACCGCGCCGAGGGCCGAGACGATCCAGCCCAGGGTGTTCGGCGCCCAGACGGCGACCCGGTCGCCCGGCGCGACCCCGGAGGCCATGCAGGCGGCCGCCGCGCGCTCGACCCGGTCGCCCAACTCCGCGTAGGAGACGCGGGTCCGGCCCTCGACGACCGCCTCGGCGGGTCCGTACCGCTCGGCCGCCGAGCGCACCAGCCTCGGGATCGTTCCCCACTCCAGGTCTCCGCGCATGCGCCGTCCTCCCGGCTCGCCAGTAGCTGACTATCCGTCAGATTAGCGGTAGCCTGACGCGCTGTCAGCAGCTCGCGATCGTGGAGGTTGCAGTGCTCAAGGACGCCACCGCCATCGTCGGAATCGGGCAGACACCGTTCGCCAGACAGCTCCCCGAATCCGAGAAGACCCTCGCCTGCCGGGCGATCCTCGCCGCCCTCGACGACGCGGGCATCGCGCCCTCCGAGGTCGACGCCTTCGCCTCGTACACCATGGAGGAGACCGACGAGGTCGAGGTCGCCAAGGCCGTCGGCGCCGGCGACGTCACCTTCTTCAGCAAGGTCGGCTTCGGCGGCGGCGGTTCGTGCGCCACCGTCGGCCACCTCGCCGCCGCCCTCGCCACCGGCCAGGCCACCGTCGGCGTCGCCTGGCGGTCCCGGAAACGCGGCTCCGGGCCCCGGCCCTGGAAGAACACCCGGGCGCAGCTCCCGACCCCGGGACAGTGGACCCGGCCGTTCGGGCTCCTGCGCCCCTCCGACGAGATCGGCATGCTCGCCCGCCGCTACATGCACGAGTACGGCGCCACCCGCGACCACCTCTTCAACGTCGCCCTCGCCTGCCGCAACCGCGCCAACCAGAACCCGGCGGCCGTCATGTACGACCGCCCCCTGACCCGCGAGATGTACATGACCTCCCGCTGGATCAGCGAACCGCTCTGCCTCTTCGACAACTGCCTGGAGACCGACGGCGCCCTCGCCTGCGTCCTCGTCTCCGCGGAACGGGCGCGGGACTGCCGGCGGAGACCGGTCTACGTCCACTCCGTCGCCCAGGGCCTGCCCGCCCAGCACCACGGCATGGTCAACTACTGGAACGACGACCCGCTCACCGGCCCCGCCTGGACCGCCGCCCGGCAGCTGTGGAAGCAGGCCGACTTCGGCCCCGAGGACGTCGACGTCGCCCAGATCTACGACGCCTTCACCCCGCTCATCCCCCTCTCCCTGGAGGGCTACGGCTTCTGCGGGCGGGGCGAGGGAGCCGCCTTCACCGAGGGCGGCGCCCTGGAGACCGGCGGCCGGCTGCCCCTCAACACCGGCGGCGGCGGCCTCTCCGAGGCGTACGTCCACGGCTTCAACCTCATCACCGAGGGCGTGAAGCAGCTCCGCGGCACCTCCACCGCCCAGGTCCCGGACGCCGCCACCTGCCTGGTCACGGCCGGCGAAGGCGTCCCCACCTCCGCCCTGCTCCTGAGGAGTTGATCCCGTCATGCTCACACCCGTCGTCGACGAGGACGGCGCGCCCTTCTGGGAGTACGCCGCCCGGGGCGAGCTGCGCGTCCAGGCATGCGCCGGCCCGGCCTGCGGCGAATTGCGCTTCCCGCCCCGGCCCTGCTGCCCGCACTGCCACTCCTTCGACAGCGAGTGGCGGCTGATGTCCGGCCGGGGCCGGATCTGGTCGTACGTCCTGCCCCATCCGCCCCTGCTGCCCGACTACGCCGCCCAGGCCCCGTACAACGCCGTCCTCGTCGAGCTCGCCGAAGCGCCCCGCATCCGCCTCGTCGGCAACGTGGTCGCCGCCCCGGACGCCCCGCTCGACTCGGTCGACCCGGCGCGGCTGCGGATCGGGGCCGCCGTGAAGGTCGCGTTCACCGAGACCGGCGGCGTCACCGTGCCGCGCTGGCTCCTGGAGCGCGGATGAGCGTCACCGTCGACCTCGACAAGGAGGCCGGCGTCGCCGTCGTCACCCTCGACCGGCCCGCGAAGCACAACGCGATCACCGTGGAGATGGCGCGCCGGCTGGGCGCGGTGTGGCGGGGCTTCCGGTACGAGGACGAGGTGCGGGCCGTCGTGGTCACCGGCGCCGGCGGCCGGGCCTTCTGCACCGGCATCGACCGCGCGGCGGCCGCCGAGGTCCCCCAGCCCTCCTCCCCGTACACGATCGACGATCCGCTCCTCGCCATCGGACCGAAGGCGAACGACCTGTGGAAGCCGGTCGTCGCCGCCGTGGAGGGCATGGCCTGCGGCGGGGCGTTCTACCTGCTCGGCGAGGCGGAGTTCGTCGTCGCCGGCGAGGGGGCGACCTTCTTCGACCCGCACACCGCCTACGGCATGGTCAGCGCCTTCGAGACCGTCCACATGGCCCAGAAGATGCCGTACGGGGAGGTGGCGCGGATGGCCCTGATGGGGACGGCCGAGCGGACCTCGGCCCGCCGGGCGTACGAGACGGGGCTCGTCTCCGAGCTGACCGAGACCGGCGGGGCGCTGGCCGCCGCCGTCCGGGCCGCCGCCGTCATCGCCTCGTACCCGACCGAGGCCGTCCAGGGCACGGTCCGCGCCCTCTGGTCGGCCCACGAGGCCGCCCGCGCCCAGGCCCTCGCCCACGCCCCGCACCTGGTGGCGCTGGGAAACCTGCCCCCGGAGCGGCAGGCGGAGCTGTTCACCCGACGGAGGGACGGCCACCGGACGCGGTAGCCGCCCCGGGGCCGGGGCTGCCGGGCCGGGGGCTGCCGGCCGCTACTGCTCGCGGACGGAGCCGACGACGCAGCTACGCACCTTGTCGACGGCCTTCGGGGTGTCCATCTCCACCTCGAAGGTCTTCGTCTCGCCCGGCTCGACCGTGACCCTGGTGTCGGCGTCGTCGACCTCGGCGCCGCCGGCGTCCACGAAGCCCAGCTCGACGTCGAAGGTCTCGGTGAAGGTCTCGCGCGAGGTGATCCGCACCGTGGCGGTCGTGTCCGCCTTGCGGGCCGGCTTGCCCTTGCGCTTCTTCCGCGCCGGCTCGACGCAGTCCACGACCACGACCTCCACCGCCGAGGTGGAGGAGGCCGAGGCGGTGACGGTGGGCGTCGGCTCGTAGGTGGAGGTGTCGCCGCCGGAGTCACCGCTCCCGTCGTAGTCGTCGTTCTTCTTCTTCGAGCTGGAGCAGCCGCCGCCGCTGTCGCCGCTCCCGCCGCCCGAACTGCTGGAGCCACCCCGGCCCTTGCCGCTGCTCTTGCCCGCGTGTGCGCTCGTCTGGAAGCCCGTCAGCGCGAGCACCACCACCGTGAGCACCGCCGCGAGCCTGAGCCGTCGCCGCACCATCGTCTCTCCTGTCCCCCGCTGATTCTGTCGTGTCCGCGCCACCCTAGGGCATCTCCCGGGGACGCCCCGCCCCGCGTGGCGTGGCGGGCGCCCGGTACCCGGCGTAGCGTCGAGACCGAGAGCCGGACCGAAGGAGGCCGATCGATGGTCCGCAACGTCATCGGTTCGATCCTGGCGCTCGCCGGAGCGACGGCCGCCGTCTGGAGCCCCTTCCGTGCCTGGTACGACGGCCGTCACGGCAGCGATTACCGCATCGAGGACCTGTTCGGCGGCATCACCGACGCGCGCGCCGACTTCTATGTGTCGCTCCTGCTCCCGTTCGCTTTCGCCGCGCTGCTGACCCTCATCGGGCTGGTCCTGCGCTCCCGCCCGCTGGTGGCGATCGCCGGCGTGGTCACGCTCGGCTTCGCCGTCCTGTGGATGGTGCGGGTCGCGCAGGTCGAGGACGGCCTGTCGGTCGACACCGACGGCACGGGGCTGGGCATCGGGGTCGCCCTCGCCCTGGCGGGCGGCGTGCTGCTCCTGCTGGCCTCGGCGGTCATGTCGGGCCGCCGCACCCGCCGGATCCGGGTCGACGACCACCGGGACGGCCAGGACCGCCACCCCTATGACGACGGCCGGGACCGCCACCCCTATGACGCGGACGAACCGCGCTGGGACCAGGGACAGCAGCCGCACGGCCCGTACCCCGACCAGCACGGCCATCCCGACCAGGGCGGCTACGGCTATCCCGACCAGGGAGGCCAGGGACCGCATCCGGGGCAGGGCAGCCCCTACCCCGACCAGCACGGCTACCCCGACCAGGGTGGTCAGGGGCCGTACCCGGACGAACCGCCGCCCCCGCGCCGGTGACCCTGAGCACCGCCCCGACCCTGAACCCCGACCCGGCGCCCGGTGCGCCGGGTCAGGCGCGCGGGGCCGCCGCGCCCCGGCCCGTCGCCGTGCCCTTCACCGCGTCCAGGGCGTAGACGCAGCGGTCCTTGCTGCACGCGTACACCACGCCGCCCCGCGCCACCGGCGAGCCGGTGATCTCGCCGCCGGTCGCGAGCTTCCAGCGCAGCTGGCCGCCGGACGCGTCCAGGGTGTACAGGACGTGGTCCGCCGAGCCGAAGTGCACCCGGCCGTCGGCGACGACCGGGGAGCCGATCAGTTCGCCGCCGGCCGCGAACCGCCACTTCGGCGTGCCCGTCACCGCGTCCAGGGTGTAGAGCGCGCTGCCGCTGCCCACATGGACGTTGCCGTCGACGACGAGGACGGGCTCGACCGACTGGCGGGCCTCCGTCGCGATCCGCCAGCGGTCCTGGCCGGTGGTCGCGTCGAGCGCGTACACCGTGCCGAGGTAGTCGGCGAGGTAGACCCCGCCGCCGGTGACCGCCGGTCCCGGGGCGAAGGCCGGCGGCGAGAGGAAGACGGCGGGCGCCTCGAAGTGCCAGCGGACGTGCCCGCTCGCGACGTCGACCGACAGCACGCGCGTACCGGCCGCGACGTACACGCAGCCGTCCTCCGCCTGGGTCACCCGGACCGGGACGTTGCCGCAGGAGGCCGCGTCGCCGATCGGGTACGACCAGCGCTCCACGCCCGTGCGCGCGTCCAGCGCCTGGAGCCGGGCGTCCCGCCACACGTACACCGTGTCGCCGTGCACCGCGGGCCCCGCCTCCGGGGTCTCGAAGTCGCTCTGCGCGCCGGTGACCTCCCACAGCTTGGCGCCGTTCGAGGCCTCCCAGCCCTGTACCCCGCCGCCCCGGGTGCCGGTGACGACCGTGCCCCGGTCGACCTTCAGCGAGTACACCCAGGCGTCCGTCTGGAGCCGCCACCGCTCGCCGCCGTCGGTCGCGTCCAGCGCGTAGAGCGTCGGTCCGTCGGAGGCGTGGATACGGCCCTGCGAGACGGCCATGGCCCAGGCCACGTCCCGTGTCTTGAACTGGCGGCGGCCGCTCGCCACGTCGAGGGCGTGCACCTCGAAAGAGGTGACGTACAGCAGGTCGCCGGCGACGACCGGGGTGCCCCAGACGTCGTTCGACATGCGGAAGCGCCAGGGCCGCCAGTGCCCCGGCTCGGGCGCGGCCTGGGCCCCGGGGGCGGCCGAGGGCGCGGGCAGCGGGCGGGAGCCGGGCGGCGGACCGGGTTCGGTGCCGTTCGCCCCGCCGGGCGGCCGGATCCAGCCGGTGGCCGGGCCCGCGTCGGCGCCGCGGCCGACACCGACGGCGGCCCGGGTGTCGACGACCCGGGGGCCGGGACCGATCGGGACGGCCGCGCCCGCGAGACGTACCGGACCGCCGGACTCGGCCGGGCCGGCGTGCCGTCCGCCGCCCTGGGCGGGCCCCGCCTGCCCGGGGCCGCCCTGGCCGCCGCGCGGGTCGGCGCCCCACTCGGGCACCTGGCGCGGCGGACGCGGCGGTGCGGGAGGGGCGGGCGGTGCCGGGGCGGGCGCGGGGAGGCTGGTGCGGCCGCCGCGCCGGTGCTCGATCATGGCCGTGGCGCTCTGCGGCAGCCAGGCCGACGCCGTACCGCTGTCGTCGCTGCCCGAGCCGAAGAGATGCGGCGCGAGTTGTGCCTGCAGGTCGGCCGGGGAGGGGCGGCGCGAGACGTCCATCTGCATGCAGGAGTCGATGAGCGGCCGCAGCTCGTCCGGCAGGCCCTCCAGGTCGGGGCCCTCCCGGAGCAGCATGAAGACGGTCTCGACCGGGTTCGCGCCGTGGAAGGGCGCGTGGCCGGTGGCGGCGAAGACCAGCATGGAGCCGAGCGAGAAGACGTCGCTGGCGCCGGTGACGCTGCGCGAGTCGCGGGCCTGCTCGGGTGACATGTACGCGGGCGTGCCGACGGCGACGTTGGTCATGGTCAGCCGGGTGTTGGAGACGCCGGAGGCGATGCCGAAGTCGATCACGCGCGGTCCGTCCTCGACGACGAGGACGTTCGACGGCTTCAGGTCACGGTGGACCAGGCCCGCGCCGTGGATGGACTGGAGGGCCTCTGCGACCCCGGCCGCCAGCCAGCGCACCGCCTGCGCCGGGAGCGGCCCGCACTCGTTCACTATCTCTTCGAGGGAGGGCGCGGGGACGTACGCGGTGGCCAGCCACGGCACGGCGGCCCGGGGGTCGGCGTCGACGACGGCCGCGGTGTAGAAGCCGGAGACGGCCCGCGCGGCCTCGACCTCGCGGGTGAAGCGGACACGGAACAGCTGGTCCTCGGCGAGCTCGGTCCGGACCGTCTTGATCGCCACGCGCCGGCCGGACGCCGAGCGCGCGAGATAGACCAGACCCATGCCGCCCGCGCCGAGCCGGCCCAGCACCTCGAAGGGCCCGATCCGTCTCGGGTCGTGCTGCGTCAGCTGCTCCACTTGCCTGCCACCTCCCCGTACGGGCCATGAGGGTACGGCCCCGTGGCCCTGATTCTTCCTGTCCGAGGCGGTGGTTGCGAACCCGGGGGCGGATCGGGGTGTCTCAGGTCATATACCCAGGGTCCGGGACACGCTCGGCATCGGGGTCGCCTGCGGGTCCGCCCGCGGGCCGCTCGGCGGGCTCACCAGGGGGTCGCCCGGCGTCTTCGCCTGCGGGCTCACGGGCGTCGCGCCCCTCGTGGGGCTCCTCCCCGGCGGGCTCGGCGGCGGCGTGCCGGCCGGCGGGTTCCTCCTTCGGCTCGGCCAGGACGGCGAAGCGGGCGCCCTGGTCGTCGCGCAGGACGGCGATCCGGCCGTGCGGGGTGTCGAAGGGCGGATTGAGGACGCGTCCGCCGAGGCGGACGGCGGTCTCACAGGTGTCGTCGCAGTCGTGGACGGCGAAGTAGACCAGGACGTGGCCGGGCATCTCGGCCGGGACGGCGCCGGTGAGGACGGCTCGGCCGCCGAAGGAGGAGTCCTGGCCGGGCCGGGACCCGGGCGGCGACCAGACGCGGTAGTCGAAGTCGCTCTCCCGCCCCTCGTCGGCCGGCTCGACCCGGCGGCCCAGGTAGCCGAAGACGGTGGCGTAGAAGGTGTCGACCGCGTCCCGTTCCCTCGTGTAGACCTCCATCCAGCAGAAGGAGCCGGGGAGCATCGTCTTCTCGAAGCCCTCGTCCTCACCCGCCTGCCGCAGGCCGAAGACCGCGCCGCCGGGGTCGGCGGCGAGCGCGAGGACCCCGAAGGGGCCGACCGGGTACGGCTCCATCACCATCTGTCCGCCGGCGGCCTTGATCCGTGCCGCGAGCACGCCGGCGTCCTCGGTGGCGAGGTAGACCGTCCAGGTGGTGGGCATCCGGCCGTCCCGCTTCGGTACGAGCCCGGCGACGCGCCGCCCGTCGCTGAGGGCCTCGTCGCGGTCGGGGTCGAAGGTCCAGCCGAAGAGTTCGCCGTAGAACCGCTTCCCCGCCTCGAGGTCGGGGAGCTGCGCGTCCACCCAGCAGGGGGTGCCCTCTGTGAATGCGGCCATGGCACCACGCTAGGGCGGCGGACACCACCCCGCACGCCCCGTAATAGAACATATGCGCATGAATGACCTGGGCGCCCCTTGATTTCCTTGGGTTATCCACCGAAGTTGTCCACAGGCTGTTAATAAGCCTATCGGGGGAGCGTGACGGCCGGAGGGACGGGCGGACGAGGGGCGGGCGCGGAAGCGGGCGAGGGGCGGAGCCGGGAGTCGACGAGGGGTGGACGACGGGCGGGGGCGGGCCGGAGGGGCCGCAGGAGGGCCGCACCCCATTTGCAGTCGGCCGAATCGCGCGCCGATCACCCGTCGGTAAGCTGACGGCATGACAGGACAAGTACGCACCGTCGACGGCCGCGTGGCCGGACGACGCGGCCAGGCGACGCGGCAGAAGCTGCTCGACTGCCTCAGCGAGATGCTCAGCTCCTCGCCGTACCGGGACGTCAAGGTCATCGACGTGGCCCGGAAGGCGGGCACTTCACCCGCGACGTTCTACCAGTACTTCCCGGACGTCGAGGGCGCCGTCCTCGAGATCGCGGAGGAAATGGCCAAGGAGGGTGCCGCGTTGACCGAGCTGGTCTCCGGCCGCTCCTGGGTCGGCAAGGCCGGCTGGCAGACCTCCGAGGAACTCGTCGAGGGATTCCTGGACTTCTGGCGGAAGCACGACGCGATCCTGCGGGTCGTCGACCTGGGCGCCGCCGAGGGCGACAAGCGCTTCTACAAGATCCGTATGAAGATCCTGAACTCGGTCACCAACTCCCTCACCGACTCGGTGAAGGAGCTCCAGTCGAAGGGCAAGGTCGACAAGGACGTCAGCGCCGCGGCGATGGCGGGCTCCCTGGTGGCGATGCTGGCCTCGGTGGCCGGCCACCAGAAGGGGTTCCAGACCTGGGGCGTGAAGCAGAACGAACTCCGCCCGAATCTTGCCCTGTTGGTGCATCTGGGGATCACCGGCAAGAAGCCGACCAAGTAGCCGCGCCCTCCACTCCGTCCTGTCGCGCCGACGGCGGTCCCCCGGGACCACCGTCGGCGTTCCCCTTTTCTGCGCGCCCGCGCTCCGGGAACCGGCACCCGCGCTCCGGGACCCGGCACCCGCGCCCGGCTCCACGAAGCGCCCGCCGCCCCCGCGGCCACCCCCGCACCCGCCCTCGCCGTCACTCCGGCGGACGCCCGCGGGTGAGCCGGAAGAGCCGGATCTGCCGCTCCACCCGTGCCTGGTAGGTCGCGTACGGCGGCCAGAACACGAGCGCCGCCCGCCAGGCCGCCTCCCGCTCCTCCCCCGCGAGCAGCTCGGCCCGTACGGGAACGACCTCCCCGCGCCAGTCGATCTCCGCGTCCGGGTGCTTGAGCAGGTTCCCGGTCCACGCCGGGTGCCCCTCCCGGCCGAAGTTGGAACCGACGAGCAGCCAGGTCCCGCCGGGCTCCGGCATGCAGGCCAGCGGCGTCGCGCGCGGAAGGCCCGACCTGGCGCCCCGTACGGTCAGGATCACACCCGGCAGCATCCGGGCGCTGAGCAGGACCTTTCCCCGGGTCAGCCGGTGGACGGTCCGGTCGAGCGCCGGGATGACGTGCGGGGCGACCTTCGCGAAGGCCCGCGTGGACGACACCCGCTGGATCAGACGCGTGCCGACGGCCATGGCGCCCCCACCTCCCCGCCCTCGCCGAAGAGCCCCGTCGACTCCGCCGCCCGCGCCCGCAACCGTCGCGCGGGCCCGAAGAGCAGCTCGTCCGCCGTCGCCCGCTTGAAGTACAGGTGCGCCTCGTGCTCCCAGGTGAACCCGATGCCGCCGTGGAGCTGGATCGTCTCCCCCGCCACCGCCCGCAACGCCTCCAGGGCCGCCGCGAGGGCGAGGCCGGGACCGCCCGGACCGCCGCCCGCGTCCGGCTCGCGCGCCGCGCAGTACGCCAGCGAGTGCGCCGCCTCCACCTGCACGTACAGGTCGGCGAGCCGGTGCTTGACGGCCTGGAAGGAGCCGATCGGGCGCCCGAACTGTTCGCGGGTCCCGACGTGGTCGACCGTGCGGTCCAGGGCCGCCCGGGCCGCGCCGATGGCCTCGGCCGCGAGCATCACCGCCGCCGTCCGCCCCGCCCCGGCGAGCGCGCCGGGCACGTCGGCCGGCTCCTCGCCGAGCAACTCCGCCTGCACATCCCGCAGTTGCACGGACGCCTGTGAGCGGGTGAGGTCGAGCGTGGGCTGCCGGTGGCGTACGACTCCGGCCTGGTCGCCGCGTACGAGGAACAGCAGCGTACGGCTGCGCGCGAAGCCTCCGGCGTGCGCGGCGACCAGGAGCAGGCCGGCGCTGTGCCCGTCGAGGACCTGCGCCGCCTCCCCGTACAGCCGCCACCCCCCGTCGGCCGACCGCGCCTGGACGCCGCCGGCCCGGCCGCCGCCGGCCCACCCGCCGTCCGTGTTGTCGCCGGTGAGCCTGAGGGCGAGCGCGAGGGAGGAGCCCGGCACGACGAGCGCGCAGGTCAGGGCTCCGTCGGCGAGGCGGGGCAGGAGGGCGGTCCGCTGCGCCGTGGTGCCGAGGGCGGCGATCAGGGGTGCGGCGAGGCCGGTGGTGGCCAGGAGCGGCGAGGGCGCGAGGGCGCGGCCGGTCTCCTCGCAGACGAGGGCCAGCTCGACCGGGCCGCAGCCGACCCCGCCGTACTCCTCGGGGAGGGTGAGGCCGGGCAGTCCGAGCGCGGCGGACATGCGGTGCCACAGGTCGGTGTCGTACCCCTCGGGGGTCGCGAAGGCCGCGCGCGTCCGGCTCGGTCCGGCCCTCTTGGCGAGCAGGTCCCGCAGCGTGCGACGGATCTCCAGCTGCTCTTCGGTGACGGCGGCGTGCATGGGGCTCCCCTCCGTATCTGACGGGCCGTCATGCTAGGGCGGGGCGGCACGGAAGCACAGAGGCGGGGCCGAACGGATCACGACACCGGCCCCGCGCACCACCCCGCGCCTCGCCTCGCACGCCACCCCGCGCACCGCCTCGCACGCCACCCCGCGCGCCGCCCGCATCATCGGTCCGCCGCGCCGCCGGGCCTCCCGACCCCAACCCCGGCCCCCCCCACTATCTGATGTACCGTCAGATTCATGCCCTCCTCTTCACGGAACCGCGCCGGGCGCCGCGTCGCCGTCGTCGGCATATCCCTCTCCGACTGCGGCCGCGTCGACGACGCCACCCCCTACTCCCTGCACGCCCAGGCGGCCCGCCGGGCCCTCGCGGACAGCGGGCTCGACCGCTCGCTGATCGACGGCCTCGGCTCCGCGGGCCTCGGCACCCTCGCCCCGGTCGACGTGGCCGAATACCTGGGCCTGCGCCCCCGCTGGGTGGACTCGACCGCCGTCGGCGGCGCCACCTGGGAGGTCATGGCCGCCCACGCGGCGGACGCCATCGCGGCGGGCCACGCCAACGCCGTCCTCCTCGTCTACGGCTCGACCGCCCGCGCCGACATCCGGGCCGGCCGCCGCACCTCGAACCTCTCCTTCGGCGGACGCGGCCCGCTGCAGTTCGAGGTCCCGTACGGCCACACCCTCGTCGCCAAGTACGCGATGGCCGCCCGCCGCCACATGCACACGTACGGCACCACGCTGGAGCAGCTCGCCGAGGTCGCCGTTCAGGCCCGCGCGAACGCCGCGCACAACCCGGAGGCGATGTTCCGCGACCCGATCACCGTGGACCAGGTGCTCGACGGCCCGATGATCGCCGACCCCTTCACCAAGCTGCACTGCTGCATCCGCAGCGACGGCGGCTGCGCGGTGCTGCTGGCCGCCGAGGAGTACGTACCGGACACGGCCAAGGCGCCCGTGTGGATCCTCGGCACCGGCGAGCACGTCTCGCACACCACGATGTCGGAGTGGGAAGACTTCACCGTCTCCCCGGCGGCGGTCAGCGGCCGGCTCGCCTTCGAGCGGGCCGGGGTGCGGCCCGAGGACGTCGACCTCGCGGAGATCTACGACGCCTTCACGTACATGACGCTGGTGACCCTGGAGGACCTGGGCTTCTGCGCGAAGGGCGAGGGCGGGGAGTTCATCGGGAAGGGCCGGCTGACCGTGGACGGCGGCGGACTCCCGGTGAACACCGACGGCGGCGGCCTGTCCGCCTGCCACCCGGGAATGCGAGGCCTGTTCCTGCTGGTGGAGGCGGTACGCCAGCTCCGCGGCGAGGCCCCGGGCGCCCAGGTCCGCCGAGCTGACGGCAGTCTTCCGGAGCTGGCGGTGGCCTCGGGGACGGGCGGCTGGTTCTGCTCGTCGGGGACGGTGGTCCTGGGCCGGCACTGACCACCGGGGGGGGGCCGCGGACCGGAGCGCGGGGCCGACGGCCCGCGGGGCGTTTGAACGAGTTCGAATGGGACTTCCGAGGCGTGAGAGGCCGCTGTTACGATCCAGGTCCCGGCGGGGGGCCGCAGGAGCGGCCGAGCGAACGGCCGCGGGGAAGCCGCGCAGGCCACCGCACCACGAGCCCTCCCACGCCGGTCCAGGCATTCATGGGGAGGGACCCACCCTTGCAGTCCTTGCATCGCCCTGCGCGCACGCGCAGAACCGTGGCCGCGACCACCGCGTTCGGCATCGCCGCCGGCCTGTGCGTCGCGGGCGGCGCCGCCACGCCCGCCGTCGCCGACGAACCCGCCGCGACCGAGATCGTCGTCCCGGACCCGGGGAGCTACACCCCGCGCGAGGACCTCCTGAAGCACGCCGGCGCCACCGGCTACGCCCACACGCTGCAAGGCACCGGCACCGTCTGGACCGACTACGCCACCGGTACCGACACCCCGATCACCCCCGAGCTCGCGACGGGCCACTCCGGCCTCTCCGCCACGATCAGCGGCGAGTCCCCCGACCAGCCGCGCACGGTCACCGTCACCGCCCCGGCGACCGGGGCCGGGAAGACCGTCACGCTCCCCGGCGGCTGGATCTGGGCCAAGGCCTACACCGCCGACAGCGCCCTCGCGTACACCCAGGACGCGGACGGCGGGCTCACCTCGCTGAGCCTGTGGCGGGCGTCGGCCGACGGCGCCGCGACGGAGCGTCCGATAGCCGACCCGCCCGCCGCGTCCGGCCCCCCGGTCGTCGTCCAGCAGGACACCCGGGGCGCGGTGATCCGGGCCAGGACCACCGACGGGACCGGCCTCTACCTCCTCGACTACGCCTCCGCGAGCCTGAAGCGGCTCCCGGACGCCTTCGCCGCCAACGCCTCCGTCGTCCTGGGCGAGCGCCACGTCGTCGCGCACGCGCCCTTCGCCCCGGAGGTCCACTCCGTCCCCCGCGACACCCCGGCCGCGGCCCCCGTCAGGACGCCGCTGCCCGCGGCGACCGGCGCGGAGGGCCCCGGCCTGTCGTTCTCGGTCGTGGGCGACTCCCTGCTCTTCCAGCGCCCGCTGACGTCGCCGCACAACGAGTTCGAGCGGGGCAACGCGGTCCGCGCGGTCCCGATCGGCGGCGGCACGGTGACCGATCTGCTCGGGCGCGCCCAGGAGAAGGGCTTCGTCCTCACCCCCGGCGGCGCCGTCCTCGTCGCGGGCGGTACGAACGCCCGCGACTGGGCCGTCCGCCGCATCGTCCCCGGCACCGTCGGGACCGGCGGCACGGTCGGCGCGCCGCAGGTGGAGACCGTACGGAAGATCCCGCAGATCCCGGCGACGTACCGCGGCCTCGCCCTGGGCGGCGGACGTCTGAGCTACCTCGCCGACACCGAGTCCTACGGCATGACCGGCCTCTACGACGTCGACACCACCTCGGTCTTCCCCACCACCGCGAGGCTGCGGACCAAGGCGATCTCGCCGCGCCCCGGCCTCGTCTCCCTCGGCGACGGCTACACGGCCTACGCGCAGGACAACTCCCTCTACTCCCCCCTCACCGCCACGTCGACCCGCATGGCGGGCCTGCCGGGCCCCGGTGAGGTCGTCGACGCGGCAGGGCGTTACGCACTCGTCCGCAGCGGCGGCACCATCTGGGTCGCCGACCTGGAGAACCACCACGTCTCCACGCCGGACGTGCCGCTCACGCTCACCGACCCGGCCGCCGCGCTGTGGGACGCCAAGGTCTGGAAGCCCGCCGCCGCCGTCGGCCAGGTCAACTCCTACGACCTGACGACGAAGGCCACCTCCGCCCCCGTCGACCTCGGCTCCGGCTGCAAGCCCACCGAACTCCAGGCCGTGGGCCGCTGGCTCTACTGGGCCTGCGGCGCCGGCAAGGCGGGTGTCCACGACCTGACCCTGAAGAAGGGCGTCACGGTCCCGACCGGGGAGGCCCTCCTCGGTGACGGCTTCGTCGTCCGCTACGAGGGCGACAAGCTCCGGCTCACCGACGCCGCCACCGGGCAGACCGCGGACTTCGCCGACCTGCCCGCCTCGGCGTCCGGCTCGGGCCGCCGCGCCACCTGGACCGTCGACAAGTTCGGCGGCGACGTCGCGTACGTCGACGCCCAGAGCCGCATCCACGTCAGGAAGGTCGAGCTGCCCCGCCAGCCGATGACCGCCCTGCGCTCGTCCGTTCCCCCCGTCCTGTCCTTCACGGACCAGGTCGGCCTGGAGCCGGAGGTGTCCTGGGCGCCCGTGTGGCGGTTCTCCCGCCCGGTCGGCCCCTGGCGGATCGAGGTCAAGGACCGGAACGGCCAGATCGTGCACTCCACCGGCGGCTCCGTCGGAGACGGCGCCGGCGTCGAGACGAAGTGGAACGGTACGGGCGCGGGCCGCGGCCTGCTCGACGGCGACTACACCTGGTCGCTGCGGGTCCTCCCGGTCGGCGGCGTCGCCCCCGGCGACGAGCGGACGCTGACCGGCACGGTCCGGCTGGAGGGCAGCTCGCTGACGTCCGACCGGGGTACGTACGTGCCGATCACCCCGACCCGGATCATGGACACCCGCAGCGGCCTCGGCGTGCCCCAGGGCAAGCTCGGCGCCGGCGGATGGGCACGGCTGAAGGTCGCGGGCGCAGCCGGCCTCCCCAGCCTGACGGTCGCCTCCGTCGTCCTGAACGTCACCGCCACCAACCCGACGGCGTCGAGCTTCGTCTCCGTCTACCCCGACGGCACACCCGTCACCAGCGCCTCCAACCTCAACTTCAAGGCGGGCAGGACCGTCTCGAACCTGGTGAAGGTCCCGGTGGTCAACGGCTACGTCGACTTCTACAACAAGAGCGGTGAGGTCGACCTGGTCGCCGACATCGCCGGCTACTACTCCAGCCGCTCCGGCGGCTCCACCTACCAGCCGGTCACCCCGCGCCGCCTGATGGACACCCGGGCCGGGCTCGGCGTGCCGAAGACCAAGGTCGGCGCGGGCGGCACGGTGACGCTCGCCGTCAGCGAGCCCGGCGCCACCGCCGCCGTGCTCAACGTGACCGCCACCAACCCGACGGCGTCGAGCTTCGTCTCGGTCTACCCGTACGGGACGACCCGCACCGCCGCGTCGAACCTCAACTTCACCGCCGGCCAGACCGTGCCCAACCTGGTCGTCGTGCCGGTGAAGGACGGCAAGGTCACCTTCTACAACCGGGCCGGCACGGTCGACCTCATCGCCGACGTCGCCGGCTACTACAAGCTCGGGGGCGGCGCCTCCTTCACCGGCATGCAGCCCAAGCGGCTGATGGACACCCGGGCCGGGCTCGGCGTGCCGAAGGCCAAGGTCGGCGCGGGCGGCACGGTCACCCTGACCGTCGGGACGAAGTACACCGCCCTGGCCATGAACGTGACCGCGACCAACCCGACGGCGTCCGGCTTCGTCTCGGT
Source organism: Streptomyces sp. NPDC048353 (assembly GCF_055587165.1). NCBI lineage: Bacteria > Bacillati > Actinomycetota > Actinomycetes > Kitasatosporales > Streptomycetaceae > Streptomyces > Streptomyces sp. NPDC048353. Next base: position 69,392 of record NZ_JBVJGU010000008.1, on the reverse strand, counting down.
CTACCCCTACGGGACCCAGCGGACCTCCGCCTCGAACCTCAACTTCACCGCCGGCCAGACCATCCCCAACCTGGTCGTCGTCCCGGTGAAGGACGGCAAGGTCACCTTCTACAACCACGCCGGCACGGTCGACCTCATCGCCGACGTCGCCGGCTACTACACCCACTGACCCACCCACGCAGAGCCGCAGGGCCTCATGATGAACGCCATGAACGATGCGCGTTTCCACGAGGCCCTGCGGTCTCTTCGTGTCTGGGACACCGAGCTGCCCGCCTTTGACCCCGAGGCCGCCCCCGACGCCCCCCTGGACCTCTTCCACCACTGGTTCGTCGAGGCCGCCGACGCCGGCGCCGTCGAGCCGCAGACGATGTCCCTGGCCACGGTCGACACGGCCGGCCGGCCCGACGTCCGGATCGTCATGCTGCACGACGCCGACGCACGGGGCTGGCACTTCGCCTCGCACGTCACCAGCGCCAAGGGCCGCCAGCTCGCCGCCCGCCCCGACGCCGCGCTCCTCTTCTACTGGCCGAAGCTCGGCCGCCAGGTCCGGCTGCGCGGCCGGGTGACGACCGGGACGCCGGAGGAGGCGTACGCCTCCCTCCACGCCCGCACCACCGGCGCCCTCGCCTCCGCCCTGGTCGGCAGGCAGAGCGAGGTCCTGCCCTCCCTGGACACCCTCGCCGAGGCGAGCGCCGCCGCCTGGGAGCGGGCGAGCGCCGAGCCGGAGGCCGAGGCGAAGACCTGGACGCGGTACGTCCTCGACCCGACCGAGGCCGAGTTCTTCCAGGGCGACGTCCGGCGACGGCACGTCCGCCTGCGCTACCGCCGGGAGGGCGCGGCCTGGGTCCGCGAACTGCTCTGGCCGTGACCCGGAGCGGGGCGTACGGACGAGATCCACCCCGTGCCGCTCATGGTGCGAGGGAGCATCGGCGCCCCCGCCTCACCAGGCGTGGCGCCGTGCCGACCCGGCACCGGCGAGCGGCCGCACCCGACCGGCTCCGCCGGGCTCAACGCGGAGACCAGCGCTCGTTCTTCATGAGGTTGCCGAGGCCCGCCCAGGAGAAGTTCATCAGCGTGGTCGCCGCCTCCCTGGCCGTCATCCCGGACGTCTCGTTGACCCACCCGGCCAGCGACTCCGCCGCACCGGCGAGCGCCTGCGCGAGCCCGGCCACGTCCCGCTCGGCCAACTCCGGGTCGCGATGCGTCTCGCGGTGCGTCTCCCGCGCCGCGGCCCCGATCAGCGTCCCCACGTAGGCCACGATCTCCCCCCGCATCCGCGCCGCCTCCCCGGCGAACGGCTCCCCCTGAGTGCGCGCCTGCCGGTTCAGCACCGCCCAGCCGTAAGGGTGCTCGGCGGTGTGCGTGAAGAAGGCGAGCAGCCCGGCCCACAACTGCTCCTCGGCCGTCAGCTCCGGATCGACCGCACCGGCCACGGCCTCCAGCAACGCCTGTGCCTCGCGCCGGATGCAGGCGGTGAAGAGGTCTTCCTTGGAGTTCAGATACAGATAGACGAGCGGCTTGGAGACCCCGGCCAGCTCGGCGATGTCGTCCATGGACGCCGCCTGGTACCCCCGCTGCCCGAACGTCTGCACGGCAGCGTCCATCATCTGCCGCTCACGCACGGCGCGCGGCAGCCGCTTCGCCTTCGTGGCACCCACGTCGGACATCCTTCCACCCCCGGCTGGCTGACTCGCGGGCTAGAGCCTACGTCTCCTCACGCCGGCCGGGTGCGGGCCAGGAGAGGCGGGCTTTTCGGAACGGGTCCCGGAACGCCGCGATGCCCGCACCCCCGAGGGGCACGGGCATCGCACTGCGGAAACGGTCAGGCCGTGACCGGGACCGGGACCTTCCGGTCGGTCTCGCGGGACTCGGGCTCGTCCACCGGGGACGAGGTGGCCGCGTTGTACTTCTCGACGTCCAGGATCTTCTCCCGGGCGGCGACCACGACGGGAACCAGCGCCTGACCTGCGACGTTCGTAGCCGTCCTCATCATATCCAGGATCGGGTCGATCGCCATCAGCAGGCCGACGCCCTCCAGCGGGAGGCCAAGGGTCGAGAGGGTCAACGTCAGCATGACCGTCGCGCCGGTGAGGCCCGCGGTGGCCGCGGAGCCGACGACCGAGACGAAGGCGATCAGGAGGTAGTCCTGGATGCCGAGCTGGACGTCGAAGATCTGCGCGATGAAGATCGCGGCGAGCGCCGGGTAGATCGCGGCGCAGCCGTCCATCTTGGTGGTGGCGCCGAACGGGACGGCGAAGGAGGCGTACTCCTTCGGTACGCCGAGGCGCTCGGTGACCTTCTGGGTGACCGGCATGGTGCCGACCGAGGAGCGGGAGACGAAGGCCAGCTGGATGGCCGGCCAGGCGCCCTTGAAGAACTGGATCGGGTTGACCTTGGCGACCGTGGCGAGCAGCAGCGGGTAGACACCGAAGAGGACCAGGGCGCAGCCGATGTAGACGTCGGCGGTGAAGGTCGCGTACTTGCCGATCAGCTCCCAGCCGTAGTCGGCGATGGCGAAGCCGATGAGGCCGATGGTGCCGATGGGGGCGAGGCGGATGACCCACCAGAGGGCCTTCTGCAGCAGCTCCAGGACGGACTCGGAGAGGTTCAGGATCGGCTGGGCCCGGTCGCCGAGCTTCAGTGCGGCGATGCCGGCGACGGCGGCCATGAAGACGATCTGCAGGACGTTGAGCTCGGTGAACGGGGTGATGACGTCGGTGGGGACGATCCCGGTCAGGAAGTCGATCCAGGTGCCCTCGCGCTTCGGCAGCTTGCCGTCCTGCGGGGTGAGGCCGGTGCCGGCGCCGGGGTTGGTGAGCAGGCCGATGGCGAGGCCGATGGCGACCGCGATCAGCGAGGTGATCATGAACCAGACGAGGGTCTGGGCCGCCAGCCGGGCGGCGTTGTTGACCTTGCGCAGGTTGGTGATCGACACCAGGATCGCGAAGAAGACGAGCGGGGCGACGGCCAGCTTCAGGAGCTGGACGAAGATGTCGCCGACCTGGCCGAGGGTCTCCTTGAGCCAGCTGATGTCCTGGCTGCGGGCGAGCCAGCCGAGCAGGACGCCGAGGACGAGACCGGCGACGATCTGGGCCCAGAAGGGGACCTTGGGTATGCGGGACGGGGACTTCGTCTCGGACGTGGTCGCGGACGCGGACACAGACACACTCCACAGGTGCGTATCGGGGTAATACGGGGACGGGGGTGCGGTACACACGCGCTCGGGCGGTACCGCTGCATGATGCCGGGGTCAGAGCTCGCGGCAACAGACCGCGGACATACAGCGGCACAGATCGACATGCAGGCGCGCCACGAGCGGGACGCTCACGGCATCGGGGAGGCGCACTGCGGTCTTCATGCCGAACACGTTAACACTTGAACTTTGAGAACCTCAAAGCACTTCTTTGGGGGTAGGACCCCGGCTCGGGCCTGGGAAACGAAGAACACCCCGATCAGGAGCCTTCGAAGCTCTCGATCGGGGTGTGCTCGTGTGGTGCTGTGAGGAACCTTACGGCGGGCCGTGCGGCCGGCGGGGGCTCGTTATGCCGCGTCCTCCTGCGACCGGTTCGCCTCCAGGCGCCCCTTGGCGCGGTCGACCTTGGCGACGATCTGCGCCGACATCGCGTCCCGCTGCCGGCGCAGCAGCACGAAGCTGAGCGGCGCGGAGATCACGACGGAGAGGGCGAGGACCCAGAGGAGGTTGGAGTCGCCGAGGCCGCGCGGCAGGACGCCGAGGTAGACCAGGCCCCAGAGGGCGAGGAAGCAGCCGGCGAAGACGCCGAGCCGCATGAGGGTGTAGCGGAAGGTGGCGGCACCCGTCCCGTTCTCGGACACGACGGCCCCTTTCTCTGCTTGCCCGGCTGCACGGGAGTGCCCGGAGCGCTGGATTGCCCGACTAGTGAAGCACGCTACGAAATGGCGGGGTCCAGCGGGAGCAGCATGAGGATGTCGTCGCGGTCGTCGCCGTCGGCCACGCGGATCGCGCCGGGCACCCGTCCGACCTCCTTGTAGCCGCAGGAGGCGTAGAAGTGCTCGACGCCGGTGCCGCCGCGGCAGGAGAGCCGGATGGCGTCGATCCCGTCGAAGCCGCGGACCTCGCGTTCGGCGGCCGCCATGAGGTCGCGGCCGTATCCCTTGCCCTGGTGGGAGGGGTGGACCATGACGGTGTAGAGCCAGACCCAGTGCTTCATCAGCCGGTGGGTGTTGTACGCGACGAAGGCGGTGGCGGCGACGGTGCCGTCCCGCTCGAAGCCGACGACGACCCGCATCCGCCCCTCGGCCATGGCGACCAGGTGCTTGACCAGCTGGGGCCGCACCTCGTCGGGCGTGACCGGCGGCACGAAGCCGACGGCGCCGCCCGCGTTGGAGACGTCCGCCCACAGGCGCAGGATGCCGTCCCGCAGGGCGGGGGTGACCGGGGGATCCAGCTCAAAGGTAAGGGGCATGAAAAAAGATTAGCCATTACCTCCCGGCTCGCTCAAGAGCCGCGGGACCCGCCCGGGCAGAGGCGCGGGGCCACCCGGGCGGATCCACAGGACCCGCCCCGGTCGTCCCGGCCGCCCCCCGGCCGTCCCGGCCGCGCGTCAGACCCGCATCGGCTGCGGCGACTCCCGGAGCCCGGCGTCCGGACCCGGGTACTCGCGGATGATCTCGTACCGCGTGTTCCGCTCCACCGGCCGGAAACCGGCGTCCCGGATCAGTTCGAGCAGATCGTCGCGGGTGAGCTTGTTCGGCGTGCCGTAGTTGTCGGCGTCGTGCGTGATCTTGTACTCGACGACCGAGCCGTCCATGTCGTCCGCGCCGTGCTGGAGCGCCAGTTGGGCGGTCTGGACGCCGTGCATCACCCAGAAGACCTTGACGTGCGGCACGTTGTCGAAGAGGAGCCGGGAGACCGCGAAGGTCTTCAGGGCCTCGGCGCCGGTCGCCATGGTCGTGCGCGCCTGGAGCTTGTTGCGGACCTTGCCGTCCTGCATGTCCACGAAGTCGTGCTGGTAGCGCAGCGGGATGAAGACCTGGAAGCCGCCGGTCTCGTCCTGGAGTTCCCGCAGCCGCAGCACGTGGTCGACGCGGTGACGGGGCTCCTCGATGTGCCCGTACAGCATCGTCGAGGGGGTCTTGAGGCCCTTCTCGTGCGCGAGGCGGTGGATCCGGGACCAGTCCTCCCAGTGGGTGCGGTGGTCCACGATGTGCTGCCGGACCTCCCAGTCGAAGATCTCCGCGCCGCCGCCGGTCAGGGACTCCAGGCCGGCCTCGATCAGCTCGTCGAGGATGTCCGAGGCGGACATGCCGGAGATCGTCTCGAAGTGGTGGATCTCGGTGGCGGTGAACGCCTTGAGCGAGACGTCCGGCAGCGCCTTCTTCAGCTCGGAGAGCGAGCGCGGGTAGTAGCGCCAGGGGAGGTTGGGGTGGAGCCCGTTGACGATGTGCAGCTCGGTGAGGTTCTCGCCCTCCATCGCCTTGGCGAGGCGGACGGCCTCCTCGATGCGCATCGTGTACGCGTCCTTCTCGCCCGGCTTGCGCTGGAACGAGCAGTACGCGCAGGACGCGGTGCACACGTTGGTCATGTTGAGGTGGCGGTTGACGTTGAAGTGGACGACGTCGCCGTTCTTACGGGTCCGGACCTCGTGCGCCAGGCCGCCGAGCCAGGCCAGGTCGTCGGAGTCGTAGAGGGCGATCCCGTCCTCACGGCTCAGCCGCTCACCGGCGCGGACCTTCTCCTCCAGCTCGCGCTTGAGCCCAGCGTCCATGAACGGCCGCCTCCCATGTATCAATCGTCAAACAGGCTCCACCACCGTACTCCCCCGCCCTCCGGCCGAGGTGACCCCCATGGAGGCTCCGTGTCGCTCCCCCGGGAAGCTCCGCGTCGCCCGGCCACGGCGGCCCGGTGTCACTCCTCCTCGGGGAGGTCTCCGACCCGGTTCTCCCACTTGGTGGAGAGGACGATCGTCGTACGGGTCCGGGAGACGCCCTTGGTGCCGGAGAGGCGGCGGATCGTCTTCTCCAGGCCGTCGACGTCGTTGACCCGCACCTTGAGCATGTAGGAGTCGTCGCCGGCGATGAACCAGCAGTCCTCGATCTCGGCGAGGTCCTTCAGCCGGCGCGCCACGTCCTCGTGGTCGGCGGCGTCGGAGAGGGAGATGCCGATGAGGGCGGTGACGCCGAGGCCGAGCGAGGCGGCGTCGACGGTGGCGCGGTACCCGGTGATGACGCCGGCCGCCTCGAGACGGTTGATGCGGTCGGTGACGGAGGGGCCGGAGAGCCCGACGAGCCGGCCGAGCTCGGCGTACGAAGCCCTGCCGTTCTCGCGCAGAGCCTGGATGAGCTGCCTGTCCACGGCGTCCATGAGTATGAAGCCTTCCATTGTCCAGCGATACCGCGAGTTAAGTATGAAATCTAAGGTACACAGGATGTATCACCCTGCGATCTTTCAAGCGTGGCGATCTTTCACCCGTGACGAAGCGTAAGGAAGAGCGCCGAAGCGCGAGCGGGCGGGCGGGAGCGGGTGGCAGCGGGACGGCCGGCTCCGGCCGCCCGGGGGCTAGTCGGGGCGGGAGGCCCCTCCGAGCTCTCCCTCCCAGCGGCGGTACAGCCGGTGGGGCACCCCCGCCGCGTCGAGGACCCGCCCGGCGACGAAGTCCACCAGGTCCTGGATGTGCGTGGCCCCCGCGTAGAACGCCGGGGACGCGGGCAGCACCACGGCGCCCGCCTCGTCCAGCGCGACCAGGGCCTTGAGCGTCTGCCCGCTCAGCGGGGTCTCCCGTACGGCCACCACCAGCGGCCGCCGCTCCTTGAGCGTCACGCTCGCCGTCCGCTGCAGCAGGTCCTTGGAGAGGCCCAGGGCCACCCCCGCGACCGAGGCGGTCGAGGCCGGGACGATGAGCATGCCCTTCACCGGATACGACCCCGACGAGGGGCCGGCGGCCAGGTCCCCGGCCGCCCAGTACCGGACGTCGCCCAGGTCGAGCGCGTCCCCCGCGAAGGTGTCCGGCTTGCCGTCGGCGCCCCGGGCCAGCCACGTCGCCAGGTCCTCGCGCCAGTGCGCGTCCCGGAACGCGATCCCCGTCTCGTCGAGCAGCGTCAGCCGCGACGCCCGCGACACGACCAGGTCGACGCTCTCCCCCGCTGCGAGCAGCCCCCTCAGCACGGCGGCGGCGTACGGGGTCCCCGACGCGCCGGACACCCCCACCACCCAGGGACGACGCTGCTGTTCCTCTACCGGCTCCACACCCACGAGCCTATCCGGCCCGCCCGGCACGGAACTGAGTAAGGTGGCCCGGACGTTTCCGGGGGGAAGCGCACGACCGCAGGGGGGCTGCGATGACCGACCCGCACACCCGTCGCTGGACCTCCGCCGACCGGGGCAAGGCCGCCGGCAAGATGATGCTCGTCTGGGTGGCCGCCCTCTGGCTGCTCGAAGCCGTCGACCACGCCACCGGCCACGCCCTCGACGCGTACGGCATCGTCGCCCGCGACCCCGACGGGCTCGGCGGGATCATCACCGCCCCGTTCCTGCACTTCGGCTTCGACCACGTCGCCTCCAACAGCGTGCCGCTGCTGGTCTTCGGCTTCTTCGCCGCCCTCGGCGGCATCCGCCGCTTCCTCGCCGTCTGCGCCCTGATCGTCGTCGCCGACGGCCTGGGCGTCTGGCTGCTCTCCCCGACGGACTCCATCACGGCGGGCGCCTCGGGCCTCGTCTTCGGCCTCTTCGGCTATCTGGTGATCCGGGGCTTCGTGGAGCGCAGGATCCTCGGCATCGCCGTGGGCGTGACCATCGCCGCGATCTGGGGCGGCACCATGCTCCTCGGCGTGCTGCCCAGCGACAGCGCGGTGAGCTGGCAGGCCCACCTCGTCGGCCTGGTGGCCGGCGTGGGCGCGGCCTTCCTCTTCCGCCCGGCCGACCGCAGCCCGGCCCTCGCCCCCTGAGGCTCGGCCCCCGAGGCCCTAGACCGTCAGGCCGCGCACCATCAGGTCGAGCAGCGCGCACACGAAGAGCGAGATCCCGATGAAGCCGTTCGTGGTGAAGAAGGCCCGGTTCAGCCGGGACAGGTCGTGCGGCTTCACGATCGTGTGCTCGTAGCAGAACGCCACCACCACGATCACCAGGCCCGCCCAGAAGAACAGCCCCGCCTGTGTGAGCAGCGCGTACCAGACGAGCAGCCCCGTCGTCACGACCGCCGAACCCCGCGCCCCCCAGAGCGCCGCCGGGATGCCGAAGCGCGCCGGGACCGACTTCACGCCGTGGGCGCGGTCGGCCTGGACGTCCTGGCAGGCGAAGATCAGGTCGAAGCCGCCGATCCAGACCCCGACCGCGAGGCCGAGGACGACCGCGTCCCAGGACCACTCCCCGGTCACCGCGATCCAGGCTCCGATCGGCCCCATGGCCTGGGCGAGTCCCAGGATCGCGTGCGGGAAGTCCGTGAACCGCTTCCCGTACGGATAGATCACCATCGGCACGACGGCGAGCGGCGCGAGCGCCAGGCAGAGCGGGTTGAGCAGCGCCGCCGTCCCGAGGAACACGACGACGGCGATCCCCGCGCCGGTCCATGCGGAGCGCACCGAGACGGCTCCGGTGACCAGTTCCCGGCCGGCCGTACGCGGGTTCCGGGCGTCGATCTCCCGGTCGATGATCCGGTTGCAGGCCATCGCGAAGGTCCGCAGACCCACCATGCAGACGGTGACGAGCAGCAGCGTGACCCAGTGGACGCTCCGGTCCAGCCGGAACATCGCCGTGAGGGAGGCGATGTACGCGAAGGGCAGCGCGAAGACCGAGTGCTCGATCATCACCAGTCGGAGGAAGGCCTTCGTGCGTCCGGGGGCCGGGACGGCGGCGGCGGCGCCGGTCACAGGCCGTACTCCTTCCAGCGCCGGTCCACGAGGGCCGCCGTCGCCGGGTCGGACTCGACCATGTCCGGCCAGCCGCCGTCGCGGGTGTAGCCCTCCTCGGGGAGCTTCCTGGTCGCGTCGATGCCGGCCTTGCCGCCCCAGAACTGCTGGTAGGAGGCGTGGTCGAGGTGGTCCACCGGGCCCTCCACGACGGTGAGGTCGCGGGCGTAGTCGGTGTTGCCGAGCGCGCGCCAGGACACCTCGTGCAGGTCGTGGACGTCGCAGTCCTTGTCCACGACGACGATGAGCTTGGTCAGCGACATCATGTGCGCGCCCCAGATGGCGTGCATGACCTTCTGCGCGTGCTTCGGGTACTTCTTGTCGATCGAGATGATCGCGCAGTTGTGGAAGCCGCCCGACTCCGGCAGGTGGTAGTCGACGATGTCCGGCACGATGATCTTGAGCAGGGGGAGGAAGAAACGCTCCGTCGCCCGCCCCAGCGGCCCGTCCTCGGTCGGCGGCCGGCCGACCACGATCGACTGGAGCAGCGGGCGCTTCCGCATCGTCACGCAGTCGATCTTCAGCGCCGGGAAGGGCTCCTGCGGGGTGTAGAAGCCGGTGTGGTCGCCGAAGGGGCCCTCCGGCAGCATCTCGCCCGGCTCCAGCCAGCCCTCGACGACGACCTCGGCGTGCGCCGGGACCTGGAGCGGGACCGTCTTGCAGTCGACCATCTCGATCCGCTTGCCCTGCACGAAGCCGGCGAAGAGGTACTCGTCGATGTCGCCGGGCAGCGGCGCCGTCGAGGCGTACGTCACGGCCGGCGGGCAGCCGAAGGCGATGGCGACCGGCAGCCGCTCGCCGCGCTCGGCGGCCACCGCGTAGTGGTTGCGGCTGTCCTTGTGGATCTGCCAGTGCATGCCGATGGTGCGCTTGTCGTGCCGCTGGAGTCGGTAGAGACCGAGGTTGCGCACGCCGGTCTCGGGGTGCTTGGTGTGCGTGAGGCCGAGGTTGAAGAAGGACCCGCCGTCCTTGGGCCAGGTGAAGAGCGCGGGCAGCGCGTCCAGGTCGACGTCGTCGCCGGTGAGGACGACCTCCTGGACGGGGGCCTGGTCGGACTTCACCTTCTTCGGCGGTACGTGGACCATCGAGCCCAGCTTGCCGAAGGCCTCCCGGACACCGACGAAGCCGTGCGGCAGCTCGGGCTTGAGCAGCCCGCCGATCTTCTCGCCGATCTCGGCGTACGACTTCAGACCGAGCGACTTCAGGAGCCGCCGGTCCGTGCCGAAGACGTTCATCGCGAGCGGCATGGCGGAGCCCTTGACGTTCTCGAAGAGGAGCGCCGGGCCTCCCGCCTTGTTCACCCGGTCGACGATCTCCCCGACCTCCAGGTACGGGTCGACTTCGGCCTTGATGCGCTTGAGGTCGCCTTCGCGTTCCAGGGCCCTGAGCAGCGAGCGGAGATCGTCGTAAGCCATAGGGGTCAGTATCCGCCACCGGCTAGGCTGGGCTCGTCACCGGGGCCGTCGAAACGGGCCCCGCCATTGCTTCCAGGGGGCTGTCCCACATGCTCAGGGCACTGATGTACATCCTGCCGCTGGCGCTGACGATCTACGCCTTCATCGACTGCCTCAACACCCCCGAGGACGAGGCCAAGCACCTGCCCAAGGTCGTCTGGGTCATCATCATCCTGCTGTTCTGGATCGTCGGACCGATCGTCTGGTTCGCCGCCGGCAAGACGCGCCGTGCCCGCGCCGGAGGCCGGACGCCCTCCGAGTGGCACCGCGAGCACCGCTCGGAGTGGGTCGCCCCCGACGACAACCCCGACTTCCTCGCCTCCCTCCGCGAGGAGAACCAGAAGGACGAGGCCGTCCTCAAGGACTGGGAGGCGGACCTGCGCCGCCGCGAGGAGGAGCTGCGCAAGCGCGAGCAGGGTGACGAGGGCGAGAAGTCCTGACATGGAGTTGCGGCTCCTGGCCACCTTCGAGAAGGTCGCGACGGTCCTCTCCTTCACCCGCGCCGCCTCCGAGCTGACGTACGCCCAGTCCAGCGTGACCGGCCAGATCCGCTCCCTGGAGGACTCCCTCGGGGTGGAGTTGTTCGAGCGGCTGGGCAGCCGGATCCGGCTCACCGAGGCGGGCGAGCGGCTGCTGCCGTACGCCCGCCGGATGCTGGAGCTCGCCGAGGAGGCGCGGGCGGCGGTCGTGGCGGCCGACGAGCCGTCGGGGACGATCGCCGTCGGCACGATGGAGTCGCTGACCTCCTACCGTCTGCCGCCGCTCCTGGAGCTCTTCCACCACCGCTATCCGCGGGTGCGGCTGACCCTGCGCCCGACGCTCGGCGACGAGACCCGGCAGGCGCTCCGCCAGGGGACGTACGACATCGGTTTCCTCATGGAGCCGGAGACCGCCCACGCGGGCCTGGAGAGCGAGGTCCTCGCGGCGGAGCCGCTGGTGCTGGTGGCCGCGCCCGGCAGTCCGCTGGCCGGGCGGGCGGGGCTGACCGGCGCGGATCTCGCGGCGGCGCGGCTGGTCGGCACGGAGCCGGGCTGCCCGTACCGCGACCTCTTCGAGGAGGAGCTGCGGCAGTGGGCGCCGCCGTTCATGGAGTTCGGCACGATCGAGGCGACCAAGCGGGGGGTGGCGGCGGGCCTGGGGATCGCCCTGCTGCCCCGGGTCGCCGTCTCCGAGGAGCTGGCGTCCGGGGCGCTGGTGGCGCTGGACTGGGAGCCGCCGTTCACGCTGTTCACGCAGATCGCGTGGCGGCGGGGGAAGCGGCTTCCGGCGCATGTGCGGCTGTTCGTGGAGCAGGCGCGGCGGCTGGTGTCCGAACAGCGAGGGTGACCTTGAGGCTGGCGAGGACGATCAGCGGGACGCCGAGCGCCTGGACGAGGCCGATGTGGTGCCCGTACACCGCCCAGTCGGCGACCATCGCGACGGCCGGGTAGGTGAAGGCGAGCACGGCGATCTTGGCGGTGGGCAGCTTCTGGTAGGCCGCGTACATCAGGACGTACATCAGGCCGGTGTGGATCAGCCCGAGGCCGACGAGCCAGCCCCAGCCGCCGCCGAGCCGGGAGGCGGCGCCGAAGTCGGCGAAGGGCAGCAGCAGGGGAAGGCCGACCAGGACCTGGATCAGGGCGATCAGGTGGGGCCGGACCCCGGTGATCCGCTTGGTGACGATCGTCGACAGCGCGTAGAGCACGGCGGCGGCGAGGGCGAGCCCGAGGCCCTTGAGGGAGGCGGTGTCCCCGGGGCGTATCCCGGAGACGAGGACCAGCCCCACGAACGCGACGGCGAGCCAGCCGACCTTGCCGGCGGTGATCCGCTCCCGGAACAGCACGGCGCCGAGGACCACCAGGAAGAACGGCTGGGTGTGGTAGACGACGGTGGCGAAGGAGATCGAGGTGGCCTCGTACGCCTCGAAGAGGAACACCCAGTTGAAGACGATGAAGACCCCGCCGAGGGCGGCGAGCCCGAAGGTCCTCGGGGTGAGGCCGTGCCCGGTGAAGTACCCGCGTGCCAGGCTGTACGCCCCGAGGGCGACCGCCCCGAAGAGGCACCGGAAGAACACCACGTCGAAGGGCGAGGCCCCGGACTCGACGACGAAGATGCCGAGGGTGCCGGAGAGCACCATGGCGAGGGTGAGTTCGAGGGTTCCCCTGGTTTCGTTTCGCATGCCCATGACGCTACGAAGGGGGACGGGGGCGGTCCACGGGCCAGTGGGGCGTCCTGCCGATGGGGGCATCGGCGGAGCCGATGGCTTTCCCGTTCCGGAAAGCCGAAAGCCTTGACCTTGATCACGAGAGGTCGGGAGCATCGAGCCCGGGGCAACCTACGACAAGAGGGGGAAGCCGTGACCGCCGAGCCGCTGCGCAAGCTCTCCGGAGACCCGGGCTGCAAGAACGGCACCTGTCCCACCCTGTGGGCCAAGACCGCCACGGGAGACTACGTGGTGCAGGGCTATGCCATCACCGACCCTTCGGAGCTGGCACAACTCGGTCTCCCGGAGGGGGAGTCCGCCGTACGCATCCCCGCCGCCCTGCTCGAGGACTACTTCCGTGCCCGCGGATAGGGGAGAGTCGCCGCAGCTCCTGGAGGGCGAAGAGTTCGGCCGTCTCTTCGAGACGTTCGAGCGAACCGCGTTCCGGCTCGAGACCCTCGCCGTGTACGACGTCGAGGGCGAGCGCGAAGAGATGGCCCGGTTCTTCGCCGGCGAGGACATGGGCCCTGAATGGGTCGACAATCCTTGGGTCCGATCGATGACCGACCGGGGCAAACAGGTGGCCCGGGTCCACGTCCTCACGTCACCACTCACCGAATACCTGCGCTACGAGCTGGCCGCCTACCCCGGCAACATCGCGGCCGGGGAGACCATCGGCATCATCGATCTCGCCGAAAGGACAGTGGAAGGTCTGCCGGACCACGACTTCTGGCTCTTCGACGAACGTCAGGTGTATCGCATGCACTACACCCCCCAGGGCGTCTTCCTCGGCGGCGAGTTGCTGCCACCCGACCGTCTGGCGGACTACCTGGGCCATCGGGACACGGCCATGGCCTTGGCGGTGCCGTTCGCGGACTACTGGGAGCGGCGCCGCTGAGTACGGAATCCCTTGGTAGGGCCCTACGGGCGCTTCGGGAAGCGTCGGCCATGACCGGCGACGCCGTCGCCCGCAGGGCTTCCATGTCTCCGGGCAAGCTCTCGAAGATCGAGAACGACAAGGCTCGGCCGACCGTCCAGGATGTCGACCTGATCCTGAGCGCACTCGGGGTCTCCGACGCGGTGAAGAACGAGTTCGTGGTCGCCGCCCGCGCGGAAGCCACGGAAGCCACTGCGTGGCGGCTCTTGCGCCGCATGGGCGCGTGGAAACACCAGAACACCATCCGAGCCATCGAGGCCGGCACCACCAGACTCCGGCTGTTCCAGGGGCAGCTCGTTCCCGGGCTGCTTCAGACACCGGAGTACATGGCAGCAGTCTTCGGGCTTCCCCCGGCCCTGCCGGAGGAGACCCTGGCACGAACCATGACCGCACGGATCGGGAGACAGGCGGCTCTGCACGAGCCAGGCCGGTCCTTCCACTTCTTGGTGTGCGAGCACGTCCTGCGGTGGATGGTCTGCGAGCCATCCGTGATGGCGCTCCAGCTGGACCGGCTCGTCTCCCTGTCCCGGCTCCCCAACGTCTCCCTCGGAGTCGTTCCGGCCGGTCCCCGCATGCCCGACTTCCCTATGAACTGCTTCAGCCTGCACGACGACCGCCTGGCGATCATCGAAACGTTCCACGCCGAATACACCACCCGCGACCCGAAGGACGTACGGACATACGCCGACACCTTCCACAGGTTCGCTTCCGTGAGCTTGCACGGCGACGCCATGCGTGCCCTTGTCGAAAGCATCCGGGACGAGTTCTTGCCCCCACGGGAAAGCCACTAGATCTCGCCTCTTGCCGCGGCCACGCTCTCAGGAGCAACGGACGACCGACGAGAGGGAGTTCCATCACATGTCCAGCAACAGCGGGAAGGGCAGCGGGGGCAGCGGAAGCGGAGGGAGTCACGGTGGCGGGTCGGCGCCGATCTCCACACCTCCTCCGCCGCCCCCGCCCAACCCGGACACCAGCACGCCGGCCGGTGGCGGGAAGCACCGGTAACCCGTGACCTCGACAGCACGTCAGGAGCGCCCCGGCCGCACCGAGCTGGGGCGCCACCTCATCGCCTCCGGCGCCCTGCGGACGGACTGGGTGCCCACGTTCACCGCCGTCGACCGGGCCGCCTTCCTGCCCGCCGTGATGTGGCCGTTCACCCCGGCCGACCGTCCGCTACGACCCGGCGGCAACGCTTCGGCCGCCACCGTGGATCGCCGCACGGACCCGGCAGCCTGGTACGCATACGCCGACTCCGACCTGTCGATCGTCACGCAGTGGGATGACGGCGATCACCTGGGCCCCGATCCCGGCATCGTGCCGACGTCCTCAAGCTCCCAACCGACCACGGTCTACACACTCCTGCGCGAGCTGGGCCCCGACGACGGCATGCGCGTCCTGGACGCCGGCACCGGAACGGGTGAGACCGCCGGGCTTCTCGCCCACCGCTGCGGCGCCGCGAAGGTGACCACCGTCGATGTCGACCGGACCGTTTCAGCGGCTGCGCGGGAACGCCTTCGCCTGGCAGGGCTCTCTGCGGACGCCCACGTCGCCGACGCCCTGACGGGCCACCCCGCGGGTGCCCCGTACGACCGGCTGCTGTGCACCTTCGGAGTGCGTTCCATCCCCGGGGCCTGGTTGCGGCAGGTACGCCCCGGCGGCCGCATTGTCGTCCCGTACGGCACACACTTCGGCAACCGGGACGCCATCGTCCGCCTCGACGTCCGCGCCGACGGAACCGCCGCCGGTCCGTTCGTCGTGCCGGTGGAGTTCATGAAGGCGAGGGCACACCGCCTTGCATGGCCGGACCTCGGCGAGTACGTCCGCGCATGGCCCAGGCCGATCCGCACGGACGTACGGCCCGACCGGCTCACCGCCGCCGCGTTCGCCCTCAGTCACGCCGTGCCCGACGTCGCCCATGCCGCCCACACCGATCCCGAAGGTGCCCCGACCATCTGGTTCTGCTCCCTCACCGACCGCTCGTGGGCGGCGGCACGGTGGCCCGACGGCGACGGACCGGGCCAGGTGTACCAGCAGGGGCCACGGCAGCTCTGGGGTGCCATTGAGGACGCGCACGACTGGTGGGAGGAGCAAGGCTGTCCAGATCTCGACCGCTTCGGCCTCACGGTCACCGCACAGGGTGTTACACCTTGGCTGGACGCTCCGGGAAACCTCCTCCCCTGGGTGCGGGTGACGAAAGGGAGGCGCTGTGGGTGAGGAACCGCTTGAGGTGTGGGCCGCGCGTCGGGAGCGGAGGCGGGCGGGCGAGCTCCGGATCACGGGAACGCGCCGGGTCGTGCCCCTCGCGCCCGGAGCGCGCGCCGCGCACCTCGCCCCCGACGCGCCGCGGCTCCTCCTCGCACGCGACGAGACCGGCACGTGGGTGCCGGTCGGCGTCGCCGCGAACGCCGTCGAGGCCGCCGCCTTCCTGCACGACCTACAGCGTCCGTAGGGGCCCCGCCCCGGTCGGCGCGTGGCAAGGGCAGTCGCACGGGAGGTGGCGCACTCCCGGTACGTCCGTCTCGCGCGGCACGCCGTCCCGGCAGCGGTCGTGGCGGCCGACGACGCAGCGCGGGGAGCGGAACTCCGGCTCGGGATCAGCCGCGAGGGCCCGGGTCGTAAGGGACGCGTTCAGCGCCCACCAGCCGTCGCCCGCGCGGTCGCGGTGCTGGCCGTCGTGTCCCGCGTCGAGGACGCAGACCGCACCGGCCCACACCGGCCGCACCACCTCCCCCACCGCGAACACGGACCGCCGGATACCGCAGCGGCTCGTCCGGCGCTGCCGGCGTGGATGTTCCGCTGGTCGACGTCCACACCGACCGTGGCCAGCCACAACGCCCGTCGGCGCCTGCGCTGCGCGCGTGCGGCGGCCCCCGGCAGGTACGGGCGCTCCAGCGGCGACCGTGCGCCGTCGAGGAGCGTCGCCTGCTCCCGGGCGTAGGGAGAGCGGCGGGCGGGGGCGGCGCGATGGCGTGGTGCCGGAGGGGGCGGCAGCGCGGCGGCGCGGAGAAGGGGGCGAGGGCGAGGGCGGTGCTTGCCGGTGGGGGGCAGCGCCAGCATGAGCAGCCAGAGGACGACCGGGATCCAGGCCCGGCCCAGCACGCGCGCGATAGGGTTCCGCACGTCATCAACTCCTGTGTCAGTTGGTGGCCATGCCCCGGGACCGTTCCAGCGGTCGCCGGGGTCTTGCGTCCGCCCAACGTAGACCGTGATGCACAGTGATGCATCACTGTGCATCTAGAGCCACCCCATCGTGTATTTGTACGACTATCTACTGTGGAACGATGAGCCTTGATCCGCAGTCGGCACGCCCGCTCTACACGCAGCTGGCCGATGTGATCGCCGCGAAGATCGCCTCCGGGGAATTCGCCCCGGACCGGATGATCCCCACGCCCGTCCGCCTCTCCGAGGAGTACGGCATCGCCGTACTGACCGCCCGACGCGCGATGCGGGAGCTGCGCGAACGCGGACTGATCGTCACCGTGCCGGGCAAGGGCTCCTACGTCCTGCCCACCCCTGGAAAAAACCACTCCTCCGCCGACGGGTGACACCCCCACCCCACCGGAAAAGATCCCCCGTGGACCTGGAACTCGCACGGCAAACCGACGGAACGCTGCTCGGGCGTGGGCGCAACCGGCGGGTGCAGGACGGGGACCCCTCCGCGCACGGGGAAGGGGGCGGGGCCTGCCGGAGCGGAGCAACGCCAGCATGCGCAGCCAATGCATAGCTCTGCATAGCTCGCCAGTGGTTCGCACAGGTCTTCGATGCTTACGTTGGTCGGGTGACCGACCGCAGCCAGATCCCCGAGTTCGACCCGCAGGGCCCGCAGCTGGTCTACGTCGCGGTGGCCGACCACCTCGCCGCCCGCATCGCGGCCGGGGAGCTGACCCCCGGCGCACGCCTGCCCGCCGAGCGGGACCTCGCCGAGGAGTACGGCGTCGCGTACCTGACCGTGCGTCGCGCGGCGCGGGTCCTGCGTGAGCGGGGCCTGATCCTGACCGTCCACGGCAAGGGCACGTTCGTCGCCGATCCGCTCCCGACGGACGAGGGTCCGCAACCGGTGTGACACCCCCACCCCACCGGGAAAGACTCCCCCGTGGACCTGGAACTCGCACGGCACTGGCTCGGCACCGCCCTCGGTGAGGCGCGGGCCGGGCGGGGCGAGGGCGGGGTTCCCATCGGGGCCGCGCTCTACGGCGCCGACGGGACGCTGCTCGGGCGTGGGCACAACCGGCGGGTGCAGGACGGGGACCCCTCCGCGCACGGGGAGACCGCCGCCTTCCGGGCGGCCGGCCGGCAGCGTTCGTACCGGGGGACGACGATGGTGACGACCCTCTCCCCCTGCTGGTACTGCTCCGGGCTCGTCCGGCAGTTCGGGATCTCCCGGGTGGTCGTCGGTGAGGCCCGGACCTTCCACGGTGGTCACGAGTGGCTGGAGGAGCACGGGGTCGAGGTCCTCGTGCTCGACGATCCGGAGTGCGTCGCTCTCATGCGGGAGTTCGTCGCCGCCCGTCCGGAGCTGTGGAACGAGGACATCGGCCACGAGTGAGACGCGCCGTCCGGCACCGGCCCGGATCCGCCCGTCCGGCGGAATAGCCCTGGCCACAGGGAGGTTGGAAGCGTGGCACCCACCGATTCCCCCGGTGGCGGCCGGGCGACCAGCCCGCCGGCGGCCGGGGGTCCGAGCCCGGAGCGGACATGACCACGGACACGCCTGCCACAGCAACGATCTCCGTCACGACCGGCGCGAAGCCCACGACCGACGCGCCGCGGCCCACCACCACGCCCGTCCCGACCGGCGCCCCGTCCGCCGCGCCGGGCCGCTCGTTCCTCTTCGTCCTCGGCAGCTCACGCTCCGACGGCAACACCGAGATCCTCGCCCGCGCCGCCGCCGCGCATCTGCCCCCCGGCACCCCGCAGCGCTGGGTGGACCTGAACCGGCTGTCGCTCCCCGACTTCCAGGACGGGCGGCACGAGACCACCGGGTGGCCCTCCGAGGGGGACGAGGAGCTGCTGAGGCAGGCCACGCTGGAGGCCACCGACATCGTCATCGCCTCGCCCCTGTACTGGTACACCGTCTCCGCGCAGACCAAGCGCTACCTCGACTACTGGTCGGGCTGGCTGAACGTGCCCGGCTCGGACTTCGCGGAGCGGATGGCGGGCCGGACCCTGTGGGGTGTGACGGCCATGGCGCACGACGAGCACGTCGTCACCGACGGCCTGACGACCACCCTGCGCTTCTCGGCGGCCTACCTGCGGATGCGCTTCGGCGGAGTCCTGGCCGGAACCGGCTCCCGCCCCGGCCGGGTGCGCGCCGACGAGGAGGCGATGCTCCGCGCCGAGACCTTCTTCCAGAGCGAGACCCCCCTCGCCCTCTTCCCGTACGAGCGGGAGACCGCCGGAGTCTGACCCCCGCCCCCACCCGTCCCGCTTCCCCCACGGCGTCCCGCCCGACACCCCGTGGAGAGCGACACGTTCGCCACAGGACGACAACACCCGCACAACAGTGTCGAAAAGCCTGACGCTTTGCCAACAACCTGTCGATACCCTGGACTTGGGATGTGACGGGGCACGTCTGGTGGGGATGCGGGGGCGCGGTGGACAGAGAGCTGTACGGCAGGGAAGCGGTTCTGCACCCGGCCGGGCTGGCGGCCCGGCTGACCGGGCTGGCGCCCGAGACCTTCGAGCGGGTCGCCTACGAACACGGCGACGACCCGCCGGTCACCGTCTTCACCGGCAGCCGGGGCATGGGCAAGACGGCCCTGCTCAAACAGGTGCGCAACGCCTACCGGGGAGCGACACCGCTCGCCCTCCTGGACTGCGCGCACATCGACCGCCCCGCCGACCACGGCCCCGGCTGGAACCCGCTGACCGGGGCCCTCGCCGAGCTGGCCGTACAGCTGGCGCCAAGGGTGCACGCCGCCAGGCCCGTGCAGTTCCCGCGCCTCTCGCTCGGCCTGGTCGCCGTCGCCTCCATCAGCTGGTCGCAGGAGGACGACGAGCGGGCCCGGCGCGATCTGCAGCGGCTCGGCCCGGTCCTGGCGACCGTCGACGCCGCCAAGGGCACCGCGTCCACCTGGGTCAGCAAGGTCCTCACCAAGCTCGCCGCCAACTTCGCCGAGGCGACCGCGCCGATGGCCGGCCTCCTCGCCGAGGCGACCGTCGAGACCGTCCTGGAAGAGGTCTTCGGCCGCTTCCAGCAGAAGTCCGAGAGCTGGTACGGCAGTTACCGCAACGCCGGCGGACGGGGCAAGGCCGGGCTCCAGCAGCTCGCCGTCGACTTCGAACAGGGCGGCCGGCGCCGCGGCGAGGCCGAGGACTTCCTCGTCGGCGCCCTCATCGAGGACCTGTGCCGCGCCTACACCGGCCTCACCCGCCTCGGCACCCGCCGCGGCCGGCCCGTCCTCCTCCTCGACAACGCGCACGAGCCACTCGGCCGCCGCCTGGTCGAACCGATTCTGCGCGCCCGCGCCGCCGGCCGCAGGGACCACGTCGTGGTCATCGCCGCCTCCCGGGTCCGCGACCACGAGGGCGTCCGGCACGCCACCCGCGTGCGGCTCCCCGAGACCGCCCACCGCGCGCCCTGCCTGCGCGGCACGGACGTCACCTCGGGCATCCTCGCCGTCGAGCTGACCCCGCTGAGCGCCGCCCAGACACAGAGCGCCTTCGACCGCTTCGACCCGGCCGGCCGGACGCCCGCCGAACTGGCCCGGGGCGTCCACCGGCTGACCGGCGGCCGGCCCCTCGGCGTGGCCCTGCTCGGCCGCGCGGCCGGCGAGGCACCCGCCCGGCTGGCGTCCTCGCTGACCCCGGGCGCCCTGCTCGACCTCACCGTGGAACTGCGCGAGGACGCCCCTCCGGTGCCGGTCGCCCCCACCCTCCTCGCCGAGCTGCTGCCCGGCCGCAACCTCGGCCCCTTCTCCGTCCTCGCCGCCGCCCACGACGAGGAGTCGGCGCGGCTCCTGGCCCGGACCCGGCTGCGCGGCGAGTCCCTCGACGGGGACATGGCGCTGCGCGTGCGCGACCGGCTGCGCGCCGAGGACTGGCCGGAGAGCCCCGACCACTTCGTCGCCGATCCGCTGCTGCGGGCGCTGCTGCTGCACCGGCTGCGCTTCCACGACGCCGACCACCCCGCCTACGCCGCGTGGCGGGCGGTCCACGAGACGCTGCACCGGCACTACGGCCCCGAACCGGACCCGTACCGGCTGCACCAGGAGCTGGCGCTCGGCCGCACCGAGGAGGCCGTGGCCCATCTGCGCTCCACCTTCCCCGAGCCGGACGTGGTGGGCTGGCTGGGGCGCCTGCGGTTCATCGCCTCGGCGCCGTACCCGCGCGAGCAGCACCACGCCGGACCCGATCCGCGCCGCGCGATCGCCCTCGGCCAGGAGCCGGCCGAGCGGCTGCCCGCGGGGCTCGACGACGAGCGCACCGAACTCCACCTCTGCGTCCGGCGGTTGCTGCACGCCGCCTGGCTGCTGACCGACCCGCTCGCCCTGCCCGACGACGAGGTGACCGACAAGCTGGCGCACGAGCTGCGCCAGCTCTCCGGGCGCCACCGCACGGGCAACAGACCGCTGTGGGACGCGGCCACCCACTGGCCGCGAGACATCCGTGCCTGGCGGAGCCTTTCGCTCCCGCCGGGCGCGGAGAACGGAGGCTGAGGTTCCCATGGCCAACCGGCTGCGCTACCGCGTCTTCTACACCACCCGTCAGAAGCTCCTCACCTCGCTGGTCGCCCTCGCGGTCGTCGGCGCCCTCATCGGGTACGCCGTGAACCGCGTGACCACCCCGGAGGACCGTTCCTGCGCCCCGGGCGTCGAACGGCCCGCGGGCAGTACCGAGTGCATCGGCGTCAACGGCTCCGGATACGACTTCGGCGTCCCCTCCCTGACGGACGTGGCTCGCGCCGTCAGCCGGGAGAACGCCACCCTCAAGGAGGGCGAGTACGCCACGGTCGCCCTGCTCCTGCCGCTGACGTCCACCGACACCGGGATGCGGGTGAAGGTCCGGCACGAGGTGCTGGGCGCCCTCGCCCGGCAGTACCGCGCCAACCACGAGTCCAACAGCGAGACGCCCAAGATCCGTCTCGTCCTCGCCAACACCGGCAAGGGCAACGCCCACTGGAGCACCACCGTGGAGCGGCTGAAGACGATGACGGCCGCCCCGGACCGGCTGCGCGCCGTCTCCGGCGTCGCCACCAGCTCCACCGAGGTACGGCTGGCGGTGGGCGCCCTGACAAGCGCCGGGATCGCCGTCGTCGGCACCACCATCACCGCCGACGACATCGCCAACGGACCCGGCCCGGGCAACAACCGCTACCCCGGCCTCGCCAGGGTCTCCCCCACCAACGGCGACGAGGCGAAGGCGCTGGCCCACTTCGGCCGGGTGGAGGCGTCGAAGGCCCTGCTCGTCCAGGACACCCGGACCGGCGACCACTACACCGACACGCTCAAGGCGGCGTTCACGGCCTCGCTCAAGGGCGCGCCGTACGAGCCGCAGCTCTTCACCTCCCCGGCCGACCCGACGGAGGAGGGCACGACGGCGAACACCTTCCGGCAGATCACCCACCTCATCTGCGACACGCGGGCGGAGACCGTCTTCTTCGCGGGCCGCCACACCCAGCTGCGGCAGTTCATCAACGCGCTGGGGGCCCGGGGCTGCGCCGAACGCGCCTTCACCGTCCTGACCGGCGACGAGGGCTCCTACCTCGGCGCCGACGTCCGTCTGAACAAGGCCGCGCTGAAGGCGAAGCTGACCGTCCGCTACGCCGCGCTCGCCCACCCGGACGCCTGGAAGCCGGCGGCGGGCCGGCCGGTGCCCCGGACGGGCGGCGGGACGGCGGCGTACGGGACGTTCCTCGCGGACCTCGCCCGGGTGTCGAAGACGCCGGTGCCGCTCGCCGACGGGCAGGCGATCGTCTCGTACGACGCGATGGCGACGGCGGTCCACGCGATCCGGCAGGCGACCCCGCAGGGCAGGCAGTACCCGGCCCTGGCGGACGTGGTCACCCAGTGGCCCCAGGTGAAGGGGTCCCTCCGGGTCGAGGGCGCGAGCGGCTGGATCTGCCTGGACAACTTCGGCAACCCGTTCAACAAGGCGGTCCCGATCGTCGAACTCGCCCCGGACGGCACCCAGAGGTTCGTCCAGATCGCCTGGCCGGAGGGCCGCCCGCCGACGGACGACTGCCTTCCGCCGCGCAGGGGATGACCGTCCGCGCGCATGAGTGAGGGCCCGCCCGGCGGGCGGGCCCTCGGCTCGGCTCAGACTCCGGCGTACGAGTGCTTGCTGCTCACGAAGATGTTGACGCCGTAGTAGTTGAAGAGGAAGCAGCCGAAGGCGATCAGCGCGATGTACGCGGCCTTGCGGCCCTTCCAGCCCGCCGTCGCGCGCGCGTGGAGGTACGCCGCGTAGCCGACCCAGGTGATGAAGGACCAGACCTCCTTGGCGTCCCAGCCCCAATACCGGCCCCACGCGTCACCGGCCCAGATCGCGCCCGCGATGATCGTGAAGGTCCACAGCGGGAAGATCGCCGCGTTGACCCGGTAGGAGAACTTGTCCAGGGAGGCCGCCGACGGCAGCCGCTCCATCACGGACCGGGCGAAGGCGCCCGGCTTGCCGCCGGTCACGAGCTTGTTCTCGTAGGAGTCGCGGAAGAGGTAGAGCAGGGTGGCGACCGCGCCGAGGTAGAAGACGGCGCCGCAGAAAATGGCGGTGGAGACGTGGATCCACAGCCAGTAGGAGTCGAGTGCCGGGACGAGCTGGTCGCTGTCGGTGTACAGCCAGGTGGTGGCCAGGCCCAGGTCGAGCAGGACCGTCGTCACCAGCGGCAGACCGATCCACCGGACGTTCTTCTTCGCGACCAGGAAGCCGAGGTACGCGCCGACCGCCACCGTGGAGAAGGTGGTGGAGAACTCGTACATGTTGCCCCAGGGGGCGCGCTGCACGGCGAGGGCGCGGGAGACCACGCCCGCCGCCTCGACCAGGAACGCGAGGACGGTCAGCGAGACGGCGATACGGCCGTACAGATCGCCCTTGACGGTGCCTCCGGCCGCGCCGGGGCCGTCGGGGACGTCACGGGCGCCGGAGGCGGAGCGGGTGACGACCGTCGGCTTGTCCAGGACGGCGGTGGATCCGGCCGCGCCGCGCACGGTGACCGCCGGGGCGGCGGTGGTCGCCGCCGCGGGCCGGGTCAGCGCGGCGGCCGTCCGGCCCACCTTGCTGCGGCTGCCGAACACCCACTCGGCGATGTGGGCCAGGAAGGCCAGGGTGTAGACGGCCATCGAGGAGTAGATGAGCGTGTTGCTCATCTGCGCCAGGCTCTCGTTGGTCTCGGCGGCGAGCATCACTTGGTCTCAGCCCCTTCGGCAGGTACGTCGGCAGGTTCTTCCGCGGGTTCTTCCGTGCGCGCCCCAAGGTCGCCGTCCGGCGCGGCGGGGGCGGTCGGCGCCTGGGCGTGCAGGGTGGCGGCGAGGTCGGCCAGCTCCTCGGGGAGCTTCGCGGACTCGCTCCGGCCGAGGCCCGCCATCTCGACGACGGTGACGCCGTCCTTCCCCCGGACGGCTCGGACCCAGACCCGGCGGCGCTGGATGAACAGCGACCCGGAGAGTCCGGCGATCGCGGCGATCGCGCCCGCGAGGGCGAGGCCGTTGCCGGGCTGCTGGGAGACCTGGAAGCTCGCCCACTCCTTGATCTCCTTCTCGAAGGTGATCGAGCCGGCGCCGTCGGGCAGCGTCATGGTCTCGCCCGGCAGCATGCGCTGCGCGAGCTTGTTGCCGTGCGGGTCCTTGAACTGGGTCATCTTGGACTTGTCGAGCTGGTACACGTTCTGCGGCAGCCCGGAGTTCACGCGCAGATCGCCGTGGAAGCCGGTGAGCGCCATGACCGGGAAGTCCAGCGCGGGGAACTGCGAGAACATGTCGCCCTTGCCGGCGCCCGCGAAGGTCGGCACGAAGAAGGCCTGGAAGCCCAGCTGCTCCTTCTTGCCGTTCTTGTCGCGGTAGCCGTCCATCACCTTGATCGCGCCGGTGGAGGTGATGTTGTTGTCGAACGGCAGCAGCGGGACGGCGCCGTGGAAGACGACCTTGCCCCGGCCGTCCTTGACGGTGACGACGGGCGCGTAGCCGTGGGAGATCAGATAGACCTTCGAGCCGCCGACCTCCAGCGGCTCGTTGACCCGGATGACCGCCTTCTTGTCCGGGCCGCCGGCCTCCGCGTAGGTGACGGCCGCCTCGAAGGTGCGCGGGGTGCCGCGCTGCGGGCCGTTCTTCTCGTACGTACCGGTGAAGCGGTCCAGCTGGAAGCCGAACGGCGCCAGTTCGTCGGTGTCGTAGAGGGAGCCGCGCTTGAAGTCGTCGTACTGCGTGAGCGTGTTGGAGAAGCCGTCGCCCTCGACGATGAGCTTGCCGCCCTCGGACTTGAACAGCTGGCCCCAGGCGAAGGCGACGAGCATCACGATCAGCGCGATGTGGAAGAGGAGGTTCCCGGTCTCGCGCAGATAGCCCTTCTCGGCGGCGACGGCGTCCCCGGCGGTGTGGGCGCGGAACCGGCGTCCCTTCAGCATCGAGAGGGCCGCCTCGCGGACCTGTTCGGGCTCGGCCTCCGTCCGCCACGTCGTGTACGCGGGCAGCCGGTCGAGGCGCTTGGGCGCGCGCGGCGGGCGGCCGCGGAGCTGGCCGACGAACTGCCAGGTGCGGGGCACGATGCAGCCGATGAGGGAGACGAACAGCAGTATGTAGATCGCCGAGAACCACACCGAGCTGTAGACGTCGAAGAACTGCAGCTTCTCGTAGACCGGCGCCAGGGTCGGGTGGGCCTCCTTGAAGGTCCGCACCTTCAGCTCGTCCGCGCTGTTCTGCGGGATGAGGGAGCCGGGGACGGCGCCGAGGGAGAGCAGGAAGAGCAGGATCAGCGCGACCCGCATGGACGTCAGCTGCCGCCAGAACCAGCGGATCCAGCCGACCACCCCGAGGGCGGGGCCGCCGACGGCGGTCTCCTCCCTGGGGGCGGTGGAGAGCTGCGCTCCGGCCTCGCCGAGATCGTGTGTTTCGGTTTCGGTCTTGCTCATCGGAACTCTCAGATCCCCACCGTGAAGCCGTTGGACCAGCCCTGCATCGTGGACACCATGCTGTCCCACACGCCTGTGAGCATGAGCAGCCCGGTCAGGATCATCATGCCGCCGCCGATCCTCATCACCCACGCGTAGTGCTTCTTGACCCACCCGAACGCCCCGAGCGCCTTGCGGAAGGCGACCGCCGCCAGGATGAAGGGCAGGCCGAGACCCACGCAGTACGCGAAGGTCAGCAGCGCCCCGCGGCCGGCGCTGGCCTGCTCGGTCGCGAGCGCGTTGACGGCGGCGAGCGTCGGGCCGATGCAGGGCGCCCAGCCGATGCCGAAGAGCGCGCCGAGCAGCGGCGCGCCGACCAGGCCCGCGGCGGGCTTCCGGTGGATGCGGAACTCTCGCTGGGTCGCCCACGGCATCAGACCCATGAAGAAGACGCCCATGAGGATCATGAGGACGCCGAGGACCTTGCCGAGGACGTCCCGGTGCTCCTGGAGGGTCCAGCCGAAGTAGCCGAAGAGCGCGCCGCCGGAGACGAAGACGGCGGAGAAGCCGAGGACGAAGAGGGAGGCGCCCAGGGCCATCCGGCCGCGCCGGGCCTCGGCCAGGTCGGTGCCGGTGACGCCGGTCACGTACGAGAGGTAGCCCGGCACGAGAGGCAGGACGCAGGGCGAGAAGAAGGAGACCAGGCCGCCGAGCACGGCGATGGGCAGAGCCAGCAGCAGGGCTCCGCTGAAGACCGTCTCGTTCACCGGATCACTTCTCCGCGAGAAGCGGCTCGATCATCGAGCGCAGCTTCTTCTCGTCGAGTGCCATGAGCGAGCGGGCGGCGATCTTGCCGTCCTTGTCGAGCACGACGGTGGACGGAATGGCCTGCGGGTTCAGCGTGCCCTTGGGGAACCCGCCGAGGATCAGCTTGCCGGAGGGGTCGTAGAGGCTCGGGTACGGAACCTCGTAGTCCTCCTCGAAGGTGATCGCCTGCTGCTTGTTGAAGTCACGGGTGTTCAGGCCGACGAACTCCACGCCCTTGGGCTTGAGGTCGTTGGCGACCTTCGTGAAGTGGGACGCCTCGGCGCGGCAGGGGCCGCACCACGAGCCCCAGACGTTGAGCACCACGACCTTGCCCTTGAGGTCGGCGACGTCGAGCCGCTCGCCCTCGATCGTCTCGCCGGCGATCGTGTGGGGGGCCGTGCGCTCGCCCTTGGCGACGGTGGAGATACCGCCCGTGTTGGTGACGAAGTTGGTGTCACCGCCGCCACCGGAGGTGCCGTTGGTGGACGAGCCGCAGGCCGACAGAGCGAGGGCGGCCGACAGCGTTCCGACGGCGAGCAGGGTGCGTCGAGGGGCACGGTCAAGGCTCATGTGAAAAGTTTCGCATGGACGTTTGGGAGATCTTGGGCGCCCCCCTACGTGCCCGGAAAGCCGCTTGTCAAGGTTGCCTAAACACCCGGCCGGGACGGGAGGGGGGCCGGGTGGGGGCCCGCTGGGAGTCGGGTGGGGGCCGGCCGGGAGCCGTCGGGCGGGGCCCTGGCCTGGGTGTCAGGCGGGGCGGAGGAAGGTGTTCCAGCCGCCCGCCGGCGCCTGTCCGACCTCCAGCGTCCGGAGCTTGGCGAGGATCTTGGGGTCCTGCACGTCCAGCCAGTCCGTGAACTGCCGGAAGGAGACCAGCCGGACATCCTTCTTCCCCGCCATCCCCTTGAGCGCCTCTTCGACGGCATCCATGTAGATGCCGCCGTTCCACTGCTCGAAGTGGTTGCCGATGAAGAACGGCGCCCGGTTGGACTCGTACGCCCGCTTGAACCCGGCGAGGTAGGCCCCGGCGGCCTGCTTGCGCCAGCCCGGGTAGCGCGAGGGCATGCCCTTGGTGGAGTTCTTCGACTGGTTGGCCAGCATGTTGTAGTCCATGGAGAGGACCTCGAAGGAGTGGCCGGGGAACGGCACGGCCTGAAGCGGAAGGTCCCAGACGCCCTGCCGCTTGGCCGGCCACATCTGGCGGCCGCCGGGCGAGCTGGCGTCGTACCGCCAGCCGAGGCGCTTGGCGGTGGGCAGCAGCTTGTCCTGGCCGAGGAGGCAGGGGGTGCGGCCGCCGACGAGCTCCTTGGAGTAGTCGAAGGGCAGCGGGTCGAGGTCGGTCCAGCCGCTGTTCGTCTTCCACTCGGTGACGAACTTCATCGCCTGGTCGATCTCGTTCTGCCACTGCGCCGGGGTCCAGTTGCCGACGGAGCCGGAGCCGCCGCAGAAGTGGCCGTTGAAGTGCGTGCCTATCTCGTGCCCGTCGAGCCACGCCTGGCGGACGTGCTTGAGGGTGTCCTTGATGTGGTCGTCCGTGAGATAGCCGATGTCGGAGGCGCCGACGCGGTTGTTCGGGGGGCGGTAGAGGTGCTTCTTCGACTCGGGCAGGAGGTAGATCCCGGAGAGGAAGAAGGTCATCGCCGCGTCGTGGTTCTTCGCGAGTTCGAGGAAGCGCGGGAAGAGCCCGTTGCCGACCTCGCCCGCGCCGTCCCAGGAGAAGATCACGAACTGCGGCGGGGTCTGGCCGGGCTGGAGGGGCACCGGGGCGTCGGGCTGGTGCGGCTGCTTGCCGGTGTCGGCGGTGGAACCGTCACCGATGAGCTTGACGTCGTCCTCGGTCGGGGCGGGGCTGCTCGGTCCGCCCGATGCGTCGCCCCCCTTACCGGGAGCAGAACCTCCGCTTTTGTCCGGATTGTTGGTGCTGCACCCGGCGATCCCGATCGCCGCGGCGGTCCCTACGCCCGCCCCCAGAAGTCCCCTTCGAGTGATCCCGCGCATGTCGTTCCCCATTCGCGCCTACGTATGACCCGAAGGTCATCCAAACCGACAATCAGTGAGATGCCGGGAGGAACGCGAAGGTTCCGGTTATTCGCACAAAAATTTCAGGGCGACCGGATGACGTCCTGTCATCCGATCGCCCTGGGGGGTGTACCCACCGCACGAAACTCGAACACACTCGCGCCGATGGCGCGGATCACCGAGGCGACGAAGCCCGAGGCGGCCGGGTCGCGCGCCTGGGAGCCGTAAGTCCGAGGCGGCGGCCGGGTCGCGCGCCTACGCGCCGAACGCCTTCGACTTCCCCTTCACCGGCTTCGCGCCCGCGAGCAGATGCGGCGGTACGAGATCCCGGGCCGGCTCGCTGTACCCGACCGACACGATCCGGTCGCCCTGGTACGTGAACGAGGTCAGCGAGGCGAGCGTGCACTGCCGCCGCCGCGGGTCGTGCCACAGCCGCCGCTTCTCCACGAAGCTGCGCACGATCCAGATCGGCAGCTGGTGGCTCACGCAGACCGCCTCGTGCCCCCGGGCCGCGTCCTTCGCCGCGTCCAGCGCGCCCATCATCCGGACGACCTGCTCGACGTACGGCTCGCCCCAGGACGGCTTGAACGGGTTGGTGAGGTGCTTCCAGTTGCCGGGCTTGCGCAGCGCGCCGTCTCCGACGCCGAAGGTCTTGCCCTCGAAGACGTTCCCCGCCTCGACCAGCCGGTCGTCCGTGGCGAGGTCCAGGCCGTGGCTCTTGGCCACCGGCTGGGCCGTCTCCTGGGCGCGCTCCAGCGGCGAGGCGACAACGTGGGTGACGTCCCGCCCGGCCAGGTGGTCGGCGACCCGGTCGGCCATCCGCCGCCCCAGCTCGGACAGGTGGTAGCCGGCGCGGCGGCCGTAGAGGATGCCGTCGGGGTTGTGGACCTCGCCGTGCCGCACCAGGTGGACGACGGTGATGTCACTCGCGGAGCCGGTCATGCGGTGGCCTCCGCGGCGGCGCGGGCGGCGGCGGGCAGCGCGGCGGCGATCCGCTCGACCGCGCGCTCGTCGTGGGCCGTCGAGACGAACCACGACTCGAAGGCGGACGGCGGGAGGTACACCCCGTCGGCCAGCATCGAGTGGAAGAACGCGTTGAAGCGGAACGCCTCCTGCGTCTTCGCGTCGTCGTAGTTCCGCACCTCGTCCGCGGTGAAGAAGACGGAGAACATGTTGGAGGCCGTCTGCAGCCGGTGCGCCACGCCCTCCTTGGAGAGCGCGTCGGTGACCAGGTTCTGGATCTCCTTCGACACCGCGTCGACCGTGTCGTACGCGGCCTGGTCGAGCAGCCGGAGCTGCGCGAGCCCGGCGGCGGTCGCGATCGGGTTACCGGAGAGCGTGCCGGCCTGGTAGACCGGACCGGCCGGGGCGAGGTGGCCCATCACGTCGGCGCGGCCGCCGAAGGCCGCGGCCGGGAAGCCGCCGCCCATGACCTTGCCGAAGGTCATCAGGTCGGGCGCGACGCCGTCCACGCCGTACCAGCCGGCGCGGGAGGTCCGGAAGCCCGTCATGACCTCGTCGGAGATGTACAGGGCGCCGTTGTCGGCGCACAGCCCCTTCAGGCCGGCGTTGAACCCGTCCGCCGGCGGGACGACGCCCATGTTGCCGGGCGAAGCCTCGGTGATGACGCAGGCGATCTCGCCCGGGTGCGCGGCGAACGCGGCCCGGACCGCCTCCAGGTCGTTGTACGGCAGGACGATGGTGTCCCCGGCCTGGGCTCCCGTCACGCCGGGCGTGTCGGGCAGGCCGAAGGTGGCGACGCCGGAACCGGCGGCGGCGAGCAGCGCGTCGACGTGACCGTGGTAACAGCCGGCGAACTTCACGACCTTCGCCCGGCCGGTGAAGCCGCGGGCGAGCCGGATCGCCGACATCGTCGCCTCCGTACCGGAGGAGACCAGCCGGACCTGTTCGACCGGCTCGATCCGGGCGACGATCTCCTCGGCGAGCGCGACCTCGCCCTCCCCCGGCGTACCGAAGGAGGTGCCGCGGGCGACGGCGGCCTGCACCGCCGCGATCACCTCGGGGTGGGAATGGCCGAGGATCATCGGCCCCCACGAGCAGACGAGGTCGACGTACTCCCGACCGTCCGCGTCGGTGAGGTACGGACCCGTACCGGACACCATGAACCGGGGCGTTCCACCCACGGCCCGGAAGGCGCGCACCGGTGAGTTCACGCCGCCGGGCGTCACAAGGGAGGCGCGGTCGAAAAGCGTCTGTGAGACTGGGGCTTCGTATGAATACGGCACTGTGGTCCTGACCTGCGAGTACGGCTGCGAGTACGGAGGGAAGGCGTGGGCTCCCTGTGTGCTACGCCGAGGCGTCGCTCCTCCGGGTCTGCGAAACTGGGGCGTCATAGGGATGGCTCACGGAATCCATGGTGTCAGAGCGTCGGACGTTCTTGCGGACAGGTGTTTCACCGCGAGAGCGTGGGGGAGGTCACTGACACGATGATCGGGTTGCGCGGCGGGGGTCGTGCTGCCTAAAAAAGCAGTCGGGTGGAGATATGCATCGCGGTGGCGGACTGGGCGAGGGGACCGACGACCTGGGTCCCGAGCCTGCCCGGCGGGGGAGGCACCGGCGACGGCGTACGGAGGAGACCGCCGAATCCACGGGGCCGACCGGGTCGGCAGGATCCATGGGGCCGCTGGGGCCGACGGGATCGACGAGTTCCACAGGATCGATGTCAGGGAGCGGGAGTGGCCGGTTGGGGGTGACGTACAAGTACTTCGGCGCACCCGACGGCGCCACGGCGGCCCGCGTCCCGATCTCGATGCGCCCCGAGGAGCTCGGCGGCGACGAGCTGGGCATGGGCGGCATGTTCACGAAGATCAAGCCCGAGACCATAGCCGCCATGGTCCTCACGGGCATCCAGGGCATGCCCCTGCACAAGGTGCCCCCGCTGGAACTGGTCGTCCTGCACCCCGACTACGCCGTGGTGAAGCTGCCCATGACCGTGGTCGACCCGCTGCGCGGCATCGGCGAGGAATCGGTCGGCGCGGCCGCCTTCATCTGGTCCACCGTCCCCGACCGCGGCGGCCCGCGCGACGCCTTCAACGTCTACCAGCTGCTGCACGAGTGGCAGGACTTCTCCCACCGGCTGCACGAGGCGGGACACCAGCCGTACTGCCTGGTCTGGCCCTGACCGAAGGCCCGACCCCCCGCCACTCCCAGCCGGGGCCGCCCCGTACCGGACGCCTCGCACGCGCAAGCGCCCCGCACACGCAGGCGTTGCGTCGCACTTCGCGGTCACATAAGTGATGAAGTGAGACAAAACGGTTTGCGGTGCGCGGAGTCGTGTCCGGTGGCGCGCGCCCGCGCGAGGAAGGACGGACGACGTGAGCGGTATGCGCGGTGTGCGCGTGGCGGACGAGCCCATGCAGATCGGAGAGGTCGCCGCACGGACGGATCTCTCCCTGCGGGCCATCCGCCAGTACGAGGACAGCGGCCTGGTGGTCCCCTCGGCCGCTTCGCAGGGCGGCTTCCCGCTCTACACCGAAGACGACGTGGACCGGCTCCTGGTGATCCGCCGGATGAAGCCGCTCGGCTTCACCCTGGAGGAGACCCGCGAACTGCTGCAGGCCATGGACCGGCTCACCGCGGACCGCCCCGGGACCGACGGTGAGCTCTCCCCCGAGGACCGGTCCGTGCTGGTCACGCGGGTCCGCCGCTACGAACGCGCCGCCACCGAGCGCGTCGCCGAACTCCGCGCCCAGCTCTCCCACGTCGAGGAGTTCGCCGGCTCCCTCCGCTCCCGCCTCGCGGCGACCGCGGCGGACGCCACGGCGTGAGCGAGGGAGGCGGGGGCGGAGGGGGACACGGGCGGGGTCGGCTCAGTTCGGCCGTGAGACCGGGGCGGGGTGGGACGTCCGGGACCGCAGGGCCTGAGCGGGGTGGGACGCTCGGGACCGCAGGGCCTCGGCGAGGTCGTGGAAGAAGCGGGCGTACGCCGCCGGGCTCGGCGGGGTCTCCGGGTTCCAGGGCGCCACGCGCGCGTCGCCCACGGGCGGGAGGTCGGCGCCCACGACGGCGTGAGCCCGGTTGTCGGAGAGCACCAGGCCCGGCCCGAGCCGTGCGGCGTGCTCCCAGTCGGCGGTGAGCCAGTTCGCGCCGGGACCGGGGCCGGGGTCGAGGAGCCGCACCCCGAGGTCGACGAGGCGCGCCAGCTCGGGCCAGGCCTGCGGACGCGCCAGATGGACCTGGTCGGGCCCCGCGCCGGAGAGCGCGACGACGGCGACATCCGCCCCGCCCTCGGCGACGGCGGCCCGCACGACGCTCTCGGCCACCGCCATTGGATCGGCCTCCGGGCCGGTCGCCGCGCGTTCCCAGTCCGCGCCCAGGGCGGCGC
Organism: Streptomyces sp. NPDC048353; assembly: GCF_055587165.1. Classification (NCBI taxonomy): domain Bacteria; kingdom Bacillati; phylum Actinomycetota; class Actinomycetes; order Kitasatosporales; family Streptomycetaceae; genus Streptomyces; species Streptomyces sp. NPDC048353. The sequence goes on along the minus strand of NZ_JBVJGU010000008.1, from coordinate 36,725 downwards.
CCAGCTCGGCGAAGCGCCCGATGATCGCCGCCAGTCCCGGCTCGTTGCCCACGGACAACGCGACCAACGGCACCCCGAGCCGCTCTGCGACCGCCTCGTCCAGCGCGTAGGCGCTCTTCCCGTCGTACGTCACGTCGACCAGCAGGTCCGGGCGCAGGCTCCGCAGCGCCTCCTCGTCCGGGCTCCGCCCGGGACCCAGGTACGGCACACCGGCCGCCGTCAGGTCGCCCCCCTTGACCGGATCCGGTACGGCCCCGTCGTGCCCGGAGCCGTACACCGCCACCGGCGTCACCCCGAGGTCCCGCAGTGCCGCCCCCGCCCGTATGTAGGCCGCCACCCGCTGGGGCCTGCGCGCGGCCGTCACCGCCGCGCCTCTGTCGTCCACGAACTCCCACACCCCTGCGTCCGACATGCGGTCGCTCCCTCCCGGCCGGAATTCTCCCTTTCTCCCGCCACCTTGGAGCGCTTCCCCCACCGGCACAAGGGCGCCTCCCGCGATGCCCGCGGGGCCTGTTCGAAAGCCGTGGGGCGGGTGTTTACTGAACGAGTCGGGAGGAAGCGGGAGGAAGAGCCTCGCGCGGGCGCGCGGGCCCGTACGGCCGCGTGTCCGTACGACGTGGCCGTGACGGCCTTGTCCGTCGACGACATGTCCGTACGACCGCGTGGCCTGTTCGCCGCCGCGTACGGGTCCTGCGCCCGCTCCGCCCGCACGGTTCACGGGCCGTGGCGCGTCGGCGTACCGGCCTTCTCGCCCTGGAGTCAGCCATGTCGCCATCCCCCGGCCCCTTCCCGGACCGTCGTCTGATCCCGTTCCTCGGCCTGCTCGCCGTGTCGGCGGTGGTGGGGGTCTCCGCCGGTCTCCGCTTCCGCGCCCGCCGCGCCCGGGCGGGGGCGCCCCTGGACCGGGTCTGGCACCCGAGGGAGACGATTCCGCTCACCGCCGCCGAGGAGGACGCGTTCGGCCAGGTCGTCTCGCGCCTCTCCCTGGGCTCGGCGGGCCGACTGCGCTGATCATCCGACGGGACCCCGGACGGCACGATCGGCTCCGGCCCAGGCCGCCCGGGGGCGCTCGTCCGGGTCCGCTCGGTCGCCGTCCGGGCCCGCTCGGTCGCCCCTGGCGAGAGGTTCCGGAGACGGCCTAGAGTCCCGGCATGGATCCGGACCTTCCCGCCTCACCCGTACGCCTCGAGCCGTGGGCCGCCTCCGACTTCGGGCTGCTGCGCGCCATGAACGCGCCGGAGCTGATGGAGCATCTCGGCGGCCCCGAGACGGAGGAGGCGCTGGTCACGCGGCACCGGCGGTACGTCGATCTGAGCGCCGACACCACCGGCGCGGGGCGGATGTTCCGGATCGTGTTGCTCCCCGAGGAGGTCGCGGTCGGCGGCATCGGCTTCTGGAAGAAGGAGTGGCGCGGGGAGACGGTGTACGAGACCGGCTGGACGGTCCTGCCCGGGTTCCACGGTCGGGGGGTGGCGACCGCCGCCACGCGCGTGGTGGCCGAGCACGCCGGGGCCGAGGGCACGTACCGCTTCCTGCACGCCTTCCCCGGGACGGACAACGGCCCGTCGAACGCGGTCTGCCGCAAGGCCGGCTTCGAACTGCTCGGCGAGGAGCCCTTCGAGTACCCGCCGGGCCGCCCGATGCGCTGCAACGACTGGCGCCTTGAGCTGCGCGCCGTCGCCTAGGAGTTCTGTCCCTCTAGGAGTTCTATACCTCCTGGGTGCCCAGGGCTTTGCTGAAGTGGAAGGCGACGATGTCGAGGCGCTCGCGGAGGTAGAAGCGGTGGGCGCCGGTGCGGTGGGTGCCGGAGTCGAGGCTGAACTCGTGGCAGCCCTCCACGCGCGCGTGCGCCTCCAGATGGGCGAGGAGGCGGCGGCCGACGCCGGTGGAGCGCGTGGAGGCGGCGGTCACCAGGTCGTCGACGTACAGCTTGCGCAGCGTGCTGGTGGTGTCCATGATCCGCCAGCCGGCGACGCCGACGCAGGTGCCCGTGTCGTCGTAGGCGGCGGAGAAGCGCAGCCCCTGGACGTGGCCGCGGTCGTACACCTCGGCGAAGAGCCGCGGGGTCAGGTGCGGACGCAGCTCGCGCAGGACCGGCAGCAGCTCGGTCTCCAGACGCGGGTCACCGGGCGGGAGGTCGACGATCTTCATGCCGGGACGGTACCGCAGGGGCCCGGAGGGCCGGTGGCGGTATCGCAGGGGCACGGAGGGCCGGTGGCGGTACGGGACGGGGGCGCGGACGGCCGGTGGCGGGTGGCTCGCGGAGCCGGTCCCGGGAAGGCGGCCCGAGGGAATTCCTGGCCGGAGGCGGGCGCCGGTGACATCCTGTCACCGTGAACGGACCGGAGATCCAGATCAGCTTCGCCCCCGGCCTGCGGATCTTCGTCTCGGCGGAGCGACGCCCGGGGCGCACCACCGTGGTGACCGACGGCGTCTCGACGCTCGGCCACGTCGTGGAATCGCTCGGCATTCCGCTCACGGAGGCGGGGCGGCTGTTCGTGGACGGGGTTCCGGTCGAGGTCTCCCACGTCCCGGCGGCGGGCGAGACGGTCGAGGTGGAGAGCGTCGACCGCCCCCAGGCGGTGCCGGGCGCCCCGCTCCGTTTCCTGCTGGACGTCCACCTCGGGACGCTGGCCAGGCGGCTGCGGCTCCTCGGGGTCGACGCGGCGTACGAAAGCGAGGACATCGGCGACCCCGCGCTCGCCACGCTCTCCGCGCGGGAGCGACGGGTGATGCTCTCCCGGGACCGCGGCCTGCTGCGGCGCAGGGAGCTGTGGGCCGGGGCCTATGTGTACAGCGACCGGCCGGAGGACCAGCTCCGGGACGTCCTGGAGCGGTTCGCTCCGGCCCTGCGGCCGTGGACGCGCTGCACGGCCTGCAACGGCGAACTGACCGACGCCGACAAGGACTCGGTCCGCGAGCGTCTGGAGCAGGGCACGGAGAAGACGTACGACGTCTTCGCCCGGTGCACGGCCTGCGAGCGGGTGTACTGGCGGGGCGCCCACCACGCCCGCCTGGAGGCGATCGTCACCGACGCCCTGCGCGAATTCGGCGGCGCGACGGCACGCTGATCGGCGCCGGCACGGGGGCGGGCATCCCTAGGGCGCCTCGGCGGTGAGGTAGCGCTGAACGGTCGGCGCGAGCCACGCGATGATCTCGTCGCGGGACAGCTCGACGGCCGGCGGCAGCCGCAGCACGTAGCGGGTCAGCGCCATGCCGAGGATCTGGGAGGCGACGAGCGCGGCGCGCCGGGGCGCCTCGGCGGGGTCGGGGCAGACGCCGCGCGTCACCGGGCCGAGCTGCTCGGCGAAGATCGTCTGCATGCGCTCGGCGCCGGTGGCGTTGGTGGCGCAGACCCGGAGCAGCGCGGTGAGGGCCTCGTCCTGCTCCCACCGGTCCAGGAAGTGCGTGACGAGGACGGCGCCGATGTGCCGGTCGGGCAGCGCGCCCAGCTCGGGCAGGCGCAGGTCGAACGCGGACGCGGCCGCGAAGAGCCCCTCCTTGTTGCCGTAGTAGCGCATGACCATCGAGGGGTCGATGCCCGCGTCACGGGCGATGGCCCGGATGGTGGCGCGCTCGTACCCGTCGGAGGCGAAGCGCTCGCGGGCGGAGTCGAGGATCGCGGCGCGGGTGGCGTCGGAGCGGCGGGCGGTCGTCATGTCCACAAGTGTAGGCCTACGGGTGTTGACACCGGCGAGGGCCGGACCTAGCGTTGCCAACAAGCGTTGACCAACAACCGTTGGCCTACGCCTGTTGGCCACGTCCGTTCGCCCTGCACGGCGACGGGTCGCCGCGCCCCGGTTCCCGGCCTTGGGAGGCAGCCATGAATCACCAGCTGGACACGGACGTGCTCGTCGTCGGAGCCGGCCCCACCGGCCTGCTCCTCGCCGGCGACCTCGCCGCCTCCGGACTGCGCGTCACCCTGATCGAGCGGCGCCCGCCCGGCGTCGGCAACCTGACCCGCGCCTTCGCCGTCCACGCCCGCACCCTGGAGCTGCTCGACGCCCGCGGCCTCGCCGACGACCTCGTCGCCACCGGCAGCCGGATCACCCGGATGCGGCTCTTCCGCCGCCTCACCCTCGACCTGGGCCGGCTGCCCACCCGCTTCCCGTACCTCCTCGTCACCCCGCAGTACGAAGTCGAGAGACTGCTCGAACGGCGCGCAGTCGACACGGCGGTGGACCTCCGCCACGGCACCGAGCTGCACGGCCTGCGCCAGGACCCCGACGGCGTGACCGCCGAGGTCACCGGACCCGACGGGACGGCCACCACCCTCCGCGCCCGGTACGCGATCGGGACCGACGGCTTCCGCAGCTCCGTGCGGACCGCGCTCGGGCTGCCCTTCCCCGGCGCCTCGGTACTCCGCTCCCTCGTCCTCGCCGACGTCCGCCTGTCCGAGGCACCGGCGGAGCTCTTCACGGTCAACGGCTCGGGGGACAGCTTCGCCTTCATCGCCCCCTTCGGCGACGGCTGGTACCGCGTGATGGGCTGGGACCGCACCCGCCAGGTCCCGGACAGCGCCCCCGTCGACCTAGAAGAGATGCGCGCCCTCACCCGCCAGGCGTTCGGCACCGACTTCGGGATGCACGACGCCCGCTGGATCTCCCGCTTCCACAGCGACGAACGCCAGGCCCCCGCCTACCGCGTGGGCCGTGTCTTCCTCGCCGGGGACGCCGCCCACGTCCACTCCCCCGCCGGAGGACAGGGCATGAACACCGGCCTCCAGGACGCCGCCAACCTCTCCTGGAAGCTCGCCGCCGTCCTGCGCGGGGAGGCCCCCGACCCGGAGGCACTGCTCGACAGCTACCAGTCCGAACGGCACCCGGTGGGCGCCGCGGTGCTGCGCAGCAGCGGCGCGATCATCCGTCTCGCCATGGCCCGGGGCCCGCTGCTGCGCGCCGCCCGCGCCGTCGTCCCCCGCGTGGTCACGGCGGTGAGGCCGGCCTCCGCCAAGGTGATGGGGATGATCAGCGGCATCGGCATCGGGTACGGCCGGGAGGGAGCGCGCGTCCCCGACCTGGAGCTGCGCGAGGGGAGGCTCTACGAACTGCTGCGGCGGGGCGAGTTCGTCCTGATCGCCCCCGAGTCCGCCCGCCCGGCCCTCCCGCCGGCCGCCCCCGTCGCGCCGTCCCGTCTCGTACGGGCCACCTGGGCCGAGCCGTCCCGCCGCACGGCGCTGCTGGTCCGGCCCGACGGGTACGCCTTCTGGAGCGGCGGCGCGAGCGACTGAGGCCCGAGCCGCCGAGGGAGCCGCGGCGGGCGTCAGAACACGTACCGGTCGCCCGTCGCCAGGACGAGCACGCGGTGCCGGTCGTTCCGCGGGTTCCGGTCGGCGACTCCGTCGCTCCAGACGGTGCCGACCTCGACGGTCAGCTCGTCCGGGGCGCCCGCCGTCCGCAGGTCGAGCGTCAGCTCACCGGCCGCCCCGGCGGCGCGTAGCTCGCCGGTCCGGCAGGCGATGATCCGGTCGCTGACCCACAGACAGGACGCCGGCAGCCGCTGCCCACCGGCCAGCGGGTGCGAGAAGCCGAGCCGCACGGTCGCCTGGGACACATGGGCCGGCCCGTGGTTCTCACTCACCAGCCGGAGACCGAGCCGGCCGTCCCAGAGGGAGGCATGACCGTGATGGGCCAGATCCGCCTCGGGCACACCCGCCGGACCGAGGTTGGCGCCGACGCCGGCAGCAGTTCCCGAACCGCCGTCCGGACCATCGTCCGGAACGCTGCTCACACCGCCCTCCGGACCGCCCTCCAGGCCGTCCTCCGGACCGACGACCGGGACGACCTCCAGCCCGGCCACCGGACCGGCCACGGGACCGGCCATCGCGGCCACCGGGCCGACCATCGGACCGGCCACCGGACCGGCCACCCGACCGACCAGCGGGCCGGCGACCGGAGCCACCGCACGGGCGGTCCCGCCCGCACCGACCACCACGAAGGCCACCAAGACCGCCACCAAGGCCGCCACCAGGACCGCCGGGGCCGCACCCGGCAACGCCGCACGCTTCGCACTCATGCCCCGAAGATACCGATAGATCCGCATATGGTCTGACTATCCATCAGTCCGCGTGTCCTCGTGGCACTCTGACCCCATGCTCATCGCCCGCTCGGCCGCCCTGTTCGGCCTCGCCGCCCTGTTCGAGATCGGCGGCGCCTGGCTCGTCTGGCAAGGCGTCCGCGAACACCGCGGCTGGGTCTGGATCGGCGCCGGAGTCATCGCCCTCGGTGTCTACGGCTTCGTGGCCACCCTCCAGCCCGACGCCGAGTTCGGCCGCATCCTCGCCGCCTACGGCGGGGTCTTCGTCGCCGGCTCGATCGCCTGGGGCATGGTCGCCGACGGATACCGCCCGGACCGGTGGGACGTGATCGGGGCCCTCGTCTGCCTCGTCGGCATGGCCGTGATCATGTACGCGCCCCGCGCGCGCTGACACCTCCCCGCAGCCGCGCCCCACACCCCCCGCCTATCCTGATCAGGCGATCGACCTCATCGAACCCACGCACGAGGAGCACGCCATGACTGCCGCCGGTACCCCTATCGCCGTCGTCACCGGAGCGAGCAGCGGTATCGGCGCGGCCACGGCCAGGCAGCTCGCCGCCGCCGGGTACCGCGTGGTCCTCACCGCCCGCCGCAAGGACCGCATCGAGGCCCTCGCCGCCGAGATCAACGAGGCCGGCCACCAGGCCACCGCCTACGCCCTCGACGTCACCGACCGCGCGGCCGTCGACACCTTCGCGACCGCGTTCCGCACGATCGCCGTCCTGGTCAACAACGCGGGCGGCGCCCTCGGCGCCGACCCCGTCGCCACCGGCGACCCCGAGGACTGGCGCCGGATGTACGAGGTCAACGTCATCGGCACCCTCAACATCACCCAGGCCCTGCTGCCCGCCCTCACCGCGAGCGGCGACGGCACGGTCGTCGTCCTCTCGTCCACCGCGGGCCACTCCACCTACGAAGGCGGCGCGGGTTACGTCGCCGCCAAGAACGGCGCCCGCGTCCTCGCCGAGACCCTCCGCCTGGAGATCGTCGGCACCCCCGTCCGCGTCATCGAGGTCGCCCCCGGCATGGTGAAGACGGACGAGTTCGCGACCACCCGCTTCCGCGGCGACGCCGACAAGGCCGCCAAGGTCTACGCGGGCGTGGCCGAACCCCTCACCGCGGACGACGTCGCCGACACCATCACCTGGGCCTGCACCCGCCCCCCGCACGTCAACATCGACCTCCTGGTCGTCCGCCCCCGCGCCCAGGCCTCCAACACCAAGGTCCACCGCGAGCTCTGACGCCCGACGCCCTGCCGCTCCGCGGCGGAAGGGCCGGGGACGCGGAAGGGGAGGGGCCGGCGCACCGCGCCGGCCCCTCCCCTTCCCCGCTCGTGACGTCCCCGCTCAACCCTTCACGCAGATGACCTGCTTCAGCTTGGCGACGACCTCGACCAGGTCCTTCTGCTGGTCGATGACCTTCTCGATCGGCTTGTACGCCCCCGGGATCTCGTCCACGACGCCGGAGTCCTTGCGGCACTCCACGCCCCGCGTCTGCTCCTCCAGGTCCCGCGTCGAGAAGCGCCGCTTGGCCGCGCTGCGGCTCATCTTCCGGCCGGCGCCGTGCGAGGCCGAGTTGAACGAGGCCGCGTTCCCGAGGCCCTTCACGATGTAGGACCCGGTGCCCATCGAGCCCGGGATGATCCCGAACTCGCCGGACCCCGCACGGATCGCGCCCTTACGGGTCACGAGCAGGTCCATCCCGTCGTACCGCTCCTCCGCCACGTAGTTGTGGTGGCAGGAGATCACCGGGTCGAAGGTGACCCTCGCCTTGCGGAACTCCCGGCGGACGACCTCCTGGAAGAGCGCCATCATGATCGCGCGGTTGTACTTCGCGTACTCCTGGGCCCAGAAGAGGTCGTTCCGGTACGCCGCCATCTGCGGGGTGTCCGCCACGAAGACGGCCAGGTCGCGATCGACCAGCCCCTGGTTGTGCGGCAGCTTCCGCGCCTCGCCGATGTGGTGTTCGGCGAGCTCCTTGCCGATGTTCCGCGAGCCCGAGTGCAGCATGAGCCAGACAGAACCGGTCGAATCAAGACAGAATTCGATGAAGTGATTTCCCGAGCCGAGCGTTCCCATCTGCATCGCGGCCCGTTCACGACGGAATTTGACCGCATCGGCGACATGGTCGAACCGCGACCAGAAGTCGTCCCACCCCGCCGTCGGGAACTGGTACAGCCGGCTCGGATCCACCTCGTCCCGGTGCATCCCCCGCCCCACCGGAATCGCCTGCTCGATCTTCGACCGCAGCCGCGAGAGGTCCCCCGGCAGATCGTTCGCCGTCAGCGAGGTCTTGACCGCCGACATGCCGCAGCCGATGTCCACCCCCACCGCCGCCGGACACACCGCCCCGTGCATCGCGATCACCGAACCGACCGTCGCACCCTTGCCGAAATGCACGTCCGGCATCACTGCCAGGCCCTTGATCCACGGCAGCGTGGCCGTGTTGTGGAGCTGCTGCATGGCGCCGCCGTCCACCGTGGAAGGATCGGTCCACATCCGGATCGGCACCTTCGCGCCCGGCACTTCGACGTACGACATAGCCCCTCGATTCCCCCGAAAAGTCTGAAAACGCAAAAACCGGCACCAAGGCCCGTACAGGTGACGACGGACCGGCAACGACGGCAGTGCGTGCGATACACATTGTGTCCATCGGCCGACATCCGGCGGCAAACAGTTTTCGGGGGTGACCCCGGGAGAAGGGAGCCTGGGAGCGTGCAGCGACAGGCGTACGGCCCCGGCCGCACACGGCCCGCGGCGTTCACGGCGGCCGCGCTCGCGCTCGGGATCGGGATCGGGGCGGGCCTCACCGGATGCTCCTCGGGCGGCGACGGCGGCGACGCCTCCGTCGACTCCAAGGCCGGCCCCGTCACCGCCGTCGCACCCCCGGGCCGGTACCGCACCCTCTTCGAGCCCTGCCGAGCCGTCTCGCCGGCCACGCTCAAGGACTTGTTGCCGGGCGCCGCCGAACTCCCCGAGCTGGAGCGGAACAAGGCGTACCGCGGCGCGGCGACGGTCACGTACGACACCGACCGCCGTGTCGGCTGCACGTGGAAGGCCGACGCGCCGGACGCCTCGCACCGCCTCGTCCTCGACATCGAGCGGGTGGTGTCCTACGACCCCGCGATCAGCGACGACGACCGTGCGCAGCAGGTGTTCGACCGCAAGCAGGCGGCGGCCGACCTCCCCCAGCCCGCTCAGACCCAGCCCTCCCCGCAGACCCCTGCCGGCACGCCGGGCACAGCGAGCGCACCCGCCCCAGCGGGCACGGCGGGCACACCGGGAACGGCCGGCACACCGAAGACGAACCCCACGCACCCCACCACGCCCGCGGGAACCCCCGCCGGCACCCCGTCAGGCACCCCGTCCGGGACCCCCTCGGGTGCGCCCACCGGCACGCCCCCGGGAGCACCGACCGCCCCCGGCTCCCCCACCGGGCTGGAGCCCCGCCTCCTGGACGGTCTCGGGGACATCGCCTTCCTCGACGACGTCCTCGCCACCGGCGGATCCAGCGACCGTCACCGCACGGTGAGCGTGGTGTTCCGCACATCGAACGTCATCGTGACGGTCGAATACCTGGAGCAGGCGACCGACCCCGCGGTGGCGCCGGACAGCCGGGAGCTGCAGGAAAAGGCCCAGAATCTGGCCCGGCTGCTCGCCGAGCGGCTGGAGGAGTAGCCGCCCGGACGCGCTCCGTGAGCCCGCGTCGACCACGTACCGTGTCGACGTACCGTGGCCGCCGCCCGGGCCGTCAAGCGACCGACCCGTACGACAAGCGACTGAAGGAACCATGCACCGATCAGCCCCGCGACTCACCCGCATACTCGCCTGCGCAGCCGTCCCGGTGATGCTCGTCGTCGCCGGCTGCTCCTCGGACTCCGACGGCGGTTCCGGTTCCGCCCCCGACAAGGGCCAGGGCTCGGCCTCCGCCGCCCCGAAGCCCACGCCGTCGAAGCCGAAGGTCGAGCCCGCGAAGTACGCGAAGCTGCCCGACTTCTGCAAGTCGATCTCGTCGAAGACGACCGCGGCCCTGGTGCCCAAGGCGAAGACCAAGAACGGCACGGCGGCCGCCTCCAAGGACCTCACCCGCCGCGGCGGGTGCTCGTGGAACGGTCTGGACGAGAAGGGCGTGAAGGGCTCGCAGTACCGCTGGCTCGACATCACCTTCTACCGCTACGACTCGGACGACTCCCTCGGCAGCGGCCAGGACCGCGCCAAGGAGAACCTCGCCAAGGAGCTGACCAAGGTCCAGGCCACCGAGGGCGCCAAGAAGCTGCGGACGACGGCCGCCGGCGGCATCGGCGACGAGGCGAGCGCCGTCACGTACGAACTGCGCAAGACGGACGAGGACTTCGAGTACGCCTCGATCGTGGCGCGGACGGGCAACGTCGTCGTGCTGCTCACGTACAACGGTGCCGGTTACGCCGGGTCGGCCACCCCGAGCGACAAGACGATCCTGGACGGCGCGGTGAAGGCGTCCCGCGAGGCCGTTGCGGCCGTCGCGGCGGCCAACAAGTAGCCGAAAGGCAGCCGGCACGGGTCGACGGGGAGCCGGCGGGGGCCGACGAGCGGCCTCCGACTCACCCTGAACAACCGCATATACGCAGGTTTCTGCGGAGCCCCGCCCTCCCCCGAGGGCCGGGCTCCGCACACATGTGCCACGCTGTGCCCGCGAGATGTCGAATAACGGGAGGGGATCGCGGGTGGCCGCGGTGCAGCTGACACGCACGCACAAGATTCTGATCGGGGTGGTGGTCGCCGGTGCGGTGATCATCGCCGGGATCGGTTTCGCGGGTTCGTACGCCGCCGTGCGCGAGCTCGCCGTGGAGAAGGGCTTCGGCGACTTCTCCTACTTCTTCCCCATCGGCATCGACGCCGGCATCTGTGTGCTGCTCGCACTCGACCTGCTGCTGACCTGGATCCGGATCCCGTTCCCGCTGCTGCGGCAGACGGCGTGGGTCCTGACGGCGGCGACGATCGCGTTCAACGGCGCGGCAGCCTGGCCGGACCCGCTGGGCGTCGGCATGCACGCGGTGATCCCGGTGCTGTTCGTGGTCGCCGTGGAGGCGGCCCGGCACGCGGTGGGCCGCATCGCGGACATCACGGCCGACAAGCACATGGAGGGCGTCCGGCTCACCCGCTGGCTGCTGTCCCCGATACCGACGTTCCGGCTGTGGCGCCGGATGAAGCTGTGGGAACTGCGGTCGTACGAGCAGGTCATCAAGCTGGAGCAGGACCGGCTGATCTACCAGGCGCGGCTGCAGGCCCGTTTCGGGCGGGCGTGGCGGCGCAAGGCGCCGGTGGAGGCGCTGATGCCGCTGCGGCTGGCGAAGTACGGCGTGCCGCTGGCGGAGACGGCCGCGGCCGGTCTCGCCGCGGCGGGCGTGGAGCCGGCGCTGATACCGGCGGCGCCGTCGGCGTCCGATCCCCTGGGGGCGCTCGCGACCGCGGCCCGGCCCCAGGCTCGGGTGCAGGGGCAGCAGCCGACTCCGGAGCTGGTGCGCGCTCCGCAGGGTCCGCCCGGTCAGGGCGGTGGCTTCCCGGCCCAGGGCGGGATGGACGCACAGGCGGCCCAGGCGGCCCAAGCCGCGCAGATCGCGCAGGAGCAGGCGGCCGCGAACCACGAGAGCCCGTGGTTCCAGGCCCAGCAGCTTCCCCCGGAGGCGTACGAGAACGCCTACGCCCCGCAGTACGTCGAGGGCCTGGAGCCGACGCCCGTGGCGGTGCCGCAGGGCCCCGAGGACGTGCCGGCGGGTCCGCGCCAGGAGGGCCCGGAGCAGTTCGAGGAGTACGCGGAGTACGTCGAGCCGGATCCGCCTCTGGAGGAGTTCGCGGAGGTCGCGTACAAGGCGATGTGGACATTCGTCGAGGAGAACCAGCAGCCGCCGAGCGTGGAGCAGCTCGACATACTGCTGAGCGACCGGTACGGCGTCCAGCACCCCCGCAGCGCCTCGATGCTGCGCCAGTTGATGCCCCGCCTGCGGCAGCGCATGGAGCATGAACTGGCGGAGAACCACATCGCCTGACCGGCCCACCTGCCTGACCGACCACGTGCCTGATCGGCTACCTGCCTGACCGGCTATCCGGCTGACCTGCCATCTGGCTGCCCGCTCAGGCGCCGCGCGGAACCCGCCATCCGGAACCCGCAGTCCGGAATCCACAGGTCGCCGGTCGCCGCCCCTCGGTCTGGCCCGTCGCCCGGAACCCGGCAGGACGCGGCGGTCGTCACCGGCCGTCAGGCCTTGGCACGCTTCTTCGTCACCTCGCCCCACGCGGCGATCGCGACGCCGACGACCGCGAGGGCGATGTAGCCGGCGGTCGGGATGTCCCACCATTTGTGGAGCAGCCCCCAGGGCTGGTCCCCGAACATCCGCCCGCCTGCGCCGAGCACGCCCTGCACGAGGGTGACCCAGCCGATGACCGCGATGGTTTCGTTCTTCATGCCTCCACGGTCTCCCGCGCCCCGCTTGAATTCGTCATGCCCACGGCCGAACCGCGTCTCATCCGAAGGATGCAGAAGCGTGCGGCGACGCGGAAGGCCGCCGCCCGGCATCCGGGCGGCGGCCTTCTCGGTCGCCGGCGGGCACGTCGCTCGCGGTACGTCGCGGGACGTGCGGGCGGTCAGGCCCCCAGCAGCTTGCGCACCCGGCCGGCGCCGACGGCCAGCAGCAGCGTGGGCAGACGCGGGCCGGTCTCGCGGCTGACCAGCAGCTTGTAAAGCAGGGCGAAGAAGGCGCGCTGGGCGACCTTCAGCTCCGGGGTCGGCTTGGCCTCGGGGTCGAGGCCCGCCATGATCTTCGGGACGCCGTAGACGAGCGTGGTCAGGCCGTCGAGCGACCAGTGCGTGTCCAGGCCCTCCAGGAGCAGGCGCAGCGACGCGCGCCCCTCGTCGTCCAGCGAGCCGAGCAGCTCGGTGTCGGGCTCCTCGCGGACGATGGTGCGCTGGTCGGCCGGGACCTGGGTGGTGATCCAGTTCTCCGCGCGGTCCAGCCGCGGCCGGACCTCGTCCAGGGAGGTGACGGGGTTCTCCGGGTCCAGCTCGGTCAGGATGCGCAGGGTCTGCTCGTCGTGGCCGGCCGTGATGTCCATGACCGAGGCCAGCGTCCGGTACGGAAGCGGGCGCGGGGTGCGCGGCAGCTCGCCGGCCGCGGTGCGCGCGGCACGGGCGTGCGCGGCGGCGTCGGCGGGCAGCACGGTCCCGTCCTGGACCTTGGCCTCCAGCTTGTCCCACTCGTCGTAGAGCCGCTGGATCTCCTGGTCGAAGGCGATCTTGAAGGACTGGTTGGGCTTGCGGCGGGCGTACAGCCAGCGCAGCAGCGGCGCCTCCATGATCTTCAGCGCGTCGGCGGGCGTCGGGACGCCGCCGCGCGAGGAGGACATCTTGGCCATGCCGCTGATGCCGACGAAGGCGTACATCGGGCCGATCGGCTGCACGCCGTCGAAGATCTGCCGCACGATCTGGCCGCCGACGACGAACGAGGAGCCGGGCGAGGAGTGGTCCACGCCGGACGGCTCGAAGATCACGCCTTCGAAGGCCCAGCGCATCGGCCAGTCGACCTTCCAGACCAGCTTGCCGCGGTTGAACTCGCTCAGCTTGACGGTCTCGGCGAAGCCGCAGGCCGTGCAGGTGTAGGCCAGCTCGGTCGTCTCGTCGTCGTAGGACGTGACGGTCGTCAGGTCCTTCTCGCACTGGCCGCAGTACGGCTTGTACGGGAAGTAGCCGCCGGAGCCGCCGGAGCCGTCGTCCTCGCTCGCCGCGCCGGATCCCTCCTCGGCCTCCAGCTCGGCTGCGTCGACGGGCTTCTGGGACTTCTTGCCCGGGGCCTTCTTCGTCCGGTACTGGTCGAGGATGGCGTCGATGTCGCCGCGGTGCCGCATGGCGTGCAGGATCTGCTCGCGGTAGGTGCCCGCGGTGTACTGCTCGGTCTGGCTGATGGGGTCGTACTCGACGCCCAGTTCGGCCAGGGCCTCGACCATCGCGGCCTTGAAGTGCTCGGCCCAGTTCGGGTACGCCGAGCCGGCCGGGGCGGGCACGGACGTCAGCGGCTTGCCGATGTGCGCTTCCCAGGACGCGTCGACGCCCTCGACGCCGTTGGGCACCTTGCGGTACCGGTCGTAGTCGTCCCAGGAGATGAGGTGACGGACCTCGTGCCCGCGGCGCCGGATCTCGTCGGCGACCAGGTGCGGGGTCATGACCTCGCGGAGGTTGCCCAGGTGGATCGGGCCGGAGGGGGAGAGTCCGGAGGCGACGACGACCGGTTTGCCAGGCGCACGTCGCTCCGACTCGGCGATGACCTCGTCCGCGAAACGGGAGACCCAGTCGGTCTCGGTGCTGCTCTGAGCCACGGTCGGTACGTCCTTCTTCCTGAGGGGTGCTGCTTCGCCAGCCCTACGCGAGCCATTCTCCCAGACGAAAGAGGCCGCTTCAGGGTTGTCCACAGCCGGAGATCCGTGGTGCCCGGAGTTGTCCACAGGCGGGGAAATCGCATTGCGCTCCCATGGGACACTTGACAGGCGAATCAGACCTGACGAACTCAACAGGAACGGAAGCTCATGGCCTCGGTCCCTTCCCTCGCTTCGACCGTGCAGCAGCGCCTCGCGGAAGGCCTCTCGGCAGCTCTGCCGGAGGCCGGTTCCGCCGACCCGCTGCTGCGACGAAGCGACCGGGCCGACTTCCAGGCGAACGGCATCCTGGCGCTCGCCAAGAAGCTCAAGGGGAACCCGCGCGAGCTGGCGACGCAGGTCGTCGCCGCGATTCCGGAGAACGACGTCCTGAAGGAGATCGAGGTCTCCGGCCCCGGCTTCCTGAACATCACGGTCACCGACGAGGCGATCGTCCGGACCCTGGCGGCCCGCGCCGCCGACGCCCGGCTCGGCGTGCCGTTCAACGAGTCCGCGGGCACGACGGTGATCGACTACGCCCAGCCGAACGTGGCGAAGGAGATGCACGTCGGGCACCTGCGGTCCGCCGTGATCGGCGCCGCGATGGTCGAGATCCTGGAGTTCACGGGCGAGACCGTGGTCCGCCGCCACCACATCGGCGACTGGGGCACCCAGTTCGGCATGCTCATCCAGTTCCTGATCGAGCACCCGCACGAGCTGGACCACTCTTCGGGCGAAGAGGTCTCCGGTGAGGAGGCCATGTCGAACCTGAACCGGCTCTACAAAGCTTCGCGGGCCCTCTTCGACTCCGACGACGAGTTCAAGACGCGGGCCCGGGCCCGGGTCGTGGACCTCCAAGCCGGCGAAGAGCGGACCCTCGCCCTGTGGCAGCGGTTCGTCGACGAGTCGAAGATCTATTTCTACTCCGTCTTCGACAAGCTCGACATGGACATCCGGGACCCGGACGTCGTCGGCGAGTCCGGCTACAACGACATGCTGGTGGAGACCTGCCGCATCCTGGAGGAGTCGGGCGTCGCGGTGCGCTCCGAGGGCGCGCTGTGCGTGTTCTTCGACGACGTGAAGGGCCCGGACGGCAACCCGACGCCGTTGATCGTCCAGAAGTCCGACGGCGGCTTCGGCTACGCCGCGACGGACCTGTCCGCGATCCGCGACCGGGTGCGGAACCTGAAGGCGACGACCCTGCTGTACGTGGTCGACGCCCGCCAGTCGCTGCACTTCAAGATGGTCTTCGAGACGGCCCGCCGGGCCGGCTGGCTGAACGACGACGTGAAGGCCGTCCAGCTGGCCTTCGGCACCGTCCTCGGCAAGGACGGCAAGCCGTTCAAGACCCGTGAGGGCGAGACGGTCCGGCTGGTGGACCTGCTGGACGAGGCCGTGGAGCGGGCTACGTCGGTGGTGCGCGAGAAGGAGGAAGACTTCCGCGAGAAGACCGGCAAGTCGCTCCTGACCGAGGCGGAGATCGTCGAGAACGGCCAGTACGTGGGCATCGGCGCGGTGAAGTACGCCGACCTGTCGACATCTGCCGCGCGCGACTACAAGTTCGACCTGGACCAGATGGTCTCGCTCAACGGCGACACCTCGGTGTACCTGCAGTACGCGTACGCGCGGATCAGGTCGATCTTCGGGAAGGCGGGAGACCGCATGCCGCTCGCCCACCCCGAACTGGAGCTGGCCGCAGCGGAGCGTGCGCTCGGCCTGCACCTGGACACCTTCGGCGAGACGGTGTCGGAAGCCGCCGCGGAGTATGCGCCGCACAAGCTCGCCGCGTACCTGTACCAGCTGGCTTCGCTGTACACGACGTTCTACGACCAGTGCCCCGTCATCAAGCCGGAGCCGGCGCAGGACGTCGCGGAGAACCGTCTCTTCCTCTGCGATCTGACCGCCCGCACGCTCCACCAGGGCATGGCCCTGCTGGGCATCCGGACGCCCGAGCGCCTCTGACGCGAAGCGCGGCCGCTCCCGCCCCGAGCGCACGAAGGCCCCGGCACCGTCTCGTACGGCGCCGGGGCCTTCGCCGTACCCCGGGAAGTCCGCAGGCCCACGACGTCCGCAGCACCCGACGTCCGGAGGTCCGTGGCTCTACTGGGCCTGGGCCGCCCAGGTGCCCGTGTCGGGCCGGTAGCCGTAGGTCTTCTTCCCTTCGATCGCACTCGTCCGGAAGGGCTCGCCGTCGTCGTCGATGCGCACCTTCCCGTGCCGTTCGCCGCTGCTCCAGTCCAGCTCCAGGTACCAGCCGACGACATGGGCGTCTGTGTGCACGTCGAGGTTGAGGACCTGGGGGTCGCTGGTGGAGACCTTGTACGGGAAGTCCTTGGCCGGCACGGGCGCGTCGCCGTCATGGCCGGCGACCGGCTTCGCGTAGGGCCGGGGGGCGTCGAGGTCGATGTCGAAGGACTGCGGGGTGACGATGCCGCCGCAGCCGTCGCCCATGGCGTAGGCCGCCCGGTCCAGGGGGTCGGCGCGCTCCACGACCCGTACGTGCAGGGCGTTGATGACCACCGCCGCCTCCGTCCTGCCGACCGCGGTGAGCTGGAGCATCATCCGGCCGCCGTCCACCCCGTCGAGGGCGCGCGCCCAGCCGCGGGTGTCCTGCGGGGTGGGCGGGGGCGGGACCTGCCCCGGTTCCTTGTCGAGGGCGTAGTACTGGCCGCAGGGGGCGTCCCAGTTGTACGAACTGACGCCGACGCTCAGCGGCGCCGCGGCGGCCGGCGCCCCCTTCGGCGACGTGGGCGGGGAGTCGGAGGCCGAGACCATCGAGTACCCGACGGGCACGGCGACCGCGACGACGACGGCGGCCGCGGCGGCGGCGACAGCGAGGCGCACGCGCGTACGGGACGACCCGCGAGGGGCGTCACCGACCGGCCGCGGGGCAGCCGCTTCCACCACGGTCGGTGCAGCGACGGTCGCTGCAGCGACGGTCGGTTCAACGGCAGCGGGTTCGACAACGGCCGGTTCCACGGCGACCGGCCCCACGGCAGTCGGCTCCGGGAGGTCCGCCGGCTCGGTCCCCGCGGGGGCGGCCTTCCCGCGCCGACGGGCTTCGTCGGCCAGGATCCAGCTCCGGTGCAGTTCGACGAGCTCGTTCCGGGTGGCCCCGCAGAGCCGCCCCAGCCGTTCCACCGGAGCGAACTCCGTCGGTACGGCGTCGCCGTTGCAGTACCGGTGCAGGGTCGACGTGCTGACGTGCAGCTTCTTCGCCAACGCCCCGTAACTGAGCCCGGATCGTTCCTTAAGACCGCGCACCAGCTCCGCGAAATCGCCCGTCTCCGCTGCCACCCGCCCCGTCCCCCTCGTCCGCCGTCCCAGGAACGCGTTCCAGGGAGGGGTCGTTCCCCCAGGCCACAGCATGTGCGGACGTTCCGGCTTCCCTCATTCTCCCGTGCCGATTGCACCGCCCCGGACCACCCCGCAGGGTGGACGCCATGCGAATCAGCCACTTCACGGACCTCGTCGCCTGGGCGGTCCTGATCACCAGCGCGGTGATCGTGATCGTTCTGATCAACCGTCAGTGACGGGACGGGACCGGCGCGGTGGCGGCGCCGCGTTCGACGCCGCCACCGGCCCGGCGGACCTCCACGCCCGTGCCGTCGGTCAGCGGAGCGGGTGCGAGGTCCTGCCGGACACCTCGTCGATCTCCATGTGGGCCTTCTGCAGCATCTGGGAGGCGAGGTCCATGAGCGCGCGGGCGCCCGCGATCTCCTCTCCGACGCGCAACTGATCCGGATCGGAGGGGTGCCGGTGGGCATTGCCATGGGCGCGGAACTCGGTGCCGTCACCGAGCCGCACCATGGCGGCGGCTCTGGTCCGGTCGCCTTCCTCCTGGAACTCCATCTCGATGTGCCATCCGACGAGCGTGTGCATGAGGACCACCTCCAGCGGTACTACCAGGGTGCGCCGCCCGGTCATTCCTCACCAATCGGTGCGTGGCCGACCGGAGAAGCCCGACGACAGGCGGCGGTGGCGAGGCCGCTCGTGACCATCCGTCCACCGACGGACGGCCTCCCCCGGCCGCCCTCATGCTCACCGTCCGTTAATTCGCTTGCACGGTCGGTTCCCAAGCCCGAAACTGTTAGACATGACTAACGTTTTAGTGGAGTCCTCGTCGTTCCCCGACTTCGGCCGCCCTGACGCCGGCCTCGTCCTGATCTCGGAGTGGCGGACACCGGACGCGGAGCGCCGGCAGGCCGTCATGGACGGTGTCATCGACGCCTGGGCGGAAGCCCGGCTGCCCGAGTCGTTCCTCGGTCGCTACTGCCTGGCGGGCACCGACGGGCTCTCCGTCCTCAACTACGCCCAGTGGACGGACGCCGCGGCCCAGCACGCCTTCGCCGCCGACCCGGCCAACCATCGGGCGATCGCCGACTCCGTCCAGGCCCTGATCTCGGTCGGCCCGCCCGGCCGGTATCGGTACGAGCGCTCGGTCCTCCTCCGGGAGGGACCCATACGCACCCTCGGCACCACCGCGTCCGACGCGGGCATCGCCCAGTACGTCCATCGCGGTGAGGACGGCAAGGGCGTGCGCGTCCTCACGGCCCACGACGACGACGACGACGGAGAGGGACGCGGGGAGGACGCCGGGGACGGAACCGGCGTCCGGTTCCGTCCCTATCGAGGGATTGTCAGACCCCGCGGCTGAGCTTCTGCGCGGCCTCGGTGGCCCAGTACGTGAGGATCATGCGGGCGCCCGCGCGCCTGATGCCGGTCAGGGTCTCCAGGATGGCCTTGTCCCGGTCGATCCAGCCCTTCTCGGCCGCCGCCTCGACCATCGCGTACTCACCGCTGATCTGGTAGGCCGCGACGGGCACGTCCACGGCCTCGGCGACCTTCGCCAGCACGTCCAGGTAGGGACCCGCCGGCTTCACCATGACCATGTCGGCACCCTCCTCCAGGTCGAGCGCCAGCTCGCGCATCGACTCGCGGAGGTTCGCGGGGTCCTGCTGGTACGTCTTGCGGTCGCCGGTCAGCGACGAGCCGACGGCCTCGCGGAAGGGCCCGTAGAAGGCGGAGGAGTACTTCGCGGTGTACGCCAGGATCGACACGTCCTCCTTGCCGATGGTGTCCAGCGCGTCACGGACCACCCCGACCTGGCCGTCCATCATCCCGGAGGGCCCCACGACGTGGACGCCGGCGTCCGCCTGGACCTGGGCCATCTCGGCGTAGCGCTCGAGGGTGGCGTCGTTGTCGACCCGGCCGCTCGCGTCCAGGACCCCGCAGTGCCCGTGGTCGGTGTACTCGTCGAGGCAGAGGTCGGACATGATCACGAGTTCGTCGCCGACCTCGGCCCGCACGTCCCTGATCGCGACCTGAAGGATCCCGTCCGGATCCGTGCCCGCCGTACCGGCGGCGTCCTTCTTCGCGTCCTCGGGGACACCGAAGAGCATGATCCCGGAGACACCGGCCTCCAGCGCCTCCACGGCGGCTTTCCGCAGGGTGTCCCGCGTGTGCTGGACGACGCCGGGCATCGCGGCGATCGGCACGGGCTCGCCGATGCCCTCCCGCACGAACGCGGGAAGGATCAGATCGGCCGAACTCAGCCGCGTCTCGGCCACCATCCGCCGCATGGCGGGAGTCGTCCGCAGCCGCCTCGGCCGCGCCCCGGGAAAGGATCCGTACGAGTTCATGCCCCGAGGCTACGCCCGCCCGCCCCCTCCACTTACCGACACCCTGTTGCCCCACCCCACCCGCTGTGGCCCACGTCCCGCCCCCATCCCCACCTCCCCCCGTTGTGGGCATTCGTCCCGCTGGGGCGGGACGGGTGGGCACAACGGGACGGCGCCCTCGCGGGTGCCTCCGCCCCGGCCCCCCGCCCACCACGACCCCGGCGCCCCCTCAAGGCCCAGCGCCCCGGCCCCCCAAGGGCCAAGGCCCCAGGCCCCCCAGAAACGCCAATGGGGCGCGGAGCCCCGAAAGGCCCCGCACCCCATGCGCACACGTCACGCCACAACCGCGGCGTCACGTCACAACGGCCACGTCACGCAGTCACGCCACGACCGTCACGCCGCACGACTCACGTCGTCCGCCGCCTCCGCGCCCCCGGCCTCCGCTCGCTCGGCCGCGTCACCGGATCCCCCGCCTCCAGCGCCGCCTCCCGGCGCCGGAGACCGAAGTCCGCCAGCGCCTCCGCCAGCTTGTGCACCGACGGCTCCGGCGACAGCACGTCGACCCGCAGCCCGTGCTCCTCCGCCGTCTTGGCGGTCGCCGGGCCGATACAGGCGATGACCGTCACGTTGTGCGGCTTCCCGGCGATACCGACCAGGTTCCGCACGGTCGACGAGGACGTGAAGAGCACCGCGTCGAAGCCGCCGCCCTTGATCGCCTCCCGCGTGTCCGCCGGCGGCGGCGACGCCCGCACCGTCCGGTAGGCGGTCACGTCGTCGACCTCCCACCCGAGCTCGATCAGACCCGCGACCAGCGTCTCCGTCGCGATGTCCGCACGCGGCAGGAAGACACGGTCGATCGGGTCGAAGACCGGGTCGTAGGGCGGCCAGTCCTCCAGCAGCCCCGCCGCCGACTGCTCCCCGCTCGGCACGAGGTCCGGCTTCACACCGAAGTCGACGAGCGCGGCCGCCGTCTGCTCGCCCACGGCCGCGACCTTGATCCCGGCGAAGGCCCGCGCGTCGAGCCCGTACTCCTCGAACTTCTCCCGCACCGCCTTCACCGCGTTGACCGACGTGAAGGCGATCCACTCGTAGCGGCCGGTCACCAGACCCTTGACCGCCCGTTCCATCTGCTGCGGCGTGCGCGGCGGCTCGACGGCGATCGTCGGCACCTCGTGCGGCACGGCGCCGTAGCTGCGCAGCTGGTCGGAGAGCGACGCGGCCTGCTCCTTGGTACGCGGCACCAGCACCCGCCACCCGAAGAGCGGCTTCGACTCGAACCACGCCAGCTGGTCCCGCTGCGCCGGAGCGCTGCGCTCGCCGACCACGGCTATGACGGGCCGGTGGCCCTCGGGCGAGGGGAGCACCTTGCCCTGCTTGAAGACCTGCGCGATCGTGCCGAGCGTCGCGGTCCACGTCCGCTGCCGCGTCGTCGTACCGGCGATGGTCACGGTGAGCGGGGTGTCCGGCTTACGGCCAGCCGCCACCAGCTCTCCGGCCGCCGCCGCCACCGAGTCCAGCGTGGTGGAGACGACGACGGTGCCGTCCGAGGCGCCGACCTCGCTCCAGCACCGGTCGTCGGCGGTCCGGGCGTCCACGAAACGCACGTCCGTGCCCTGCGCGTCACGCAGCGGAACACCGGCGTACGCGGGTACGCCCACCGCCGTCGCGACACCGGGCACGACCTCGAAGGGGATGCCCGCCGCGGCGCAGGCGAGCATCTCGCTCCCCGCGCCCCCGTCGAGCCCGGGGTCGCCGGTCACCGCACGGACGACCCGCTTGCCGCCCCGCGCGGCCTCCATGACAAGATTGGTCGCGTCCCTCAACACGGGGACCCCGGCGGTTGTTGACGCCTCGTCGACAACCGTCAGCTCAGGCGTGCTCACGCCCGTGCGCGCATGGCCGCGGACGACCTCGAGGACTTCCGGCTCTGCGATCAGGACGTCCGCCCCGGACAGGACCTCGACGGCCCGGAGGGTCAGCAGTCCGGGATCGCCTGGGCCGGCACCGAGGAAGGTGACGTGCCCGTGGCCGGCGAAGACCGGGGACAGGGGGCTGGTGGTCGGGCTGGTGGGGCTCAAAGTGCTCGCTCCCCCATAAGACCGGCCGCACCCTTGGCGAGCATCTCGTCCGCGAGTTCGCGTCCGAGCGCCATCGCCTCGTCGTACGACGTGGGTACGGGACCGGTGGTGGACAGCTGCACCAGCGTCGAGCCGTCGGTGGTGCCGACGACGCCGCGCAGGCGCATCTCGGTGACAGTCTGCCCGCGGCCGGAATCCTCGGCCAGCAGGTCGGCCAGCGCACCCACGGGTGCGGAGCAGCCGGCCTCCAAGGCGGCGAGCAGGGATCGCTCGGCGGTCACGGCGGCCCGGGTGTACGGGTCGTCGAGCTCGGCGAGCAGGGCGATGAGGTCGGTGGCGGAAGCCGCGCACTCGATCGCCAGTGCCCCCTGGCCGGGGGCGGGCAGGACGGAGTCGACCGACAGGAACTCGGTCACCTCGTCGGTCCTGCCGATGCGGCTGAGTCCGGCCGCGGCGAGAACCACCGCGTCCAGCTCGCCCTTGTGCACGTATCCGACGCGGGTGTCGATGTTCCCGCGGATCGGCACGGTCTCGATGGTCAGCCCGTGGCTGCGCGCGTACGCGTTGAGCTGGGCCGTGCGCCGCGGGGAGCCGGTGCCGATCCGGGCGCCGTCCGGCAGCCGGTCGAGCGTCAGGCCGTCGCGGGCGACGAGGACGTCGCGCGAGTCCTCCCGCGGCGGGATCGCGGCCAGCACCAGGTCCGGGTGGGGCGTGGTCGGCAGGTCCTTCAGGGAGTGGACGGCGAAGTCCACCTCGCCGGCCAGGAGCGCATCGCGCAGGGCGGCGACGAACACGCCCGTACCGCCGATCTGCGCGAGGTGCTCACGGGAGACGTCCCCGTACGTCGTGATCTCCACGAGCTCGACGGGCCGGCCGGACAGCTGCCGGACGGCGTCGGCCACATGCCCGGACTGGGCCATGGCGAGCTTGCTGCGCCTGGTCCCGAGCCTCAGTGCCCTCTCGGTCATACTCGCCCTCGGTTCTTGACGTCGGCGTCATTCAGGTCGGCCCGGGAGACGGAGGCGACCGTCTCCGGGTCGAGGTCGAAGAGTGTCCGCAGCGCGTCGGCGTACCCGGCGCCGCCGGGTTCACCGGCCAGCTGCTTGACCCGTACGGTCGGCGCGTGCAGGAGCTTGTCGACCACACGTCGCACGGTCTGGGTGATCTCGGCCCGCTGCCGCTCGTCGAGGTCGGGCAGCCGGCCCTCGAGCCGGGCCACCTCTCCCGCGACGACGTCGGCGGCCATGGTGCGCAGGGCGACCACGGTCGGGGTGATGTGCGCGGCGCGCTGGGCGGCGCCGAAGGCGGCCACCTCGTCGCCGACGATCGAACGGACCCGGTCGACGTCGGCGGCCATCGGGGCGTCGGCCGAGGCCTCGGCCAGCGACTCGATGTCGACGAGGCGCACGCCCGGGATCCGGTGGGCGGCGGCGTCGATGTCGCGGGGCATGGCGAGGTCGAGCAGTGCGACCGCCGGGGCGCCCGCGCCCTGGGTCCCGGCCTCCGGGGAGGTACGGCCCTTCAGGGCGCTCTGGACGGCCTCGGCGGTCAGGACGAGGCCGGTGGCGCCGGTGCAGGAGACGACGATGTCGGCACGTGTCAGTTCGTCGCCGACGGCAACCATCTCGACCGCGCGGGCGGCCACGCCCGTGCCTCCGGGCTCGGTCAGGATCTGGACGAGCCGGTCGGCGCGGGCCGCGGTGCGGTTCGCGATCACTATCTCGGAGACCCCGGCGCGCGCGAGCGTGGCGGCGGCCAGCGAGGACATCGATCCGGCGCCGATGACGAGGGCGCGCTTGCCGGCGGCCCAGACGTCGACGTCGGTGCCGTCGGCGAGCTGCTCGAGGCCGAAGGTGACGAGCGACTGCCCGGCGCGGTCGATGCCGGTCTCGCTGTGGGCGCGCTTGCCGACCCGCAGGGCCTGCTGGAACAGGTCGTTGAGGAGCCGGCCCGCGGTGTGCAGTTCCTGGCCGAGCGCGAGGGCGTCCTTGATCTGCCCGAGGATCTGGCCCTCGCCGACGACCATGGAGTCGAGCCCGCAGGCCACCGAGAAGAGGTGGTGGACGGCCCGGTCCTCGTAGTGCACGTAGAGATAGGGGGTGAGCTCGTCGAGTCCGACGCCGCTGTGCTGGGCGAGCAGCGTGGACAGCTCGGCGACACCGGCGTGGAACTTGTCCACGTCGGCGTAGAGCTCGATGCGGTTGCAGGTGGCCAGGACCGCGCCTTCGGCGGCCGGCTCGGCGGCGAGGGTGTCCTGCAGCAGCTTGGCCTGGGTGTCCGAGGCGAGCGAGGCCCGCTCGAGGACGCTGACCGGGGCGCTGCGGTGGCTCAGCCCGACGACGAGGAGACTCATGCCGGCATCACGGCGGGGACGTCCCCGTCGGGTCCCTTCCGGGCCGGTCCCGTGGCACCGCCGCGGACGGCGGGCGGCGCGACGGCGGCGCCCTCGGCGTCCGCCTCCTCGCCGGCCTTGCGCTGCTCGTGGAAGGCGAGGATCTGCAGCTCGATGGAGAGGTCGACCTTGCGCACGTCCACGCCGTCGGGCACGGACAGCACGGTCGGGGCGAAGTTGAGGATCGAGGTGACCCCGGCGGCCACGAGCCGGTCACAGACCTGCTGGGCGGCGCCGGCCGGGGTGGAGATGACGCCGATGGAGACGTCGTTGTCCTCGATGATCTTCTCGAGCTCGTCGGTGTGCTGGACGGGGATCCCGGCGACCGGCGTGCCGGCCATGGCGGGGTCGGCGTCGATCAGCGCGGCGACCCGGAAGCCGCGGGAGGCGAACCCGCCGTAGTTGGCGAGGGCGGCGCCGAGGTTACCGATACCGACGATGACCACGGGCCAGTCCTGGGTCAGGCCCAGCTCGCGGGAGATCTGGTAGACGAGGTACTCGACGTCGTAGCCGACGCCGCGCGTCCCGTACGAACCGAGGTAGCTGAAGTCCTTGCGCAGCTTCGCGGAGTTGACCCCCGCGGCGGCTGCGAGTTCCTCGGAGGAGACCGTGGGTACGGAGCGCTCCGACAGTGCGGTGAGCGCACGCAGATACAGCGGAAGGCGGGCGACGGTGGCCTCGGGAATGCCTCGGCTGCGGGTCGCCGGTCGGTGAGTTCGGCCAGTTGCCACGGTGCTCCTGCGGGATGAGCGGGGCTGTAGGCGGCCTTGTGTCCCTCGACCGCCCCGTCGAATGCAGGCTATGTCTTTGTGAACGCGTGCACAAAGATGGTGTCCGTTTTGTCCGGCCAAAGTGACCGGGGTCACGCGACCGGTTCGCGCCACGAAGGAACCGCGCGGCGCGTCAACCCGTTGGAAACACGAAGGGGGCAAAACCGCACACTCTCCTTACGATCATGCCCCCGGAACCCACCAAAACGTCCATGATGGTAGCCCTCTTCCGGTCAGCCACCCAGTTCGCGCCGCAGACGCGCGGGGTCCACCCGCCAGAAGGTGTGCTGCTCGCCGTCGACCAGGACCACCGGAATCTGCTCCCAGTACTCCTGATGGAGCTCCTCGTCCTGCGTGATGTCCTTCTCCTCCCAGCGCGCCCCCGTCTCGGCGCAGACCGCCTCGATCACCGCGCGCGCGTCGTCGCAGAGGTGGCAGCCCGGCTTGCCGATCAGCGTCACGGTCCGCGAAGCGGAGGCGACGGGAGCGGCCGGGTTGTCCTTCTTCTTCGTCCGTCCGAACATCCCTCCATTCTGCGCCGACCGAGGCCCGCGCGGCCCCGCCCCCGCCGGACCCGCTCCACCATCCGTCGACAGGAGGGACGCGGAGTGTTCACTCCTCCGCGACCTCACGGGTCGGGATTGACCGAACAGACTGGCTATGCTCACGCCATGGCCGCACTGGGATGGCTCACCTCTCACCGGCGCTCCGCCACCGCGCGCAGCGTCCTGGCAGGCGAGGCCGCTGCCGAGGCAGCGCGCAAGACCTCACAGCAGCTCGAACGCGAGCGGGAGGAGGCGGCCGCCGCCGGCCTCATCGCGCCGCCGGAGCCCGACTTCCCCGTCATGGGGGACGTCCGGGCCGCCGCCTTCTTCGACCTCGACAACACCGTCATGCAGGGCGCCGCGATCTTCCACTTCGGCCGCGGTCTCTACAAGCGGAAGTTCTTCCAGCGCCGCGAGCTCGCCCGCTTCGCCTGGCAGCAGGCGTGGTTCCGGCTGGCCGGCGTCGAGGACCCCGAGCACATGCAGGACGCCCGCGAGAGCGCCCTGTCGATCGTCAAGGGCCACCGCGTCTCCGAGCTGATGTCGATCGGCGAGGAGATCTACGACGAGTACATGGCGGACCGGATCTGGCCCGGCACCCGCGCCCTCGCCCAAGCCCACCTGGACGCCGGACAGAAGGTGTGGCTGGTCACGGCCGCCCCCGTCGAGACCGCCACGATCATCGCCCGCCGCCTCGGCCTGACCGGCGCGCTCGGCACGGTCGCGGAGTCGGTGGACGGCGTCTACACCGGCAGGCTGGTCGGCGAACCCCTGCACGGACCGGCCAAGGCCGAGGCCGTGCGCGCCCTGGCCGCCGCCGAGGGCCTGGACCTGAACCGCTGCGCCGCCTACAGCGACTCCCACAACGACATCCCCATGCTGTCGCTGGTCGGCCACCCCTACGCCATCAACCCCGACACCAAGCTGCGCCGCCACGCCAAGTCCCTCGAGTGGCGGCTGCGCGACTACCGCACGGGCCGCAAGGCGGCCAAGGTCGGCATCCCCGCCGCGGCGGGCGTCGGCGCGCTGGCGGGCGGCACGGCCGCCGCGGTCGCCCTGCACCGCCGCCGGCGCTGACGAAACGACCCTCCCCGGTCCTGGGCGCCCCTCGGCCGCCCTCCCGTGCCGATACGTTTCGGCCGCGATCACCTGCGACAACCCGAGACCAGCGCGCCTCACCCGTACGTGGTCGAACAGTGCCGCACAGGTCGACTACCGGGCATTCGCGGCTCCCTACCCAGCAGCGGCCCAGATCACTCCACAGCTCTGGACTCGACCACAACAGAGCGTGCGCGTAGTCACACTCGGAAGCAATCCGATCAACAAGCGGTCACGAAGTGCGACGCGATCCGCCCGCAAGCGGTAACAGAAGCGTCGGAATCGATGATTTGAGCAACTGGGTGTAGCGCTGCCTGTACGAAGCGTTATTCTCCTCAGACGCACAACGGAACCCACACGTCGCCACGACGAGTGAACGGTCCCGCACTGCTCGTGATGGAAGCTCTGCCTCTGGGAGTCCCGTGTACCCACACGTCGGGGTTGACGCCTCGGGCCTGGCTACGCTGCGCGCAACGGTCCTCGACCACTTGCGCGGCTTCGTCCCCACCGCGTATGCCGTCCCTGTCCCCGCCTTTGCCTTCGCCGCACCGGCACCCGCCGGTCCCTGCTATGCCCTGGCCGAGAGCGGTGCCGCTGTCGGCAGAAGGGGCAGCCGCAGCGGCACCGGAACCTCGACCGCCGCCCGCCGCCCCACCGCCGACAGCGACAGCGCTCGCATGATGGACCTGGTCGAACGCGCCCAGGCCGGCGAGGCCGAAGCCTTCGGCCGCCTGTACGACCAGTACAGCGACACCGTCTACCGCTACATCTACTACCGCGTCGGCGGAAAGGCGACGGCGGAGGACCTCACCAGTGAGACGTTCCTGCGCGCCCTGCGCCGGATCTCCACCTTCACCTGGCAGGGCCGCGACTTCGGCGCCTGGCTGGTCACGATCGCGCGGAACCTGGTCGCCGACCACTTCAAGTCGAGCCGTTTCCGACTGGAAGTGACCACGGGCGAGATGCTCGACGCCAACGAGGTCGAGCGCAGCCCCGAGGACTCCGTCCTGGAGTCCCTCTCCAACGCGGCCCTCCTGGACGCGGTCCGCCGGCTCAACCCCCAGCAGCAGGAGTGCGTGACCCTGCGCTTCCTGCAGGGCCTCTCCGTCGCCGAGACCGCCCGGGTCATGGGCAAGAACGAGGGTGCGATCAAGACCCTCCAGTACCGGGCGGTGCGCACCCTGGCGCGCCTCCTCCCGGACGACGCCCGCTGACCGCACCGCGCCCCCCACACGCGCTCCCACCCCCCGCTCACCCCACCCGTCCCCTCCACCTCCCCCCACGCCCCCCGACCCCCGTCCAACTCACAGTCGGTGACGCCTCGATGACGCACTGGTCCGATCATCTTTCGCGCGTAACCCAAGTGCCGCGCCGCTCGTTGTGCGGAATGCAGGCTCCCTGCGGTCACGCCTCGCCCACAGCCACTCACTCTTTCGTGTGGATGTGTTCAAGGTGTGCAACCTTCCGGACACCCCGGGGAGTCGACCGTCATGACGAGAGGAGGTGCCGCCAGTGATCGCGAACGTATCGGCGCACCGGCGGGCGAACGCCTTCGCCCATGCCCTGGAGGATCAGGCGTCCGAGGGCGCGGCGGCCGAGCAGCCCGAGGCGACGGCCGAACCGGCCGAGCAGGGGCGGCTGTTGGCGCTGGCGAACGGTCTCGGCGAACTGCCGAGACCGAAGATGGACCCCGAGGTCAAGGTGGTGCAGCGAGCCCAGCTCGTCGCCGCCATGGAAGCGATGCTCGCGGAGGGGAGCGCTGCCGCGGGCCCTACCGTGCCGGAGCAGCGGACCTCGAGCGGACGGGGAGCCCACCGGGCCTCCCCGCTGCGCAAGCTGCGCCCCCGCTCCCGCTGGTCGAAGGGAATCGCCGCGGGCGGGCTCACGGTCGGTGTCGCGGCCGGCGCCTTCAGCGGCGTCGCCGCCGCCAGCAGCGACGCCCTCCCCGGTGACTCGCTCTACGGGCTGAAGCGCGGCATGGAAGACATCAAGCTCGGGATGGCGGACGACGACGCCGACCGGGGCGGGATCTATCTGGACCAGGCATCGACCCGGCTCAGCGAGGCCCGCAGACTGATGGAGCGCGGACGCGCCGGCGCACTCGACCACGAGTCCCTCGGCGAGATCCGACGCGTCCTCGGCGGCATGAAGCACGACGCCTCCGAAGGCCACCGGCTGCTCCGCCAGGCGTACGAAAGAGACGGAGCCATCGCCCCGATGGCCCGGCTCAACTCCTTCGCCCAAGCCCACCGCACCACGTGGAACGGCCTGCGCGAGCGCCTGCCCGTCCAGCTCGCCGACGTCGGCAACGAAGTCAACGACGTCTTCGTCGCCATAGACCAAGAGGTCGAGCCACTCCAATCCATGCTCCCCCGCACCCCGGAGAAGGGCGCCGCCGGCACCGGCACACCCACCACCGGCCACAGCTCCCCCGGCCCGAGGACCCAACACCCGTCGTCCTCCCCGGCCGCCCCCTCCACCGGCGCCGGCACCACCCGGCCGCAGCCCTCCGGCTCCGGCAGCGGCACCGCGGAGAACGACGGCCTGCTCGGCGGCAACACCGGCGGACTCCTCGACCCCCCGCCGACCGGCACCGCCCCGGCCCCGTCGGGCGACCAGTCACCACCCCCCATGCCGGACGTGACCATCCCGCCGCTGCTGCCCGACCTCCTCCCAGGTCTCGGCATCGACAGCGAAGACGCACGCTGACACCAGAGCGGGGCGCCCCCTTCACCTCGGGGGGCGCCCCGCTCTCGTACCACCGACACCACCGGCCCACGGCCGGTCGGAGACGGCCGACGGTCAGAAGAACACCGACCGGCGCTGCACCAACAGCTTGTACAGCGTGTGCTGGATCTGCTCCCGCACCTGATCCGTCAGATTGAACATCAGCATCGGATCCTCCACCGCCTCCAGCGGATAGCCGTCCGTCGGGATCGGCTCACCGAACTGGATCGTCCACTTCGTCGGCAACGGCACCGCGCCCAGCGGCCCCAGCCACGGGAACGTCGGCGTGATCGGGAAGTAAGGAATCCCCAGCACCCGCGCCAGCGTCTTCGCGTTGCCGATCATCGGGTAGATCTCCTCCGCGCCCACGATCGAACACGGCACGATCGGCACCCCCGCCCGCAACGCCGTCGAGACGAACCCGCCCCGGCCGAAACGCTGCAGCTTGTACCGCTCCCCGAACGGCTTCCCGATGCCCTTGAACCCCTCCGGCATCACGCCCACGATCTCCCCGGACCGCAGCAGCCGCTCCGCGTCCTCCGCGCACGCCAGCGTCGACCCCGCCTTCCGCGCGAGCTCGTTGATCACCGGCAGCATGAACACCAGGTCGGCCGCGAGCAGCCGGAGATGACGGCCCGCCGGATGGTTGTCGTGCACGGCGACCTGCATCATCAGGCCGTCCAGCGGCAGCGTCCCGGAATGGTTGGCGACCACCAGGGCGCCCCCCTCGGCCGGAATGTTCTCGATGCCCTTCACTTCCACCCGGAAGTACTTCGCGTACAGCGGCCGCAGCATCGACATCAGGACCTGGTCGGTCAGCTCCTTGTCGTAGCCGAACTCGTCGACCTCGTACTCGCCCGTCACCCGCCGGCGCAGGAACGCGAGCCCGCCCGCGAGCCGCCGCTCCCAGCCGCCCCCGCCCCCGCTCTCCGACGCGCCCCGCGCGCCGCTCTCCGCCTCCTCCGGGCCGTCGGAGCCCCCGGAGCCCACCGGACCCCGCCGGCCGTCCGCCAGATGCTCCTCAGGGCCCTGCTGACCCGGCAGAGCCCGCACCGCGGCCTCCTGCCCGGCCCGGGCAGGGCGCCGCCGCGCCCGCGAACGGTCGTCGTCGAACGGAATGACCTTGGCGTCCGCCATGGTTACGTGGGCTCCTTAGTCGCCGCTCTCAACAGGGGTATGCGTCACCGGGGTGGACGTCAGCCGGTCCGCGACCCGGTCCACCGCCCCGGCCAGCCGCTCGGGCGGCAACAGCCCCGGCCCGCGACCGGCCGCGAAGTCCGCGAAGGCCTCCGCCGTGGTGAACCGTGGCACGAACCCGAGCGTCTCGCGCATCTGGACCGTGGAGACGACCCGGCCGTGCGTCAGGAGACGGATCTGCTCGGGCGAGAAATCGGTGACACCGACCGTCCGCAGCGCCGAACCGACCCAGGTGACCGCGGGCATGGGCACCGGCACCGTCGGCCGCCCCAGCCGCCGCGCGCACTGCGAGAGCAGCAGCACCCCGTCACCCGCCACATTGAACGTGCCGCTGTTCAGCGTCGCGCGCCGCGGCTCCTTCGATCCGACGTGCAGGACGTCGATCACATCGTCCTCGTGGACGAACTGCAGCCTCGGGTCGTAGCCGAAGACCGTCGGCATCACCGGCAGCGACAGGTACTCCACGAGCGGCGACTCCACCCGCGGGCCCAGGATGTTCGCGAACCGCAGCACACACACGGCCACGTCCGGGCGGCGCCGGGCGAAGCCCCGGACATAGCCCTCGACCTCGACCGCGTCCTTGGCGAAGCCCCCGCTCGGCAGCGACTTGGGCGGGGTGGTCTCCAGGAAGACCGCCGGATCGCGCGGCGCGGAGCCGTACACGCTCGTACTGGACTTGATCACCAGCCGGCTGACCCGGGGCGACTTCTGGCAGGCCCCGAGCAGCTGCATGGTGCCGATGACGTTGGTCTCCTTGACCGACGTACGGCCCCCGGCGCCCAGCGCCGTCCCGGTGACGTCCAGATGGACGACCGTGTCCACGTCGTACTCGGCCAGCACCTTGGCGATGGCGGGCTGGCGGATGTCCGCCCGGACGAACGCCGCGCCGCCCAGATCGTGCGCGGGCGCCACCGCGTCCAGGGCGACCACATGGTCCACCTCGGGGTCGCGCTGGAGGCGCCGTACGAAACGGCCCCCCAGATAGCGGGCCGCACCGGTGACGAGCACGACCTTGCCCAAGATCCGCGCCTTCCGTCGGTTCGATCCCCCGGGTCCTCCCTCAGGGGCCTCTGCGCCACCGTAGCGCCTCGCCGCCGCCCCGCAACGATCGGCGTGGGCAACAGGACGAAAAAGGCGTGGCCCCCCACCGAACCGGTGGGGGGCCACGCCCGACGCACAAACAGCCGTCGTACAGCCGTCGCTTACTTCTTGTTGCGACGCTGAACGCGGGTGCGCTTGAGCAGCTTGCGGTGCTTCTTCTTGGCCATCCGCTTGCGCCGCTTCTTGATAACAGAGCCCACGACTACCCTCGCTCACTTCTCTTCACTGGTGCGGGGCGTCTGGGCCCACACGACCTACGTCGGCCTAGCCTACCGGATGTAATCCGGCGGCCTGCCGAGGTCCTGAGCCATCGGCCGCGCGCTCGCTACGCGGTCTCCACCCCCACGAAGGACTCCCTGAGGTACTCGTGCACTGCCTGTTCCGGGACCCGGAAGGACCTGCCCACCCGGATCGCCGGCAGATGACCGCTGTGCACCAAGCGGTACACGGTCATCTTCGACACTCGCATCACCGAGGCGACTTCCGCCACGGTAAGAAACTTGACCTCGTTGAGAGGCCGATCGCCAGCAGCCATGACCCACCTGTACCTTCCGCACACGACGCCCACCGGCTTCCCCTCCGGTGACCCTGCGTCGCTGTGCGCTCACGCTCCAGACTAGGGGCGGGTGGTACGAGTGGGGAAGAGGAGCAGCCATCGGCCGTTTACCGTGACAGACGCGCTCGATTGAGTACATAGCGAGTGAGCGGGCGGTAGTAGTAGGACCGTACGGCGTCATCAAGCGGAACCGCCACGGACACCTGCCCCTCCGCCTCTCCGACGAAGAGCGCGGGATCGTCCGTATCCGCCAGCCCGATGGCCTCGATACCCAGCTGACCTGCGCCGCAGACCCATCCGTGGTCGCCGACGACAAGCTCGGGAAGGGGCCAACCGCCCTCCACGGCGCCCTCCAGAGCGGCCCGAACCGGCAGCGGGGAATGCGAGTGCGCCCCCGTTTCACGCCCGGTCGCCGACAGACCGGGTTCTCGCACCAACGCGACACCCCGTACGTAGTCGAGAAGGTACGTGCGTAGACCGAACCGGGTCGTTATGTCGACACATCTCCCCTGCGCGGGTGTGAGGACAAGACATCCCACCGCCGACAGAGCGTCTGCGAGCGCTGCGTAGAACCCCAGCAGACGGTGCGGATGTCCCGTCCCGAACAGCACCGGAGCCCTCCGCGCGGCGACCTCGCCCAACCGCGCCGCGAACGCGTCGAGCCCGCTCAACGTCCGCTCCGGATCGATCACATCGGGCCCGGCGCGGTGCGCCGGATCCGGCGACACCCCGCACTTGTCGGCCATGAGGTGCAATAACTCCGCCTCGCCCCACGCGTAATCGGGATCCAGCCCCAGCATCACCCGCGGGTCCCGCGCGGCGAACAGCCGATAGCTGCGCAGGCTCTCCTCCCGCGAGGTCGCCACCGTCCCCGCCAACCCCGCCGCCAACAGATGCGCCCGCAACGCCCCGGTACTCAGCACCCTCTCGATGCTGCCTGAGCGAAGCCTCCGGCGGGCCAAAAGCGGTCCGAGACCGCACAGTTGGCGTAACCACGCATGTCGCCGAGGACCGCGCGGACAGCCCGCGAGGCGACGAGGACGAGGACGGGGTTACGCCAGCAGCCCCCGCAGCGGGAACGCCGCCCGCCGCGTCGCCAGCACCGACTGGTCCAGCCGGTCCGCCGGGTCGTACCCCTCCGCCCAGTCCCGCCACTCCACCGGCCACCGGCCGTCCGTCATCCGCGCCGGCCCCAGCTGCCGCGTCCGCGCGTACACCTCGTCCCGCCACGACGACGGGATCACCGACTCCGGCTCCACCGGAGCGTGCGCCGCGATCCCCACCAGGTGCGTCCACGACCGCGGTACGACGTCCACCACCGCGTAACCGCCCCCGCCGAGCGCGACCCACTTGCCGCCCTCGACGTGTGCGTGCGCCAGGTCGTGACAGGCCGCCTGCACGGCCCGCTGCGCGTCCAGCGACACGGCCAGGTGCGCCAGCGGGTCCTCGAAGTGCGTGTCCGCCCCGTGCTGGGTCACCAGCACCTGCGGCCGGAAGTCCGCGATCAGCTCGGGCACCACCGCGTGGAAGGCCCGCAGCCATCCCTCGTCGCCCGTCCCGGCCGGCAGCGCCACGTTCACCGCCGACCCCTCCCCCGGCCCGGCCGCGCCCGTCTCCTCGGGCCATCCGGTCTGCGGGAACAGCGTCCGCGGATGCTCGTGCAGCGAGATGGTCAGGACCCGCGGGTCCTCCCAGAACGCGGCCTGCACGCCGTCCCCGTGGTGGACGTCCACATCCACGTAGGCGACCCGCTCCGCGCCCAGTTCGAGCAGCCGGGCGATCGCCAGCGACGCGTCGTTGTAGATGCAGAACCCGGAGGCGCTGCCCGGCATCGCGTGGTGCAGCCCGCCGGCGAAGTTCACGGCGTGCGCGGCCTCGCCCCGCCAGACCGCTTCCGCGGCCCCCACGGACTGTCCGGCGATCAGCGCGGAGACCTCGTGCATCCCGGCGAACGCCGGGTCGTCGACGGTCCCCAGGCCGTACGCCTGGTCGGCGGCCCTCGGCCGCTCCGAGGCGGCCCGCACCGCCGCCACGTAGTCCTCGCGGTGCACCAGCCGCAGCGTCGACTCACCGGCCGGCTTGGCGGCCACCACGTCGACGGCGCGATCGAGCCCGTACGCCCGCACCAACCCCATGGTCAGCGCGAGCCGCACGGGGTCCATCGGGTGCTCGGACCCGAAGTCGTACCCGGTGACAGCTTCATCCCACATCAACAGTGCGCGGCCGCTCATGCCCGTCACCGTATCGGGCCGGTTGAGAACCGAACGACGTGGCGTACGCCACCGTCACCAGGACCAGCACCATCGGCACGAGCATCGCCCCGCGGTAGCTCCAGGCGTCCCCGAGCGCCCCGACGAGCGGGGATCCGATCAGGAACCCGACGTAGTTGAAGACGTTGAGCCGGGCCACGGCGGCGTCGCTGGCGCCCGGGAACAGTCTCCCGGCCGCGGCGAAGGTCTGCGGCACGATGACGCTCAGTCCGAGCCCGAGGACGGTGAACCCGGCCACGCCCGTCCAGGCCCCCGGCGCCAGCGCGACCACGGCGAACCCGAGCGCCGCCAGCACCGCCCCGCCCCGCACGACCGCCGCCGCACCCAGCCGCCGCACCCCGAAGTCCCCTACGGCCCGGCCGAGGAGCGTGGTGACCATGTACGCGTTGTACGGCACGGTCGCCAGCTCCTCCGAGCTGCCGAGCACGTCCTGCAGGTACTTGGCGGACCAGTTCGACACCGTCGAGTCCCCGATGTAGGCGAAGGTCATCACGAGGCACAGCGGCAGCAGCAGCGCGAAGCCGAGCCGGGGACCCCCCGCGCCCCCGGCTCCTTCGACGGCCGGCCCCGGCTTCCCGTCGACGTACCACCGGCCGCCGATCCAGGCGACGGGCAGCAGCACGGCCACGACCGGCAGGTACGAGACGACCAGCGAGAGGTCCCAGTGCGCCCCCGCCCAGGCGAGCGAGGCCCCCACGATGCCGCCCAGGCTGTACGTGGCGTGGAAGCCGAGCATGATGCTCCGGCCGTACTCCCGCTGGAGGCTCACCCCCAGCATGTTCATCGACGCGTCCAGGGCGCCGACCGCGAGCCCGAACACCCCGAGCGCGACGGCGGCCTGCCACATCGCGCTTCCCGCGCCGACCGCCAGGAGGGCGAGGAGCACGACGGGTTGCGAGGCCCGCAGGACCTTACCCGGACCGATCCGCGC
Organism: Streptomyces sp. NPDC048353; assembly: GCF_055587165.1. NCBI lineage: Bacteria > Bacillati > Actinomycetota > Actinomycetes > Kitasatosporales > Streptomycetaceae > Streptomyces > Streptomyces sp. NPDC048353. Next base: position 1,022 of record NZ_JBVJGU010000008.1, on the reverse strand, counting down.
CACGATCTTCTCGGTGGCCACGCTGGCCACACCGGCGAGGATCGGCACGGCGGCCAGGAACGCCGGGAGCAGGGCGTCGGATATCCCGTACCGGTCCTGGATGGCGGGTATGCGTGTCACCAGGAGCGCGAAGGTCACCCCTTGCACGAAGAAGCTGACCGCCAGAGAGCCCCGCCCACGCCGCAACCGCGCATCCGTCATGGCGGCACAGCGTAGGACGCGGCTCTACCCATGGGTAGATGGATCACCGACCCAAATCCGCGGGGTCTCTCAGTCGAGCAGGGGGAGGAGCTCCGGCATGCTGTCGAAGAGACCGCGGGACCCTGTCAGCTTCTCCGCGGGTGTCATGGCCGTGAAGCCGTAGACGTCCATCCCGGCGGCGAGGGCGGCCTGGACGCCGAGCCGGCTGTCCTCGATGACGACGCACCGCTCGGGGGCGGTTCCCATGCGGGTGGCGGCGTGGAGGAAGAGGTCGGGCGCGGGCTTGCCCCGGCCGACGTCCTCGGCGCTGAAGGTGTTCTCGTCGCGGAACCACTGGTCGAGGCCGGTCTTGCGGTGTCCGACCCGGATCCGCTGGTGGCTTCCGGAGGAGGCGACGCAGTAGGGGATGCCGGCGTCCACCAGGTGCTTGAGCACGTCGGTGGCTCCGGGGACGGGCTCCAACTCCCGCTGGAAGGCGGCGAAGACGCGTCCGTGGAAGATCTCGTCGAAGTCCTCGGGCAGCCGCTGCCCGGTCCGCTCCTCGATCAGGTCGTGTACGCGATGCATGGCGGCCCCCATGTAGTCGCGCAGGGACTCCTCGTACGAGGTGGGGTGCCCGAGCTCGGTGAGGTAGCCGGCCAGGAGGGTGTTGGAGATCGGCTCGCTGTCGACGAGCACCCCGTCGTTGTCGAAGATGACCAGGTCGTATCGCATGTTCGTACCCTAAACGCAGAAAAGCCCCGCACCATAAGGTGCGGGGCTTTCCCACAATGATTGTTCGGCGGCGTCCTACTCTCCCACAGGGTCCCCCCTGCAGTACC
>NZ_JBVJGU010000007.1:20160-444430 GCF_055587165.1 Streptomyces sp. NPDC048353 | reverse complement strand
GACAACCGCGGCGGCGGTGGTTTCCGCCGTGACGACAGCCGTGGTGGGGACAACCGCGGCGGCGGTGGTTTCCGCCGTGACGACAGCCGTGGTGGCGACAACCGCGGCGGCGGTGGCTTCCGTCGTGACGACAGCCGCGGTGGTGAGCGTCCGCCGTTCCGTCGTGATGACAACCGTGGTGGCGAGCGCCCGGCGTTCCGGCGTGACGACCGTCGTGACGACCGCGGTGGTTTCCGTCGCGATGACCGTGGTGGGGACAACCGCGGCGGCGGTGGTTTCCGCCGTGACGACAGCCGTGGTGGCGACAACCGCGGTGGCGGTGGCTTCCGTCGTGACGACAACCGTGGCGGTGAGCGTCCGCCGTTCCGTCGTGACGACAGCCGTGGTGGCGAGCGTCCGCCGTTCCGGCGTGACGATCGGCGTGATGACAACCGGGGCGGTGGCTTCCGCCGGGATGAGCGTCGTGACGACCGTCCCTCGTTCCGCCGGGACGACAGCCGTGGTGGCGAGCGCCTGCCGTTCCGGCGCGATGACCGTGGGGACAACCGTGGCGGTGGCGGCTACCGCGGCCGGGACGACCGTCGGGACGACAACCGTGGTGGCGGCTTCCGGCGCGACGACCGGCGCGACGACAACCGGGGCGGCGGCTACCGCGGCCGGGACGACCGGGGTGGGTACGGGCGCCGGGACGACCGGGACCGGGACCGTCCGGACCGGGCGCCGATCAAGCGGCTGCCGATCCCCGAGGAGGTCACCGGTGATGAGATCGACCAGGACGTCCGCCAGGAGCTGATGAGCCTGCCCAAGGGGCTCGCCGAGGACGTCGCGCGCAACCTCGTCATGGTCGCCAACCTGATCGACGAGGACCCGGAGCAGGCGTACGCGTACTCCCGCATCGCCCTCCGCCTCGCCTCCCGCGTCGCCGCCGTGCGCGAGGCCGCAGGCTTCGCCGCGTACGCGACTCAGAAGTACTCCGAGGCGCTGGCCGAGTTCCGGGCCGCACGGCGGATGACCGGTGGCGTCGAGCTGTGGCCCGTCATGGCCGACTGCGAGCGCGGCATGGGCCGCCCCGAGCGGGCGCTGGCCATGGCCGGCGAGCCCGAGACGCAGAAGCTCGACAAGGCCGGGCAGGTCGAGATGCGGCTCGTCGCCGCCGGCGCCCGCCGGGACATGGGGCAGCTCGACGCCGCCATCGTGACCCTGCAGAGCCCCGAGCTCGCCTCCACCGCCGTACACCCCTGGACCGCACGGCTGCGGTACGCCTACGCGGACGCGCTCCTCGCCGCCGACCGCGAGGGCGAGGCCCGCGAGTGGTTCGCCAAGGCGCTCGAGGCCGACAAGGACGGGGCGACCGACGCCTCCGACCGGCTCGCCGAGCTGGACGGCGTCGAGTTCGTGGACGTCATCGACGAGCCCGGCACCGACGCCGACACGGTGGTCGAGATCGCGCCCGTCGACGAGGCGGACGATCTCGACGACGACCTCGACGACGACGAGGACGACGAGGGCGACGACGAGGGCCGCCAGGCCTGACCTCGTATGAAGAAGGGCGGCACCCACCGGGTGCCGCCCTTTTTCGTACCCCGAGCCTCCTAGTCCAGTGCCAGGCTTCTCAGGACCAGGCCTGTCGCCGGCTTCGGGCCGAACGACGTCGACTTGCGGGGCATGGTGACGCCCTGCCGTGCCAGGTCGCGTACGACCTCCTCACGGACCGGATGCATCAGAACCGCCGTGCCGTTCCGGCGCTCGGCCTGTTCGACGGCGGCCTCGGTGTCGTGGATATAGGCGATGTCCTCGGGAGCGTCCGGGATGCGCCAGACGTGATCGAGGAGAGCGGCGTGCAGGACCGTCGCGTCCAGGGTGCGCCAGGCCTCGGGGCGGTCCGTGCGGACCGTGCGGGCGAGCAGCTCCGGAGCCGGCCGGTCCACGAGATGGAACGCGCCGTCGCCGGCCAGGAGGAAGGCGTTGCCCTCCGACGCGGCGGAGGCGAGAGCCTCCATGGCCGCCGGCAGTGGCCCCTCCACGCGGCGGACGCGGAAGGCGTCGCCGAGGGCCGCGACCGCGTCGGCGACGGGAAGACGGTTCAGCAGACGGTGGATGGCGCGTACCCGCAGGGGATAGCGGGCGGTGTCGATGAGGAGCACCAGACCGTAGTTCCACGGGCCCGGGGAGGCGTGCTCCTCGCGGAGCCTGAGGTACGTCGCCCAGCGGTGGTGGCCGTCCGCGATGAGGGCCTGGTGGTCGGCGAGGCCCGCGCTGACCGCCGCCAGATCGGCCGGGTCGGTGATGGACCACAGCCGGTGGCAGAAACCGTCCTCCGTGGTCGTGGACAGCAGCGGTTCGCCCTGGACGGTCCGCTCGATCACCTCCGCGGCGGCGTCGCCGTCCCCCCGGTACGTGAGGAGCAGCGGCTCCAGGTTGGCGGCCGTCGTCCGCATCAGCGCGGCCCGGTCCTCCACGATGTGCGGCATCACGTCCTCGTGGGGCAGCACGACGCCCGCCGCCGGCTCGGACAGTTCCAGGGCACCGATCACCCCGCGCTGGAGGATGCCGTCGCCGTGCTGCTCGTACACGTACAGCGCGGGTACCGGGTCGGGGGCCAGGACGCCGTCGGCGAGCCAGCGGTCCAGGGTGACCGCGGCCTTGCGGTGGCGGGTGCCGGCGGTGATCGCCTGCGGGAGGATCAGCCGGACGATGTTGTGGGGGTCGGCGGACTCGAGGTGGAGCAGCCCGTCGGGTCGTACGACGACGTCGTACGGCGGAGAGGTCACGGCGGCCAGACTGCCGACCCGTTCGGGGACGTAGCGCAGTCCCCGGAAGGGAAGCAGACGCAGACCGTCGGCGCGGACGTCATCGGCCGCGAGACCTGAGGTGTTCATTACGCAATCGTAAGTGGGCGGTGGCTATGAGCGATGATCGGGGGCAGCGGGGGAGTACCGCGCGGCGATGCAGAGGAGTACGAGGACATGGGTGACGGCGAGACCGGCGGCGGCCCGGGCCGGCAGGGCAGGCAGCGCCCGGACGGCAGCGAGCGACCGCTGAGCGAGGTGTACGACACGGCGCTGCTGGACCTGGACGGTGTGGTGTACGCGGGCGGGGAGGCGATCGAGCACGCGGTGGAGGCGCTGGGCGCCGCGCGGGACGGCGGCATGCACCTCGCGTACGTCACCAACAACGCGCTGCGGACGCCGGACTCGGTGGCGGCGCATCTGACCGAGCTGGGGGTCCCCGCCGAGGCCGGGGACGTCATCACCTCCGCGCAGGCGGTGGCCCGGCTGATCGCCGACGAAGTGCCGCAGGGCGCGCGGGTGTTGGTCATCGGCGGGGAAGGGCTGCGGGTGGCGCTGCGCGAGCGGGGCCTGGAGCCGGTGGAGTCGGCGGACGAGGAGGGCCTGGCGGCCGTGGCCCAGGGGTACGGGGGCCCGGAGCTGCCGTGGGGGCGGTTCGCGGAGGCGAGCTACGCGGTGGCGCGGGGCGTGCCGTGGTACGCGTCGAACACCGACCTCACCATCCCCGGGGCGCGGGGCATCGGGCCGGGGAACGGCGCGGCCGTGGAGGTCGTGCGGATCGCCACCGGCGCCGAGCCGAAGGTGGCAGGCAAGCCGCTGCCCCCGATGCACCGGGAGACCGTGCTGCGGACCGGGGCGAAGCGGCCGTTGGTCGTGGGGGACCGGCTGGACACCGACATCGAGGGGGCGTTCAACGGCGGAGTGGACTCGCTCCTCGTCCTGACCGGCGTGACGGACGTGGCGCAGCTCCTCGCGGCGGTGCCGGAGCACCGGCCGACGTACGTCGACGCGGATCTGCGGGGGTTGCTGACCGGGCAGCCGGAGGTCGCCGGGACGGACGCCGGCGGCTTCGTGTGCGGCGGCTGGACGGCGTCCGTGAGCGGGGGTGCGCTGGTGCTCGACGGTGAGGGCGACGACCCGCTCGACGGGGTGCGGGCGCTGTGCGCGGCCGCCTGGTCCCAGGCGGGCGCCGGGGCGTGCGGTCTGGACGCGGGGAAGGCGCTCGAAAGACTGGGACAGCTGTGACGGCTGTGAGGGCTGGGGCGGTGACGGGGCGTCGCGGAGGCGGCGGGAGCTGACCGGGGCGCCGGGGCGGGGCTTCACGGCCCCGGCTCTGGCGACGGGCGGGGTGCCGGTGGCCCCTGGCTCCGGGGACCGGGCGGGGCGCCGGCGGCCCCGGCGGGGGTATCGGGGCGGCGCGGACCTGCGGCTTCGGGCCGTCGGGCAGGCATACCGGGGAGACGGTCGCGATGGCAGGCTAGGCTAACCTAACTGCCGTGTTGGTCGAGAGCCCCTCCGTCGCGAGCGCGGAGCAGACGAGTCCCGCCCAGACGCCGACGCGCCGGAACTCCCTGCGCGCCGTCGGACTGGTCGCGGCCGTCGGCGTCCTGCTGCTGGTCTGTGTCCTGAGCATCATGATCGGCGCCAAACCGGTGCCGTTCGGCGATGTGTGGCACGGCCTGTTCCAGAACACCGGCACCGGGAACGACGTCATCATCCGTGACGTACGCGTGCCCCGGACGCTGCTCGGTCTGCTCGTCGGCGTCGCACTCGGCCTGTCCGGCGCCGTGATGCAGGGCCTCACCCGCAACCCCCTCGCCGAACCCGGCCTCCTCGGCGTCAACGCCGGCGCCGCCGCCGCCGTGGTCTCCGCGATCGCCTTCCTCGGGATCACCGAGGTCTCCGACTACGTCTGGTTCGCCTTCCTCGGCGCCGCGGTCGTCTCCGTCGTCGTGTACGTCCTCGGCGGCAGCCGCGGCGCCACACCCGTGCGTCTCGCGCTCGCCGGAACCGCCGCCACCGCCGCGCTCTACGGCTACGTCAACGCCGTCCAGCTGCTGAACTCCGCGGCCCTCGACCGGCTCCGCTTCTGGACCGTCGGCTCGCTCGCCTCCGCCGACATGGAGACCGTGCGCCGGGTCGCCCCGTTCATCCTCGTCGGCGTCGTCCTCGCCCTGCTCATCTCCCGGCCCCTCAACGCCATGGAGATGGGCGACGACACGGCCCGCGCCCTCGGCGCCCACCTCAACCGCACCCGCGTCATCGCCATGGTGTCCGTCACCCTGATGTGCGGCGCGGCGACGGCCGCCTGCGGCCCCATCGTCTTCATCGGGCTGATGGTCCCGTACCTCGTCCGCGCCCTCACCGGCCCCGACATGCGCTGGATCCTCCCGTACGCCGCCGTGCTCGCGCCGGTCCTGCTCCTCGGCTCCGACGTGATCGGCCGGCTCGTCGCCCGCCCCTCGGAGCTCCAGGTCGGCATCGTCACCGCGCTCGTCGGCGGCCCCGTCTTCATCCGACTCGTCCGCCGCAAGAGGATGGCCCAGCTGTGACCACCAAGTCGATACGGACCGGCGGCGGGCTCTCCGTACGCTACGAGCCCCGCGTCGCCGTCTCCGTGCTCGGGCTGCTCGTGCTCACCCTCGCCGCCGCCGTCGTCCTCCTCGGCACCGGCGACTTCCCCATCGCCCCCCGCGACGTTGTCACCACCCTGTTCGGCGACGGGACCGCCGTGCAGGAGTTCGCCGTCATGGAGCTGCGGCTGCCGCGTATCCTCGTTGCCGTCTTCGTCGGGGCCGCGCTCGGCATCGGCGGCGCGGTCTTCCAGTCGATCTCCCGCAATCCGCTCGGCAGCCCCGACGTCATCGGCTTCGGGCAGGGCGCCACCGTCGGCGCGCTCACCGTCATCGTGCTCTTCCAGGGCGACGCGCTCGCCGCCGCGGGCGGAGCCGTCGTCGGCGGTCTCGTCACCGGCGCCGCGATCTACCTCCTCGCCTGGAAGCGCGGGGTCCACGGCTACCGCCTCGTCCTCGTCGGCATCGGCGCGGCCGCCATGCTCACCGCCGTCATCCACTACCTGATCACCAAGGCCGACCTGGTCGACGCCACGCGCGCGGTGGTGTGGATGACCGGATCGCTCGACGGCCGCGACTGGACCCAGTTCCGGCCGCTGTTCGCGGTCTGCTGTCTGCTGCTGCCGCTGGTCCTCGCGCACGGTCGGTCGCTGCGCATGCTGGAGATGGGCGACGACGCGGCGTTCGCGCTCGGGGTGCGGGTCGAACGGACCCGGATCGTGCTGATGGGCTCCGCCGTTCTCCTCGTCGCCGTCGCGACGGCCGCCGCCGGCCCCATCGTCTTCGTCTCCCTTAGCGCCCCCCAGCTGGCCCGCCGGCTGACGCGGGCCCCGGGCCCCAACCTCGCCGTCTCCGCCCTCATGGGCTCGGCCCTCCTCCTGATCGCCGACTGGACCGCCACCAACGCCTTCGGCGACCGCCAGTTGCCGGTCGGAGTCGTGACCGGGATCCTCGGCGGCTGCTATCTGCTCTGGCTGCTCGTCACCGAACGCAAGGCGGGCCGGCTGTGAGCGCGGACACGAACCACGACCGGAACCACAGGAGCAGGAGTACGGGCATGCACGGTCAGACGCGCACCGGGACGCCGACAGCGACGGCGACAGACGCGCCGATCCGGGCGGGGGGCCCGGCCCGGTCCCGGCCGGATGCGCCCGCGCAGCGGCTCAGCGCCGACTCGGTCACGCTCGCCTACGACCAGCGGGTCATCGCCCGGGACCTGTCCGTCGAGATCCCCGACAACTCCTTCACCGTCATCGTCGGGCCGAACGCGTGCGGCAAGTCGACCCTGCTGCGCGCCCTTTCCCGGATGCTCAAGCCCAGCCGGGGCCGGGTGCTGCTCGACGGGCAGACCATCCACACGATGCCCGCGAAGAAGGTCGCCAGGACTCTCGGGCTGCTGCCCCAGTCGTCCCTCGCGCCCGACGGCATCACGGTCGCCGACCTGGTGGCGCGCGGTCGCTACCCGCACCAGGGCCTGCTGCGGCAGTGGTCCCCGGAGGACGAGCGGATCGTCCAGGAGTCGATGGCCGCGACCGGGGTCGGCGAGCTGGGGGAGCGGTACGTCGACGAGCTGTCCGGCGGTCAGCGCCAGCGGGTCTGGATCGCGATGGCGCTCGCCCAGCAGACGCCGCTGCTGCTGCTTGACGAGCCGACGACGTTCCTCGACATCCAGCACCAGATCGACGTCCTCGACCTGTGCGCCGAGCTGCACGAGACGCAGGGCCGGACCCTGGTGGCCGTCCTGCACGACCTGAACCACGCCGCCCGCTACGCCACCCACCTGATCGCCGTCCGCGACGGCGAGGTGGTCGCGGAGGGGCCGCCGTCCGAGGTCGTGACCGCCGAGCTGGTCGAGCGGGTCTTCGGACTGCGCTGCCAGGTCATCGAGGACCCGGAGACGGGGACCCCGCTGGTGGTGCCCGCGGGGCGAAAGGCGCGGGGACGGGGGCGTCCGGCCGGTGGGCCGGCGGGCGGCGGGCCGGTGGCCGGGGACGTGAAGACCGGGGGCTGAGGGACCCGCGGTCAGGGGCCCGCGGCCGGGGCAGGGGGCGACCGGCGGGCACGCGGCGCCCGGGAGACCGCGGTGTCCGATGGCCCGTGGGCCGGTGTCGACCCCGCTACAGCAACGACCGCAGCCGCAGCAGATCGCGGAGGCCGGCCTCCAGCTTGACCCGGCCGGAGGCCCAGGCCTTGGCGAAGTTCAGCTCGCCGGCCACCATCGCCACGAGATCGTCGCCGGTCATGGCCAGACGGATCTGCGCCTTGGCGGGCGGCGGGCCCTCCACCGTGTCCTCGACCTCGATCCGGCCGCCTTCGAGGCGGCCGGTGAACGTCGTGTCGAGGTCCGTGATGTGGCAGCTGAGGGTGCGGTCGAGCGCGGCGGCGCCGCGGACCTCGCCGTTCGCCCGCGCCAGGTTGTCCGAAAGTCTGTCGAGTGCGCTCCGGCACTCCGTGATCGTGGCCATCATGATCGACGTTACCCCAGGGCTTCGCGATAGCGTCATGGGATGAACGACGTCATGCCGGAACCGCCGCCGGCGCCGGGCCCGGAGCGGGCGACCGACCGGGAGCCGGAGCCCGTACCACCGTCCCCGCCGCGACCGGACGCCGACGGAGCGGGCCCCGACGGCCCCCGCCCCGCGACCGCGCAGACCGGCGCCCCTCAGGCCGGGCGCCCCGAGGCTCCCCGCCCCGCGACCGCGCACCCGGCTGCCCCTGAGCCCTCCGGTCCCGGCGCCGCGCGGCCCGACGGCCCCCGTCCCGGCCTCACCGCCCCCCTCGCCGACGCGGACTTCGGGCCCGCCGGGCCCGCGCCCCTCGGGGTGGCGCGGGAGGCGACCGGACACGGCGGCGTAGACGGGGTCCTCGGGCGGCTCGGCGATCTCGACCACCTCACGGCGGACGGACACCTGGAGGTGTACGAGGATGTACACCGTGGGCTGCGCGACGAGCTGACCTCGCTCGACGCCGTGCGCCCCGGACCGAACCCGTCATCCGATCCGTACGACCACAGGAGCTGAACCGAACGTGGCAGGAGTGGCACGCCGCCGCCTCGACGCCGAGCTGGTACGCCGCAAGCTCGCGCGCTCGCGCGAGCACGCCGGCCAGCTGATCGCCGCGGGGCGGGTGACCGTCGGGAAGACCGTCGCCACCAAGTCCGCCACGCAGGTCGAGACCGCCGCGGCCATCGTCGTGGCCCAGGACGACGACGACCCCGACTACGTCTCCCGGGGCGGCCACAAGCTGGCCGGCGCGTTCGCCGCCTTCGTGCCGCTGGGGCTGAAGGTCGAAGGCCGCCGGGCGCTCGACGCCGGGGCGTCCACCGGCGGCTTCACCGACGTCCTGCTGCGGGCGGGCGCCGCGCACGTCGTCGCGGTCGACGTCGGCTACGGTCAGCTCGCCTGGTCGCTGCAGAGCGACGAGCGCGTCACCGTCAAGGACCGCACCAACGTCAGGGAGCTGACGGTGGAGGCGATCGACGGGCAGCCGGTCGACCTCGTCGTCGGAGACCTCTCCTTCATCCCGCTCGGCCTCGTCCTGCCCGCGCTGGCGGCCTGCACCGCCCCCGGCGCCGACCTCGTGCTCATGGTCAAGCCGCAGTTCGAGGTCGGCAAGGAGCGCCTCGGCACCGGCGGCGTCGTCCGCAGCCCCGAACTGCGGGCCGAGGCCGTACGGAACGTGGCACGCCAGGCGGGCGACCTCGGCCTCGGCGTCCTCGGCGTCACGGCCAGCCCGCTGCCGGGCCCCTCGGGCAACGTCGAGTACTTTCTGTGGCTGCGGGCCGGGGCGCCCGCGCTCGATCCGGCGGATGTCGACCGCGCCGTGGCGGAGGGACCTCGTTGAACACAGGTACGCGTACCGTCTTCCTGCTCGCACACACCGGCCGGCCGGCCGCAGTGCGCAGCGCCGAACTCGTCGTCCTGGGACTGCTCCGCAGCGGGATCGGGGTGCGCGTCCTGGAGGCGGAGGCGGCCGACCTGCCGCTGCCGCCGTCGGTCGAGATGGTGCCGGACGCGCACCCCGACGCGCTCGACGGCTGTGAGCTGATCGTCGTCCTCGGCGGCGACGGGACCCTGCTCCGCGGAGCCGAGCTCTCCCGCGCCTCGGGCGTGCCCATGCTCGGGGTGAACCTGGGCCGGGTCGGCTTCCTCGCCGAGGCCGAGCGCGACGACCTCGACCAGGTCGTCGACCGGGTCGTCACACGGGCGTACGAGGTCGAGGAGCGGATGACCCTCGACGTCGTCGTGTACGAGAACGGCGACGTGCTGCACCGGGACTGGGCGCTGAACGAGGCGGCCGTCCAGAAGGTCTCCCCGGAACGCATGATGGAGGTCGTCCTCGCCATCGACGGGCGTCCGGTGACCGGCTTCGGCTGCGACGGAGTGATCTGCGCGACTCCCACCGGCTCCACGGCGTACGCCTTCTCGGCCGGCGGACCGGTGATCTGGCCGGAGGTCGAGGCGCTGCTCATGGTGCCGATCGGGGCGCACGCCCTCTTCGCCAAGCCGCTGGTGACCACCCCGGAGTCGGTGCTCGCCGTGGAGGTCGAGCCGCACACCCCGAACGGCGTGCTGTGGTGCGACGGACGGCGGACCGTGGAACTCCCCGCCGGGGCGCGGGTGGAGGTGCGGCGCGGGGCCGTGCCCGTACGCCTCGCACGGCTGCACCACGCGTCCTTCACGGACCGGCTCGTGGCGAAGTTCGCCCTGCCCGTGTCGGGCTGGCGCGGCGCCCCCCACTGAGCCTGCCCCGCCCCGGACCGCCCACTCCCACGGGTGACAGACACGGTCGGCCGACTCCCCGGTGACCTGCGGGTTCGGGCTGTTGCGGCAGGGGTCGTCGCACAGCGGGGGCCGGACCTCGTAAGGTCTTCCCCGTGTTGGAGGAGATGCGGATACGGTCGCTCGGGGTCATCGACGACGCGGTGGTCGAGCTGTCACCCGGTTTCACCGCGGTGACCGGCGAGACCGGCGCGGGCAAGACGATGGTCGTGACCAGCCTGGGGCTGCTGCTCGGCGGGCGCGCCGACCCGGCCCTCGTGCGGATCGGCGCGGCGTCCGCCGTCGTCGAGGGGCGGATCAGCGTGCCTCCGGGCGCCACCGCCGCCGTACGGGCCGAGGAGGCGGGCGCCGAGCTGGACGACGGCGTGCTGCTCGTCAGCCGGACGATCTCGGCCGAGGGGCGCTCACGGGCCCATCTGGGCGGCCGCTCGGTGCCCGTCGGGCTGCTCGCCGAACTCGCCGACGAACTCGTCGCCGTCCACGGCCAGACCGACCAGCAGGGCTTGCTCAAGCCGGCCCGGCAGCGCGGGGCGCTCGACCGGTACGCGGGCGACGCCGTCGCCGTGCCGCTGGCCGCGTACGGGGAGGCGTACCGGCGGCTGCGGGCCGTCGCCGCCGAGCTGGACGAGATCACCACCCGCGCCCGGGAGCGGGCCCAGGAGGCCGATCTGCTGCGCTTCGGTCTCGGTGAGATCGAGGCTGTCGCACCGCTGCCCGGCGAGGACGTGGACCTGGCCGCCGAGGCGGAACGCCTCGGTCACGCCGAGGCCCTCGCCTCCGCCGCCGCCCTCGCGCACGGAGCGCTGGCCGGGAACCCCGAGGACCCGGAGGCCGTCGACGCGACCACCCTGGTCGCCGGTGCCGGTCGCGCGCTCGACGCCGTACGCGCGCACGACCCGGCGCTCGCCTCGCTCGCGGACCGGATGGGGGAGATCTCCATCCTGCTCGCCGACGTCGCCGGGGAGCTGGCCGGGTACGCCGACGACCTGGACGCCGACCCGCGGCGGCTCGCCGTCGTGGAGGAGCGGCGCGCGGCGCTGACCCAGCTCACCCGGAAGTACGGGGCGGACGTCTCCGCCGTCCTGGCGTGGGCGCAGGAGAGCGCGGCCCGGCTGACCGAGCTGGAGAGCGACGACGACCGGATCGGCGAGCTGACGGCCGAGCGGGACGCGCTGCGGGCCGAGCTGTCGCTCCTCGCGCAGGCGCTCACCGACGCCCGTACGGAGGCGGCCGCCCGGTTCGCCGACGCGGTCACCGCCGAACTTGCCTCCCTCGCCATGCCTCACGCGCGCGTGTCCTTCGACATCCGGCAGACGGAGTCCGTCGACGAGGCCTCGGGCGTCGAGGTCGGCGGCCGGTCCGTGGTCTACGGGCCGTCCGGCGCCGACGAGGTGGAGCTGCTGCTCGCGCCCCACCCCGGGGCCCCGCCGCGGCCGATCGCCAAGGGCGCGTCCGGCGGCGAGCTGTCGCGGGTGATGCTCGCCGTCGAGGTCGTCTTCGCCGGGGTGGACCCGGTGCCGACGTACCTCTTCGACGAGGTCGACGCGGGCGTCGGCGGCAAGGCGGCCGTGGAGATCGGGCGGCGGCTGGCCAAGCTCGCCAAGTCGGCGCAGGTCGTGGTCGTCACGCACCTTCCGCAGGTGGCGGCCTTCGCGGACCGTCAGCTGCTGGTCGAGAAGACCGACGACGGGTCCGTGACCCGGTCCGGCGTCACCGTCCTGGAGGGCGAGGACCGGGTCCGCGAGCTGTCGCGGATGCTGGCCGGGCAGGAGGACTCCGAGACGGCGCGGGCGCACGCGGAGGAGCTTCTGGCGACGGCCCGGGCGGACGGCTGAGGAAGCCCGCGAGGCCGGTGCCGGGTGGCCGGCCCCGCGAGGCGGTCCGGGGCGGCGGCAGCCCGGTGACCTCGCACGTTCACCCGTGTGGGTGAACGTGCGCGGGGTGTTGCCGCCTCCGACACGGGAACGACACGACAACGAAGCGTCTTCGGTGCCGGAACGTGCGTACGGACTGGCATCCTTGGGCGCGTGACACAGCTCCGTACGGTCCAAGTGCTGGGCGGCGGCAGCGCGGGCAGCAGCGCTCACGTCAGATCACTTGCCTCGGGGCTGGTGGCGAGGGGCGTGCGGGTGACCGTCTGCGCCCCGGCCGAACTCGATCGCGTCTACGACTTCATCGGCGCCGGCGCGCGCTTCGTCCCCGTGCCGCGCCGCAACGACCCCGCGACGGTCGCGGCCCTCCGCGGCGCGAGTGCCGGAGCGGACGTCGTCCACGCGCACGGACTGCACGCCTCGGTCCGGGCCGCCCTCGCCCTCTCGGGCGGCGGCCGGACGGCGCCCTCGCTCGTGACGACCTGGCACACCCGCAACCACGTGGAGGGTGCGCGGGGCGGGCTGCTGCGGCTGCTGGAACGAAGGACCGCGCGGACGGCGGACGTCGTCCTCGCGACCTCCTCCGAGCTCGTCGACCGCGCCCGTCGGCGCGGCGCGCGGGACGCCCGTCTCGCACCGGTGACCGTCCCCGCCTCACGGGCGCCGGTCTGCCTGCACGACGGCAAGGCCCGGGCGGAACTGGGCGCCGTGGACCGGCCGTTGCTCATGGCCGTGGGCGCGCTGGAGCCCGAGCGGGGGTACGACACGCTGCTCGACGCCGCCCGCCGGTGGCGGGAGCTCGACCCCCAGCCGCTGCTCGTGATCGCGGGGGAGGGGCGCGAACGCGCGGCCCTCCAGCGCCGGATCGAGACCGAGCGGCTGGCGGTCCGGCTGATCGGCCGCCGGGACGACGTGGCGGAGCTCCTCGCGGCGGCCGACGTCGCCGTCCTGCCCTCGCGGTGGGAGGCCCGGTCCCTGCTGGCACAGGAGGCGCTGCGGCTGGGCGTACCGCTGGTGGCGACGGCCGTCGGAGGGGTCCCGGAACTGGTCGGCGACGCGGCCGAGCTGGTCCCCCGGGGGGACGCTCCGGCGCTGGCCGCAGCGGTGCGGGGGCTGCTGGAGGACACCGACCGGCGGATGGACCTGGCCGCGGCGGGGCGGGTCCAGGCCGGGACGTGGCCGACGGAGGACGAGACGATCGCGCACGTCCTCAGCGTCTACGACGAGCTGTCGGGCCGACGCTGACGCCGGGCGCCCTGCCGCCGCCCCGCGCTTCCTGGCGCCGCCGGCCCCCGAGGGGGCGCTTGTCGCATCAGGCTGGATCAGGGCGCGGTGCCAGACGCCGCCGCCCCGCGCTTCCGCGCGCCCCCCTACGCCGTGAGCCGGCGTGCCCGCAGCGCCAGGGACAGGGCCAGGACCGTCTGCGGGTCGTCCAGGTCCGTGCCGAGGAGTTCGGAGATCCGGGCCAGCCGGTTGTAGAGCGTCTGGCGGTTCAGATGCAGCTCCCGCGCCGTCTCCGCCTTGCGGCCCGCGTGGGCCAGGTACGTCTCCAGCGTGGGCAGCAGGGGCGGCCGGGACGTGCGGTCGTGGTCGCGCAGGGGACCGATCGCGCGGTCCACGAAGGCCGCCAGGTCCGGGTGGTCCCGCAGCCGCCACAGCAGGAGGTCGATGTCCAGACGCCGGGCGTCGTACCACGGGCGGTCCGAGAGGCCCTGCGCCGCCGTCGCCGTCTCGGCGGCGTGGCGCAGGCTCGCCGAGGCCGCCGCCCAGCCGCCCGCGACACCGACCACGATCACCGGCGCGTGCGCGCCGGCCCGTTCCAGGCCCGCCCGCTCCACCCCGGCCCGCAGCGCCGCCGCGACCCGGTCCGCCACCGCCGTACGCTCCGACTCCGTCCGCAGCCCGAGCAGCAGCGGCACCCGGCCCTCGACGGGACGGACGCCCAGCAGTACCGGGACGCCCACCGACGCCAGCTCCTCCAGGACCGCCCGGGCGAGCAGCGCCCAGTTGCCCGAGGGGGAGAGTTCGGGGGCCAGGCGCATCACCACCGGGAGCAGCGGGCCGTCCCCGGGTTTGAAGCCGAGCACCCGCGCCTGGGCCGGCGCGTCCTCCGGCGTGATCCGTCCCTCGGCCAGGTCCGTCAGGAAGTCGCCCCTGCCCCGCGCCGCCAGCTCCTCCTCCTGGCGCGCCTGCATCAGGACGACCGCCAGCAGCCCGGCCGCCCGTTCCGCGGCCATCCGGTGGACGAGGGACAGGGGGCCGGCGACCGCGAGCAGGGCGAGCCGCGCGCGGACGGCGCCGGTGCCCGGGCCGCCGCCGCCCGGCACGTCCACCAGGACCGCGCCCGTGGGCGGCCCCGATTCGCGCGCCGCCCGCTGCCCGCGCAGCCCGTCCCACACCTGGAGCGGATCTGCGGGGGCCGACTCGCTCCCCGCCGCGTACAGCAGTTGGCCGTCCGCCGTCTCCAGGAAGACCGGGTTCGCCGTGAACTCGGCCAGGATCTGGAGGACCTGGGGCACCCCGCCCCCGCCGAGCAGCGCGTCCGTACACCGCCGGTGGACGTCGTCCGCCTGCCGGAGCAGGGCGTAGTGGCCGTTGACGATCTCGGTGTGGATCTCCTCCGTCACCGCCACGAACGGCACTTCGCGGTGCAGCTGCACCAGCGGCAGGCCGGTCGCCCGGGCCGTCTCCACGATCGTGGCCGGCAGCCGCGAGAAGCGCGGCCCCAGCTCGACGACGAGCGCGGCGATGCCCCGGTCCGCGAGGCGGCGCACGAAGGCGCGCTGTTCCGCCGGGCGGGTTCCGAGGCCCAGCCCCGTGGTGAGCAGCAGTTCACCACCCTTGAGCAGCGACGCGATGTTCGGCACCTCGCCGGCGTGCACCCAGCGCACCGTGCGGTGCAGCCGGTCCGCGCCGGCGACGACCTCCGGGAGCCCGCCGCGCAGCCCGGGCAGCTCCAGCGCCCGTTGCACGGTGATCCCGCCCTGACTGTCCATGGGCCCGGACGCTACCCGCGTCCCTGTTCCCGCGGCATCACCGGGCGCTCGCGGGTCGGCCCGGTCCGTTCCCGGGGGCGACAACTCGTCGCGCCCCGGCGCCACTTGCCCGACCCTCTGTCGAGTGTGTCGTACGTCACCGGCGCCGCCGGGACCATCGTGGGCGGCCTTCCCGGGCGGGGCCGCGGGGCGGGGGTCACGCGGCCGCCGGGGCCGGGGTGATGTTGTGGTTGAGGCGGAAGACGTTGTCGGGGTCGTACTCCGCCTTGACGGCGGCGAGCCGACGGTAGTTGTCGGCGCCGAAGCCGGCGACGACGCGCTGCTCGCCCTCGGCGCCGATGAAGTTGAGGTACACGGCGTCGACCGACCAGGGCCTCGCGTCGGCCCGCACGTCGCGCACCCAGGCCACCACCCGGGCGTCGTCCTCCGGCTTCTCCCACGTCCCGAAGGGGTGCACGGCCCAGGGCGCGGTGCGCCACGGCAACGGGAACCGGGACGGGCCGTCCGCCACGGCGCCGCCCATCGGGAACAGCACGTGCTGGGTGGTGGTGGGCATCGGGATCCGCGCCGCGCGGGCGCAGAAGGCGTCGACCGCCTCGTCCGGGAACTCGCGGAGGTACTCCGCCGACCAGTAGTTCCGCAGCCCCGGCGGGTCGTCGATCATGCACTGGAGATCCGCGTACGGGATGTCCGTGACGACCTCGACCTCGGGCCGCAGCGCCAGCAGCGGCGCGGCCAGCTCGTGGACCTCGTCGACCGGACCCGCGTACGTGATCAGCGCGGCGCAGACGAGGGTGCCGACCAGGTGCTCGGGGATGAAGGGCTCGGGCGGCGCGGGGAAGTAGATCATGCCGCCGCCGGCCTCGGCGGGGGCGGACGCGAAGACCGTGCGGAAGGCGCGGCCCACCTCGGGCGCGGCCTCCGGGCGGTAGAACAGCATGGCCATGCTCATGGCCGGGAGTTCGTGCAGCCGCAGGGTGAGGGAGGTGGCGATGCCGAAGTTCCCGCCGCCGCCGTGGAGCGCCCAGAACAGCTCGGGGTTCTCCCGGTCGCTCGCCACGACGTGCTTGCCCTCCGCCGTGACCAGTTCGGCGGCGACCAGGTTGTCGCAGGCCAGACCGAACTTCCGTTCCAGCCAGCCCGATCCGCCGCCCAGGGTGAAGCCGCCGACCCCGGTGGTGGACACCCGCCCGCCGGTGGTGGCCAGGCCGAACGGCTCGGCCGCCCGGTCCAGATGGCTCATCGTCGCGCCGCCGCCGACCCGTACGGTCCGCTCGTCGCGGTCCACGTCCGCCGCGCGCATCCGGCGCAGGTCCACGACCAGGCCCTCGTCGACGACGGACGCCCCGGCGACGCTGTGCCCGCCGCCGCGCACCGCGATCGGCAGCCCGGCCTCCCGGCCGAAGAGAACGGCGCGCGAGACGTCGGAGGGGTTCGCGCACTGGGCGATGACCGCGGGGCGGCGGTCGATCATGGCGTTGTGGACGGTCCTGGCTTCGTCGTAGCCCGGATCACCGGGTACGAGCACCTCACCGGCCGATGCCTCGCGGAGCGCGGCGAGGGCGGTGGGCGGAACGGTCTTCGGGGGAGCCATGGGACGCCCCCCTTTCCGAGGGGGGACAGGACCATTTCATCGTAGGGCGGCGGTCGTCGGCCCGCTTCTCGACGCCCCGGACCCCGCCCGGCCTCCCTAACCTCCGTACGCGCCGCTCGCCGTCAGCCGCAGGGCGGTGTCGATCAGCGGGACGTGGCTGAACGCCTGCGGGAAGTTCCCCACCTGGCGCTGGAGCCGCGCGTCCCACTCCTCCGCGAGCAGCCCCAGGTCGTTGCGGAGCGAGAGCAGCTTCTCGAAGAGCCGGCGCGCCTCGTCCACCCGGCCGATCATCGCCAGGTCGTCGGCGAGCCAGAACGAACAGGCCAGGAAGGCGCCCTCGTCGCCCTCCAGGCCGTCGACGCCCGCCTCCGCGCCGGCGGTGGGGTAGCGCAGCACGAAGCCGTCCTCGGTGGACAGCTCCCGCTGGATCGCCTCGATGGTGCCGATGACCCGCTTGTCGTCCGGCGGCAGGAAGCCCATCTGCGGGATCAGCAGCAGCGACGCGTCCAGCTCCTTGGAGCCGTACGACTGCGTGAACGTGTTGCGGTCCTTGTCGTAGCCCTTCTCGCACACGTCCCGGTGGATGTCGTCGCGCAGCTGCCGCCAGCGCTCCAGCGGGCCGTCGGCGTCCCCGGACTCGATCAGCTTGATGGTGCGGTCGACCGCCACCCAGGCCATCACCTTCGAGTGCACGAAGTGGCGGCGCGGGCCGCGCACCTCCCAGATGCCCTCGTCCGGCTGGTTCCAGTGGGTCTCCAGGTAGCGGATCAGCTTCAGCTGGAGCAGGGAGGCGTAGTCGTTGCGCGAGAGGCCCGTCATGTGGGCCAGGTGCAGCGCCTCGGTGACCTCGCCGTAGACGTCGAGCTGGAGCTGGTTGGCCGCGCCGTTGCCGACCCGGACCGGGCCGGAGTTCTCGTACCCGGGCAGCCAGTCCAGCTCGGCCTCGCCGAGCTCGCGCTCGCCGGCGATGCCGTACATGATCTGCAGGTTCTCCGGGTCGCCCGCGACCGCGCGGAGCAGCCAGTCCCGCCAGGCGCGCGCTTCCTCGCGGTAGCCGGTGCGCAGCATCGACGACAGCGTGATCGCCGCGTCGCGCAGCCAGGTGTAGCGGTAGTCCCAGTTGCGGACGCCGCCGATCTCCTCCGGCAGGGAGGTGGTCGGCGCGGCGACGATGCCGCCGGTGGGCGCGTACGTCAGCGCCTTCAGCGTGATCAGGGAGCGGACCACCGCCTCGCGGTACGGGCCGTGGTACGTGCAGTGGGCGACCCAGTCGCGCCAGAAGTCGGCCGTCGCCTCCAGCGAACCCTCCGGGTCCGGCAGGGCGGGCGGCTCCTTGTGCGAGGGCTGCCAGCTGATCGTGAACGTGATCCGGTCACCGGGCGTGACGGTGAAGTCGGAGTAGGTGGTGAGGTCCTTGCCGTGGGTCTCGATCTCGGTGTCGAGCCACACGGAGTCGGGCCCGGCGACGGCGACTGTACGGTCCCCGACCTTGTGCACCCACGGCACCACGCGGCCGTAGCTGAACCGCATCCGCAGCGCGGAGTGCATCGGCACGCGCCCGGAGACGCCCTCGACGATCCGGATCAGCTGGGGCGCGCCGTCACGCGGGGGCATGAAATCGGTCACCCGGACCGTGCCGCGCGGCGTGTCCCACTCCGATTCGAGGATCAGGGAGTCGCCGACGTAGCGGCGCCGGTCGGCCGGCGCCGGGGTGGCGCCTTCGGCCACGGCGGGCGCGACCCGCCAGAAACCGTGCTCCTCCGTACCGAGGAGCCCGGCGAAGACGGCATGCGAGTCGAAGCGTGGCAGGCAGAGCCAGTCGACGCTGCCGTCCCGGCAGACCAGTGCCGCGGTCTGCATGTCTCCGATGAGTGCGTAATCCTCGATGCGCCCGGCCACGTGCAATCTCCAGTCGAACGGCCACGTCCGCCCCGCGGGGCGCTTCCTACAGATGGTGCCAGCAGTCAAGGGATGGTTGACGAGCCCCGTGCTTCCGGTTGACTGGCGGGGGTGCTGCCGATGGCCGGTCCGCCTCGGCAGGGAGTGTCCGAGCAGGATACGTCGCACCCTAAGCAGCGGCGGCAACGCCCTGATAACGGCGTTGCGCCGAACGGGTGAGGCCACCGTGACCTGTGGTGTAGCCGTCCGTATGCACCCGACTGCCCCGTGTGGCCGGAAGCGGCCTCCCTTCGTCGCTGATACCCTGGTACCCCGTGGACCGGTGGGAAACGGCGAAAGCCGAGGCCCCCGAAACCGCAGCGACGGCACCCCCCGATTCTTCCGGAGGGGACGCCGGTACGCACCTCCAGAACGCGACCACGGGAGCCCCCTCTTGGCGATGCCGCCCAAAACCACGACGACCAAGCACATCTTCGTCACCGGGGGTGTCGCCTCCTCCCTCGGCAAGGGCCTGACCGCCTCCAGCCTGGGTGCGCTCCTCAAGGCGCGGGGCCTGCGGGTCACGATGCAGAAGCTCGACCCGTACCTCAACGTCGACCCCGGCACGATGAACCCGTTCCAGCACGGCGAGGTGTTCGTCACCAACGACGGCGCCGAGACCGACCTGGACATCGGCCACTACGAGCGCTTCCTCGACGTCGACCTCGACGGCTCCGCCAACGTCACCACGGGCCAGGTCTACTCCCAGGTCATCGCCAAGGAGCGGCGTGGCGAGTACCTCGGCGACACCGTCCAGGTCATCCCGCACATCACCAACGAGATCAAGTCTCGGATCCGCCGCATGGCGACCGACGACGTCGACGTCGTCATCACCGAGGTCGGCGGCACCGTCGGCGACATCGAGTCGCTGCCGTTCCTGGAGACGGTCCGCCAGGTCCGCCACGAGGTCGGCCGCGACAACGTCTTCGTCGTGCACATCTCGCTGCTGCCCTACATCGGCCCCTCCGGCGAGCTGAAGACCAAGCCGACCCAGCACTCCGTCGCCGCCCTGCGCAACATCGGCATCCAGCCGGACGCGATCGTGCTGCGTGCCGACCGCGACGTCCCCACCGCCATCAAGCGCAAGATCTCGCTGATGTGCGACGTGGACGAGGCCGCCGTCGTCGCCGCCATCGACGCCAAGTCGATCTACGACATCCCCAAGGTCCTGCACACCGAGGGCCTGGACGCCTACGTCGTCCGCAAGCTCGACCTGCCGTTCCGCGACGTGGACTGGTCCACCTGGGACGACCTGCTCGACCGCGTCCACAACCCCGACCACGAGGTCACCGTCGCGCTCGTCGGCAAGTACATCGACCTGCCCGACGCCTACCTCTCGGTCACCGAGGCCATGCGGGCCGGCGGCTTCGCCAACAAGGCGCGCGTCAAGGTCAAGTGGGTCACCTCCGACGACTGCAAGACCCCGGCCGACGCGCAGAAGCAGCTCGGCGACGTCGACGCGATCCTCATCCCCGGCGGCTTCGGCGACCGCGGTGTGAGCGGCAAGGTCGGCGCCATCCAGTACGCCCGCGAGAACAAGGTGCCGCTGCTCGGCATCTGCCTCGGCCTGCAGTGCATCGTCATCGAGGCCGCGCGGAACCTGGCCGACATCCCCGAGGCGAACTCGACCGAGTTCGACCCCGCGACCGCGCACCCCGTCGTCTCGACGATGGAGGAGCAGCTCGCGTACGTCGAGGGCGCCGGAGACCTGGGCGGAACGATGCGCCTGGGCCTCTACCCGGCGAAGCTCGCCGAGGGCTCCATCGTCCGCGAGGTCTACGCCGACCAGCCGTACGTCGAGGAGCGCCACCGCCACCGCTACGAGGTGAACAACGCCTACCGCGCGGAGCTGGAGAAGAAGGCGGGCCTCGTCTTCTCGGGCACCTCCCCGGACAACAAGCTCGTCGAGTACGTCGAGTACCCGCGCGAGGTGCACCCCTACCTGGTCGCCACGCAGGCCCACCCGGAGCTGCGTTCGCGCCCGACGCGTCCGCACCCGCTCTTCGCCGGCCTGGTCAAGGCGGCCGTGGAGCGCAAGACGGGCAAGTAGCCGCGAGCGGTTAACGTTGCCGGGGTACGGGTCCTGAGGGATCCGTACCCCGGTTTTCGTGTGTGGGAGGACGCAGATGGAGTTGCAGGACACCCCCGAGGAGTGGCAGGTCGTCGCCACGACGACCCCCTGGCAGGGCAACAAGACGAGTGTCCGCGCGGACGACGTGGTCATGCCGGGCGGCACGGTCGCGCGCCGCGACTACCAGGTCCACCCCGGTTCGGTGGCGGTCGTCGCCCTCGACGAGCAGGACCGCGTCCTGGTGCTGAAGCAGTACCGGCACCCCGTGCGGATGAAACTCTGGGAGATCCCGGCCGGTCTCCTGGACGTGCCGGGGGAGAACCCGCTGCACGCGGCGCAGCGCGAGCTGTACGAGGAGGCGCACGTCAAGGCCGAGGACTGGCGGGTCCTGACCGACGTCTACACCACGCCGGGCGGCTGCGACGAGGCGGTACGGATCTTCCTGGCCCGGGACCTCTCGGCGGCCGAGGGCGAGCGCTACGAGGTCGCCGAGGAGGAGGCCGACATGGAGCTGGCCCGGGTCCCCCTGGACGACCTGGTGCGCGGCGCCCTCGCCGGCGAGCTGCACAACAACTGCCTGGTGGTGGGCGTCCTGTCGCTGGCGGCCGCGCGCGCGGTGGACGGCGGCGTCGCCACCCTGCGGCCGGCGGACTCGCCGTGGCCGGCCCGCCCCTTCGAGGCGTAGGCGCGGACGCAGGTGTCGCGCGGGCGCATGCGTCGGCGTGCGCGTCGGGGTGGGCGCGGGCGCGGACAGGCGTAGGGCCGGGGCGGTCGGGCAGACGGGCCGGGCGCGGAGGGCGGGCTCACGCTCGGGCCCCGGCGGCCGGCCCGACCCTCGGGCCCCGGCGGCCGACGGGGGTACACCGGCCCGGTCGGCGGCCGGGAGGAATTCCGCCCCCGGGTCGTCTCCGAGGGTTCCGATCTGACGATCTGCTGATCCGATCGGGGGACCTGCCCGCCGCGCTCCGCCGGGTCGGGGCCGTGCCCTGAACTACGCTCGGGATCGCCCGTGCGGAGATCCCCGCGGGATCGGCTCGTGCGCAGGTGGACGGGAGCGTGGCCCGTGACGGATCAGGCGGTGACAGCGGGCGGGGTGCGTCGATTCTTCGGGCGACAGCGGGAGTTGAAGGCGCTGCGCGCCGACATCGAACGGACCGGGCTCGACACCCTGACCGGCCGCAAAGCCCCCCGCGCGCGCGTCCTGCTGATCGCCGGACGGCCCGGTTCCGGGCGGACGGCCCTCGCCGAGGAGCTGGTCGCCGGGCTCGCCGCCCGATACCCCGACGGGGTGTACCGCGCCCGGCTCACCGAGCCCGGGGGCGAGCCCGTCCCCACCGCGCTGGCCGCCCGCGGCCTCCTGGAGGACCTCGGCGTCGAGGAACCCCCCGGCGCCGCCGAGGACGAGCTGACCGAACTGGTCCGCACCGCCCTGGCGGACCGGCGGACCGTCCTCGTCCTGGACGACGCCGTCGACGCGGCCCAGGTCGACCCCCTGATCCCCGACCATCCCGACGCCCTCGTCGTCGCCGTCGCCCAGGGCCCCCTCACCGGCATCCCGGACGTCCGCCCCTGCACGGTCGGCGGACTCGACCCCAAGTCGGCCATCGAGATGCTCACCACCTACACCGGATCGGTGCGGGTCACCGTCGACCCCCAGGCCGCCGAGACCCTCGCCGAGGAGTGCGGCGGCCAGCCCGCCGCCCTGGTCCTCGCCGGAAGCTGGCTCGCCGCCCGCCCCAAGTCCTCCGTCGCCGACCTCGCCAAGCGACTGCGCGCCCTGCCGGGCGACCCGGTGACCCGCGCCTTCCAGCTCGTCCACGAGTCCCTGCCCGCCCCGGCCGCGCGGACCCTGCGGCTCCTCTGCCTCGCCCCGCTCGGCCGCGCCGACGCCCACACCGCCTCCGCCCTGGCCGGCTGCTCCGTCTCCGCCGCCGCCACCACCCTCGCCGACTTCGCCACCCTCGGGCTCCTCGGGGAGCGCGACGGAGGAGAGTACGAGATCCCCGCGCACCTCGTCCCCCTGCTCCGCACCGAGCTGGAGGAGCGCGACCGGCCCGCCGAGGTGCAGCTCGCCCGGGCCCGGATGCTGGAGCGGACCGTACGGCTCCTGCAGTCCTGCCGCGCCGTCACCGAACCGGAGGGCTCCGCCGCCCGCAGGAAGCTGGCCGGCCTGCCCCGGGCCCTGCGCTTCCCGAACGCCCCCGCCGCCGCCGAATGGCTGGAGGGCCGCAGGCCCGTCCTGCTCGCCTCCGCCCGGCTCGCGGTCGCCGACGGCGAGCTCGACACCCTGGCCCGCCGCCTGGTCGCCGCCCTGGTCCGTGCGCTCGCCGCCCACCGGGGGGCCGAGGCGGCCGCCCCCGACCTCTACGGCCTGCACCGGCTCGTCCTCGACGTCGCCGAGCGCCGGGGACTGCACCGCGAGCGGGCCGCCGCCCTGCTGAACCTGGCCGATCTCGACGCCGGGAGCGGCCGGACCCGGGACGCGCTCGCCCGCTACCGGGAAGCGCTGGACGCCGGACGGGCCGCGAACGACCCGTACGCGATCGGCCGCGCGATGGAATCCGTAGGCGGCTCCTACCAGGAGCTGGGGGACTGGCAGCGGGCCGGTGACTGGTACGGCCGCGCGCTCGCCCAGCGCCTCGCCCGCGACGAGCGAGCCGACCAGGCCCGGCTCTACGCAAGGCTCGGCGCGGTGCACACCTACGCCGGCCGCTACGGCGAGGCCCTGCGGAACTGGCGCGCCGCCGCCGCGGGCTACCGCCGGCAGTCCGATCTCCCCGCCTACGCCCGGGCGTTGAGCGAGGCGGCCCGGGTCCAGGAGTACGCCGGACGGCCGCAGGAATCCCTGCGGACCTGCGAGGAGGCGGTCGAGTGGGCCCGGCGCGCCCAGGACGTACGGCTCCAGGCGGCCCTGCAGCTGCGGCTCGCCGACACCCTGGAGCGGCTCGGCGACCCCGCCGCCGCCCGGCTGCACCGCTCAGCAGCCGAAAGACTGCTGGGAACCGCACCCTCCGCCTGCGAAATCCGCAGTGGCTGTCTCGAAGATTAATGCTTTGCAAGGCTAGACAGCGGGAACTCCTTCATTAGACTGGGTGAGCCGCGTTCGATCGTGGTGTGTCCCGGTGCGCCACGATGCGGCCGGGTATGTATCGCAGTGCCCCCAGTTATCCCCCCTGATTCAAGGACCGTGATCGACGATGAAGGTCGGCATCCCCCGCGAGGTCAAGAACAACGAGTTCCGCGTGGCCATCACCCCCGCCGGTGTCCACGAGCTCGTCCGCAACGGCCACCAGGTCTTCGTCGAGCAGAACGCCGGAGCCGGCTCCTCGATCACGGACGAGGAGTACGTCTCGGCCGGTGCGCGGATCCTGCCCACGGCCGACGAGGTCTGGGAGACCGCCGACCTCCTGCTGAAGGTCAAGGAGCCCATCGCGGAGGAGTACCACCGCCTCCGCAAGGACCAGACCCTCTTCACCTACCTCCACCTCGCCGCGTCCCGCGAGTGCACGGACGCCCTGCTGGAGTCCGGCACCACCGCCATCGCGTACGAGACCGTCGAGACCGCGAACCGCGCGCTGCCGCTGCTCGCCCCGATGTCCGAGGTCGCGGGCCGCCTCGCCCCGCAGGTCGGCGCCTACCACCTGATGCGCTCGGTCGGCGGCCGCGGCGTGCTCCCCGGCGGCGTCCCCGGCACCCACGCCGGCGAGGCCGTCGTCATCGGTGGCGGCGTCTCCGGCTGGAACGCCACCCAGATCGCCGTCGGCATGGGCTTCCACGTGACCCTGCTCGACCGCGACATCAACAAGCTCCGCGAGGCCGACAAGATCTTCGGCACCAAGGTGAAGACGATCGTCTCCAACGCCTTCGAGCTGGAGAAGGCCGTCGTCGAGGCCGACCTCGTCATCGGCGCCGTCCTCATCCCGGGCGCCAAGGCCCCGAAGCTGGTCACCAACGAGCTCGTCGCCAAGATGAAGCCCGGAAGTGTCCTTGTCGACATCGCGATCGACCAGGGCGGCTGCTTCGAGGACTCCCGTCCGACCACCCACGCGGAGCCGACCTTCCAGGTCCACAACTCGGTCTTCTACTGCGTCGCCAACATGCCGGGCGCGGTCCCGAACACCTCCACGTACGCCCTCACCAACGCCACGCTTCCCTACATCGTGTCGCTGGCGAACAACGGCTGGGCCGAGGCGCTGCGCCGCGACGCCGCCCTCGCCCTGGGCCTCAACACCCATGACGGCAAGGTCGTTTACAAGGAAGTCGCGCAGGCGCACGGCCTCGCGCACGTCGAGCTGACGAGCCTCCTGGGCTGACGCTCACCGGCCTCCCGACGAGGAGCGCCGTCAACCTCATGCATCCGGCCGGACCTTGTGCACCAAGGTCCGGCCGGATGTGTGTCCGGCCACGTCTACGGCCCTGGTCAACTCGCCTCGAACGTAACCCTTTAACCGTTTCGCACACCCCCGAAACGTGTGGATGCGTGGCTGCGCGCCCTTGACAGAGGGGTGTTCGGTTGCCGACACATCGGGCCGGGTCCGGCGGATTGTGTTGCTGCGGAGCGGTGACACGCCATAGAGTCGCAAACCGTCGGCATGGCGCCACGCTGACCTATCGATAAATGTTCCTGGTCACATCCAAGGAGGTAAGACGACTTGTGAATGAGTCGACATTTACTCCCGGGGGTGGCCGGCCAGGAGCCCCTGTCGGCTCCGTCGCTGTGCGAACCTTCGCGACACATCAGCCCATGACGACAGCCCACACGATGAAGATGATGGACGGCCTACACGTGAACGCCACGGCCGGCAACGAGAGTGGCCGAGAGTCCACCCACTTCGCCGCCTACGACGAGGTGCCCGAGGGGCACTTCTACGACCCTGACGCCGAGTACGAGCCCGACCCGGAGTACGCGGCCACCCTCGCACCCGACGCTGCCCGGCAGCGCCGCGAGCGGATCGGCCCCACCGGACGGCCCCTGCCGTACTTCCCGATCCCGGGCCCGCTGACCGATCACGGACCCGCGAAGATCATCGCGATGTGCAACCAGAAGGGCGGCGTCGGCAAGACCACGTCGACCATCAACCTGGGTGCCGCGCTCGCGGAGTACGGGCGACGGGTGCTGCTCGTCGACTTCGACCCGCAGGGAGCCCTGTCGGTCGGTCTCGGCGTGAACCCGATGGAGCTCGACCTCACCGTCTACAACCTGCTCATGGAGCGGGGCATGTCGGCGGACGAGGTGCTGCTCAAGACCGCCGTTCCCAACATGGACCTGCTGCCGAGCAACATCGACCTCTCGGCCGCCGAGGTGCAGCTGGTCAGCGAGGTCGCGCGCGAGTCCACGCTCCAGCGCGCCCTGAAGCCGCTGATGAACGACTACGACTACATCGTGATCGACTGTCAGCCCTCGCTCGGTCTGCTGACCGTCAACGCGCTGACGGCGGCTCACAAGGTCATCGTGCCGCTGGAATGCGAGTTCTTCGCGCTGCGCGGTGTGGCCCTGCTGACCGAGACGATCGAGAAGGTCCAGGAGCGGCTCAACCCCGAGCTGGAGCTCGACGGCATCCTCGCCACGATGTACGACTCCCGGACCGTGCACAGCCGTGAGGTGCTCGCGCGGGTCGTCGAGGCCTTCGACGACCACGTGTACCACACGGTGATCGGCCGGACCGTGCGCTTCCCGGAGACCACGGTCGCCGGCGAGCCGATCACGACGTACGCCTCGAACTCCGTGGGCGCCGCCGCCTACCGTCAGCTCGCCAGGGAGGTGCTCGCCCGGTGTCACGCCGAGTGAGTCTGCCCGGCGCCGACGAACTGTTCCGTACGACCGGGGGGATGGCGCTGCAGGCGTCGTCACCGCGCAGGGGTGAGGCCCGCGTGCCGGCTCCGGCGGGCGAGAGCGGCCCGGAGGCGGCCGAGGGCTCGGCGTCGGCGGAGCATTCGGCGGCGGGGTCGGAGACGGCGGAGCCGCGGGCCCGGACGGCCGATCCCGCGGAGGCCGCGCCGCAGGCGAAGCCCTCGGCGCCGGTCGCGCCGGCGGCCCGCCGACGGGGCCGGTCGCCGAACCGGCGGCCCAGCGGCCGGGAGCGTCACGACGAGAAGATCACGGTCTACGTCTCCGCCGAGGAGCTGATGGACCTGGAGCACGCCCGTCTGGTGCTGCGCGGCGAGCACGGGCTCGCCGTGGACCGGGGCCGGATCGTCCGCGAGGCGGTCGCGGTGGTCCTGGCGGACCTGGAGTCCCGGGGCGACGCGAGCATCCTCGTGCGCCGCCTGCGCGGCCGCTGAGGGTAGCCTGCGGGCCTGCCGCGCCCCTGCTCCTCCCTGGACCCCGATGCCCCCGCCCCCCGCCGAAACGTCCCGCCCGCCCCGCCGCGCCCTCGGCAGGGGCCCCGGAACGCCCCCCGCGGCCCCCGAGCCCCCGCCCGAGGCGGCGGGCCCCGTGGCCGCGGCCCCGGGGAGGGGGCACGGGGAGCCCCGGCCCGTCGCGGAACCACCGGCGGGCCCGGCCGGAAGCGAAGACCCGCACAGCGCGAACGTCCCGGCCCCGCCCCGGCCGGCGCCGCCCGACCCCGAGGCGCCCGGCTCCGAGGCGCTTCTCCCTGAGGCGCAGGGCCCCGAGGCCGTCCCGGCCCCCGAGGCGCCCGCAGCCCGGGCCACCGCCCCCGAGGCCGCCGCGCCTGGCCCCGAAGCTCCCGGCCCGTCCGCTCCCGCCCCCGACCCAGGCGCCGCCGCCGACGGTGGGCGGTTCACCGTGCGGCTCGAGAACTTCGAGGGGCCGTTCGACCTGCTGCTCCAGCTCATCTCGAAGCACAAGCTCGACGTCACCGAGGTCGCCCTCTCCAAGGTCACCGACGAGTTCATGGCCCACATCCGGGCCATGGGCGCCGACTGGGACCTCGACCAGACCACCGAGTTCCTCGTCGTCGCCGCCACCCTCCTCGACCTCAAGGCCGCCCGGCTGCTGCCCGCCGCCGAGGTGGAGGACGAGGCCGACCTCGCGCTCCTGGAGGCGCGGGACCTGCTCTTCGCCCGGCTCCTCCAGTACCGCGCGTACAAACGGATCGCCGACATCTTCGGCGACCGGTGGGAGGCCGAGGGCCGCAGATACCCCCGGACTGTCGGCCTCGAGCCGCACCACGCCGAACTGCTCCCCGAGGTCGTCATCAGCATCGGCGCCGAGGGCTTCGCCAGGCTCGCCGTCAAGGCCATGCAGCCCAAGGCCAAGCCGCAGGTGTACGTCGACCACATCCACGCACCCCTCGTCAGCGTCCGCGAACAGGCCGGGATCGTCGTCGCCCTCCTCAGGGAGCGCGGCACCCTCGCCTTCCGGGAGCTCGCCCGGGACGCCCCCGACACCCTCACCGTCGTCGCCCGCTTCCTCGCCCTGCTGGAGCTCTACCGGGACCGTGCCGTCGCCCTCGACCAGGACGAGGCCCTCGGCGAACTCACCGTCTCCTGGACCGGCGGCGACGGGGAGACCCGGGTCACCAACGAGTTCGACGAACAACCCGATCACGAAACGGAGGCCCGCGCGTGAGCGACCTCAAACCCTCCCTCGAAGCCGTCCTCATGGTCGTGGACGAGCCCGCCACCGAGGACCACCTCGCCAAGGTCCTCGACGTCACCCGCCGCGAGGTCGGCGACGCCCTGCGCGAGCTGGCCGACGAGTACACCGCCCAGGGCCGCGGCTTCGAGCTGCGCACCGTCGCCGGCGGCTGGCGCTTCTACACGCGGGCGGAGTACGCCCCGGCCGTCGAGGCGTTCGTCCTGGACGGCCAGCAGGCCCGGCTCACCCAGGCGGCCCTGGAGACCCTCGCCGTCGTCGCGTACCGCCAGCCGGTCAGCCGTTCGCGGGTCTCCGCGGTCCGCGGGGTCAACTGTGACGGGGTCATGCGGACCCTCCTCCAGCGCGGTCTGGTGGAGGAGGCGGGCGCGGAACCCGAAACAGGTGCGATCCTGTACAGGACGACGAACCACTTCCTGGAGCGGATGGGCCTGCGCGGCCTGGACGAGCTCCCGGAACTCGCGCCCTTCCTCCCCGAGGCGGACGCGATCGAGGCGGAGACGCTGGAAGGGGTTCCGTCGTTCGACCCGGACGCAGACGACAAGACGACGGAAGATTGATGCGAAGCAGCAGCGGCAGGAACAGCAGCGGAAACAACGGCGGGAGCCGTGGTGGCAACAGCGGCGGCCGCGGCGGCAGCAGCGGCGGCGGAGGCGGGCGCGGCAACTACCGCGGCGCCGGCAACAGCCGCGACGACCAGCAGGGCGGCGGCCGCCCCCGCAACCCGCGCCCCGAGGAGCGTCGCTACGACGTGGGCGGCACCGGCGGCCCCTCCGACGGCCCCAAGAAGGGTCGCGGCTCCGCGGCCCGCGGGGGCGCCAAGGGCGGCCCGAAGGCCCCCCAGGGCGGCACCCCGCCCCGCCGCGGCCCGCACGGCCAGCGGCAGGCTCCGGCGCGCTCGCGCGAACTCGACGCCAAGATCGAGCAGCGCAACCGCGACCGGTACGCCGACCGTCCGGAGATCCGGACCCCGAAGACCTTCCCCGGCGCCGAGCAGGAGGGCGAGCGGCTGCAGAAGGTCCTCGCCCGCGCCGGCATGGGCTCGCGGCGCGCCTGCGAGGAGCTCATCGAGCAGGCCCGTGTCGAGGTCAACGGCGAGATCGTCCTGGAGCAGGGCAAGCGCGTGGACCCGGAGCGGGACGAGATCAAGGTCGACGGCCTGACCGTCGCCACCCAGTCGTACCTCTTCTTCGCGCTGAACAAGCCCGCCGGCGTCGTCTCCACCATGGAGGACCCCGACGGCCGCCAGTGCCTCGGCGACTACGTCACCAACCGGGAGACCCGGCTCTTCCACGTGGGACGGCTCGACACCGAGACCGAGGGCATCATCCTGCTCACCAACCACGGCGAGCTGGCCCACCGCCTCACGCACCCGAAGTACGGCGTGAAGAAGACCTACCTGGCCGCCATCACCGGCCCGCTGCCCCGCGAGGTCGGCAAGCGGCTCAAGGAGGGCATCCAGCTGGAGGACGGCTACGCCCGCGCCGACCACTTCCGCGTCGTCGAGCAGACCGGCAAGAACTACCTCGTCGAGGTCACCCTCCACGAGGGCCGCAAGCACATCGTGCGCCGCATGCTCGCCGAGGCCGGATTCCCGGTCGAGAAGCTGGTCCGCACCTCCTTCGGCCCGATCGGGCTCGGTGACCAGAAGTCCGGCTGGCTCCGCCGTCTGACCAACACCGAGGTCGGCATGCTGATGAAGGAAGTCGGCATGTAGCACCGTCGTCCCCCGACGACCCGCGCAGAAGCCCGTGACCGCCCGCCCGGCGGTCACGGGCTTCTCGCGTGTCCCGATCGCACTTGTGGCCGAAGCCCGTCCCCCTTTATAGTCAAGGTGACTCTTAAGGAGGCGGGCGTGAGCCTCGCGAACATCCTCGAACCCCTGCAGCAGCCGCTCTTCACGGTCCTGGACACCCCGGTCAGCTGGACCGAGGTCCTCGGCTTCGGCAGCGGAGCGCTCTGCGTCTGGCTGGTCGCCCGCCAGCACCTGGCCAACTGGCCCCTCGGCATCGCCAACAACCTCTTCTTCATCCTTCTCTTCGCGCAGGCCGGGCTCTACGCCGACGCCGGCCTCCAGATCGTCTTCATCGCCCTCGCCGTGTACGGCTGGTGGACCTGGACCCACGGGGGTGGACCAGGCTCCGACACCCTCCCGGTGCGCCGCACCTCGCGCACCGAGTGGACGTGGCTGATCACGGCGGGGGCGGTGGGGACCCTCGCCCTCACCCTGCTCCTGGACCGCGCCACCGACTCGACCGTCCCCTTCTGGGACGCCCTGACCACCGCGCTCTCCCTGGCGGCGACCTACGGCCAGTGCCGGAAGCGGCTGGAGTCCTGGTGGCTCTGGATCGCCGCCGACCTCGTGTACATCCCCCTGTACGCCCACAAGGAGCTGTACCTGACCTCCCTGCTGTACGCCGGCTTCCTGACGCTCTGCGTCCTCGGCCTGCGCAACTGGAACCGCGACCTCACCGCCCGGCGCGCGATCCCGGTGGAGGCGGCGGCATGAAGCGCTACGGCCATGGCCTGGTCCTCGGCAAGTTCTATCCGCCGCACGCCGGCCACCACCACCTCGTCCGCACCGCCCGCGACCGCTGCGAGCGCCTCACCGTCCTCGTCTGCGCCTCCTCCGTGGAGACCCTGACCCTGGAGGACCGGGTCGCCTGGATGCGCGAGACCCACCCCGACGTCCTCGTCGTCGGCGCCGTCGACGACATCCCCGTGGACCTCCAGGACCCGGACGTGTGGGCCGCCCACATGGCCGTCTTCCGTGCCGCCGTGCCCGAACCCGTCGACGCCGTCTTCACCTCCGAGCCCTACGGCGAGGAGCTGGGCCGCCGCTTCGGCGCCGACGCCGTCTGCGTCGACCCGGACCGTGCGCTCTTCCCCGTCTCCGGCACCGCCGTCCGCAAGGACCCCGTGGGCAACTGGGAGTTCCTCGAACCGCCCGTACGGGCCGCGCTCACCCGCCGGATCGTCGTCCTCGGCGCCGAGTCCACCGGCACCACCACCCTGGCCCTCGCCCTCGCCGACCACTACCGCAAGCGCGGCGGAGTGTGGTCCCGCACCGGGTACGTACCGGAGTACGGCCGTGCGTACAGCGAACTCAAGCTCGCCGAACTGCGCGCCGAACGCCCCGGCGCCACGTGGCCGGACGTCACCTTCCGCTCCAGCGACTTCCCCGTCATCGCCCAGCGCCAGGCCGAGCTGGAGGAGGAGGCCGCCCGCGCCGGATCGCCCGTCCTGATCTGCGACAC
The DNA here is from genome assembly GCF_055587165.1 of Streptomyces sp. NPDC048353. Classification (NCBI taxonomy): domain Bacteria; kingdom Bacillati; phylum Actinomycetota; class Actinomycetes; order Kitasatosporales; family Streptomycetaceae; genus Streptomyces; species Streptomyces sp. NPDC048353. Next base: position 412,999 of record NZ_JBVJGU010000007.1, on the reverse strand, counting down.
CGACGCCTTCGCCACCACCATCTGGCACGAGCGGTACATCGGTACGGCCAGCGCCGACACCGGCCAGATCGCCGCCCGCGGCTGCCAGCACCTCTGGCTGCTCACCGACCACCACGGCGTCGACTTCGAGGACGACGGACTGCGCGACGGCGAGCACCTGCGCCCCTGGATGACCGCCCGCTTCGTGACCCAGCTCGCCCACAGCGGCCGCCGGACCGCCGTCCTCACCGGCCCGCACGAGGAGCGGCTGGCGACCGCGGTGGCCGCCGTGGACGCCCTCCTCGCCGAGGGCTGGCACCTCGCCGACCCCCTTCCGGAGCGCCGATGAACCGCGCCCAGGCCCCCGCCCAGGCCCCCGACGGCTACGACCGCCACGCCTTCGAGCCGTTCGCCGTCACCGCCGACCTCGCCGTCTTCACCCTCCGCGAGCAGCACCTCCACGTCCTGCTGGTGGAGCGCGGCCAGGAGCCGTACGCCGGGGACTGGGCCCTGCCGGGCGGATTCGTCCTGCCCCGCGAGTCCTCCGAACAGGCCGCGCGCCGCGAACTCGCCGAGGAGACCGGCCTCGCCGCGGACACCGTCGCCGGGCTCCACCTCGAACAGCTCCGCACCTACAGCGAACCCGACCGCGACCCCAGAATGCGGGTCGTCTCGGTCGCCTACACCGCCCTCGTCCCCGACCCGCCCGAGCCGCACGGCGGCGGCGACGCGGCACGGGCGCGATGGGCGTCGTACGGCACGCACGGGCCGCTCGCCTTCGACCACGACCGGATCCTCGCCGACGCCCGCGACCGCATCGGCGCCAAGCTCGAGTACACCTGCCTCGCCACCGCCTTCTGCCCGCCCGAGTTCACCCTCGGCGAGCTGCGGCAGGTGTACGAGACGGTCTGGGGCGTCGAACTCGACCGGCCCAATTTCCGGCGCAAGGTCCTCGCCACCCCCGGCTTCGTCCGGGCCGTGGAAGGACCACCGCGCCTCACCGGCGGACGGGGGAAACCGGCCGCTCTCTACCGGGCGGGAGAGGCCACGGCCCTCCACCCGCCGCTTCTGCGACCGGAAGGACGAACCACCCCATGAGGACGACGACGAAGCAGGCCGCGACCGGCGCACTGATGGGCCTGGCGCTGGGGGACGCGCTGGGTTTCCCCACCGAGTTCAACGACGTTCCGTCGATCCTGGCGAAGTGCGGCCCCTGGCGGGAGATGGCACTCCCCGGCGAGGGGCAGGGGACGGGGACGGCATACGTCACCGACGACACCCAGATGACCCTCGCCCTGGGCCGCGGTCTGCGCACCGCCATGGACCACGGCGTGCTCTCCCCGGCCGGGATGGCCGGGCCGGTCAGGGAGGAGTTCGTCGCCTGGTACCGCTCCCCGGACAACGACCGCGCCCCGGGACGCACCTGCATGGTGGCCTGCGGTCTGCTGTCGACCGAGATCCCCTGGCAGCGGGCGAGCCAGACCGGGTCCAAGGGCTGCGGCGCCAACATGCGGGTCGCCCCGATCGGCCTCGTGCCCGGTCTCGGAGAGGAGCAGCGCGCCGGCGCGGCCCAGCTCCAGGCCGCGCTCACCCACGGACACCCCACGGCGCTGGCCGCCTCCGACCTCACGGCCCGGGCCGTGTACCTGCTGGCCCAGGGCGTCGACCCGACCGGGCTCGTCGGCCACCTGCGCTCGTACGCCTACGAGAACCGCTCCCGCTACCACGAGACCTGGCTCGGCGACCTGTGGACGTACGCGCAGGACCCGTCGGCCCGCCACTTCATCGAGCGGGGCTGGGACGAGTGCCTCGCCGTCCTGGAGAGGCTCGACGCCGTCCAGCGCACGGCCGACCCGGAGCTGGACCCGTGCGCCGCCACCGGCGACGGCTGGATCGCGGAGGAAGCCCTCGCCACCGGGCTGCTGTGCTTCCTGCTCTTCCCCGACGAGCCCCTCACCGCCCTGCGCCGGGCCGCCTGCACCCGGGGCGACTCCGACTCGATCGCCTGCCTCACCGGCGCCTTCGCCGGCGCCCACCTGGGCCCGGGCGCCTGGCCGGCGGCCTGGACGGACCGGATCGAGTACCGCTCCGACCTCCTGACCCTGGGCGCCCTCTGGGACGCTTGATCCATGACGCTCGCCCTCACCCCCGCCACGGACCTCTCCGCGATCGTGGCGGAACAGCCCGACCCGCTGGTCTTCGCCACCGTCTCCGGCGCCCACTTGTACGGCTTCCCCTCCCGCGACTCGGACGTGGACCTGCGCGGCGTCCACCTGTTGCCGGTCGCGGGGCTGATCGGGCTGCGCGAGCCCGAGGAGACACGGACCCGGATGTGGGACCGCGACGGGGTCGAGATGGACCTCGTCACGCACGACCTGCGGAAGTTCGTCCGGCTGATGCTGCGGCGCAACGGCTACGTACTGGAGCAGCTGCTCTCCCCGCTGGTCGCCCACACCACCGACGTGCACGCCGAGCTGACCGCGCTCGCCCCGCGGGTGCTCACCGCACACCACGCGCACCACTACCGCGGCTTCGCGGGCACGCAGTGGCGGCTGTTCGAGCGGACGGGGGAGCTGAAGCCGCTCCTCTACACGCTGCGCGCCCTGCTCACCGGCATCCATCTGATGCGCGCGGGCGAGGTGCAGGCCCACCTGCCCACACTCGTCGGGGAGGTGGCCGAGGCCCCCGTCTACGTACCCGACCTGATCGAGGCGAAGGCGGCGGCCGAGCACGGTGCCGCCGACGTGGACGCCGAACGGGTGCGCGGGGACGTGGAGGCGCTCCACGGTGTCCTGGACGCGGCCCAGGCCGGGTCAGCGCTGCCCGAGGCTCCCGGCGGGCACGACGCCCTGCACGATCTCGTCGTCCGCGTCCGGCTGGAGGACGCGGAGCGCTGAGGAGCGGCGGGCGCGCGTCAGGAAGTCCTCCACGCGCGCGTGGTCCGGGTCGGCGGGCAGGGGGCTCGTGGTGGAGGCGCTGTCGGCCTCCTCCGTGAGGCGGGCCATCCAGGACTCCACCTCGGGCCACGGCACCTCGCCGCGCTTCACCGCGAGCAGCCGGTCCCGCTCGTCGCCGACGTGGATGGTCAGCTCACCGGTCCGCAGCAGGTCCCGGCAGCTCATCAGCAGCCGCAGCAGATGCATGGCGTGCTTCCAGCGCGGCGCGCCGTACTGGCGGACGTCGGCGTCGAGCTTCCTGCGCTGCCCGCCCGCGTACCGGACGAAGGTCCGGTGCGCCCGGCGGGACAGGAACGCCTCCCGCAGCGAGACCAGCTCGCGGCCGGTGGCGTCGATGGACTCGACCACGGGGGAGTGCAGGCACTCCAGGACGTTGGGGTTGGCGCGCAGGGCCAGCTCGCAGAAGCGTTCCAGCTCCCAGCTGAACTGCTCCTCTCCCGGGCCCTCCGCCTGGGCCGGGGGCTTGTCGAAGCGCCAGAAGAGCGGGGTCGGGGCGAGGAAGACGCCCCGACGGTCGGTGTCGCTCCCCTCGGTTTCCAGACCGAAGGCGCGCGACCCCATGACACAGGAGTAGATCGTATGGTCGCGCACCAGTTCCGCCGGAGTCATGGGCGACAGGCTACGCCAGGGTGATCCGGTCCCCGGACACGGTGATCCGCTCGGCCGGCAGGGGCCGCGTCGCCGGGCCCACGGCCACCGAACCGTCGGCGACGCGGAACTTGGAGCCGTGGCACGGACAGTCGATCGTGCCGTCCGCGACCTTGTTCACCAGGCAGCCCTGGTGGGTGCAGACCGCCGAGAAGGCCTTGAACTCGCCGGCCTTCGGCTGGGTGACGACGACCTTGCGCTCCTTGAAGACGGCCCCGCCCCCCACGGGGATCTGCGTGGTGCGCGCCAGCGCGTCACCGGCCGGCGCGGACGCCGCGGGGGAGGAGGCGGCCGGCTCGGACGCGGACGGCGACGGTGAGCCGTCCGTGCCCGCCGTCGGACTGGCCGTCGCGGTGCCGTCCTCGCCCCCGCCCGAGCCGCAGCCGGTGGCCAGGGCGGCGACCGAACCGGCGCCGGCGAACAGCACGGAACGGCGGGGCGTGACGTCGGGGGCCGGTGCGACGTCGGGAGCTTCTGGATTCATGCCCTCCAGCTTGGCGACGCGCCCCGCCGCCGCGCGGCAACACGCCTGGACCCGGCCCCCCGGCTCCCCCGCACGGCCGCCCGCGCCGAGTGGCGGCCCGGCCCCGCCGGAGCGACAGTGACCCTGTCTCGGAGGGCGGTCGCCGCGAACCGGCCCCTGAGAGGGTCACTACGCTGATCGGAGCACTGATCGCATTTCGAAGGAGCACGACGTGGCGGTACGAGCGGTCCGAGGCGCCGTCCAGCTGGAACGGGACGAGGCCGGACACATGCACGAGCAGGTCGAGGAGCTGCTCACCGCCGTCCTGGAGCGCAACGGGCTCACCGCCGACGACCTGATCAGCATCTGGTTCACGGCCACCCCCGACCTCCACAGCGACTTCCCGGCCGCCGCGGCCCGCCGGATCGGCATCGTCGACGTCCCCCTGATCTGCGCGCAGGAGCTGGACATCGAGGGCGCCATGCCGAGGGTCGTACGCCTCCTCGCCCACGTCGAGTCCGACCTCCCCAAGCCGGACGTCGCCCACGTCTACCTCGGCGCCGCCGCGGCCCTGCGCAAGGACATCGCCCAGTGAGGACCGCGCTCGTCATCGGCACCGGACTGATCGGGACCTCCGCCGCCCTCGCCCTCGCCGGCCGGGGCGTCGCCGTCCACCTCCGCGACCACGACCCGGCCCGCGCCCGGACGGCCGCCGCCCTCGGCGCCGGCACGGACGAGGCGCCCGAGGGGCCCGTCGACCTCGCGATCATCGCCGTACCGCCCGCGCACGTGGCGCGCACCCTCGCCGCCGCGATCGGGGACGGCCTCGCCCGCGGCTACCTCGACGTCGCGAGCGTCAAGGGCGGCCCCAAGCGGGAGCTGACGGAGCTGGGCGTCGACCTCACCGCCTACATCGGCACCCACCCGATGTCCGGCAAGGAGCGCTCGGGGCCGCTCGCCGCGACCGCCGACCTCTTCGAAGGACGGCCCTGGGTGCTCACCCCCACCCGGGACACCGACACCGAGGTCCTGAACCTGGCCCTGGAGCTGGTCGCGCTCTGCCGCGCCGTACCGGTCGTCATGGACGCGGACGCCCACGACCGGGCGGTCGCGCTCGTCTCCCACACCCCGCAGCTGGTGTCGTCGATGGTGGCCGCACGGCTCGAGGAGGCGGACGAGACTGCGGTACGGCTCTGCGGCCAGGGCATCCGGGACGTCACCCGGATCGCGGCCTCCGACCCCCGCATGTGGGTGGAGATCCTCTCGGCGAACCCCGGACCGGTCGCCGACGTCCTCGCGGGCGTCGCGGCCGACCTGGACGAGACGGTCCAGGCGCTGCGCGCGCTGCAGTCCGCGGACGCGACCGAGCGCCGCGGCGGCGCCACGGGCGTCGAGGACGTCCTGCGGCGGGGCAACGCCGGCCGCGCGCGCGTCCCCGGCAAGCACGGCGCCGCCCCGGCCCAGTACGAGACGGTCGCCGTCCTCATCAGCGACCAGCCGGGCGAGCTGGCCCGCATCTTCGCGGACGCGGGCCGCGCGGGTGTCAACATCGAGGACGTCCGCATCGAGCACGCCACCGGGCAGCAGGCGGGCCTGGTCCAGCTGATGGTGGAGCCCTCCGCGGCCCCCGTCCTGGGGGCGGCGCTGCAGGAGCGGGGCTGGGCACTGCGGGCGGGGTGACGCGGTCGTCCCGCCCGCTGGGCCGAATGGGTGCGCGGGAATCGGTAACCTTGGGGTGGCCCCCCGCATCCGATGGGCCTCACCGCGTACCCAGGAAGGTGTTCCCCACCGTGGAAACCGTGATCGTCGCCATCGACGGGCCCTCCGGCACGGGCAAGTCGAGCACCTCGAAGGCGGTTGCCGCCAAGCTGGGACTGAGCTACCTGGACACCGGCGCCCAGTACCGCGCCATCACCTGGTGGATGATCAGCAACGGCGTCGACGTCCAGGACGCCGACGCCGTCGCCAACGCCGCCGCCAAGCCCGTCATCGTCTCCGGTACGGACCCGGCCCGCCCGACGATCACCGTCGACGGGACCGACGCCGCCGGACCCATCCGTACCGAAGAGGTCACCGCCAAGGTCAGCGCCGTCAGCGCCGTCCCCGAGGTGCGGTCCCTCATCACCGAGCTCCAGCGGACCATCGCCCGGAGCGCGGACGGCGGCATCGTCGTCGAGGGACGGGACATCGGTACGACCGTCCTCCCCGACGCCGACCTCAAGATCTTCCTCACGGCCTCCCCCGAGGCCCGCGCCGCACGCCGCTCCGGCGAGCTGAAGGGCGCCGACGTGGCCGCCACCCGGCAGGCCCTGGTCAAGCGGGACGCGGCCGACTCCAGCCGCAAGACGTCTCCGCTGGCCAAGGCCGACGACGCCGTCGAGGTCGACACCACCGACCTCACCCTCGACCAGGTCATCGAATGCGTCGTCACGCTGGTCGAGGAGAAGAGGGCGGCCGCGCGGTGACCCTGCCCTCCGCGAAGGGCGCCGCCGTGGGGCGCGGCATCGGCATCGGGCTGATGTACGGCCTGTGGAAGCCGCGCGTCCTGGGCGCCTGGCGGGTGCCGGCCTCCGGGCCCGTCATCTTCGCCGTCAACCACGCCCACAACATCGACGGGCCCATGCTGATGGGCACCGCCCCCCGGCCGGTGCACTTCCTGATCAAGAAGGAAGCCTTCATCGGCCCCCTCGGCCCCTTCCTGGAAGGGATCGGGCAGCTCAAGGTGGACCGGGCCACCGCCGACCGGACCGCGATCGCCAACGCCCTCGCGGTCCTGGACCACGGCGGCGTCCTCGGGATCTTCCCCGAGGGCACCCGCGGCGAAGGCGACTTCGCCTCGCTGCGCGCCGGGCTCGCCTACTTCGCCCTCCGCAGCGGTGCGCCGATCGTCCCGGTCGCGGTGCTGGGAAGTTCCGACCGCCCCGGACGGTTGGTCAAGGCACTGCCTCCGCTGCGCAGCGGCGTGGACGTCGTCTTCGGCGACGCCTTCGAGGCGGGGGACGGGAGCGGCCGCCGCACCCGCAAGGCGCTCGACGACGCCACCATACGCATTCAGGAGCGGCTCACCGCCCACCTGAAAAACGCCAGGCGCCTCACCGGGCGCTGAGCGAGACTCTGAGTAGTGGGCCCCGAGGCTCGGGCACCCCACCGACCACGAATGATCAAGGAACGGACTTCATGAACGACCAGCACGACCACGGGGCGCTTGGCGATGCCGAGTACGCGGAGTTCATGGAGCTCGCCGCGGACGAGGGCTTCGACGTCGAGGAGGTCGAAGGCGCGATCGAGGAGGCCGGGCACGGCCCGCTCCCCGTACTCGCCGTCGTCGGCCGCCCCAACGTCGGCAAGTCGACCCTGGTGAACCGGATCATCGGCCGCCGCGAGGCCGTCGTCGAGGACAAGCCGGGCGTCACCCGCGACCGCGTCACCTACGAGGCCGAATGGGCCGGCCGCCGCTTCAAGGTCGTCGACACCGGCGGCTGGGAGCAGGACGTCCTCGGCATCGACGCCTCCGTCGCCGCCCAGGCGGAGTACGCCATCGAGGCCGCCGACGCCTGTGTCTTCGTGGTCGACGCCACCGTCGGCGCCACCGACACCGACGAGGCCGTCGTCAAGCTGCTGCGCCGGGCCGGCAAGCCCGTCGTGCTCTGCGCCAACAAGGTCGACGGCCCGTCCGGCGAGGCCGACGCCACCGCCCTGTGGTCGCTCGGTCTCGGCGAGCCGCACCCCGTCTCCTCCCTGCACGGCCGCGGTACGGGCGACATGCTCGACGCCGTCCTGGAGGCGCTGCCCGAGGCCCCCGAGCAGACCTTCGGCAACGCCGTCGGCGGCCCGCGCCGCATCGCGCTCATCGGCCGTCCGAACGTCGGCAAGTCCTCGCTCCTCAACAAGGTCGCCGGTGAGGACCGCGTCGTCGTCAACGAGCTGGCCGGCACCACCCGCGACCCGGTCGACGAGCTGATCGAGCTCGGCGGCATCACGTGGAAGTTCGTGGACACCGCCGGCATCCGCAAGAAGGTCCACCTCCAGGAAGGCGCGGACTACTACGCCTCCCTGCGGACCGCGGCCGCGATCGAGAAGGCCGAGGTCGCCGTCGTCCTGATCGACACCACGGACAGCATCTCGGTCCAGGACCAGCGCATCATCACGATGGCGGTCGAGTCCGGGCGTGCCCTCGTCATCGCCTACAACAAGTGGGACGAGCTGGACGAGGAGCGGCGCTACTACCTGGAGCGCGAGATCGAGACCGAGATGCAGCAGGTCTCCTGGGCGCCCCGGGTCAACGTCTCCGCCAAGACCGGCCGCCACATGGACCGGCTGGTCCCGGCGATCGAGACCGCGCTCGCCGGCTGGGAGACCCGCGTCCCCACCGGCCGTCTGAACGCCTTCCTCGGCGAGCTGGTCGCCGCCCACCCGCACCCGATCCGCGGCGGCAAGCAGCCCCGCATCCTCTTCGGCACGCAGGCGGGCACCAAGCCGCCCCGGTTCGTCCTCTTCGCCTCCGGCTTCCTGGAGCACGGCTACCGCCGCTTCGTCGAGCGCCGGCTGCGCGAGGAGTTCGGCTTCGAGGGCACCCCGATCCACATCTCGGTGCGCGTGCGCGAGAAGCGCGGCCGCAAGAAGTAGCCGCGGGACCGCGATGCGGTCGCGCGTCCTTCGCGGAGGCGGAGGACGACAAAGGCCGAGGGCCGGGGCGCGTCGCCCCGGCCCTCGGCCGTACCCCGTACCCCCGCCGTCCGTCCTACAGACCTCTGCGGGGCCCCGGCGGAAGGGCCGCCGGGAGGTGGTGGTGCTGCGCCGACCACGCCGCCGGCTGCGCCGCGTGCCGGTGGCCGTAGTGCCCGTGCAGTCCCGAGCCCACCTGCGTACCGAAGGCCCGGAAGGTCAGATCCTCCTCGCCGCTGCGGTCACCCGGCAGGGCGCGGAACGACCGGCGGTACTCCGAGTACAGGGCGTCGTAGATCGGCGTCGCCGACTCGCCCGCCATCACGTCCTGCGCGGGACGCATCGAAGGGATCTGACTCGGATAGGGCTGACGGAGTGGGTCGTATGTGTGCACGTATGTGCCAACGACACCGTCGTCCGTCGGATGCGGGCGGCCCTCGGAAAGAGCCGCCCGCCGGGGGCGGGGGACCGTCGGACCCCCGGGGCCGTGCCCCGCCGCCCCTAAGCCGGGACGACCGTGCTCCCTCACGTGCCGGCCAGCGGCATCGCGGCCGCGACCAGACGGCCGTTGGCCGCCGCCTTCTCCAGCGCGTCGCGCAGCAGGTCCTCGCGCGGCTGCTGCCCGATCGAACCCACCGGCGCGGCGAAGACCAGGACCGTGTGCGACTTGTTCGCCGCCGCGCGCCAGCCCTCCGTCACCTGGAGCGGCTGGTGGGCCTGCCACCAGGCGGCCTGGCCGTGGCCGCCCGCACCGGGCTGGAGCACGGAGTGCAGCTGGCCCATGGCCACGAGCACGGACCAGCCCGGCAGCGTGCCCGGCTTCCGGTTCAGGTCGGACACCGGCGCGAAACCCTGCTCGATCAGCAGCGGCAGGAACTCGTCGCTCAGCCCGTCCGACCCCGGACGCGCGACGGGCGCGGTCGGCTCGACGACCAGCGCCGGGTGCAGCTCACCCTCGATCAGCACGAGACCACTGGTCACCCCGAGGACCGCCTGCTCCGGGTGGGCGGCCGTGAGCGCGTCCGCCGCGTCCGTCGCGGCGATGGAACGGACGGCACCCTGGAGCTGCTCCTCGGCGACCTGGACGACCTGCGAGGGGATGCAGCTGGCGTGGGCGAACGCCAGGACGGCCGTCTCCTCGCCGACGAACAGCACGGTGCTCGTGCGCTCCTGCTCGGAGTCGCCCGGCGTGCGGCAGGAGGTGCAGTCGTAGCTGCCCGGGGCATTGTCGCCGGCGAGCAGCCGGTCGGCTTCTTCGTCGCCGATCTCGGCGCGTACGTCCTCGCTGACGTCGAGCATGCGCGGCACGGGGGGCTCCCTGGACTCGGTACGTGCGACACCGGGCGGATCCCGGCTCGTCTCATGACGAGTTCAACGGGAGAGGCTCTGCCGGGGTCACGCGTCGCGGCGCGCCAAGTTGCGCGAGCGCCGGTACCTCCGACCGGGTGGGCGGCGCGGCCCGTACCGCGCGGCACGGGCCCGGGAGGCGGGCGGGCTGCCTAGCCTGCGTCGATGTCGAAAATCGTATGGATGACAGCCGGTGTGTGCTCCGCCGCTCTGCTGGCCCTGCTCCCGGCGCCGGCCCGAGCGGACGGACCTCCGCCGCGTCCCGGAGCCTCCGGAGCCCCGGGCGTGCCCGGGCTTCCCGCTCTGCCGGGGGTCCCCGGGCGCCCGTCGGCGCCCTGGATCCCGGTCGTCCCGTGGGCCCCTGACACCGCGTGGACCCCGGGGATCCCGTGGGCCGACGGCCCGTGGGGCTCCGACGCTCCCTGGGACCCGCCCAGGACCGAGGGCCCCGGCGGGCCGGCGGACTCCGACGGCCCGGCGGACCCCGGCGGCGCGGACGCCCCCGAGGCGACCGAGGATCCCGGCACCGCACCGGGGTCGGGCGGCCCGCCGGCGTCCGGCGCCCCGCCCGCGTCGGCCGCCTCGTGCGCAGAGGACCAGTGGCCCTGGGGCTGCGTCGCCGAGTGCGAGAGCGGCGGCCGCTGGAACACGAACACCGGCAACGGCTTCTACGGCGGCCTGCAGTTCCGGCAGTCGACCTGGGTGGAGTTCGGCGGCCTGCGCCACGCCGCGCGCGCCGACCTGGCGACCCGTCAGCAGCAGATCACGGTCGCGGAGGACGTCCTGCGGATCCAGGGCTGGAACGCCTGGCCGGTCTGCTCCCGACGGTACGGACTGAGCGGACGCGCCCACGTGGTCCAGCCGGGGGACACCCTCAGCTCGATCGCCCGGCGCTTCGGGATCAGCGGGGGCTGGAAGGCGCTGTACGAGGCGAACCGCACCCTGATCGGCCCCGACCCGAACCGCATCGTGACCGGCACCATGCTGAAGATCGCACCCCTGTAGGCCGGTTGGACCGGACGGGAGGCGGCGGCACCGGCCGTGCCGCCGCCTCCCAGGCGGCTACCGACCGTGAAGGGGCGGGCGGCCACGCAGTACAGTCGCCACGACCGACCCATTCACCGGGGGGAACCGGCAGCACGATGCGCATCTCCTTTCTGCTCCACAACGGCTACCACATCGGCGGCACCATCCGGACGACGTTCACCCTCGCCCAGGTGCTGGCGGAGCGTCACGAGGTGGAGATCGTCTCGGTGTTCCGCCACCGCGACGAACCGATCCTCGGCGTCCCCGCCGGAGTGACGCTGCGCCACCTCGTCGACCTACGGAAGAACAGCCCCGGTTACGACGGCGGTCACCCCGACTTCTCCCGGCCCGCCCGGGTCTTCCCGCGCGGCGACGGCCGGTGGAAGCAGTACAGCGCCCTCACCGACACCCGGATCGGCGAGCACCTGAGGACCGTCGAGGCCGACGTGGTGGTCGCCACGCGCCCCGGCCTCAACGTGCAGCTGGCCCGGCAGGCCCGGCGCGGCCCGGTCCTGATCGGCCAGGAGCACCTCATCCTCGACGGCCACAGCTACCGGCTCCGCCGCGACATCGGGCACCACTACGCCCTCCTGGACGCCGTCACCACCGTCACCGAGGCCGACGCCCGCTCGTACCGCGCGCTCGCCCTGCCGGACGTCCGGATCGACGCCGTCCCCAACAGCGTCCCCGCGCCGAGCGTGCCGCCGGCGGACCCCGCGGCGAAGATCGTCGTCGCGGCGGGGCGGCTGACCCCCGTCAAGCGGTACGACGTGCTCATCGACGCCTTCGCCGAGGTGGCCGCGGCCCGTCCCGACTGGCGGCTGCGGATCTACGGCACCGGTGACGCCGCCGACAACCTGAAGAAGACGCTCGCCCGGCAGATCGAGCGGCTCGGTCTCGGCGAGAACGTCTTCCTCATGGGCACCGCCAACCCGATGGAGCCGGAGTGGGCCAAGGGCTCGCTCGCGGCCGTCACCTCCCGGCGGGAGTCCTTCGGGATGACCATCGTCGAGGCGATGCGGTGCGGACTGCCGGTCGTCTCCACCGACTGCCCGCACGGCCCCCGGGAGATCATCGAGGACGGCGTCGACGGCCGCCTCGTGCCGGTCGACGACACGGCCGCGATCGCCCGCGCCCTGCGGGAGCTGATCGACGACGACGAACTGCGCGCGAAGACCGCGCGCGCCGCCCTGGCGGCCTCCGAGCGCTTCGACCCGGTCCGGATCGCCGCCCGGCACGAGGAGATCTGGTCCGCCCTCACCGCCCGGGGCGCCCGCGCCCGCCACCACGGAGCCGTGCGGGACGCCCTGCACCGCACGATCGGCACCGCGATCGACGCCGTCTACACCGCGAAGGCGAAGGCCGGCACGCTGGTCCGCCGCTTCCGCTGACCCCACCCGGCCCGGCGCCCCCGGCTTCGGTGCCCGGCTCGGCGGCCCCGGGCGGTCGGGGGCGGTTCCCTACGGTCCGGGGTAGCGCCTCGCCCGGGGTAGCGCCTTTCATCGAGGACCGTAGCTGTCCGCGACGGCTGGCAGACTCGGCCCCATGTTGGAGACCTCCGCACGACTGCTGCGCCTGCTCTCACTACTGCAGGCCCACCGCGAATGGTCCGGCGCCGATCTCGCCGACCGGCTCGGTGTCACCCCGCGGACCGTGCGGCGGGACGTCGACCGGCTGCGCGAGCTCGGCTATCCCGTCAACGCCAGCCCGGGTACCGGGGGCGGGTACCAGCTCGGCGCGGGCGCCGAACTCCCCCCGCTGCTCCTGGACGACGAGGAGGCCGTCGCCGTCGCCGTCGGGCTCCGCACGGCCGCCGGCCAGGGCATCGAGGGCATCGGCGAGACCTCCGTACGCGCCCTGGCCAAGCTGGAGCAGGTCCTGCCCGGCCGGTTGCGGCGCCGGGTGAGCGCCCTGAACGCCTACACCGTGCCGATGCTCCGCACACCCGGAAGCCCGGTCGACCCGGCGGTCCTCACCGAGCTGGTGGCCGCCTGCCGGGACAGCGAACGGCTCCGCTTTGCGTACCGGGACCACGGCGGCGCCACCAGCCGCCGCACGGTCGAGCCGCACCGCCTGGTGTGCACCGAGCGCCGCTGGTACCTGGTCGCCTGGGACGTGGACCGGGCGGGCTGGCGTACGTTCCGTGCCGACCGGATCGAGCCCACGCCGCCCCACGGCCCGCGGTTCCCGCCCCGCGAACCGCCCGCAGAGGACCTCGCCGCCTATGTCTCGAAGGGCGTCTCCACGGCCGCCTACGCCCTGGAGGCGACCTTCCGGCTGCACGTCCCCCTCGCGGAGGCGGCCACGGTCGTGGGGCCCATGGACGGCGTCCTGGAGGCGGACGGCGAGGACGCCTGCCTGCTCCGCACCGGTGCCGCGAACCCGGACTATCTGCTGATGCACGTGGCGCTGATGGGCCTGGAGTTCGAGGTGATCGATCCGCCCGGCCTGGACGAACGGATGCGGACGATCAGGGACCGTATCGACCGCGCCCTCGGCCGGGCTCCCGGCGGCCGCGCCCCTGCTCAGAGCGCCGCTCAAGCCCCTGATCCGGTTCTCGGCGCGGATCCCGATACGGCTTCGGCCGAGAGCTGATCCGCCGTGGTGTGCGGGGTCGAATGGCCGTCGGCCGTCGTAATGCGGCCCGGGGGCGTGGCGCTCCGTCAATTCCGTCCGCACGGGCCGGACAGGGGAATTGCCGGGCTTCTGCGGCACCTTCGCTATGAGTCCCTGAATTGCCGGAGAAACGGCCGGAAACCGCCTGATCGAGTGATGATGTTCTTGTCAAACATATGTCGAGAACCTGTGACACAAGCGTGACCGGTGAGGTACATGAGGTAGTTCGGGCCTCTCGAACACCCCGCGCTTCCGTCACCGTCCGACGCCGCCTACCGTGGGCACATGACACCCAAGCCGACCTCTCCCGTACCGCCCGAAGACGGCTCCGCGGAGTCCTACGTGGGGCTCGACGCCGAACGCGCCGAGCAGCTCGCCAAGGCCCGTGGCTGGAGCGTGGTGCGCTCGCTTCCGCCCGGTTCGATAATCACCATGGAGTACCTCGAAGGGCGTCTCAACTTCGAGGTGGACAACGGCACCGTCACCCGCTGCTGGCTCGGCTAGCGCGGACGCACGCCCTCCCGGACCCGGGAGGCGGCCGCGACCGCCGGACACAGGGAAGGGCCCCGGCCGAAGCCGGGGCCCTTCTCCATGCGGTCGTGCCGGGGTGCTCCTGGCGGTTCTCAGCCACCCGTGAGCGGCCGCGAGTGCGGCGGCCGACGGCTGCCCGCCGGGGTGACCGGGGTCCGCTCCGAGCGCACGGCGTGCGGCCGGGCGGCCAGCGGCGGGGCGAGCCGCCCCTCTCCGCGCCCGGCCGGGGCCGCCCTGCCGGTTCTGGACCCGACGACCTCCCGTACCGGCTCCTCCGCCGCCGCCGGACGCCGCGGATACGGCGCCGGACGCGGGCCGCCGGTCGCGACGGGCAGCGAGGGCACCAGACGGCGACGGGCCCGCAGCTGCTCGCGCACCCGGTCCCGCAGGCTGAGGACCAGCGCCTCCGCCCAGGCGATCAGCGGCTCGCACCAGGGCAGCGCGAGCAGGATCAGCAGGCCGGCGGCCCAGCCCAGCAGTACGTCGCTGAGCCAGTGCGTCCCCAGATACACGGTGGTCAGGCCGACGCCCAGGGCGACCACGGCCGAGAGGGCCGACAGATAGCGCCGGGCCCGCGGAGTCGTGGCCAGATAAGCCAGGATTCCCCAGGTCACGACCGCGTTGGCGGTGTGTCCCGACGGAAATATATCGCCGCCCGCGAAGAGCTCGGCCGAGCCGATCTGCGTCGCGTAATGGGGGCCGAGACGGCCGAGTCCGATCTTGACCGCGCCGACCGTGATGTTCAGCAGCAGCAGCGCCGCGCCGAGGGTGAGCAGCGGCCGCAGCGTGTGCTGGCGCCATGAGCGCCAGCCCAGCCAGGCCGCCACCATCACGGCTGTGGGGCCGCGCTGACCGAGGACCACGTAGTAGTCGAGGAAGGCGTGCAGCTCCGGCCACTGCTGGTAGGGACGGAAGAGCATGATCTTCCAGTCGAGGGTCACCAGCCAGGACGACAGCAGCACGGCCACCACGATGGCGAGATAGAACGCCGACGTCCCGCCGAAGAGGGCGAGACGCGTGCGGGTCATCCGCGGGACCTCTATCTTCGGCGGTTCCGGCTCCCGGTCCAGCCGGGCAAAGATGTCGGTACGCACCCAATCGACGTTACAGGGAGTGAGTAGCGACCCTGGTCGATCCGGTCTCTTCGTGATGACGATGTGATGTGGAGTTGGTCTCAACCGGGGGGTTTTTCCCGGCCCCGGTCTGAGAATCCGATGAGCTTCCGCCCGAATGCCGGAGGCGACTTTCCGGAAGTCTGTTTGTACGCCGGGGAAATGCCCCACACGCTTGTCCGCGCGGAATTCCACGCGACACGCGGCGCCCCGGAGTGGCGTACGACACACTCCCCGGCCCGCCGGGGTGAGAGCTGCACCACGCGCTCGGGCCTTGAACTCGCGTACGCTGACGGCTCACTCGCCCGTCGATGCCGGGCCGCCACGAGGCCGCGCGCCCCGGTCGGCGACCGCCGAGCGCGAGAGATTCACTGGGAGGTACGGACATGCAGCGGACGATCACGGCCGGAGCACGGCTCCGGGCCGCCGGCGGCGGTGCCAACCGCTGGGTCGTCCTCGTCGTCCTCTGCGTCAGCCTGCTGCTGGTCGCCCTGGACGCCACCGTCCTCCACGTCGCCGTCCCCTCCCTCACCGAGGACCTGCGCCCCAGCTCCACCGCGCTCCTCTGGATCGTGGACGCCTACCCCCTGATCTGCGCCTCACTGCTGATCCTCTTCGGCACGCTCGGCGACCGGGTCGGACGGCGCCGGGTGCTCCTGCTCGGTTACGCGCTGTTCGGGGTCGCCTCCGCGGTCGCCGCCCTGGCGACCGTCCCCGAGGTGCTGATCGGGGCCCGCGCCCTGCTCGGTGTCGGCGGCGCCATGATCATGCCCGCCACCCTGTCGATCCTCCGGGCGGTCTTCCCCGACCGGCGGGAGCGCGCCACCGCCATCGGCATCTGGACCGCCGTCGCCGCGGTCGGCGCCGCTACAGGACCGGTCCTCGGCGGCTTCCTCGTCGAGCACTACTGGTGGGGCTCGGTCTTCCTGATCAACATCCCGCTGATGGCGCTGATCCTCCCGGCCGGCCGCTGGCTGCTCCCGGAGTCCAAGGGCGGCGGCGACGGCCCCTGGGACATCCTCGGCGCGCTGATGGCGGCGGCCGGCGTCCTCGGCGCGGTCCTCGGCGTGAAGCGGATCGGCGCCGGCGACCCGCCGCTCTCCCTCGAGACCGCGGGGCCGCTGCTCCTCGGCGCGGCGCTCCTGATCCTCTTCGTACGGCGCCAGCGGCGCCGGAAGCATCCGCTGGTCGACATGCGGCTGTTCTCCCGGCCCGCGTTCACCACCTCCGTCGGCTGCATCGTGCTCGCCATGCTGGCCCTGGTCGGCCTGGAGCTGATCGCCGTCCAGTACCTCCAGCTGGTCCTCGGACTGAGCCCCCTGGAGACGGGGCTGCGCCTGCTGCCCCTCACCTTCGCCGCCATGGCGGCCGGCGCCACCGGCTCGTACACGCTGCGCCGCATCGGCCCGCGCCGGATGGTCGGCTGGGGCTTCGTCCTCACGGCCGCGGCCGTCCTGCTGCTGGTCATGATGGGCCAGGACGACCGGCCGCTGCTGCTCACCGTCGGCTTCGTCCTGCTCGGCTTCGGCCTGCAGACGACGCTCTTCTCGGCATACGAGTCGATGCTCAGCGAGGCCCCGCCGGAGAGCGCGGGCGGGGCGGCGGCGATCGGCGAGACCTCGTACCAGCTCGGCGCGGGCATGGGCATCGCCCTGCTGGGCAGCGTGATGAACGCGTCGTACGGCCCCGGCCTCGCCGCCGTGCCGGGCGTCCCGGCCGAAGCGGGCCGGGCCGCCGCGAACTCGCTCGGCGAGGCCTACCAGGTCGCCGACCGGCTCGGCGGCACCGCCGGGACGGCGCTGTACCACGCGGCCCGGCACGCCTTCGTGAACGGCCTGCACGTGACGCTCCTCGTCAGTGCCGGGCTGCTGCTCCTCGGCGCGCTGATGGCGCTGCGGCTGCCCCGGGTCATGGAGTGCCCGGTGGAGGCGGAGGACCCGGCCGCCTTCCCGGTGATCGCGGACGCCCGCGACGCGGTACGGGTGCCGGCGACGCGCGAGCCCCTGCGCAGCGAGCCCGTGGGACGCGGGCGCGGAGCGGCGGAGCCCGCCGGTCGCGGGCACGGTGTCGGTGAAGGAGCGGAGGGCGGTGCCGCGGGCCGCGCGGCCGTCGGCTGCGAGGCCCTCGGGCGCGAAGCAGCCGCGCGGGAGTCCGCGGGCCGTCGGCCGGTCGAACGTGAACACGTCGAGCGGGCCGGATCCGGGCGCACCGCGCGCTGAACGGGAGCGGCGACGTACGGCCGGGCGGGGCGCTCACCGGTCGGGACGAGACAGGTCCGGCCGGGGAGCACCCCGCTCAGCTCTGGTTGAAGAAACCGTCCTGCGCACGCCCGGCGGAGTCCCCGCTGACGATCTGCGTGTCGGCGGGGGTCAGCAGGAAGACCCGCGTCGCCACGCGCTCGATCGATCCCCGCAGACCGAAGGCGAGACCCGCCGCGAAGTCCACCACGCGCTTGGCGTCGGAAGGCTCCATGGCGGTGAGGTTCACGATGACCGGGACCCCGTCCCGGAACAGCTCACCGATGCCCCGGGCGTCCCGGAAGCCGTCCGGGGAGACGGTCGCGATCCGGCGGCCCTGCTCCTGCGCCGAGTCGGACGCCACCCGCACCCGCGGGTCCGTCACCCAGGCGTCACCGTTCTCGGCACCCTCGGCGTACTCGTCGTCGTAGTAACGCTCGTCGTTGTCCTCGACGAGTCCCAGCCAGGCACTCGCCTTGCGCACCGATCCCATGGACGCCTCCTTTCAGCGCGGTCACTTGTGGTTCCGCATTCCCTATCGTGGTCCATCATGCGGATCGCGCGCCAAGTGGATAGTCGCCGCGCAGGAGATTCGTGACGGTACTGGTGCAGAACGTGAGGCCCGTTTCCTGGCGAATCGTCAGGAAACCTGCGGTATGCGGGGCCTGACGGAGGATTGGCCGGGGTGTGCAACTTAAAATATGAACGTCAGGCCGGAAGGGTGACGTGGCGGGCGTACGGGTGAACGCCACGGCTCGATACGATGCCTGGCGCACGCGCGCGGGACACCTGCGCACGACTCACGGGGGAGTCTCTTGTTCGGAATCGTCAGGCCCTGCACGCACCGCCTCACCGACGGCCTCAAGACCGAGTGGATGGCCCATCTCTGCGGCCTCTGCCTGGCGCTGCGCGCCGACCACGGCCAGTTCGCGAGGGTCGTCACCAACTACGACGGCCTCATCGTCTCGGTCCTGACGGAGGCTCAGACCGGCACCAGGACCGGCGCCGTGCCGGGCGGCCGGCGCACAGCAGGACCCTGCCCGCTGCGCCAGATGAAGAGGGCCCCGGTCGCCCACGGCGAGGGGGCCCGGCTCGCCGCCACGGTCTCGCTGGTGCTCGCCTCGGCGAAGGTGCGCGACCACGTCGCCGACCGGGACGGGCTGCTGGCCCGCCGCCCGGTCGCCGCGGCGGCCCGCCGGGTGGCCAGGTCCTGGGACCTGGCGGGCGCCCGGACCGGGCGCGAACTCGGCTTCGACACCGACGTCCTGGTCGACGCGGTGGACCGGCAGGGCGGCATCGAGTCGCTGGCCGGCCCCGGCACCTCGCTCCTCGTCGTGACCGAGCCGACCGAGACGGCGACCGCGGCCGCCTTCGCGCACACCGCGGTGCTGGCGGGCCGGCCGGAGAACACCGCGCCGCTGGCCGAGGCCGGCCGGCTCTTCGGACGCCTCGCCCACCTCCTGGACGCCGTCGAGGACCGCCAGGCCGACGCCGCCTCCGGCGCCTGGAACCCGCTCGCGGCGACGGGCACCTCCCTCACGGAGGCGCGACGGCTCGCGGACGACGCCCTGCACGGGATCCGCCTGGCCCTGCGGGACACGCGGTTCGTCGACGGGACGCTGGCACACATGCTCCTGGCACACGAGCTGCGCAACTCGGTGGACCGGGCCTTCGGCACGACCACCTGCGCACACGGCACGCCGGGCCCGGTGCAGGGGAGCGGGAACCCGTACGGGAACGGTGGCCCGTACGGGAGCGGTGGCGGGCAGGGCGGGGGCAACCCGTACGGCCCGTACGGCGGGAACCCGTACGGGGGCGGGGCGGCCGGCGCCGGTGGTTCGGGCGGGTACGGCGGGCAGCCGCCGCAGTTCGGCGGCGGGGGCGGCGGCGAGCCGCAGCGGCCCACGCCGCGCGGGTTCCTCGCCGGCTGTGCCGCCTTCACCTGGCTGTTCTGCACCTGTCAGCTGTGCTGCGCGAAGGAGTACGAGGGGCCGTGGTCCCGGAAGAAGCGCAAGGGCTGCTGCCGCAACGAGGACGGCTGCGACTGCGCCTGTGAGTGCTGTGACTGCTGCGGCTGCGACTGCTGACGACCCGTCGGACGGCTGACGCTCGGTCTTCCGGACACGGCGGGGCCGGTCCGACCCGGCCGTGGTCTTCCGTACGGGGGTACCCCGTCGCGGCGCCACGGCCGGCTCTCGGGGTTCCCCGGACCGTGTGGAAGGGTGGAACACCATGACCACCGATCCCCAGCAGGACTGGCAGCGTTGGCACGACCAGCGCGTCGCCGCGGTCGCCTCGCCGTACGGACCGCTCTCCCTCACCGGCACCTACTGGCTCTCCGATCACCCGGAGGGGCGAATTCCGGCCGTTCCCGGCCAGTGGCGGGAAGACGGTGACGAGGTGCTGCTCACGGCGGGCGCCGAGGACGCCGTCACCGTCGACGGAAAACCCCTGATCGGCACCGTCCGGCTCACCGCCGACCACGCACCGATCCACGAGTCCCGGGCCGAGTCGGCGGGCCGACGGCTGGTGGTCCTGCGCCGTGAAGGGGACTGGGCGGTACGCGACTTCGACCCGGAGTCGCATGCCCGCCGCTCCTTCCGGGGCATCGAGGCCACGCCGTACGACGAGCGCTATGTGGTGCCCGGCACCTTCCGCCCGTACGAGAGGGCCCGCAGCGTCCGGGTGGAGAACGCCGACGGGAAGGAGCGCGGGCTCGGCCTCGCCGGCGACCTGTCCTTCGCGCTCCACGGCGCCGAGCACGTCCTCCAGGTCGCGGTCGAGGACGACGGCACGCTCTGGGCGGTCTTCGCGGACGCCACCAGCGGCCGGGACAGCTACCGCTTCCGTTTCCTGCGGCCGCCCGCCCCCGCGCCGGACGGCTCGGTGACGGTCGACTTCAACCGCGCGCTGTTGCCGCCGTGCGCCTTCGTCGATCACTTCATCTGCCCGTTCCCGCCCCCGGGGAACACCCTCGACACGGCGGTGCCGGCGGGGGAGAGGCGCGTGGCCGGGGCCTGAGGGGCGGCGTGGGCCCGGCGGAGGCCGGGGTCGTGGCGCGGACGGCGGAACGGGGATCGGATCAGGTGCGCTGACGCGGTAGTTGAGCGCCGTACGGCCGAAAGGCGCCCTTGCGGCGCCGACCGGGCGGGCCGAGACTCCCCCACAGCGCCGGCCCCTGGGGCCGCGCCTCACGGGTCCGACACCCCACTGCGGACCCCCGATTCCCCTCTGGAGGAACGCGAAGTGAGGATTAAGCGCACCACCCCCCGCACGGTCACCGCGAGACGCACCCGTCTCATCGCCGTCACCACCGGTCTCGTCGCCGCGGCGGCCCTCGCCGTCCCCACCGCGAACGCCGACACCGCCGGGACGTTCAGCGCGACGCAGCTCTCCGCCGCGGGCGAGGCCGTCCTGGCCGCCGACGTCGCGGGCACCGCCTGGCACGTCGACCAGGCCACCAAGACCCTCGTGGTCACCGCCGACTCCACGGTCTCCCCGGCGGAGATCGCCAAGATCAAGCGCCAGGCGGGCGCCAACGCCGGCGCGATACGCGTCGAGCGCACCCCGGGCAGGTTCAACAAGCTGATATCCGGCGGCGACGCCATCTACGCCACCAGCTGGCGCTGCTCGCTCGGCTTCAACGTCCGCGACAGCGCGGGCAACTACTACTTCCTGACCGCCGGTCACTGCACCGACGGCGCCGGGACCTGGTACTCCAACTCCGCGCGGACGACCGTCCTCGGCTCCACCTCGGGCTCCAGCTTCCCGAACAACGACTACGGCATCGTCCGGTACACCAACAGCTCGGTCACCAAGTCCGGCACCGTCGGCAACGTGGACATCACCAGCGCGGCGAACGCCACCGTCGGCATGTCCGTGACCCGCCGCGGCTCGACCACCGGCACCCACAGCGGCTCGGTCACCGGCCTCAACGCCACGGTCAACTACGGCGGCGGCGACATCGTCTACGGCATGATCCGCACCAACGTGTGCGCCGAGCCGGGCGACTCCGGCGGCCCGCTCTACTCCGGCAGCCGCGCGATCGGCCTCACCTCCGGCGGCAGCGGCAACTGCTCCTCGGGCGGCACGACGTTCTTCCAGCCGGTCAGGGAGGCGCTGAGCGCGTACGGGGTCAGCGTCTACTAGACGAGGGCGCACTGAGGCGGGACCACGACCCGACGCGCCGTGCGAACCGTACGGCCCCATGAAGAAGCCCCGCCAAGCGACGCCTGGCGGGGCTTCTTCTCACGGGTCTGCCGAGATCACCGTGCGGTGAGGAAATTCCGCACGTAAGCGATCAGATCCTCGGCCGCTACCTCGACCCGGGCGGGTCCGGCCTCACTGACGCCTACGACCTCGTAGCGCCCTTCCTCCGCTTCCGCCACCCGGACCCGACGGCTCTCCGCGTCCAGCGGATCCACCAGGAGACGGACCGCGCCGTGCGAGAGGAGGGGGAAGAATCCCCGGAGCGTCTCGTCCGCACGGAGGCGACGCAGAAGTTCCCACTGCGGCCGAGAAAAGTCGGCCGACAGGAGAGAGGCCCACTGTGAACGGGCGGGGTCCCCGCTTTCGAGCGCCGTGGTGAACGCACCCAATTCCAGGAACTCGAAGCGCGCTTCCAAAGCGTCGTACGCCACTCCCTGCCGCCACGCGGCGACCGCCTCCACCATTCGACCGAGATCGTCAGTGGAGCCGATCACCCACGCGTAATCCGGAATGTGGACGACCATCCGGAACAGCCCATCGGCCGCGGGCTCGACCGATACGAACCCTCTGGCCGTCTCGGTCACGACGCCGGCGGGTGTCGGAGAGACACGCCCGATATCGCATCCGCGCAGCCTGGCAGCGTCACGCATGGCCGCCGCGAGGCCTTCCGGCGCGTTCAGGTCCGGGTACGGGCTGTTCCGGTGGGTATCCATGTTCCGTTCCTCAGCAGTGGCAGGATCCGATGACCGAACCCTTCAACGGGTCCATGTCTCCCTGCAGTACCGACAGGTCGGGCATGGGGCCCGAGTCGTTCAGTTGCATGGCTCCGTTCGGTCCCTTCGGGGAATAGAACTTGATCGAATCCCATGAGCGCTGACCATTGGCGAGCGCTCTGGCGATCAGTCCCATCTCGAAGTCCGTCGCGGCCCCTCCTTCCAGGCCGAGCTTGAGGCCTCGCTGGGCGGCCGCCATGAAGTCACCATGGGATTCCAGCCCCGTCATGTTGACGTGCAGCCGCACGTTCCCGTCAGCGATGGCCTTCTCCACCATCTGCGCGAAGTCCTGCGCCTTGGCGATGGAGTAAGTGGTGAACTTGTTGTCCCGCGCCCAGCTGTCGAGCTCTCCGTTGCGCTGCCATCCCAGGGCCACATCGCAGTTGTGGACGAGGACGGGAACGGCTTCCGCCACCACATAGTACGTGTGGAGGTCGGAGACGGTCAGGTTGTAGACGGTCGCCTGCGCCGCCGTCCAGCGCTGGACCGCGGTGACCTGGACACGGGTGCCGGAGCTGGTCCGGAGCCACTGCCCCGGCTTCAGGTCGGTGGCCTTGATCCACTCGCCCAGCTCCGGGACCCAGAAGGGGTGGCCGTCGGTCGCGGTGACCTGTGCCGTCTTCGTGCCGGCCTTGCCGTCGGTGTCGATGGTGACCTTGACCAGGTGCTTGAGGCCCTGGCCCTTGATCTCCGCGGTGACCGTCTCGATCCGGGTCTCCCCGGTCTTCGGGTCGGTCGCGACGACCTTGTCACCGGCCTTGATCTTGTCGATCGGCTTGGTGGAGCCGTCGGCCATCAGCACCTTCGTACCGGCCGCGAAGCTGTTGCAGGTCTCGCCATCGACCTTGCCGGAGCCTCCACTTCCGCTTGACCCGCCCTTCGTGCGGGCGGAGCCGCCGGAGGAACCACCGGGCTTGGACTGGCCGGCCTTGCTCCCGCCGCCGCTGCCCTTGCCGGGCTTGCCTGCCTGCGAGGAGGACTTGGGAGCCGCCTTGGCCTGCGCCTTCTTCTGGACGGGATTACCGGTCTTCTTCTTGGCGGCCGCCGCTGCGTCGGCCTTTCTCTTGGCGGCTTCGGCTGCCTTCTTCTTCGCTCTTTGAGCGGCCTCCTTCTTGGCCTTCTCGATGGCGGCCTTCTTGGCCTTCAAGGCGGCTGCTTCGGCTGCCTTCGCGGCCTTGAGGACGGCTTCGGCGGCCGCCTTCGCCTTCTTGAACGCCTGGATGGCGTCGATCGTGCGGCTGACGGCCTTGAGGACGGAGGGAATCTTGCCGAGCTTGGTCCACGGGATGGCCCCGATGATCAAGCTGCCGCACGACCACATGTCACCGCCGAAGCAGGCCATGGCGTCGTTGATCCCGATGAAGTCCTTCAGCGCACCCCAGGCCGCCGACAGGATCACCGACGTCAGGGACTTGCCCATGGTGGCCTGCGCCGCCGCCACCTGCGCCTGCGACAGACCCGCGCCCGCCAGGGCAGCGGCCTTCTCCGAGGCGGTCAGAACGATGGACAGGCCCGTCGGGTCCGCGTGGGTGACCGGGTTGTTATGGGCGTAGACGTACCCGTTGGCCTGCTGCGGGTCGTTCAGGTCCATCAGCGGGTCGGCGGACAGGAAGCGTCCCACGACCGGGTCGTACAGACGTGCGCCCAGCGGCTGGAAGCCGGAGGCGTCGTCCCGGGTCTTGCCCAGGAAGCCCTGGTGCGTCTGGAAGTTCTGTCCCACGGTGTCGGCGCCGCGCTGGTTTCCGAAGGGGTCCTGCTTACGGACGCGGACCGGCTGGCCGCTGCCCAGAGCGACCTCCACGAAGGCGCTGCCCTGATGATCCGAGGCCAGGGCCACCAGCGCCTCACCACCGGCGCCGTTGGAGTACCGGAGCACCGCGCCGCCAGGAGCGGCGTAGGTGCGCTCGGTACGGACCAGGACGCCACCCTGCTGAACCGTGACCTGGGCTTCGCCGAGGTTCAGCGTGGCCTGCTTGCCCTGGACGGTCAGCAGACGCTCACCGGTGGGGCCGTAGATGTGACGGGTGTCGTTCTGCGGCAGCCACTGCTGGGCGGCCTGGGCCGCGTCGCAGGTGGCCAGCACGATGGCCGTGCCGCTCACGTTCACCGCGCCCTGCACCGCGAGGCACAGACCGGAGGCGATGTGGGTCAGCTGGCCTGAAGCGTTGCGCTTGACCTGCTGCGCGGTGGTGCCGTTGCACTTCTGGAGCTGGACGGCCGAGCCCGCGGTGTTCGCCGCCGGCTGGACACACCACGTGTCGTACACCTCGAGGGTGCCGACGTTGGCGTCAGACTGCCCCGGGGCCGGGTCGAAGTGCCAGGCCTGCGCCACCGTGCCGTTGCACGCGTAGAGCTGGATGGCCTGGCCCGCGGACGCGAGACCCGACTTCAGATCGAGGCACTTCTGGCCAAGGCCCACATACGGGGTCTTGCCGTTCGCGCCCTGACCGGTGATCCGGTCGACCTTGCCGTCGTAGGTCCAGCTGAGCTCCTGCTTGTCACCGTTCTGGCTGGACGTGACCGACTTGGTCTCGCCCGTGAGCTCGTACAGACGCTCGGCCTCGGTGGTGACCTGCGCCCCGGCCGGGGTGGTGTACTTCCTGGTCACCTTGGTCAGCGTGTGCGGCTGCTCCTTGGTGGCACCCTTGCCGTAGTCGTACGTGCTGACGGAGTCCTTGCCCGTGTCGCCCGTCAGATCCCGCTCGGTCAGCTTGGTGCGGTTACCGAGCAGGTCGTACTCGTACTCCTGCCAGTAACCAGAGCCATCCGATCCCGACTTCACGTTGACCGAACCGTCGGCGTTCTTCGGGTCGGCGGAGCAGGACTCCTGGTTCTTGTCGGTCCACGCCTTCTTCAGCTGACCCAGCGGGTCGTACGTGAAGCACTGGCGCTCCTCGATTCCGAGGGACTTCTCCCGGACCGAGGTGATGTTGCCGGCCGGGTCGTAGCCGTAGGCCCGGTTGGAGACCAGGTTCCCGCCGACCAGGCCGGGGGTGTTCTGCTCCCGATAGACGGCCTGCTCCTGGAGCTCACCGCTGCCCTCAGCGAACGAGTTCTGCGTCCAGACCCGGTAGGGCTGCGCGCCCAGGGTCGAACGGAGGATCTGGCCGTAGGGGGAGTAGACGGTCTCGGCGCCGTACCAGTCCTTGCCGGAAACGGAGAGCGGCTGTCCGTTCTTGTTGTAACGGACGACCGTCTTCTCGGCGTCCAGCCTGCCGACGGCCGGGAGCTGCGCCTCCTCAAGCTTGCCCGTGTCGGTGTAGCTGTAGCTGTAGTTGTAGTCCTTGGCGAAGCCCCACGTGTCGACGATCGACTGCGGCAGGGACAGGGTGGTCGACGTCGGCTGGTAGTCCTTCGTGTAGCCGTTCGCCTTCTGGGTGTACGCCAGGCCGTCCGTATAGCGGGTAGCGGTGGCGGGCATGCCCTTGCCACTGGGGACGGTGTCGTAGGTGAAGTCAGCCAGCAGCGTGCCGGTGGAGTTGTTCAGGCGCTGCTGCTTCGGCCGGGACAGCTCGTCGTAGCCGTTCCAGACCGTGACTCCACGAGCGTTGGTCTGGGTGAGGATACGGCCGTGGTGGTCGTACGTGGTACGGGTCGTACCGGAGTCCGGGTCCACCGCGGATTCCAGCTGGCCCCGGCGGTCGTAGGTCCACGTCCACGGGTGGGTCGGGTCGGCGGAGCTGGTGGCCTTCACCAGCTGGCCGCGTGCGTCGTAGGCGTACGACGTCGACGTGTAGCCCTTGGGTGCCGCGGGGTTGAACGTGTCCGCCCTGACAGTGCGGCCCGTCGCGTCGGTGTAGACGCGGTAGGACGAGGCGCCCTGCGGGTGGATGACCTTGGACCAGTCCTGGCCGTACTCGTACGTGGTGGCCCGTTCCGGGTACGCCTTGGAGATGGTCTCCGTGGTGTTCGGGTCGACCCACTTCATGTAGGGGGTCTCGTTCACCACGCGGCCGAGGCCGTCGTAGGCATAGCGGGTGATGTTCGGGATCGCGGTGTCGGCCAGCGGCGTGAACAGCTCGCCCGGCTTCGCCTCCTTCGTCAGGTAGGCGTTGTTGGTCTGGTAGACCTCACCGGCGCTGTTGTACAGCGTGTCGGTGATGAGGTAGCCGTCACCGCTCTCCGGCTCCTCCAGCGACTGGCGCTCACGGCCGAGACCGTCGTAGAGGGTGACGGAGGTCTCGATCCGGTTCTCGTGCCCGCGGGCGTATGTGGTGACGTACGGAGGCCTGCGGATTTCGCGCTCGGAGTCCTCCGGGTCCACTTCGGGCTCGGGGATCGTGTACTCGGCGCGGAAGTCCGGTACCGCTCCTGAGCCCGGTGTGCGGCCGGCGGCCCATGCTTCGGCGAGACGGCCCAGCGGGTCGTACTTCGCCTCGCTCACCAAGCCGTTGGGGTCCGTCGTCTTCAACGAGACCCCGCGGCCCGGCTCCAGCTCCTGAACCTCGGTGTGCCCGAGGGCGTTCACCTCGGTGACCTTGAAGACCTGACCGGTCGGCGGGTCGAAGGTGGTGGTCGAGGCCTTCCCGTCCGGGTCGGCCTGCCGGATCACGCGACCGACGGCGTCGAAGGACGAGGTGCCGCTCGTCTGGAAGCCGGTGCCCGCACCGTTCAGCGTCCAGGACTCGGTCGCCAGGGCTCGGGTGGTACCGGCGAGCGCGGTGCCGTATGCCGTCCCGTCGTAGGCCGTGCGCATCGCGGCGCTCAGCGTCGACAGGTCGGCCCAGTTCGCGTTTGCGCAGGTTGTCGGTGAGATCAGTACCTGCTTCGTCAGGCCGATGATGTTCTTGTCGGTCTGATGCGCGTACTCGGACTTGGTGCAGGCCTCGTCGCCGGTCTTGCCCGTGTCACCCAGCGACTCCATCAGAGTGGGGAGACCGTGCGTCGACTCGTAGGTCGTCTTGGTGCGGACCTCACGGAGGGTGCGCGGGTCGTCCTCGTTCGTGCCGGACGACTTGGTGTAGGCGATCTCCTCGGGTTCGGTGACGCGCCAGGCCTTGAGGTCGGTCAGGCCGTCCTCGCGGTCCCGCTTGCCGAGTTCCGTCGCCGCCGGGATCGTGACGCTGCGGGAGAGCCAGTTGGTGTCCGCGTCCGTGGCGTTGGTGTAGACGAGCTCTTCGGCGATGCGGCCGGCGAACGGCTCGCGGTCGTAGACGGTCGAGCCGTCGGACGCCTTGATCACGTTGCCGTGGACGTCCTTGACCGGGACAGTGTCGCCCATGCCACGGAAGTAGCGGGTGACGGCCTTCGTCTGAGGTGCGTCGACGCCGGGGGTGTTCTCACCGGTGGAGCCTTCGCCGCTGTCCGCGTCGGACGGCTTGGGTCCGGTCAGGACGGTGGTCTGCTCGACGCCCGCGAACTGCGAGTAGGTGCGCGTGGACTTCTTGGTGAACTCGGCCTCGGCGAGCTTCCAGCCCGGGTTCTTGTACTCGTAGAACGTCTTCGTGCCGTACGAGCCGGAGACGTTGGGAAGCTCTTCGATGGAGTCCACGACGTACTTGTGGAACCAGTCGATCTCCTCCTTCTCCGGGTCCGGGCTCCAGTACGACGGGTAGCACAGGCGGTTGTTCGCCTTCAGCGCCGCCGTGTCCGTCTTGGTCGGCAGGCCGGTACCGGTGGCGCACTGGCCCTCGATCGGCTTGTAGGTGACGACGGTCTCGCCGCCGTACTCGTTGATCACGCGGGCGATGCGCAGGCGGGAGAAGCCCGGACGCTGCGGGTTGAACGCCTTGACCCGGTTGGGCATGTCCTCGGCGTTCGATTCGAACCTGACCGTGTTCAGCGTGACGCTGGCGTCGGTGGCGCCGTTACGGGCGAAGCCGGTCCGCTGGACCGATTCCAGCCACAGGGCCGTGTTCGGGCCGGTCTTCAGCGAGGCGAAGTTCTGGTTCAGCTTGTACTCGTCCACAGCTTGACGCGCGGGGTCTCCCGCCTTGCGCTGTGCGGTGGTGGTGATCTTGTCCAGGCGCTTGCGCGTCCAGAAGGTCGGGCCGGCGTTCCAGCACTTCTGCTTGTACGTCGAGGTGACGGCCTCGCAGCGGAGGTCGGCCGGGGTGTCGTACCAGATGCGGTACTTGCCCATGTCCTTCGACTTGAAGTTGTCCTCGATGCAGGTCAGCGTGCCTTCGGTGAAGCAGCGCTCCTCGACGGAGAAGTTCACGCGCGCCGGAGCCGGGGCGGAGAAGATCGAGTCCTTGCGCTGGCCGTAGTCGATGTGCGAGAGGTAGCCGTCGCGATGGTATTCGACCGGGGCCTTGAAGTTGAAGTTCCGCGCGTAGTAGTTGACGTCGCGCTTCCACCACAGGGACATGGCGTTGCCGTGGATGTCCTCGACGTAGTCGAGGTTCCAGCGCCAGGCCTGGTTGCAGAAGGAGTTCTTCCAGTCGCCGGCCTTGTAGCAGGGCTCGCCCGCGTGGTTGCCGTAGACCGGGACCGCGAGGACGGAGTCGGTGTAGGGGTCGTCGGCGGCGGTGCCGTTGTCCGACCAGCCCGGGAGCTTGTTCAGGCCGAAGTGGTACTTCGTCCCGTCCTTGGTCGTGACGACCCAGTACTCGCCGTCCGCGTCCTTCATGCCCGAGCGCGGGTCCTTGGACGTGTCCTTGAGCCGCT
The DNA here is from genome assembly GCF_055587165.1 of Streptomyces sp. NPDC048353. Lineage (NCBI taxonomy): Bacteria > Bacillati > Actinomycetota > Actinomycetes > Kitasatosporales > Streptomycetaceae > Streptomyces > Streptomyces sp. NPDC048353. The sequence goes on along the minus strand of NZ_JBVJGU010000007.1, from coordinate 383,827 downwards.
CGATCTTCGAACCGTCACCGTTAGCGGTGAACCACGTGCCCTTGGCCGCGTCCCACACCAGCTCGGTGGTCATGCCACCCAGCGACAGGGTGGCGTTCTCGGAGCCGTAGCACTGGTCGGCGGTCTTGTGGGTGGCGTTGTTCGAGCCGGCGCGCTTGGAGTCCTGGCGGCAGTTGGCGTAGGTACGGGTGATGGAGCCCGCGTTGTAGTCCCAGCCGTCGCCGATCCAGGAGGCCTGGTTGTTCGTCGCCGAGGTCCGGCCGTCGACCGACTGGGACGAGTACCCGAGGCCGATCTTCGGCATCAGGCCGCCGGCGGTCTCCGGCACCTGCACCTGGTAGTTGTACGTGAACGCACCGGAGGAGGAGCCGGCCGACCAGGCGCCGGACGACAGCAGCGGGGAAGCGGTGAAGTCACCCTGCACCGACGAGCCGGTGTCGAGCATGCCGACCGCGTTGCCGCCGGTCTCCGTACCCGCAGCAGAGAAGGAAGCCTTCCGGGCCGAAGCGCCGGTGCTTCCCTCTTCCAGGAGCTTGGCGACCGGGATCGTGCCGGTCAGGACCTTGCGGGTCTTGGCGTCCTTCGCCGCGGTGGTCTTGGTGGGGGCGTCCTTGGCCGCCACCTCCTCCATCGAGCTGTTCAGACGCTCGAAGCCGACGCCCTCGTCCTTGCCGGCCATGGTGGAGGTGCCGTCGTCGGCACACTCACCCGCGGTCGGGTCCGAGTACACGCACTCCGGCAGCAGCGTCAGACCGAAGCGCTGAGCCGCCTGCGGACCGTAGAGGTCCTCGAAGCCGGTGGTGTCGACGGTCAGCGCGACTTGCGCGGCCGGGTCGGCCGTCGCCGGAGGCGTGACCTTCATGATCATGCCGGAGACGCCCGCGTCCTGGGACGCCTCGACCGGCTTGAGGTCGACGCTCCACTCGCCCGCGAGAGCCGCCGGGTCCCCACCCTCGGGAACGCCGATCGCGATCGGCAGATTCTGTGACACCGGGACCGTGGTGCCCGGCTCGCTCGTCGCCGTCAGCGTCGCCTTGCCGAGGTCGGCCACCCATGGGGTGACGTTCTTCGGCACGTACGGCGTGACCGGCACCTCAGGAGCCGTGGTCAGTGCCTTCTGCGCGGTCTCGTCACCGTCGAGTTCGGTGCTCTTCGGAATGTCCGGGAGGTCGACCTGCGCGGTCTGCTCCTCGCGGCTCATGCCGTCGCCGGGGATCGCCAACGCCTGCGTACTGAGGCTCGTCACCGTCAGCATCGAGGACAACAAAAGGACAGTCGCCGTGCGGCTCAACCGCCGGCGCCGTCTTTGTGACTCCGTCACGGCTAGGCGTCCCCGCCCCAGCCATGACGGTGGACCTGAAGAACGCATTGCGTCGACTCCCACCCAGGAAATTCAGACAACGGAGAATGGTGCGGAAACACCAAAAGCACGCGGCTGCGGCAGGCACGTGCGTGCGAACTCTCCGTCATCGAGGCCCTACGCTCAAGATCGATGACACGGCTTGAGACGCCGTCAAGTGAGGTGGCTCACGCCGCAGTTCGTCTCAGTATCGGTCAATGACGACCATTCAGGTGGATCGTGTGTTCGGGGTCGTTCGGGCCGTACGCGACCCACGAAAGCCGCAAGGGCGACGGAATTGGCGAGCCGGCGGACGGTTTCTTCGGGTGCATAACGGATTCATAAATTTCAAATGTGTGGACGGCCTGTGCGTCGCGTGTGATCGTGTGCGCGCCTTGTGCCCCGTGGTCTGCCGTACGGGGTGTCCGTGCTGCCCCTGTCCGCCTTGTTTCCACGGGAGTTGACCACTGTGTCCGCGCCGCCATCTCGACTACTCAGCCCCTTCGTGCGCACGCGCACGAGGCTGTCCCTGACCCTCGGCCTCGTTCTGGCCGCTCTGACCGCCGCACTGCTTCCGTGGTGGCAACCTCAGACCCCGCCTGTTGCCCAGGGCAACAAGGCCACCGAGGCGAAGCCGGCGTCGACCGGTCCGCGTGACGAGTCCGCTGCCGTCGCCGAGGCCAAGCGCACGCGGAAGCAGGTGCTCGTCGACACGGCGACCACCGCCACGCAGCAGACGTGGGCGCTCCCCAACGGGCAGATGCGCTCCCAGATGCACGCCACGCCGCAGCGCGCGAAGAACGCCGACGGCGAGTGGGCCCCGATCGACAACAAGCTGGTCCGCTCGGCGAAGGCGCCCCGTGGGCTCGGCATCGTGCCGGTCAACGCCGCCGTGCCCGTGCGGTTCTCCAGCGGCAGCAAGGACGCGTCCCGTGCGGACCGTTCCTTCGCCCGCGCCCCGCAGCCCGGTCAGACCGTGCTCGCCGAGATGGACGTCGCCGGCCACACCGTCGCCTACACCTGGCCGGGCGCCCTGCCCGAGCCGGTCCTCGACGGCCCGCGTGCCCTCTACTCCGAGGTCCTGCCCGGCGTCGACCTGCTCCTGGTCGCGCGTGAGGAAGGCGGTGTCGCCCAGCTCCTCATCGTCAAGACCCCCGAGGCTGCCAAGCAGGACGCGCTGAAGTCGGTCGCGTACGGACTCCAGTCCACGACGGCCACCTTCCAGCTGGACGCCCCCAAGGGCCGCGTCCTCGTCCTGGACAAGGCCGGCAAGGAAGTCGCCTCGATTCCCACGCCCTTCGCGTGGGACTCCAGCGGCCAGGACCCGGAAGCGCCCGAGAGCGCCCCGCGCACCGCCACCGGTACGCCGGCCGACGTCCTCAAGCTCTCCGGTCTGACCGGTATCGAGCCCGGCGCCCACTCCGCCCCGCTCCCCGTCGCCCTCGACGGTGACAAGACGAGCACCGCCCGGCTGTCGCTGAACGTGGCCGAGACGGGTCTGTTCACCAAGCCGGGCGTGAAGTTCCCGGTCTTCGTCGACCCGACGATGAACGCCGCCTGGCAGGCGTGGACCACCGCCTACCGCAAGTACCCCAACAGCAGCTTCTGGAACGGTACGAACTTCTCCTCCGGCACCTCCGACGCCCGCGTGGGCTACGAGTCGGACACCGGCGGTCTGGGCCGTTCGTTCTGGCGGATGAAGTTCGATCCGAAGATCAAGGGCGCCACCGTCACCCGGGCGTCGTACAAGGTGCTGAACAACCACTCCTGGTCCTGCACGGACCGTGAGTTCAAGTTCTACCTGACCGGCTCGATCTCCACGGGCACGACCTGGAACGCGCAGCCGTCCTGGTCCACCCACCTGCAGTCGAAGTCCTTCGCCCACGGCTGGTCCACCTCCTGCGGGGACGCCTACGAAGCGTTCGACAACGCCAACGTCAAGGCCGCCGCCCAGAAGGGCGCCGACAACGGCTGGTCGAACATCACCTTCGGCATGCGCGCCACCAGCGAGGGCGACACCCAGACCTGGCGCAAGTTCCGCGCCACCTCCGCCACCCTCGAGGTCGACTACAACCGTCCCCCGAGCGAGCCCACCGCCGGCACCACCACCCCCGGTGGACCTTGTGTGCCCGGCCCGGGTGCGGGTGTGACCATCGGCAAGACCAACATCACCCTGTCGGCCAACGCCAAGGACGGCGACGGGAACCTCTCCAAGCTGCGGTTCCGCTTCTGGAAGACCGGCGGCACGGTCCCGGCCCCGGTCGACATCACCCCGAACTCCAGCGGCACCGCCCAGCGGATCATTGCCGCCACGGACCCGTTGATCAAGGACATCACGGCCAACACGTCCTACTCGTGGGACGTCCACGCCATCGACCAGGTCGGTGCCGTGTCCACGTACTTCCCGCCGAACACCACCGAGCCGTGCCGCATCACGATCGACCCGACCTCGCCCCCGCAGCCCACCGTCGACGAGGAGACCACCCCGTTCAAGCGGGCCACCTCCGACGGCGCGACCTGGGCGTCGGTGAAGTTCGGCGGGACCGGTTCCATCACCTTCCGCTCCGAAGGCGCGGCGAAGTTCCGGTACGGCTTCGAGGGCATGTACTACCCGGACGCGCCCGCCGTCAACGGCGCCTTCACGGACCCGGCGCTCAAGCCCCCGCACGCGGGCCCGAACTGGCTGCACATCTTCGCCCTGGACGCGAACGGCAACGTCAGCGCCCGGACCGACTACGCCTTCTACGTGCCGCCGCGCGACACGGCCGACGGCCCCGGTGACGTCGGCGGCGACGGCATCGCCGACCTGCTCGTCATCGACGCCAACGGCAACCTGTTCTCCTACCCGGGTGGGCCCGGCGGGGAGCTGTACGCCGGTCTGGCCGGCTCCTACACCAAGGGCCCGGACGGCAACGTGGCCCTGCACCCCAAGGGGCACTGGTTCAACGCGACCACCGGCAAGGCGGCCCTGATCGCCCACCACAGCGACGCCTACCCCGGCGACGGCACCACCGACCTGTTCGCGCGGACGCCCGACGGCGGCTTCTGGCTCTACCCGGGCGACGGTTACGGCACCTTCGACGTCGGCGAGCGGCTCAAGATCAAGCTGCCGTCGAACACGCCCGCGCCCTCCACCTGGACGCAGCTGAAGGCCGTCGGCGACATCACCGGTGACAAGAAGGCCGACCTGGTCCTGCGGGCCGGTGTCTCCTTCTGGGTCCTGTCCGGCTACACCGGCGCCACCTTCCAGACGGCGACCCTGATGAACGCCGACGCCTGGGAGCGCCGCGACATCGTCAACCTCGCGGACATCAACATCGACGGCACGCCCGACCTGCTGTGGCGCAACCTCGACAACGGCAACATGTACGTCCGCCACGGCAAGCCCGGCGCCGCCGGGGCCGGCAGCGTGGACCTCAACTCGCTGATGGTCGCGGCCAACTCGCTCAACGGTGACGTCCAGTACGGCACCAGCTGGACCGAGGTCAACGTGAACACCGCCATCGGCATCCCGGACGTGAGCGGGGACGGGATCCCGGACATCTGGACCCGGACGACCGCCGACGGAACGATCAAGATCTACCACCCGTCCAAGACCAACACCAACGCGCCCGTCAAGACGGTGCTGTCGGTCAACTGGAACGGCATCAAGGCCTTCGGCTGATGCCAGGCGGCTTGATCCCCGGCAGGGGATAGGAACACCGATACGCGACCGGGCCCCGGCCCCCCGAGTGCGAGGGGGCCGGGGCCCGGTCACGTCCCCGGGGCCCGGTCACGTCCTAGGGCGCGGTCGGCTCACCTCGCCCGCTCGCCCGCGACGCGCTCCGCCTCCGGCGTCCGTTTCAGGGAGGACATCACCAGCGTGATCACGCTGCCGACGACCGCCCACGCCGAGAGGACCAGGAGCGGACCGGTGACGTCGTTGCCCTTGAAGTACGCGATCGAACGCGCCACCCAGGTGCCCGCGCCCGGAGGCAGGGCCGGGCCGATCGCGCTCCAGAACGGGGGCAGCATCGGCAGCGGGAAGGCACCGCCCGCACTGGGGTTGCCCGCGATCACGATCAGCAGGATCGCCAGGCCGATGCCGACGATGCCGAAGAGGCACTGCAGGGCCAGGGTGGCCGCGCCGACGGCGAAGACGACCAGGGCGCCCAGACCCCACAGGGCCGCCACGCTGCCCGGCAGGGCGCCGAGGATCGGGCCGACGATCACCGCGCCGCCGAGCCCGCCGAGGACCGAGTAGAGCGCGAGGACGCCGAGCCGGATGAGCGCGCGCTCGCGGTTCGCGGGGCGGGAGCCCGCGCTGATGGCGAGGATCGCGGCACAGATGTAGCCGCCGACGCACCAGCCGACGGCCAGGTAGAAGGCCGAGAGGCCGTCGAAGTCCTGCTTCGAGGCCGGGGCGATGTCGACGGTCCTGAGCGTGCGTCGTTCGGCCGCCTCGACCCGGGTGAAGAGCGCGTCAAGGGCGGAGGAGAGCACCGTGCCGCCGCCGGAGGCGACCAGCAGGGTGTCGGTGGTGCCGGCGGGGTCCACCACCAGGGCGCCGTCGATCTCCCGGTTCATGATCTGCTTCCGGGCCTCGGCCTGGTCCGTGACCGTCCGTGGGTCGAGGGGTTTGCCCGGAAGCCGCTCCAGGCGCCCGATGAGCTGGGCGGAGACCTGCTGGGGCCCGACCACGCCGAAGGGCACGTCCTTCGGTTTCGGGTTGTGCAGCGCCCCGACGTACGAGGCGATGAACAGCAGCTGGAGGGCGAGCACCCCGACGACGAGCAGGGCGGCTCGCGGGGTGACGGCGCTCTTCAGTTCCTCGGCGAGACTCATGCCCCCACGCTCCGGTGAGCCGAGCGTTCCCGCAGGTGGGCTGGGTCCGAACGGATGACGCGGAGCGGTGCGCCCGGCGTATCGTACGCACGTTCGAAATGGTCTATGGTGAAGACGAGGGGGGTGGGAACGTACGTACGAATCGATGCGGGAGGTGCGCATGCCGGGGTTCACGCATCTGCACACCGCGTCGGGCTTCTCCCTGCGCTACGGCGGCTCGCACCCCGAGCGGCTGGCCGAGCGCGCCGCCGAGCGCGGGATGGACGCCCTCGCCCTCACCGACCGTGACACCGTCGCGGGCGTGGTCCGCTTCGCGAAGGCCTGCGCGGAGGCGGGGGTACGTCCGCTCTTCGGCGCCGACCTCGCGCTCGACGGACCCGCCCCGACCGGCCCCGGCCGGAACGGGTACGCGGGCTCCGGTGGCACGGGCTACCGCCCCCACGGCTCCCACGGCCTCGGCCCGGACGGCGCCGGCGTCCCCGGCCGCGGCGCCGGTACCGCCCCCGCAGGGCCCGCTAGGTCCGCCGCCTGGCCGGTGCGCGGTGACGGGACCTCCGCGCGGCGCGTCCCCGTGCGGGGAGGCGCCTTCGTGGACGAGTCCGCGCCCCGCGCCGTCTTCCTCGCCCGCTCCCGGGAGGGCTGGGCCGCGCTCTGCCGGATGATCACCGCGGCCCACGCGGCCGGCGCAGCGCAGCCCCAGCCCCTGCTGCCCTGGGACGCCAACCACGGCGACGGTCTCACCGTGCTCCTCGGCCCCGCCTCCGACGTCGGCCGCGCCCTCGCGGCCGGCCGCCCCGACCGGGCCGCCCGGCTGCTCGCCCCCTGGCGCGAGCGGTACGGCGACGCGCTGCGCCTGGAGGCCGTCCACCACGGCCGGTCCGGTACGGGCCCCGGCTCGCTGCGGCTCGCCGCCCGTACCGTCGGCTTCGCCGCCGAGCAGGGCGTCCGCCCGGTCCTCGGCAACGACGTCCGCTACGCCGACCCCGGCCAGGGGCCCGTCGCCGACGTCCTCGACTCCGCCCGCCGCCTCGTCCCCGTCGACCCCCGCAAGGAACTCGACAGCGGCGAGGCCTGGCTCAAGGACGCCGACGCCATGGCGGCCGCCGCCGAGCGGGTCGTCGAGGCCGCGGGCTTCCGCCGCGACACCGCCCACCGGCTGCTCGAACAGACCCGGGCCGTCGCCGCCGACTGCCTGCTCGACCCCGAGGACGACCTCGGCATCGGGTCCGCCCACTTCCCGGAGCCGTACCTCGTCGGCGCCGAGCACCGCGCCGCCCAGCGCGTCCTCGCCTCCCGGGCCGCCGCCGGCATGGTGCTGCGCGGCTACGACGGGCGCCGCGCCTACTGGGACCGGATGCACCGCGAGCTGGACATCATCGCCCACCACGGCTTCGCCACCTACTTCCTGACGGTCGCCCAGGTGGTGGACGACGTCAAAGGGATGGGGATCCGGGTCGCCGCCCGGGGCTCCGGCGCCGGTTCCCTCGTCAACCACCTCCTCGGCATCGCCCAGGCCGACCCCGTCGAGCATGGGCTGCTGATGGAGCGCTTCCTCTCCAAGAACCGCACCGCCCTGCCCGACATCGACGTCGACGTGGAGTCCGCCCGCCGTCTGGAGGTCTACCGCGCGATCATCGACCGCTTCGGCACCGAGCGGGTCGCCACCGTCGCCATGCCCGAGACCTACCGGGTCCGCCACGCGATCCGGGACGTCGGCGCGGCCCTGTCCATGGACCCCGCCGAGATCGACCGGCTCGCCAAGGCGTTCCCGCACATCCGGGCCCGCGACGCGCTCGCCGCCCTCGACGAACTGCCCGAGCTGCGCGCCCTCGCCGGGGAGAAGGAGCGTTACGGCAGGCTCTGGGAGCTGGTCGAGGCCCTCGACAAGCTGCCGCGCGGCGTCGCGATGCACCCGTGCGGGGTGCTGCTCTCGGACGCCTCGCTGCTCACCCGTACCCCCGTCATGCCCACCAGCGGCGAGGGCCTGCCCATGTCCCAGTTCGACAAGGAGGACGTGGAGGACCTCGGGCTGCTCAAGCTCGACGTCCTCGGGGTGCGGATGCAGTCCGCCATGGCCCACGCCGTCACCGAGATCGAGCGGACCACGGGCGAGCGGATCGACCTCGACGACCCGGAGCGGGTGCCGCCGGGCGACCCGAAGACGTACCGGCTCATCCAGTCCACCGAGACCCTCGGCTGCTTCCAGATCGAGTCGCCCGGCCAGCGCGATCTGGTCGGCCGGCTCCAGCCCGCCACCTTCCACGACCTCGTCGTCGACATCTCCCTCTTCCGGCCCGGGCCGGTCGCCGCCGACATGGTCCGCCCCTTCATCGAGGCCCGTCACGGCCGGGCCCCCGCCCGCTACCCGCATCCGGACCTGGAGGACGCGCTGAAGGACACGTACGGCGTGGTCGTCTTCCACGAGCAGATCATCGAGATCGTACGGATCATGACCGGCTGCGGCCGGGGCGAGGCCGACCAGGTGCGGCGCGGGCTCTCGCACCCCGAGTCGCAGGGCCGGATCAGGATCTGGTTCGCCCAGCGGGCCGAGCGGCGGGGGTACGACTACGAGACGATCGCCCGCACCTGGGAGATCGTGGAAGCCTTCGGCTCGTACGGCTTCTGCAAGGCGCACGCGGTGGCCTTCGCCGTGCCGACGTACCAGTCGGCCTGGCTCAAGACGCACCACCCGGCGGCCTTCTACGCCGGGCTGCTCACCCACGACCCGGGGATGTACCCGAAGCGGCTGCTGCTCGCGGACGCGCGGCGGCGCGGGGTGCCGGTGCTGCCCCTGGACGTGAACGCGTCCGCCGTCGGCCACCGTATCGAACTGGTGTCTGAATCACCGAAGGTGTGGGGCCTCCGGCTCGCCCTCTCCGACGTCCACGGCATCAGCGAGGCGGAGAGCGCGCGCATCGAGGCCGGGCAGCCCTACGCCTCGCTGCTCGACTTCTGGGAGCGGGCCCGGCCGCGCAAGCCGGTGGCCGAACGACTCGCGCAGGTGGGCGCGTTGGACGCCTTCGGCGCCAACCGCCGCGATCTGCTGCTGCATCTGACCGAACTCCACCGGACCCAGCGGGGAGCCGCCTCCTACGGCGGTCAGCTCCCGCTCGCCCAGGGCATGAAGACCGCCCCCGTCGGCCTGCCCGACCTGGACGAGTCGGAGCGGCTCAGCGCCGAGCTGGGCGTCCTCGGCATGGACGCCTCCCGCCATCTCATGGGCGACCACCACGTCCTCCTGCGCGAACTCGGCGTGGTCTCCGCCAAACGGCTGCGCGAGGCCCGGCACGGGGAGACGGTCCTGGTCGCGGGCGCCAAGGCGGCCACCCAGACCCCGCCGATCCGTTCCGGCAGGCGCGTCATCTTCAGCACGCTCGACGACGGCACGGGCCTGGTCGACCTCGCCTTCTTCGACGACTCCCACGAGGCCTGCGCGCACACCGTCTTCCACTCCTGGCTGCTGCTCGTCCGCGGCGTGGTGCAGCGGCGCGGCCCGCGCAGCCTCAGCGTGGTCGGGTCCGCGGCGTGGAACCTCGCCGAGCTGGCGGAGCTGCGGGCGGCCGGCGGTCTGGAGGCGGTGGGGGAGCGGCTCGCGGAGCCCCCGCCCTCCTATGGCGACGGGAACGGTGACGGCGGGCCCTCCTCCCGCCGCGACGGCGACGGCGACGGCGACGGTGACGGCGACGGCAGTGGCGACGGCGGCCAGGGCAAGGGACAGAGTCAGGGCGACGGCCAGGGGAAGGGTGGTGACAGCGGCCGCCGGATCAGGATGTCCACCGGGTTCGAGATGAACCCGTGGGCGGACCTCCGGCCCGCCGGCGACGGCGCGGTGACCCCGCCGCGCCGCAAGCTGTGGCACAGCAGTCCGGGGAGCGCGGGATGATCCTCTGCGTACGGTTCCGGCTGGAGCCCCTGTACGAGGCGATGCTTCCGCGTCTGCTCGCCCTGGTCGGCGAGTTCACCCCGGTCGTCGAGGCCGCCCCGCCCGACACCCTGCTCGCCGACGTCCGCGGCGCGCTGCGCTACTTCGGCTGGAGCCCGGCGGAGCTGGCCTCGGTGATACGGGTCAGGGCGCTCGCCCTGTACGGCGTCGACTGCGTCGTCGGCGCCGGGCCCAACCCGATGCTGGCCCGGATGGCGGCCCGCGAGGCCCGCCCGGGCGTCACCCTGGTCGTGGAGGACCCCGAGCGCTTCCTGCGGGACCGCCCGGTCGTCGCGCTCGACGGGGTCGGCCGCACCACCGCCCGTACCCTCTGCGCCTACGGACTCGACTCCATCGGACGAGTCGCGGACGCGCCGCTCGCCGTGCTCCAGCGGCTGGTGGGCGCGAAGGCGGGGCGCGAACTGGCGGAGCGGGCGCGGGGCGTCGACCGCACGCCGGTCGTGCCGAACGCCGCCTCCCGCTCGATGGCGGCCGAACACTCCTTCCCCCATGACGAGTTGGACCCGTCGGCCCAGCGCAGGGCGCTGCTCTCGCTCGCCGGGGAGCTGGGCGCCCGGATGCGGACGGAGGGCCAGGTGTGCCGCTCCTTGGCGGTCACCGTGCGGTACGCGGACCGGTCCACCAGCAGCCGTACCCGCACCCTGCGCGAGCCGACCGCCCACACGGCGGCGCTCGCCGACCTCGTGTACACGATCCACGCGTCGTTCGGACTGCAGCGCGCACGAGTGCGGGGGATCGCGCTGCGCGCCGAAGGGCTCACCCCCGCCGAGGGGGCCGCGCGGCAGCTGACCTTCGACCCGGCGGACGAGAAGGCCCGTCGGCTCGAGGCGGTGGCCGACCGGGCGCGGGCGAAGTTCGGTCCGCGGGCGGTCATACCGGGCTCGCTGGCGGCCTGAGGCCCGGCCGTTGCTCCGTACTGACGAACGGTCAGTTTTTACCGACGCGTAACTTCCCAGCAAAGGCTACCCGTGCGTAGCTTGGCATGAGCAGAGCATCCCCACTTGTGGTCCGGACCGCAGGGCTCGCTGTCATCGTTCGCCTGGATTTCCCTTGAGCCACAAGGAGATCGCACGATGCTGCCCTGGAAAAACGCCCTCAGAGCCGTGTCCGTCCTACTGCTGACCGCCGCCGCCACCCTCGCACCCACCGCCTCCGCCCAGGCCGCCGCCCCCACCCCGGCGGCCGCCCCGTCCGGCACCGCGTCCCCCGCCGCCGTCACGGCCGCCGCGGGCAGGGGCTGGAACGACTTCTCCTGCAAGCCCTCCGCCGCCCACCCCCGTCCGATCGTCCTCGTCCACGGCACCTTCGGGAACTCGATCGACAACTGGCTGGGGCTCGCGCCGTACCTGGTCAACCGCGGGTACTGCGTCTTCTCGCTCGACTACGGACAGCTGCCGAACGTGCCCTTCTTCCACGGCCTCGGACCGATCGACAAGTCCGCCGAACAGCTCGACGCCTACGTGGACCGGGTGCTCGCGGCCACCGGCGCCGCCGAGGCCGACCTCGTCGGCCACTCGCAGGGCGGCATGATGCCCCGCTACTACCTCAAGTTCCTCGGCGGGGCCGACAAGGTCCGCGCGCTCGTCGGCATCGCCCCCGACAACCACGGCACGACCCTGCTCGGCCTCACCCGGCTCCTGCCGTACTTCCCCGGCGTCGCCGACCTGATCGACGAGAAGACCCCCGGTCTCGCCGACCAGATCGCCGGCTCGCCGTTCCTCACCAAGCTCAACCAGGGCGGGGACACCGTGCCGGGCGTGACCTACACGGTCATCGCCACCCAGTACGACCAGGTCGTGACCCCGTACCGCTCGCAGTTCCTCGACGGCGCCCACGTCACCAACGTCCTCATCCAGGACAAGTGCGCCCTCGACCTCTCCGAGCACGTGGCGATCGGGACGCTGGACCGGGTCGCGTTCCACGAGGTGGCCAACGCCCTCGACCCGGCCCGCGCCACTCCGACCACCTGCCTGTCGGTCGTCGGCTGACGCGTCAGCGGCCGTGGCGGCCCGTCGACGGCGACGAGCGCCGGACCGTGGCGAAGAGCACGGCCGCGCCGAACGCCAGGACGGCGGCGCCGCCGACCGCGATGTACGGAGTCGAGCTGTCGCCACCGGTCTCGGCGAGGTTCTCGCCCGAGCCGGCGGCGGCGGGCGCGTTCGGCGCGGAGGCGCCGGGCGCGGCCCCGGTCCCGGTGCCGGAACCGTCGGCCTCCGTTCCGGCCTCCGTCCCGGCCTCTGTTCCGGCCCCGGCCTCGGAGGAACCGGACCCGCCCGGCGCGGCCCCTGCCGAGGCCGGGGCCGCCGCGGTCTCGCCCGCGCCGGTCCCCGCGTCGTCGTCGCCGTGCCCGCCGTGCTCGACCGAGGACTGGTCCTTCCCGTCCTCGATCTGCTCCTCGCTCGGCGCGCTCGCCGTCGGGGCCGGACCGCCGCCCGCGCCGCCGTTGTCCTGCCCGAAGACGACGTCCGAGCAGGTGTAGAACGCCTCGGGGGAGTCCGAGCGCTGCCAGATCGAGTAGATCAGGTGCCGGCCGGACTTCTTCGGGACGGTCCCGCCGAAGACGTAGTCCCCGCCCTCGAGCCGCGGGTCGGTCACCGTCGCGAACGGCTTCTCCTCGAGGTCCGACCACGACAGCGGCTTGGACGGGTCGTACCCGTCCTTGGTGACGTACAGCGCGATGGAGCCGCGGTGCGGAGCGGTCGCCTTGTAGCGGAAAGTGTGCGTCCCGGAGTCCAGCTTGCTCGCCGGCCAGTCGCCGCGCGCCAGATCGAGACCTCGGTACTTGTCGTTGCCGGCGCTGCACAGCTTGCCGTCCGGGATCAGCTCGCGGTGCTTGCCGGCGGCGTTGGCGATGTTCACCGCGTTCCAGTCGTAGAACGCCTGCGCCCCGCTCGCCGCCACCGCCGCCTTGCAGGCGGGGGAGTCGGGGCTCTCGGGACCTTCCGCGTAACAGGCCGAGACCCGGCTCACCGGGTCCGTCATCGACCCGTGCGCGACGGCCGGGGCGGCGGCGAGACCCGCCAGCGCGAGCGGCGCGATGCCGAGGACGAGAGCGGTGGCGGCCGTACGGCGAGCGGTCATGAGGGCGACTCCTTCGGGAGGGGGGAACGTGGGGTCGCTGAGCAAGCTAGCCGTCCGCACCGGTGAAACGGGCTGCTGGGAGCGGGTGAGGGGGATCCTTATGGTCGACTTAAGGAGCGCCTAAGCGGCACGATAGAAAGCGCCGGAGAAGCACCGGAGAAAGCACCGGAGAAGGCACCACGGACAGACCGGCCGTTCCGTCCCGCGGAGGGTGGAGCCGGCCGTTTCCGAGAGGGTGGACCGTGCCCGTACGCGTGGGAACCTCGGGGTGGCAGTACCGGGACTGGCGCGGGGCGCTCTACGCCCCCGGGGTCCCGCAGCGGCTGTGGCTGGAGGAGTACGCCCGGTCCTTCGCGACCGTCGAGAACAACAATGCCTTCTACCGCCTCCCCACGGCCGAGACCTTCGCCTCCTGGCGGGAGCGGACACCGGACGGCTTCGTCATGGCGGTCAAGGCCAGCCGCTATCTGACCCACCTCAAGCGGCTCCACGACCCCGAGGAACCGGTGCGCCGGCTCCTGGACCACGCGGCCGGGCTCGGCGACCGGCTGGGGCCCGTGCTGCTCCAGCTGCCGGCGCGGTTCCGGGAGGACGTCGACGCGCTGGACGCCTGCCTGAGGTGCTTCCCCGCGGACGTCCGCGTCGCCGTGGAGCTCCGGCATCCCTCCTGGTGGGAGGCGCAGGGCCCGCTGCGGGCGGTGCTCGAACGGCACGGCAGCGCGCTGTGCTGGGCCGACCGCGGATCACGCCCGGTGACCCCGCTGTGGCGGACCGCCCCGTGGGGGTACGTGCGTTTCCACGCCGGCCTCGCCCGGCCGGCGCCCCGCTACGGCCGGCAGGCGCTCGCCTCCTGGGCCGGGCGGATCGCCGGGACCTGGCCGGACGAGGCCGAGGTGTACGCGTACTTCAACAACGACACCGGCGGGGCGGCCGTCGCCGACGCCCCCGCCTTCGCCCGGGCGGTGGCCGCCCTGGGCCGGACGGTGAGCCGGACACCGGGCGGCCCGGCGCGGTGAACCGCACGGGCGGACGCGGGCGGATCGGTCCGATAGCCGCACGGGCGGGACGGCGGCCGGACCGGTGCGTGCTCCCGGCCAGCGCCGGTGCGGGACGGCGGCCGGACCGGCGCGGAGCCGAACGGGCGCGGAGCCGTACGGGTGGCGGTCGCGGACGTCGGCTCCGGGCGTCGGCTCCGGGCGTCGCGCGGGCGGTGTCAGCCGCCCAGGCGGCGGTAGCGTCGCTCCGGGCGGCCCGTGCCCCCGTACCGCAGGGTGATCTCCGCGCGGCCGGTCTCCGCGAAGTACTCCAGATAGCGCCGGGCGCTGACCCGGGACAGCGAGCCCGCCTCCGCGCACTCCGTCGCCGACAGGCCCTCCGGATGGGCCCGCAGGATGCCGTCCACCAGCTCCGCCGTGGGCGCCGCGAGGCCCTTGGGAAGCTCCCGCGAGCCCGGCGGCCGCGCGCCGAAGATCTGGTCCACGTCCTCCTGCCGAGCCTCGTCGAGCTCCGCAAGGCGGCTGCGCAGCGCCGCCACGTGCCGCAGCTGCTCCTGCAGCGCTGCCTGGTTGAACGGCTTGATCAGATAGTGCAACGCCCCCGCCCGCAGCGCCGAACGGATCATGCCCGCGTCCCGCGCCGCCGTGATGAACAGCGCGTCGACCCCCAGACCCGCCCCGCGCAGCTCGCGCAGCACGCTGATCCCGTCCATATCGGGCAGGAAGATGTCGAGCAGCACCAGATCGGGACGCAACAGGTCCGCGGCGCGCAGCGCGTCGGCGCCGCTGTGCGCGACACCCACGACGGAGAAACCGTCCACGGCCGACACATAACGGCTGTGCAGCTTCGCGACCATGAAGTCGTCGTCCACCACCAGCACTTTCGTCACCCCGACACGCTAGGTCGCGACCACAAGGACCACAACGTCCGTTGATTGCGGAAGGGAGACAGCTTCCTCACGCGCGGGCAACATGTGGGCCACTTCACCCACCTACCTGAGAGGCGGCACACGTGCGTCTGCGCACTCCCCTCGCCCTGTTCGGGGCGGCGCTGCTGGTGCTCGTGGGGCCGCCGCTGCTCACGCCCGGCAGCGGCTCCGACACCGGCACGCGGATACCGGGCCTGCGGTTCATGGTCCCCAACACCCCCGGCGGGGGGTACGACATCACGGCCCGCACCGTGGCCAAGAACGCCGAGGACGCCGGTCTCACCACCGGCATCGAGGTCTTCAACCTGCCCGGCGCCGGCGGCACCGTCGGCCTCACCCGGCTCGTCGGCGAGCACGGCAACGGCCGGCTCGCGATGTCCATGGGCCTCGGCGTCGTCGGAGCCGTCCACACCAACAAGACCCCGAAGACCCTCGCCGACACCACTCCGATCGCCCGGCTCACCGAGGAGCAGGACATCGTCGTGGTCGGGAAGGACTCCCCGTACCGGACCATCCAGCAGCTTCTCGCCGCCTGGAAGAAGGATCCGGGCAAGCTGCCCGTCGGCGGCGGGTCCTCGCCCGGCGGTCCCGACCACCTGGCCCCGATGCTGATGGCCCAGGCGGCCGGCATCGCGCCGAAGACCGTGAACTACGTCCCCTTCGACGGCGGCGGCGAACTCCTCGCCTCCATCCTCGGCGACAAGGTCGCCTTCGGCGTCTCGGGCGTCGGCGAGTACCTCGACCAGATCGAGTCCGGTGAACTGCGCCTCCTCGCCGTCACCGGCGCCCAGCGGGTCCCCGGGCTCGACGCCCCCACCCTGCGCGAGGCGGGGCTGGACACCGAGTTCACCAACTGGCGTGGGATCGTCGCCCCGCCCGGCCTCTCCGAGGCGGAGCGGGAGAAGCTCGTCGGCCTGGTCGGCGAGCTGCACGCCTCCCCGCAGTGGCGGGAGTCGCTGAAGAAGAACGGCTGGAACGACGCCTTCCTGCCCGGCGAACGCTTCGGCGCGTTCCTCGCCGAACAGGACCGGCGCGTCGGCTCCGTACTGAAGGAGCTGGGACTGTGACCACCCCCGAGACCCCCGAGACCCCCGGCACCCCCGCGGCGCCCGCGCGGAAGGGCCGGCTACGCGAGCGCTCCGAGCTCGGTGTCGGCCTCCTGCTCCTCCTCATCGGCGTCCTCGTCCTCACCGACGCACTCACCATGACCGTCGACGTCGCCCAGCGCGGCCCCGTCGGCCCGCGGACCGTCCCGCTCGTCGTCGGCGTCGGACTCCTCGTCGTGGCCGTCCTCCTCACCGTCGACGTGCTGCGCGGCGGCCGCGGCGAGGCAGAGGGCGGCGAGGACGTCGACCTCTCCGAGCCGGGCGACTGGCGCACGGTGCTGCTCCTCGCCGGAGTCTTCCTCGCCTTCGCGGTCCTCATCGGGCCCGTCGGCTTCCCCGTCGCCGGCGCCCTGCTCTTCTGGGGCGCGGCCTACGCGCTGGGCAGCCGCCACCCCCGCCGCGATCCCCTCATCGCCGCCGGGCTCTCCCTCTTCACCTACCTCGTCTTCGACCACCTGCTCGGAGTCCCGCTGCCCGGCGGCCCGCTGATGGGAGTGCTCTGACCATGGACTCCGTGAACTCGCTCATCGACGGCTTCGGTACGGCCCTCACCCCGATGAACCTGCTCTGGGCCGCGCTCGGCGTGCTCCTCGGCACCGCCATCGGCGTCCTGCCCGGCATCGGCCCGGCCATGGCCGTCGCCCTGCTGCTCCCGGTGACGTACGGGCTCGAACCGACCGGCGCCTTCATCATGTTCGCCGGGATCTACTACGGCGCCATGTTCGGCGGCTCCACCACCTCCATCCTGCTCAACACCCCCGGCGAGAGCGCCGCCGTCGTCGCCGCCATCGAGGGCAATCCGATGGCCAAGGCGGGCCGGGGCGCGCAGGCGCTCGCGGCCGCAGCCATCGGCCACTTCGCGGGCGGCATGATCGGCACGCTCCTGCTCGTCGCGCTCGCCCCGACCGTCGCCGCACTCGCCGTCGACATCGGCGCGCCCGACTACTTCGCCCTCATGGTCCTCGCCTTCATCGCGGTGACCTCCGTCCTCGGCTCCTCCCGGATCCGCGGCCTCGCCTCGCTCCTCATCGGTCTGACGATCGGCCTGATCGGCCTCGACCAGATGACCGGCCAGCAGCGCCTCACCTTCGGCTCGCTCCAGCTCGCCGACGGCATCGACGTCGTCATCGTCGCGGTCGGTCTCTTCGCGATCGGCGAGGCCCTCTGGGTCGCCGCCCATCTGCGCCGCACCTCGGGCAAGCCGCTCCCGGTCGGGCGGCCGTGGCTCGGCAAGGACGATGTCCGGCGCACCTGGAAGGCCTGGCTGCGCGGGCCGTTCATCGGGTTCCCGTTCGGCGCGATCCCGGCCGGCGGCGCGGAGATCCCGACCTTCCTCTCGTACGTCACGGAGAAGCGGCTCTCGAAGCACCGGGACCAGTTCGGCAAGGGGGCCATCGAAGGCGTCGCGGGGCCGGAGTCCGCCGCCTCCGCGTCGGCCGCCGGAACGCTCGTCTCCATGCTGACCCTGGGGCTGCCGACGACCGCGGTCGCCGCCGTCATGCTCGCCGCGTTCCAGCAGTACGGGATCCAGCCGGGCCCGCTCCTCTTCGAGCGCGAACCCGACCTGGTCTGGGGCCTGATCGCCTCGCTCTTCGTCGGCATGGTCCTGCTGCTCGCGCTGAATCTGCCGCTCGCCCCGGTGTGGGCGAAGCTGCTGCGCATTCCGCGCCCGTACCTCTACGCCGGCATCCTCTTCTTCGCCGCCGTCGGCGCGTACGCGGTGGGCGGCGAGGCGCTCGACCTCGTGATCCTGCTGGTCATCGGGCTCGTCGGCTTCGGCATGCGGCGCTACGGACTGCCCGTGCTGCCGGCCGTCATCGGCGTCATCCTCGGCCCGGCCGCCGAACAGCAACTGCGCCGCGCGCTCCAGATCAGCGACGGTGCGCTGACGGGCCTGGTCGACACGCCCTTCTCCGTCACCGTGTACGCCGTCGTCCTGCTCCTGCTGGTCTGGCCGCTGCTGAGGAAGCGGAAGGTATGAGCGTACGACGGTATGCCCGACCGCGACCGGTCGCGTCCGGTCCCAACGCGCCCCCGAAAGGGTGAGTTTCGGACATAGGGCGGCTTGATCCGATATCCCTGGCGGGCAACGTTCCCCCACTTCGAAAGGGACCGCGCCCATGCGTCTCCGTCTCGCCCTCGCCGCCACCAGCCTGCTCATGGCCGCCACCGCGTCCACCGCCCACGCGGAGCAGGTCGACGACCTGTCCGTCGACGCGTACGGAACCGTCGCCGACGACGGCACGGTCACCGTCTCCGGCACCTACCGTTGCTTCGACGACAGCGCCGGCCCCGTCTTCGTCGGCAGCACCCTCGTCCAGCAGAATCTCTCCGCCGGGATCGGCGGCACCCGTGCCGTCTGCGACGGCCGGGTGCGGACGTGGACCAACTCCGGCGTCGTGAAGGAGCCCGCCTACCGTGCGGGCGCGGCCCGGGTGAAGGCCACCCTGATGCAGCTCACGCCCACCGGCCCGATGGGCCTGCCGATGCCCGGCTTCCTCGCCGCGCAGGACTCGGACGTCACCCTGTACTGACGGCCTTCCGAGCGGTGTCCGGGGGCTCCGGCGCACCGCCCGCACGGGCACAGCCGTGCCGCGGACCCCTCGCGGCGCCCCCGACCCCGCCGCCCGCCGCGGCCCGGTTCCCCCACCCCGGGCCCGCGGCGGGCGTTACCGCAGCAGCTCCGCCAGGCCCTCGCGTCCGAGTACCTCCAGCTCGTCGAGGGCGACGACGGCGCACTCCGCCGCCTCCGGGTCACGGACGGCGAGCCCGCTCGCCTCGAACTCGTCCTCGTCGAGCCGCAGCACCTCGCTGCCGTCCGCCGACACCCACAGGTCCAGGTCGAGGTCCTCGACCACCACCTCGCCGCCCGCGTCGTCGATCAGGGCCGGCCGGGCGATGTCGCAGTACCACCCCTTGAGGGAGCCGTCCCCGCCACGGACCTCCTTGACGGCGTACCAGCGGTCACGCCAGTAGTGCTCCACGAAGACGTCGCCCGGCTCGAACCGTACGAAGCCGAAGTCCCGCACCCCTTCCGCCGCCCAGGGGGCGCGGACCGTGAGCCGGGTGCCGTCGTCGGCGAGGACGTCGGCCGGGTAACGGATCTTCGTCCGCCCGGCCTTGACCAGCACCACCTCAACCGAGCGTGCGGACATGACGGACCTCCGTCGCGCAGACCTCGTAGCCGAACCAGGTGTTGATCGCCAGCATCGGTGCGTTGCCGGCGTCGTTCCCGGTGAACGCCTCCGTGCAGCCGGCCGCCCGGGCCCGGTGGAGGGAGTGCGTCTTGGCGAGCTTGGCGAGCCCCCGGCCCCGGAACGCCGGATCGGTACCGGTCATCGCGGAGTTGTAGCGCCCCCGGCCGTCGGTCTGGGCCGCGCTGAACGCGACGGGCCGGCCGTCCACCACGGCGACCGTGGTCAGGCCGGGGTCGAAGAGGGGATGGTTCCAGGTGGTCGCCAGCCAGTGCGTGTAGTCGGTCAGCTCGGCACCCACGTCACCCGGCTCGTCCGCGGTGGTCAGCGCGTCGAGCGCGAACAGCGGCCGCGGATCGGCGGCGAAGTCGGCGGCGGTGCGGATCTCCACTTCGGCGGGCGTCTCCGGGAGCGGCGGCAGGCCGGCGGCGGTCAGGTCGAGCCGCAGGAAGTGCGCGGAGCGGCGGGGGGCGTACCCGTGCCGCTCGGCGAAGGCGCGGTTCGGCGGCTCGTCCAGCACCCAGCTGTACAGCGTGGTGGCGTCCACCTCGGCGAGGTGCTCCTCGGAGGCCCGCAGCAGGAGCGATCCGGCCCCGAGTCCCCGCCGCTCCGGGTGGACGTAGACGTTGACGGAACCGACCCCCGGCTCCGGGGCGTCGTGCGCGTAGCGCAGCTGGGCGGTGCCGATGATCTCCCCGTCGACCTCGGCGACCAGGGGACGCGCATGGGCGTCGGGATGGGCATGGGCCCAGTCGAAGGCCACCTGCGCGGGGGTGGCGAGCATGAACGGCAGGGCCGCGTGCCGCACCTGGGCAAAGCCCCCCGCGTCTTCGGGCCGGACATCGCGCACGATCACAGTCATGGGCCCGCACGCTACGGCCGCGGGTGGTGGGGCCGCCTCCCATTTTCGGGCCCGGCGGAGGCAGAATCAGCGGGTGACATTGCGAATCACCGTGAACACCGGCTCCCCGACCGCTCCGTACGAACAGCTCCGCGCCCAGATCGCGGAGCGCGCCCGCTCCGGCGTCCTGCCGGTCGGCTACAAGCTGCCGACGGTACGGGGGCTGGCGGAGGACCTCGGACTGGCGGCGAACACGGTCGCCAAGGCGTACAAGGCGCTGGAGGCGGACGGCGTCATCGAGACGCGCGGCCGCCACGGCACGTTCGTCGCGGCGGCGGGCGACGCGGCGGAACGGCTGGCCGCGACGGCGGCGGCGTCGTACGCGGGGGAGGCCCACCGGCTCGGCCTGACCCGCGAGGCGGCGGCCAAGGCGGTGGAGGACGCCCTGCGGGCCGCGTACGGCACGTGAGGCAGCGCCCGTGAGGCGCGGCGCCCCAGCAGGCGAGGCCGCACCCTGAGGCGCCGCGCCCCCGCGGGCCGCGTACGGCACGTGAGGCAGCGCCCGTAAGACGCGGCGCACCCCGGCACTCGCCCTAGAGGTAGAGTCCCGCGTCCGGCCGGCGGGACTCCGGGACGCCGGCCGGGGTCGTGCCGCGCCGCAGCGCGTACAGCTCCGCCAGGGTCGCGCCGTCGGCGCCGATCCCCTCCTCCGTGCCGAGCCACGCCACCGCTTCGTTCCGGGTCAGGCCCCCGACCTCGATGCGGGCCAGGCAGCGCCCGGGGCGGACCACCGCCGGATGCAGCCGCTCCAGGTCCTCGTTGGTGGTGACACCGACGAGGACGTTGCGGCCCTGGCCGAGGAGGCCGTCCGTGAGGTTGAGCAGCCGCGACAGCGCCTGGCCGGCGGTGTGCTTCGCCTCGCCGCGGATCAGCTCGTCGCAGTCCTCCAGGAGCAGCAGCCGCCACCGCCCCTTCGCCGTGCCCTCGTCCTCGCCGATGGCGATGTCCATCAGATAGCCGACGTCGTTGAAGAGCCGCTCGGGGTCCAGGACACAGTCCACCTGGCACCAGTCCCGCCACGATCGGGCCAGGGTCCGCAGTGCGGACGTCTTGCCCGTGCCCGGCGGGCCGTGGAGCAGCAGCAGCCGGCCCGCGATGTCGTCGGGGGTGACCTTCATCAGCCGGTCCATCCCCGTGGCCACCGGCGCCGTGTAGTTGGGCCGGATCTCCTCCCACGTACCGGCGCTGATCTGACGGGTCGTGCGGTGCGGGCCGCGGCGGGGCGAGACGTACCAGAACCCCATCGTCACGTTCTCCGGCTGGGGCTCCGGCTCGTCCTTGGCGCCGTCCGTGGCCTCCTTGAGGACCTGCTCCGCCAGGTGCGCTCCGGTCGCGGTGACGGTGACGTCCGCGCCGCGGTTCCAGCGGCTGACCAGCAGCGTCCAGCCCTCGCCCTCGGCGAGCACGGCGCTGCGGTCGTCGTCCTTGGCCGCGCGCAGCACCTTCGCCCCTGCGGGCAGCAGGGTCGCGGCGGGCTTGACCCGGTCCAGGGTGGTGCTGTGGGAGTGCGGCTGCTCGCCCGTGGCGAAGCGGCCGAGGAACAGCGCGTCGACGACATCGGCGGGCGAGTCGCTGTCGTCGACGTTGAGCCGGATCGGCAGCGCCCGCTGGGGGTCGGTCGGCTCGGCGGGCTCCGCCGGGGTCAGAGACATGGCGGTCATGATCCGGCAATCGGGCAGGGAACGCACAGCGTTTTGAACGGGACGGTCCGCGGGTCGCGGGCGCGGCTCCGCCTCGGGAGCCCGCCGGCCCGGCACCGGGCGGGCGGGGGGCCCGGCGGACGACCCGCCAGATGGCCTGATCACGACGGTGGTTGACGGGGCGTCGGGGAGATCTCGCCAAATGTTCTTGGCATGAACACTTCCAGTGGGCCGGATGCGCTGCTACTACCTAGTAACGCAGAGGTACTGCTACAGGGAGGTTCCATGAAACTGTCCCGATTCGCGGCCATCTCGTCCTCGCTCCTGCTCGGTGCCGTCCTCGCCCTGACCGGCGCGGGGAACGCCCAGGCGGCCGAAGCCGCCGCCGTCGACTACGTGGCACTCGGCGACTCGTACTCCTCCGGTGTCGGAGCCGGGAGTTACGACAGCGCCAGTGGCGACTGCAAGCGCTCCACCCGCGCCTTCCCCGTCCTCTGGGCGAACGCCAACTCACCCTCGTCGTTCGCCTTCACCGCATGCTCGGGCGCCCGAACGGGTGATGTCACGAGCGGACAGCTCGGACCCCTCTCCGCCGCCACCGACCTGGTCTCCCTCAGCATCGGCGGCAATGACGCGGGCTTCGCCGACGTCATGACCACCTGCGTCCTCCAGTCGGAGGCCACCTGCATCAACCGGGTGAATCAAGCCAAGAGCTATGTCGACACCACCCTCCCCGGGCGCCTCGACGCGGTGTATTCGGCCATCAGAGCCAAGGCCCCCAACGCCCGCGTCGTGGTCCTCGGCTACCCCCGCTTCTACAAGATCGGCGGCAGCTGCGTCGCAGGACTGAGCGAGAACGAGCGGCGCGCCATCAACGGCGGTTCCGACCACCTCAACGCGGCCACCGCCAAGCGCGCGGCCGACCACGGCTACACCTTCGCGAGCGTCGTCCCCGCCTTCACCGGACACGAGATCTGCTCCGGTTCGGCCTGGCTGCACAGCGTCAACTGGCTCAACATCGGCGAGTCGTACCACCCCACCGCCTCCGGCCAGTCCGGCGGCTACCTGCCCGCCTTCAGGGCCGTGGCGTAAGCACCCCGTCCGAGGAGGCGGCCCCGCCCGACGGGGTCGCCTCCTCGCACGTCACGGAAGTCCGCACCCAGTTCGACCGGACCTCGACCGGGGCCCGGACCTCCACCCGGATCCGGTCCCGCCGCGCCCCGTCCGCGCGGTGCGCCGGCTCGGTGTGGCCGACCCTCCGCTGCGGCGGACCGTCGGCCGCGAACTCCAGCCTCCGCCAGGCACCCGTGGAACTCTCCCCGCTCTCCGTCGCCCAGCGGTACTCCACCGAGGCGGGCGTACGCCCCACCGCGACCGTGGCCGTGAAGGACGGGGCCTCGGCGGCCGGCGGCGGGCACGGCCCGGTGTAACTGCCGCGCACGGCCGTCACGTACACGAGAACCGTCTGCGCCGGCGGCGTGGCGGTCACGGTCGTGGTCGCGGTGGTGACGGTCGTGGTCGTCGTCATGGTGGGTGTGCCGGGGGAGCCGCCCGGGGCACCCGTCGTGCGTGCCGGCGGCGGGGTGAGTCCCGGGTCGCCGCTCGTGGCCCCCGCGCCCGCCCCGGCCCCCGTGCCACCGCCCGGCCGCTCGGCCCGGAGCAGCGCGTACGCCAGCAACCCCCCGGCGATCAGCAGGAGGACGATACCGGCGGCGAGCAGCACCCCCGGGCGGCCCGGCCTCCGCTCGCCGGCGCCGGACCCCGGGGCCCCGGCGGCCGACGGGCGTCCTGTTCCGCCGAAGAAGGAGGAGGACGGGGAGGCCGACGAGGAGACGGTCGGGCCGACCGGGCCGTACGCCGCCCGTACCGGCTCCGTACGCGGCGAACCGCCCGCGCCCACCAGGCGCAGCTGCCGTTCGGCCTCCGCCGCGGACAGCCGCTCCCGGGGGTCCTTCCGCAGCAGCCCCTCGATGACCGGCCCGAGGGGACCCGCCAGGCGTGGCGGCGGAAGTTCCTCGTCCACCACGGCCCGCAGGGTGCTCAGCGGCGTGTCCTGGCGGAAGGGGGAATTGCCCTCCACCGCGGCGTACAGCAGCACCCCGAGCGACCACAGATCGGAGGCCGGGCCGGGTCTCTCGCCCAACGCGCGCTCGGGGGCCAGGAATTCGGGGGATCCGACGAGCTCCCCGGGCACGGTGAGGGTCGAGACGCCGTCCACCGTCGCGATCCCGAAGTCGGTCAGCACCACCCGGCCGTCGTTGCCCATCAGGACGTTGACCGGCTTCACGTCCCGGTGCAGCACCCCCGCCGCGTGAGCGGCCCGCAGCGCGGCCAGGACCTCGGCGCCGATGTGCGCCGCACGGCGCGGCGGCATGGGGCCCTCCGCGTCCAGGACGTCCGAAAGGGTGAGCCCGCGGATCAGCTCCATCACGATCCAGGGACGGCCGTGCTCGGTCGCCACGTCGTACACCGTCACCACGTTCCGGTGCGAGACCCGGGCGGCCGCCCAGGCCTCCCGCTCCAGCCGGGCGTACAGCCGGCTCTCCTCGCCCGCGGGGAGGCCGGCGGGGGCGCGGACCTCCTTGACGGCGACCTCGCGGCCGAGCGCCTCGTCCCTGGCGCGCCAGACGGTCCCCATCCCGCCCTCGCCCAGGATGTCCAGTAACCGGTACCGCCCCGCGATCACGGTCATGGCGCGTTCCCCTGTCCGTTGTCGGCCCGGTGGTGCATTTCTGCCCCCGTCCGGGGTATTTCGAACTCCACGGAACCAGCGGGCGGTGATCTTGGTGGTGGAGATCACAGCCCGCCGGATGACCATGGCCGAGGCCCTTGCGTGCAGGATGGTTCGTGACAGTTCGGCAGGTGTTCGATCGCTGTCCAACTCGCCCTGGAATCAAATGGATTCAGACGGTAACCGTCAACCCCCGTACGAGTGTGGTGAATCCTGCCGCCGGGATACACGGGTGTGACGGTGGGGCGATAGGGTTAACCTGCCCGGGCCGGGTGCCCTCGTTAGGGTGGGGAGTGACATGGAACAGATAGCAATGCGCAGCAGGCCGCGAGTGCCTGCCATCACATGCGGGAACAACGCGACCAGTTCGCGGCTCGACCGCCATCTCGCGGTGCTCGGCGGTCCCGCCGTGCCCCAGCGCGAGGCGGCCGAGGCGACGCTGCTGATGCGTGAACTGACGACCCGTGACCTCGCGCATAGCCGACGCAGCAAGAGCGCGCGCGTCTCGCTCTTCGCACCCCTGCGCCGACTGCGCCGCTCGCTCTTCGGCAGCCGGGGCTGAGCCTCTGGACGACTCCGGAGGCCCCGCGAAAGGGTTGCGGGCAGACGTTCCTCCCCCCGACACCGTCCGGGGGCATGTCCGGGAGCGGTTGGGCGCAACCCCGAAGACGGTGATCGGACACCCCGGTGCCCGGCCACCCGCCCCGACCGCTCCGAGACCGTCAACCCCCGTCACGCCACGACCCCGTCCCCGCGCAGCCCCCGCAGCTCGGCCGCAGTGACCCCCAGCTCCCCCAGCACCCTCTCCGTGTCCTCGCCCAGGGCGGGGATCCGGTCCATCCGGGGGTCAGGACCGTCCGGGAAGACGACCGGCGGCAGCAGCGCGCGCAGCGGCCCCACCGGCGAGTCCACGGACCGCCAGCGGTCGCGCGCCGCCAGCTGCGGATGGCCCGCCAGATCCGCCACCGTGTTCAGACGGGCACAGGCGATGCCCGCCGCGTCCAGCCGGTCCAACGCCTCCGCCGCCGTCAACGGCGCCAGCGCGGCGGCGACCACCGCGTCCGTCTCCGCCCGGCCCGCCACCCGGGCCGTGTTCGTGGCGAACGCCGGATCCTCCGCCAGCTCGGGCCGGCCCAGGACCCGAGTGGCGAGCCGCCGCCACTCCCGGTCGTTCTGCACGGACAGCAGCACCAGGCTCCCGTCCGCCGTCGGATAGGCGTCGTACGGCGCGATGACGGCGTGCGCCAGACCCGTGCGCGCCGGGGCCGTGCCCCCGTGCATCCCGTGGTGCAGGGGATGCCCCATCCACTCCGCCAACGAGTCGAGCAGGGACACCTCCACCGGCCCGCCCCGGCCCGTGGTCCCGCGCCGCACCAGCGCGGCGAGGACACCCGCGTACGCGTACATCCCCGCCGCGATGTCGGCCGCCGGGATCCCCGACTTGACCGGCCGCTCCTCGGTCCCGGTCACCGACACGAGCCCCGCCTCGCACTGCACGAGCATGTCGTACGCCCGCTTCTGCGCGTACGGCCCGCCCGGCCCGTACCCCGATACGTCCACCGCGATCAGCCGGGGGTGGGCGGCGCACAGCGTGGCCGCGTCCAGGCCGAGACGGGCCGCCGCGCCCTGCGCCAGGTTCTGTACGAAGACGTCGGCGCCGGCCACCAGACGGCGGGCGAGCGCGAGGCCCCGCGGCTGCTTCAGATCGAGCGCGACCGACTCCTTGCCACGGTTGCACCACACGAAGTGCGAGGCGAGCCCGCGGGCCGCCGTGTCGTAGCCGCGCGCGAAGTCCCCGCCGTCGAGCCGCTCGATCTTCACCACCCGGGCGCCGAGATCGGCGAGCTGACGGGTGGCGAAGGGCGCGGCGACGGCCTGCTCGACCGCGACGACCGTGATCCCCTCCAGGGGGAGTGGCTGAGTGCTCATGACAGCTCTGCCTACCCGGTGGACACCGCCCTTGTCACTGCGGGACATGTCACCGCGTCCACGCAGGCCACCCGGGGGGAGCGCCGGACATCGCCCGCCTACAGGAGCGCGAACTGGCCCTCGGGGCCCTCCTCCTGGTGGTCCAGGACGGACGCGGGGCTGCGCGCACCCTGCGGCACGGGCAGCACGGCGGCCGCCCGCAGGTCGGCGCGGGTCAGCGAGGGGGCCGCGGCGAGGGAGGCACGCTCCGGCTCGTGCCGGGCCAGCAGCGCGAGGACCGTGATCAGTTCGAGCAGCTCCGAGGTCCACTCCTGGGGCCAGGCCGCCGGACCGATCGCCTCCAGGGTCCCCGGCTCGGCCGGCGCCGTCCGGTGCGCGCACCACTGCTCCAGCATCCGCACGCCACCGACCCGGAACTCCCACGCCTCGGCCGGCACCGGGGAGATCCGCCCCCCGCCGAGCTCCAGCACCTCCTCCTCGGGGTCGTGCACCGGCGTCGTCGGCCGGGCCGGGATCGCCGCCCGTACGTACGGCCGGCGGCCCCCCGGCAACCGGGGCTTCTCGCCGCCCCGGGCACCCCGCAGCTGGACGCCGGTGAGCAGCCGGCCCAGCTCCACGCCACGGGCCCAGACGGCCCGGTCCCGGGGCAGCGGCACCCTGGGCCCCACGGGGGAGGGACGGGCCGCCGCCACGGCCCAGGCCAGCAGCTCCTCGGCGGCGACCTCGTGCCCGTACCGCTCGCCCAGCAGCGCCAGCAGACCGTGCGCCACGTTCGGCTCCCGGCCGCCGGGGCGGCGGAAGAGCGGGCGGATCCGGCCGGGACGGCCGGCGGGGGAGCGGCCGTCGGGCAGGGCGGCGGTCACCAGCAGCGCGGGGCCGCCGCCCGGCCCCGGAGCGGGGACGTAACCCTGCTCCACCGCGAACAGCTGCTGGGCGTCGGCCACCCGCCACAGCTCGGGCCGGGCGGTGTCGATCAGCCGGTGGTCCGGGATCAGCCACTGCTCGTCGAACGGGCCGTGCGCCAGGCGGACGGGCGCCGGGCACGGTCCCGACTCACGGGCGAGGCGGCCGGTGCCGGTCCGCTGCCCGGGAAGCGCGGCGACCGAACTCGAGGGCGTGCGGGCCCTGCTGGACCGGAAGAGCCGCTCGCGCTCCGCGCCCTCGGCCGCCACCAGGCGGTCCCAGCGGGCGCGCAGGGTACGGACGTCCGGGGCCACGATCCACGACCGGCCGAGCCGCAGCGGCGCCACGGACCACGGCATGAGCTCGTCGAGCAGCGGCGCCTCGTCCGGCGGGGGTTTCTCGTCCGTCACGTGCCGCATGCTAGTGAGCGGCCCCCCGGCGGCGCACCAGCGCGTCGGGGCGGGCGGCCCGGGCGGGGGCCGGGACGGTCAGTGGGCCTCGACCGTCACCGTGAAGGAGAACCGGTCGCCCCGGTAGAAGATGCGGGCCACGTCCACCACTCGCCCGTCCTCGCCGTAGGTCACCCCGGTGTAGTGCAGGATCGGCGAGAGCAGCGGCACCTGGAGCAGGCCCGCCGTCTCCGGGTCCGCGAGCCGGGCCTCGACCGTGTCCGTGATGCGGCTGATCCGGACGCCGACCACGTCCCGCAGCACCTTCGTCATCGGCCAGCGCTCCAGATCGGCCGGGTCGAGCCGGGCCGCGACATCCTGGCGGACCGCGTTCAGGGCCCAGTTGGTGGGCTCGCCGCTCTCCCCGTCACAGCGCAGCCGCCGATAGGCCATCACCTCGGACTCGTCCGGGAAGTACTCGGCGAGCTCACCGGGGACGGGCTCGGCGCCGTGGCCCAGGACCGTGGTCAGCTCGCCCGACTGCTGGGCCACGATCGCGTCGATCGAGCCGAGCAGCCGGCGCGGGGTGGACCGCCTCGCCCCCGGCTCGATGAAGGTGCCCCGCC
The DNA here is from genome assembly GCF_055587165.1 of Streptomyces sp. NPDC048353. Lineage (NCBI taxonomy): Bacteria > Bacillati > Actinomycetota > Actinomycetes > Kitasatosporales > Streptomycetaceae > Streptomyces > Streptomyces sp. NPDC048353. The sequence continues at coordinate 355,297 of NZ_JBVJGU010000007.1, read as the reverse complement.
GCCGGTGGCGGCTGATCAGCCCCTCCTCCTCCAGCTCCTTGAGAGCCTGCCGCATGGTCAGCACGCTCACGCCGTAATGGGCGGCGAGCTGCTCCTCGGTGGGCAGCCGCAGCGAGGCGTCGGGCGTGCGGCCCAGTATGGAGGCGCGCAGGGACTGCGAGACCTGGTACCAGAGCGGCAGCTTGCGGTTCAGGACCAGTGAGTCGGGAGCGAAGGCGGTCACGGTTTTCTCCGTACTACGACCGGAAGTGGCGCTCAAGACCCTGCCACACGTCGTCGTAACCGCTCTGCAGATGGTCGGCGTTCGCGGCCTGGCCGGTGGCGGTGAGCGGCCAGCGGGTCTCGAACATGAAGGCCAGGCCGTCGTCGATCTTCTGCGGCTTCAGCTCGGCCGCGCTCGCCCGGTCGAAGGTCTCCCGGTCGGGACCGTGCGCGGACATCATGTTGTGCAGCGAGCCGCCGCCCGGCACGAACCCCTCCGCCTTGGCGTCGTACGCGCCCTCGATCAGGCCCATGTACTCGCTCATCACGTTGCGGTGGAAGTACGGCGGGCGGAAGGTGTCCTCGCCGACCAGCCAGCGCGGGGCGAACACCACGAAGTCGACACCCGCGAGACCGGGGGTGTCGGAGGGCGAGGTCAGCACCGTGAAGATCGACGGGTCCGGGTGGTCGTAGGAGATCGTCCCGATGACGTTGAAGCGGTGCAGGTCGTAGACGTACGGGGTGTGGTTGCCGTGCCAGGCGACGACGTCGAGCGGTGAGTGGCCGTACGTCGCCGACCAGAGGTTGCCGCAGTACTTGTTGACGACCTCGACCGGGCCCTCGACGTCCTCGTAGGCGGCGACGGGCGCGCGGAAGTCGCGGGCGTGGGCGAGCCCGTTGGCGCCGATCGGGCCGAGGTCGGGGAGCTGGAAGGGTGCGCCGTAGTTCTCGCAGACGTAGCCGCGGGCGCTCTCGTCGAGCAGCTCCACGCGGAAGCGGACCCCGCGGGGGATCAGCGCGACCTCGCCGGGACCGGCGGAGAGCAGGCCCAGCTCCGTCCGGAGGAGGAGGCCGCCGCGCTCGGGGACGATCAGCAGCTCCCCGTCGGCGTCGCTGAAGACGCGGTCCATGGAGGCGTTGGCGTGGTAGAGGTGCACGGCCATGCCGGTGCGCTGGGTCGCGTCGCCGTTGCCGCCGAGCGTCCAGAGGCCGGCGAGCCAGTCCGTGCCCTCGGCCGGGTCGGGCAGCGGGTTCCAGCGCAGCCGGTTGGGGTCCGGCACGGTCTCGGTGAAGGGCGCGGAGCGTACGGCGCCGTTGCCGACCCGGGTGAACGGCGGATGCGCGGCCGAGGGACGGATCCGGTACAGCCACGAGCGGCGGTTGTGCGCGCGCGGCTCGGTGAACGCGCTCCCGCTCAGCTGCTCCGCGTACAGGCCCAGCGGCGCCCGCTGCGGCGAGTTCCGGCCGTGCGGCAGCGCGCCGGGGACCGCCTCCGAGCTGTGCTCGTTGCCGAAGCCGGTGGTGTACCGAAGCCCCTCGGCCGTCTTTCTCGCCCGCTCGGTGCTCTCCGTGGTCATCGCGCGCTCCTGTCCTCTGCCCTCAAAGAATCCTATGCATGACCGTAGGATTCCGCCCCCGCTCGCGTCAACGGTGCACCGCGGCGGGAGTGGGACGAAGTCCGTGCACGAGGGGTTCCAAAACATGAACATTGCTCTACTCTCCAGCGCATGTCGTGGACCCGCAGGCTCCTCCTCACGCTCTCGGTCGTCCTGGCGGCGCTCGCCGCCTCCCTCCTCGCCGCCCCGGGGGCCCAGGCCCACGAGGAACGGCCCGTCACCTTCCCCGACGGCTCCGGCAGCGTGCCGGTCCTGCGCACGGGGGAGCCCGACCTCCTGGTCTGCAAGACCGACCGGGCCGACTTCGACCGGCGGATCGCCCGCTTCCCCGCCGCGCTGAAGGCCCGCAACCTCGCCCTCTTCGCCCGCTGCGCGCGGGGCGGCCCCGGCGGGGGACACCGCCACCTCCAGGACGCCGTCGACGCCGTCGACCGCCCCGGCATGACCATCGCCGTGCTGCCCGGCCTGTACGAGGAGGAGCCCTCCCGCGCCACGCCGACCGGCGCCTGCGCCTCCCTGGACGCGCCCCGTTCCTCGCTCGGCTACCAGATCCTGTCGTACGAACAGCAGCGGCGGTGCCCGCACAACCAGAACCTGGTCGCCGTCCTCGGCAAGAAGGACCTCCAGATCGAGGGCACCGGAGCCTCCCGCCTCGACGTCGTCGTCGACGCCGCCTACACCAAGCTCAACGCCGTGCGCGCCGACCGCTCCGACGGCATCTACTTCCGGAACTTCACCGCGCAGCGCACCACATTCAACTCGCTGTACGTCCTCGCGGCCGACGGCTTCGTCATCGACGACGTCCTGACCCGGTGGAACGACGAGTACGGCTTCCTGACCTTCGCCTCCGACCACGGCCTCTACAAGAACTGCGAGTCGTACGGCAACGGCGACTCCGGCATCTACCCCGGCTCGGCCTCCGACATCAACAACGGCCGCGGCTACGACGTCCCCCGCTACTCCATCGAGATCACCGGCTGCCGCAGCCACCACAACATGGTCGGCTACTCCGGCACGGCCGGTGACTCGGTCTGGGTCCACGACAACGAGTTCGACCACAACATGGGCGGCGCCTCCATGGACTCCGCCTTCCCCGGCCACCCCGGACTGCCGCAGAACCACGCCCGCTTCGAGCGGAACCTCATCCACGACAACAACCAGAACTACTACCGGTACGTCGCCGACGGCACCTGCGCCGCGCCGCCCGTCGAGCGCGGCTACGAACAGGGCGTCGTCTGCCCGCAGATCTCCATGCCCCCGGGCACCGGCATCATCACCGCCGGCGGGAACTGGAACCTCTACGAGAACAACTGGGTGTACGGGCACCAGCGCGCCGCCTTCTTCCTGAGCGCCGTCCCCGCCTTCATCCGGGGCGAGTCGGCCTGGGGCAAGCAGACCGACACCTCCCACCACAACCGCTACGCCGGCAACCACCTGGGCGTCGACCGGTCGGGCGCCTCCCGCCCCAACCGCACCGACGTCTGGTGGGACGGCCAGGGCGGCGGGAACTGCTGGCAGCCCGGCACCGGCGCCTCCACCCCGGGCACCCTGCCCGAGTGCGGGGCGCGCCGGGGCGAGGTCTCGGGGAACACCGACCGGCTCGTCGGCGAACCGTCCAAGCTCGCCCATCTGCTGGTCTGCGCCGACTACGACGTCCAGGCGCGGAGGCTCCCGGCGGGCTGCGACTGGTACGGCGCCCGGGGCGTCCAGCGCGTCGAGACCCAGCTCGCCCTGGGGTCCGCGGTGGTCCTCGCGCTCGTGGGCGGGGCCCTGTGGTGGCGCAGGCTGCGGGGCAGCCGCCTGGCGGGCGCGGCGACCCTCCTCGGCCTCGTGGGCCTCGCCCTCGACGTCGCCGGCTCGACCCTGGGCCTGGCCTCCGGGCCCCTGCCCGCCCTGGCCCTCCTCCTGACCGGCGCCTGGTGGACGGCCCTCGGCCTCACCCTGCGCCCGGCCCGCCCCGCCTTCGCCTGGACCACCCTCACCCTGGGCGCCCTGACCCTCCTCGACGCCTTCGACAAGGCCGTCCTCATGATCCCCTGGATCCCCCTCAGCCCCGCCTGGCTCCGCACCCTCCTGGCCGTGGCCTGGATCCTCTGGTCCGCCACCCTCTCCACCCGCCCTGCGGCCTCCGGCCCCGCCACGGGGGAGAGGACGGAGGGCACGCGGCCGGACGGCCGGGACGGCGATGACCCGCGGCCCGAGCCGGCCGGCGCCGGAACGGACGGCCGGGACGGCGACGCCCCCCGGCCGGAGCCCGCCCACGGCACCCCGGTCGTCGGGCCACCTCGCTCGCGCCGGGACGACCCCGCGGCCGGGACACCCCGCTCGGGCGCGGAGGCGACCGAATGACCCGCCCCGAGACGACCGGCGGGCAGCGCGAACCGGCGGGCCAGGGGTCGCGCTTTCCGGTCGGGTCCGTTCCGCTCGCGCGCGCGTCGGCAGGGTCCGCGCCGGTGGGGCCCGTTCCGCCCGGGTCCGGGCCGGTCGGGCTCGCCGTCGCCGGGGCCCCCGGGCCGGTCGGGTCCGCGCTGGCCGTGCCCGTTCCGCCCGTGCGCGCGCCGGCCGTGCGCGTTCCGGTCGGGCCTGCGCCGGTCGGGCTCGCCGTCGCCGGTACCCCCGCCCCGGCCAGCGACGGCGCCCCGCGCGTCCGCCGGCCCGGGCCGCGGCGGTGGTTCGGGCCGCGGCGGTGGTCCGTCCGGTGGGCGGGCCGGCCGATGCTGGTCGCGGTTCTCGCCGTTCTTCTTGTCACCGGGTGCGGTGGGCGGGCCACCACGCATCACAAGCCGGGGACCGGGCACCAGGAGGCCACCGCGGGCAGTGGCACGCTGCTCGCGGCGAAGGACGAGGCAGGGCACCGACTGCGGGAGGCGCCTGCCGGGAGGGCGCCGGGCGTGCGGCTGGAGGTGCGGCCCGACTCCGAGGGGGGCTGGAACGTCCACCTGGCCGTGGAGAGGTTCCGGTTCACCCCGGAGAGCGTCGGCGGCGCCGCCGTCCCGGGCAGGGGATACGCCCGGCTGCTCGTCGACGGCCGGGAGGCCGCCCGCGCCTACGGCCCCTGGCACCACGTCCCGCCCGGTGCCCGGAGCCTCACCGTCCGGCTCCACGCCGACGACCACACCGTCTGGGCCGTCGACGGCAGGCCGGTCCAGGCCACAGCCGGCCTCGCCCCGACCACCGCCCCCACGGCCGCCCCCGACCCGCCCGCCGGCCGGACCGTGGACATCCGCGTCGACGGCACGTCCATACAACCCCCTCCCTCCCGCGTCTCCTTGAAGAAGGGCGAGCGCCTCACCCTCCGCGTCACCAGCGACCGCGCCGACACCCTCCACGTCCACGGCTACGACCGCGAACTCCCGCTCCCCGCGGGCCGCCCCGCCTCCCTCACCCTCACCGTCGACCGCACCGGCCTCTTCGAGGTCGAGACCCACGAGTCCGGACTCGTGCTGACCCAACTCCTCGTCCGATGACCACCCTCGCGCACGGCGTCGGCGCCCAGCACGACCTGCCCCTCTCGCCGTTCTACGCCTACGCCGGCGCCTTCACCGCCCTCCTCATCTCCTTCCTCGGCCTCGGCCTGCTCTGGTCCACCTCCCGGTTCCGCGGCGACCGCGCCGGCCGCCCCCTGCCCGCCGCCCTCCAGCGCCTCGCGGACGCCCCGGCCACCCGCACCGCCCTGCGCACCTTCGGCCTGGCCGCCGCGATCACCGTCCTCCTCCATCTCCTCCTCGGCCCGGACGACCCCGACCGCAACCCCGCCCCCGGCGCCGTCTACGTCCTGCTCTGGGTCGGACTCGTCCCCGCCTCCCTGCTCCTCGGACCCGTCTGGCGCCTCCTCAACCCCCTGCGCGCGCTCCACTCCCTCCTCCGCCCGCTCCGCCCGGCCGGGGACCCCCACCCGCTGCCCGCCCGGCTCGGCACCCGGCCGGCCGCCGCCGGACTCCTCGCCTTCGCCTGGCTCGAACTCGCCGCCCCCGACCCCACGTCCACCCCCACCCTCCTGACCTTCCTCACGGTCCTCACCGCCGTCCAACTCCTCGGCGCCGCCCGATACGGCGAGCGGTGGTTCGCCCGGGCCGACCCCTTCGAGCTCTACTCCTCCCTCCTCGCCCGGCTCTCCCCGCTCGGCCGCCGCGCCGACGGCCGACTCGTCCTGCGCTCCCCCTTCGACGGCCTCGACTCCACCCCCCAGGCCCCCGGCCTCGTCGCCACCGTCTGCGTCCTCCTCGGCTCCACCGCCTACGACGGCCTCTCCGACCACCCCCGCTGGCTCACCACCCTCCAGACCTCCCCACTCGGCCCCACTCTCACCGCCACCCTCGGACTGCTCGCCGCCGTCGCCCTCGTCGCCGCCCTCTACGGCCTCTGCGCCGGCGCCCTGCGCCTGATGTCCCCCGAACTCACCCACCCCCTCTCGTCCTTCGCCCACTCCCTCCTGCCGATCGCGCTCGGCTATCTCGTCGCCCACTACTTCACACTCCTGGTCACCGAAGGACCACGTACCGTCATGATGGCAGCGGGCACTGACAACGCCCCCTCGCCCGCCCCACCGCTGGGTCCCGGCGGCCTCGCCACCCTCCAGGTCGTCGCCGTCGTCACCGGCCACGTCCTCGGCGTCATCGCCGCCCACGACCGCGCCGTGCGGCTCTTCCCGCCCGCCCGTGCACTGGCCGGGCAGCTTCCCCTCTTCGCGCTGATGATCGTGTACACCCTCGGCGGTATCGGCCTCCTCATCGCCTGACCCGGCGCGGAACGGCATCATGGTCCCCGTGCCCCAGCCCAGTCCGCCCGACCGGCCCGCCCAGCCCGCCCTGCGTCGCGCGCCCGTCCAGCAGCGCAGCGCCGACCGCCTCGCCCGGATCCTCGACGCCTGCGCCGAACTCCTCGACGAGACCGGCTACGAACAGCTGAGCACCCGGGCCGTCGCCCTCCGCGCGGGCGTCCCCATCGGCTCGGTCTACCGCTTCTTCGGCAACAAGCGCGCCATGGCCGCCGCCCTCGCCCACCGCAACCTCGACCGGTACGCCGAGCGCATCACCGCCCGCCTCGCCGCCCTCCCGGCCGTCGACGCCCGCCGGGCCATCGACACCGTCCTCGACGAGTACATCGCCATGAAGCGGACCGTGCCCGGCTTCGCCCTGGTCGACTTCGGCGTCCCCAGCCCCGGCGAACCCGGCGACGAGGACCCCAACCACCTGGTCGCCGACCGGCTCTGCGCCCTGCTGGCGGCCACCCTCGACCGCCCCGCCGACGAGGCCCTGCGCCGCAAGGTCCTGGTCGGCGTCGAGGCCACGGACGCCCTCCTCCACCTCGCCTTCCGCGTCGGCCCCACCGGCGACCCGGCCCTCATCGCCGAGACCCGCGAGCTCCTGCACGCCTACCTCGCCCCCTCCCTCGCGTAACCCCCCTCCCTCGCGTAACGCCCCCCGCTCCCGCCCCGCGTCCAGGCCGCTCGCGGAACCCCTCCCCTTCATCCCTACCGGTCGGTATGCTCGGCGGCACCCGCCGACGCCCCAGGGAGACCTCCATGTCCACGGCCCTGCGCATCTGTCCCCTCTGCGAAGCCACCTGCGGGCTGACGCTGACCCTCGACGGGCCCCGGGTCACCGGAGCGCGCGGCGACCGCGACGACGTGTTCAGCCAGGGCTTCATCTGCCCCAAGGGCGCCTCGTTCGCCGAGGTCGACGCCGACCCCGACCGGCTCAAGGGCCCGCTCGTCCGTACGGACGGGGTCCTCAGGGACGCCTCGTGGGAGGAGGCGTTCGACCTCATCGCCGCCCGGATCCGGCCGCTGGTGGAGGAGTACGGACCACAGGCGGTGGGTATCGTCCTGGGCAACCCCAACGTCCACACCATGGCCGGCGCCCTCTACCCGCCCCTGCTGATCGGCGCGCTCGGGACGAGGAACCTCTTCACCGCCTCCACGCTCGACCAGATGCCCAAGCACGTCTCCAGCGGGCTGCTCTTCGGCGACCCCTTCGCCGTCCCCGTGCCGGACCTGGACCGCACCGCCCATCTGCTGATGCTCGGCGCCAACCCCCTGGAGTCCAACGGGAGTCTGTGCACCGCCCCCGACTTCCCCGGCAAGCTCAAGGCCCTGCGCAAGCGCGGCGGCACCCTCACCGTCGTCGACCCCCGACGCACCCGCACGGCCGCCCTCGCCGACCGGCACCTCGCCATCCGCCCTGGCACCGACGCGCTCTTCCTCGCCGCGCTCACCCACACCCTCTTCGCCGAGGACCTCACCGACCTCGGCGCGCTCGACGGGCACGTGGAAGGCGTCGAGGAAGTCCGCGCCGCGCTCGCGGAGTTCAGCCCCGAGGCCGTCGCGGACGCCTGTGACCTGGACGCCGCCACCATCCGCGCGGTCGCCCGCGAACTCGCCGCCGCGCCCTCGGCGGCCGTCTACGGACGCATCGGCAGCTCCACCGTCGCGTACGGAACACTCGCCAGCTGGCTCGTCGACGTCCTCAACGTCCTCACCGGCAACCTCGACCGCCCCGGCGGGGCGCTCTTCCCGCTCTCCGCCACCGCCCCCGCGCCCCGGCCCGCGGGACCCGGCAAGGGCTTCGCGCTCGGCCGCTGGGCCAGCAGGGTCTCCGGCCACCCCGAGGCCAAGGGCGAACTGCCGACGGCCGCCCTCGCCGAGGAGATCGAGACGGCGGGCGAGGGGCGGATCCGGGCCGTCGTCACCATCGCCGCCAACCCCGTCCTGTCCGCCCCCGACGGACAGCGCCTCGACGCGGCCCTCGCCGCCCTCGACTTCATGGTCGCCGTCGACCCCTACCTCAACGAGACCACGCGCCACGCCGATGTCGTCCTGCCCCCGCCGCCGCCCTCCCAGAGCGCGCACTTCGACTTCGCCTTCAACGGCTTCGCCGTCCGTAACCAGGCGCGCTTCACCCCGGCCGCCGTCCCCCTGGAGGAGGGGCGCATGGACGAGTGCGAGATCCACGCCCGGCTGATCCTCGCGGTCTCCGGCATGCACGGAGCCCCGCCCTCCGCCGTCGACGACCTCGCCGTCGACACCGCCCTCGCCAAGGCCGTCACCCAGGAGCACTCGCCGCTGTTCGGCGCCGACCCGCGGGAACAGGCCGCCCTGCTCACCGGCGCCACGGGGGCCGAGCGGCGCCTGGACCTGATGCTCCGCCTCGGACCGTACGACCTCACCCTCGACGCGCTCCGCCGGCAGCCGCACGGGGTCGACCTCGGTCCGCTGCGGCCCCGCCTGCCGCATCTCCTCAAGACCCGCAGCGGGCGCGTCGAACTGCTCCCGCCGCCCCTCGCCGCCGACCTGCCACGGCTGCGAGCGGCCCTGGACGCCGGCCGGGACGGGCTCGTGCTCGTCGGCCGCCGCCACCTGCGCTCCAACAACAGCTGGCTGCACAACGTCCCCTCCCTCAACGGCGGATCGAACCGGTGCACCCTCCAGGTCCACCCGCGGGACGCCGACCGGCTCGGGCTCGCCGACGGGAAGCCCGCCCGCGTCACCGCCGAGGGCGGCGCCCTGGACGTCGAGGTGGAGATCACCGACACGGTGCGGACAGGAGTGGTCAGCCTGCCGCACGGCTGGGGCCACGACCGGCCCGGCACCCGGCTCGCCGTCGCCGCCGCCCGCCCGGGCGTGAACGTCAACCAGCTCCTCGACGGCTCCCGGCTGGACCCCCTCTCGGGCACCGCCGTGCTCAACGGCTTCCCCGTCGCCGTGACACCCCTGCCGTGACACCCGTACGTAGCGCCCCCGCCGTGACCTGGGCTTTTGCTCGTATTGCTCACGCGTCGACATCTTGTTAACGGCGGAAGAGGGCACCTAACGTCGTCCGGACCGCCGCACCGGTGGAGTCCTCCCGGTGGGAGTTCGAAGGTGAACGTGAGGTGTCCTCCATGCTGACCGTCCTCGGCTTCGCCATGATCGCGACCTTTCTGGTCCTGATCATGATGAAGAGGATGTCGCCGATCGCGGCGCTCGTCCTGATCCCCGCGCTGTTCTGTGTCCTCGTCGGGCAGGGCGCGCAGCTCGGCGACTTCGTCCTCGACGGTGTCGGCAAGCTCGCGCCCACCGCGGCGATGCTGATGTTCGCGATCGTCTACTTCGGCGTGATGATCGACGTGGGGCTCTTCGACCCGATCGTCCGGGGCATCCTGCGCTTCTGCAAGGCGGACCCCGTCCGGGTCGTGGTCGGTACGGCGGTGCTGGCCGCGATCGTCTCGCTCGACGGCGACGGCTCCACCACCTTCATGATCACCGTCTCCGCCATGTATCCGCTCTACAAGCGGCTCGGGATGAGCCTGGTCGTCATGACCGGCGTCGCCGCCACCGCCAACGGCGTCATGAACACCCTGCCGTGGGGCGGCCCCACCGCCCGCGCCGCCACCGCGCTCAAGCTCGACGCGGCCGACATCTTCGTGCCGATGATCCCGGCCCTCGGCGCCGGTCTGCTCTTCGTCTTCGTCCTCGCGTACGTCCTGGGCCGCCGCGAGCGGAAGCGGATCGGCTACCTCACCCTGGACGAGGCGCTGGTGACGGAGCCCGAGACGGTCCTGGTCACGACCGGCGGCGGTACGGACGGGGCCGGTGCCTCCGGTGGTACGGACGGGGCCGGTGCCGCCGGTGGTACGGACGGCGCCGGTACCGGTGCCTCCCCGGCGGTCGGAGGGACGGGCGAGGGCGGCTTCCAGGGGCTCGACCCGAACCGCCCGACGCTGCGCCCCCGGCTGTACTGGTTCAACGCCTCGCTCACCGTGGCCCTGCTCGCCGCGATGATCCTCGAACTCCTGCCGATCCCGGTGCTCTTCCTGATCGGGGCCGCGCTGGCGCTGAGCGTCAACTACCCCAAGATGGCTGAGCAGAAGGCCCGGATCGCGGCGCACGCCGACAACGTCCTCAACGTCTCCGGCATGGTCTTCGCGGCGGCCGTCTTCACCGGCGTCCTCACCGGCACCGGCATGGTCGAGCACATGGCCGACTGGCTCGTCGGGGCGATCCCCGATGCCATGGGCCCTCACATGGCGCTGGTCACGGGCGTGCTCAGCCTGCCGCTCACGTACTTCATGTCGAACGACGGCTTCTACTTCGGTGTGCTCCCGGTCCTGGCCGAGGCGGGCGCCGCCCACGGGGTCTCGCCGCTGGAGATCGCCCGCGCCTCCCTGGCCGGACAGGCCCTGCACATGTCGAGCCCGCTCGTGCCGGCGGTGTACGTCCTGGTCGGCATGGCGAAGGTCGAGTTCGGCGACCACACGAAGTTCACGGTCAAGTGGGCCGCGCTGACCTCGCTGGTGGTCCTGGGGGCGGGGATCCTCTTCGGAACCGTCTAGACAGCGGACGGGAGGCGGGGGCCGGGGAAGTGGGGCCGGGGCCCGGCACGGGGCACAGGTCCCGGTCAGCCGTCACGGGCCGTGAGCGTGCTTGCGCCGGGGGAGTGAATGTCGGGGAGTGTCGCGGCGTTGCGGCCACTCTCCGCTTCCTCGTAATGACAGATAGTCAGATTATCGGTTGATTCATCCGACCGTCTTCATGACTGGAGGAACCCCCGCATGACCGCTCAGGCTGTCCGCCCCCTTCTCTCCACAGCCGTCGCGACCCTCGCTCTCGGCGCCGCGGCCCTGGCCGGTGCGCCCGCCGCCGTCGCCGCCCCCGGCGACAACGGCGACGTGAAGGTCCACCACGCCGGGCGCCCCGACGAGCCGCCCCGCAGCCCCGAGAACGACCAGCGCCACGAGCCCAAGGTCTGCACCTTCTACTTCGCCGCCCTCAGCTTCGACGGGCTCCAGTCCCTGAGCTGGACGATCTCGCCGCAGCCGCCGCGGGGTGGCGTCGTCAGGAGCGGCGCGATCACCATCGATTCCGAGGGCAACGGCTTCACTCCTGACCTGGAGCTCGGCGACGGCACGTACAAGGTCGAGTGGACCTGGGCCGGTCAGCTGGGCGCCAAGAAGAGCAAGATCTTCAAGGTCGACTGCGCCGACTTCCTCGACGGCCCGAACGGCGGCCAGGGCGGCAACGGCGACAACCACCGCCCCGGCTCCAACGGCGACAACCACCGACCCGGTGACAACGGCGGCGGCAACGGCCACCAGGGCCGGCCCCCGCAGGGTCCCGTCGGAGCGGGCGGTGGCGGCAGCGCCGAACTCGCCGGCGACGAGAGCTCCGCCTTCGGCGTCGGCACGGCACTGGCCGCGGGTCTCGCCGGCACGGCCGGACTGATCCTCGTCCGTCTCCGTCGGTCGCGCCGCCGCACCGATGGCGCCGCGTAGGTCCCGCTACACGCGCAGGCAGCGGCGCCTCCTCCGGCTCGCCCGGACGGTGGTGGTGGCCCTGTCACTGGTCGTCGGCGGCATCTGGTGGGCCCAGGACGGGGAACCGTCGGGCCCACCGATCGCGGCCGCCCCGGCCGCGCACGGGGCGGCGGCGTCCGCTGCCGCCCCGGCCGTAACCGGGCTCCACGCCGACCAGAAGCCGAAGGCGCCCCCCGATCCCGCGCCCGAGCCTCCGTCCCGGCCGAAGCCCGCCGTCGAGCCGGCGGCAGGGGCACGGCCGCAGCCCGCGGCCAAGCCCACCAACCCGCCCGCGAGCAAGGCTCCCGGCAGGTCGCCGGGCACCGCCGCGGCCAAGCCGAAACCCGCGGCGGAGGCGGGGCCCGGGTCGCCGCCCGCGCCCCTGGGACGCTCGCGCCCCACCAGTCTCGCCGTCCCCGCGATCACCATCGAGGCACCGGTCGTCGACCTGGGGCTCGACGGCGCCGGCCGGCTCGCCACCCCGCCGGTCGACAACCCCCGTGTCGTCGGCTGGTACCGCGGCGGCCCCACCCCGGGCGAACGCGGCACGGCGGTGGTCGTCGGCCACCGCGACACCCGCAGCGGGCCCGCCATCTTCCTCAACCTCAACGTGCTCAGCCCCGGCAACACCGTCCGTGTCGCCCGGGCCGACGGCCGCGTCGCCGTGTTCACGGTGGACAAGGTCCGTACGTACACCAAGGCCGGTTTCCCGGACGAGGAGGTGTACGGGTCCCGGGGCCGCCCCGAGCTGCGGCTGCTCACCTGCGGAGGCTCGTTCGACCCGAAGAAGGGGTACGAGTCGAACGTCGTCGTCTACGCCCACCTCACCGATCTCGACAAGGAGATCTGACCGCGTCAGGCCGGAAGCCGGCGGGCCGCGCCACCCGGCGCGCGCCCGTCGGCGCCTCCGCGCGCCCGCGCACACCGCCGGCGCGCACACCACACCCGTGACGCCACGACCCAGGGAGAGGCCCATGACCCACCGCCCGTTCACCACCACCCGCGGCCGTGTGGCCGCCTGTGTCGCCGGGCTGCTGTTCGTCGCCGCCGCGCCCACCGCGTACGCCACGCTTGACGGGACGCGGCCGGCGGCCCCGGCCGCCGCCACGACCGCCACGGTCACGGCGCCGGACGCCGTCACCGCCGGGACGCCGAAGGGCCGGGGCAAGCCGTACGTGGAGACCCGGCTCTTCTTCGGGACCGAACGCCCCGACGGGGGAGCGGACGTGACCGACCGGCAGTTCATGGCCTTCGTGGACACGGAGGTGACGCCCGCCTTCCCCGGCGGCCTGACGGTGCAGGAGGGCCGGGGCCAGTGGCGGGACGGGAACGGCACCATCGAGCGGGAGCGTTCGTACGAGCTGATCCTGCTCTACCCGGCCGCCGAGGCCACGGTCCGTGACCCGCGGATCGAGCGGATCAGGGACGTGTACGAACGGCGCTTCGCGCAGGAATCCGTGGCGCGCCTCGACGAGCCGACCCTCGCCGACTTCTGACCGGCCACGCAGGCCGGCCTTCCGCAGGGCCGCCTTCCGCAGGGCGGCCTTCCGCGCGGCCGCCTTCCGCCGTTGAGACGCGGCGCACGTCCGGGGGCCCTGGCGCCGCAAAACTATCAGCGCTAGTTTGGGTTCGGACGGCGCCCGGTCGGTCACGTGAGGAGACAGCGGATGAAGGCCCACGACGCGATGTACATCGGCGGGGAGTGGCGCCCCGCCTCCTCCACGGACACCATCCCGGTGATCGATCCCGCGGACGAGCAGGTCATCGCCCGGGTCCCCGCGGGCACCGCCGAGGACGTCGACGCCGCCGTGCGCGCCGCCCGCGCGGCCCTGCCCGCCTGGGCCGCCACCCCGCCGGCCGAGCGCGCCGCCCGCCTCGGCGCCCTGCGCGACGCGCTCGCCGCCCGCGCCGAGGAGATCGCCGCCACGGTCACGGCCGAGCTGGGCGCCCCGCCCAAGCTCGCGGCCGCGGTGCACACCGGACTGCCGATCGCCGTCGCCGGCTCCTACGCCGAGCTGGCCGCCACCCACCCCTTCGAAGAGAAGGTAGGCAACTCCACCGTCTACTCCGAGCCGGTCGGTGTGGTCGGCGCGATCACCCCGTGGAACTACCCCCTCCACCAGATCGTCGCCAAGGTCGCCCCCGCGCTCGCCGCCGGCTGCACCGTCGTCCTCAAGCCCGCCGAGGACACCCCGCTGACCGCCCAGCTCTTCGCCGAGGCCGTCCACGACGCCGGTGTCCCGGCCGGGGTGTTCAACCTGGTCACCGGCCTCGGCCCGGTCGCCGGCCAGGCGCTGGCCGAGCACGCCGACGTCGACCTGGTCTCCTTCACCGGCTCGACCGCCGTCGGCAAGCGGATCGGCGCCACCGCCGCCGGAGCCGTCAAGCGGGTCGCGCTGGAGCTCGGCGGCAAGTCGGCGAACGTCATCCTGCCCGGCGCCGACCTCCGCAAGGCGGTCACCGTCGGCATCGCCAACGTCATGTCCAACTCCGGCCAGACGTGCAGCGCGTGGACCCGGATGCTGGTCCACACCGACCAGTACGACGAGGCCGTCTCCCTCGCCGCCGAGGCCGTCGCCGCCTACGTTCCCGGCGAACGCGTCGGACCGCTCGTCAACGCCAAGCAGCGGGAGCGTGTCCGCGGCTACATCGAGCAGGGCGTCGAGGAGGGTGCCCGGATCGTCGCCGGCGGCCCCGACGCCCCGCGGGAGACCGGCTACTACGTCTCCCCGACCGTCTTCGCCGACGTCACCCCCGAGATGACCATCGCGCAGGAGGAGATCTTCGGCCCGGTCGTCTCGATCCTCCGGTACGAGGACGAGGACGACGCCCTCGCGATCGCCAACGGGACCGTCTACGGCCTCGCCGGCGCCGTCTGGGGAGAGCAGGAGCGGGCCGTCTCCTTCGCCCGCCGGATGGAGACCGGCCAGGTCGACATCAACGGCGGCCGCTTCAACCCGCTGGCGCCCTTCGGCGGTTACAAGCAGTCGGGCGTCGGCCGCGAACTCGGCGCCCACGGACTCGCCGAGTACCTCCAGACCAAGTCCCTCCAGTTCTGAGCCCCGAGGAGCCCCGAGCGTGAGCGTGATCCGCGCCGCCGTCCTGCCCGCCGTCGGCTCTCCGCTGGAGATCACCGGCATCG
The DNA here is from genome assembly GCF_055587165.1 of Streptomyces sp. NPDC048353. NCBI lineage: Bacteria > Bacillati > Actinomycetota > Actinomycetes > Kitasatosporales > Streptomycetaceae > Streptomyces > Streptomyces sp. NPDC048353. The sequence goes on along the minus strand of NZ_JBVJGU010000007.1, from coordinate 340,285 downwards.
AACTCCCCGAGCCCGGCCCCGGCCAGGTCCGGATCCGGCTGGCCGCCGCCGGCGTCTGCCACTCCGACCTCTCCCTCACCAACGGCACCATGCGGCTGCCGGTCCCGGCCGTCCTCGGTCACGAGGGCGCCGGCACGGTCGTCTCTGTCGGCGAGGGCGTCACCCACATCGCCCCCGGCGACCGGGTCGTCCTCAACTGGGCCCCGTCCTGCGGCGCCTGCCACCCCTGCGCGCTGGGCGAGGTGTGGCTCTGCGTCGACGCCCTGAAGGGAGCGGGGAACGTCCACGCCGTCACCGAGGACGGCACCGAACTCCACCCCGGCCTCAACGTCGCCGCCTTCGCCGAGGAGACCGTCGTCGCCGCCTCCTGCGTGCTGCCCGCCCCGGACGGCGTCCCGCTCACCGATGCCGCCCTCCTGGGCTGCGCCGTCCTCACCGGCTGGGGCGCGGTCCACCACTCCGCCCGGGTACGGGAGGGGGAGTCCGTCGTCGTCTTCGGCGTCGGCGGCGTGGGCCTCGCCACCCTCCAGGCCGCCCGGATCGCCGGCGCCTCGCCGATCATCGCGGTCGACGTGTCCCCCGAGAAGGAGGCCCTGGCGCGGGCCGCCGGAGCCACCGAGTACGTCGTCGCCTCCGACACGACCGCCCGGGAGATCCGGAAGCTGACGGGCGGCCAGGGCGCCGACGTGGCCGTGGAGTGCGTCGGCCGCGCCGTCACCATCCGTACCGCCTGGGACTCCACCCGGCGCGGCGGCCGCACCACGGTCGTCGGCATCGGCGGCAAGGACCAGCAGGTCACCTTCCACGCCCTGGAGCTGTTCCACTGGGGGCGGACCCTGTCCGGCTGCGTCTACGGCAACTCCGACCCGGCGAAGGACCTGCCGGTCCTCGCCGAGCACATCCGGGCCGGCCGCCTCGACCTGAGCACCCTGGTCACCGAGCGGATCACCCTCGACGGCATCCCGGGCGCCTTCGACAACATGCTCGCGGGCAAGGGCGGCCGGGCGCTCGTCATCTTCTGACCAGCGCCCGACAACCCCGTACCAGCGCTCGGGAGTCCTGGCGCCCGCCCACGGGGGGGGCGGGCGTCAGACCTTCTCCGGCCTCGCGTCGGCGCTCCCGGCCGAGGGCACCGCCCCGGGCGGCTTCGGCCGGGAGCGGGAGACCGCCACGCCCGCCAGGCAGAGCACGCCGCCCGCGAGCGTCAGCAGCCCCGGCAGCTCGCCGAGGAACACCCACGCCATCACCACGACCAGCGCCGGCACGGCGTACGTCGTCGCGCCCATCCTCCCCGCGGTCGTCCGGGCCAGGGCGTAGGCCCAGGTGGTGAAGGCGAGCGCGGTCGGGAACACCCCGAGGTAGACCATGTTCAGGGTCGCCGACAGCGGCGCCCTGCCCAGTTCGTCGAGCAGCCGCGGGGCGAAGGGCAGACAGCCCACGGCCCCGACCAGGCACCCGAACGTGGTGACCTGCAGGGCGCTGCCGTGGGCGAGCGCGGGCTTCTGGGCGACGACCCCGCCCGCGTACGCGATCGCCGCGAGCAGGCACAGCAGCACGCCGAGGACCGAGGCGTGGCCCTCGCCCGACATGGAGAGGCCGACGGTCACCGCCCCCGCGAACGACACCGCCATGCCCGCGATCAGCCGGGGCGGCAGCTTCTCGTGCAGGAAGCGGGCCCCGAGCAGGGCGATCAGGATCGGGCCGATGTTCACGACCATCGCGGCGGTCCCGGCGTCGACCTCCTGCTCGCCCCAGTTCAGCACCACCATGTAGACGCCGAACCAGAGCAGTCCGGAGATCAGGATGCCCGGCCAGGCCTGCCGGGACGGCAGCCCTTCCCGCCGTATCAGCAGGACGCAGCCGAGCACGACGGCCCCGGCGAGCAGCCGCCCCAGCGCGAGCGCGCCGGGGGAGTAGGCGGCTCCGGCGCTGCGGATGGAGACGAAGGCCGAGGCCCACAGGACGACCGTGACACCGGCGGCGGCGAGCGCGAGCCGGGAGGCGGCGGGGGCGGGAGAGTTGCTCATGGGGTGACGGTAGGCCCTGGACCCTTCGGCGCTCACCGAATTGTCTCCGGCTCGATGCCCAGGGTGTCCCGCAGCGCGTGCTCCCCCGTGCCGGTGACCTTCACCGCCCGTTCCGAGCCGATCCGTACGCACCATCCGGCGTCGAGCGCGTGACGGCAGAGCGCCGCGCCCGCGACCCCCGCCAGATGCGGTCTGCGTTCGGTCCAGTCGAGACAGCCGCGGGCGATCGGGCGGCGCCGCGTCGGCTCCAGCGCGATGCCCAGCGCCGTGAACCACTCCACGCCCCCGTCGGTGAGCGCGAACCCGGTGTCCTGGCGCAGGAGTCCGCGTCCGGTCATCGCCTCCGTGATCGTGATGCCGAGCCGTCCGGCGAGATGGTCGTAGCAGGTCCGCCCCCGCGCCATGGCGTGCCCGGCGCTCGCGGCCCGCAGCGAACGCGGCGCGTCCTTGCGGACGGGCTCGGCCCAGGCGGCGAGGTCCTCCACCAGGTGAGCGACCCCGGAGTCGGCGAGGCGGACGTAGCGGTGCCGGCCCTGCCGTTCCTCGGCGAGGAGGCCGCCGGCGACGAGCTTCCCGAGGTGCTCACTGGTGGTGGACGGCGCCACGCGCGCGTGGCGCGTGAGTTCGCCCGCCGTCCAGGCCCGCCCGTCGAGCAGGGCGAGGAGGAAGGCGGCACGGGTCTCGTCGGCGAGGAGCGCCGCGAGGGCGGCGAGGTCGTGGGCGGCCATGGCTCCAGGGTGCCGCACTCACGTTTCGGCGTCCGCCGAACGGTCCCGGGCGCGCCACCGGTAGTGGAGCAGCTGCGTGGGCCGGTGATCGTGCTCGAACTCCGGACCGGCCGACGGCCCCGCCCGCCGGTACGCCTCCTCGGTCCGCGGGTCGTCGCGCAGCGCCAGGCCGAAGGCGCCCTCCAGCCGCAGCGACGGATCGTCCGCGTCGAGGAGTCCCCACAGCGCGGCCGCGGCGGCGGGGGAGCGGTCCCGGCTGCCGGCGAGCGCCGCCGCGGCCCGCCCGCGCACCTCGCCGTCCCGGTCCGCGACCAGGGCGAGCAGGGCGTCGGTGACCTCGGGCGTGAGGTCGTGCGTCCGGGCCAGCATGTCGCCCGCCATGGCACGCACCCGGGCGTGGGGGTCGCGTGCCAGGCCGAGCAGCGCCGCCCGGGCGGCGGAGGAGGGCGCCTCCTCGCCGGCCAGGGCGCACGCCGCCTCGGCCCGGACGGGCGGGTGCGGGTGATCCGCGAAGAGCAGGCCGAGCCGCTCGTGGCCGGGGTGCTCCAGATGGTTGTAGGTGTCGAGGATCCGCGTGAGGACCTCGGCGTCCGGCTCGTGCGGAGCCCATTCGGCGAGGAGCCCGGCGGTGTCCTTGGCGTAGGAGTTGCGGTGGCTCCCCTGGAAGACGGCGGTCCTCCAGAGGACGTCCACGGCGAAGAGCCGGCGCGCCGGGTCCGGGTGGTGGCGGTAGGCGGCGAGCGCCGCCCAGGTCTCGCGGCTGCGTCGCTCGGTCAGCACCCCGCGCGCCGCGCACCAGGTGACGTGGTCCGGGCTCGCGTGGGGGGAGGCCACCGCCCGCTCCACCAGCGCGTCCACCGGGGTCAGGACGCGTAAGGCCCACTCCAGCGTGGTCAGGATCGCTCCGTGCCCGTCCCGTACGGTCCGCCCGCCGAGCGTCACCTGTTCCACGGTCCGGTCCTCGGAGTCCTCGACCAGAAGGGTCCGCGCGGGGCCTGCGGTGCCCGTCGCGCACCGGAGCCCCGCCTCGGCCCCCGTACCGTGCCACCGGCGGGCGAGGCCGAGGAGCCGTTCCCGCGCGGGCGGCGCCTGCCGCAGCCGGGGTTCGGTCCCCAGGACGGCCTCGAAGACGGCCGGGGAGCCGCCCTCGACCGCCCGGCCGAGCGGGGTCGTCCCGTCCGGCAGCTCCTGGTCCGGGTCCGCGCCGCCCTCCACCAGGGCGAGGGCGGTCCCGGCGTCGTGGGCGGCCACCGCCGCGCAGAGCACGGGCAGTCCTTCCCCGGTCCGGGCGCCGGGGTCCGCTCCCGCGGCCAGCAGGGCGCGGACGGCCTCCGCGTCGCCGTCCGTGACCGCCGCTACGAGCCGCTCGTCGACTCCTGTCTGGCCCATGCTCCCCGTACCCCCGTCTCGTACTGCAGCGCGAGCCCGTCGAGCAGCGCCCTCAGACCCGTGTCGAACGCGCCGTCGTCGACCTTCTGCCGGTGCTCCGCAAGCAGGTGCGCCTGGCCGAGGTGAGGGTAGTCCGCCGGGTCGTAGGCCGTCTCGTCGTCCACGAAGCCACGGGCGAAGGAGCCCAGCGCCGAGCCGGTGACGAAGTAGCGCATCAGGGCGCCGATGTAGGTGGCCTGGGCCGGCGGCCAGCCCGCCCGGACCATCGCGCCGAAGACGGCGTCCGCCACGCGCAGTCCCGCCGGGCGGCGCCCCGGGCCCTGGGCCAGGACGGGGACGATGTTCGGGTGGTCGGCGAGGGCCGCGCGGTAGGAGGCGGCCCAGTCGTGCAGCGCCGTACGCCAGTCCCTGCCGTCGGCCTCGTCGAACATCGACAGATCGACCTTCGCGCTGACCGCGTCCGCGACCGCGTCCAGGATCTCGTCCTTCGTGCGGAAGTGGTTGTAGAGCGACGGCCCGCTCACGCCCAGCTCGGCCGCGAGTCGCCGGGTGGAGACGGCGGCGAGGCCCTCCGCGTCCACGAGCGCGCTCGCCGTCTCGACGATCCGGTCTCTGCTCAGGAGGGGCTTGCGCGGTCGGGCCATGGCGCACATAGTAGGCGTGACGCTAAAAACTAGCAGTGGTAATTAAAGTCGAGTGGGGTGGCACCGTGAATCTGGAGCTGAGCGAGGAGCAGGAAGCCGTACGGCGGCTCGCCGAGGACTTCGTCGCGCGCGAGGTCGCCCCGCACGCCGTGGAGTGGGACCGCGCCGAGAACGTCGACAAGTCGATCGTGAAGAAGCTCGGGGCGCTCGGCTTCCTCGGCCTCACCGTCCCCGAGGAGTACGGCGGTTCGGGCGGCGACCACCTCGCCTACTGCCTGGTCACCGAGGAGCTCGGGCGCGGCGACTCCTCCGTGCGCGGGATCGTCTCCGTCTCGCTCGGTCTCGTCACGAAGACGATCGCCGCCTGGGGGAGCGAGGAGCAGAAGCGCCGGTGGCTGCCCCGGCTCACCGCGGGCGACGCGATCGGCTGCTTCGGCCTGACCGAGCCCGGCACGGGCTCCGACGCCGGCGCGCTCGCCACCCGGGCCGTCCGCGACGGCGACACCTATGTGCTCAACGGCTCGAAGATGTTCATCACCAACGGCACCTGGGCCGATGTCGCGCTCCTCTTCGCCCGGACCGGCGACGCCCCGGGTCACCGGGGCATCTCCGCCTTCCTCGTCCCCACCGACACCCCCGGCCTCACCCGGCGCACCATCCACGGCAAGCTCGGCCTGCGCGGCCAGGCGACGGCCGAACTGGTCCTTGAGGATGTCCGGGTGCCGGCCGACGCGCTGCTGGGGCCGGAGGGCAAGGGCTTCGCCCTCGCCATGTCCGCCCTGGCCAAGGGACGGATGTCGGTCGCCGCCGGCTGTGTCGGCATCGCGCAGGCCGCGCTCGACGCCGCCGTCCGCTACGCGGGGGAGCGCGAGCAGTTCGGAAAGCCCATCGCCTCCTACCAGCTGGTGCAGGAGATGATCAGCGACATCGCGGTCGACGTGGACGCCGCCCGGCTGCTGACCTGGCGCGTCGCCGATCTGATCGACCGGGGCCAGGACTTCGCCACCGCCGCCTCGAAGGCCAAGCTGTACGCCTCCGAGGCCGCCGTCCGGGCGGCCAACAACGCCCTGCAGGTCTACGGCGGCTACGGCTACATCGACGAGTACCCGGTCGGCAAACTCCTGCGCGACGCGCGCGTGATGACGCTGTACGAGGGCACCAGCCAGATCCAGAAGCTGATCATCGGGCGGGCGCTCACGGGCGTCTCGGCGTTCTGAGCCCGCGGAGCCGGGGGCCGGGCGCCCCCGTCCCCGAGCGCCACCGCTCGGAACGTTCGGAGCGCTCCGAGCGGCCCGTACCGCGTGCCGCTGAGTACCCACGCTGAGTATCCGGACGGATGTGGCGGGCACCACATCCGTCCGATGCTGTCCCCATGAGCGACACACCGGTCAAGCAGCAGAACACGGCCGCCTACTACCTGCAGGCCGTCATCTCCTTCGGGCTCGCCCTCGCGGCCGTGAGCATCGGCATCTTCAACCTGGACGCCGACGCCTGGGTGCGGTCCTTCCTCGCCATCGCCGTCCTCTACCTCACCACGTCCGCCTTCACCCTCGCCAAGGTCGTCCGCGACCGCCAGGAGGCCGGCCAGATCGTCAGCCGGGTCGACCAGGCGCGGCTGGAGAAGCTCCTCGCCGAGCACGACCCCTTCCAGAAGCTCTGAGCACGTTCCGGAAGCTCTGGGCCCGCGCCTCTAAGCGCTTGCTCACCCTCGTTGTATGGTGTTCGTCCTGACGGGCTGGAGAAGGGGCGAACGATGAGCGCGGCGGACGCGACGGAGGAGACGCCCGGCGGCGAGGACGTGCCGTGGGGCGAGGTCACGCCCGAAGCGGCCAGGCGGCTGCTGGTGGCGGCCGTCGAGGCGTTCGCCGAGCGCGGCTACCACGCCACCACGACCCGCGACATCGCCGGCCGGGCCGGTATGAGCCCGGCCGCGCTCTACATCCACTACAAGACCAAGGAAGAGCTGCTCCACCGGATCAGCCGGATCGGCCACGACAGGGCCCTGGAGATCCTCCGGGCCGCGGCCGACGGCGAGGGCACCGCCGGGGAGCGGCTCGCCGACGCCGTCCGGTCCTTCGTGCGCTGGCACGCCGAGCGGCACACCACCGCGCGCGTGGTGCAGTACGAACTCGACGCGCTCGGCCCGGAGCACCGCACCGAGATCGTGGCCCTGCGCCGCGAGTCCGACGCCGCCGTCCGCGGGATCATCGAGGAGGGCGTGACGGCCGGGGAGTTCGACGTCCCCGACGTGCCCGGCACCACCGTCGCGGTGCTCTCGCTCTGCATCGACGTCTCGCGCTGGTTCAACGCCGAGGGGCGCAGGACGCCGGACGAGGTCGGCGCGCTCTACGCCGACCTCGTGCTGCGGATGGTCGGCGCTCAGAAGTAGTAGCGGGAGACCGATTCGGCGACACAGACCGGCTTGTCGCCGCCCTCGCGCTCGATCGTCACCTTCGCGGTCACCTGCACGCCGCCCCCGGCCTCCTCCACCTTCGTCAGCACCGCGTCGGCGCGCAGCCGGGAGCCGACCGGTACGGGGGCGGGGAAACGGACCTTCTCCGTGCCGTAGTTGAGCCCCATCTTCATGCCCTCGACGCGCATGATCTGCGGGACGAGCGTCGGCAGCAGCGAGAGCGTCAGATAGCCGTGCGCGATGGTGGTGCCGAACGGGCCGGCCGCGGCCCGCTCCGGGTCCACGTGGATCCACTGGTGGTCACCGGTCGCGTCGGCGAACTGGTCGATCCGCTTCTGCTCGATCTCCAGCCAGTCGCTGTGGCCCAGCTGCTCGCCGACGGCGGCGCGGAGCTCCTCCGGTGAGGTGAAGATCCTCGGCTCTGCCATGTTTCCTCGTCCCTTCTCGTGCCCATGTCTAAGCGCTTGCTCAGCATGTGGGGGTGGGTGGGCTCCTGTCAACGGACGAACGGGACCCACCAGTAGGGTTCGAGGGGTGCCACAGATTCCGGAGAAGATCCACGAGCTCACCGTCGGTCAGCTGTCCGCGCGTAGCGGAGCGGCCGTGTCCGCCCTGCACTTCTACGAGTCCAAGGGCCTGATCACCAGCCGTCGTACCAGCGGGAACCAGCGCCGGTACGGCCGCGACACCCTGCGCCGGGTCGCCTTCATCCGGGCGGCGCAGCGCGTCGGCATCCCGCTGGCGACCGTCCGCGGCGCGCTCGCCGAACTCCCCGAGGAACGCACGCCCACGCACGACGACTGGGCCCGCCTGTCGGCGGCCTGGCGCACCGAGCTGGACGAGCGGATCAAGCAGCTGGGGCGGCTGCGGGACCACCTGAGCGACTGCATCGGCTGCGGGTGCCTGTCCCTTGAGACCTGCGTGCTGTCCAACCCGGACGACGCGTTCGGCCGCAGCATGACGGGCTCGCGCCTGATGGCGGAGCGGGTGGCGGCGGCGGACGAGTAGGAGCGGGCCGCGGGCCGGACAAGGGGGGCCTGTCACGGGTCGCGGCAGGGCGGGAAAAATTGGCCTGTCAGGCGCCGCAGCGGGCAGGGAAAAGGGGCCCGCCACCCCCGTGGGCGGGCCCCTGGTCTCGTTCCCCTGCCGGCGGCCGTCGCCGGCCGGTCCCTACTCGAACTCGGTCCCGCCCTTACGCGTCAGATACGCCGGGCTGACCGCCTTGGCGATGGCGCGGCCGCCCGTCACGGGGCTGTACCGCTCGACCGCCGGGCGGATCACGACGCCCTCGCGCAGATGCAGCGCCCGCCCCGACACCGTCTCCCGGCCGCTCGCCAGCTCCAGCACCGTGTCGAGGTCGTAGGGCCCTTCGTACAGCCGCGGTACGAGCGGCAGTTCACCCCGCTCCAGGACGGCGGCCGGGTCCAGCCACCGCACCTCGCCGTCGATCTCGGCCGAGACGTCGAAGACGGCGTACCCCAGACCCTGGGAGCGGGCGTCGGCGCCGTAGCCGAGGTCCTGGACCCCGGAGCCGTACACCTCGCCGAACAGCCCGACCCGGCGCGCGCCCAGACGGGCGGCCAGGCGCGCGGCGACGGCGGGGACGTCGTGGCCCGTGATCGCCCGCCAGTAGAGGTTGCGCGGATCCTCCGTCAGGGCCAGGCCCTTGCCGCCGAACCCCTTCGAGGAGACGTGCACCCGCCCGTCCTCGGCGACGTACGTCATCAGGCAGGCCGTGCCGTGCAGCTTCTCGGTCAGCACCACCGGCTCGCCGGGCTCGAAGATCCCCGGATAGCGCTGGAGGTTCTCGATGTCGACCCAGGGCAGCAGATCCGGCGCGGACTCCACGTCCCCGCTCATCGTCGGCGGTATCGGCGGCGCCCACTTCGTGATCCCCAGGACCTCGGCGAAATCGGTCCCCTCCTCGGCGGCCCGCGCCAGGTCCACGTCCGCAAGCGCCGTGGGCCGGCACACCAGGCCCTGCGACAGTTCGCCGCGCAGCCGTACCGCCTTGACCCGGTCCGACGCCTTGCCGGCGAGCCGGCCGGTCAGCCCCAGTTCGTCGACGAGGGCGGCGGGGAGGACGGCCTGCTCCGGGATGTAGATCGCGGCATCACCACTGCGGTACGCGCCCTTGGCGACGACGGCGCGGTAGAGGCCCACCTGGGCCAGCTCCAGGGCGTCGGCGTTCGGATGCGCGTGGACGGTCAGCAGTTCGGCGGTGACGCGCAGCGTCGACATGTCAGTTCTCCGGCTCTTCGGGTGGTGTAGGCATCGCCGGACACTCTGCCGGTGCCGAATCCCCCTGGGCGAACCGTTTTTCGCCTGCTAGGGCGAGTTTCGAAAGTCCCGTCTGGCCGGGGGCGCCTGGCACGCCCGCTCGCTGCGTTGTCGGTCGTCGGCGCAGCCCGCTGCGCTCTCCCCCTGCGCCTAGCGGCGCGGGAGGTGCCCCCACCCTCCGCCTGCGATCGCACGCACCAGACGCCCCCGGCCCCGCCCTGCGGGCGGACGACGCTACTTTCGAAACACGCCCTAGCGTGCCCCCTCCGCGAGCGCCGCCCGCACCAGCGCGGCGTTGTCCCGCGCCGCGCGGCCGTCCGGCAGGAACAGCGTGTCCTCCAGGCCGATCCGGGTGGCCAGACCGAGACGGCCCGCCAGCCGCAGGACCGGCCACGCGCCGCCGTCCTCGCCGTGGAGCAGCAGGGGCGCCCGCCGGACCGCGTCACCCGCCGTCGACGCGGAGCCGGAGGCGCCCAGTCGGGCCAACAGGGCGCGGGCGGTCGACTCGGCCGTCGCCGGATCGGGATCCGTCACCTTGGCCAGGACCCGCAGGACGTACGGCCCGAGCGGTGAGCGGAGGAACCGGGCGGGGCCGTCCGTACCCGACCACAGACCCGCCTCCACGCCGACACCCCGGTCCAGGAGCGCCGCCGCGACGTCTTCCGCACCCGCCTCGTGCCAGTTCACCGAGGCGTGGTCGGGGAGCACCGTCCAGGACCGGACGCGCTCGACCCTGCGTACCGGATCGGGCTCCGCCCAGGCGCCGGTGGTCACGCCCACCGGGACGTTGACGGCCTCCCGGATCGCCGTCAGGGTGTCCGCCAGCACCCCGGGCGACAGGGTGTCCCCGCCGCACGGGCTCTTGGGGTGGACATGGAGGTCCACCGCCCCCGCCGCGACCGCGCGCACCGCCTCCTCGGCCAGGGCACCCGGCGACATCGGCACGACCGCCGCGTCCCCCGGCCCGCGGCCCCCGTTGAGACAGGCCTGGATCGGCACCTCGCCCCGCCTCAGGCCACCGACGCCAGCTGGGGCAGGGCCTCGCCGCGCGCCCGCGCCAGCGCCCGCGAGGTGAGGACCGCCCGGGGCACGACCACACCGCACTCACCGCACACCGGCCCGAACCACGGTTCGTCGTCCAGGTCGGGCCGCCAGTCGATCCGCCGCCCCGCGCACACCGGGCAGGCTTCGCCCGGACCCGACTCCAGGGCCGTGATCAACCGCCGCAGCACCTCCGCCAGCGGCTCCGACGGATGGACCGCCGGATCGTCGCACCGCGCCACTCCGTTGCCGCCCCAGGTCCGGCGGTGCCAGTCGTCGAGCGCGCCCGGCCGGCGCAGCCCGTCGTGCTTCTCGCGCCGGCGGCGCTCGGCGAACTCCCTCTCGTACGCGAGCCACACCGCCCGCGCCTCCTCCAGCTCCTCCAGCGCGGCCACCAGCCGCCCAGGATCGAGCTCCCGGTCCTCGGGCCCGAACCTGTGCCTGCGGCACAGGTGGTCCCAGGTCGCACGGTGCCCGTAGGGGGCGAACCGTTCCAGGCACTTGCGCAGGGAGTACCTCCGCAGGGCCGTGTCGCACCCCGGATCGCGCACCTGTCTCGCAAGACTCCGGAAACCGGCCATCGCTCCGCACCTCCGTCGCTCGTACTTCGGCGTCAAGGACGTTATGGGATGGACGAACGAGTGCCCCGTCCTGTTCCATCCAAAATTCGACGGGGCCCATACGAGACACCGGACGGCTTCCCGCACGGCCGTCCGCGGCACCCTCGTCAACCAGCGCGAGGAGCCGTCGCGCCGGGGTCGGGCGGTGGACGGGGAGGCCGACCACCAAGCGGAGGCGCGTGTGGGGACCCCCCTGTCGACGCCATCGCGGACGGGTACGGGCAGGGCCGATCCCGCCCCGCCCGGCGACGCCGTCCCCCCGTACGAATGGCGCGATTTCGTCCCGGCGGCGGCGCTCCGACCGTTCCGCTTACGGCGTTCGGCGGCGGCCGCCGCGTCCGTTCGGCGTTCGCCGTGGGGGCCGTGGCGTCCGGTCGTCGTTCGCCGGAGCCGGCCTCCGGGCCGCGCGATGTTCGCGGCGGGGGGTCAGCCTCCGATCCGGGCGGCCAGCGCCACCACCCGCGCCAGCTCCGGGTGGCGGATGTCACTGTGGCCCCCGACCACCTCCGCCGCGTCCACGCTGACGCATCCCGACGCCGGCAGCCCGCCGTCCAGCGCCGCCGCGAGCGTCACGGCGGCCGTGCCCCGCACCGCCTGGATGCCGTCGTGGCCGATCGCCCACCAGCGCTTGTCGGAGCCGAGCAGCGAGGCGGCGTCCCGGGCCAGCCGGGAGGCCAGCGGATAGAACACCCCGAGGGCGGTGTCGTGGCGGGAGTAGCAGGCGACCACGGGGCCGTCGACCCGCCGCTGGAGGTCGCGCAGCGCCCCGCCGCGCCCGGGCTCGTGCGGCAGGCTCGCCGCAAACGCGTAGTGCGAGAAGGAGCCCTGAAGAAGCGTCAGTGACCGGACGTTACCGGCGCCGGCCGGCAGTCCGCGCAGCGCGAACGCGACCAGCCGGGCGCCCATGCTGTGCCCGACGAGATGGATCCGCAGGCCGGGCGAGGAACGGGCGAGCGCGCCGATCAGCGGGCCGAGCCCGCGCTCGCCGACCGTGCCGGCCCGGCGCTTCATCGTGTAGTACGTGGCCTGGCGCAGCGCCTCCCGCGCCCCCTTCCAGTACCGCCCGAGACCGCCGCCGAACGCCGCCTCGCGGGGCGCGGGCACGCTCCCCGGTCCGGCCGCCTCCTCCATCGCGTCGACGAACATCGCGCAGACGGCGACGGGATCGCCCAGCAGGAAGTCGGGCACCTCGGGGCCCTCGGACGCCTCCGCGCCGCCGGACCCGTCCGGGGGCTCCGTGAAGCGCCGTCCGGCCGCCCCGTGGCCGGAGCCGACCCCGGTCAACTCCCGGAGGAGCAAGCCGAATTCGGCGAAGGCGGCCTCGTCGTCCGGCTGTTCCCGCAGCAGGACGCCGAGCCGGGCCGCCACCGCCTCCTTCCCGGGGTGCGCCGCCGCCACGGCCTCGACGTCGGGGATCGGCTCGTCCGTGAACATGACGGAGGGCCAGGCCACGCCGGCGTACGCCACCCGCGCCCCGGGGCGCAGCAGGGCGGGGAAGGGCGCGAAGAACGCCTGGAACAACCCGCGCGCCGTGGACGGGGTGTTGTTCCACCCGTGGGCGAACACCACCAGATCCGTGACTCCCCGGGCCGCGAGCCCCGCGAGCGCCTCGCGCTGCCCGGCCACGCCGTCGCCGTCCTTGTCGAAGATGATCTCGCGGTACGGCTCCGCCGCCGCCGGTCCGGCCATGGCCCGCCCCGTCCCTCCGCGTCGAGGTGCGCTGCTCCACGGGCATTGTGCCCACGCGCGGCGGCCGTCAGACGTCCCCCGGAGGAGGGGCGGCCGGACGTGCCGCGGTGCCCGCTCGGCCGCCGGGCCCCGCCTCCCGTGGCCGCGCGCCCGGCCGGGCGTTCCCCGGGCCGGCGCCCCCGGCTCCCGAGGCCGCCCCCGGCTCAGCGGTAGAGCAGGTACTCCCTCCGTACCGCCCGGAAGGCGGCCAGGTCCGCGGCCCAGGCCCCCACCACCTCGTCGGTGTCCGCGCCCGCGTCGACGAGGGTCCGCACCCGTGTCGAGCCGGTCAGCTTGTCGATCCAGTGGTCGGGGCGCCAGGCGAAGCCGGCCCAGGACCGCTTGGCGCTGATCAGCAGCCCGATCCCGGCGTGTACCGGATCGAAGGCGGCCGGGTCGTGCACATGGACCTGCACCCCGCCGACCGTCCGGCCCTGGAACTTCGAGAAGGTGGGGGCGAAGTACGCCTCGCGGAAGCGCACGCCGGGCAGCTCCAGCGCGTTCGCCGCCTCCGCCCACCGCCGGTCGACGCCCTCGGCGCCCAGCAGCTCGAAGGGGCGGGTGGTGCCCCGGCCCTCGGACAGGTTGGTCCCCTCGAAGAGGCAGGTGCCGGAGTAGACGAGCGCGGTCTCGGGGGTCGGCATGTTGGGGCTCGGCGGCACCCACGGCAGCCCGGTCGACCCGAAGAACTCCGTGCGCCGCCAGCCGGACATCCGTACCGTCTCCAGCTCCACCGGCTCCGCCAGGAACTCCCCGGCGAAGAGCCCGGCCAGCTCCGCCACCGTCATGCCGTGCGCCTGCGCGATCGGCTCGCGGCCCACGAAGGTCGCGAAGGCGCGGTCGAGGACGGGCCCGAGCGCCGCCCGGCCGGTGACCGGGTTCGGCCGGTCCAGGACCACGAACCGCTTCCCGGCCAGGGCGGCCGCCACCATGCAGTCGTAGAGCGTCCAGATGTAGGTGTAGAAACGCGCGCCCACGTCCTGGATGTCGAAGACGACCGTGTCCACGCCGGAGGCGGTGAAGACGTCCGCGAGCGGCTGCCCGCTCTTCAGGTACGTGTCGTAGACGGGCAGCCCGGTCGCCGGGTCCTCGTGGCGGCCCTCGGAGCCGCCGGCCTGGGCCGTCCCCCGGAAGCCGTGCTCGGGCCCGAAGACGGCCCGCAGGTCCATCCGGTCGTCGGCGTGCATCACATCGACGATGTGGCGGACGTCGGAGGTGACCCCGGTCGGGTTGGTGACGACGCCGACCCGCTGCCCGGCGAGGAGCGCGTACCCGTCGGCGGCCAGCCGTTCGAAGCCGGTACGGACCCGGTGGCGGCCCTCGCGCCCCGCCCCTCCCTCGTGCGCGGCCGCCGCCGGCGCGGCGCCCGCCCCCAGCGCACCGGCCGCCCCCAGCGCGCCCCCGGCGGACAGCAGACCCCGTCTGGACAGGCTCATGCGGAAACCTCCTTGATCGCCCTTCCTGACATGGCCACGCACGCTAGCGCGCACTCGGCCCCCGGGGAACGAGGCGTGCGCGGCGCGACGCCCGACATCGCACGAAGGGGGCTTCCCCCGCAACATACCGACTGGTTAGTCTGCTGACACTGTCACAACGGAGAGGCGGATCTCGATGAGTACGGTGCAGGGCGCTGGAGTGGTCGTCACGGGCGCGGGAGGCGGTATCGGGGCCGCCCTGGCCCGCCGGTTCGCCGCCGAAGGCGCGCGGGTCGTCGTCAACGACCTCGACCCGGGCCGCACCAAGGCCGTCGCCGACGAGATCGGCGCCGTCGCGGTGGCCGGGGACGCCTCGGCGATCGTCGAGGAGGCCCGCGAGGCCCTCGGCGGCACCGTCGACGTCTGGTGCGCCAACGCCGGCCTCGCCTCACCCGGCGACGCCTTCGCCGACGAGGCCGTCTGGGCCGCCGCCTGGGACGTCAACGTCATGGCCCACGTCCGCGCGGCGCGGGCCCTGCTGCCCGACTGGCTGGAGCGCGGCAGCGGCCGGTTCGTCTCCACCGTCTCCGCCGCCGGCCTGCTCACCATGGTCGGCGCCGCCCCTTACAGCGTCTCCAAGCACGGCGCGTACGCCTTCGCCGAGTGGCTCTCCCTCACCTACCGCCACCGCGGGGTCAAGGTTCACGCCATCTGCCCGCAGGGCGTGCGTACGGACATGCTCACCGCCGCCGGATCCGCCGGGAAGCTCGTCCTCGCCCCCACCGCCATCGAGCCCGAGGACGTCGCCGACTCCCTCTTCGACGCCATCGGCGCCGACCGCTTCCTCGTCCTGCCGCACCCCGAGGTCGCCGACTTCTACCGGGCCCGCGCCAACGACCCGGAGCGCTGGCTGGGCAACATGAACCACATCCAGCGGAAGTGGGAAGGGGCCGGCGCATGACCCCGGCCGAGTCGCCGAGCCCCACGCCCTCGCCCGGGCCGGGCCCCTACGCGGCCAGGCCCTGGCTCGCGCAGCTCAGCGAGGCCCAGCGGGCGCCGATATCGCCGCCCCCCACCGTGCTGCACGCCTTCCGGACCGCCGCCGTCCGCACCCCCGACCACTCCGCCCTCGCCTACTTCGACGGGCGGCTGAGCTACCGCGAGACCGACACCCTCTCCGACTCGGTCGCCGGCCATCTCGCCGCCCACGGCGTGGAGCGCGGCGACCGGGTCGCGATCATGCTCCAGAACAGCCCGCACTTCGTGCTCGCCCTGCTCGGCGCCTGGAAGGCCGGCGCCACCGTCGTCCCGGTCAACCCCATGTACAAGGCGGCCGAGGTCGGCCACGCCCTGCGGGACTCCGGGGCGATCGCCCTGATCTGCTCCGACCGCGCCTGGGAGAGCCATCTGCGGGACGCCGCCGCCGACACTCCCGTACGGATCGCGCTCACCGCCTGCGAGCGCGATCTCCAGACCCGCGACGACCCGCGCCTCCTCGGCTTCGAGCGGGTCCCCACCGAGACGGACGACCTGCTGGCCGTGGCCCGCGCCGGGCACCCGGCGCCCCGGGACCGCGAGCTCGACGGCGACGACATCGCCCTGATCAGCTACACCTCCGGCACCAGCGGCACCCCCAAGGGCGCGCTCAACCTGCACCGGGGCGTCATCCACAACGCCGAACGCCAGCGCACCGGCCACCCCGTCCCCCCGGGAGCCGGCTACTTCGCGCTCGCCCCGCTCTTCCACATCACCGGCCTCGTCTGCGAACTCGCCGCCTGCTTCGCCAACGGCGGCACCCTCGTCCTCGCCTATCGCTTCGAGGCCGGGGTCGTCCTGGACGCCTTCCTGGAGCACCGGCCCGCCTACACGGTCGGCCCCTCCACCGCCTTCATGGCGCTCGGCGCCCACCCCGGCGCCACCCCCGACCACTTCTCCTCCTTCCGCGTCATCTCCTCCGGCGGGGCTCCCCTGCCGCCCGCGCTGGTGGAGCGGTTCCGCGCCGGATTCGGCCCGTACATCCGCAACGGCTACGGCCTCACCGAGTGCACGGCGCCCTGCGCCTCCGTACCGCCCGAGAAGGAGGCACCCGTCGACCCGGCCTCCGGGACCCTCTCGGTCGGCGTCCCCGGCCCCGACACGATCGTGCGCGTCCTCGACGAGAACGGCGCCGAGGTCCCCCTCGGCACACCGGGCGAGATCGCCGTCCGCGGGCCCCAGGTCGTTCCCGGCTACTGGGGCCTGCCGGAGGCGACCGCCGCCGGCTTCCCCGACGGCGAGCTGCGCACCGGCGACATCGGCTTCATGGACGAGGGCGGCTGGCTGTACGTGGTCGACCGCAAGAAGGACATGATCAACGCCTCGGGGTTCAAGGTCTGGCCGCGCGAGGTCGAGGACGTGCTGTACACCCACCCGGCCGTCCGCGAGGCGGCCGTCGTGGGCGTCCCCGACGCCTACCGCGGGGAGACGGTGAAGGCGTACGTCAGCCTGCGCCCGGGCGCGAGCGCCGACCCCGCCGAACTGTCCGCCCACTGCGAGCGGCTGCTCGCCGCGTACAAGTACCCGCGCGAGGTCGAGATCCTGCCGGAGCTGCCCAAGACGACAAGTGGGAAGATCCTCAGGCGGGAACTGCGTTCCCCGAAATGACGACGAGCACGAGCGAAAGGCGGCGGCGCATGGCCAGGACCACGGACGGGAGCGGCGTTCCCGTCCCCCAGAGGCTGCTGGCCGCCGCCACCCGGCTCTTCGCGGAGCGGGGCTACGACCGCACCTCCGTCCAGGAGATCGTGGAGGCGGCGGGCGTCACCAAGGGGGCGCTCTACCACTACTTCGGCTCCAAGGAGGACCTCCTCCAGGAGGTCTACTCCCGGGTCCTGCGCCTCCAGCAGGAGCGGCTCGACGCCTTCGCCGACGCCGACGCCCCGGTCGAACAGCGGCTGCGGGACGCCGCCGCCGACGTCGTCGTCACCACGATCGACAACCTCGACGACGCGTCGATCTTCTTCCGCTCCATGCACCACCTGAGCCCGGAGAAGAACAAGCAGGTCAGGGCGGAGCGGCGGCGCTACCACGAGCGCTTCCGCGCGCTCATCGAGGAGGGGCAGCAGGCCGGGGTGTTCTCCGCCGCGACCCCGGCCGACCTGGTCGTGGACTACCACTTCGGCTCGGTCCACCACCTGTCGACCTGGTACCGCCCCGACGGCCCGCTCACTCCCCAGCAGGTCGCCGACCAGCTCGCCGACCTGCTCCTGCGCGCGCTGCGGCCCTGACGGCACACCGGTCCACCGCCCTGCGGTGGACCGGCCGGGGCAACGGGGTCACGGTGGAGGTATGGACCGTGTACCCCGGCTGTGGAGCGCCGCGTACGGACCGTCCCGGGCACCGCTCACCCGGCTGCTCGCCCGCACCGCCCTGCGGGTCACCGCCTTCGTCCGCTCCCTGGCCCTCGCCGAGCACCAGCCGTTCGTCAGCCCCTGACCCGCCCCCCGCCGACGCGGTACGGCGGCCGGACGATCGGCCGGCCGCCGTACCTCCGTCCGACGCCGTTGCGGCTACAGGTACTTCTTCAGCTCCCGGCGCGCCAGCGACCGCTGGTGCACCTCGTCCGGCCCGTCCGCCAGCTTCAGCGTCCGTGCCGCGGCCCAGAGTTCGGCCAGCGGATGGTCCTGAGAGACGCCGCCCGCGCCGTGCACCTGGACCGCCTTGTCGAGGATGTCGACCACCGCGCGCGGGGTCGCGATCTTGATGGCCTGGATCTCGGTGTGCGCGCCCCGGTTGCCGACGGTGTCCATCAGCCAGGCCGTCTTGAGGACCAGCAGCCGCAGCTGCTCGACCGTCACCCGGGCGTCCGCGATCCAGTTCTGCACGACGCCCTGCTGGGCGATGGCCTTGCCGAAGGCGGTCCGGGACACGGCCCGGCGGCACATCAGCTCGATGGCGCGCTCCGCCATGCCGATCAGCCGCATGCAGTGGTGGATACGGCCCGGGCCGAGGCGGGCCTGGGCGATGGCGAAACCGCCGCCCTCCTCGCCGATCAGGTTCGCGGCGGGGACGCGCACGTCGTGGAAGAGCACCTCGGCGTGGCCGCCGTGGGAGTGGTCCTCGTAGCCGTAGACCCGCATGGCCCGGCGCACCTCCACGCCGGGGGCGTCGCGCGGCACCAGGATCATCGACTGCTGGCGGCGGATGTCCGCGCCGTCGGGGTCGGTCTTCCCCATCACGATGAAGATCCTGCAGTCGGGGTTCATCGCCCCGGAGATGTACCACTTGCGGCCGCTGACCACGTAGTCGTCGCCGTCGCGGAGGATCCGGGTCTCGATGTTGGTGGCGTCCGAGGAGGCCACCTCGGGCTCGGTCATCGCGAACGCCGAACGGATCTCCCCGGCGAGGAGCGGCTCCAGCCACTGCTTCTTCTGCGCCTCGTCGCCGAACTGGGCGAGCACCTCCATGTTGCCGGTGTCCGGCGCGGCGCAGTTGAGGGCGGTGGGGGCCAGGTGCGGGCTGCGGCCGGTGATCTCGGCCAGCGGCGCGTACTGCAGGTTGGTGAGCCCGGCTCCGTACTCCTCGTCGGGCAGGAAGAGGTTCCACAGCCCCTGCCGCTTGGCCTCGGCCTTCAGCTCGTCCACCACCCGCGGGGTGTCCCACGGCGAGGGGAGCAGCGCCCGCTGCTCCTCGGCGGTCCGCTCGGCGGGGTACACGTGCTCGTCCATGAAGGCGAGCAGCTTCGCCCGCAGCTCCTCGGTGCGCGCGTCGAATGCGAAGTCCATGGCGGGTCAGCCTTCCTGGAGGGTGGTGAGGCCGTGCTCGATGAAGACGGGGACGAGGTCGCCGATGCGGTCGAAGCCGGCGCCGACGGTCTGGCCGAGGGTGTAGCGGTAGTGGATGCCCTCCAGGATCACGGCGAGCTTGAACCAGGCGAAGGCGGTGTACCAGGCGAGGGCGGAGGTGTCGCGGCCCGAGCGGGCGGCGTACCGCTCGATCAGCTCGGCGGGTTCGGGGTGCCCGGCCGCGGCCGCGGTGGTGCTGACGGGGGAGTGCGGGAGGTCGAGCTTCGCGCTGTACATCACCAGCAGGCCGAGGTCGGTGAGCGGATCGCCGAGGGTCGACATCTCCCAGTCGAGGACCGCCTTGATCCGGTCGTCCTCGCCGATCAGGACGTTGTCGAGGCGGTAGTCGCCGTGGACGACGGTGGCGGCGGGGGAGCGGGGCAGGTTCCGGCCGAGGGCGGCGTGCAGCTCGTCGATGCCCGCGAGATCGCGGTTGCGGGAGGCGTCGAGCTGCTTGCCCCAGCGGCGCAGCTGGCGGTCGAGGAAGCCCTCGGGGCGCCCGAAGTCGCCGAGGCCCACCGCCTCGGGGTCGACGGCGTGCAGGTCGACGAGGGTGTCGACCAGGCCGAGGACGGCCGCGCGGGTCCGTTCGGCGCCGAGGGGGGCGAGCTGCCCGGCCGAGCGGTACGGCGTTCCGGCGACGAACTCCATGACGTAGAACGGCGCGCCGAGCACGCTGTCGTCCTCGCAGAGCAGGACCGTCTCCGGGACCGGGACGGCCGTCGGGTGGAGCGCGGAGATGACGCGGTGCTCGCGCTTCATGTCGTGCGCGGTGGCCAGGACATGGCCGAGCGGCGGCCGGCGCACCACCCACTGGCCGGTGCCGTCGGTGACGACGTACGTGAGGTTCGACCGGCCGCCCTCGATCAGCCGGGCGGTGAGCGGACCGGCCACCAGGCCGGGGCGCTCGCGGTCGAGGTGTCCGCGCAGCTGCTCGGGGTCGAGACCTGGCGGCTGGGCTGAGCTCATCGTGCGTACCTCCGGGGGGCGTCGAGGGATCGGCGACCATGATGACCGACCAGTCGGTATGTCGTCCAGGGCGGGGCCGGAAATGGCCGCGCGGGTCTGGCCACCCGATCCTGTTCATGAATAGGGTTCACATATGGATTCACGGCTGATCATCGACGACGTCCGGCTGACCCCGATCCTCATCTCCGACCCGCCGCTGCTCAACACCCAGGGCGTCCACCAGCCCTTCACCCCCCGCCTCGTGGTCGAAGTGACCACACGGGGCGGGGTCACGGGCCTCGGGGAGACCTACGGCGACGGGAAGTACCTGGACCTGGCCCGCCCGCTCGCCGAGGCGCTGCCCGGCCGTACGGTCACGGACGTGAACGGCCTGTTCGCGCTCGCCGAGCAGGTGTGCGGTGACTCCCGCGCCGCCGACGGTCGGGTCGACGCGGGCGGGCTGCGCGGCGTGCAGACCGCGGACAAGCTGCGGCTCTCCGTCGTCTCCGCCTTCGAGGTGGCCTGCCTGGACGCCCTCGGCACCTCCCTCGGCGTCCCCGTCCACGCCCTCCTCGGCGGCAAGGTCCGCGACTCCGTCGAGTACAGCGCCTATCTCTTCTACCGCTGGGCCGCCCACCCCGCCGGCGCGGACGACGGCGCGGACGACCGCCGGGAGGGCGGGGCCGGTACGGACGACTGGGGCGCGGCGCTCGACCCGGCCGGCATCGTCGCCCAGGCCCGCCGCTTCGACCGTACGTACGGCTTCCGCTCCTTCAAGCTCAAGGGCGGCGTCCACCCGCCCGACGAGGAGATCGCCGCGATCCGCGCCCTGGCCGAGGCGTTCCCCGGCCGCCCGCTCCGTCTCGACCCGAACGGCGCTTGGTCCGTGGAGACCTCCCTCGCCGTCGCAAGGGAGCTGAAGGACGTCCTCGAGTACCTGGAGGACCCGACGAGCGGCACGGCGCCGATGGCCGAGGTCGCGGCCCGCACGGACGTCCCGCTCGCCACCAACATGTGCGTCACGACCTTCGAGGAGCTGCCCGAGGCGCTCGCCCGCGACGCGGTACGGATCGTCCTCTGCGACCACCACTACTGGGGCGGCCTCCACCGCACCCGCGAACTCGCCGCGCTGTGCCGGACGTACGGCGTCGGGCTCTCGATGCACTCCAACACCCACCTCGGCATCAGCCTCGCCGCCATGACCCAGGTCGCCGCCACCCTCCCCGACCTCCGGCACGCCTGCGACACCCACTACCCCTGGCAGACCGAGGACGTCGTCACCACCCGCCCCGTCTTCCGCGACGGCCGCCTGACCGTCTCCGACGCCCCCGGCCTCGGCATCGCACTCGACCGGGAGCGCCTCGCCGCCCTCCACCGCCGCTGGCAGGAGAACGACGGCTCCCTCCGCGACCGCGACGACGCGGCGGCGATGCGGAGGGCACGCCCGGACTGGACCACCCCGGAGGTCCCCCGCTGGTGACACCCCCGGTCGCGGTTCCGGCGCCCGCCCGCGGGACACCCCCTACACGTGGCACGCCACCGGCACGCCCCCGTTCAGCGCCGCCATGTCGCCGAAGACGAGCGCGGGGTCGAGCGGCGAGCCCTCCGGGAGGCCGGCCAGCTCCGCGTACGCGCGGTGCAGGTTCGCGACGAGCCGCTCGCCCTCCCGCCATGCCGCGAACTCGCCGAGATCGGCCCGCCGCGCGGTCTCCAGCGGCGTCGCCCCCTGGGCGTACCCCTCGCGGGCGAGCGCGGCGACCCAGTGCAGGTACCGCTCCGTCGCGTCGTACGCCAAGGGGTCGGTCACCGGGCCGTGCCCGGGGACCACGGTCGGGGCGTCCAGCGAGCGCAGCAGCTCCAGGGCGCGCAGGGAGCCGGCCAGTGAGCCCATCGGGGAGGAAGGGCGTGCCGCCCTGGAAGACGAGGTCGCCGGTGAAGACCACCCCCGCCTCCGGGACGTGGACGACCGTGTCGCCGGTCGTGTGCGCGGGGCCCGGGTGCAGCAGCCGTACCTCCAGGTCACCGACGTGCACGGTCAGCCGCTCGCGGTACGTGAGCGTCGGCGGCGCCACCTCGATGTCGCCGAAGTCGGTCCCGGGCCAGAGGAGATGCAGCTGGCGCCCGGCCGCGAGCTGCTCGGTCCGGCAGTTCTCGTGCCCGATGACGCGCGCCTCGGGCAGGAACACGCCGTTGCCGTAGGTGTGGTCGCCGTGGTGGTGGGTGGACACGATCGTCCGGGGGAGCGGCAGACCGGCGGCGAGCACGGCCGCGCGCAGCAGCCGGGCCCGCCGCTCCGTGGCGGCCGTGTCCACCAGCAGGGTCTCCCCGCCGGTCCCGCCCGCGCCGAGGAACCCGGCGTTGTTCAGACACCAGCCCCCGTCGGGCTGCACGAAGGCGTGGACGGCCGGCGCGAGCCTCACGACGTACGGCTCGGCGCCGGCCGGCGCCGCAAGCGGTGGGCTCAGCGGCCCCGAGGCGAGGCTCAGTGGTCGTCCCAGTGCCCGTCGTGCGCCGCGTGCCGGTGCCCGTCGTGCAGGTAGTCCAGATGATCACCGTGGATCACCGAGGTGTGCCCGCACGCCGGCCCGTGCTCGTGCGTGTGCCCCTCGTGCGCGAGGTGCTCCGCCCGCTCGCACTCGTCCCAGTGGCCGGAGTGCTCGCGGTGCAGGTGCCCGTCGTGGGCGTAGTCCACGTGGTCCTCGTGTTCGACCGCGGGATGGCCGCACGCGGCCCCGTGGGTGTGCTCGTGCGTCGGGTGCTCGTGGTGGAGAACGGTCATGACATCGCCTCTGTGAGGGTGCGGTGTGACGGCACCAGGCTAGTCCCGTTTGCCCCGGTCATCCCGGTTCTGGGTGGGGGTGTCGGGTCGCTCCGCCGGGGGAGCCCGGCTTGCGGGGCACCGGGGCCGCCTCGAAGGTTCGGGGTATGAAGGCGATCAGCTACAGCCGGTACGGCGGACCCGAGGTGCTCGAGTACGGCGAGCGGCCCGACCCGAAGGTCGGCCCCGACGACGTCCTCGTCAAGGTGCGGGCCGCCGCCGTGAACCCCGTCGACTGGAAGGCCCAGGCCGGGTACCTGGACGGCATGCTGGACGCCGTGTTCCCGGTCATCCCGGGCTGGGACGTGGCCGGTGTCGTCGTCCAGCCCGGTGTCTCCGTGACCGAGTTCGGCGTCGGCGACGAAGTGATGGGCTACGTCCGCGAGGACTTCCTCGCGCACGGCACCTTCGCCGAGTACGTCGCCGCCCCGGTCCGCACCCTCGCCCGCAAACCCCGGACCGTGGGGTTCGAGGAGTCCGCCGCTCTCCCCCTGGTCGGCCTCACGGCCTATCAGGTGCTCCACCGGGCCCTCGGCGTCCGCTCCGGGGAGACCGTCCTCGTCCACGCCGCCGCCGGCGGGGTCGGCTCCATGGCCGTCCAGATCGCCCGCCACCTCGGCTGCCGCGTCATCGGCGCGGCCCGCGAGGCGGGCCGGGACCGGGTCGTGGAACTGGGCGCGGAGCCGGTGCTCTACGACGAGCACACCTTCGTGGAGCAGGTCCGCGCGCTCGCCCCGGACGGGGTGGACGCGGTCGTCGACACCATCGGCGGCGCCTTCCTCAAGCTCACACCGAGGATCCTGGCCCCTGAGGGGCGCCTGGCCTCCATCGCGGACGGCGAGGTCATCGCCCTCGGCGGCCGCTACTTCTGGGTCCGCCCCGACGCCGACGACCTCGCCGCCCTGGCCGGCCTGGTCGACGAAGGCGTCCTGTCCGTACGGGTCGCGCGGTCGTTCCCGCTGGACCAGGCCGCCGACGCCCAGCGCGCCAACGCCGAGGGCGGCCTGAACGGAAAAGTGGTGGTCACGGTGGAGTGGCCCGACTGACGCACGGCGTACGACGCTTCCGGCGCACGCCGCTGGCAGCCGCCCGCGCCCCTCAGCGCAAGGGCCGGTGCGAATGGCGTACGCCCCGTCACAGCACCACCGCGACCGCGAGCCCCGCCAGGGCGACCGTGCACGCCGCCGCGAGGAGAGCGCCCCGGTGGGAGAGCGCGCGGGGCCGGGCCGTGTCCAGCGCTCCGATGCGGCGGTGGGCGACGGCGAGGAAGCCGATCCAGACCAGCGCCGACAGCGCCATACCGACCAGCGCCCCGGCCGTGATCTCGCCGTCGATCGCCGCCCGTACGGCGAGCACCGCCACGACCGTGCAGGCCAGCGTCGTACGCCGCCAGGCGAGCCGGGTCCGCTCGGGCTGCAGCCCCGGGTCCTTCGCGTCGACCGCCCCCGCGGATCCCGACGCGCCGATCACCGCCCGGCCCACCCGAAGACGATGACCACCACCATCGCGAGGGCCACCAGGGCCACCGCGAGACCGAGCACCGTCGGGAACCGCGACACCGGCAGGTCCTCGCCGCGCCGCATCGCCCGCTCGCAGCGCACCCAGTGGTTGACCGCCCGCAGGGCGCACAGCACCCCGGCGGCGAGCAGGGCCAGCGCGAGCCCGACCCGTACCCCCCAACGCAGATCCGGCAGGAACTGGTCGACGGCGAATCCGCCGCCGACGAGCGCGAGCGAGGTCCGTATCCACGCCAGGAACGTCCGCTCGTTGGCCAGCGAGAAGCGGTAGTCGGGGGTGTCACCCTCCTCCCGGATCCGCTGGGGGGCGAACCACAGGCGCAGGCTCCGTACGAAATCGCTCACCCCGGCACCCTATCCGCCGCTCTTCAGCGCCTCCTGTGCGCGCGCAGCCGCTCGTACGCGGCGAGGCCGTCGGGCACCCACTCCCACTCGGGCAGCCGCCGCTCCAGCTCCGCGTCGGTGACGAAGCCGTGCCAGGCGACCTCCTCCACCTGCGGGTTCACCGGCAGCGTGCACCGGACCTCGTAGACCGCCGACCACCACTTCCCGGCGACGCCGCCGGAGTCGTAGAGGAAACGCAGCACCGGCTCGGGGCGGGACAGCCCGCGCACCCCCAGCTCCTCCTCGGCCTCGCGCAGGGCGGCCGCGTCGTACGACTCGCCCGCGCCGACCACACCGCCGACGAACATGTCGTACATCGAGGGGAAGAGCAGCTTCCCCGGGGTCCTGCGGTGGACGAAGGTCCGGCCCTCGGCGTCCCGGACCCGGACGAACACGCAGCGGTGGATCAGCCCCCGCGCGTACACCTCACCGCGCGGAGCCTGCCCGACCACCCGGTCGGACTCGTCCACGACGTCCAGTACCTCATCCGCGGCGCTCATGACGTCATGCAATCAGCCCGCCCCACGCCGGCCCCCGCTCCCGGCCGCCGGGAACGCGCCGGTGGCGAGACGGGTCGAGCCCGACGCGAGAAAACAGATGCGACCAGATCGGTGCCGGACGGTTGACTGGATACATCGGTGTATCCAATATTCGGACCATGTCGTACGACGCTGATGTGATCGTGATCGGAGCCGGGCTCGCCGGGCTCGTGGCCACCGCGGAACTGGTCGACGCGGGACGGAGCGTGATCCTGCTCGACCAGGAACCCGAGCAGTCCCTCGGCGGACAGGCCCACTGGTCCTTCGGCGGGCTCTTCCTCGTCGACTCGCCCGAGCAGCGCCGGATGCGGATCAAGGACAGCCGCGACCTCGCCCACCAGGACTGGCTCGGCACCGCCGGCTTCGACCGCGAGGAGGACCGCTGGCCGCGGAAGTGGGCGGAGGCGTACGTCGACTTCGCCGCCGGCGAGAAGCGGTCCTGGCTGCACGCGCGCGGGGTGCGCTTCTTCCCCGTCGTCGGCTGGGCCGAGCGCGGCGGGTACGGCGCCACCGGCCACGGCAACTCCGTCCCCCGCTTCCACATCACCTGGGGCACCGGCCCGGGCCTCGTCGCCCCGTTCGAGCGCCGGGTCCGGGAAGGCGCCGCCGCCGGCCGGGTCCGGTTCCGCTTCCGCCACCGGGTGACGGGCCTCGGTCGCACGGCCGGGGCCGTGGACACCGTCCACGGCGAGACCCTCGCCCCCTCGTCCGCCGCCCGCGGCGCCGCGAGCAGCCGCGAGGTGACCGGCGCCTTCTCCTACCGCGCACAGGCCGTGATCGTCACCTCGGGCGGCATCGGCGGCAACCACGACCTGGTCCGGGCCCAGTGGCCCGAGCGGCTCGGCACCCCGCCCGCCAAGCTGCTCTCCGGGGTCCCCGCCCACGTCGACGGGCTGATGCTCGGCATCGCGGAGAAGGCCGGGGCCCACCACATCAACCGCGACCGGATGTGGCACTACACCGAGGGCATCGAGAACTGGAACCCGATCTGGGCCCGCCACGGCATCCGCATCCTGCCCGGGCCCTCCTCGCTCTGGCTGGACGCGCGCGGCCGCCGGCTGCCCGTCCCGCTCTTCCCCGGCTTCGACACCCTCGGCACCCTCGAACACATCACCCGCACCGGCCACGACCACACCTGGTTCATCCTCGACCAGCGGATCATCGGCAAGGAGTTCGCGCTCTCCGGCTCCGAGCAGAACCCCGACCTGACCGGCAAGTCGGTCCGCGACGTGATCGGCCGCGCGCGGGCGGACGTCCCGGGCCCGGTGAAGGCGTTCATGGACAACGGCGTCGACTTCGTCGTGGAGCACGATCTGGCCGCGCTCGTCCGGGGCATGAACGCGCTCACCGACGAGCCGCTCATCGACGAGGCCGAGCTGCGCCGCGAGATCACCGCCCGCGACCGGGAGATCGCCAACCCCTTCACCAAGGACCTCCAGGTCACGGCGATCCGAGGGGCCCGGAAGTACCTGGGCGACAAGCTGATCCGTACCGCCGCCCCGCACCGCATCCTGGACCCCAAGGCCGGTCCGCTCATCGCCGTACGGCTCAACATCCTGACCCGCAAGTCGCTCGGCGGACTGGAGACCGACCTCTCCTCGCGGGTCCTGACCGAGGGCGGCGAGCCGCTCGCCGGCCTGTACGCGGCGGGCGAGGCGGCCGGCTTCGGCGGCGGAGGCGTGCACGGCTACCGCTCCCTGGAGGGCACCTTCCTCGGCGGCTGCATCTTCTCGGGCCGCGCGGCCGGCCGGGCGGCGGCGCAGGCGGTGTCGTAACGGAGGGCGGCGGCCGGAGGTCCGCGAGCCTCAGGCGGGCGGCAGCAGTTCCACGACCCGGAACCGCTCCGCCACCACCGGCGTCGCGTCGTCCACCGTGAAGGTGGGATCGCCGAGCGCCTCCCGCATCTCCTCGGAGTGCCAGAACCGCTCGTGGTCCGCGCGCCACGCGGCCACCGACGTGTGCCCTTCGCCCTCGTCGCGCGCGTGCCGCAGGTCGACCTCGCCGAGGGGCAGCGTCCGGACCCCGACCACCTCCACCACCGCGACCTCGCGCCCGTCCGAGTCGATCAGGGCCGAGCGCTCGCCGACCTCGGGGAGGTCCTCGCCCTCCGCCTCCCATTCGGCGAGCAGCCCGGTGGTGGAGACCTTCTCGCCGGAGAGGACCGCGGCGACGAGCCGGTCGCGCAGCGGTCCGGGGAAGGCGAGCAGGAACGGCTTGAGCGCGTGAGGGCCGGTCATGGCCGACAGTCTGTCAGCCACGACCGGCCCTCGCCGCCCGTTCCCGCCGCTCGGTCCGGCGCCCGCTACAACACCAGGGACAGCAGCAGGACGAAGACGATGCCGACCACCGAGATGATGGTCTCCATCACCGACCAGGTCTTGATCGTCTGGCCGACGGTCATGCCGAAGTACTCCTTCACCAGCCAGAACCCGGCGTCGTTCACATGGCTGAAGAAGAGCGAGCCGGCGCCGATCGCCAGCACCAGCAGGGCCGTCTCGCTCGTCCCCATGCCCTCGGCGAGCGGGGCCACGAGACCGGCGGCGGAGATCGTCGCCACCGTCGCCGAGCCGGTCGCCAGCCGTATCGCCACCGCGATGAGCCAGGCGAGCAGCAGCGCGGGGATCGACCAGTTCTCGGAGAAGTCCAGGATCATCTGGCCCACGCCGACGTCGATCAGGGTCTGCTTGAAGCCGCCGCCGGCGCCGACGATCATCAGCACGCCCGCGATCGGGGCGAGGGACTTCTCGACGGTCGTGGAGAGCCGCTGCTTGGTGAAGCCGGCCGCCCGGCCCAGCGTGAACAGGCCGACGAGCACGGCGGCGAGCAGCGCGATCAACGGCGAGCCGATGACGTCGGTGACCTTCTGCACCGGGTGGGCGGGGTCGTCCACGACGATGTCGACCAGCGCCTTGACCAGCATCAGGACGACGGGCAGCAGCACGGTCGAGACGGTGGCGACGAAGCCGGGACGCTTCTCCAGCTCCTCGGAGGGACGGCTGGGGATCATGTTCTCGGGGGCCGGGATGTCCACCCAGCGGGCGGCGTACCGCGAGAAGACCGGACCGGCGATGATCACGGTCGGTACGGCGACCAGCACGCCCAGGGCGAGCGTGACGCCGAGGTCGGCGCCGAGCGCGTCGATGGCGACCAGCGGACCGGGGTGCGGCGGGATCAGTCCGTGCATCACCGAGAGGCCGGCGAGGGCGGGGATGCCGATCCGCATCAGCGAGTAGTTGCCGCGCTTGGCGACCAGCAGGACCACCGGGATCAGCAACACGATGCCGACCTCGAAGAAGAGCGGCAGCCCGATGACGGAGGCGATCAGCACCATCGCCCACGGCATGGCCCGGCCGCTCGCCCGGGCGAGGATCGTGTCGACGATCTGGTCGGCGCCGCCGGAGTCGGCGAGCAGTTTGCCGAGGATCGCGCCGAGCGCGATGAGCACGCCCACGCCGGCCACGGTTTTGCCGAGGCCGGAGGTGAAGGATTCGATGGTCGCCGCGAGCGGGGCGCCGGCGAACGCGCCCAGGGCCAGGGACCCGATGGTCAGCGCCAGGAAGGCGTGCAGCTTGAACTTGGTGATGAGCAGGACGATGACGGCGATGCCCGCGAGCACGGCGATGCCGAGCTGGGCGTTGCCGGCCGAGGTGATCGGCTCGACGGCGTCCGCTGCCAGCGTCTCGACGCTGAGACTGGTCACGGTGGTTCCTTAGGGACGGTCGTAGGGGGGAGGGGGCGCTGGGGGAGCGCCCGTGGCGCGGAGACGGTTCCGACGGCGCGGATACGGCTCAGAGGACCGGTGATCGGGCCAGGCGGCGCGGATGCCCGTCCCGCGCCGCCGTCACGGCTCCGGCGTCAGCCGCCGAGCCGGCGCAGCGCGGCGACGGCCCGGGCGGCGATCTCCTCGGGGGAGCCGGAGACGTCCACGGCGACCCCCGCCTCGTCGTCCGCCAGGGGCTGCAGGGTGGCGAACTGCGAGTCGAGCAGCGCGGTCGGCATGAAGTGGCCCTTCCGCTCGGCCATCCGCCGCTCGATCAGCTCGCGCGCACCGGTGAGGTGGAGGAAGACCGCACCCGGGGCGGCCGCCCGCAGCCGGTCCCGGTAGATCCGCTTCAGCGCGGAGCTGCTCACCACCCCGCCGAGCCCGGCCCTGCCGTGCGCCCATCGCCCGATCGCGTCGAGCCACGGGCCGCGGTCCTCGTCGTCCAGCGGGACGCCGGCGGACATCTTGGCGACGTTCGCCGGCGGATGGAAGTCGTCGCCCTCGGCGTAGGGGACGCCGAGGGCGTCGGCGACCAGCGGACCGATGGTGGTCTTGCCGGTGCCCGCGACGCCCATCACGACGACGACCAGGGGCGCCGTCAGAGGGGTGCTGCTCATGGGTGGTGCCTCGCTGTCTTCCTCGACATCGATTCCGTCGCGCTCATGAAACCCATTGAGTACGACGTATTCAAGAGCATGTGACATAAAAGTCATACTTTTAGTTCGGTGATCGCGTCGCCGCATAGGCTGACCCCATGACGACACCGGCCCCGGGGCTCCACTCGCACGTCCTGGCCACCCTGGGCCTCGCGATCACCGCGGGGGAGTACCCGCCGGGCAGCGTGCTGCGCACCGACGAGCTGGCCCAGCGCTTCGACGTCTCCCGGACGGTCGTCCGCGAGGTCGTGCGCGTCCTGGAATCCATGCACCTGGTCGAGTCGCGCCGCCGCGTCGGGGTGACCGTCCTGCCCACCCCGCAGTGGAACGTCTACGACCCCCAGGTCATCCGCTGGCGCCTGGCCGGCGCCGACCGGCCCCGTCAGCTGCGCTCGCTCACCGTCCTGCGCTCCGCCGTGGAACCGGTCGCCGCCGGCCTCGCCGCCCTCCACGCCACCCCTGCGCAGTGCCGCGAGCTGACCGAGCAGGCGCTCGGCATGGTCGCCACCTCGCGCGGCCGCCGGCTGGAGGAGTACCTCGTCCACGACATCGCCTTCCACCGCGTGGTCCTCGACGCCTCCGGCAACGAGATGTTCGCCCGGCTCGGCGACGTGGTCGCCGAGGTGCTCACCGGCCGCACCCACCATCAGGTGATGTTCGAGGACCCCGACCCGGCCGCCGTCACCCTCCACGTCCAGGTCGCCGAGGCCGTACGGGAGCGGGACGCGGCCCGCGCCGAGGAGCTGACCCGGCAGATCGCGGTCGGCGCCCTCAAGGAGCTGGACGTCCTCGCGCCGTAAACGCGCGTCAACCGCCCGATCTCGCCCCGTAC
Source organism: Streptomyces sp. NPDC048353 (assembly GCF_055587165.1). Lineage (NCBI taxonomy): Bacteria > Bacillati > Actinomycetota > Actinomycetes > Kitasatosporales > Streptomycetaceae > Streptomyces > Streptomyces sp. NPDC048353. The sequence continues at coordinate 309,720 of NZ_JBVJGU010000007.1, read as the reverse complement.
ACCCCGGCGCAAGCTCAGAAGTAGCTCAAATAAGGGCGTTCAGTGACATTGGCCACTGTCAGAACCCCCGTCTTGCCGTGACGATGTGCGCTGGCCGCGTCGAGGACGACCTCCCGCGCGCGTGGCCGGGTACCGCACAGACCCTCCCCCTCACGAAGGCGAACAAGTCCATGAGTGACCGCATCTCCCCTGCGGCCGACACGCTGTCCGCCACCCCACCGGCGGGCCTGCCCCCCGCGCCCGGGGCGTCCCCCCACGTCGACGCCGGTGACGCCGGGTACCGCAAGGACCTGAAGTCCCGGCACATCAACATGATCGCCATCGGCGGCGCCATCGGCACCGGTCTGTTCCTCGGCGCCGGCGGCCGCATGGCCAACGCCGGTCCGTCCCTCTTCATCGCCTACGCGGTCTGCGGCGTCTTCGCCTTCTTCGTGGTGCGCGCCCTCGGCGAGCTGGTGCTCTACCGCCCCTCCTCCGGAGCCTTCGTCTCCTACGCCCGTGAGTTCATGGGCGAGAAGGGCGCCTACACCGCCGGCTGGCTCTACTTCCTGAACTGGTCGACCACCGCCATCGCCGACATCACCGCGGCCGCGACCTACGCCCACTTCTGGGCCATGTTCAGCGACGTCCCGCAGTGGATCCTCGCCCTGATCGCCCTCGCGGTCGTCCTCGCCGCCAACCTCATCTCGGTGAAGTACTTCGGCGAGATGGAGTTCTGGTTCGCGATCGTCAAGGTCGGCGCCCTCGTCGCCTTCATGCTCATCGGCATCTTCCTGATCGCGACCTCGCACGAGGTCGGCGGCCACACCCCGGGCCTGTCCACCATCACGGACAACGGCGGCATCTTCCCCAGCGGTGTCATGCCGATGCTGCTGCTGATCCAGGGCGTCGTCTTCGCCTACGCCTCCGTCGAGCTGTGCGGCGTCGCCGCCGGCGAGACCGAGAACCCCGAGAAGATCATGCCCAAGGCGATCAACTCGATCATGTGGCGCGTCGGCCTCTTCTACGTCGGCTCCGTCGTCCTCCTCGCCCTGCTCCTGCCGTACACCGCGTACTCCGGCGACCAGAGCCCCTTCGTCACCGTCTTCGACAAGCTGGGCATCCCCGGCGCCGCCGGCGTGATGAACCTCGTCGTCCTCACCGCCGCGCTCTCCAGCCTGAACTCCGGTCTCTACTCGACCGGCCGGATCCTGCGCTCCATGTCGCTGGCGGGCTCCGCGCCCCGGTTCACCGGCGTCATGAACAAGGGCGGCGTCCCCTACGGCGGCATCCTGCTGACCGCCGCCTTCGGTGTCCTCGGCGTCGGCCTGAACTACGTCATGCCCGGCGAGGCCTTCGAGCTGGTGCTGAACTTCGCCTCCGTCGGCATCATCGGCACCTGGGCCATGATCATGGTCTGCTCGCTGCTGTTCGTGAACCGCTCCAAGGAAGGCCGGGTCACCCGCCCCTCCTACCGCCTGCCCTGGGCCCCGTACACCCAGATCGTCACGCTGGTGTTCCTCGGCTCCGTCCTCGTCCTGATGTGGATGGACGGCGGCATCAGCCGCACCACCGTGAACTGCCTCCCGCTGATCGGCCTCCTGCTCGTCGGCGGCTGGTTCCTCGTCCGCAAGCGGGTCCGCGCCACCGAGGCCTCCCTCAAGGGCTGACCTCGGCACGGACACCTGACAAACAGTGAGACCCCCGCGGGCACGATCTGCGGGGGTCTCACCGTTCGTCAGGAGATAGTGGTAGCCAAGAGGCTTACCGAGGAAGGGAAGTGCACGATGGCGCAGCAGGTCCAGGGGGTCGTCGCCCCCGGCCGGAACGAGCCCGTACGGGTGGAGACGATCGTCGTTCCCGATCCGGGTCCGGGTGAGGCCGTGGTGAAGGTCCAGGCCTGCGGGGTCTGTCACACCGACCTGCATTACAAGCAGGGTGGCATCAGCGAGGACTATCCCTTCCTCCTCGGTCATGAGGCCGCGGGTGTCGTCGAGTCGGTCGGCGCGGGTGTCACCGACGTGGCCCCGGGCGATTTCGTGATCCTGAACTGGCGTGCGGTGTGCGGGGCGTGCCGGGCTTGTCTGCGGGGGCGTCCGCAGTACTGCTTCGACACGCACAACGCGCGGCAGAAGATGACGCTGCTCGCCGGTGGGGCCGAGCTCTCCCCGGCCCTGGGTATCGGTGCCTTCGCCGAGAAGACCCTCGTCGCGGCGGGTCAGTGCACCAAGGTCGACCCGTCCGTGGCTCCGGCGGTCGCCGGTCTTTTGGGTTGTGGTGTCATGGCCGGTATCGGCGCGGCGATCAACACCGGGAACGTCGGCCGCGGCGACACGGTCGCGGTCATCGGCTGCGGTGGTGTGGGGGACGCGGCGATCGTCGGCTCCCGCCTCGCCGGTGCGGCGCGGATCATCGCCGTCGACATCGACGACCGGAAGCTGCAGACGGCCCGTTCCATGGGCGCCACCCACACGGTCAACTCCCGCTCCACCGACCCGGTCGAGGCGGTGCGCGAACTGACCGGCGGTTTCGGCGCCGATGTCGTCATCGAGGCCGTCGGCCACCCGGAGACGTACAGGCAGGCGTTCTACGCCCGCGATCTGGCCGGCACCGTCGTCCTGGTGGGTGTGCCCACCCCTGAGATGCGCCTGGACCTCCCGCTCCTGGACGTTTTCGGCCGCGGCGGTGCGCTGAAGTCCTCCTGGTACGGCGACTGTCTGCCCTCCCGGGACTTCCCGATGCTGATCGACCTGCACCAGCAGGGCCGCATCGACCTGGGCGCGTTCGTCACCGAGACCATCGGCCTGGGTGATGTGGAGAAGGCGTTCGCCCGCATGCACGAGGGCGACGTCCTGCGCTCGGTGGTGGTGTTCTGATGGCCACCCGCATCGACCACCTGGTCACCTCCGGCACCTTCTCCCTCGACGGTGGCACCTGGGACGTCGACAACAACGTCTGGATCGTCGGCGACGACACCGAGGCGATCGTCATCGACGCCGCCCACGACGCCACCGCCATCCTCGCCGCCCTCGACGGCCGTACCCTCCGCGCCATCGTCTGCACCCACGCGCACAACGACCACATCGACGCCGCCCCGGCCCTCGCCGCCGCCACCGGCGCCCGCATCCTGCTCCACCCCGACGACCAGCCCCTGTGGAAGCAGACCCACCCCGACCACACCCCCGACGGCGAACTCGCCGACGGCCAGACCCTCACCATCGCGGGCACCGACCTCAAGGTCCTGCACACCCCCGGCCACGCCCCCGGAGCGGTCTGTCTGTACGCCCCCGACCTGGCCACCGTCTTCACCGGCGACACCCTCTTCCAGGGCGGACCCGGCGCCACCGGCCGGTCCTTCTCCCACTTCCCCACCCTCGTCGACTCGATCCGCGACCGCCTCCTCGCCCTCCCGCCGGAGACGGTCGTCCGCACCGGACACGGCGACACCACCACCATCGGCGCCGAAGCCCCGCACCTCCAGGAGTGGATCAGCCGGGGCCACTGAGCCCGGCGAGGCTCAGCCGGCTCTCGAACCGAAGCTCCACGCCCGAGACCGGGTCGGTGAACTCCAGCGTCCGCGCCAGCAGTTGCAGCGGCCGCGTGAAGTCCTCCGGCCCGTCCGCGCGCACCACGGGATAGACCGGATCGTGCAGGATCGGCAGCCCCAGGGCGTTCATGTGCACCCGCAGCTGATGGGTGCGCCCGGTGGCCGGCAGCAGCCGGTAGCGCCCGAGCGCCCCCCGCCGCTCCACCAGCTCGATCCGGCTCTCGCTGTTCGGCTCGCCCGGCACCTCCCGGGCGGCCATCACCCCGCGCTCCTTCTCGATCCGGCTCCGCACGGTGACCGGAAGCGCGACCGCCGGATCGTACGGCGCCACCGCCTCGTACTCCTTGCGCACCAGCCGGTCCCGGAACAGCGTCTGGTACGCGCCCCGGTCCGCGGGTCGCACGACGAAGAGGACCAGCCCCGCCGTCAGCCGGTCCAGCCGGTGCGCCGGCTGGAGCTCCGCCAGCGCCAGCTCCCGGCGCAGCCGCGCCAGCGCCGTCTCGGTCACGTGCCGCCCGCGGGGCATCGTCGCCAGGAAGTGCGGCTTGTCGGCGACCACGATCCGCTCGTCGCGGTACACCACTCCGATCCCGAACGGCACCGGCTCCTCCGCGGGGAAGTCGCGGTGGAACCAGACGCTCAGCCCGGCGGCGTACGGCTCCCGGCCGGTCACGGGCCCGTCCAGCCGCACGAAGCGGCCGTCCCGCAGCATCTCGTCCACCCGCCCGGCACCGATGGCGCCGCCGAAGCGGTCCCGCAGATGATCACCGACGGTCGCCCAGCGGCCCTCCGCGTCCTCGGGCAGCCGCACCCGCGCGGGATCGATCCCCTCCCGCTGCGGCAACGGCGCCCCGAGGGCCCTCGCTCTGCGTCTCACCGGTCCCACCGCCGTAACGAAGAAAGACCCCACGAGACGTGGGGTCTTCCGCTGGTGTCCGAGGGGGGACTTGAACCCCCACGCCCGATAAAGGGCACTAGCACCTCAAGCTAGCGCGTCTGCCATTCCGCCACCCGGACAAGGTGTCTGTCTTTCCGGCCGCTGGGCCGTTCCGACGTGGAAAACCATAGCAAACATTCGGAGTGGCAGATCACCACCCTTCCCGGGCCCCGGCCGGTGCGGAACGCGTAGGGCACATGTGACGGGCACATGTCCGCCGGGGGCCGCCCTTGGGTGCCCGGGCCCGGGCGCGGGAGGATGGGGGGAGACCACCAGCAACCATGTGGGGCACGTAGTGGGAGGAAGCAGCGTGAGCGAGTCGAACACGGCCCGGAGCGTCACCGGCGAGGACGAGGTCGTCGACCTCTGTCGCGACCTCATCCGCATCGACACCAGCAACTACGGCGACCACTCCGGCCCGGGCGAACGGGCGGCGGCGGAGTACATCGCGGAGAAGCTGGCCGAGGTCGGCCTGGATCCGAAGATCATCGAATCGCACCAGGGGCGGGCCTCCACCGTCGCCCGGATCGAGGGCGAGGACCCGTCCCGGCCGGCCCTCCTCATCCACGGCCATACCGACGTGGTGCCGGCCAACGCGGACGACTGGACGCACCACCCCTTCTCCGGCGAGGTCGCCGACGGCTGCGTCTGGGGCCGGGGCGCGGTCGACATGAAGGACATGGACGCGATGACCCTCGCGGTCGTCCGGGACCGGCTGCGCAGCGGCCGCAAGCCGCCCCGGGACATCGTCCTCGCCTTCCTCGCCGACGAGGAGGCCGGCGGCACCTACGGCGCCCGCCACCTGGTCGACCACCACCGGGATCTCTTCGACGGGGTGACCGAGGCCATCGGCGAGGTCGGCGGCTTCTCCTTCACCGTCAACGAGAACCTGCGGCTCTATCTGGTGGAGACGGCCCAGAAGGGCATGCACTGGATGCGGCTGACCGTCGAGGGTACGGCCGGCCACGGCTCGATGACCAACAACGACAACGCCATCACCGAGCTGTGCGAGGCCGTGGGCCGCCTCGGCCGCCATCAGTGGCCGGTACGGATGACCAAGACCGTGCGCTCCTTCCTGGACGAGCTCTCCGACGCGCTCGGCACCCCGCTCGACCCCGAGGACATGGAGGCCACGCTCGCCAAGCTGGGCGGCATCGCCAAGATGATCGGCGCGACCCTGCGCAACTCCGCCGCCCCGACCATGCTCGGCGCCGGCTACAAGGTCAACGTCATCCCGGGCCAGGCCACCGCGCACGTCGACGGGCGGTTCCTGCCGGGGTACGAGGACGAGTTCCTGGCCGACCTCGACCGGATCCTCGGCCCGCGCGTCCGGCGCGAGGACGTGCACGGCGACAAGGCGCTGGAGACCAGCTTCGACGGCGACCTCGTGGACGCCATGCAGCTGGCGCTCAAGGCGGAGGACCCGATCGCCCGGGCCGTGCCGTACATGCTCTCCGGCGGCACCGACGCCAAGTCCTTCGACGACCTCGGCATCCGCTGCTTCGGCTTTGCCCCCCTCAAGCTGCCGCCGGAGCTGGACTTCGCCGGCATGTTCCACGGCGTCGACGAGCGCGTCCCGGTGGACGGTCTGAAGTTCGGCGTCCGGGTCCTCGACCGGTTCATCGACGCCTCCTGAGGGGCGTGAGTGGCGAACCCTGCGCTATTCGGTCGTGCGTGCTAATTGACCGGAAAGGGTGAATGCGCTCATAGGCTCGTAGCCCCAATGGGTCCTCCTCGTTACAGGTGGTGCGGTCCGCGGTTGGGATCGCATTGCCAACAAGGAGGAATAATGATCAAGAAGGTCGTCGCTGCTGCGGCTGCCACGGGCGGTCTCGTTCTCGCGGGTGCGGGCATGGCCGTTGCCGACTCGGGTGCCCAGGGTGCCGCCATCGGTTCCCCCGGCGTGCTCTCGGGCAACGTCGTCCAGGTGCCGGTTCACGTCCCGGTGAACGTGTGCGGCAACACGGTCTCCGTGATCGGGCTGCTGAACCCCGCCTTCGGCAACACCTGCGTCAACGCCTGACGTTGAGCCTCGACCCCCAGAGGGTCTGAGCCCCAGGCCGGCCCCGGAGTGCGTGCCATGCACTCCGGGGCCGGTGGGCATTTCCGGCCCCGGGCGCCGAGCCCGGGGCCTTTTCTGAAGCCGAGCAGGCAGAGCCAAAAGGCAGGGAAGAACCTATGCGACAGGTCACGCGCAAGGGCCTGATCACCGTTGCGGCCGCGGGCGGGGTCATGGCCCTCGGCGGCGGTTACGCACACGCCGATTCCGGTGCGAGCGGTACGGCGGCGAATTCCCCGGGCATCGCGTCCGGCAATTCCGTCCAGGTGCCGGTGCACGCCCCGGTGAACATCTGCGGGAACACCGTCAGTGTGGTCGGGCTGATCAATCCGACGTTCGGCAATTCATGCGCCAACGTCTCCAAGCCGGCGGGCCCGTCCGGCCGGCACCGCGGCGCCTCGGCCGAGGGGGGCACCGCCAACTCCCCGGGGATCGCCTCCGGCAACCACGTGCAGGCCCCGGTCCACGTCCCGGTGAACGTCTGCGGGAACAGCATCACGGGTATCGGCGCGATCAATCCGTCCTTCGGCAACGAGTGCGGCAACGGCATCGAGCCGACGCCCCCGGGGGAGCCGGGCAACCCCGGAAACCCGGGCAACCCCGGAAACCCGGGCAACCCCGGTAACCCGGGGAACCCTGGCAACCCCGGTAACCCTGGCAACCCCGGTAACCCTGGCAACCCCGGTAACCCTGGAAACCCGGGCACTCCGGGAACGCCTGGCAACCCCGGTGACGACGGCGGGTCCGGCTGGCCCAGCGGCCCCGGCACCCCGCAGGGGCCGAACACCCCCGGTACGCAGACCATCACGCAGCCGGCGGCCACCGAGGAGCTCGCCGAGACCGGTTCCGGCCCGCTCGGACTGATCGTCCCGGCCGGCGCGGCCCTGCTGCTCGCCGGCTCCGTGATCTACCGCCGCGCCCGCCAGTCCGCTTAGGCGCCCCCCGTGCCCCCGGCTCACGCCGGGTGGCCGGGCGCACACGAGGGGCCCCGCCCGGGCGGGGCCCCTCGTCGTATCACCAGGTGGCGCGGACCTGACGGATGATGCGCCGTCGCAGCCGCACTCTGCGGCTGCCGTCCCGGTGCAGGCTCAGACGGTCCAACTCCCAGTGCCCGTACTCGGCATGGTCGGTCAACAGCCGCGTCGCCTCCTTGCGGGAGACCCCTCGCGGCACGTACACGTCGACAAATTCGTATTCCGGCATCGCATCTATTGTGCGGGCACGGGCCCGGTACGGATAGCGTCTGTCCCATGTCTGATGCTGCGCAGCCCACCGCTGCCGAGGTACGTGCCGCCGCCGAGGCGGTCAAAGCCGCACTGGACCGTCACCTCGCGGCGGTCGAACGCCGCACGGGGGACGACGACCCGGCCGTCTACGAAGCCTTCAACGCCCTCGCCGCGGCCGCCGAGGCCTACGACGAGCGGCTCTACGACCGGTACGACGAGGTCACCCCCTTCGAGATCCCAGGCGCCGACGACTCCCTGCCGCCGTACGCCGGACCCGAGGAGCCGCACGCCCTCAGCGTGCTGATCCGGCGCGACTACGCCGTGGTCGAGCCGCAGCGGCTGATCGCCCAGGCACAGCGCATCGCCGACCTGGAGAGCGAGGAGGAAGGCGCGGCCATGCCCTCCGTGGTCGCCGCGGGCACCCATGCGGCGCTGGGGCTGCTCTTCGGCGAGTTCGAGCCGGACGAAATCGCCTCCCGGCACAAGGAGTTCGGCCTCGAAGAGGGCGACTCCACCCTCTGGGTCTCGGCCGCCGAGGAGCTCCCGGAACCGGGGGACTGGCTGAGCGCCCCCTTCGAGCACGCCGATCCCGAGCGGATCGTCTGTCGCTTCGACGTCAGCGCGGTCTTCGACGACGAACCGGACGACGACCTCAGGCCGCAGAGGGCCTGACCGACCCCTCGCGAGGGCGGAGCACCCGGCACCGGGTGCTCCGCCCTCGCGTCGTTCCCGCACACCCCCCACGGGCCGGCCGGCGGGCGCTACTCCTCGGTGTCGGCCAGCAGCGCTTCGAGAAGCGGACGCAGCCGGGTCGTGCGGTCCGCGGGCACGCCCTCGGCGACCGCCCTCGGCAGCGCCTGGTCCACGCCGTGGACGACCGACAGATGCCGTTCGCCGCGGCCGAAGGCGGTGTACACCCAGGCCCGGCTCAGCCCCTGCGCCGCGTCGCCGGGCAGGACCACCACCGCGGCCGGCCAGCGCGACCCGGCCGCCTGGTGCGCCGTCAGCGCCCAGCCGTGCCGCAGCGCCGACTCCACCCGCTCCTTCGGTACGACCAGCTCCTCACCGCTCTCGGACGTCAGGCGCAGCCCCTCCGCGTCCGCCGAGACGACCGTCCCCGCCACCGTCCGCCCCGGAGCCGGGACATAGGCCACGCGGTCGCCCGGGTCGAAGCCCCCGAAGCGGCCGGGGCCCGGGTTGAGCCGCTGCTTCAGTGCGGCGTTCAGCGCCCGGGTCCCCGCCGAGCCACCGTGGCCGACCGTGATCACCTGGGTGTCCTCGGGCGGCACCCCGATCGCCCGGGGGACGGAGTCGGCGACCAGCTGCACCGTGCGGTGGACGGCCTCGCCCGCGTCCCTGACCGGGACGATCACGACCTCCTTGCCCGGGGCCTCCACCTGGTTCAGCTCGCCGATGCCGATGCCCGAGACCAGCTCGCCGAGCGGGCCCGGGTCGGGCACCCGGGAGGCCACCTGCGGGCACGCGCGGGACGCCAGCACATCGGCGAAGACCCGGCCGGCGCCCGCGGAGCCGAGGACCCCGGGGTCGCCGCTGAGCACCAGACGGCAGCCGTCCGGCAAAGACTCCACGAGCGCAGCGCCGCCCTCGACGTCGAGCTGCGGGGCGTCCAGGACGACGAGCAGGTCCACGGCGAGCGCGCCCTCCGCGTCGCGGCCGGGGCCCGCCTCCCCCGAGAGGAGGGCGGCGAGGGTGAGCGCGTCGCCGCCGACGCGCCGCCGGCCGTTCTCGCTGTGCGTGGCCACCACGACCCGCAGCCCCCGCTCCCGGGCCGCCCCGGCGAGCGCGACGGCCTCGGCGCGGGCCGCCTCGCCGCCGGTGTGGAGCACCAGGCCGTGCGCTCCGGCGGCGCGGACCAGGTCAGGACCTTCCCAGACCTCGGCGGAGACGGTTTTGACGAGCCGGGCCAGGCCGTCGGCCAGGCTCTCCTCGGCGAGGGCGTACCGGTCGAGCCCCAGCAGCACGGGCACCGGCGTGCCCGGCGCCTCCTCCGGCGCGGCCGGTTCCTCCTCGTCCGGCCCCTCCTCCCCGGCGGGCGCCTCCTCCTCCTGGAAGACGAGGACAGCCCCCTCGAAGATCGCCTCCTGGACCGCCCCGTCCGGGTCGGGCAGGGACAGCTTCCCGAGTTCGGCCTTCACGTCCGTCGCCTCCAGGGCCGTGTGCCCCCGCTCCGCGGCCCGTTCGAGCAGCCAGACGACGAGCGCGACGGCCCGCCGGGAGTCGCCCGGCCCGCACTCGGCGCCCAGCAGGGCCCGTGCGAAGCCGTCGGCGTGCTCGGGGCGCACCCCGGGCACGGAGAGCAGCCGCCAGGGGTCGTCGAGCAGCGCCTGCGGGGCGCCCTCGCCGAGCAGGGCGGCCACCTGCCCGGCCAGGGCGTCCGGCGCCCCGCCGCGGACCAGGACCTCCCGCACGGCCGCCACGGTCTCGGGGGCGGCCGCCGTCTCCCGGGGCGCCGGCCGCAGGGGCGCCGGAGCCGGCGCGGGCGTGGCGGGCGCGGCCGGGGCGGGGCGCCGGGGCGCGGTCTCCGGCTCCTCGAAGAAGGCGGTGCCCGAGGTCGTACCGGACTCGACGGCCCGTACGGCGGCGAGGAGGTCGGCGGCCTTGCCACTGAGCTTGGCGCCCGCGGCGATCGGCGCCTCCTTCTCCGCCTTGCGCTGCTCGATCCGGGCCCGCAGCTCCCGCTGCGCCGCCAGCTCGGCCTGCGCCTCGGAGACCTCGGCCGCCGTGGCCCCGTCCCCGGCGGCACCTTCGGCGGTCCCGGCATCGTCGGCGGCCGTCCCGGCGTCGGCGGTCTCCGCGTCGGTGCTCTCCGCGTCGGCGGTCCCGGCGTCGGCGGTCCCGGCGTCGGCCGCCGCCCCCTCGCCCGTGGCCGTGTCGCCCGTCCCCGCTTCGGGGTCCGCGTCCGCGTGGGTCTCCGCGCCGGCCGCCACGGGCTCCGGGGTGGACGTGCTCGCGAGGGCGTCGTCGTTATCGCCCGGCACGGGCTCGGCGGCCTCGGGAGGGGTCTCCCGGGAAGGCTCGGTCACAGGGTGCTCCAGTCCTGGTCCGGATAGCGGTGCACGGGCGCCGACACGTCGTCGAGAGCCCGGCAGATCTCGTCAGGAAGACTAAGGGTCTCCACTGACAGGGCGGCCGTGAGCTGCCGCGCGTTGCGCGCGCCGACGATCGGGGCGGTCACCCCTGGCCGGTCCCGCACCCACGCGAGGGCGACCTGCAAGGGCGTCACCGCGAGTCCGTCCGCGGCCGTCGTGACCGCGTCCACGATCCGGCTCGCCGCGTCGTCGAGGTACGGCTCCACGAAGGGCGCCATGGTCTCCGAGCCGCCCCGGGAGTCCGTCGGCGTCCCGTGCCGGTACTTGCCCGTCAGGACGCCGCGCCCCAGCGGCGAGGACGGCAGCAGCCCTATCCCCAGGTCGAGCGCGGCCGGGAGCACCTCCCGTTCGACGCCCCGCTGCAGCAGGGAGTACTCCATCTGGGTCGCCGCGAGCCGGGTCCTGCCCGCGCCGGAGGCGCCGAGCTGCCAGGTTCCCGCCTTGGCCAGCTGCCAGCCGCAGAAGTTCGACACCCCCACATAGCGGGCCCGGCCGCTGCTCACGGCGATGTCGAGCGCCTGGAGCGACTCCTCCAGCGGGGTGTGGGGGTCGAAGGCGTGCAGCTGCCAGAGGTCGACGTGGTCCGTGCCGAGCCGTTCCAGGGAGGCGTCGAGAGCCGCCAGGAGATGGCCGCGCGAGCCGTCCATCCGCCGGTCGGGGTCCGGCACGCTGCCGGCCTTGGTGGAGATGACCAGATCCCGCCGCGGCACCAGCCGCTCTATGAGCTGCCCGAGCAGATACTCCGCCTCGCCGCCGCCGTACACGTCGGCCGTGTCGACCAGGGTGCCGCCCGCGTCCCAGAACGCCTTCAGCTGGTCGGCGGCGTCGTGCTCGTCGGTGTCCCGGCCCCACGTGAGGGTGCCGAGCCCGATCCTGGACACGCGCAGGCCGGTACGTCCGAGATGCCTCTGCTCCATGGGCGCGAGATTACTGGCCAGGGCCCCACGCGGAGAGAGCCTGTGGACAACCTCCTCCTGACGGATCCCGTGCCCGCGCGCTAGAGTCCGCCCCAAGGGACGTTACTGATCAGTAAAGAGGGAGCGGTCATGAGGCTCGGCATCAACCTCGGCTACTGGGGCGCCGGTATGGACGGCGACAATCTCGCCGTGGCCCAGGAGGCGGACCGCCTCGGGTACGACGTCTGCTGGGCCGCCGAGGCGTACGGCTCCGACGCCCCCACCGTGCTCGCCTGGGTGGCGGCCAAGACCGAGCGGATCGACGTCGGCTCCGCCATCATGCAGATCCCGGCGCGCCAGCCCGCCATGACGGCGATGACCGCCGCCACCCTCGACTCGCTCTCCGGCGGCCGTTTCCGCCTCGGTCTCGGCGTGTCGGGGCCGCAGGTCTCGGAGGGCTGGTACGGCGTCAAATTCGACAAGCCGCTGGCCCGCACCCGCGAGTACGTCGAGATCGTCCGCAAGGCGATGACCCGCGAACGGCTCAGCTACGAGGGCGAGCACTGGACGCTGCCGCTGCCGGACGGCCCGGGCAAGCCCATCAAGCTCACCGTCCACCCGCAGCGCGAGCACATCCCGCTCTACATCGCCGCGATCGGCCCGAAGAACCTGGAGCAGACCGGCGAGATCGCCGACGGCGCGCTGCTGATCTTCCCCTCCGCCGAGCATCTGGAGGACACCGCGCTGCGCCATCTGCGCGCGGGCCGCGAGAAGGCCGGTCTGACCATGGACGGCTTCGACGTCCACCCCACGCTGCCGCTGGCCCTGGGCGACGACATCGACGCCCTGGCGGACCTCTTCCGTCCGTACACGGCGCTGTACGTGGGCGGCATGGGCAGCAGGAAGCAGAACTTCTACAACCAGCTCGCCCAGCGCATGGGGTACGAGAAGCAGGCCGCGGAGATCCAGGACAAGTACCTGGCGGGCGACAAGACGGGCGCCGCGGCGGCCGTGCCGCGCCAACTGATCGACCAGACCACGCTGCTCGGCTCCGTCGAGCGCATCGCCGACCGGATGAAGGCCTACGCCGCCGCCGGCGTCACCACGCTGACCCTGGCCCCGGCCGGCTTCACCCTCGACGAGCGGGTGGCGGCGCTGCGGGCGGGCACCGAGGCCCTCGAACGGGCGGGCCTGGCCTGACCCCGACCCGGGAGCCGGACCCGTAAGGGCCCGGGCCCGGGAGGCCCGCGGGGCGGGAAGTCTGCGGCCGTGGTGGGGGCTCGGGGGGTCTTCCCCGCCACGGCCGTCACGGAGCACAACGCTCCACCGCGCGGCCGGTTACGGATCGCGGGCTCCGTCTTTCGGCCGAGTCCCGCGGCCCCTCGTGTTGCCCGCGCCGCCGGAGCGCATTTGACTCGTGGTCTGCGGACGTGCGGCGTGCGGACGCCCACAGTCAGGAGGCGGCAATGCTCACGGCCAAGGGCCTGTTCCAGGAGATCGTCGACGACGACGAGGCCTTCCAGCTCTTCTGTTCGATCGCCGCCAGCGGTGAGGCTCAGGGAGGCTGGGAGAACGCCCGGATCGCGGCGCTCGTCCCCCCGGGCATGCGCGAGCTGGCCCCCAAGATCACCCGGCACGGTGCCGACGAGGACAAGCACGGCCGGATCTTCAACGCGCTGCTGAGGAAGCGGGGCCTGGAGCCCGTACCGGTGCCGCCGGAGACCGACTACACGATGCTGCTGGAACGCCACGGCATCGGCCTGGCCCACGACACGCTGCGCCGCGAGGAACCGCTGAGCGAGCGGGACATCATCGTCTACCTCTCCCACAGCCGGGTCACCGAACAGCGGGCCGCCGACCAGATGGACATGCTGGTCACCTACTTCGGGAACCACCCCGAGCTGGGCAAGGCCATCCACATGATCTGCGACGACGAGGTGAACCACCTCGCGTACTGCCACGAGGAGCTGCTGCGCCTCGCGTACGCCGGTCACGGCCGCCTCATCCACCGGACCCTGCGCGAGTCCGCGCTCGCCGAGATCCGGATCTACCGCGACGTCAGCCTCGCGGTGATGGGCCACATGGGCCGCATCCTGAAGTGGCCCAGGGCGAAGTCCGCGGCCCTCGTCGCCGGCATCCACGGCATGTACGCGTACGAACGCGTCGGCGGCTGGCACAAGATGGTGAACCTCGCCATGCCCGAACGGCGCGACGCCCTGGGCGGCCCGCCGGTCCCCGCCCCTGCCTTCTGATGACCGGCGCCTCGGCGGAGCCGGCGGGTGCGGGGGAGTGCCGGAACGGACCGGCTACAACCAGCCCCGGCGCTTGAAGAGCCGGTACAGGCCGAACACCGCGCCCGCCATCACCAGGACCACCGCCGGATAGGACCCCACCCACCGCAGCTCCGGCATGTGGTCGAAGTTCATGCCGTAGATCCCCGCGACCATCGTGGGGACCGCCGCCATGGCGGCCCAGGCCGAGATCTTCCGCATGTCGTCGTTCTGCCGCACGCCCATCTGCGCCAGATGCGCCGACAGCACGTCCGAGAGCAGCCGGTCGAGCCCCTCCACCTGATCGTTGGCCCGTATCAGATGGTCGCTCACGTCCCGGAAGAACGGCTGCGCGTGCTCGCTCACGAACGGTACGGTCCCGGCCGCCAGCCGCTCCATCGGCCCCGCCAGCGGCCCGCCGGCCCGCCGGAACTCGAGGACCTGGCGCTTGGCGGTGTAGATCCGCTCCGCCGTGTTCGACGCGGAGCCGCCGCTCGGCGCGAACACGTCGGCCTCCAGCTCTTCCAGGTCGACCTGGAGCTCACCCGCCACGTCGATGTAGTGGTCCACGACCGCGTCGCTGATCGCGTACAGCACCGCCGTCGGACCGTGCCGCAGCACCTCCGGCTCGGCCTCCAGGCGTTGGCGCACGGCCGCGAGGGGCGCGCCGTCGCCGTGCCGGACGGTCACCACGAACGAATCGCCTATGAAGACCATCAGCTCGCCCGTGCTGACCCGGTCGCTCTCTGGCTCGTACAGCACCGGCTTCAGGACGACGAACAGCGAGTCGTCGTACACCTCCAGCTTGGGCCGCTGATGGGCCTTCAGGGCGTCCTCGACCGCGAGCGGATGGAGGGCGAACTCGGCGGTGACGTGATCGAACTCGCGAGCGGTCGGCTCGTGCAGGCCCACCCACAGAAAGGCGTCCCCGGTGGCCCGCGCCTCCGCGAGGGCGTCCGACAGATCGGACGGCCCCACGGCGCGAGCACCGCATTTGTACAGGGCGGAGTCGACGATCATGCGACGTATTCTCCCCCGCCGGGGCCCGTCACACACGCGTCGGGGGCGCGGCCCGCCCGCCCCGGCTCCACGCGCGCGTGCCCCGTTCCGTCCCCGCGGTCCTTCCGGCACTCACCCACGCGCGCCACACCGCCTACGCTTGCCGCCATGGTCACCCTGATCCTCGTCCGACACGGACGCTCCACCGCCAACACCTCCGGAGTCCTCGCCGGGCGGACGCCCGGGGTGGCGCTCGACGAGCGCGGGGCCGCGCAGGCCGCCGCCCTGCCCGGCCGGCTGGCCGGGGTGCCGCTCGCGGCCGTCGTCAGCAGCCCCTTGCAGCGCTGCCAGGAGACCGTGCGGCCCCTCCTCGACGCCCGGCCCGGGCTGCCGCTGCACACCGAGGAGCGGATCAACGAGTGCGACTACGGCGACTGGTCGGGGCGCAAGCTCGCCGAACTCGGCGACGAGCCGCTGATGCAGGTCGTCCAGGCGCACGCCTCCGCGGCGTCCTTTCCCGGCGGCGAGTCGATGCGGGCCATGCAGGCGCGGGCCGTCGACGCCGTACACGACTGGAACGCGCGCGTGGAGGCTGAGCACGGGGAGGACGCGGTCTACGCCATGTGCTCGCACGGCGACATCATCAAGTCGGTCGTCGCCGACGCGCTCGGCCTCCACCTCGACCTCTTCCAGCGGATCCATGTCGACCCGTGTTCCCTGACCGTGATCCGCTACACGCGCCTGCGCCCCTTCCTCGTACGCCTCGGCGACACCGGCGACTTCGCCGCCCTCGCGCCCCGCGAGAGCGGCGAGGGCACCGACCGCGGCGGGGCCGCCGAGGTCGGTGGCGGTGCGGGCGCACCGTGATCCATCCGCGCAGTAGGGTGGACAGGCCGCTGTAGGCCCTCCACAGGGCCCTCGAACCGTCGAGACGCAAGGGAGACAGGGACGTGTCCCGTCAGGTGTTCCTCTACGACCCACCGGAGCGTTTCGTGGCCGGTACGGTCGGGCTGCCTGGCCGCCGTACGTTCTTCCTGCAGGCGTCCGGGGCCGGCCGGGTCACCAGCGTGGCCCTGGAGAAGACCCAGGTGGCGGCGCTCGCCGAACGCATCGACGAGCTGCTCGACGAAGTGGTGCGCCGCACCGGGGGCAACGCCCCCGTCCCCGCGGTCGCCCCCGCCGACATCGCCGACACCGCCCCGCTGGACGCCCCCATCGAGGAGGAGTTCCGCGTCGGCACCATGGCGCTGGCCTGGGACGGCGAGGAACAGCGCATGATCGTCGAGGCCCAGGCCCTGGTCGAACTCGAGGCCGAGACCGACGAGGACCTCGCCGAGGCCGAGGAACGCCTGCTGCAGGACGAGGAGAACGGCCCCCCGATGCTGCGGGTCCGGCTCACCGGAGCCCAGGCCAGAGCCTTCGCCAAGCGGGCCCTCGACGTGGTCAACGCCGGCCGGCCGCCCTGCCCCCTGTGCAGTCTTCCGCTCGACCCGGAGGGGCACGTCTGCCCGCGCCAGAACGGCTACCGGCGCGGAGCATGACCGACGTGCCGAGCCTGCCGACCGCGCCGCCGCTGCCGGTCATCGAGCTGCTCGCCCGGGGCGAGCTCACCGTCCGCGGGCAGGTCCGCGAGGCCTCCAACGCCGTGCTCTTCTGCTCCGTCGCCCACGACGGAGAGGAAGCCTCGTGCGTCTACAAGCCGGTCGCCGGGGAGCGGCCGCTGTGGGACTTCCCCGACGGCACGCTCGCCCAGCGGGAGGTCGCGGCGTACGAGCTCTCCGAGGCCACCGGCTGGGGTCTCGTACCGCCCACCGTGCTGCGCGACGGACCGTACGGACAGGGCATGGTCCAGCTCTGGATCGAGGCCGACCCCACCGCGAACCTGCTCGCGCTCACCGAGGACGAGGAGCCCGGGGACGGCTGGAAGGCCGTCGGACCCGCCAGGACCGGCGAGGGCCGCACCGCGCTCCTCGTGCACGCCGACAGTCCCGACCTGCGCCGCCTCGCCGTCCTGGACGCGGTCATCAACAACGGCGACCGCAAGGGCGGCCACCTGCTGCCCGTCCCGGACGGACGTCTGTACGCCATCGACCACGGCGTCACCTTCAACGTCGAGGACAAGCTCCGCACCCTGCTGTGGGGCTGGGCGGGGGAGGAGCTGCCCGCCGAGGCGTCCGAGGTGCTGGACCGGCTCGACCGGTCCCTCGCCCCGGGCACCGCTCTCGCCACCCGGCTGGCTCAGTTGCTCACCGTCGCCGAGGTGCAGGCGCTGCGCGGCCGCGTCACCGCTCTGCGCACGAGCCGCCGGCACCCCGAGCCGTCGGGGCAGTGGCCGGCCATCCCCTGGCCTCCGGTCTGACCGATCGGATCCGGCCACGGCCTGTTGCCCGTGCCGCACCCCCCTGGGGTATGCACGCCAGGCCCCTGGGCCGCAAGACCGCCTATCAGGTCAAGATCCCGGATCCGGTTCGTATCCGGAACAGCTGTCCGGTTACGCTCATGGCATGCATGCCTGGCCCGCTTCTGAGGTCCCCGCCCTGCCCGGCAAGGGCCGCGACCTCCGGATCCACGACACCGCGACCGGCGGACGAGTGACCCTCGCCCCCGGTCCCGTCGCCCGTATCTATGTCTGCGGCATCACGCCGTACGACGCGACCCACCTGGGTCACGCGGCGACCTACAACGCGTTCGACCTCGTGCAGCGCGTGTGGCTCGACACCAAGCGGCAGGTTCACTACGTCCAGAACGTGACCGACGTGGACGATCCGCTCCTGGAGCGGGCGATCCGCGACGGCATCGACTGGGTCGGCCTCGCCGAGCGCGAGACCGCCCTCTTCCGCGAGGACATGACGGCCCTGCGGATGCTTCCGCCGCAGCAGTACATCGGAGCCGTCGAGGCCATACCCGGCATCGTGCCGCTCGTGGAGCGGCTGCGGGACTCCGGCGCCGCCTACGAACTGGACGGCGACATCTACTTCTCCGTCGAGGCCGACCCGCACTTCGGCCAGGTGTCGCACTACGACACCGAGCTGATGCGGCACCTCTCCGCCGAACGCGGCGGCGATCCGGACCGCCCCGGCAAGAAGAACCCCCTCGACCCGATGCTCTGGATGGCCGCCCGCGAGGGCGAGCCGAGCTGGGACGGGCACAGCCTCGGCCCCGGCCGGCCCGGCTGGCACATCGAGTGCGTCGCCATCGCCCTGGACCACCTCGGCATGGGCTTCGACGTGCAGGGCGGCGGCTCCGACCTGATCTTCCCGCACCACGAGATGGGCGCCTCCCACGCCCAGGCGCTCACCGGCGAGTTCCCCATGGCCAAGGCGTACGTCCACGCCGGCATGGTCGCCCTGGACGGCGAGAAGATGTCCAAGTCCAAGGGCAACCTCGTCTTCGTCTCCACGCTCCGCCGTGAGGGCGTCGACCCCGCCGCCATCCGACTGGCCCTGCTCTCGCACCACTACCGCGCCGACTGGGAGTGGACCGACCAGGTGCTCCGGGACGCCGTGGAGCGCCTCGACCGCTGGCGCGCCGCGGTCTCCCGCCCCGACGGCACGTCCGCCGACGCGCTCGTCGAGGAGATCCGCGAAGCCCTCGCGGACGACCTCGACGCCCCGGCCGCCCTCGCGGCGGTCGACCGCTGGGCCGCGCGGCAGAACGAGGAGGGCGGCACGGACGAGTCCGCGCCCGGCCTCGTCTCCCGCGCCGTCGACGCCCTCCTCGGCGTGGCGCTGTAACACCCGCGGCGCCGCATCGCCTGAGAAGGGAGAGGGGCCGCACCGATCCCGGTGCGGCCCCTCTCCCGTACGCCTTACTTCTCCGCGTCGCCCGCGGACCCGTCCCCGGCCTCGCCGGCCGGGCCGTCCTCCGTGCCGTCCGCGTTGCCACGGTCCGCGTTGCCGGTCCCCGGGCCGGCATCCGGCGTGTCCTCCGGACTGTTCCCCGGGCCGTCCGTGGTGCCGTCGGCCGGTGACACCTTCGGCGTCCCGGGCGGCTCCGGGGTCGCGTCCGGCCCCGTGACCCCCGGCAGCTCCGGCGCGGACTCCGGCCCCGGCTGCTCCGGTTTCGGCGGTCGCGTCCGGCCGCTGGACGGGTCCCGCAGATACGAGGTGTCCCCGCCCTCGGTGGCCACTCCGTGCCCCTGGCCCGGCCCCTGACCGGGCTCACGCCGCCGCAGATAGCGCTCGAACTCCCGGGCGATCGCCTCGCCCGAGGCCTCCGGCAGCTCCGCCGTGTCCCGCGCCTCCTCCAGCGTCTGGACGTACTCCGCCACTTCGCTGTCCTCGGAGGCCAGTTGGTCCACGCCCAGCTGCCAGGCCCGCGCGTCCTCGGGCAGTTCGCCCAGCGGAATGCGCAGGTCGATCAGGTCCTCCAGGCGGTTCAACAGCGCCAGTGTCGCCTTCGGGTTGGGCGGCTGCGACACGTAGTGCGGCACGGCGGCCCACAGGCTGACAGCGGGCACCCCGGCGTGCGTGCACGCCTCCTGGAGGATGCCGACGATGCCGGTCGGGCCTTCGTAGCGCGTCTCCTCCAGGTCCATCGTCCGCGCCAGGTCGGGGTCGGAGGTGACGCCGCTGACCGGGACCGGCCGGGTGTGCGGGGTGTCGCCGAGCAGCGCGCCGAGGATCACCACCATCTCCACGCCCAACTCGTGGGCGAAGCCGAGGATCTCGTTGCAGAACGAACGCCAGCGCATCGACGGCTCGATCCCGCGCACCAGGACCAGATCGCGCGGCTTGTCGCCGCCGATCCGGACCACGGAGAGCCGGGTCGTCGGCCAGGTGATCTTCCGGACGCCGTTGTCCAGCCATACCGTGGGCCTGTTGACCTGGAAGTCGTAGTAGTCCTCGGCGTCCAGCGCCGCGAACACCTCGCCCTTCCATTCCCGGTCCAGATGGGCGACCGCGGTGGAGGCGGCGTCGCCGGCGTCGTTCCAGCCCTCGAACGCGGCCACCATGACCGGGTCGATCAGCTCGGGAACCCCCTCGAGCTCGATCACCCAGCGCCTCCTTTTCGAAGTTCCTGTCGTACGGACCAACCTTACGGCTTTCCGTCGACCCGTCCGCAGCCCTCGTGCACCACCGAGGGCCTTCGTCGCCATGATCGACTACCCAGTAATTCCCGTCGGCACACGAACCTTCCGACACCCGCCGCACACGCGGGAGGGGTGGACTTCCGTCCGGAAGTCCACCCCTCCCTCACCCGCTCACCCGCTCACGCGCGCAGGACGTCCTCCACCTTGGCGCGGATCTCGTCCGTCGCCAGACCACGGATCGTCAGCGTCGTACGGCGGCGCAGCACGTCGTCCGCCGTCTCGGCCCACTCGTGGTCCCGGGCGTAGGCGACCTGCGCCCAGATCTCCGGCGCGTCCGGGTGGACGCGCTCGGCCAGCTCGGGGTTCTCGTTCGCCATCCGGGCGATGTCGAAGGAGAGCGAACCGTAGTGCGTCGCCAGGTGCTTGGCGGTGTCCGCGGCCATGCGCGGGCCGGGCGCCGGGCCGTCCGAGAGCAGCCGGTGCGCGACCGCGTTCGGGTTGGCTATGCCGGGCAGCGGAAGCCGCTTCGGCAGCGCGGAGACCGGCTCGTAGTCCTCGCCGAGCGGGCCGCCCGGCAGGGACTCCAGCTTCCGCATCACCGTACGGCCGATGTGGCGGAAGGTCGTCCACTTGCCGCCGGCCACCGACAGCATCCCGCCCCGGCCCTCGGTGACGACCGTCTCCCGCTTGGCCTTGGAGGTGTCGCCGGGGCCGCCGGGCAGCACCCGCAGACCGGCGAAGGAGTAGGTGATCAGATCGCGCGACAGCTGCTGGTCGCGGATGGAGAAGGCGGCCTCGTCGAGGATCTGCGCGGTGTCCTTCTCGGTGACCTCGACCTGGCCGGGGTCGCCCTCGTACTCCTCGTCCGTGGTGCCGAGCAGCAGCATGTCCTCCCAGGGGAGGGCGAAGGTGATGCGGTACTTGTCGATCGGCGTCGCCAGCGCGGCCTTCCACGGGGAGGTGCGCTTGAGGACCAGGTGCGCGCCCTTGGAGAGCCGGATCGACGGGGCCGAGGCCGGGTCCTCCATCTTCCGCAGGTGGTCGACCCAGGGGCCGGTGGCGTTGAGCACGAGCCGGGCGTCGACGCCGAACTCGTCCCCGCTGGTGCGGTCCTTCAGCTCCGCGCCGGTGACCCGGCCCCGGGTGAAGCGCAGACCGGTGACCTCGGCGTGGTTGAGGACGGTGGCCCCGGCGGCGACCGCGGCGCGGACCGTCATCAGGGCCATGCGGGCGTCGTTCATCTGGTCGTCGCCGTAGACGGCCACGGCCTTCAGGTTGTCCGTGCGCAGTTCGGGCACGTCCTGCGCGGCCTTCGACGGGCTCAGCAGATGCCCGACCCCGTCGCCGAACGCCGACAGGGCGCTGTACGCGAACACGCCCGCGCCGAGCTTGGCGGCGCCGTGCGGGCCGCCCTTGTAAACGGGCAGGTAGAAGGTGAGCGGGTTGGCGAGGTGGGGCGCCACCTGGCGGGAGACCGCGCGCCGCTCGAAGTGGTTTTCCGCCACCAGCTTCACCGCGCCGGTCTGCAGATAGCGCAGGCCGCCGTGGAGGAGCTTGGAGGAGGCGGAGGAGGTGGCGCCGGCGAAGTCGCCGGCGTCCACCAGGGCCACCCGCAGGCCCGCCTGCGCGGCGTGCCAGGCGGTGGAGATGCCCAGGATGCCGCCGCCGATGACCAGGAGGTCGTACGTCGCCTTGGAAAGCTGCTCCCGGGTCTCGGCGCGGCTCGGGAGGGAACCGGCAGCCGGGTGCGTCCCCAGGGCGGGGACGCTCTGCAGGGTGGTCATGTCGATCTACTCCTCGTCAGTTCTCTTCTTCGAGCCAGCCCATGGAGCGCTCGACGGCCTTCAGCCAGCTCTTGTACTCGCGGTCGCGCTTCTCGGCGTCCATGCGAGGGGTCCACTCCGCGGCCCGGCGCCAGTTGGCGCGCAGGGCGTCGGTGTCCGGCCAGAAGCCGACGGCCAGGCCGGCGGCGTAGGCGGCGCCGAGGCAGGTGGTCTCGGCGACCATCGGACGCACGACCGGCGCGTCCAGGAAGTCCGAGAGCGTCTGCATCAGCAGGTTGTTGGAGGTCATGCCGCCGTCGACCTTGAGCGCGGTCAGCTCGACGCCGGAGTCCTTCGTCATCGCGTCGGTGATCTCGCGGGTCTGCCAGGCGGTGGCCTCGAGGACGGCGCGGGCGATGTGCGCCTTGGTGACGTACCGGGTGAGGCCGGCGATCACGCCGCGGGCGTCGGAGCGCCAGTACGGGGCGAACAGGCCGGAGAAGGCCGGCACGAAGTAGGCGCCGCCGTTGTCCTCGACCGAGGAGGCGAGCGTCTCGATCTCGGCGGCGGAGTTGATCAGGCCCATCTGGTCGCGCATCCACTGCACCAGCGAACCGGTGACGGCGATCGAACCCTCCAGGGCGTAGACCGGCTTCTGGTCGCCGATCTGGTAGCCGACGGTGGTCAGCAGCCCGCTGTAGGAGTTGATGATCTTGTCGCTGGTGTTCATCAGCATGAAGGTGCCGGTGCCGTACGTGGACTTCGCCTCGCCCTCGGCGAAACACGTCTGGCCGAACAGGGCCGCCTGCTGGTCGCCGAGGGCGGAGGCGACCGGGATACCGTCCAGGACGCCGCCCTTGACCGTGCCGTACACCTCGGCGGAGGAGCGGATCTCGGGCAGCACGGCCGACGGGATCTGCATGGACTGCAGGATCTTGTCGTCCCAGGCCATGGTGTGCAGGTTCATCAGCATGGTGCGGGAGGCGTTGGTGACGTCGGTGACGTGGTGGCCGCCGTCGACACCGCCCGTGAGGTTCCAGATGACCCAGGAGTCCATGGTGCCGAAGAGGATGTCGCCGCGCTCGGCGCGCTCGCGCAGACCCTCGACGTTGTCGAGGAGCCAGCGGACCTTCGGGCCGGAGAAGTACGACGCGAGCGGCAGGCCGGTCTCGCGGCGGAAGCGGTCCTGGCCGACGTTGCGGCCGAGCTCCTTGCAGAGGCCGTCGGTGCGGGTGTCCTGCCAGACGAGGGCGTTGTGGACGGGCTCACCGGTGTTCTTGTCCCAGAGCAGGGTGGTCTCGCGCTGGTTGGTGATGCCGATGGCCTTGACGTCGGCGGAGGTGATGCCGGCCTTGTCGATGGCGCCCGCCACGACTTCCTGGACGTTGGCCCAGATCTCGGCGGCGTCGTGCTCGACCCAGCCCGGCTTCGGGAAGATCTGCTCGTGCTCCTTCTGGTCGACCGAGACGATCCGGCCGTCCTTGTCGAAGACGATGCAGCGCGAGGAGGTGGTGCCCTGGTCGATGGCGGCGATGAAGGGGCCGCTGCCGTGGGAGGAAGACCCGGCGGTGTGTGCGTCGGTCACGGTTACTCCAAGGGAAGTCTGGAAGAAGGACGGCTCAGGCGAACGCGATGTTGTAGATACCCGCTGCGAGGGCGCCACCGATCAGGGGACCGGCGACCGGGATCCAGGCGTAGCTCCAGTCGGAACCGCCCTTGTTCGGCAGCGGCAGCAGAGCGTGCACGAGGCGCGGGCCGAGGTCACGGGCCGGGTTGATGGCGTAACCGGTCGGGCCGCCGAGCGAGAGGCCGATGGAGACGACGACGAAGGCCGTGATCAGGGCGCCGAGGACGCCGAGTCCCTTGCCGCTGTCGTTCAGGCCCTGGGTCAGCACCGCGAGGACCAGGACGACCGTGCCGATGATCTCGGTGGCGAGGTTCTGCCACACGTTCCGGATCTCGGGCCCGGTGGAGAAGATGCCGAGCACGGGGCCGGGGCCCTCCAGCGGCTTCTCGCCGAGCGTCTCCGGGTCGGTGAGGTGGGCCCGGAACTGGCCGTAGTAGGCCACCCAGACCAGCGCCGCGCCGATCATGGCGCCGAGCATCTGGCCGGCGATGTAGACCGGGACGTTGCCCCAGTCCCCGTCCTTGACCGCTATACCGACCGTGACGGCAGGGTTCAGATGGGCACCGGAGAGGGAAGCGGTCATGTACACGGCGGTCATGACCGCGAAGCCCCACCCGAAGGTGATCGCGAGCCAGCCCGCGTTGCGGGCCTTGGAGCTCTTGAGCGTGACGGCGGCGCAGACGCCACCGCCGAGCAGAATGAGAACGGCGGTCCCGATGGTCTCGCCGATGAAGATGTCGGAGCTGGACACCCGCGACTCCTTTGTCCTTCGTCCAGGGGAAGGCGAACCCCGGGTCCCTCCGATGGTCCGCGCCCTCGTGTGAGGGCGGTTGCCGGCCCTTGGCACTGCCACACTCTAGCGCGTATTGCCGGTAGGTGTTCGACAATGCCGACCGATGAACGGAAGTTTTGCCCTCCGGTTAACAGCGCGTCAAGGGTCCGGGAAATGAAAAACCCGCCGATAACGCGATCGTTACCAGCGGGTTCCCCGTTGTCGTACGAACCTCTCAGAAGCGGCCGGCCCCCAGGTCGCGGGAGACGGCGCGGGCGCAGTCGCGCACCGCCGCGACCAGCTCGGAGCGCAGCTCTCCGTCGCCGCAGACCCGCTCCACGGCTCCCGTGATGGCCACCGCGCCCACCGGCATCCGGCGCCGGTCGTGGATCGGCGCCGCCACGGAGGCCACGCCCTCCCACGTCTCCTCCACGTCCGCCGCCCAGCCCCGGGCCCGGGTCGTGTCGAGCAGCGTCTCGAACTCCTCCAGGCCGGTGACCGTCCGGGGCGTGAACGCCTCCCGCGGCACCTCCAGGACCTCGCTGTGCGCCACCGGGTCGTACGCCGAGATGACCTTGCCCAGCGCCGTGGAGTGCAGGGGCTGCATGGCCCCCACCTCCAGGACCTGCCGGCTGTCGTCCGGGCGGAAGACGTGGTGCACGATCAGTACGCCTTGCTGGTGCAGCACGCCCAGATGCACGCTCTCGCCGCTGGAGCGGGCCAGGTCGTCCGTCCATACCAGCGCCCTGGCCCGCAGCTCGTGCACGTCCAGATAGCTGTTGCCCAGGCGCAGCAGCTCCGCGCCGAGCTGGTAGCGGCCCGAGGGCCCGTCCTGCTCCACGAAGCCCTCGGCCTGCAGCGTGCGCAGGATGCCGTGCGCCGTCCCCTTCGCCAGCCCCAGGGAGGAGGCGATGTCGGACAGGCCGAGCCGGCGCTCGCCGCCCGCGAGCAGTCGCAGCATCGCCGCCGCCCGTTCAAGCGACTGGATGTTCTTCGCCATCGCCCGGCCCTTCTCCCTTTCCTCGATCCCGCCAGGTCGCGGGGTCCTACGGACAGGATCCCGTGGATCATGCCGTTCGACAATGCTGAACACTATCGGTCGATGCCGACCGAGTGGTACCCGACAGTGTCCGCCACGACGACACGCGGACGGGAGCCCCCGCACACAGGATGCCGTCCGGCACGTGGGATGCCATGCCCACCCCGGCACCCGCGGGGCTAGTCTGGCCCCGTGCACCCTCCACCGAGCGTGCAAAGCCGACAGCCGTCGCATCCCAGGGAGCTCATCCATGGCCTCGTCGCCGACCCCTTCCGCTGACAGCCGGACCCGCGCCGCCGCCCTCCGTGAGGCACTCGCCAGTCGAGTGGTCGTCGCGGACGGTGCGATGGGCACCATGCTCCAGGCGCAGGACCCCACGTTGGAGGACTTCGAGAACCTCGAGGGCTGCAACGAGATCCTGAACGTGACCCGGCCCGACATCGTGCGGTCGGTGCACGAGGAGTACTTCGCGGCGGGCGTCGACTGCGTCGAGACCAACACCTTCGGCGCGAACCTCGCGGCGCTGGGGGAGTACGACATCCCGGAGCGGGTCTACGAACTGTCCGAGTCCGGCGCGCGGATCGCCCGGGAGGTCGCGGACGAGTTCACGGCGAGCACCGGCCGGCAGCGCTGGGTCCTCGGCTCCATGGGCCCCGGCACGAAGCTGCCGACCCTGGGCCACGCCCCCTACGCCGCGCTGCGGGACGCCTACCAGCAGAACGCGGAGGGGATGCTCGCGGGCGGCGCGGACGCGCTGCTGGTGGAGACCACCCAGGACCTGCTGCAGACCAAGGCGTCGGTGATCGGCGCCCGCCGCGCGCTGGACGCGCTCGGCGCGGACGTACCCCTCATCTGCTCGGTGACGGTGGAGACGACGGGCACGATGCTCCTCGGCTCGGAGATCGGCGCCGCGCTGACGGCACTGGAGCCGCTCGGCATCGACATGATCGGCCTGAACTGCGCCACCGGCCCCGCCGAGATGAGCGAGCACCTGCGCTATCTCGCCCGGCACTCCCGCATCCCGCTCTCCTGCATGCCCAACGCCGGCCTGCCGGTCCTCGGCAAGAACGGCGCGCACTACCCCCTCTCCCCGGCCGAGCTGGCCGACGCGCAGGAGAGCTTCGTCCGGGACTACGGCCTCTCCCTGATCGGCGGCTGCTGCGGTACGACCCCGGAGCACCTGCGGCAGGTCGTCGAGCGGGTGCGCGACCTCACCCCGGCCGCCCGCGAGCCGCGCCCCGAGCCCGGCGCCGCCTCCCTCTACCAGACCGTCCCCTTCCGCCAGGACACGGCGTACATGGCGATCGGCGAGCGGACGAACGCCAACGGGTCGAAGAAGTTCCGCGAGGCCATGCTGGAGGGCCGCTGGGACGACTGCGTGGAGATGGCGCGCGACCAGATCCGCGAGGGCGCGCACATGCTGGACCTGTGCGTCGACTACGTCGGCCGCGACGGTGTCGCGGACATGGAGGAGCTGGCGGGCCGGTTCGCGACCGCCTCCACCCTGCCGATCGTGCTGGACTCCACCGAGGTGGAGGTCCTGCGGGCGGGCCTGGAGAAGCTCGGCGGCCGCGCCGTGATCAACTCGGTGAACTACGAGGACGGCGACGGACCGGAGTCCCGCTTCGCCAAGGTGACCCGGCTGGCCCAGGAGCACGGGGCCGCGCTGATCGCGCTCACCATCGACGAGGAGGGCCAGGCCCGCACCGTCGAGAACAAGGTCGCGATCGCGGAGCGGATCATCGACGACCTGACCGGCAACTGGGGGATCCACGAGTCGGACATCCTCATCGACACGCTGACCTTCACCATCTGCACCGGTCAGGAGGAGTCCCGCAAGGACGGCATCGCCACCATCGAGGCCATCCGGGAGCTGAAGCGGCGCCGCCCGGACGTGCAGACCACGCTGGGCCTGTCCAACATCTCCTTCGGCCTGAACCCGGCCGCCCGGATCCTGCTGAACTCCGTCTTCCTCGACGAGTGCGTGAAGGCCGGACTCGACTCGGCGATCGTCCACGCGTCGAAGATCCTGCCGATCGCCCGGTTCGACGACGCGCAGGTCACCACCGCCCTGGACCTGATCTACGACCGGCGCGCCGAGGGCTACGACCCGCTGCAGAAGCTGATGGCGCTGTTCGAGGGCGCCACCACGAAGTCGCTGAAGGCGGGCAAGGCGGAGGAGCTGCTCGCGCTGCCGCTGGACGAGCGCCTCAAGCGGCGGATCATCGACGGCGAGAAGAACGGCCTGGAGGCCGACCTCGACGAAGCCCTCCAGACCAAGCCGGCCCTCGAGATCGTCAACGAGACGCTGCTCGACGGCATGAAGGTCGTCGGCGAGCTGTTCGGCTCGGGACAGATGCAGCTGCCGTTCGTGCTCCAGTCCGCCGAGGTCATGAAGACCGCGGTGGCCTACCTGGAGCCGCACATGGAGAAGACCGACGCCGACGGCAAGGGCACCATCGTGCTGGCGACGGTCCGCGGCGACGTCCACGACATCGGCAAGAACCTCGTCGACATCATCCTGTCCAACAACGGCTACAACGTCGTCAACCTCGGTATCAAGCAGCCCGTCTCCGCGATCCTGGACGCCGCCGAGGAGCACCGCGCCGACGTCATCGGCATGTCGGGCCTCCTGGTCAAGTCCACGGTGATCATGAAGGAGAACCTGGAGGAGCTGAACCAGCGCGGCCTGGCCGCCGACTTCCCGGTCATCCTGGGCGGCGCCGCCCTCACCCGCGCCTACGTCGAACAGGACCTCCACGAGATCTACCAGGGCGAGGTCCGCTACGCCCGCGACGCCTTCGAGGGCCTGCGCCTGATGGACGCCCTGATCGCTGTGAAGCGCGGTGTCCCGGGCGCGGCGCTGCCCGAGCTGAAGCAGCGCCGGGTCGCCGCGCGCGCCTCCGCCGTGGAGGTCGAGGAGGCGGAGCCGGCGGGCCGCTCGGACGTCGCCGTCGACAACCCCGTCCCCGAGCCGCCCTTCTGGGGCACCCGGGTCGTCAAGGGCATCCAGCTCAAGGAGTACGCCTCCTGGCTCGACGAGGGCGCCCTCTTCAAGGGCCAGTGGGGCCTCAAGCAGAACCGGGCCGGCGACGGACCGTCGTACGAAGAGCTGGTCGAGAGCGAGGGACGGCCGCGGCTGCGCGGCTGGCTGGAGCGCCTGCACACCGAGAACCTCCTGGAGGCGGCCGTCGTGCACGGCTACTTCCCGTGCGTGTCCAAGGGCGACGACCTGATCATCCTCGACGAGCAGGGCAACGAGCGGACCCGCTTCACCTTCCCGCGTCAGCGCCGCGGCCGGCGCCTGTGCCTGGCCGACTTCTTCCGCCCGGAGGAGTCCGGCGAGACCGATGTCGTCGGCCTCCAGGTCGTCACCGTCGGATCGCGGATCGGCGAGGCCACCGCCAAGCTCTTCGAGTCCGACTCCTACCGCGACTACCTGGAGCTGCACGGCCTGTCGGTGCAGCTCGCCGAGGCCCTCGCGGAGTACTGGCACGCCCGCGTCCGCGCCGAGCTGGGCTTCTCCGGCGAGGACCCGTCCGACGTCGAGGACATGTTCGCGCTCAAGTACCGCGGCGCGCGCTTCTCCCTCGGCTACGGCGCCTGCCCCGACCTGGAGGACCGGGCGAAGATCGCCGAGCTGCTGCGGCCGGAGCGGATCGGCGTCGAGCTGTCCGAGGAGTACCAGCTCCACCCCGAGCAGTCGACGGACGCGATCGTCATCCACCACCCCGAGGCGAAGTACTTCAACGCGCGCTGAGCGCCGCGGTCGCCACGAGCCCGCAAGGTCACGGCGACACCGCGACGCACGTCACGGGCCGATTCCGAGCGCCCGGGATGATCGGGACGTACACTGGTCGGTCCAGCGCAGGCCGGTCTCCCTCCCCGTAGCTGGGGGGCGAGACCGGCCTTCTCGTCCCTCCATGGAGGTGTGCCGGATGACCAGTACGGTCCCCGCGTCCTTGTTCCACGCCAACGGAAGCTCCGCCCTGCAAGCGGTCTTCCTCGACATGGACGGCACCCTCGTCGACACGGAGGGGTTCTGGTGGGACGCCGAGGTCGAGGCCTTCGCCGCCCTGGGGCACCGGCTGGACGAGACCTGGCGCGACATCGTGGTCGGCGGGCCCATGACCCGCAGCGCCGGCTATCTCATCGAGGCCACCGGCGCCGACATCACCCTCGCCGAGCTGACGGTCCTGCTCAACGAGAAGTTCGAGCAGCGCATCGAGCGCGGTGTGCCGCTCATGCCCGGCGCGGAGCGCCTGCTGGCCGAGCTGGCCCACCACGACATCCCCACCGCCCTGGTCTCCGCCTCGCACCGCCGCATCATCGACCGGGTGCTCGCCTCCCTCGGCCGCGACCGCTTCACCCTCAGCGTCGCGGGAGACGAGGTCGTCCAGACCAAGCCGCACCCGGAGCCCTACCTCACGGCCGCCCGGGGCGTCGGCGCCGACCCGGCGCTGTGCGCCGTCATCGAGGACACGGCGACGGGCGTAGCGGCCGCGGAGGCGGCCGGCTGCCGGGTGGTGGCGGTGCCCTCCGTCGCCCCGATCGCACCCTCCGAGGGCCGGGTCGTCGTCCGTTCCCTGGAGGACGTCGACGTCCCCTTCCTGCGGACCCTCATCACCGGCCCCTGAGGACCCGGGTCGGCCCGGCTCTCCCCGGCCCTCCGTCGGCTGCCCCCGCGCCCCTACGTCGGGTCCGCTCCGGCCGTCCCGTCCGCGCCACCTCACCGTGCTCTTCCGGCCACCCGACTCCGGACCGCCGCGTGACCTTGGTCACGCAGCGTACCGACCGGCGGGTGGCCTTCTTGTGAACCGTGTCCGGATCGCGGTGGTTGCGCCCTTCCCCTGTGTCCCGTTTCGCGCCCTCCGTAGCGATACGTTCCCACGCATGACTATCGAGTCCGCCGTATTCATGATCACTGTGTGGTGACCTCCCGGACCGTCGGCGGTCCGGCCCGACCGGCGCCGCCGACTAACCTTTCGCGAGTACTTCGCCGCACCCTCCGCGTGCCCCGGCGCACACCCAAGTCGCCGTGAACGCAGGACCGATCGCTCACCATCCCGGCCCGATCGCCCGCCCCGACCGGGCGGCAGCGGCGGAGTGTCCGTACCCGCTGCATCCCAGTGCCGGATGAGGAGAACGACCACGATGAACCGCAAGACTCTGGTGCTGCCCGCCCTGGCGGCCGGCATGCTCGCCCCCCTGCTCGTCGCCTGCGGCGGCTCGGACGAGGCCGGAGCCATCGTCGTCGGCACCACGGACCAGTTCGTCGCCACCGCCGAGGCACCGGCCCCCCTGGACCCGGCCTTCGCCTACGACACCGGCGCCTGGAACATCCTCCGGCAGACCGTCCAGACCCTCATGCACGTGCCCCGCGGCGGCGGCGAGCCCGTCCCCGAGGCCGCCCAGAGCTGCGGTTTCAGCGACCGGGCCAGCGAGAGCTACCGCTGCGAACTGCGCGAGGGGCTCACCTTCGCCGACGGCACCCCCGTCACCGCCGAGGACGTCAAGTTCTCCGTCGAGCGCGTCCTCGGCATCAAGTCCGACAACGGCACCGCCGCCCTCCTCGCCAACATCGACACCGTCGAGGCCAACGGCGAGCGCGAGATCGTCTTCCACCTCAAGACGCCCGACGCGACCTTCCCGTACAAGCTCTCCACCCCGGTCGCCGGCATCCTCAGCAAGAAGACGTACGGGGCGAAGAAGCTGCGCGAAGGCTTCGAGGTCGACGGCTCCGGCCCGTACACCATGAAGGCCGAACACGACGGCGACAAGATCACCAAGGTGGTCTTCACCCGCAATCCGGCGTACAAGGGCGACATCACCCTGCGCAACGACAAGATCGAGCTGCGGTCCTTCGCCGACGCGGACAGCATGGGCCAGGCCCTGCGGGACAGCCGGATCGACATGATGGCCCGCTCGATGTCGCAGGACCAGATCAAGGAACTCACCGACAAGCCCCAGGAGGGCGTCGAGCTCACCGAGGTCCCCGGCCTGGAGATCCGCTACCTCGCCTTCGACACCCAGGACCCCTCGGTCAGGAACAAGGCCGTACGGCAGGCCATCGCCGCCGTCGTCGACCGCGGCGAACTCGTCGACGACGTCTACGGCCCCACCGCCAAGCCGCTCTACTCGCTGATCCCCTCCAGCGTCACCGGCCACTCCACCGCTTTCTTCGACACCTACGGCGAGCCCAGCACCGCCAAGGCGGCCGGCATCCTGCGGGACGCCGGCATCAAGAAGCCCGTCGAGCTGACCCTGCACTACACCAGCGACCACTACGGCTCCGCCACCAAGAAGGAGTTCGAGGCGCTGCGCGACCAGCTCAACGCCACCGACCTCTTCGACGTCACCGTCGAGGGCACCGAGTGGGCCACGTTCCGCACCGCGCAGAAGCGCGGCGACTACCCCGTCTACGGCCTCGGCTGGTTCCCCGACTTCCCGGACCCGGACAACTACGTCGCCCCCTTCCTCGACACGGACAACTTCCTCAACACCCCCTACGTCAACAAGGCCGTACGCGACCAGTTGATCCCCCGCTCGCGCCGCTCGGCCGACCGCAACGCCGCGAGCCCCGTCTTCGGAGAGATCCAGAAGATCGTCGCCAAGGACGTCCCCGTCCTGCCCCTGTGGCAGGGCAAGCAGTACGTCGCCGCGCGCGACGACGTCACCGGCGTCGAATGGGCGCTGAACACCTCCTCGGACCTGCTCCTGTGGGAGCTGGGCCGCGGCACCGCCTGACCCCCTCACCCAGCTCGGTTACACCGGCCGCGCAGGGCGCGCGGCCGGCCTGGCAAGAGATCAAGAGGCACGTTCTGTGAAGCACAACAAGTGGCTGACGGCTCCGCTCGCCGCGGGTCTGTCCGCCGCCCTGCTCAGCGGCTGCGGCGCGGAGCAGGGCGGGAACTCCGGCGGCTCCGGCGGCAGCGTCCGCGTCGGCATGTCCGACGAGATCCTGGCCACGGACCCCGCCGCCGGCTACGACCCCGGCTCCTGGCTCCTGTTCAACAACGTCTTCCAGTCCCTCCTCGGCTTCCCGAAGGGAGCCTCCGTACCCGAGCCGGAGGCCGCCGAGGAGTGCGGCTTCCAGGCCGGCAGCACGGTGTACCGCTGCACCCTGCGCGAGGGTCTGACGTTCTCCAACGGCAACCCCCTCACCTCGAAGGACGTCAAGTTCTCCTTCGAGCGCGCGCTGAGGATCGACGACCCGTCGGGGCCCGCGCCGCTGCTCTCGACGATCGACACCATCGAGACCCCCGACGACCGGACCGTCGTCTTCCGCCTCAAGGTCCCCGACGCCACCTTCCCGAGCAAGATCGCCTCGGGGGCCGGCTCCATCGTCGACCACCGCGAGTACGCCGCCGACGCGCTGCGCACCGATGGCAAGGTCGTCGGCTCCGGCCCGTACACGCTGGACTCCCTCAGCGACACCGAGGCCGTCTTCTCCGTCAACGGCGGCTACAAGGGCGGGGCCACGCCGAAGAACGGCGGCGTCAGCCTCAAGCTCTACTCCGGCGACCGCGAAGCCCTCTCCGAGGCCTTCGCCGCGGGCGATGTCGACGTCGCCTACCGCGGCCTCGCCGCCGACGACATCGCCGCCCTCGAAGCCTCCGAGACCACCGCCGACAAGGGCATCGAGATCGTCCAGGGCACCAGCGCCGAAGTCCAGCACCTGGTCTTCAACGTCAAGGACCCCGTCGTCGGCAAGCTGGGCGTCCGCCAGGCCATCGCCCATCTCGTCGACCGCGAGGCCCTCGTCCAGGACGTCTACAAGTCGACGGCCACGCCGCTCTACTCGATCGTCCCGGCCGGCATCGCCGGACACAACACCGCCTTCTTCGACACCTACGGCAGCCCCGACGCCGCCAAGGCGAAGAAGGCCCTCCGCAAGGCTGGCATCACCGACAAGGTGAAGCTCACCCTCTGGTCCACGCCCAGCCGCTACGGCCCCGCCACCGACCAGGAGCTCAAGGCGATAGCCGGCCAGCTCAACACCAGCGGCCTGTTCGACGCCGACGTGAAGTCCGTCGCGTTCGCTCAGTACGAGAAGGACATCGAAGCCGGCAAGTACGGCGTCTACGTCAAGGGCTGGGTGCCCGACTACCCCGACGCCGACAACTTCACCACCCCGTTCTTCGGCAAGGGCAACGTCCTCGGCAACCGGTACGAGAACACCACCATCACCGGCACCCTCAT
Source organism: Streptomyces sp. NPDC048353 (assembly GCF_055587165.1). Lineage (NCBI taxonomy): Bacteria > Bacillati > Actinomycetota > Actinomycetes > Kitasatosporales > Streptomycetaceae > Streptomyces > Streptomyces sp. NPDC048353. The sequence continues at coordinate 276,262 of NZ_JBVJGU010000007.1, read as the reverse complement.
CCCGAAGACCGCGGCCGCCGCCGACCGCGCCGCCACGGCCCAGGACTTCGGCCGGCTCCAGGACCTCGTCGCCGAGGAGCTGCCCCTGCTCCCGCTGTGGCAGGGCAAGCAGTACGCCGTCGCCCGCGACAACGTCACCGGCCTGGAGTGGACCCTGGACGCCTCCACCGTCTTCCGCTTCTGGGAGATCAAGAAGAGCTGACCAGGACACCGGCACACGACGACGAAGGGCCCGGCACGCGGGGACGCGCGCCGGGCCCTTCCTCGTACGCCGCTACTGCGCGCCCGGACGGACCAGCCCGCTCTCGTACGCGTACACCGCCGCCTGCACCCGGTCGCGCAGACCCAGCTTCGTCAGCACGTGCCCCACGTGCGTCTTCACCGTCGTCTCGCTGACGAACAGGTCCGCCGCGATCTCCGCGTTCGACAACCCCCGCGCCACCAGCTTCAGCACCTCGACCTCACGGTCGGTCAGCGTGTTCAGCGTGTCCGGGACCTGCTCGTCGCCCGACGGAAGGTGCGCGGAGTACTTGTCGAGCAGCCGGCGCGTGATCGACGGCGCCAGCATCGCCTCGCCCGCCGCCACCACCCGGATCGCCTGCACCAGCTCGTTGGCCGGAGCGTCCTTCAGCAGAAAACCGCTCGCCCCGGCCCGCAGCGCCTCCACCACGTACTCGTCCAGATCGAACGTGGTCAGCACCAGCACCTTCGCCGGACCGTCCCGGCCCGGGCCGGTGATCTGCCGCGTCGCCTCGACCCCGTCCATCCGGGGCATCCGGATGTCCATCAGCACCACGTCCGGCTGCAACGCCCGGACCTGGTCCTGGGCCTGAAGACCGTCCCCGGCCTCACCGACGACCGCGATGTCCTGCTCCGCCTCCAGAATCATCCGGAAGCCGGTGCGCAGCAGCGGCTGGTCGTCGACCAGTAGGACGCGGATAGCCACAGGAACTCCTTCACGGGGCGGGCTGGACCCCGTCCATTCTGCCCTGCCCGGATTCGCCCGACTCCGGCGGGCGCGGCGAAACGATCTCCAGCGGATACACCGGGGGAGTCCCCCCGAACTCGGGACACAGCTCCTGGTGGTCGCACCAACCGCACAGCTTCGTCGGCCGCGGCCGCCAGTCACCCGACTCCGTCGCCTCCCGGATCGCCTCCCACAGCGCCAGCAGCTTCCGCTCCACCCGCAGCAGATCCGCCTCCACCGGGTCGTACGTCAGCACGTCCCCGCTGCCCAGGTACACCAGCTGGAGCCGGCGCGGCACCACCCGCTTCCACCGCCAGATCACCAGCGCGTAGAACTTCATCTGGAAGAGCGCGCCCTCGCTGTACTCCGGCCGGGGCGCCTTCCCCGTCTTGTAGTCGACGATCCGCACCTCGCCCGTCGGCGCCACGTCGATCCGGTCGATCACCCCGCGCAGCCGCAGCCCCGAATCCAGCTCCGTCTCCACGAACAGCTCACGCTCGGCCGGCTCGAGACGCGTCGGATCCTCCAGCGTGAACCACCGCTCGACCAGCCGCTCCGCCTCGCCCAGCCAGCGCGCGAGCCGCTCGCCCTCCGCGTCCTCGGCGAACAGCTCGGCCAGCTCGGGCTTCGACTCCAGCAGCCGGTCCCACTGCCCCGGGATCATCGCCTTCGCCCGGAGAGCCGTCCGGTGCGCCGCCGGATCGTCGAAGAGCCGCTCCAGGACGGCGTGCACCAGCGTCCCCCGAGTGGCCGCCTCGCTCGGCTTCTGCGGCAGCCTGTCGATCACCCGGAACCGGTACAGCAGGGGACACTGCATGAAGTCGCTCGCCCGTGACGGGGACAACGACATGGGCGCCCGTGACCCGGTCGGCGGCTGCTCGCTCGTACTCATGACTCAGACCCTACGGCCCGCCACCGACAGCGAGCGGAATACCATCGACGGCAGACCCCGTCGCACTGCATGATCGAACCGTGACGCAGTGACGCGGGTCATGCAGTCCGGCGACGAAAGGAACCCGTGAACCAGGACGACGAGCGCGGCGAGAACCACCGGCCGCAGTCCGGCGAAACGGAACCGGAAGCGAAGCCCGCCGCACCCGGCCCCGCCGGAGGCCCCTCCGGCACGGGCAAGGGCAGGCCCCGGCGCACCGACGAACCCGGCGGCGGGCTCCTCATGGGCCGCCCCTTCGGCGTGCCCGTCTACGTCGCCCCCAGCTGGTTCCTCGTCGCCGCCCTGATCACCTGGGTCTTCGGCGACCAGATCGAACGCGTCCTGCCCGACCTCGGCGGCGCCCGCTATCTCGTCTCCCTCTTCTTCGCCATCGCCTTCTACGCCTCCGTCCTGGTCCACGAGCTGGCGCACACCCTCGCCGCCCTCCGCTTCAAGCTCCCGGTCCGCCGCATCCAGCTCCAGTTCTTCGGCGGCGTCTCCGAGATCGAGAAGGAGACCGAGACCCCCGGCCGCGAATTCGTCCTCGCCTTCGTCGGCCCGCTCCTCTCCCTCGTCCTCGCCGGGCTCTTCTACGTCTCCCTGTACGCCGTCGAACCCGGCACCGTCCCCGGCGTCCTGCTCGCCGGCCTGATGATCTCCAACCTCATCGTGGCGGTCTTCAACCTGCTGCCCGGCCTGCCCCTCGACGGCGGCCGCATGCTCCGCGCCGTCATCTGGAAGATCACCGGCAAGCCCATGAGCGGCACCGTCGCCGCCGCCTGGGTCGGCCGCGCCCTCGCCGTCGCCGTCCTCATCGGCCTGCCCCTGCTCACCCGCACCGGCCTCCTGGGCAACTCCACCGACGACATCAGCGGCATGAGCACCGTCACCGACGCGCTCCTCGCCGCCATCCTCGCCGCCATCATCTGGACCGGCGCCGGCAACAGCCTGCGCATGGCCCGGCTGCGCGAACACCTCCCCGACCTGCGCGCCCGCAGCCTCACCCGCCGCGCCATCCCCGTCGAACCCGCCACGCCCCTCTCCGAAGCCCTGCGCCGGGCCAACGAAGCGGGAGCCCGCGCCCTCGTCGTCGTCGACGCCCACGGCGTCCCCACCGGACTCGTCCGCGAGAGCGCCATCGCCGGCGTCCCGCAGCACCGCCGCCCCTGGGTCGCGGTCAGCGGCCTCGCCCAGGACCTCACCGACGGCATGAGGGTCCCCAGCGAGCTCGCGGGCCAGCCCCTCCTGGACCACCTCCGCACCAGCCCGGCCACCGAGTACCTCGTCGTCGAGGAGACCGGGGAGATCTACGGCGTGCTCTCCACCGCCGACGTGGAGCGCGCCTTCGTCAAGGCCATGGCAAGACCGTCCTCGTAACCCCGGTACTCTGGTCACATGTCCGAACCGACCGGTGCCGCCCGCCGTCGCGGGCCCTTCAAGGTCGGGGACCAGGTCCAGCTCACCGACCCCAAGGGACGCCACTACACGTTCACGCTCGAGGCCGGGAAGAACTTCCACACCCACAAGGGTTCCTTCCCCCACGACGAGCTGATCGGTGCTCCCGAGGGCAGTGTTGTCCGTACCACGGGAAACGTCGCCTACCTCGCGCTGCGCCCCCTGCTCCCCGACTACGTCCTGTCCATGCCCCGCGGCGCCGCCGTGGTCTACCCGAAGGACGCGGGGCAGATCCTCGCCTTCGCCGACATCTTCCCCGGCGCACGCGTCGTCGAAGCCGGCGTGGGCTCGGGATCGCTCAGCAGCTTCCTGCTCCGCGCCATCGGGGACAGCGGCATGCTGCACTCCTACGAGCGCCGCGAGGACTTCGCCGAGATCGCCAAGGGCAACGTCGAGCGCTACTTCGGCGGCCCGCACCCCGCGTGGCAGCTGACGGTCGGCGACCTCCAGGACAACCTCTCCGACACCGACGTCGACCGGGTCATCCTCGACATGCTCGCCCCGTGGGAGTGCCTGGAGGCCGTCTCCAAGGCGCTCGTCCCCGGCGGCATCCTCTGCTGCTACGTGGCCACCACCACCCAGCTCGCCCGCACCGTGGAGTCCATCCGCGAGTTCGGCTGCTACGCCGAGCCGCAGCCCTGGGAATCCATGATCCGCAACTGGCACGTCGAGGGCCTCGCCGTCCGCCCGGACCACCGGATGATCGGCCACACCGGCTTCCTCGTCACCGCCCGCCGCCTCGCCGACGGCGTCGAGCCGCCGATGCGCCGCCGCCGCCCCGCCAAGGGCGCCTACGGCGAGGACTACGAAGGCCCCAACAAGGGCTGACGCCCCCCGACACGACCCGGGGCCCGACGCCCCGGCAACGCAGGCGTGCCGCCGCCGAGTTCCCGCCCCACGGCGGGGAACTCGACGGCGGCATCCTCATGTTCGAGTGTTCGCTTCCGCATCGAAGACCGTTTCCACCCCGGCTGTTCCCCCCTCCTGTGACGTGTGGCACGATGCCCGCAACTCCTTCCGCGCCACCCTCACAGGAGACTTCTCGCGTGCAGCCCTCCGCCGTCCCGGACCTCGCGCACACCCACGCCCGGCCGGTGCACTGGCTGGCCACCGCGACCGCCATGGCCGCCGTCGTCGCCGCCGCCGGCCTGCTGCAACCCGGCCCCGCGACCGCCACCACCGCGGCCGGCCCCCAGGCCGCCCCGGCCGCCGCGCCCGCCCCGGACGCCGCCGCGGCCGACTACCCCCTGGACTGCGGACGCGCGCCCACCACCGTCGCCCGGCAGAGCCGCGGGGACCTCGACGGCGACGGGAACCCCGAGACCGTCGCAGTCGTGCACTGCGAAGCCGGTTCCGGCACGCCTCCCAGCGGGATCTACGTCCTCACCCGCGCCAAGGACGCCACCGCGCGCGTGGTCGCCACGCTCCTGGACCCGGCGCGGCGGAGCACCGTCGCCGACCTCGCCGTACGGGACGGGGCGGTCGTCGCCACCGTCCTCGGCTATTCCTCGCTCGATGTCCCGAGCTGCTGCCCCGACCAGCGGGAACGCGTCGAATGGCGCTGGAAGGGCAGCGCGTTCGTCCGCACCGCCCACACCGATCCGGTCGCCCTGTGACCCACGCGCCGTGCGCGCACCGTCACTCCGCGTCGGGACCGTAGACCTCGACCCCGTCCGCGACCCGGCGGACGTGGATGCAGTCGCCCGGGCACTCCTTGGCCGAATCCACCACGTCGGTCAGCAGCGGCAGCGGCACCGGCGTCGTGGCCCCCGCCTCCTGCAGCAGCTCGTCGTCGGCGCTCTTCACGTAGGCGAGCCCGTCGATGTCCAGCTCGAAGACCTCCGGCGCGTACTGCACGCAGATCCCGTCCCCGGTACAGAGGTCCTGGTCGATCCAGACCTCCAGCGCCTCACCGGCGCCCGCCGTCGGGACCTCGTGCCGCACGGTCATGTCTCCTGCCGATCCTGAGCTGTGAAAGTGAGCGTTCCTGCTAAGTCCGGCCAAGCCTGACGGGTGTTGACCACCGATGACGATACAACCGTCGGCTTTCCGATGTTGATGGGTGGGTATTCCCTTGGCGTGAGGGGAAGCGCAAGGGTGAAGATCGGACACACCCCGATGTCTTTGTGATCTAGGGGTTTCAATCACCACCCACGCAGGTAGGGTCAGGAAGCGTCCAGCTCCCCTTGGAGGAGGTGAGGACCGTGGCAGCCCACGACGACGACATCAACCGCGGCATCCGGCCGGGGCGGGGGTCTGAAGACCCCGCCGGCCAGGTTGCCTATCTCGAGCAGGAAATCGCCGTCCTGCGCCGCAAGCTCGCCGACTCTCCGCGTCATACGAGGATTCTCGAAGAGCGGATCGTCGAGCTGCAGACCAACCTGGCCGGCGTATCCGCACAGAACGAGCGGCTCGCCAATACGCTCCGTGAGGCCCGCGACCAGATCGTGGCCCTCAAGGAGGAGGTCGACCGGCTCGCGCAGCCGCCGGCGGGCTTCGGTGTCTTTCTGCAGGACAACGAGGACGGCACCTGCGACATCTTCACCGGGGGCCGCAAGCTCCGGGTGAACGTCAGCCCCAGCGTCGAGCTCGAAGAGCTCCGGCGCGGCCAGGAAGTCATGCTCAACGAAGCGCTCAACGTGGTCGAGGCCATGGAATTCGAGCGGGCCGGGGACATCGTCACCCTCAAGGAGATCCTCGAGGACGGCGAGCGCGCCCTGGTCGTGGGGCACACCGACGAGGAGAGGGTGGTGAGGCTCGCCGAGCCGCTGCTGGACATCACCATCCGCCCCGGCGACGCCCTGCTGCTCGAGCCCAGGTCCGGCTACGTCTACGAAGTGATCCCGAAGAGCGAGGTCGAGGAGCTCGTCCTCGAAGAGGTCCCGGACGTCGACTACGACAAGATCGGCGGCCTGGGCAACCAGATCGAACTGATCCGCGACGCGGTCGAGCTTCCGTACCTCTACCCGGACCTCTTCAAGGAGCACGAACTGCGGCCGCCGAAGGGCATCCTGCTCTACGGCCCGCCCGGCTGCGGCAAGACGCTCATCGCCAAGGCCGTCGCCAACTCCCTTGCCAAGAAGGTCGCGGAGGTGACCGGGCAGCCCGCCGGGAAGTCGTACTTCCTGAACATCAAGGGTCCCGAGCTGCTCAACAAGTACGTCGGAGAAACCGAGCGGCACATCCGCCTCGTCTTCCAGCGTGCCCGGGAGAAGGCGAGCGAGGGCACCCCCGTCATCGTCTTCTTCGACGAGATGGAATCCCTCTTCCGCACCCGCGGATCCGGTGTCAGCTCGGACGTGGAGAACACCATCGTCCCGCAGCTGCTCGCCGAGATCGACGGTGTGGAGGGCCTGGAGAACGTCATCGTCATCGGCGCCTCCAACCGCGAGGACATGATCGACCCCGCGATCCTGCGGCCCGGCCGGCTCGACGTCAAGATCAAGATCGAGCGTCCGGACGCGGAAGCGGCAAAGGACATCTTCGCCAAGTACCTCACGTCGACCCTCCCGCTGCACGCGGACGACCTGTCCGAGCACAGCGGGTCGAAGCCGGCCGCCGCCCACGCCATGATCCAATCGGTCGTGGAACAGATGTACGCCGAATCCGAGGAGAACCGCTTCCTCGAGGTGACGTACGCCAACGGCGACAAGGAAGTCCTCTACTTCAAGGACTTCAACTCCGGAGCGATGATCCAGAACATCGTCGACCGGGCCAAGAAGATGGCCATCAAGGCTTTCCTCGACCACGACCAGAAGGGCATCCGCGTCTCCCACCTCCTCCAGGCGTGCGTGGACGAGTTCAAGGAGAACGAGGACCTGCCCAACACCACCAACCCCGACGACTGGGCCCGTATCTCCGGAAAGAAGGGCGAGCGGATCGTCTTCATCCGCACCCTTGTCACCGGAAAGCAGGGCGCCGACACGGGTCGCTCCATCGACACCGTGGCGAACACCGGTCAGTACCTGTAGGAACGCACACCGGCTGCGGATGTCCGGAAGTCGGACATCCGCAGCCGTCGCTTTTCGCCACCACCAACGTACACAATGACGTAATCGATCTCCCCACCGACGCGGAGTCGCTCTAGGCTCTTCGGTACCGCCGAATCGCGCAGTGCGGGGACGGGCACCGCACACGCACGAGAAAGCGCGGTACTTGAGCGCCGCACCCGAATGGGCGCGCCGCCGGGCAAGGAGGGCCGCATGACCGTACGGCGAGTAATGGGCATCGAAACGGAGTACGGGATCTCCGTTCCGGGGCATCCCAACGCCAATGCCATGCTCACCTCGTCCCAGATCGTCAACGCCTACGCGGCGGCGATGCACCGGGCGCGCCGCGCCCGCTGGGACTTCGAGGAGGAGAACCCCCTGCGGGACGCCCGAGGCTTCGACCTCGCCCGCGAGGCCGCCGACTCCAGCCAGCTCACGGACGAGGACATCGGCCTGGCCAATGTGATCCTCACCAACGGAGCACGGCTCTACGTCGACCACGCCCACCCCGAGTACAGCGCCCCCGAGGTCACCAATCCCCGCGACGCCGTCCTCTGGGACAAGGCCGGGGAGCGGATCATGGCCGAGGCCGCCGAGAGAGCCGCCCAGCTCCCCGGCGCTCAGCCGATCCACCTCTACAAGAACAACACCGACAACAAGGGCGCCTCCTACGGCACGCACGAGAATTACCTGATGAAGCGGGAGACCCCCTTCTCGGACATCGTGCGCCACCTGACGCCGTTCTTCGTCTCCCGCCAGGTCGTCACCGGCGCCGGCCGCGTCGGCATCGGCCAGGACGGCCGGGAGCACGGCTTCCAGATCAGTCAGCGCGCGGACTACTTCGAAGTCGAGGTGGGCCTCGAGACCACGCTGAAGCGGCCCATCATCAACACCCGGGACGAGCCCCACGCCGACGCCGAGAAGTACCGCCGCCTCCACGTGATCATCGGGGACGCCAACCTCTCGGAGATCTCCACCTACCTCAAGCTGGGGACCACCGCCCTGGTCCTGTCCATGATCGAGGACGGGTTCATCAACGTGGACCTCGCCGTCGACCAGCCCGTACGCACCCTGCACGACGTCTCCCACGACCCGGGCCTGAGCTATCTGATCACGCTCCGCAGCGGTCGCACGCTGACCGCCGTGCAGCTCCAGATGGAGTACTTCGAGCTGGCCAGGAAGTATGTGGAGGAGCGTTTCGGCGCCGACGCCGACGAGCAGACCAAGGACGTCCTGGTCCGCTGGGAGGACACCCTCAACCGCCTCGAGAACGATCCGATGAGCCTCGCCGGCGAGTTGGACTGGATCGCCAAGCGGGAGCTGATGGAGGGCTACCGCCGCCGCGACAACCTGGACTGGGACGCCGCCCGGCTGCACCTCGTGGACCTGCAGTACGCCGACGTGCGGCCCGAGAAGGGCCTCTACAACCGGCTGGTGGACCGTGGACGCATGAAGCGGCTGCTGACCGAGGACGAGGTCCAGCGGGCCGAGACGAAGCCGCCCGAGGACACCAGGGCCTATTTCCGGGGCCGCTGCCTGGAGCAGTACGCGGACGACGTCGCGGCCGCCTCCTGGGACTCCGTGATCTTCGACCTGCCCGGCCGGGACTCCCTCCAGCGCGTGCCCACGCTGGAGCCCCTGCGGGGCACCAGGAACCACGTCAAGGAACTGCTCGACCGGTGCCGGACCGCGGAGGAACTGGTCCGTTTCCTGTCCGGCAACTGATTGCACGGCTGAAATGGCCGGGCACTGGGAATCATGGAACTAGTGCCCGGACGTTGCGGCGACCACAGGGCCGATGTCAGACCTGGCTTGTAGGGTCTGATCTTGAGAGAGACCCAACCGAGCGGGCCGATTCGAGCGGGGTGAGGGATATGGCGACCAAGGACACCGGCGGCGGACAGCAGAAGGCGACGCGTTCCACGGAGGAGGTCGAGGAGACGACCGCGGAGGAAAGCTCCGACCTCAAGGAACGCCAGGAGAAGCTTTCGGACGACGTGGACTCCGTCCTCGACGAGATCGACGACGTCCTGGAGGAGAACGCCGAGGACTTCGTGCGGTCGTTCGTGCAAAAGGGCGGCCAGTAAGAGCGCTCCACCTTCACATCGAAGGTGGAGCAGGGCGGCACACCCAGGTGACGGAGCGACGCGCGCGGTGCGGTCCGAAAAGGACGCCCGCGCGCGGTCTCCGTCCCGTGCGGCGGGTGCGCGGCCGTGGGGGGCGAGAGGGCACCACCGAAGCCGAGCGCGGGCCGGAGCGGCCCGCCGCGCAGGCCCGCCGATCCGTCCGGCATCCCCCGCCGGATTCAGGTGGATCACCGTCACTTGGCGGGTAGGGTCCGTGGCGTACTGTGCTTCAACTGCAATTCGGCCATCGGCACGTCGGGAGACGATCCCGACACTCTGCGGCGGGCCATCTCAATATTTGGAGGGACACGCGTGGAAGCCAACACTCGTAGCACCGGGCGTCTACCAGCTGCCTTCCTGACGCCGGGGTCGTCCTCGTTCCTGGACTTCCTGTCCGACCACTCGCCGGAGCTCCTGCCGCGCAACCGGAAGCTCCCGGACGGGATCGTCGAGGCGCCGCACGGCACCACCATTGTGGCCGCCACCTTCGCCGACGGCGTCGTGCTCGCGGGTGACCGGCGGGCGACCATGGGCAACATGATCGCCCAGCGCGACATCGAGAAGGTCTTCCCGGCCGACGAGTTCTCGGCCGTCGGCATCGCCGGCACCGCCGGCCTGGCCGTGGAGATGGTCAAGCTCTTCCAGCTGGAGCTGGAGCACTTCGAGAAGGTCGAAGGCACGACGCTCTCCCTGGAGGGCAAGGCGAACCGTCTCTCCACGATGATCCGCGGCAACCTCGGCATGGCGATGCAGGGCCTGGCCGTCGTCCCGCTCTTCGCCGGCTGGGACGAGGGCAAGGAGAAGGGCCGGATCTTCTCCTACGACGTGACGGGCGGCCGCTCGGAGGAGCACGGCTTCGCGGCCACCGGCTCCGGCTCGATCTTCGCCCGGGGCTCCATGAAGAAGCTCTACCGCCCCGGCCTGACGGAGGAGCAGGCCACCACGCTGGTCGTCCAGGCGCTGTACGACGCCGCCGACGACGACTCGGCGACCGGCGGCCCGGACCTCTACCGCAACATCTACCCGATCGTCACCGTCATCTCCGACGAGGGCTTCCGCAGGCTGAGCGAGGAGGAGTCCTCGGCGCTCGCCCGCTCGGTCACCGACCGGCGCCTGGAGCAGCCCGACGGACCGCGCGCCGCGCTGCTCTGAGTCTCCGCTCGTCCTTCCTCCCCCGACTCCGTCCGGGGGACCCTCAGCCGCCCAGAAGAAAGGGACGGATAGCCGGTGTCGACCCCGTTCTACGTCTCACCCCAGCAGGCCATGGCCGACCGGGCGGAGTACGCCCGCAAAGGCATCGCCCGAGGCCGCAGCCTCGTCGTCCTGCAGTACACCGACGGCATCGTCTTCGTCGGCGAGAACCCGTCCCGCGCGCTGCACAAGTTCAGCGAGATCTACGACCGGATCGGCTTCGCGGCCGCCGGCAAGTACAACGAGTACGAGAACCTCCGGATCGGCGGTGTGCGCTACGCCGACCTGCGGGGCTACACCTACGACCGGGACGACGTGACGGCCCGGGGCCTCGCCAACGTCTACGCCCAGACGCTGGGCACGATCTTCTCCAGCGCGGGGGAGAAGCCCTACGAGGTGGAGCTGGTCGTCGCCGAGGTGGGCACCGAGCCCGAGGGCGACCAGATCTACCGGCTGCCGCACGACGGCTCCATCGTCGACGAGCACGGCTCCGTCGCGGTCGGCGGGAACGCCGAGCAGATCGGCAGCTTCCTCGACCAGCGGCACCGCGACGGCATGTCCCTGGCCGAGGCGCTGAAGCTGGCCGTGCAGGCGCTGTCCCGCGACACCAACGGCAGCGAGCGGGAGATCCCCGCGGAGCGCCTTGAGGTGGCCGTCCTGGACCGCACGCGGCCGCAGCAGCGCAAGTTCAAGCGGATCGTCGGACGGCAGCTGGTCCGCCTGATGGAGGCGGACAACGCGGCGATCGCGAAGACCGACGACCCCTCGGACGAGATCCCGGAGGAGACCGAGGAGTAGCTCCTCCGTCGACCCGGCCGACGGCCCCGGCCCGCGCAGGCGGTCCGGGGCCGTCGCGTTGTCCCGGGGTCTCATGGGGGCACTGCCGATCAGGTCGTTACAACGACCTAGGGGGCTGGTGGCGGGCCGGAGGAGCCGCGGACCACCAGGGTGACCGGCAGGCCGCCGGAGTCCGGGGCACGGCCGTCGAGGACGGCGAGGAGGGCCGTCATGCCGTCCTCGCCGACCCGTTCGGCGGGGAGGCGGACGGTGGTCAGCTCGGGTTCGACGGCGGTGGCCAGCGCCAGGTCGTCGAAGCCGGTGACGGACACGTCCTCGGGCACGCGCAGGCCCAGCCGGCGGGCGGCCTTGCACGCGCCGGCGGCCAGGATGTCGTCGTCGCAGACGAGAGCGGTCGGCCGGGGCCCGGGGGCGGTCAGGGCCGCTTCTGCGGCGGCCCGGGCGCCGTCCACGTCGAGGGGCGCGCGGACGGTGCGTACGGAGACGTCGCGCACGGCCTCGGCGAGCGCGGCGGCCCGGACGTCGAAGGTCCAGGACGGCACGGCCGACGCGAGGTGGACGAGGCGGCGGTGGCCGAGACCGAGCAGGTGCTCCGCCACCTGGCGCATGCCGTCCGCGATGTCGAGGTTGACGTGCGCGGCCGCCCCGGCGTCCGAGGGGTCGCTGTCGAGCATGACCAGGGGGAGGTCCGTGCCGCGGATCGCGGTGAGGGCGTCGGCCGCCATCGAGGAGGCGATGACGCCGTCCAGGGCGGCGCGGGCGGAGGCGAAGGGGTCCCTGGCGGGGCCGACGCCGTCGGGGGAGGGATAGAGCACCACGCCGAAGTCGTGCCGGGCGGCGACGGTGGCCGCTCCGGTGTAGACGCGCGCGAAGAACTCGTTGGTGAGGGCCGGGACGACGAGGAGCGCCGTGCGGGTGCGGCCGAGCCGGAGGTTGCGGGCGGCGAGGTTGGGGCGGTAGCCGAGGCCCTGGGCGGCGTCGCGCACGGACTGGGCGGTGCGCTCGGAGACCCGGCCGCGCCACTTGTCGCCGAGGACCAGGGAGACGGTGGCCTGGGACACCCCGGCGGCGCGGGCGACGTCCCGGCTCGTGGGCCTGGCCGCGCCGGGCGGTTCCGGGGTGCGCACGCGTGCCTCCGTGGATGCGGTCGGGGCCCGCGAGGTGGACCCTGGGGCTGGAGCCATGGTACGTATGACGCAGAAAGTTATACGTAAAACCTCGGCTCGGGCACCGGGGGAGAGGAGACGTACATGGCCACCGAGGCCCAGGCGAGCGGCGGCTACCGCGACATACTCAGGGCGCCGCACGCTCTCCGGCTGCTCACCGGCACCCTCGTGGGCCGGCTCCCCAACGGCACCGGCCCGATCGCCACGGTGGTCTTCACCCGCGCCGAAGGCGGCAGCTACAGCCTCGCCGGCGGCCTCGTCGCCGCCTACGGCGTCGCCACCGCCGTCGGACAGCCGCTCCTGGGCCGCGCGGTCGACCTGAAGGGCCAGCCCCGGGTCCAACTGCCCGCCGCGGTCCTCTCCGCCCTCGGCATGGCCGCCCTCGCGGTCGCGGGCATCGGCAACATCGCCCTCGCCTACGCCGCCATCGTCGTGGCCGGACTCTTCACCCCGCCGCTCGAAGGCGGCTTGCGGGCCCTCTGGCCGAGCGTCCTGGGCCGCGAGGACCGGGTCCACCGGGCCTACGCCCTGGACGCCGTCGCCCAAGAGGTGATGTTCACCGTCGGCCCGCTCCTGGTGACCCTGCTCGTCGCCGTATGGTCCCCGGCCGCCGCCCTCCTCGTCATCAACGTCCTGGGCGTACTCGGCGCCCTCTCCGTCGTCCTCTCCGAGCCCTCGCGCGTCTGGCGCTCGGAGCCCCGCGAGGCGCACTGGCTGGGCGCGCTGCGCTCACCGGGCCTGCTCGCCCTGCTCGGCTCGTTCTTCTTCGTCGGCCTGGCGCTCGGTTCCATCACGGTCGCCGGGCTCGCCTACGCCGACGACCGGGGCCACGCGGCCGCCTACGGCTGGATCATGGCCGCCGTCGGCCTCGGCGCCCTCGTCGGCGGCGTGCTGTACGGCGCCCGCCACTGGTCCGGGTCCCCCGAGAAGCGCCTGACGGTGATCGTCGGGCTGCTCGCGCTGGGCTATGTGCCGCTGATGCTCACCCCCGGTGTCGTCCCGATGACGGCCCTCGCCGCCCTCGCCGGTGTCTTCCTGGCCCCCGCGCTCGCCTGCGGCTTCATCGTGGTCGACCGGCACGCCCCCACCGGGACCGTCACGGAGGCCTTCTCCTGGCTCGTCACCACGTTCGGCGTGGGGGCCGCCCTCGGCTCCGCCGTCGCCGGTCCGGTCGTCGAACTGGCCGGGATCACCGCGGGCTTCTCGGTGGCCGCGGCCGGCGGTCTCACCGCCCTCCTGGTGCTGCTCGCCACCGGCCGGGCCCTCGCCGCCCCAGGCCGGAGCGTGCGACACGCCGTCAGCGACGTCGGCGGTCACGCCGGACACACCGAAAAGAACACGCACTCATCGGAAAATGATCGAAACGGGGCCGCCCAACCCGGTTTCAGCTCAGGCCATCAGGCGTAATGTTCAGACATGGACCGCCGCATTTTCGGGCTGGAGAACGAGTACGGCGTCACGTGCACGTTCAGGGGACAGCGCCGACTGTCACCTGACGAAGTGGCGCGCTACCTCTTCCGCCGTGTCGTGTCATGGGGCCGCAGCAGCAATGTCTTCCTGCGGAACGGCGCCCGCCTGTACCTCGACGTGGGTTCGCATCCGGAATACGCAACACCCGAATGCGACAACGTGACCGAACTGGTCACGCACGACAAGGCCGGCGAGCGCATTCTCGAAGGCCTGCTCGTCGACGCCGAACGCCGCCTGCACGAGGAGGGAATCGCCGGCGACGTCTATCTCTTCAAGAACAACACCGATTCGGCGGGAAACTCCTACGGCTGCCACGAGAACTATCTCGTCGCCCGCCACGGAGAGTTCTCCCGGCTCGCGGACATCCTCATTCCCTTCCTCGTCACCCGACAGCTCATCTGCGGCGCCGGAAAGGTGCTGCAGACCCCGCGCGGCGCGGTCTACTGCGTCTCGCAGCGGGCCGAGCACATCTGGGAGGGCGTCAGCTCGGCCACCACCCGCTCCCGGCCGATCATCAACACCCGCGACGAGCCGCACGCCGACGCCGAGCGCTACCGCCGGCTCCACGTCATCGTGGGCGACTCGAACATGTCCGAGACGACCATGCTCCTCAAGGTCGGCGCCACCGACCTCGTGCTGCGCATGATCGAGGCCGGCACGGTCATGCGCGACCTGACGCTGGAGAACCCCATCCGGGCGATCCGCGAGGTCAGCCACGACATCACCGGACAGCGCAAGGTCCGCCTCGCCAGCGGCCGCGAGGCCTCCGCCCTGGAGGTCCAGCGGGAGTACTACGAAAAGGCAGCGGACTTCGTCGACCGCCGGGGCATCCGCACGGGCACGGTGGCCCAGGTCCTGGAACTGTGGGGCCGCACGCTCGACGCGATCGAGGCCGAGGACCTCGACCGCATCGGCACCGAGATCGACTGGGTCATGAAGTACAAGCTCATCGAGCGGTACCGCGCCAAGCACAACATGACCATGTCGAACCCCCGGGTCGCGCAGATAGACCTCGCCTACCACGACATCCACCGCCGCCGCGGGCTCTACTACCTCCTGGAGAAGAAGGGCCAGACCGCGCGGATCTGCAACGACCTGAAGATCTTCGAGGGCAAGTCCGTGCCCCCGCAGACCACCAGGGCGCGGTTGCGCGGCGACTTCATCCGCCGCGCCCAGGAGCAGCGACGGGACTTCACCGTCGACTGGGTCCACCTCAAGCTGAACGACCAGGCACAGCGCACGGTGTTGTGCAAGGACCCCTTCCGGTCGGTCGACGACCGGGTGGAAAAGCTGATCGCCGGAATGTAAGGCCGGTCCGGCCGGATCCCCCGAGGGCCCCGCACGTCCACGTGCGGGGCCCTCGGCATGCCCGGGAGGTCCCCTAGAGTGTCGTGCATACTGTGCCGTCTGAGATCTGAGGAACACGTGCGCCGACTTGCCGGCCTACTCGTCGTCCCGCTGCTGCTGCTCTCGACAGCGGCGTGCGGCAGCGACGACAAGGGCTCCGATGCTGCTTCGATGAAGAACGGTCTCCCCGCCATCACGGCGGGCGAGAAGTTCGGAGAGAAGCCCACCCTCGCCAAGGGGGAGGGCACCCCGCCCAAGGACCTCAAGGTCAACGTCATCAGCGAGGGCAAGGGCGCGGTCCTGAAGAAGGGCGACCAGGCCGACGTCAACTACCTCGGGCAACTGTGGGACGGCGACAAGCCGTTCGACAACAGCTTCGACCGCGGCCAGCCGTTCGCCGTGAACATCGGAGGCGGCGGCGTCATCGAGGGCTGGCAGAAGGCCCTCGACGGCCAGAAGGTCGGCAGCCGCCTGGAGGTGTCGATCCCGCCGAACCTCGGTTACGGCGCCCAGGGACAGGGCGACATCCCGGCCAACGCCACGCTCGTCTTCGTCATGGACATCGTGAAGAGCAAGACCGTGCCCGTCTCCGCCAAGGGCACCGTCGTCGCGCAGGACAACGTCGACCTGCCGAAGGTGGGCACCAACACCGACGGCAAGGCCCCCTCGCTGACGGTCCCGAAGAAGCCGGCCCCCACCAAGCTGGTGTCGAACTACATCATCGAGGGCACCGGACCGGCCGTCACCGTCGCGGACACCGTGACCGCGCAGTACCAGGGCGTGCTCTGGAAGGACGGCAAGCAGTTCGACAGCAGCTACAACCGCGGCGCCCCGGTGAGCTTCCCGCTCTCCCAGGTCATCCCCGGCTGGCAGAAGGGCCTCGAAGGCAAGAAGGTCGGCAGCCGGGTGCTGCTGGTCGTGCCGCCGGACATGGCCTACGGCGACCAGGCGAACGAGCAGATCCCCGCCAAGTCGACCCTCGTCTTCACCGTGGACATCCTTGCCAAGTAAGCGGGGGCGGGGATGTAAGACTGTCCCGGTTGTCCAGTTCATCAGTTTGAGGAGCACACTGCAGTGAGCATCGACAAGCCCGAGGTCGACTTCCCGGGCGGCGAGCCGCCGAAGGACCTGGAGATCAAGGACATCTGGGAGGGTGACGGCCCGGAGGCGAAGGCCGGAGCCACCGTCTCCGTCCACTACGTCGGCGTCTCCTTCTCCACCGGCGAGGAGTTCGACTCCTCCTGGAACCGCGGCACCCCGCTGCAGTTCCAGCTCGGTGCCGGCCAGGTCATCGCCGGCTGGGACCAGGGCGTCCAGGGCATGAAGGTCGGCGGCCGCCGCCAGCTGATCATCCCCGCCCACCTCGCCTACGGCGACCGTGGCGCGGGCGGCAAGATCGCCCCCGGCGAGACGCTGATCTTCGTCTGCGACCTGGTCGCGGTCTGATCGGACCCGGTGTGACCGGATCCTGACCCGGAACCGATCACCACGAGGGCCCATGCCGTCCGGCATGGGCCCTCGGCTTTTGCCGCGACACCCCGGGGCGGTACGGTCGGACGTCCGAGAAGTCAATCCGGCAGAAGAGGTGCAGGGCGTCGATGGCGATTGCCAAGGCCGAGCGGCTGATGAATCTGGCGCTGTGCCTGCTCGGAACCCGCCGCCCGCTGAGCAAGCGCGAGCTGCGCGGCTCGATCGAGGCCTACCTCGAAGCCGGCGGAGACGACGCCTTCAACCGGATGTTCGAGCGCGACAAGGACGATCTGCGCGAACTCGGCCTGGTCATCGAGACCGTCGAGAACCTGGAGGGCGAGACGGGCTACCTCGCCCGCCGCGACTCCAACCGCCTGCCGGCCATCACCCTCGACGCCGAGGAGGCCGCCGCGCTCGGCCTCGCCGCCAAGGTCTGGCAGCAGGCCCGCCTCGCCGGCGCCGCCAGCGGCGCCCTGCAGAAGCTCCGCGCCGCCGGGATGCCCGAGGCGGAGGACTCGTACGACGTCCAGCACAGCGCCCTCGAACCGCGGATCCCCGTGCACGAGGCCGCCTTCGAGCCCCTGATGCTCGCCTGCCGCGACCGGCGGCCCGTGGTCTTCGACTACCGCAAGGCCACCGCGGCCCGCCCCGAGACGCGCCAGGTCGAACCATGGACGCTGGAATGCTGGCGCGGCCACTGGTACCTCGCCGGATGGGACCGCGAACGCGGCGCCGAGCGGGTCTTCCGCCTCTCCCGCATCACCGGCAAGGTCCGCTCGCGGGCCGGCGCCTTCACCGCGCCCGTGCCCGACGTCGTCACCGTCCGCGAGACCGTCGAGAGCTGGGCCGGCGAGACCGCCACCCGCTCCGCCCGGATCCGGCTGCGCGCCGGCTGCGGCTATCCGCTGCGGGCCCGCGCCCAGTCCGTACAGGAGGGGACGGACGGCTGGGACGAGCTGGAGATCCCGTACGGGCACGGCCTCGACGCCTGGCTCGTCGAGTTCGGCCCCGATGTCGTCGTCCGGGAACCCGCGGATCTGCGGGCCGATGTGATGGACCGGCTGCGCGCCGTGGCCAAGGGCTGAAGGGGAGACGTACGGCATGGCCGCGAACGCGATCGACCAGACGAGGCGGATGCTCTCCCTCGTCACCTACCTACGGGAACGCCCCGGTGCCCATGTCGCCGACGTCGCCCGCGCCTTCGGCATCAGCGAGGACGAGCTGATCTCCGACCTCGACGTGCTGCCCATGTGCGGCACCAGCTTCCGGGGCGGCGACCTGCTCGACATCGACACGGACGGCGACCGGATTTGGTGGCACAACCCCGACGACGTGGCGGCCCCGCTGCGGCTGGCGGCCGACGAGGCCACCGCGCTGCTGGTCGCCGCCCGGGCCGTGTCCACCCTGCCCGGCCTGCGCGAGAGCGACCGCGAGGCGCTGCTGCGGGCCACCGCCAAGCTGGAGGCGGCGGCCGGGGAGGCCGCGGGCGCCAGCTCCCGCCTCTCCGTGACCTTCGAGTCCGAAGGCGGGGTCTTCGCCGAGGTCGACCGGGCCATCTCGGAGCGGCGGCGGCTCTGGGTGCGGTACTACTCACCCGCGCGGGACGAGCTGACCGAGCGGGAGGTCGACCCCATCCGGCTCTTCGCCGTCGGGCACACGTACATGGAGGCGTGGTGCCGGCTCTCCGAGGCGCGGCGCACCTTCCGGCTCGACCGCGTCGCCGAGATCCGGATCCTCGACGAGCACGCGGCGCCCCCGGAGCTGGAGCTCCGGGACCTCTCCGAGGGTCTGGTCCAGCCGTCCGCCGACGACCCGGAGGTCGTCGTGGAGGTCGGTCCCGGCGGCCGCTGGGTGGCGGAGTACTACCCGCACGACCGGGCCGAGGAGCTGGCCGACGGCGGGCTGCGGATCACCCTCCGGACGCCCGCTCCCGCCTCGCTGCGCCGGCTCGCGCTGCGGCTGGGCAGCGACGGGCGGATCGTCTCCCCGCCCGAACTGGCCGACAGCGCGAGGGCGGCTGCGACCGCCGCACTGGCCGCCTACGACGGCGTGGAGTGACCCCCGCCCCCGGGGCGACGGGGGAAGGCCGGGAATCGAGGGGAATGTGACATTCCCCCAGAAGGATGAGAGAAGAGGGACATGTCCGTGATGCACGGAATGACGGCGTCGATCGCACCGGTCTTCTTCAAGGCCGCCTGCCCCGACTGCCGCTCCCGCTGCGAACTCTCCGCGAGCGCGCTGCGCCTCGCGATCGGGGCCAGCCGTCGCACCACCTTCTACTCCTTCACCTGCCCCGAGTGCGGCAGCGCGGTCCGCAAGCCGGCCGGCGAGCGGATCATCGAACTCCTCACCGGCGGCGGGGTGCGGACCCTGCGTCTGCACTCCACCGTCTGAGACCGGGCCCGGCCCCACGCGTTCCGTTTCCCGCCGTGGCCGGCCGGTTCCCGTCCCCGCGGCGGTACCGTCCGGCGCGGCGTCCGTACTACCCCTAGGCTCGCCCCATGTTCTGGCCCATGCTCGCCATCGCACTCGGATTCCTCGGGATCGCCGTCCTCGGTGTCCTCGGCATCAAGGTCTTCGTGGAGGCCCAGCGGCTCGGCCGCCAGGTCGCCGGCACCACGGAGCGCATCAATCGCGCGGCGGAAGACCTCGAGAAGGCGGCCGCCGACCTGGCCCGTACCGGCGACACGCTGCGCTGATCCCTGCCGTACGCTGCACGAAGCGGCTTCGCGAGGCAGCGGGGGCCGCAATGGTGAGTATGCACAGGCATTGCCCGGCGTTTACTCCTGCGGGTTACGATCGCAGACAGCGCGGTGGCCGGACGCATGTCCGACCCGCCGGACACGCACTCAATGTCGCCTCGGTGAAGAAGGTAAACGCTATGGGTAGGCTCGGCCCCACCGAGATCATTCTCATCCTCGTCGTCATCATCCTGCTCTTCGGCGCGAAGAAGCTGCCCGACATGGCCCGTTCGCTGGGCAAGTCGGCCCGCATCCTCAAGAGCGAGGCCAAGGCGATGAAGTCGGACGACCAGCAGAGCGCCCCCGCGGACCCGCCGCACCCCGGCGCCCCGGACCAGGCCGTGCCCCGGACCATCCAGGCCGCGCCCGGCGACGTGACCAGCGCGCGTCCGGTGGCCGAGCCGACGGACACCACCAAGCGCTGACCCGGTCCGCCGCGGCCGCCGCACCGAGCGGCGGCTGCCGCACGAGATGAGGACGTGGGTTGCTCAAGTCTGCCCGCAAGCAGGAGAAGGATCCCGAGGGCCGCATGCCCCTCGTGGAGCACCTGCGTGAGCTTCGCAACCGCATGGCGAAAGGCCTGCTGGCCATCGCCGCGGTCACCGTCGTGGCCCTCGTGTACAGCGAGGACCTGATGCAGTTCCTGACGAGGTCGGTGCCCAAGTGCCCGTCGGGCGTCACCAGCGACGGCGGAAACTGCGCGATCGTCTCCTTCAACACGCTGATCGCGCCCTTCAGCACCACGATCCAGGTCAGCCTCGTCACGGGTCTCGTCGTCGCGAGCCCGGTCTGGCTGTACCAGCTCTGGGCCTTCATCGCGCCCGGCCTGCACAGGAGCGAGAAGAAGTACACCTACGCCTTCGTCGGCGCCGCGGTCCCGCTCTTCACGGCCGGCGCCTACCTCGCGTACCTCATCCTCCCCATCAGCGTGAAGGTGCTCATCAGCCTCACGCCCGGTGGATCCGCGAACATCCTCTCGCTCGGTGACGTCCTCGACTTCACCCTGCGGATGGTGCTCGTCTTCGGCCTCGCGTTCGAGCTGCCGCTCGTGCTGGTGATGCTGAACCTCACCGGCGTCCTCACCGGCCGACGGATGGCCGGCTGGTGGCGTGGCGTGATCATGGGCGTCTTCGTCTTCGGCGCCGTCATCACCCCCACCACGGACCCGATCGGCATGCTGGCCCTCGCCGGGCCGATCACCATCCTCTACTTCGCGGCCGTCGGCTTCTCGCTCCTCAACGACCGGCGCCGCAGGCGCAACAACCCCGACGCCGAACTCGACGACGACGAGGCCTCCGTCCTCGACCTCAACCCCGAGGCCGTCGCAGCGGTCGAGCCGGTCAGCGCCGCGCCCGCCCTTCCCGAGCAGGCCACCGGCGACTCGGACGGCGCCCGGGCGCACCGGCAGATCGGCTACGACGACATCACCTGACCCGACCGGGTCCTCTCCCCCCGGACAGGCGTCCGGGGGGACACCCGTCTCCGGGGGTGGTCCCCGGCCGTCGGCGCTCACGGAACGTCGTACGACGACGGCGCTCCGTGCCCCCGCGCCTCCGCTTCCCGCGCTCCGCACGGCAGGTCGTTAAAGATCGCGTCACTGTCAGAGGTGGCGGGTAGGCTCGACGACAAGATGACAGAGGACCTCACACCAGCCGAAGCGTACGCAGCCGCCCGGGCCCGCAATGCCGAGCAGGCCACCGCGCTGGCCCCCTTCCGCGAGATGTACGAGTTCGATCTGGACCCCTTCCAGATCGAGGCGTGCCAGGCACTCGAGGCGGGCAAAGGCGTGCTCGTCGCGGCACCCACGGGCTCGGGCAAGACCATCGTCGGCGAGTTCGCCGTCCACCTCGCCCTCCTCCAAGGGCGCAAGTGCTTCTACACGACACCCATCAAAGCGCTGTCGAACCAGAAGTACGCCGACCTCGTCAAGCGGTACGGCAACGCCAAGGTCGGCCTGCTCACCGGCGACAACAGCGTCAACGCCGCCGCGCCGATCATCGTGATGACCACCGAAGTCCTCCGCAACATGCTGTACGCGGGCTCCCAGGCGCTCTCCGGCCTCGGGTACGTCGTCATGGACGAGGTCCACTACCTCTCGGACCGCTTCCGCGGCGCCGTCTGGGAGGAAGTGATCATCCACCTCCCCGAGTCGGTCACCCTCGTCTCGCTCTCCGCGACCGTCTCCAACGCCGAGGAGTTCGGCGACTGGCTCGACACCGTGCGCGGCGACACCGAGGTCATCGTCTCCGAGAGCCGCCCCGTGCCGCTCTGGCAGCACGTGCTGGCCGGCCGGCGGATGTACGACCTCTTCGAGGAGGAGACCGACCACGGCGGCCGCGGCGCGTCCCGCCGCGAGGTCAACCCCGACCTGCTGCGCCTCGCCCACACCGAGAACTCCCGGACGTACAACCCCCGCGACCGGCGCCGCGGCAAGATGATCCGCGAGGCCGACCGGGAGCGCGAGCGCCGCCAGCGCTCCCGCATCTGGACGCCGGGCCGACCGGAGGTCATCGACCGGCTCGACGCCGAGGGGCTCCTGCCGGCCATCACCTTCATCTTCAGCCGCGCCGGCTGCGAGGCCGCCGTCCAGCAGTGCCTCTATGCCGGCCTGCGGCTCAACGACGACGACGCCCGCCGGCGCGTCCGGGAGATCGTCGAGGAGCGGACCGCCTCCATCCCCACCGAGGACCTGCACGTCCTCGGGTACTACGAATGGCTCGAGGCGCTGGAGCGGGGCATCGCCGCCCACCACGCCGGCATGCTGCCCACGTTCAAGGAGGTCGTCGAGGAGCTGTTCGTCCGCGGCCTGGTCAAGGCGGTCTTCGCCACCGAGACCCTCGCCCTCGGCATCAACATGCCCGCCCGGTCCGTGGTCCTGGAGAAGCTGGTCAAGTGGAACGGCGAGCAGCACGCCGACATCACCCCCGGTGAGTACACCCAGCTCACCGGCCGCGCGGGCCGCCGCGGCATCGACGTCGAGGGCCACGCGGTCGTGCTCTGGCAGCGCGGCCTCGACCCCGGCCACCTCGCCGGCCTCGCCGGCACCCGCACGTACCCGCTGCGCTCCAGCTTCAAGCCGTCGTACAACATGGCCGTCAACCTGGTGGACCAGTTCGGGCGGCACCGCTCCCGGGAACTCCTCGAAACGTCGTTCGCGCAGTTCCAGGCCGACCGGTCCGTCGTCGGCATCTCCCGGCAGGTCCAGAAGAACGAAGAGGGCCTGGAGGGCTACCGGGAGGGCATGACCTGCCACCTCGGGGACTTCGAGGAGTACGCACGGCTGCGCCGCGACCTCAAGGACCGCGAGACGGAGCTGGCCAAGCAGGGCGCCGCACAGCGCCGCGCCCAGGCCGCCGCCTCCCTGGAACGCCTCAAGGCCGGCGACGTCATCCACGTCCCCACCGGGAAGTTCGCCGGGCTGGCGCTCGTCCTCGACCCGGGCATCCCCGCCGGCCGGACCAACGGCCACCGCGGCTTCGAGCACCACGACGGGCCCCGCCCGCTCGTCCTCACCGCCGAGCGGCAGGTCAAGCGGCTCGCCTCGATCGACTTCCCCATCCCGGTCGAAGCCCTGGAGCGCATGAGGATCCCCAAGTCCTTCAACCCGCGCTCCCCGCAGTCCCGCCGCGACCTCGCCTCCGCCCTGCGCACCAAGGCCGGGCACATCAACCCCGAGCGGCACCGCAGGGACCGCTCGCCCGCCGCCGACGACCGTGAGATCGCCCGGCTGCGCACCGAACTGCGCGCCCACCCCTGCCACGGCTGCGACGAGCGCGAGGACCACGCTCGCTGGGCCGAGCGGTACCACCGCCTCCAGCGCGACACCCGCCAGTTGGAGCGGCGCATCGAAGGCCGCACCAACACCATCGCCCGCACCTTCGACCGGATCGTCGCGCTGCTCACCGAGCTCGACTACCTCCGGGGCGACGACGTCACGGACAACGGCAAGCGGCTCGCCCGCCTCTACGGCGAACTCGACCTGCTCGCCAGCGAATGCCTCCGCGAAGGTGTCTGGGAGGGGCTCAACCCGGCCGAACTCGCCGCCTGCGTCTCGGCCCTGGTGTACGAGGCGCGGCAGGCCGACGACGCCGTCCCGCCGAAGCTGCCGACCGGCAACGCCAAGGCCGCCCTCGGCGAGATGGTGCGGATCTGGGGGCGGCTCGACGCCCTGGAGGAAGAGTTCAAGATCAACCAGGCGGAGGGGGTCGGCCAGCGCGAACCCGACCTCGGCTTCGCCTGGGCCGCGCACCAGTGGGCGTCCGACCGGGGGCTCGACGAGGTGCTGCGGGAAGCCGAGATGCCCGCCGGCGACTTCGTGCGCTGGTGCAAGCAGGTCATCGACGTCCTGGGACAGATCGCGGCGGCAGCGCCGAAGGACGGCGACAGCACCGTCTCCAAGAACGCGCGCAAGGCCGTCGAGGCGCTGCTGAGAGGTGTCGTGGCGTACAGCTCCGTGAGCTGACGCCCAAGGGCGCGAAGGCGGACCGCCGTACGCGGGGCGCCGAAGTAGCCGGGAGGGGCCCGTGGTTGACGCCACGGGCCCCTCCCGGCTTTCTGCCCACCCGTCAACCACAGGCAGTTGTCCACAGGGGTGGCGGAGGGTCGGTCCTCTCCGATTCCATGGAGACACACACCGGGCAACACCAGGGGGAGGGAACGCTCGTGACCACGCAAGCCGGTCCGGCCGCCGCCGACAGGGCGACCGACGGACCTACGATCGTGCCGGGGCCACGGGGCGTGCCGCTGCTGGGGAACCTCCCCGAGTTCGGCAAGGATCCGCTCGCCTTCTTCGAGCGGCTGCGCGAGCGCGGAGACTTCGTCAGCTGGCAGTTCGGCCGCGGGCGCGCCCTCTTCATCGCCCACCCCGACACCATCGGCGAACTCCTCACCGAAGTCGAGCGGACCTTCGACCAGCCCGACCTCGGCATCGCCTTCCGCACCCTCCTCGGCAACGGCGTGGTCGTCGCCAAAGGCGCCGACTGGCGCCGCAAGCGCTCCCTCGTCCAGCCCTCCGTCCGGCCCAGGCAGGTGCGCTCCTACGCCGCCACGATGGCGGAGTGCGCGGTCGACCTCGCCGACCGGTGGTCCGACGGCCGGCGGATCGACATCAAGAAGGAGATGGCCGCCCTCACCCAACTCATCGCCGTCCGCACCATCTTCGGCGTCGACACCGCCGCCGACGCCGAGGCCATCGGCAGCGCGATGGATATCGCGCAGAAGGAGATCGGCGCCGAGTTCAGCGGCCTGGGCGCCCTGCTGCCCGACTGGGTCCCGACTCCGGGGCGGGCCAGGATCAAGCGGGCCACCGCCGTCATCGACGCCGAGGTGAGCCGGATCGTCGCACGCCACCGCGAGGGGGACGGCGAACGGCCCGACCTCCTCAGCCGGCTCCTCACCGCCCAGGACGAGACCGGGGCCCGCCTCTCCGACCGGGAGATCCGCGACGAGACCGTCACGCTCTACATCGGCGGCCACGAGACCACCAGCTCCACCCTCGTCTGGGCCTGGCAGCTCCTGTCGCAGAACCCGCGAGTCCGCGACGCCCTCACCGAGGAGCTGGACCGGGTCCTCGGCGACCGGGAGCCCGGCTTCGACGACTACGCCCGGCTGACCTACACCCAGGCCGTCGTCAAGGAGACCCTGCGGCTCTACCCGACGATCTGGCTCCTCACGGGCATCGCCAAAGAAGGCGCGACCCTCGGCGGCATGCCGATACCCGCCGGCACACGGGTGTGGAGCAGCCAGTGGGCCACCCACCGCGACGGGCGCTGGTTCCCCGACCCGGAGGAGTTCCGCCCCGAGCGCTGGGACACCACCGAGGGCGGGGCCGCCGAGGAGATACCGGAATACGCCTGGTTCCCCTTCGGCGGCGGACCGCGCGTCTGCCTCGGCACCCGGTTCGCCATGGTCGAGGCCGTCCTCGTCCTGGCGGTCCTCGCCCGCAGGTTCACCGTCACCGTCGACCCGGGGGAGATACGCCCCGTGCCCAGCCTCACCCTCCAACCGGACCGCGAGGTCCTGGCGACGGTGCGGGCTCGTGCGACCGGCAGCGGCACGACCGAGGACTGAGCTGCGGGAATGGGGGGAGCGGTGCCGACGTGGGACTCCCGGGGCGGCGGGGGAGACAGCGTCAGTGTGCGGCTCCCGCGCGGGTCAGGGACACGGCCAGGTCGCGGAGCTCGGGGGCGCGCAGGACGCGGTCGCCGAATCCGGGGAGCGGGACGTGGAGGGGCGCCGTCCAGCGGGGCGGGATCGCGGAAGGGCCGTGCACCGCGCCGGCCAGCATGCCGGTGACCGCTGCCACGGTGTCCGTGTCCCCGCCCAGGTCGATCGCGACGGACAGCGCCGCCTCGAAGGAGGTGGTCGTGCGCAGGGACCACACCGCAGACGCGAGGCAGGGCCAGACGGCGCCGTTGAACTCCGTGGCGTCGTCCGGGTGCCAGGAAGGGGCGAGAACGCGCGACCAGCGCTCCCGGTGGGGCGGGGCGACCGCGGCGAGGGTGGCGGGCAGGGCCTCGAGGGGGTCCTCGCCGAGGAGGGCGACACGGACGAGCTCGTGGAGGATGGCGGTGCCCTCCCAGGCGGCGCCGTCGCCATGGGTGAGAGCGGCGAGGGGGCGGGCCGCGTCCATCGTGGCCTCGCGCCCGGCGGAGGCGAAGTACACGGCGGAGGTGGAGGCGCGCATGAGGGAACCGTTGCCCGCTGCGCGGCCGTTGATCTGGAAGTGGAGGGCGGCTGCCGTGTCCCACGGGTCGCCGCTCGTGAGGACGTCCTCCGTCTGGAGCCCGATGTCCTTGGGTTCGGCCGCCGCCCACGCGCGGAACCGGTCGAAGACGTCCGGCAGGTCGAGGCCGCCCCGGTCGAGGAGCGACTCTCCGACGAGCACGGCCATCTGGGTGTCGTCGGTGGCCTCGCCCGGGTCCCAGCCGCCGCCTCCGCACATCGTGCCGACACCATCGGGGAAGCGCGCGCTGAAGCCCCCCGGCAGCCCGAACTCGAAGGGAGCTCCGAGGGCGTCCCCGACGGCGGAGCCCAGCACGGCCCCTACGGCTCGGTCGATCGCGGGCATCGGGTGCGTGGGGCTCATCGCGTCAGCCTAGGTGACGTTCGGACCGCTTTCACGAGTCGGGACCTGCGGCCTTACCGTCGCCAACTCCCGGTCGGGGAGCGGTGATCGAGGAGGGGAAGGGGCCCGCCGCGAAGCCGGGGACCCAGGCGGGTGGAGGTGGAGGGGAGGGAGGGAGGGAGGGAGGGGGAGGGCCCCCTGAGGCGGTCCGAGTCTCGCGGGGCCCTGGCGGGTCAGGATTCCTGTTCGCGTTCGACCTGGTCGTTCCAGTCGCGCTTGATCGCGCGCCAGGCCTCGTCCGTCTTGCCCAGGCGCCAGTAGCCCGAGATCGAGAGGCGTTCGCGGGGGACGGCGCGGTCCAGGCGGAGGTGGCGGCGGAGGTCCTTGACGAAGCCCGCCTCGCCGTGGACGAAGGCGTGGAGGTCACCGGGCGGGAACTCCAGGCCGCGTACCGCCTTCAGGAGGGCCTCGCCCGTCGGGCGGTCGCCCCGGTGGAGCCAGGTCAGTTCCACTCCCGGGCCCGTCGCGAGCTTCTGCTCCTCCGTCGCGTCGGCGACCTCCAGGAAGGCCTGGACGACCGCCCCTTCCGGGAGCCGTTCGAGAGCCACCGCGATCGCCGGAAGCGCGCTCTCGTCGCCCACGAGGAGGTGCCAGTCGGCGGCCGGGTCCGGGGCGTATCCGCCGCCCGGTCCGAGGAACCGCATGATCTCGCCGGCCTGGGCCCGCGCCGCCCAGGGGCCGGCCAGGCCCTCGTCGCCGTGGACCACGAAGTCGATCGTCAGCTCGCGCTGGACCGGATCCCAGTTCCGTACCGTGTAGGTCCGGGTGGTGGGCCACTGCTCGCGCGGGAACTCCGCGCGGATGCGGTCCATGTCGAACGGTTCCGGATAGCTCACGCCCTCGGGGGCGAAGAGCAGCTTCACATAGTGGTCGGTGTGGTCGCCGACCTCGAACGCGTCGAGTCCGGCCCCGCCCAGCACCACCCGCACCATGTGCGGAGTGATCCGCTCCGTGCGCACGACACGTGCCTCGTGGGCCTTCGGTGCCTTGCGCGCCGGCTGCTCTGCCACGACGTCTCCCTGGCTTCGGTGTACCGAGATGAACTTAGGTTTACCTAAGCTAGCATCCTTCGGGATCTCCGCCCAGGAGCTTTCGTCACCGCTCCAGCACCGTCAGCAGCCGGCCCACCGCCCCGCCCAGCCCCCACCGCTCCACCAGCGCGGCCAGCATCGCCGGGTCGTGAGGCGCCTTCGGCAGGGCCGGGTCGAACTCCGGCAGCGGTACGTCACCGGCGACCCGGACGACCGTCGGGGCCACGTCCAGATAGGCCGCCGCCTCCACGATCCCGCGCCGCTTCGCCGGCGTCAGCTTCGACGTGCGGTCCACGGCGGCCGCGCGGACGCCCGCCAGATCGCCGTACTCGGTGATCAGCTGAGCGGCCGTCTTCTCCCCGATGCCCTTCACGCCGGGCAGTCCGTCGCTGGCGTCCCCGCGCAGGGCCGCGAAGTCGGCGTACTGGTCGGGCCGCACCCCGTACTTCGTACGGATCATCTCGTCGTCGACCAGGTCGCAGTCGCCGACGCCCTTGCGGGGGTACAGCACGCGCACGCCGCGCTCGTCGTCGACGAGCTGGAACAGGTCGCGGTCGCCGGTGACGATGTCCACCGGCCCCTTCGCCCGGCCCGCGAGCGTCCCGATGACGTCGTCCGCCTCGTAGCCGGCCGCCCCGATCCGGGCGATGCCGAACGCCGCCAGGACCGCCTCGATCACCGGCACCTGCGGCGACAGCGTGTCCGGGATCTCCTCCTCGTCCGGGCCCTTCTCCGTCTCCACGGCCACCCGGTGCGCCTTGTACGAGGGGATCAGGTCCACCCGCCACTGCGGACGCCAGTCGTCGTCCCAGCACGCCACCAGCTCGTCGGGGCGATGGTCCTGTACGAGCCGGCCGATGAAGTCGAGGAGTCCGCGTACGGCGTTGACCGGGGTGCCGTCCGGGGCCCGGACGGAGTCCGGCACGCCGAAGTACGCGCGGAAGTAGAGGGAGGCGGTGTCGAGAAGCATCAGGCGTGGCGTCGTCACCCCCCGATCATGCCGCACCCCACCGACATCGACCCCGTGACGACATCGACCCCCACCCCACCACGCGGTTCCCGCCCGGAGCCGGTTTCCGTCGTGACGCCCGTCACCTTTGCGTTTGGTGTCAGGGGGCCCGGGCAGGCGCGGGCCCGGAGCGGACCCGGTACGGGATTTAACGATCGAATCCCGTGCACAGGGAGACGCGGGCCGAACCCGTCCCGCTCCACGGCCCGGCCGCGGGGTGGGGGTCCCCCAGGACGGAGTCCTCGGGGGAGGGCCGTATTCGTTGCTACGCGTGAGGTATATGTGTCCAGGCTCCAGGCCGATCACCTGTACAAGGTGTTCGGCAGACGACCCGATGAATCCGTCAAGAAGCTCGCCGACGGCGCGGACCGCGACGAGCTCCGTGCGGAAGGCACGACCGCGGCCGTGATCGACGCGTCCTTCGTCGTCGAGCCGGGCCAGATCTTCGTCGTGATGGGTCTGTCCGGATCCGGCAAGTCCACCCTGCTGCGCATGCTCAACGGGCTGCTCGACCCCACCGCCGGCCGTGTCCTGTTCGACGGCAAGGACCTCACCGCGCTGAGCCCCCGCGACCTGCGCGCCGTGCGCTCGCAGAAGATCAGCATGGTCTTCCAGCACTTCGCGCTCTTCCCGCACCGCAGCGTCCTGGAGAACGCCGCCTACGGCCTGGAGGTCCAGGGCGTCCCGCGCGCCGAGCGCCTCGCCCGCGCCGCCGAGGCGCTGGAGCTGTGCGGTCTCGCCGGCTGGGAGGACTCCTGGCCCGACGAGCTGTCCGGCGGTATGCAGCAGCGCGTCGGCCTCGCCCGCGCGCTCGCGACCGACGCCGACCTGCTTCTGATGGACGAGTCGTTCAGCGCCCTCGACCCGCTGATCCGCCGTGACATGCAGGACCAGCTCCTGGAACTGCAGAAGCGGCTGAAGAAGACCATCGTCTTCATCACCCACGACCTCAACGAGGCCATGCGCCTCGGCGACCGGATCGCGGTGATGCGGGACGGCCGGATCGTCCAGCTCGGCTCCGCCGAGGACATCCTGCTCCGCCCCGCCAACGACTACGTCGCCTCCTTCATCCAGGACGTCGACCGCTCCCGCGTGCTCACGGCCGCCGCCGTGATGACCGACCCCGAGCCCACGGCCGCCGTGCCCGGTCCGGCCGCGTCCACCGCCGACGCCGCACCCGCCGTGACCGGCCCCGCCGCGTCCACCGCCGACGCCGCCGAGCCCGCGGCCGCCCCCGCCGGTACCCGTCGGGCCGCCGCCGACGCCTGCGGCTGCGAGACCGTCGGCCCCGACACGCTGGTCGCGGACCTGTGCGCCGTCAGCGCCCGCGTCCCGCACCCCGTGGCCGTCAAGGACGCCGACGGCACCCTCCTCGGTGTCGTACCGCAGTCCCGTCTCATCGGTTTCATCGGTGACGAGCAGAGGCCCCCCACCGCCTGCGACGCCCCGGCCGCCGACGTCGAGGAGGTGCCCGCCCATGCCTAGGCTCCCCCTCGGTCAGTGGGTCGACAGCGCCGTCGACTGGCTGCAGATCCAGCTCTCCTGGCTCTTCGACGCCATCAGCACCGCCGTCACCGGTCTCTACGACGGGATCGACGCGGTCCTCGCCGCTCCCGAACCGCTGCTCTTCGCCGGCATCCTCGCCGTCGTCGCCTGGTGGCTGCGCGGCCTCACCGCCGGTGTGCTCGCCTTCGCCGGCTTCGCGCTCGTGGACTCCATCGAGCTGTGGGACGACGCCATGTCGACCCTCTCCCTGGTGCTCGTCGCGACCCTCGTCACCCTCGTGATCGCCGTACCGCTCGGCATCTGGGCGGCCCGCTCCAAGACCGTCAGCGCCGTCCTGCGCCCGGTCCTGGACTTCATGCAGACCATGCCGGCGATGGTCTACCTCATCCCCGGCATCATCTTCTTCGGCGTCGGCGTCGTCCCCGGCATCATCGCCACCATCGTCTTCGCGCTGCCCCCGGGCGTGCGGATGACCGAGCTCGGCATCCGCCAGGTCGACGGCGAACTCGTCGAGGCGGCCGAGGCGTTCGGCACGACCCCGCGCAACACGCTGCTGCGCGTGCAGCTACCGCTCGCCCTGCCCACGATCATGGCCGGCGTCAACCAGGTGATCATGCTCGGTCTCTCCATGGTCGTCATCGCCGGCATGGTCGGCGGCGGCGGGCTCGGCGGCGCGGTCTACCGCGCCATCGGCAACGTCGACATCGGCCTCGGCTTCGAGGCGGGCATCTCCATCGTCATCCTCGCCATGTACCTGGACCGGATCACCGGCGCGCTGGGCCGTCAGGTCTCGCCGCTCGGCCGCCGGGCGCTGGCCAAGGCCCGCGCCGCGGTCGCCTCCCGCACCGGGGCGAAGATCTGGAGCCACCGCCCGCAGCCCGTCACCGCCCTCGTGGGCGTCGTGATCCTCGCGCTCGTCGCCGGCGGCATGGGCTTCTTCGGCGCCGGGGAGCCGACGACCACCGCCGACGGCGGCAAGAACGTCGGCCAGGGCAAGAAGATCAGCCTCGGCTACATCCCCTGGGACGAGGGCATCGCCTCGACCTTCCTCTGGAAGGAACTGCTGGAGCGCCGCGGCTTCGAGGTCGACACCAAGCAGCTGGAGGCCGGCGCGCTCTACACCGGCCTCGCGGGCGGCCAGATCGATTTCCAGACCGACGCCTGGCTTCCCGTCACCCACGCCCAGTACTGGGAGAAGTACCGGAACAAGCTGGAGGACCTCGGCTCCTGGTACGGACCCACCTCCCTGGAGCTGTCCGTGCCCTCCTACATGAAGGGCGTCGACTCCCTCGACGACCTCAAGGGCAAGGCCGGGCAGTTCAAGGGCCGGATCGTGGGCATCGAGCCCAGCGCCGGCATGATGGGCATCCTCAAGGACAAGGTCCTGGACGACTACGGCCTCAAGGGCGAGTACAAGGTCCTCGACGGCTCGACCCCCGGCATGCTGTCGGAGCTGAAGCGCGCGTACGACAAGAAGGAGCCGGTCGTCGTCACGCTCTGGTCGCCGCACTGGGCGTACTCGACGTACGACCTGAAGAAGCTCGAGGACCCCAAGGGCAGCTGGGGCAAGGGCGACGGCGTCCACACCCTCGCCCGTAAGGGCTTCTCCTCCGACAACCCCGAGGTCGGCGCCTGGCTGAAGAACTTCAAGCTGACCGAGAAGCAGCTCACGGACCTCGAAGCCGTCATCCAGAAGACCGGCAAGGGCAAGGAACAGGACGCGGTCCGCGGCTGGCTGGAGAAGAACCCCGGTCTCGCCGAGAAGCTGACCCCGCAGTAGGGGTCGCCCGGGAGCGTGACGGACCCGTACGGCCTCCTCGGAGAGTCCGGGACGGGCACCGGAACGGGATTTACGACTGCTGTCCGAAAAGGGGTGGTCGCCGAGCGTATTCGGCGGCCACCCCTTTTCGCCACGACGCGAAACCCTGCCCCAAAGCTGCGTAAGGTGCAGGTAACCGACGAGTACGAGGCGACCCGCCCGTACGGGGTACGAGCCCGAGGCACGAGGGAGGGAGCCGGCATGGACGACAAGGAATCCTTGCGCGTGGGCGCGGCCGTCAAGAGGCGCCGCAGAGCGCTCCAGCTCACCCTCGCCGTCGTCGCCTCCCGCAGCGGGCTGTCCGTGCCCTTCCTCAGCCAGATCGAGAACGAGCGGGCCCGCCCCAGCACCCGTTCCCTCCAGCTCGTCGCGGGCGCCCTGGACACCACGGCCGGCGAACTGCTCGCCGCCGCCGAGGCCGCCCGCACCGTCGACATCGTCCGCTCGCACGAGTCCGCCGGCGAGCTGCCCCCCGGCGTACGGTCCGTGGTCCGGGGCCGCCACCAGCTGCACGCCCTGGAGTTCACCGGCGAGCAGGACGCCGGCCGCGAATTCCTGCACCGCAACGACGAGTTGCTGTACGTCGCCGACGGCGCCGCCGAGGTCGAGGCGGAAGGCCGCGCGTACCGGCTCGAACGCGGCGACACCCTCTACCTCTCCGGCGGCGTGCGGCACCGGTGGCGCGCGACCGAGGCCGGCACCCGCCTGCTCGTCGTCGCCGTCGCCGAACACATCGAGGCCAGCGACGCATGACCCCGGCCGGACCCCCGCGCGGCGTACGCAGCGTCGTCTCCCTGGTCCCCTCCCTGACCGAGGCCATCGCCGTCACCGCCCCCGGCCTGCTGGTCGGCGCCACCGACTGGTGCACCCACCCGGCCGGCCTCGACGTCGTCCGCGTCGGAGGCACCAAGAACCCCGACGTCCCCGCGATCACCGCCCTGCGCCCCGACCTCGTCATCGCCAACGAGGAGGAGAACCGGGCCCCCGACCTGGCCGCCCTGCGCGCCGCCGGTCTCGACGTCCTGGTCACCGAGATCTGCGACCTCGACCAGGCGTTCGCCGAGCTGGCCCGGGTCCTGCGGGCCTGCGGCGCCGCCCCGCGCCCGCGCTGGCTCGCCGAGGCGGAGGAGGCGTGGGCGGCCGTGGACCCGCGGGCGCTCGACGGGGGCCCCGCCGACGGGTCCGCGCGGCCCGCCGCCGTCGTGCCGATCTGGCGCCGCCCCTGGATGGTCCTCGGCCGGGACACCTTCGCCGGCGCCGTCCTCGCCCGGCTCGGTGTCCGTCAGCTGTACGCCGACCACGCCGAGCGCTACCCTCGCCTCCCCCTCGACGAACTCCGCGCCGCCGGTGCCGACCTCGTCGTGCTGCCCGACGAGCCGTACCGCTTCACGCCCGACGACGGGCCCGAGGCCTTCCCCGGCCTGCCCGCCGCCCTCGTCAGCGGACGGCACCTCACGTGGTACGGACCCTCGCTCGCCGAGGCGCCGGCCGTGCTGACCCGGGCCCTGCGAGCAGCGCGCCGCTGACCAGCCCGCGCAGGGTGTGCGTGGCGGCCACCAGCCAGGCCGCCACGAGGACCGCGTACAGCACGATCGCGAGCCAGCGGAAGGCGTCGAGCCCGGTGTGCCGCGCCAGCCCCTCCGCGCCGGTCACGCACGTACCGACGGGGAAGGTGAACGCCCACCAGGTCAGCGCGAACCCCATGCCCCTGCGCCGTGCCCGCAGCACGAGGGCGCCGGCGAGCGCCAGCCACAGCAACGCGAAACCCATCACGGGCACGCCGTAGAGAACGGCGAACGCGCCGAAGCCGTGGGCGTACGGGGCGGGCAGGACGCCCGGAGCCGCGTCGGCGAAGGTGTTCGCGGCGGTCGTCGACTGGCCGAGCGGGCCGAGGACCAGGAAGAGGGTGGGGGTCAGCGCCAAGGGCGGCGGACCGCCGGTGACGAGCCGGCCGAAGACGAGCGGCAGCATGGTGAGGGTGGCGAGCAGGCTGATGCCGAACAGGGCGTAACAGGCGATGAGCAGCGTCTCGCGCGCCTGCCCCGCGGGCAGATGGGGCAGCAGCAGCGGGCCGAGGGCCGCGGAGACCATCGGCGCCACGACGGGGAGCAGCCACACCGGAGAGGCGGCCTCGATCCGGTGGCGCACCACCATGAGGTACGGGATCGCCACGGCGGCGGCCAGGCCGATCAGCGTGCCGGCGGTGAAGAGGACCGTGTCGATCGCGAGGGCCGCCGGGAGGCCGATCCAGTCCCTGCCGAGGAGCAGTGTGCCGCCGCCGACCGCCAGCAGGGCCATCGACAGGCAGCCGTAGAAAGGCGCCACGGCCGGGTCGAGCAGATGCTCCCTTGCCCGGTCGCGATGGTGGATCCAGTGCAGGGCGCGGGCCGTGAGCAGGGCCAGGAGGAGAACCGAGGAGAGCGCCCAGACGGCCGTGCAGGCGGTGCGGAGTCCCGGAACGTGCACCGGGAGGTTCGCTCCGGCGGTGGCGACGACGGCGGTGCCCATCACGGAGGCGTACCAGTTGGGGCCGAGGTGACGGACCGCGGCCGCCCGCACGCCGGGGGTGGTGGCGAGGGGGGCCGGACGGGAGGGTGCGAGTGTTGCCATGCGTCCACCGTCGTCCGGCCGGGGCCGCCCCACCAGGGATCATGAGCCTATGACGCCATAAGCTGGATTTATGACCGGCCAGATGCACAGCGCCAGCGGCGAGCACCCCTCCGACGGGGGAGCGCCCCTCTCCCACCGGGTCCCGGACCTCGGGGCGCTCGAACTCCTGCTGGCCGTCGCCCGCCACGGGAGCCTCGGACGGGCGGCCCGGGAGGTCGGGATCACCCAGCCCGCGGCGAGCAGCCGGATCCGTTCGATGGAGCGGCAGCTCGGGGTGGCCCTGGTGGACCGCTCGCCGCGCGGTTCGCGGCTCACGGACGCGGGGGCCCTGGTGACGGACTGGGCGCGGCGGATCGTGGAGGCGGCGGAGGCTTTCGACGCGGGCGCCCAGGCGCTGCGCGGGCGCCGGGACTCGCGGCTGCGGGTCGCCGCGTCGATGACGATCGCGGAGTACCTGCTTCCGGGGTGGCTGATCGCCCTGCGGGCGCAGCGGCCGGACACGGCGGTGTCCCTGCTGGCGGGGAACTCGGCGGTGGTCGCGGAGCGGCTCCTCGCGGACGAGGCGGACCTCGGGTTCGTGGAGGGGCTCGCCGTGCCCGACGGCCTGGACGGGGCGATCGTGGCCCACGACCGGCTCGCCGTGGTCGCCGCGCCGTCCCATCCCTGGGCCCGCCGCCGCAGGCCGCTGGACCCGGCCGAGCTGGCCGCGACCCCGCTGATCCTGCGCGAGCGCGGCTCGGGCACCCGGCAGGTCCTCGACTCGGCGCTCTCGGCCCACGGCGGGCTCGCCAAGCCGCTCATGGAGCTGGCCTCCACGACCGCGGTGAAGGCGGCGGCGGTGAGCGGCGCGGGTCCGGCCGTCCTGAGCGAACTGGCGGTCGCCGAGGAGTTGGCCTCCCGCCGCCTGGTCGCGATCCCCGTCGCGGGCGCCCTGCTCCGGCGCGACCTCCGCGCGGTCTGGCCGACGGGGCACCGGCCCACGGGCCCGGCGCGGGACCTGCTGTCGCTGACGCGGGCGACGCCGACGGGGTGAGACCGGGGTGCCCACGAGTGCTCGTGGGTGCGCGCGCAGCCCCCCCGCGCCCCCGAAAGGGCCCTCAGCGGGTCCGGGCGTGCGACTCCCCGCGCCTCACCACGCCCCGGCGCTCGACGCCGTGATCAGGCCGCGCTCCTCAGCGGGTCCGGGAGCTCGCCTCCCCGCCCCACATCACACCCCCGGCGCTCGACGCCGTGATCAAGCCGCGCATGACCCGGAGGTCCTCGCCCATCTCCGGGTGCCACTGGACGCCGAGGGCCCACGCCGGCTCCGGGAGCTCCACCGCCTCGACCGTGCCGTCCTCCGCGTACGCCGACGGGATCAGGCCGTCGCCGAGGCGGTCCACCGCCTGGTGGTGGTAGGTCGGGACGGACGTCAGCTCGGGCACCAGGGAGGCGTAGCGGGTCCCCGGGACCGGCTTGACCGCGTGGTGGCCGATCACGCCGACCGCCTCCACATGGCCGTCGAGGTGCTGCACCAGCGTGCCGCCGAGCGCCACGTTCAGCAGCTGCATGCCCCGGCAGATGCCCAGCAGCGGCGTCCCCGAGGCGAGCGCCGCCTCGATCAGGGCCAGTTCCCAGGCGTCCCTGGCCCGGGCCGGCGGTCCGGTACGCGGGTCGGGCGCGGCCCCGTACCGTACCGGCTCGACGTCCGCGCCGCCCGCCACCACCACGCCGTCGAGCCGGGCCACGACCCCCGCAGCCGCCGATGGATCGTCCGGCGGGAGCATCGTCGCGAGACCGCCGCTCGCCTGGACCAGGCGCGGGTACTGCGCGGGGAGCAGCGCTGCCGGCATCTCCCACACTCCCCAGCGGGCCGGGTCGAGATAGGTGGTCACGCCGATGAGCGGCTTGGGCACGGGGGACACTCCTGCGGTAGGGGACGGTACTTCAGTCGCGTTCGAGTTCGGCCTCGGCCGCCGCCAGCGCCGCGAACTCCTCCTCCGGCGCCTTCGCCACCAGATGGTGCCGACTGTAGAACGCGAAGTAGGCGAGGGCGATCACGTACACCCCGAGGGCGATGAAGGCCGCGTCCTTGTCGACGAGGAAGGTGGCCACCAGCGCCGACAGGGCGAGCACGAACGCCACCGACGAGGTCAGGACGCCGCCCGGGGTGCGGTACGGCCGGTGCAGCTGCGGTTCCCGGCGGCGCAGCACGATGTGCGAGAGCGCCATCAGGGCGTACGAGATGGTGGCGCCGAACACCGCGATGTTCAGCATCCGCGCCCCGTTCCCGGTGCCCGCCGCGAGCGCGAAGCCGATCGCGCCGGGGATGAGCAGGCCCAGGTACGGCGACTTGCGGCGGCTGGTCAGCGACAGGAAGCGGGGCAGGTAGCCGGCCCGGGAGAGGGCGAAGAGCTGCCGCGAACCGGCGTAGATGAGGGAGAAGAACGAGGCCACGAGCCCCGCGAGCCCGGCGTAGTTCACGAACCGGCTGAGCGCCGTCGGCTCCCCGTCGCCCTGGAGGGCCACCACGAGCGGGTTGCCCGCCTCCTGGATGGCGGCCGAGCCCCGGGCCCCCGTCGCGGCGAAGAAGGTCACCACGGCGAGCAGCACCAGGACGCCCATCGAGATCGCGAGCGCCCTCGGCATGGAGCGGACCGGGTCCTTGGCCTCCTCCGCCGCCAGCGGCACGCCCTCCACGCCGAGGAAGAACCACATGCCGAAGGGGAAGGCCGCCCAGATCCCCAGGAGTCCGAACGGCAGCCAGGAGTTGGCGCCGAACGCCTCGCCGTCGACCGGGATGTCGTTCAGTCCGTCGACGTGGAAGCCGCTCAGCGCGCCCAGCGCGAAGACGACGAGCGCCGCGACCGCGATCGCCGTCACGATGAGGCTGAACCGCAGCGCCTCGCCCACGCCCCACAGGTGGATCCCGATGAAGACCGCGAAGCAGGCGAGGTAGACCGGCCAGCCGGACTCCAGACCGAACAGGCCGAGCGATTCGACGTAGTCGCCGATGAAGATGGAGATCGCGGCGGGCGCGAGGATGTACTCGATGAGGATCGCGGTGCCGGTGAGGAACCCGCCCCAGGTGCCGAGGGCACGCCGGGCGAAGCCGTATCCGCCGCCGGCGGTGGGCAGGATGGCGGAGAGTTCGGCGAGCGCGAAGACGAGACAGGCGTACATTGCGCCCATCAGGACGGTGGCGATGGCCAGCCCGCCGAAGCCGCCCTTGGACAGGCCGATGTTCCAGCCGGAGAAGTCGCCGGAGACGACGTAGGCGACGCCGAGTCCGGTGAGCAGCAGCCAGCCGGCGCTGCCGCGCCGCAGGGCGCGGCGGTCGAGATAGTCGTCGGGCGCGGTCGTGGCTCCGGTCGTGTCCCCGGTGGTGTCTTCGAGCGTCATGGCAGCGTCAGCTCCCCGCAGCGGGCCCAATGGATTGGTGCCATACCTTTGCGCCGGGTCGGCGGGAACGCAACCCCCGTGCGTTACTTTCGGGTTACGCCGACGCCCCGCGCCGACGGACCGCGCCGGCCCCGGCTGCCGCCGTGGGCCCTCAGGTGAGGAAACCGCGCAGCAGGGCCGCCGTACCGCCGCAGTGTTCCCGCATGACCTCGCGGGCCGCGTCCGCGTCGCCGTCGAGCACCGCCTCCACCAGCGCGGTGTGCTGGTGCTGGGAGTGCTCCAGGTTGCGCACCAGCAGCGGGATGCAGTCGAGCAGGTCGTTCACGGCCGCCCGGACGCCCGCGTACTGCGCGGTGAGCGTCGCCGACCCGGACAGCTCGGCCAGGGTGAGATGGAGCAGGGTGTCCTGGCGGCGGTAGTCGGCCAGGGGGGCGTCGTGCGTGGCCGCCAGGGCCGCGCGCAGCCGCTCCGCGCCCTCGCTCGTCAGCCCGTGCGCCGCGCACAGCCCCGCCGCGCCGACCTCCAGGACCTCGCGGAAGCGCAGGGTGTCCTCGACGTCGACGGAGGCGATCCGGCGGCGCAGCTCGTCCTCGCCCCCCGTCTGCGGCCGGTGCAGCACGAACGTTCCGCCGTACCGTCCCCGCCGGCTCTCCACCAGCCCCTGTTCCTGGAGCACCTTCAGGACCTCGCGCAGGGTGACCCGGCTGATCCCCATCCGGTCGGCCAGTTCCCGCTCCGCGGGCAGCCGCTCCCCGCCGGGCACCAGCCCGAGCCGTACCACTTGGAGGATCTGCTCCAG
This sequence comes from Streptomyces sp. NPDC048353, assembly GCF_055587165.1. Classification (NCBI taxonomy): domain Bacteria; kingdom Bacillati; phylum Actinomycetota; class Actinomycetes; order Kitasatosporales; family Streptomycetaceae; genus Streptomyces; species Streptomyces sp. NPDC048353. The sequence goes on along the minus strand of NZ_JBVJGU010000007.1, from coordinate 237,330 downwards.
CGCCTCCTCGAATCCGTTGCCCGCCCGCACCGGCCGCAGCACGGGCGTCAGCCGGTCCGGCACGTGCGCCACCGCGGCCGAGGCCGCGTCCGTCTCCCCACCGATCTTCGCCACGTCGCGGTTTCCCCTTCCCAAGCAATGGTCTTCGGCAATACCTTATGGCTCCCGGCTGGCCGAAGGAGGAGTAATCCCGTGGCAGACCGCAAAGCCCCGCTCTCCGTCGAGGAGCTGCGTGCCCTCGTCGCGAGCGGTGAGATCGACACAGTCGTCCTGGCCTTCCCCGACATGCAGGGGCGGCTCCAGGGCAAGCGGTTCGCCGCACCGTTCTTCCTCGACGACGTCCTCGACCACGGCACCGAGGGCTGCAACTATCTCCTGGCCGTCGACACCGAGATGAACACGGTCGACGGATACGAGATGTCCTCCTGGGACCGCGGCTACGGCGACTTCGCCATGATCCCCGACCTCGCCACCCTGCGCCGCGTCCCCTGGAACGAGGGTACGGCGATGCTCATCGCCGACCTCGCCTGGAACGACGGCTCACCCGTCGTCGCCGCGCCCCGCCAGATCCTCCGCCGCCAGCTGGAGCGGCTCGCCGAACACGGCTTCACCGCGCACGTCGGCACGGAGCTGGAGTTCATCGTCTTCAAGGACACCTACGAGCAGGCCTGGGACGCGAACTACCGCGGGCTGACCCCGGTCAACCAGTACAACATCGACTACTCCGTCCTCGGCACCGGCCGCGTCGAGCCCCTGCTGCGCCGCATCCGCAACGAGATGGCGGCTGCCGGGCTGACCGTCGAGTCCGCCAAGGGCGAGTGCAACCCCGGCCAGCACGAGATCGTCTTCCGCTACGACGAAGCCCTCGTCACCTGCGACCAGCACGCCGTCTACAAGACGGGCGCCAAGGAGATCGCCGCCCAGGAAGGCGTCTCGCTCACCTTCATGGCGAAGTACAACGAGCGCGAGGGCAACTCCTGCCACATCCACCTCTCGCTCCAGGACGCGGACGGGCGGAACGCGATGGCCGGGGACGGGCCCGGCGGCATGTCGGACGTCATGCGGTACTTCCTCGCCGGACAGCTCGCCGCCCTGCGCGACTTCTCCCTCCTCTACGCCCCCCACATCAACTCCTACAAACGCTTCCAGCCCGGCTCCTTCGCCCCCACCGCCGTCGCCTGGGGCGTCGACAACCGCACCTGCTCCCTGCGCGTCGTCGGCCACGGCCGCTCGATCCGCTTCGAGAACCGCCTCCCCGGCGGAGACGTCAATCCCCACCTCGCCGTCGCCGGCCTCGTCGCCGCCGGCCTGTACGGCATCGAGCAGCGCCTGGAACTGCCCCCGGCCTGCGACGGCAACGCCTACACCGCCGACTACGCGCACGTCCCCACCACCCTGCGCGAGGCCGCCGAACTCTGGGAGACCAGCCCCATCGCCAAGGCCGCATTCGGCGACGAGGTCGTCGCCCACTACCGCAACATGGCCCGCGTCGAACTCGACGCGTACGACGCCGCGGTGACCGACTGGGAACTGCGCCGCTCCTTCGAACGCATGTGAGGAACGAGTTGCCGCACGAACTGCTTGTCCTGAACCCGGCGACCGAAGAGGTCGTCGCGACCGTCCCGGCCGCCACCGCCGAAGACGTCGACGCGGCCGTCACCCGGGCCGCCGAAGCCCAGCGCGGCTGGGCCGCCGCGGCCCCCGCCGACCGGGCCCGGCTGCTGCGCCGCTTCGCCTCCGTCGTCGACGCCCACACCGAGGAGCTGGCCCTCCTCGAAGTCCGCGAGGCCGGCCACACCCTCGGCAACGCCCGCTGGGAGGCCGGCAACGTCCGCGACCTGCTCGACTACGCGGCCGGGGGAGTGGAGCGGCTCAACGGCCGCCAGATCCCCGTCGCCGGCGGGATCGACCTCACCCTCCTCGAACCCCTCGGCGTCGTCGGCGTGATCGCGCCCTGGAACTTCCCCATGCCGATCGCCGCCTGGGCCACCGCCCCCGCCCTCGCCGCCGGCAACGCCGTGATCCTGAAGCCCGCCGAGACCACCCCGCTCACCGCGCTCCGGCTCGCCGAACTCGCCCTGGAGGCCGGGCTCCCCGCGGGGCTCTTCCAGGTCCTGCCGGGCGAGGGGGCCGTCGCGGGCGACGCGCTCGTCGGACACCCGGGCGTCGCCAAGATCGTCTTCACCGGCTCGACGCGCGTCGGCAAATCGATCATGGCGAAGTGCGCCGACCAGGTGAAGCGCGTGACGCTCGAACTCGGCGGCAAGAGCCCCAACATCGTCTTCGCCGACGCCGACCTCGAAGCGGCGGTGGCGGCGGCGCCGATGTCCTTCCTCGACAACAGCGGACAGGACTGCTGCGCCCGCAGCCGCATCCTCGTCCAGCGCTCCGTCCACGACCGCTTCCTCGACCTGCTCGCCCCCGCGATCGAGAAGATCGTCGTCGGCGACCCCTCCGACGAGAAGACCCAGATGGGCCCGCTCATCTCCCGCGCCCAACTGGAGCGCGTACGGGGGTACGTCCCCGACTCCGCGCCCGCCCTCCGCGGCACGGCGCCCGAGGGCCCCGGCTTCTGGTTCCCGCCGACCGTCCTCACCGGTGTCCCCGAGGACGCCCCCTGCGCCGTCGAGGAGGTCTTCGGCCCCGTCGCCGTCGTCCTGCCCTTCGAGGACGAGGCCGACGCGATCCGGCTCGCCAACGCCACCGAGTACGGCCTGTCCGGCTCGATCTGGACCCGGGACGTCGGCCGCGCGCTGCGCGTCTCCCGGGGCGTCCGGGCCGGCAACCTGTCCGTCAACTCCCACTCCAGCGTCCGCTACTGGACCCCGTTCGGCGGCTACCGGCAGTCCGGCCTCGGCCGTGAACTGGGCCCCGACGCCCTCACCGCCTTCACCGAGACCAAGAACGTCTTCATCAGCACGGAAAGCACGGAGGCCTGAACCCCATGACCGACCCGATCGTCTGCCGGCGCCTCGTCGGCCGTACCGCCGTCATCACCGGGGCCGGCAGCGGCATCGGCCTCGCCGCCGCCCGCCGCCTCGCCTCCGAGGGCGCCCACGTCGTCTGCGGCGACATCGACGAGACCGCGGGCAAGGCCGCCGCCGAGGAGGTCGGCGGCACTTTCGTCCAGGTCGACGTCACCGACCCCGAGCAAGTCGAGGCGCTCTTCAAGGCCGCCTTCGACACCTACGGCTCCGTCGACATCGCCTTCAACAACGCGGGCATCTCGCCGCCCGACGACGACTCCATCCTCACCACCGGCCTGGAGGCATGGAAGCGCGTCCAGGACGTCAACCTCACCTCCGTCTACCTCTGCTGCAAGGCCGCCCTGCCCTACATGCGGCGGCAGGGCCGGGGCTCGATCATCAACACCGCCTCCTTCGTCGCCGTCATGGGCGCCGCCACCAGCCAGATCTCGTACACCGCCTCCAAGGGCGGCGTGCTCGCCATGTCCCGCGAGCTGGGCGTGCAGTTCGCCCGCGAGGGCATCCGGGTCAACGCGCTCTGCCCCGGGCCCGTCAACACCCCGCTCCTGCGGGAGCTGTTCGCCAAGGACCCGGAGCGCGCCGCGCGCCGCCTCGTGCACATCCCGGTGGGCCGGTTCGCCGAGGCCGAGGAGATCGCGGCCGCCGTCGCCTTCCTCGCCAGCGACGACTCGTCGTTCGTCAACGCCACCGACTTCCTCGTCGACGGCGGCATCTCGGGCGCGTACGTCACCCCGCTCTAGGGGATGTCTTGCCGACGGGACAGGCGGGCGTCCGACGCCCGGCTGTCCCGTACGCACAACGGTGCACCCCGGCCCGGCAGGACTCCGTGTACGGCCCCTCGAACACGACCTCTAGGGTGGCCGGATGAGCATGACGACCCCTCCCGGCTGGTACCCGGACCCGACCACGCCCTCCGTCGAACGCTGGTGGGACGGTACGACCTGGAGCGCCCACACCCGGCCCCTGCCGGTCACCGCTCCGATGCCGGTCGTCGCTCCCGCACCCGCACGACGGGGCCGGGCGGTCGTGTTCGGCGCGGTGGCGGTCGCCGCCGTCGCGGCGAGCGTGGTCGTGGGCGTCGTCCTCGGCGGCGACGAGGAGGACCCGGAGAAGGCGGGACCGCCCCCGGCGCCCCCGACGACCACCTCGGCCGCGCCCACCACCACCTCCTCCAGCGGCCCGGCGACCGACGACGAGGACGAGGACCCGACGCGGGTCGTCGACCAGCTCAACGGCATCAGCCTCCCCGTCATCAAGGGATGGGAGAAGCCGCGGTACACCGCCGGCGGCATGCCGACGGTCACGACCGCCGGCACCTACACCTGCCCCGGCGCGCCCAGCGTCGACTGCCGCCGAGGCACGGTCGACTCCCGCACGGCGTCGGGCACGGACGCCGCCACCCCGGAGGCCCTCGCCAAGGAGGACATCGCCCTGGCCGCGGACGCCTTCCTCGAGGACGACGTCTACGGCAACCACCCCTACGGCGGGATCGTCTCCCACCGGCAGGTCGCCGCCCGCCCCACCGTCGTCGCCGGCCGCACCGGCTACCTGGTGCGCTGGCAGGTCACCACCGGCAAGGGCCCCGGCGCCTACGTCCAGTCCGTGGCCTTCCCCTCCCCGCTGGGCAGCGAGTCCCCGGTCCTGGTCCGCTTCGCCTTCGACGCGGGGCCCGCCGGGCCGCCGCTCGCCGCGATGGACGAGATCGTGCGCGGGATCCTCCCCCTCGGCAGCACGACCAACGGAGGCGTGGGCGCCCCGATCACCCCGGGCTCCTGACACCCCCGCGGACGCGTCCTAGAGGAACGTACGGCGGACACCTTCTAGAGGAACGTGCGGCCCTCGCCCCGGTACGTCGGTACGGTCGCCGTGACCCGGTCGCCCTCGACCAGCCGCAGGCTGTCGAACCGCTCGCACAGCTCACCGGCCTTCGCGTGCCGGAACCACACCTTGTCGCCGATGAGCAGATCGTCGGCGGGGGAGCCGAGCAGCGGGGTCTGCACCTCGCCCGGCCCCTCCTGCGGGTCGTACCGCAGCCCCTCCGGAAGGTACGGGACGGGCAGCCGGTCCGGCCCCGCCGCGCCGGACGCGGGGTAGCCGCCGCCGAGCACGGTCACCACGCCGACGCCCGGGCGGCGCACCACCGGCTGGGCGAAGAGGGCGGCGGGGCGGCCGGAGAAGGACGTGTAGTTGTCGAAGAGGCGCGGCACGAAGAGCCCCGACCCGGCGGCGATCTCGGTCACCGCCTCCTCGGCCGCCGTGTGCTGCACGCTGCCCGTCCCGCCGCCGTTGACGAACTCCAGGTCCGGCGCGACCGCCCGCACGGCACGGACCACGGCGGCCCGCCGCTCCGCCAGCTCCCTGCGGGCGGCGGACTGCATCAGCCGGATCGCCCGGGAGCGCAGCGGCCGCCCCGCGACCGCGTCCCCGACCCCGGCGACATGACCTTCGTACGCCATGATCCCGACCAGCCGGAAGCCCGGACGGCGGGCCACCGACCGGGCCAGCTCGGCCAGCTGGGCGGGCTCGCGCAGGGGGGAGCGCAGGGCCCCGACCCGGATCCGCCCGCCGAACAGCCGGAGGGAGGTGTCGAGCTCCAGACAGACCCGGATCTCCTCCTCGCCGCCCGCGCGGGCGTGGTCGACCAGGTCGAGCTGCGCCGGATCGTCGACCATGACGGTGACGGCGGCGGCGAGCTTGGGGTCGTTCGCCAGCTCGCCGAACGCGGTCCGGTCGGCGGACGGATAGGCGAGCAGCACGTCGTCGAACCCGGCGCGGGCGAGCCACAGCGACTCGTCGAGGGTGTACGACATGATCCCGGCGAAGCCCTCGCGCGCCAGGACCCGCTCCAGCAGCGCCCGGCACCGCACGGACTTGCTCGCCACCCGGATCGGCTTGCCGCCGGCCCGCCGGACGAGATCCTCGGCATTGGCGTCGAACGCCTCCAGATCGACGATCGCCACGGGCGCGTCGAGATGGGCGGTGGCCCGGTCGTACCGGGCCCGGTCGGCGGCGCGGGGAGTCATGGGCCGAGCTTGCCAGACAGGTTTACGGCAGGGTAGCCCCTCGGTTCCCGTGCAGGGGGGAACAGCCCGTAGAGTGACGGCCATTGCCAGAACGACCAGGGGGACGGGTATGACCACCGACGCGCACCCTCCCAGGTCCCGGATCACCGAGGCGCTGCTCCCCCAGACGCCCCCCGCCCCGAGCACCCCCGCACCGGGCACGTCCGCCGCCCCGGCGCCGAGCCGGTCCGCCGCTCCCTCCGTGCCGGGCACGTCCGCCCCGGCCCCCGCGCCGAACCGGTCCGCGCAGGCTCCGGCGCCCGGCGCCCCCGTCCCGGCAGGCGCCGCACGCCCCGCGACGGCCGCCCCGGACGCCCCCGTGCCGCCCCGCCCCGCCGGGCCCCCGGCCGCCGGCGGCGACGCCCGCGGCATACCGCCCCGCCCCGCCGAGGCCCCCTCCGTCGAGACGACCGCCCGGCTGCGCCCGATCCGCGACACCGGCCGGGACCCGCGTACGGCCCCGGCCAACGGCTCCGTACCCGCGCCCCGGCGCGCCGGCCACCCCCTGACCGCCCCCGCCACCGGCGACCCGCGCCGCCCGGCCCCGCCGAGGGGCCCGCACACCGACCCCGCGCACGGCGACCGGGCCGGCTCCCGACCGGAGACGGGGACCGAAGCGGCGGCGCAGGCGACATGGGCCGCGGCCGCCGGGCGGTCCCGGCAGGCCTACGGGACGTACGGCGCCTACCAGGCGTACACCGTGCCGCCCGAGACGCCCGCCGAGACGACCACGCGGCTCCGTCCCGTCCAGGAGCGCCGGACCGGACGCCTGATCGCGGCCGGGGTGTGCCTCGTCGTCGGACTGGGACTGACCGGCGGCGCCGTCGCCGGGACCGTCCTCGCCGCCGGCCATGTGGGCGAGCCCCCCGAACCCCCCGGCTTCTCGCAGGCCAGGGCCCTCTGGCACAACGCCCCGGTGGACACCCTCTTCCCCCGTACCCTCGCCGGCCCGAAAGCCGGACCCGGGGACGCCGCCCGCTCCTGGACGCGTGTCGTCGTCGCCCCCGACAGCCCCTGCACGCCCGCCGTCCTGCCCGCCAGCGTCCTCACCGCCCTGCGGCCCCCCGGCTGCGACCGCGTCCTGCGCGCCACCTACACCGACGCGACCGCCACCAGCGTCATCACCGTCGGCCTGGCGTTCACCCCGGCCGACCCCGCCACCATGCGCTCCCTCGACGGGCCCCTGATCGGCGACGACGCGCCCCCGCCGCTCTCCGCCCCCGGCACGGTCGCCGAGCGCTTCGGCGCCGGACAGCGCGCCAGCTGGTGGACGCGCGCCCTGCCCGACCTCCCCGTCGTCGTCTTCTCGGTCTCCGGGTTCGCCGACGGCCGCCCGGTCAGCCCCGAGCCCGCCGCCGAGGCCATGGCGGCCGACCGGACCACCGCCCCCGCCCAGGCCGGCCTCGGCCACGAGGCCAAGGGTGTCGCCGACGGCATCGAGCGCGGCCTGCGCGCGACCGTCGCCGCGGCCGCCCAGAAGGACGACGACCGGTGACCGCACGCCCCACCCGGAGCCCCGTCCGGCGCCGTACCCGCGCGCGCGCCACCGCCGCGGCCCTCCTCGCCGCCGCGTTCGCGGTCCTCCCCGCCACCGCCGCACCCGCCCACGCCGACACCATCCGCGGGCAGCAGTGGGGCCTGGAGGCGCTGCACACCGAGGAGGCGTGGCGCACCACCCGGGGCGAGCGCGTCACCGTCGCCGTCCTGGACACCGGCGTCGACGCCGACCACCCCGACCTCGCCGGCTCGGTCCTCACCGGCACCGACCTCATCGGCTTCGGCGCCCGGGAAGGCGACCGCGCCTGGGCCCGCCACGGCACCGCCATGGCCGGCATCATCGCCGGGCACGGCCACGGCCCCGACCGCCAGGACGGCGTCCTCGGCGTCGCGCCCCAGGCGCGGATCCTGCCTGTCCGGGTCATCCTCGAAGGCACCGACAAGGCCCGCGACAAGGCCCGCAAGTCCCGGGGGACCGCCCTCGCCGAAGGCATCCGCTGGGCGGTCGACCACGGCGCCGACGTCATCAACCTCTCCCTCGGCGACGACTCCGAGTCCGCGCACCCCGACGCCGGCGAGGACGCCGCCGTGCAGTACGCCCTCGCCAAGGGCGTCTCCGTCGTGGCCTCGGCCGGCAACGGCGGCGAGAAGGGCGACCACATCTCCTTCCCGGCGGCCTACCCCGGCGTCATCGCCGTCACCGCCGTCGACCGCTACGGCACCCACGCCTCCTTCTCCACCAGCCGCTGGTACGCCACCGTCAGCGCGCCCGGCGTCGACATCGTCATGGCCGACCCCGACCGCCGCTACTACCAGGGCTGGGGCACCAGCGCCGCCGCCGCGTTCGTCTCCGGCGCCGTGGCGCTCGTCCGCTCCGCCCACCCCGACCTGACCCCGGCCCAGGTCAAGAAGCTCCTCACGGACACCGCCCGCAACCGGCCCAAGGCAGGCCGCAGCGACGCCAAGGGGTACGGGACGGTCGACCCCGCCGCCGCCATCGAGGCCGGGGCCGCACTCCGGGGCGCCGACCCCAAGAACGCCGCCGCCGGCTTCGGCGGGCGCTATTTCGGCCCCGGGCCGAGCCCCGCCGCCGACGACGGCGAACCGACCGGCCTGCTCGCCCCCGTCGCCGGCGGCGTCGGCGTGCTGCTGCTCGTGGCCGCGGCCGTCCTCTGGCGCACCGGCCTCACCGACCCCCGCCCGCCCCGCTGACGGTCCCGCGCCGAGACACCCGGCCCGACCGCCCCGCCCCGCCCGGCTCGCGGACCCGGCCGACAGGCGATCCCCGACCCGACCGCCCCGCCCGGCTCGCGGACCGGACCGCAGGCGCTCCCGGGCCCGACCGCCCCGCCCGGCTCGCGGACCGGACCGGCAGGCGCTCCCGTTCCCCGGCCGGGGAACGACCCCCCGACCGCGGCGGCTAGGCTCGTCGCGTGGCGCTCAAGAACATCCCTGACCCCGGTTTCTCCGACGACGACGGCACCGCCGACCCGCGGCTCTCGCAGGCCCTGGCCGCCTGGGCGGCGGACAGAACCGCGCACGGCCCCGTCCTGGAGGCGCTCCGGGACGCGCGCCTGCTCGTGCCCGTCGTGGCCGTCCTCGGCGAGGTCGAGGAGGACCCCGAGACGGGTCTGCGCCGCGAGAAGACCAGCGACATGGCCGTGCCGACGCTGACCGCGGGTGACCGGCGCGCGCTCCCCGCCTTCACCTCCCTCGCCGCGCTCGCCCTCTGGGACCCGGCCGCCCGCCCCGTCGCCGTCCCCCTCCACCAGGCGCTCCAGGCCCTCGCCCACGAGAAGGCGGACACCCTCGTCCTGGACCTGGCGGGGCCCGTGCCGTACCAGGTGACCGGCCCGGCCCTGCTCGCCCTCGCGGAAGGCCGCCGGAGCGCGGACCCGCTGGACGACCCGGCGGTACGGGAGGCGGTGCGCGCCGCCGTCGCCGCCGAGCCCGCCGTCCTGCGCGCCCACCTCGGCCCCGGCAGCGCCGACGGCACCCTCGCCCTCGTCCTGGCGCCGGACGCGGCCCCGGCGGAAGCCGCCCAGCGGGTCGCCCGGCTGCTCGCCGCCGACGAGACGCTCAGAGCCCGCCTCGTACGCGGCCTCGACCTGGCGCTCCTGCCCGCCACGGCCACGCCGCCCGGCGAGCCCTTCTACGTCAGCGCCCACGCGGACTGAGCGCGCGGACGACGGAGGGGCGGGCGCCGGCCGGAACCGGCGCCCGCCCCTCGGCGTGGCTTTCCGCCGCACAGTGGCGGAGCGGTGCGGCCCGCCACCGGCGGGCCCTGGATCGAGCGGTGGACTCAGCCGTACACCGGACCGGTGTACTTCTCGCCCGGGCCCTGGCCCGGCTCGTCCGGGACGAAAGAGGCCTCGCGGAAGGCGAGCTGCAGGGACTTCAGACCGTCCCGCAGCGGCGCCGCGTGGAACGAGCTGATCTCCGTCGCGCCGGCGTCCAGCAGACCCGCCAGCGCGTGGATCAGCTTGCGGGCCTCGTCGAGGTCCTTGTGCTCCTCGCCCTCCTCGGTGAGCCCGAGCTTCACCGCGGCGGCGCTCATCAGGTTGACGGCGACCGTCACGATCACCTCGACGGCCGGGACCTCCGCGATGTCGCGGGTCATGGCGTCGAAGTCGGGGGAGTCCGCGGACTCGGTGTGGGGCGTTTCGCTCATGCCCCACACGATAAGCCGCGGCGGGCGGGGGAGCGGTCCCGGTCCTCCGTTAGCAAACCGCCCCGGTCGGTGCTAACCTTGTGTAACGACCGGCCGGACACGTGTGTGCCCGGCCCACAAGTGGAGGCTCCGACTTCCCACCTGGCCGCCCTCGCGGGCGGCGGGTCACCGGTCAGGTGGCGCCCATCGTTCCGTACGGACGATGGAGCCGCCCGATGTGCGCCCCGCGGTTGACCGCGGCGGTGCTCCGGTATTTTCGCGGAGCCCCGCCTGTGTCCCGTCCGGGGCGTTTTTCACGTTCCGGCGCGGTTGGTCTCACAGAAACAGACATGCGCGTCCGTCCGCCAGGCGGTCGCGTGGTGCTACCGAGGAGGATCCATCAGCGCCGAGCCCCGCATCAACGACAGGATTCGCGTTCCCGAGGTGCGACTTGTCGGACCCAGCGGCGAGCAGGTCGGGATTGTTCCGCTTGCCAAGGCCCTGGAGCTCGCACAGGAGTACGACCTCGACCTGGTCGAGGTCGCGGCGACCGCCCGTCCGCCCGTGTGCAAGCTCATGGACTACGGGAAGTTCAAGTACGAGTCGGCCATGAAGGCCCGTGAGGCGCGCAAGAACCAGGCGCACACGGTCATCAAGGAGATGAAGCTCCGGCCGAAGATCGACCCGCACGACTACGACACCAAAAAGGGTCACGTCGTCCGGTTCCTCAAGCAGGGCGACAAGGTCAAGATCACGATCATGTTCCGTGGTCGTGAGCAGTCCCGCCCGGAGCTTGGCTTCCGTCTGCTGCAGCGACTGGCTTCGGACGTCGAGGAGCTTGGCTTCATCGAGTCCAACCCGAAGCAGGACGGCCGGAACATGATCATGGTTCTCGGCCCCCACAAGAAGAAGACCGAGGCCATGGCCGAGGCGCGCGAGGCTCAGGCCGCGCGCAAGGCGGAGCGTCAGGGCGTTTCGTCCGACGAGTCCGCCGAGGCTCCGGCCGAGGAGACCGTGGTCGAGGCTTCCGCCGAGGCCCCGGCCGAGAACCCCGAGGCGTGACCCGAGGGGCTGCCCGCCAGGCAGCCCCGGGCTTCGCCCGGAACCACCACACCAAGAATTGACGCTCCCGGTCGTCCGGTGCCCGCACCGGGGGGAGCGCCACTGACGAGGAGATACGGCGCGATGCCGAAGAACAAGACGCACTCCGGTGCCAAGAAGCGCTTCAAGATCACCGGCTCCGGCAAGGTGCTGCGCGAGCGCGCCGGCAAGCGCCACCTGCTCGAGCACAAGTCGTCCAAGCTGACGCGCCGCCTCACCGGCAACGCCGAGATGGCCCCGGGCGACGCGGCCAAGATCAAGAAGATGCTGGGCATCTGACTGATCTCCGGCTCCCGGTGACCGGGAGCCACCGGCCCAGTCCGGGCCCCATTCGTTTCCGGGTCGTGTGAGTCCAACCACGGCCCCGCTACAAGGAGTTAACAAGTGGCACGCGTCAAGCGGGCAGTCAACGCCCACAAGAAGCGCCGGGCGATCCTCGAGGCGGCCTCCGGCTACCGCGGTCAGCGTTCGCGCCTGTACCGCAAGGCCAAGGAGCAGGTCACCCACTCGCTGGTCTACAACTACAACGACCGCAAGAAGCGCAAGGGCGACTTCCGTCAGCTGTGGATCCAGCGCATCAACGCCGCTGCCCGCCAGAACGGCATGACGTACAACCGCCTCATCCAGGGTCTGAAGGCCGCCAACATCGAGGTGGACCGCAAGATCCTCGCCGAGCTGGCCGTCAACGACGCCAACGCGTTCGCCGCGCTGGTCGAGGTCGCGCAGAAGGCTCTGCCGGCCGACGTCAACGCCCCGAAGGCCGCCGCCTGATCTTCCAGGCCGCAGTACTTCCGCCCGGACCCGCAGGCCCCGCGCCTGCGGGTCCGGCGCGTTCCGGGAGCGCCGGGCCCGCCCGGGCCCGCTGAGCCCGCGTCCCGGACCGCCGCCGGCCGCCGCACCCCGCCTCGCACCCCTCTCGTACGGACGAAAAGAGAGCCGCCGACCCCATGGGCACCCCCGAGCTGATCTCCCCGCGTTCGCCGCGCGTCGTCGCCGCCCGGCGGCTCGCCAAGCGCAACTTCCGGGGCAAGGACCGCCTCTTCATCGCCGAGGGCCCGCAGGCCGTCCGCGAGGCCGTCGAACACCGCGGCGGCGCGGGCGAGCCCACCCTCGTCGAGCTCTTCACCACCGTCGAGGCCGCCGAGCGGTACGCCGGCATCGTCGACGCGGCCCGCGAGGCCGGAGCCCGCGTCCACCACGCCTCCGACGCGGTCCTCGCCGAGGTCTCCCAGACCGTCACCCCCCAGGGCCTGGTCGGCGTCTGCCGCTTCCTCGACTCGCCGTTCGAGGAGATCCTGGCCGCCAGGCCCAAACTGGTCGCCGTCCTCGCCCACGTCCGCGACCCCGGGAACGCCGGCACCGTCCTGCGCTGCGCTGACGCCGCCGGAGCCGACGCGGTCGTCCTCACCGACGCCTCCGTCGACCTCTACAACCCCAAGTCCGTCCGCGCCTCCGTCGGCTCCCTCTTCCACCTCCCGGTCGCCGTCGGCGTCCCGGTCGAGCAGGCCGTCGCCGGTCTGAAGAGCGCGGGCGTCCGCATCCTGGCCGCCGACGGGGCCGGTGAGGACGACCTCGACGACGAACTGGACGCCGGCACCATGGGCGGGCCCACCGCCTGGATCTTCGGCAACGAGGCCTGGGGTCTGCCCGAGGAGACCCGCGCCCTCGCCGACGCCGTCGTCCGCGTCCCGATCCACGGCAAGGCCGAGAGCCTCAACCTCGCGACCGCCGCCGCGGTGTGCCTGTACGCCTCCGCACGGGCCCAGCGCCCCCGCACCACCGCCTGAGGGGGTCCACTCCGTCACCTCCACCTAGTAGGGTGACGGGCTCGGGGGGCCCACTGCGCAACACGGAGGGGTGGGGACGGGGATGACGGTCGGCACGGACAGGTCCACAGACGGGCGGGGCTCCGAGCCGCGTGCCTCCGAGCACGGCGCCCGGACCTGCGTCGACCCCGACGATCTGCCCGACGGTCTCGTCGTCGCCGACGCCACCGGCCGCGTCGTCTGCTTCAACGCCGCCGCGGCCCGCCTCACCTCCGTCCCCCGTGACGAGGCCATCGGCGCCCCCCTGGAGCAGGTCCTGCCCCTGGAGGACCTCAAGGGCCGCCGCTGGTGGACCCTCACCGACCCGTACGGCGGACTCGCCACCCGCCGCGGCCAGCCCGAGCGCAACCTGCTCCTCCCCGGCGGCCGCGAGATCCTCGTCTCCGCCCGCTACGTCCGCGAGCACCCCACCGGGCCCGTGCGCCGTGTCGTCGTCTCGCTGCGCGGCACCGAGGCCCGGCGGCGTACCGAACGCAGCCACGCCGAGCTGATCGCCACGGTCGCCCACGAGCTGCGCTCGCCCCTGACCTCCGTCAAGGGCTTCACGGCGACCCTGCTCGCCAAGTGGGAGCGGTTCACCGACGACCAGAAGCGGCTCATGCTGGAGACCGTCGACGCCGACGCCAACCGCGTCACCCGGCTCATCGCCGAACTCCTCGACATCTCCCGGATCGACTCCGGCCGCCTGGAGGTCCGCCGCCAGCCCGTCGACATCGCCGCCGCCGTCGGCCGCCACATCCAGGCCCTCACCGCCGGCGGCCAGTCGCCCGACCGCTTCTTCGTCCGCGTACGGCCGCAGCTGCCCGACCTGTGGGCCGACCCCGACAAGGTCGACCAGGTCCTCGGCAACCTCCTCGAAAATGCGGTGCGCCACGGCGAGGGAACCGTCACCATCGAGGTGGCACCCACCCGCGCCACCACCGACGGAGAGAAGGGAACGGCGGTCACCGTGAGCGACGAAGGCCCCGGCATCCCCGAAGAGTCGATGGGACGCGTCTTCACCCGCTTCTGGCGGGGGAGCAAGCGCGGGGGCACCGGCCTGGGCCTCTACATCGTCAAGGGCATCGTCGAGGCCCACGGCGGCACCATCACCGTCGGGCGCGGCCCCCGGGGCGGCGCCGAGTTCCGATTTATCCTGCCCGTGGGTGCCCCGGCCTATCTCGCCTGACGAGATCATCGGCCGCCCGGCCCGCCCACGGGCTCATCCGCGTCCTCGCACCCCGTTAGACTCGACCTTTGGCACGTTTGCGCCCTTGTCGTCGAGCGGGGCCGCCCAGCCAGCCAAACGGAAGCACGGGAAGAGATGTCCGCACCCAATAAGTCGTACGACCCGGTCGAGGTCGAGGCCTTGAAACCGGAAGAGATCGAGCGCATGCGGGACGAGGCGCTCGCCGCCTTCGCCGCCGCGGGTGACCTCGACGCGCTCGCACACGCGAAGACCGCGCACACCGGTGGCACCTCGCCGCTCGCGCTGGCCAACCGTGAGATCGGCGCCCTGCCGCCGCAGGCCAAGGCCGCGGCCGGCAAGCTCGTGGGCCAGGCCCGCGGCGTCGTCTCCAAGGCCCTCGCCGCCCGCCAGGCGGAGCTCGAGGCCGAGCGCGACGCCCGCGTCCTCGTCGAGGAGGCCGTCGACGTCACCCTGCCGTACGACCGCACCCCGGCCGGCGCCCGCCACCCCCTGACCACGCTCATGGAGCGGGTCGCCGACGTCTTCGTCTCCATGGGGTACGAGGTCGCCGAAGGCCCCGAGGCCGAGGCGGAGTGGTTCAACTTCGACGCCCTCAACTTCGTGCCGGACCACCCGGCGCGCCAGATGCAGGACACCTTCTTCGTCCAGGGCCCCGAGGGGACCACCGGCGACGAGTCCGGTGTCGTGCTGCGCACCCACACCTCCCCGGTGCAGGCCCGCACGCTCATCGACCGGGAGCCCCCGGTCTACGTCGTCTGCCCCGGCCGGGTCTACCGCACCGACGAGCTGGACGCCACGCACACCCCGGTCTTCCACCAGATCGAGCTGCTCGCCGTCGACGAGGGCCTGACCATGGCCGACCTCAAGGGCACCCTCGACCACATGGTCCAGGCGCTCTTCGGGCCCGACATGAAGACCCGGCTCCGCCCGAACTTCTTCCCGTTCACCGAGCCGTCCGCCGAGATGGACATGCTCTGCTACGTCTGCCGCGGCGAGTCCGTCGGCAACGCCGACCGGCCCTGCCGCACCTGCGGCAGCGAGGGCTGGATCGAGCTGGGCGGCTGCGGGATGGTCAACCCCAAGGTGCTCGTCGCCTGCGGTGTCGACCCGGAGAAGTACAGCGGCTTCGCCTTCGGGTTCGGAATCGAGCGGATGCTGATGTTCCGCCACAACGTCGATGACATGCGAGACATGGTCGAGGGTGACGTCCGGTTCACCCGGCCGTTCGGGATGGAGATCTGATGCGGGTCCCGCTTTCTTGGCTGCGGGAGTACGTCGACCTGCCGGCGACGGAGACCGGACGTGACGTCCAGGCCAAGCTCATCTCGGCAGGACTCGAGGTCGAGACCGTCGAGCGGCTCGGCGACGGACTGACCGGCCCGCTGGTGGTCGGCAAGGTCCTCACCATCGAGGAGCTGACGGAGTTCAAGAAGCCCATCCGCTTCTGCACCGTCGACGTCGGCCAGGCCAACGGAACCGGCGAGCCGCAGGAGATCATCTGCGGCGCCCGGAACTTCGCCGAGGGCGACAAGGTCGTCGTGGCCCTGCCCGGCGCCGTGCTCCCCGGTGACTTCCGGATCGCCGAGCGCAAGACGTACGGTCGGGTCTCCCGCGGCATGATCTGCTCCGGCGACGAGCTGGGCATGGGCGACGACGGCACCCACGGCATCATCGTGCTGCCGCCGGAGCACGAGATCGGCATCGACGCCACCGTCCTCCTGGAGCTGTACGACGAGGTCCTCGACATCGCCGTCACGCCCGACCGCGGCTACTGCCTCTCGATGCGCGGCGTCGCCCGCGAGGCCGCCATCGCCTACGGCCTGCCGCTGCGCGACCCGGCGCTCCTCGACGTGCCCGCGCCGAACTCGTACGGCTACCCCGTGCAGATCGCCGACCCGATCGGCTGCGACCGCTTCACCGCGCGCACCGTCGTCGGCCTGGAGCCGGAGGCGCGTACGCCGATCTGGATGCAGCGTCGTCTGCAGAAGGCGGGCATGCGTCCGATCTCGCTCGCCGTCGACATCACCAACTACGTGATGCTCGAGCTCGGCCAGCCCCTGCACGCCTACGACCGCACCCGGCTCGACGGGCCCATCGGGGTCCGCCGCGCCGAGCACGGCGAGAAGATCACCACCCTCGACGGCGCCGTGCGCGTCCTCGACGGCGCCGACCTGGTCATCACCGACAGCCGCGGGCCGATCGGCATCGCGGGCGTCATGGGCGGCGCCGACACCGAGATCGCCGACCACGCGGACGAGGCGGGCGCCACCACCGAGGTCGTCATCGAGGCCGCGCACTTCGACCCGATCTCCATCGCCCGCACGGCCCGCCGCCACAAGCTGGCCTCCGAGGCGTCCAAGCGCTTCGAGCGCGGCGTCGACCCGCAGGCGGCGGCCGCCGCCGCGCAGCGGACCGTCGACCTGCTCGTGCTCCTCGCGGGCGGCACCGCCGAGGCCGGCGTCACGGAGATCCTGGCACCGTCCGCGCCCCGCACGGTCACCATGCCGGCGGACCACCCGGACCGGGTGGCGGGCGTGGGCTACGGCCGCGAGACCGTCGTCCGCCGCCTCCAGGAGATCGGCTGCGACGTCTACGGCCAGGACGAGCTGGTCGTCACCGTCCCGACGTGGCGCCCCGACCTGAACGAGCCGAACGACCTCGCCGAAGAGGTCATCCGCCTGGAGGGGTACGAGAACCTGCCCTCCACGCTGCCCAAGCCGCCGGCCGGCCGCGGGCTCACCGAGCGCCAGCGCACCCACCGCCGGGTGGGCCGCGCCCTGGCCGGCGCCGGCTACGTCGAGGCGCTGAACTACCCCTTCATCGGGGAGCAGGCCCTCGACCACCTCGGTCTCGACGCGGACGACGCCCGTCGCCGCCTCGTGAAGCTGGTGAACCCGATCTCGGACGAGGAGCCCGCGCTCCGCACGACCCTGCTCCCGGGTCTGCTCGCCGCGCTCCGCCGGAACGACAGCCGGGGCAGCCACGACCTGGCGCTCTTCGAGACCGGTACGGTCTTCCGCCCCGAGGGTGAGCCCGGCGTCGCCGTCCGGCTGCCCGTCGACCGCCGCCCCACCGAGGAGGAGATCGCCGAGGTCAACGCCGCGTTGCCCGCGCAGCCGCGCCGCGCCGCCGTCGTCCTCACCGGCGCGCGCGAGCAGGCCGGCTGGTGGGGCAAGGGCCGTCCGTCCGACTGGGCCGACGCGGTCGAGGCCGGCCGGACCGTGGCCGCCGAGGCGGGGGTCGAGCTGATCATCAGCGCCGACCGGCACGCCCCGTGGCACCCGGGCCGCTGCGCCGCGTTCCACGTCGAGGTGGACGGCGAGAAGGTCCTCGTCGGCCACGCCGGCGAGCTCCACCCGCGCGTGGTGAAGGCGTTCGGTCTGCCGGCGCGCAGCTGCGCGATGGAGATCGACCTGGACCTGCTGGAGCGGGCGTCCGAGGGCCCGCTGAAGGCCCCCCGGATCTCCTCCTTCCCGGTCGCCACCCAGGACGTCGCCCTGGTCGTTGACACCGCCGTCCCGGCCGCCACGGTCGAGACCGCGCTGCGCGAGGGCGCCGGTGAACTCCTGGAGGCCATCCGCCTGTTCGACGTCTACACCGGCGACCAGCTCGGCGAGGGCCGCAAGTCCCTGGCGTACGCCCTGAAGTTCCGCGCCACGGACCGCACCCTCACCGTCGAGGAGGCCACCGCCGCCCGCGACGCGGCGGTCTCCCTCGCCGCCGAACGCACGGGCGCCACCCTGCGCGGCGCCTGACGGCGAACCACCCCCGGAGGGGGCCGCCCTGGTGCACCACGCACCGGGGCGGCCCCCTCCGGCGTGCGCGGAGCGCCCTGCTCCGGCGCACCCGCGGCCGACTCGTCGACGACATGGTCCTGTCGGTCGTCCGCGACGACCGTGCCCGGGTGCCGGCGCAGCCCGCCGAACCCGGGCTGCGCCGTACCCGGCCCGCGCCCTCCTCCCACCGGTGAGCACCCGGCGGGAGGAGGGTTCGGTGGGCCGGCGCCACCCGCCCCGCCACGGAGTGTCGGGCAGATCGGCGGGGCGGGCGGCGCGGGCGGGCCGCCGCACTTGCCAGAGGGGGAGTCGGCGGCCCGGTCGCCTTGCGGCGAGACGATCAGTCAACCGGTCCGGGACGTACGGCGGCAGAGTACGCGGACGGGAGAAACGGGCACTTCATTCACACCCCGTGCGAAACCGCCCTCCACTAATCTGAGCGCCACTGAGCCACCGGAGGGGCCCATGCTGCCCAACACCCTGCTCGACGCCGTCCTGGACGAGGCGGGCATGTCCCACGCCGGCCTGGCCGCCCAGGTGAACCGGGCGGGCCGCGCCCGGGGTCTGGCCCTGCGCTACGAACACACCGCCGTCGCCCGGTGGTTGAAGGGCCAGCGGCCGCGCGGGCAGGTGCCCGACCTGATCTGCGAGGTGCTGGCGGTCCGGCTGCGCCGCGCGGTCACCCTCGACGACATCGGACTCGGTGTGCCCGGCGCCGCCGCCCCGTCCCACGGCTCGCCGCTCTCGGGCTTCGTGGAGCGGGCCGCCGCCCTGTGGCGCTCCGACGAACAGCAGCGGACGCATCTGCTCGGGGCGCCGGCCGTCACCGGTACGCCAGCGGTGATGCCGGTGTGGGAGTGGGAGAACCCGCCGGAGGACGCCGACGTCTCCCGCGACGGGCCGACACGCGTCTCGATGGCCGACATCACGATGCTCCGCGCGGCCCGCGCGCACTACGAGCAGATGTACCGCAAGGCGGGCGGTGTCGCGACCCGCGTGCGGATCGTCGGCTTCCTCAACTCCGCGACCGCGCCGCTGCTGCGCGGTGCGTACAGCGACGGTCTCGGCCGGGAGCTGCACCGGGCGACGGGTGGGCTGGTGGCGGTGGCCGGGATCTGCGCGTACGACTCCGACGCGCTCGGGCTCGCCCAGCGCTATTTCCATCAGGCGCTGCGGCTGGCGAAGGCGAGCGGCGACCGGGGGCTCGGCGCCTATGTGGTCGCGCTGCTCGTCAACCAGTCGCTGTTCATGGGGGAGTACCGGCAGGCGGTGGCGTTCGCCGAGGCGGCGCTGCGGTCGGCCGGACGCCGGATCACTCCGGCGCTGGCCGCCGATCTCTCCGCGATGCAGGCGAAGGCGTACGCCCATCTCGGCGACGGGGCGGCGGCGTTGGCGTGCATACGGCGGGCGGAGGCGGAGGCGGAGCGGATCTGTCCGGTGCACGAGCCGGCCGAGACCGGCTATGTCCAGCCCGGGCTCGTCAATGTGCAGGTCGCCGAGGCGCTGCTCAGTCTGGGTGATCTCCCGGCGGCGCGGGAGCACGCGCAGGCGGCGGTGGGGACTCCCGCCCACGACCGGGGGAGGGTGCACCGGCTGGCGATGCTGTGCCAGATCGAGTTGCGCCAGGGGGAGGCCGACCAGGCGGCGCGGACGGCGCGGGAGATGACGGAGGGGGCGCGGGGGATGGAGTCCCAGCGGCTGCGCGACCGGCTGCGGCTGGTGCGGGAGCACCTCCTCGCGAGCGACGGCGCGGACGCGCGGGAGGCGGCGGAACTCATCGATGGGGCCCTACGCGTTCCGCTGTGAGGTCCCGCCTGCTGCCATATTGCCACCGACCAATCGGAAGGTGGCAGAAACGTGCAGTGGACGAAACTAAGCGAACAATCGGTGTATGAGAACCGCTGGTTCCGGGTGAACCTCGCGGACGTCGAACTCCCGGACGGCCGCCGCCTCGACCACTATCTGATCCGGCTCCGGCCGGTCGCCGTCGCGACCGCCGTCAACGAGGCCAACGAGGTACTGATGCTCTGGCGCCACCGCTTCATCACCGACAGCTGGGGCTGGGAGCTGGCCGCCGGTGTCGTCGAGGACGGCGAGGACCCCGAGGCCGCCGCCGCCCGCGAGATGGAGGAGGAGACGGGCTGGCGCCCCGGCCCCCTGCGCCATCTGCTCACGGTGGAGCCGTCCAACGGCCTCACCGACGCCCGGCACCACCTCTACTGGGCCGAGCACGCCACGTACATCGGCCCGCCCGAGGACGACTTCGAGTCCTCGCGCCGTGCGTGGATACCGCTCAAGCTCGTCCCCGACATGATCGCCAGGGGCGAGGTCCCGGCCGCCAACATGGCCGCCGGGCTGCTGATGCTGCACCACCTGCGCCTCGGCTGACCGCCCGCGCGCGGGTCCCGGGGCCCGCGCGCTGGGGCCGTCAGCCCGGCGCGCGGGGACCCGGGACGGCCGAACGGCCCGTACCTGTGCGGTGTACGGGCCGTTCGGCCGAGCGCGGGCCAGGGGGTGCGGCGGGGCCGTTCGCGGGCCCCGGGGGCTCAGGGGTACGGGTAGAAGCCCGAACCGGTCTTGCGGCCGAGCCGGCCCGCGTCCACCATCCGCTGCAGCAGCGGGGGAGCGGCGTACAGCGGCTCCTTGAACTCCGCGTACATCGAGTCCGCGACCGAGGCGACGGTGTCCAGACCGATGAGGTCGGACAGCTTCAGCGGCCCCATCGGGTGGGCGCAGCCCAGCTCCATGCCGTTGTCGATGTCCTCACGGCTCGCGATCCCGGACTCGAACATCCGGATCGCCGAGAGGAGGTACGGGATCAGCAGCGCGTTCACCACGAAGCCCGAACGGTCCTGGGCGCGGATGGCGTGCTTGCCCAGCACCTTCTCCACCATCGCCTGGGCGCGGCTGATCGTGCCCTCGGAGGTGGTGAGGGCCGGGATCAGCTCGACGAGCTTCTGCACCGGGGCCGGGTTGAAGAAGTGGATGCCGATGACCTGGTCGGGCCGCGAGGTCGCCACGGCCAGCTTCACCAGGGGGATCGAGGAGGTGTTGGACGCCAGGATCGCGTCCTGCCGGGTCACCACCTGGTCGAGCACCTGGAAGATCTCGGTCTTGACCTGCTCGTTCTCGACCACGGCCTCGATGACGAGGTCCCGGTCGGCGAACTCGCCCAGGTCGGTGGTGAAGCTGAGCCGCGCCAGCGTGGCGTCGCGCTCCTCCTCGCTGATCTTGCCGCGTTCGGCGGCCTTGGCCAGCGAGTTGTAGAGCCGCGTGCGGCCGATCTCCAGCGCCTCGCCGGTGGTCTCGGCGACCATCACCTCGAGACCGCTGCGGGCACACACCTCCGCGATGCCCGCGCCCATCTGGCCGCAGCCCACCACTCCGACGCGCTCAATGTCGGCCATGGAGTCCGTCACCTCGTGCCTTTCGCTCTTCACTGGCGGCGGGCCCCGTGTGATTCCGGTGCGTCCGCCTCGACCCCACGACGTTACTCCGGTTGAGCGGATGATCGATCGTCCGGGGCGGGCATGCTCTGCCCGCGCACGTGTGACGTGTCCGACACCGGAGGGGTGACGTATGGGACGTAACGGGAGAAGAGGGTCAGCGGCGGGCCGGTCGGGGGAGTTCCGCGGCATGTGGATCGCCACGATCGCGAACCGCGACTGGCCCTCCCGGAGCGGCCTGAGCGCCGACCGGCAGCGGGCGGAGCTCCTCGCCCACCTCGACACGGCCGTCGAGCGGCGGCTGAACACCGTCGTGCTCCAGGTCCGGCCGAGCGCCGACGCGTTGTGGCCCTCGCCGCACGAGCCCTGGGCGCAGTGTCTGACGGGGGTCCAGGGCCGTGACCCGGGCTGGGACCCCCTCGGCACGGCCGTCGAGGAGGCCCACCGGCGCGGTCTGGAGCTGCACGCCTGGTTCAACCCGTACCGTGTGGCGCATCACACGGACCCGTCACGGCTGGCGGCCGGCCATCCGGCCCGGCGGCACCCCGACTGGGTGCTCCCCTACGGCGGGAAGCTGTTCTACGACCCCGGCCGCCCCGAGGTCCGCCGCTTCGTCCAGGACGCGATGCTGGACGCCGTGCGCCGCTACGCCGTCGACGCCGTGCACTGGGACGACTACTTCTACCCGTACCCGGTGGCGGGCGAGGAGTTCCCCGACGACCCGGCGTACGAAAGGTACGGCGGGGACTTCCCGGACAAGGCCGCCTGGCGGCGGAACAACATCGACCTGCTGGTCTCCGAGACTTCCGCGCGGATCAGGGAGACCAGGGAAGGCGTCGCCTTCGGGATCAGCCCCTTCGGGGTCTGGCGCAACGCCGCCACCGACCCGGAGGGCTCGGACACCCGCGGAGGCGTGCAGACGTACGACGACCTGCACGCCGACACTCGGAAGTGGATCAGGGAGGGCTGGATCGACCATGTGATCCCGCAGCTGTACTGGCACATCGGCCACGAGGCCGTCGACTACGCCAAGGCGCTCCCCTGGTGGGACGCGGTGGTGCGGGGCACCGGCGTCGGTCTCTACGTCGGGGAGGCGCTGTACAAGTGCGGTGCCTCAGGGCAGCCGTCCGCCTGGCAGGACCCGGGGGAGCTGTCCCGCCATCTGACGCTCGCCGGGCGGTACGCCGCCGTCGGCGGACACTGCTTCTTCTCGGCGAAGGAGGTCGCGGCGGACCCCCTCGGGGCGATGACCGCCGTGGTGCGCGACCACTACCCCGAGCGGGGCGCGTCCGCCGCGCCCGCGCCCTGAGCGCCGGCTGCGCATACCGACTCTGAACGCCGGCTCTGCACGCCGGCCCTGAATGCCGGAGGGTCTCAGCTCTTCTCGTCGTGACGTACGACGGAGTCGGGGCCCGGTGACATCAGGGCCTCGTGTCCGTCGTCGAATCGCACGCGGTACGGGGGAGTGCCGTTCTCCCCCAGTACCTCCGTGATCTCGGCCGTACGGTCGTGCTTGCCGACGGTCCGGCCGTGCACCAGCAGTGTGTCGCCCACGCTCGCCTGCATCGGAGGGCCTCCTCGCGGCCGTCTTCCGCGTTGTCCGGGTCCTGCGGGCCGTCCGCGTCTTCCGGGCGGCCCGGAGCCGCTCCACGGTGGAGCCTCTGTCCGCCATTGTGTCGCGCGGCACCCTCCGCTGTCCTGTCGGCCGCTTTCCGCCCGCCGGGTCACCCCTTCGCGCGCTGGGTCACCGCGATGCAGACCAGGACCGCTCCGGCGGCGAGAGGGGCGGCCGGGGCGAGCCGCTCGCCGAGCAGGGACACCGACCACACCAGGGTCAGCAGCGGCTGGGCGAGCTGCAGCTGGCTGGCCTTGGGGATGCCGATGGCGGCCATGCCCCGGTACCAGACGTACAGGCCGAAGAAGGTCGAACCGGCCGCCACCCACACCAGGCCGATGACGCCGTGGGCGGTCAGCCGCACCGGTTCGAGGGAGAGGGCCACGACCGAGCCGACCGCCATCAGCGGCAGGCAGAGGATCAAGGCCCAGCCGATGACCTGCCAGCCGGGCATGGTCCGGGCGAGCCGGCCGCCCTCGGTGTAGCCGGCGGCGCAGACGAGCAGCGCACCGAAGAGGTAGAGGTCTCCTGTGGAGAGGGCGCCGCCGCTCTGCTGGAGCGTGAAGGCGATGACGACGGCCGCTCCGGAGAGGGCCGCGATCCAGAACGTACGGGAGGGCCGGCGGCCGGTGCGGACGGCGGCGAACACGGCCGTGGTGAGCGGGAGCAGTCCCACGACCACCGCGGCGTGGGAGGTGGTCGAGGTCTGCAGGGCGAGCGAGGTGAGGAGCGGGAAGCCGACGACCACCCCGCCGGCGACGACGGCGAGGCCGGCCCAGTGGCGCCGCTCGGGCAGCGGTACCCGCCTCGCCAGCAGGAAGGCGCCCGCGATGAGCGCGGCGAGGGTGGAGCGCAGGGCGACCAGGGACCATGGGCCGAAGCTCTCCAGACCCCAGGCGGTGGAGGGGAAGGTCAGCGAGAAGGCGACCACGCCCAGCGCGGCGAGGAGCGTGCCACGGGGCCGCGGGGAGGCGTCGGCGGCGGGGCTCCCGGAGCGGGAGGCCGGGGCGGGGCCGGCGGCACGTCGCGCGGCGGGGGACCCGGCGGCGAGCCTCCCGGAGGCGGGATCGGCGGTGGCCTGCGGGGAGGTGCGAACCGCTATCCGTCCGGCGTCGGTAGCGCTATTCTGTGCTCTCATGCATGAGCGTAGCAGTGTGGGTGACCTGGCGAACTCCCTGAGGGCCGAGCTGAACCGCTACTCACCCGGCGGAAAGCTGCCGTCGAGTCGGGCGCTGGTGGAGCGCTACCGCGTCTCGCCGGTGACCGTCACCCGCGCCCTCGCCCAGCTCGCCGCCGAAGGCCTGGTCGTCACCCGCCCGGGAGCCGGCGCCTTCCGCGCGGAGCCCCGCCCACCGGCCCCCGTCACCGGCGACACCTCCTGGCAGGAGGTCACGCTCAGCGCGGACACCGCCACCGAGCTCGTGCCCCGCGCCGTCGACGCCTCGGGCGTGCTGGTCACCCTCTCCCCGCCGCCCCCGGGGGTCGTCGAGTTCAACGGCGGATACCTCCACCCCTCGCTCCAGCCGGAGCGGGCCATGGCCGCCGCCCTGGCCCGCGCGGGCCGGCGGCCCGGCGCCTGGGGCCGGCCGCCCACCGACGGCCTGCCCGAGCTCCGCCAGTGGTTCGCCCGCGAGATCGGCGGCACCGTCACCGCGGCCGAGGTCCTCGTCACCGCCGGCGGCCAGTCCGCGATCACCACCGCCCTGCGGGCCCTCGCCCCGCCCGGCAGCCCCGTCCTCGTCGAGTCGCCCACCTACCCGGGCATGCTCGCGGTCGCCCGCGCCTCCGGCCTGCGGCCCGTCCCGGTCCCCGCCGACGCCGACGGCGTCCGCCCCGAACTGCTCGAAGCCGCCTTCCGGGCCACCGGAGCCCGGGTCCTCGTCTGCCAGCCGCTCTTCCAGAACCCCACCGGCGCCGTCCTGCGGGGCGAACGGCGCGGCGAGGTCGTCCGGATCGCGCGCGCGGCCGGAGCCTTCGTCATCGAGGACGACTTCGCCCGCCGGCTCGTCCACGAGGACGCCGGCCCGCTGCCCGCGCCGCTGGCCGCCGAGGACCCCGACGGCGTCGTCGTCCACGTCTGCTCGCTCACCAAGGCCACCTCCCCGAGCCTGCGCGTGGGCGCCCTGGCCGCGCGCGGCCCCGTCCTGGAACGGCTCCGCGCCATCCAGGTCGTCGACAGCTTCTTCGTCCCCCGCCCCCTCCAGGAAGCCGCCCTCGAACTCGTCGGCTCGCCCGCCTGGAACCGTCATCTGCGCGCGGTGTCCCAGGAGTTGAAGAGCCGCCGCGACACGATGACCGCCGCCGTCGTCCGCCACCTCCCCGAACTGGCCCTGCCCCACGTCCCCGCCGGCGGGTACCACCTCTGGCTCCGCCTCCCCGGCGGCCTCTCCGAACCCGCCCTGCACGCGGCCGCCCTGCGCACCGGCGTGGCCGTGGCGCCCGGCCGCCCCTACTTCTGCGCCGAACCGCCCGCAGGGCACCTCCGGCTCAGCTTCGCGGGCGTGGCCGGCCCCACCGAGATCGCGGAGGGGGTACGGCGGCTGCGGGCCGCCGTCGACGAACTCACCGCGTGACGAGGACACGCCCCGCCACGCCCACGCGGCCCGGTGACGCCCCCTCGCCCGCCACGCCCACGCGGCCCGGTGGCGTCCCTCTCGCCCCGTGGCGTCACCGCCCCGTGCCGCCCCGCGACCACAGGCCCCGACCGGGGGGCCGCCGGAAAGGCGAATGACAACCCTCCGCGCCGTCTGGAAGCCTTCCCGCATGACCGATCCCGCCACTGCGCCGCCCACCCTCACGCACGGTGCCTACGAGATATCCACCGACCCCGCCCGGCTCGACGCCGAACGGATCCACCACTGGCTCTCCACCGACACCTACTGGGCCCAGGGCCGCCCCCGCGACACCCAGGACCGGGCCATCGCCGGTTCGCTCAACTTCGCCGCCTATCACCGCGAGACCGGCGAGATCGCCGCCTACGCCCGGATCGTCACCGACCACACCACCTTCGCCTGGCTCTGCGACGTCTACGTCGACCGGCCCGCCCGTGGCACCGGCCTCGGCACCGCTCTGGTCACCGCCGTCCGCGACCACCTGGCGCCGCTCGGCCTGCGCCGCATCATGCTGGCGACCGCGGACGCGCACGGTGTGTACAGGAAGGTCGGTTTCGAGCCGCTGCAGGAACCGGACATGTGGATGGCTCTCGGTCTCAACTGACCCTCCCGCGTCCCTTCCGCCCCGATCGGCGCGCCCCGCACGCGGCGCATATGACCCCTTGACCTGCCAGGCGTACGGCCTCACGATCGCGGCCATGGGTCTACGGGTCACGCTCGTCGCAGCGGCGCGCAGCTCCTCCCTGCTCGCCGAACGGTTCGACGACGACCGGCCGCTCGACGAGGCCGGCTGGTACGAGGTACAGCTCGCCGCGCACGCGCTGATCCCCCTGGGCGCGGCAGAGCTCCGCTACTGCTCGCCGACGCCCCGCAGCCGGGCCACCGGCACGGCCCTCGGCTACGCCCCGCTCGCCCAGCCCGCCCTGCGCGACTGCGACATGGGCCGCTGGCGGGGACTGACCCTCGCCGAGGTCGCCGCCCTCGAACCGGCCGCCGTCGGCGCCTGGCTCGCCGACCCGCGTACGGCTCCGCACGGCGGCGAGACGCTCCTGGACTTCATCTCCCGGGTGGGAGGCTGGCTCGACACCCGCCCGGCCGACGACGGCGCCATCGTGGCGGTCGCCGAACCCGCCGTCGTACGGGCTGCTCTGGTGTACGCCCTGAAGGCCCCGCCGGCGACGTACTGGAACGTCGACGTCCGCCCCCTCTCGACGGTCACCCTGACCGGCCGCCCCGGCCTCTGGCACCTCCACCTCCAGGCGGCCGTGGGGTAGCGCCCGCCCCTCCGCCGTCCGCCCCTCCACCGCCTGCTCTCCCCGCCGTCTCAGGGCTCTCCCTAGGATGCGGGCATGTCCGAGACGCACGACCCGGCCGCCGCCTCCCCAGCCGTACCGGCCCCGGCGTTCGCCGTCGCCTGGGAGGCCCTTCCGGCGGCGCCCCGGCGCGCCCTCGCCCTCGCCCACCGCGCCCTGCGCTCCGGGGGCCTGGCCGTGGGATCGGTCCTCACCGACGCCGACGGCGCGATCGTCGCCGAGGGCCGGAACAGGGCGTACGACCCGGGCGGCGAGGGCCCGGACACCCTGCTCGGCACCCCGCTCGCCCACGCCGAGATGAACGCCCTGGCCCAGGCACGTACGGGCTGGGACCTGGACACCCACACCCTCTGGTCCACGCAGGAGCCGTGCTCCATGTGCGCGGCCGCGGCCGAGTTCACCGGCGTGGGAACCGTCCGCTTCCTGGCCGCCGATCCCTGGGCCACCGCCACCGGCCGGCCCTCCCCGTCCACCCGCGCCCGCCTCTCGGCCGAGCCCGTCTGGCAGGCCGCCGCCACCCTCCTCTTCCTCCGCAGCGTCGTCCTGGCCGCCGGAAGCGGGGCCGCCACCGTGCGCCGCATGGCGGAACTGGCGCCCGAGGTCACGGCGCTCGCCACCGACCCCTGCTTCCCCGACGCCCCCACCCCGGAGCGCCTCCTGGCCGCCCTGTGGGGCGGGCTGGTCGCGGCCTCCGGCGGGGAGCCGTCCCCTGACCGGCTAGCCTGAGAACACGATGAACCGTTTGACCACGTCATGGGGCACGTTCCCGCTCACCCGCTTTCCCGAGGACCCGCGCGACCCCCTCCGCGCCTGGGACGCCTCCGACGAATACCTGCTGCGGCACCTGGCCGAGACGGACGTCGACCTGTCCGGCACGGTCGCGGTCGTCGGCGACCGCTGGGGCGCCCTCGCCACCGCGCTCGCCGCCCGACGCCCCGGCCGGCTCGTCCAGGTCGGCGACTCCTACCTCGGCCGCCGGGCGACCGCCGAGAACCTGGCCCGCGCGGGCGTCGACCCGGACGCGGTACGGCTGCTCACCACCCAGGAACCGCCGCCCGCCCGCGTCGACGTGCTGATCGTCCGGGTCCCCAAGAGCCTCGCGCTCCTGGAGGACCAGCTGCACCGACTGGCGCCCGCCGTGCACGAAGGGACCGTGGTCCTCGGAACCGGCATGGTGAAGGAGATCCACACCTCCACGCTCCGGCTCTTCGAGACCATCCTCGGCCCCACGCGCACCTCGCTCGCCGCGAAGAAGGCCCGGCTGATCTTCTGCACCCCGGACCCCGGCCTGGACCGGGGCGCCAACCCCTGGCCGTACCGCTACGCACTCCCCGCCGACGCCCCGGCCGCCGCCGGCCGGACCCTCGTCAACCAGGCCGGCGTATTCTGCGCCGACCGTCTCGACATCGGCACCCGCTTCTTCCTCCGGCACCTGCCCGGGAACCTCGGCAGCGCCCGGGTCGTGGACCTCGGCTGCGGGAACGGCGTCGTCGGCCTCGCCGTCGCACTCGCCGAACCCGAGGCGGAACTCGTCTTCACCGACGAGTCGTACCAGGCCGTCGCCTCGGCCGAGGAGAACTTCCGCACCCACCTCGGGGCCGACCGCACCGCCACGTTCGCGGTCGGCGACGGGACGGCGGACCTCGCGGACGAGTCCGTGGACCTCGTCCTCGCCAACCCGCCGTTCCACAGCCACCAGGCCACCACCGACCGCACCGCGCGCCGGATGTTCACCGACGCGCGGCGGGTGCTGCGCCCGGGCGGCGAGCTGTGGGTCGTGGGCAACCGGCACCTCGGCTACCACGTGACCCTGCGCCGCATCTTCGGCTCCTGCGAACTGGTCGCCGGAGAACCGAAGTTCGTGGTGCTGCGGGCCGTGAAGGGCGCCGGGCGGCCGACCCGCGACTGAGACCGCGCCCGGCCCGCCCCAGCCTCGCCAGCCGCCGACCGCCGCCCCGGCCCCCCGACCGCCGCTTGACGCCGGCGCCACCAGGTCTGGTACTCCTCGCGCCACAGGTCCTCGTCCCGCGTCGGGGAGCAGCAGCCCGCCGGAGAGCACCCCGGCCGGTCGGCCCGGCCCCCCGATGGGACGCCACGCGCGGCGGGCCGCGGCGAGCGGGGTTAACGTCGGCGGCATGGACGCTGATCGCCGAGGCAGGCTCCGGTGCGCCCTCGGCGGGGCGGTGTTCGCCGTGTGCATGGCCGGCACCACGCTGCCGACCCCCCTCTACGGCCTCTACCAGGAGAAGTTCGGCTTCTCCGAGCTGATCGTGACCGTCGTCTACGCCGTGTACGCCTTCGGGGTCATCGGCGTCCTCCTCCTGGCGGGCAACGCGTCGGACACGGTCGGCAGGCGGCCGGTCCTGCTGTGGGGGCTGGGCTTCTCGGCGCTCAGCGCGGTCTGCTTCCTGTGCGCCACCGGCCTCGGCTGGCTGTACGTCGGACGCCTGCTGTCGGGTCTCTCCGCCGGCCTGTTCACCGGCGCCGCCACCGCGTACGTGATGGAACTGGCCCCCAAGGGCGATACCTCCCGCGCCACCTTCGTCGCGACGGCCGCCAACATGGGCGGCCTCGGCTGCGGGCCCCTCCTCGCCGGTGTGCTGGCGCAGTACGCCCCCTGGCCGCTCTATCTGCCCTTCGCCGTGCACCTCGCCCTGGTCGCGGTCTCGGCCGTGGTCCTGCTCCGGCTGCCGGAGACCGTACGAGAGCGGCGGCCGGCGCGCACCGTCCGGCCGCAGCGGCCCAGCCTTCCCCCGCAGGTCCGGGCGGTCTTCGCGCCCGCCGCGACCGCCGCGTTCGTCGGCTTCGCGCTCTTCGGCGTCTTCACCTCGGTCAGCCCGGCGTTCCTCGCCCAATCCCTGGACGTGCACGACCACGCCGTCAGCGGACTGGTCGTCGCCCTCGCCTTCTTCGCCTCGACCGCCGGACAGCTGCTGGTCGGCCGGACGGGAACCCACGCCCTGCCCCTGGGCTGCGCGGCGCTCCTCGCCGGCCTCGCCCTCCTCGCGGGCGCGCTGCGGTGGGAGCTCTTCCCTCTCGTGGTCCTGAGCGCGCTCGTCGGCGGCACCGGCCAGGGACTGGCCTTCCGCGGGGCCCTCGCCGCGGTCGCCGGGGCGTCGCCGCCGGACCGGAGGGCGGCGGTGATCTCCACCCTCTTCGTCGTGGCGTACGCGGGCATCTCGGTCCCGGTGATCGGCGTCGGCCTCCTGGCGGACCCGATCGGCCTGGAGGGCGCCGGCCTGGTCTTCATCGCGTGCATGGCCGTCCTGGTCTCCGCCGCCGCGGTCTATCTCCTGCGGCGACCGGTACGGAGCGGCGCATGAGACGGCGGGCGGGAACCGGCCGTCGAAACGTCCTAGCCTCGGTCCCATGATCGTATGGCTCAACGGAACCCACGGCGCCGGAAAGACGACGACCGCCGCACTCGTGCAGCGGTCGCTCCCCGACTCACGCGTGTTCGACGCCGAGAAGGTCGGCGAGACGCTCATGGACATCACCCCGGGGCTGCCCGCGACGGAGAACTTCCAGCACTGGCCGCCGTGGCGGCCCCTCGTCGTGGAGACCGCGCGCCGCGTCCTCGACTACACCGGCGGCACGCTGGTGATGCCGATGACCGTTCTGGTCGAGCCGTACTGGCGCGAGATCAGCGCGGGTCTCGCCCACCACTCCATTCCCGTACGGCACTTCGTCCTCCACGCCGATCAGGACACCCTGCGCCGGCGCATCGCGGGCGACACCGTCACCGGCCCCGACTCCCCGTTCCGACTCCAGTACCTCGAGCCCTACGCCGAGGCGGCCCGCACCTGGCTGCACGGCGAGGCCGAGGTCGTCGACACCACGCACCTCACGCCCCAGCAGGCCGCCCGGCGGATCGTCGAGGCCGTCCAGGGCTGAGGCCCCGGCCCCGCCCCCAGGGGCCGGGCGACACCTGGTGACCCCGGCCCGTGGCCGAGCTTTGCATAAAACTGCGGGTCTGCGTATAGTCATGCCATCAAGGAGGAGAGTTTCGATGACGGTACGAGCAGCAGTGGCAGGCGCGAGCGGATACGCGGGCGGAGAGCTCCTGCGTCTCCTCCTCGCCCACCCCCACGTCGAGATCGGCACCCTGACCGGGCACTCCAACGCCGGTCAGCGGCTCGGTGGGCTGCAGCCGCACCTCCTGCCGCTCGCCGACCGGGTGCTCGCGCCGACCACCGCCGACTCGCTCGTCGGGCACGACGTCGTCTTCCTCGCGCTCCCGCACGGGCAGTCCGCCGCCGTCGCCGAGCAGCTCGGGCCGGACACCCTCGTCGTCGACATGGGCGCCGACTTCCGGCTCGGTGACGCCGCCGACTGGGAGAAGTTCTACGGATCCCCGCACGCCGGGACCTGGCCGTACGGCCTTCCCGAACTGCCCGGCGCCCGTGCCGCGCTGGAGGGATCCAAGCGCATCGCGGTGCCCGGTTGCTACCCCACCGCCGTCTCCCTCGCGCTCTTCCCCGCCTACGGGGACGGGCTCGCCGAGCCCGACGCCGTGATCGTCGCCGCCACCGGCACCTCCGGCGCCGGCAAGGCCCTCAAGCCCCACCTGCTCGGCAGCGAGGTCATGGGCTCGATGTCCCCGTACGGCGTCGGCGGCGGACACCGCCACACCCCCGAGATGATCCAGAACCTCAGCGCGGTCGCCGGCGAGCGGGTCGGGGTGTCCTTCACCCCCACCCTCGCCCCGATGTCCCGCGGCATCCTCGCCACCTGCTCGGCGAAGGCGAAGCCGGGCGTGACCGCCGAGGCCGTGCGCGCCGCGTACGCCAAGGCGTACGCGGACGAGCTCTTCGTCCACCTGCTCCCCGAGGGCCAGTGGCCTGCCACGGCGTCCGTCCACGGTTCCAACGCCGTTCAGGTCCAGGTCGCCTTCGACGAGGCCGCACACCGGATCATCGCGATCAGCGCCATCGACAATCTCGCCAAGGGCACCGCCGGCGGCGCGGTGCAGAGCATGAACATCGCCCTCGGGCTTCCCGAGGACACCGGACTTTCCACGATTGGAGTCGCTCCGTGAGCGTCACCGCAGCGAAGGGATTCACGGCGGCGGGCATCGCCGCCGGGATCAAGGAGAACGGCAACCCGGACCTGGCCCTCGTGGTCAACACCGGGCCCCGCCGCGCCGCCGCGGGAGTCTTCACCTCCAACCGTGTGAAGGCCGCGCCCGTCCTGTGGTCCCAGCAGGTGCTGGCCGACGGCGAGCTGACCGCCGTCGTGCTCAACTCCGGCGGTGCCAACGCCTGTACGGGCCCCCAGGGCTTCCAGGACACCCACGCGACCGCCGAGAAGGTCGCCGAGGTCCTGACCGCGGCCGGCGCGGAGACCGGCGCCGGTGAGGTCGCCGTCGCCTCCACGGGACTCATCGGACTCCTGCTCCCCATGGACAAGGTCCTCGCCGGCGTCGAGAAGGTCGCGAAGGAGCTCTCCGCGCACGGCGGCGAGAAGGCGGCCATCGCCATCAAGACCACCGACACCGTCCACAAGACGTCCGTCGTGACGAAGGACGGCTGGACGGTCGGCGGGATGGCCAAGGGCGCCGGCATGCTCGCCCCGGGCCTCGCCACCATGCTCGTCGTCCTCACCACCGACGCCGACGTCCCGTCCAAGGACCTCGACACGGCCCTGCGCCACTCCACCCGGCTGACCTTCGACCGGGTCGACTCCGACGGCTGCATGTCCACCAACGACACCGTCCTCCTCCTCGCCTCCGGCGCCTCGGGGATCACCCCCGCGCAGGAGGAGTTCGCCGACGCCGTGCGGTCCGTCTGCGACGACCTCGCCCGCCAGCTCATCGGCGACGCCGAGGGCGCCAGCAAGGACATCCGTATTGAGGTGGTCAACGCGGCGACCGAGGACGACGCCGTCGAGGTGGGCCGCTCCATCGCCCGCAACAACCTCCTCAAGTGCGCCATCCACGGCGAGGACCCCAACTGGGGCCGGGTCCTCTCCGCCATCGGCACGACCCGGGCGGCCTTCGACCCCGACCGGCTCGACGTGGCGATCAACGGCGTCTGGGTCTGCAGGAACGGCTCGGTCGGCGAGGACCGCGACCTCGTCGACATGCGCTACCGCGAGGTCACCATCACGGCCGACCTCGCCGCCGGCTCCGAGTCCGCCGTGATCTGGGCCAACGACCTGACCGCCGACTACGTCCACGAGAACAGCGCGTACTCCTCATGACCGGTACCCGGAAGCACACCGCCCTGCCCAAGGCGCAGATCCTCATCGAGGCGCTGCCCTGGCTGACCCGCCACAACGGCAAGACGGTCGTCATCAAGTTCGGCGGCAACGCCATGATCGACGACGATCTGAAGGCGGCCTTCGCCCAGGACGTCGTCTTCCTGCGTCACGCCGGCCTCAAGCCCGTCGTCGTGCACGGCGGCGGCCCGCAGATCAGCGCCGCGCTCGACCGGGCGGGCCTGGTCAGCGAGTTCAAGGCCGGTCTGCGGGTCACCACCCCCGAGGCGATGGACGTCGTACGGATGGTCCTCGCCGGCCAGGTGCAGCGCGAGCTGGTCGGGCTGCTCAACCAGCACGGGCCGTTCGCCGTCGGGATGACCGGCGAGGACGCGCACACCCTCACGGCCACCCGGCACATGCCGGTCATCGCCGGCGAGCAGATCGACATCGGCCGGGTCGGTGAGATCACCGCCATCGAGACCGGCGCCATCAAGGCGCTCCTGGAGGACGGCCGGATCCCGGTCATCTCCTCCATCGCCCGTTCCCAGGACGACGGACATGTCTACAACGTCAATGCTGATACGGCGGCTGCGGCTCTCGCTGCGTCGCTTGGCGCCGAAACCCTGATGGTCCTCACCGACGTCGAGGGTCTCTACGAGGACTGGCCGAACAGTGACGAGGTCATCAGCCGGCTCACCGCGAGCCAGCTGGAGAAACTGCTGCCGGAGCTGTCCAGCGGCATGGTCCCCAAGATGCGGGGCTGTCTCCACGCGGTGCGCAACGGGGTCACGACGGCGCGCGTGATCGACGGCCGGGTCCAGCACTCGATCCTGCTGGAGATCTTCACCGACGAGGGCATCGGCACCATGGTCGTGCCGGACGGACAGGGGGAGTCATGACCAACACGGAGCTGACCCGGCGGTGGCGGGGTGCGCTGATGGACAACTACGGCACGCCGAAGCTGTCCCTGGTCCACGGCGAGGGCGCCAAGGTTTGGGACGCCGACGGCAAGGAGTACCTCGACCTCGTCGGCGGCATCGCCGTCAACGCGCTCGGCCACGCCCACCCGGCGGTCGTCGAGGCCGTGTCGCGCCAGATCGCCTCCCTCGGCCACGTCTCCAACCTCTTCGTCGCCGAACCGCCCGTCGCCCTCGCCGAGCGGCTGCTCCAGCTCTTCGGCCGCCCGGGCCGGGTCTTCTTCTGCAACTCCGGGGCCGAGGCCAACGAAGCCGCCTTCAAGATCGGCCGGCTGACCGGCCGGAGCCACATGGTCGCCACCACGGGCGGCTTCCACGGCCGGACGATGGGCGCGCTCGCCCTCACCGGCCAGCCCGGGAAGCAGACGCCGTTCCTGCCGCTGCCCGGCGACGTCACCCACGTCCCGTACGGGGACGTGGAGGCGCTGCGGGCCGCGGTGACCGAGGAGACGGCGTTCGTGATCATCGAGCCGATCCAGGGCGAGATCGGTGTCGTCGTCCCGCCCGTGGGCTATCTGAGGGCCGCCCGCGAGATCACCCGCGCTACCGGCACCCTGCTCGTCCTGGACGAGGTCCAGACGGGCGTCGGCCGGTGCGGCAGCTGGTTCGCGTACCAGGCGCACGAAGGGGTCGACCCGGACGTGGTGACCCTGGCCAAGGGCCTCGGCGGCGGGCTGCCGCTCGGTGCGACCGTCGCCTTCGGCGAGGCGGCGGAGCTGTTCGGGCCCGGCCATCACGGGACCACCTTCGGGGGCAACCCGGTCGCCTGCGCCGCCGGACTCGCCGTCCTGGACACCCTCGCAGGCGAGGGGATCCTCGACGAGGTCAAGCGGCTCGGCGAGAAGCTCCGCGACGGAATCGAGGGCCTGCACCACCCGCTGGTCTCCCACGTCCGCGGCGCGGGCCTCCTGCTGGGTATCGTGCTCACCGAGTCCCTCGCGCCCCAGGTGCAGCAGGCGGCTCAGGACGCAGGCCTTCTGGTGAACGCGCCCGCCCCCGATGTCGTACGGCTCATGCCGGCACTGATCATCACGGACGCGGAGGTGGACGCCTTCCTGGAGGCATTGCCGGGCGTCCTCGACGGAGCGGTGAACGGGCAAGGACGAACCGGAGAATGAGACGACGATGACCGACGCGCAGGAAACCGAGCACGGAGGGCCGTCCGTTCCGCAGACCCGTACCGCACGCCACCGCAGGATCGTCGACATCCTCAACCGGCAGCCGGTGCGCTCGCAGAGCCAGCTGGCCAAGCTCCTCGCGGACGACGGGCTGAGCGTCACCCAGGCGACGCTCTCCCGCGACCTCGACGAACTCGGCGCGGTGAAGATCCGCAACACGGGCGGCGAGCTGATCTACGCGGTGCCCAGCGAGGGCGGTTTCCGCACCCCGCAGGCGCCGCTCGGCGAGTCCGCCAAGGAGGAGCGCATGCGGCGCCTCTCCGGCGAGCTGCTGATCTCCGCGGAGGCCTCCGCCAACCTCGTGGTGCTGCGGACCCCGCCGGGGGCCGCCCAGTTCCTCGCCTCCGCCATCGACCAGGCCGAACTGCACGCCATCCTCGGCACGATCGCGGGCGACGACACCCTGCTCCTGATCTCGCGCGACCCGGTGGGCGGCCAGGCCCTCGCCGACCACCTGCTGCGGCTGGCGCAGAAGGAGAGCTGACGCGGGCCCGGCGGCGGCCGCCCGTCAGTACCGGGTGATCGCCGTCCGGCCGCCGTGGGTTCCGATCGCGATGTGCGGGCGCCGCGCCGGATCGGCCCAGGCCAGGATCCGGCGCATCGCGTCGGCCGGTACGGACACGCAACCGGCCGTCGCGCCCCGCCCGTTGACATGGAGGAAGATCCCGGCGCCCCGCCCGCGCACGGGACGGCGGTAGTTGAAGCCGATGACCAGGGCGTGCGCGTACCGGGAGCCGTACGAGACGAGGTGCTCGGCCTCGGCGGCCCGGCAGTCCGGGGGCAGCCCTTCCACCCACCGGTTGTACGCCCGGGAGTCGTTGTCCTGGCACCACCAGGACCGCTCGGTGACGGGGGCGAAACGGTAGACGGTCCCGTGCGGCGGCGCTTCGTTGCCGAAGGCGTACGGCAGGTCGTACAGCCCCGTCGGTGTCGTGTTCGTCCCCTGCCGGCGCCCGGCCCCCTCGACCAGCCCGTTGGCACCGAACCGGGCGCTCGCGGAGCCCGCCCGCACCCACCGGCCGCCGCGCCGGTCCCACCAGGTGACGGTCCCGGTGGTGGACGCGGCGGCGGGGGCCTCGGCCGTGATCAGCTGCGAGCCGCCGCCCGTGTCGGCCATCCGCTCGGGCAGTGACACGGCCCCGGCGGCGGGGGCGGTCAGCGAGAGCACGGCCGCGCCGACGGCGAGAAGGGTGCGCATGGCGCGACGCTAGGCGCGCCGCCCGCCCGCCGCCACCGTCAGTGGGCCGGGCGGGGGAGCGGCGGCAGCGGGAGGGGCAGTCCGGGCAGCCCGTCGATGCTGGAGGCGATGTGCTCCTTCTTCCCGAAGTACGCGCTCAGCGAGGCGTCGTCCTCGCGCGCGAACCGCTTCGCGTGCAGGTCGCGGTCCTCGTCGTACGACATGAACGGCACTCCGTACCCGCAGGTGTCGCGGATCAGCTCGGCCGTCACCACGATGACGGCACGCAGCCCGTGCTGGGTGACGTCGATGCCGGGGAAGTGGCCGAGGAGTTCCTCCCACCGGTCGTCGTCCCGGAAGACGGGCTCGCCCCGGCCGTGGACACGGACGATGTTCGGCGGTCCCTGGAAGGCGCACCACATCAGCGTGATGCGGCCGTTCTCGCGCAGATGCGCGACGGTCTCGGCGTTGCTTCCCGCGAAGTCCAGGTAGGCCACGGTCCGTTCGTCGAGGACGACGAAGGAGCCCGTCAGGCCCTTGGGGGAGAGGTTGATGGTCCCCTCGCCGTCGAGCGGCGCGGTCGCGGTGAAGAAGACCGGCTGGGCCTCGATGAAGGCGCGGAGTCGTCCGTCTATGTGTTCGTGTGTCTTTCCCATGACCGTGATTCTCCCTCTGGTCCCGACGCCTGCCGCCCACGGGCGACCCGACGCCCTCCGTCTCGGTCAGCCGGCCGCCCCGCCGCCCCGCAGCCGCCGCAGCCAACGCCGGGCCCGCCCGCCCTCGTCGGCCTTCGCCGTCACGGGCGCGGGCCCGGGCGCCGGCGTGGAGAGCGGGGCGCGGGCCGGTTCGCGGTACGCCGTCAACACCCGGGCCGCCGAGCGGAGTTTGGGGTCCGGGTCGTCGACGAGCCGCCCTATGACGGCCCGGCACTCCACCGAGTCGCACGCCGCGAGCAGCCGGAACGCTCCGGTCCGGACGTGCCGGGGCCGGTCCTCCGCCAGACGTGTCGTCAGCTCCTCGACCGGGAGGGAGGACGCCCACGGTACGAGGGTGGTCGCCGTCTCTCGTACGACGCCGGGGGCCGGGTCGTCGAGGAGCGGTGCGAGACGGACGAGGTCCCGGGCGGCCAGCAGGCGCAGCCCGGCCACCGCCCGCGCCCGCACCCCGTCGCGCGGATGCCGGGTGAGCGGCCAGAGGAGTGCGGCATCGGCGGGAGTCCCGCACTCGGCGAGCCCGACGGGGGCGCCCGGCGGGAGGTCCCGGGCTTCCCTTCCTTCCGCGCACCGGGCGCGGTAGCGGTCCAACGGGTCCGTTCCGGCCTGGCGCAGCACCCAGCGGGCGCAGGCCCGCACCATCGGCGACCGGTCGTACAGGAACGGCTCCGCCTGGCCGTGCCGTCCGGTCCGGTGGAGCGCGGTCACCCCCGCGGAACGCACCCGCGAGCCACGGGAGCCGAGGAGCGGAAGAAGGACGTCGTCTCCGGTGCCGGCGCCCGCCGCGGCCAGCGCGGCCTCGGAGCAGACGTCCTGGATCACGACGTCCGCGTCCGCGGCGGCGATCGCGGCGAGGCGGGCGGCGGGGAAGTGGCCGCGCGCGACGGAGATCTGATGGGCGAGGCGCCGCACGGCCCGGTCCTCGCTCGCGAGGACGGCTTCGAGGACGTCCGGCTCGGCCCCGCGCAGCGTCTCCGCCAGCGACTCCCGTGCGGCGTCCCCGCGCTCCCGCCGGGCGACCGCCAGGATCACGGCCGACAACCCCGGCAGCAGGGCGGGCCCCACCCCGGGAAGCGCCGCACCGAGCAGAGCCCTGGCCCGATTCCGTACCGGCTCCACCCAGTCCGCGCAGCGGATCGCGAGGAGCGGCAGCAGAGACGGCACCCCGTCGGCCCGCGCCAGCGCGGCCTCGCGCACCCGGCCGTCCGGGTGGCAGAGGGCGAAGGCCAGACCGGCCTCCGTGTCGACCGCGAGGGGTTCGCGCTCCCCGGCCGGCCGGTGCGGCGCCAGGGCGTCGCGGCCGCCCGGCCCGCCGCCGAAGGCGGGGGTCTCCCACCGCCAGGCCACCTCGCGCACCGCGAGGTCCAGCGCAATCCACGCCCGCCCGTCGGAGGTGTCCAGCACCTCGGCCGGTGCCGCTCCCCGCGCCAGGCGTTCCGCCGCCTCGTCGAATCCCCTTGTCAACACGGATGGAGCCTAGAGGGGACAGCCCGCCTCCCGCCTGCGGTTTTTCCCGCCGCGCACCACCGCGTTGACAGAAACATACGGAGGACTGCATAGTTATACTCACTTCCCGGCGTGACCTCGCGCGACCACGACTCGTTCCACAGCCGCCTCCCCACCGCAGGGGCCCGGGAGGCGGCCTGTTAATCACCCTCCTGAGGAGCAGCAGCTGTGAGCAGCAACAACGGTGACGTCCGGCTCTGGGGCGGCCGTTTCGCCGACGGGCCGGCCGAGGCCCTCGCGAAGCTGTCCGCGTCGGTCCACTTCGACTGGCGGCTGGCGCCGTACGACATCGCCGGATCGCGCGCCCACGCGCGCGTGCTCCACACGGCGGGTCTCCTCACCGAGGACGAGCTGACGCGCATGCTCGCGGGACTCGACCTGCTCGAAGCGGACGTCGCGTCGGGGGAGTTCGTCGGCACGATCGCCGACGAGGACGTCCACACCGCCCTGGAGCGGGGCCTCCTGGAGCGCCTCGGCGCCGACCTCGGCGGCAAGCTGCGCGCCGGCCGGTCCCGCAACGACCAGGTCGCCACCCTCTTCCGGATGTACCTCCGCGACCACGCCCGGATCATCGGCGGCCTGATCGCCGACCTCCAGGACGCGCTCGTCGGCCTCGCCGAGGCCCACCCGGACGTCGCCATGCCGGGCCGGACCCACCTCCAGCACGCCCAGCCGGTGCTCTTCGCCCACCACGTCCTCGCGCACGTCCAGTCCCTCTCGCGGGACGCCGAGCGGCTGCGGCAGTGGGACACCCGTACGGCCGTCTCGCCGTACGGCTCCGGCGCCCTGGCCGGCTCCTCCCTCGGGCTCGACCCGGAGGCGGTCGCCCGCGACCTCGGCTTCGAGCGCGGCTCGGCCGGCAACTCCATCGACGGCACGGCCTCCCGCGACTTCGTCGCCGAGTTCGCCTTCATCACCGCGATGATCGGGGTCAACCTCTCCCGCATCGCGGAGGAGATCATCATCTGGAACACGAAGGAGTTCTCCTTCGTGACCCTGCACGACGCCTTCTCCACCGGCTCGTCGATCATGCCGCAGAAGAAGAACCCGGACATCGCCGAGCTGGCCCGGGGCAAGTCCGGCCGGCTCATCGGCAACCTCACGGGACTCATGGCCACGCTCAAGGCGCTGCCGCTCGCCTACAACCGCGACCTCCAAGAGGACAAGGAGCCGGTCTTCGACTCCTGCGACCAGCTGGAGGTCCTGCTCCCCGCCTTCACCGGCATGATGGCCACGCTCACCGTCAACCGGGAGCGCATGGAGGAGCTGGCCCCGGCCGGCTTCTCGCTCGCGACCGACATCGCCGAGTGGCTGGTCAAGCAGGGCGTGCCGTTCCGGGTGGCGCACGAGGTGGCCGGCGAGTGCGTGAAGGTCGCCGAGGCGGACGGCAAGGAGCTGGACGAGCTGACGGACGAGCAGTTCGCGAAGATCTCCGCCCACCTCACGCCGGAGGTCCGCACCGTCCTCAACGTGGCGGGCGCCCTCGCCTCCCGCGACGGACGCGGTGGTACGGCCCCGTCGGCGGTCGCCGCCCAGCTGGTCGAGGTCAAGGCCGACCTGGTCATCCAGCACGCCTGGGCCGCCGCCAAGAAGTAGCCCTCGGGCGTCCTCGCCACACCCCTCAGAACGTCACAGCGCCGCCGCCCACTCCGCGAGCGCGTCGAAGTCCGGCCGGGTCAGCCCGATCCGCTCGTCGACGTGCAGCAACAGGGCGGCGGCGAGGTGGTTCTGCTCCACGTACGCGCGGTCGTGGGAAGCGATGTCGTCGTCGATCCAGGCGAACGGCCGCCCGGCCGCGTACTCCAGGATGTACTGCGTCTTCCAGAAGGTCCCGTAAGGGGCCCTTCCGTGCATCTGGGGCCAGTCGATGAACGGCAGCTCCGGCAGCCCGAGGTGCGGCCCGATCCAGTCGTTCGCCTCGCCCTTCCAGGTCGTCGCCCACACCAGCTCGTACGCCTCCGCCAGCGCGAGCAGCTCGCCCCCGTGCGCGGGATTCAGCCACACCCGCAGCGGCTTCGCGCCCGTCCAGCCGGTGGGGCTCATCCGGTGCGTGGTGTACCCCGCCGGACGGCGTTCGCGTTGCGCCGCATAGGGATTCAGCGGTCCGTCGACATCGATCAGCAGGAGCGGCTTCGTCATGGTCACAGGATTCCTTCCGCCCCGTGGGTGAGGCGTCGAATTATCGAATGAGACATCAACGTCTCATTCGGTGTATGGTTGTCTCATGTCAGTCGACCGCACCCAGATGCTCCGCTCCGCCGCCGCCCTGCTCGCCCGGAAATCGACCGCCACCATGGACGAGGTCGCCCGGGCCGCGGGCATCGGCCGCGCCACCCTGCACCGGCACTTCGCCGGCCGGGACGCGCTGGTCAGGGCGCTGGAGGCGATGGGCCTCGAGGAGTTCGAGGCCGCGTGCGACAGCGCGCGGCTCGACGACGGGCCGGCCGACGAGGCGCTGCGACGGCTCGTCGCCGCGACGGAGCCCAACGCGCAGCTGCTGGCCTTCCTCGTCACGGAGAACCAGCTCTTCGAGGGCGACGACGTCGACGAGGGATGGTCCCGGCTCGACGCCCGGGTCAGCGCCCTCTTCCGGCGCGGCCAGGAGGAGGGCACCTTCCGGATCGACCTGAGCCCCGCCTGGCTCACCGAGGCCCTCTACGGCCTCGTCTCGGCCTGCGCCTGGTCCGTGATGGACGGCCGGGTCGCGACCAAGGACTTTCAGTACATGATCACCGAGTTGCTGCTCGGTGGCGCACGACGGAGCGTGGAGAGATGAGCAGGACCCTGCGGACGAGCCCGACGGCGGGGACGGAGGTGAAGAGCCCCGGCCGCTGGCTCGCGCTCTCGGTGCTGGTCCTGGCCGTCCTGCTGGTCGCGGTGGACGCCACCGTACTCGGTCTGGCGACCCCCGCGCTCAGCGAGGACCTGAAGCCGTCCGGCACCCAGCTGCTGTGGATCGGCGACATCTACTCCTTCGTCATCGCCGGACTCCTGGTCTCCATGGGCTCCCTCGGCGACCGGATCGGGCGCAAGAAGCTGCTCCTGATCGGTGCGACCGCCTTCGGCGCCGTCTCCGTGCTCAACGCCTACGCGACCAGCCCCGAGATGATGATCGTCGCCCGCGCGCTCCTCGGCGTGGCCGGCGCGACGCTGATGCCGTCGACGCTCGCGCTCATCCGGAACATCTTCCACGACCCCAAGGAGCGCAGCCTCGCCATCGGCATCTGGGGCGCCACCGCCTCGGCCGGCGCGGCCGTCGGCCCGGTGGTCGGCGGAGCGCTGCTCCAGCACTTCTGGTGGGGCTCGGTCTTCCTCATCAACCTGCCCGTGATGGCCGCCCTGGTCCTCGTCGGCATCAAGCTGCTGCCCGAGTCGAGGAATCCGGTGGCCGGCCCGTGGGACCTGGTCAGCGTCGGTCTCTCGCTGGTCGGTGTCATCGGCGTCGTCTACGCGATCAAGGAACTCGCCTCGCACGGCCCGACGTGGGAGGTCGGCGCGTCCGCCGCGATCGGCGCCGCGGCCCTCTACGCCTTCGTCCGCCGCCAGCACACGCTGACCGCGCCGCTGCTCGACATGCGGCTGTTCAGGCACCGCGGCTTCTCGGGCGCGGTCCTGGCCGACCTGCTCACCGTCTTCGGACTGTCCGGACTGGTCTTCTTCCTCTCCCAGTTCCTGCAGCTCGTCCAGGGGCGTGACCCGCTGGAGGCCGGCCTGGCCGAACTGCCCGCCGCCATCGGCGCGGTGGCCACCGGCCTGGTCGCCGGCCGGTACGCCCGGCGGTTCTCGGTTCGGGGCATCGTGGCCGGCGGCCTCGGCGCGAT
Organism: Streptomyces sp. NPDC048353; assembly: GCF_055587165.1. Taxonomy (NCBI): domain Bacteria; kingdom Bacillati; phylum Actinomycetota; class Actinomycetes; order Kitasatosporales; family Streptomycetaceae; genus Streptomyces; species Streptomyces sp. NPDC048353. Next base: position 194,683 of record NZ_JBVJGU010000007.1, on the reverse strand, counting down.
CGGACTCGCGCTCGCCGTCATCACCCTGGTCCACCAGGACACCGGCTATCCGCTGCTCGGCGCGGCCCTGCTCGTCGTCGGTCTCGGCGCCGGGTTCTCCTTCACCGTCACCGCCGACGTGATCCTCTCCAGCGTCCCCAAGGAGCAGGCCGGTTCCGCCTCCGCCGTCTCCGAGACCGCGTACGAACTGGGCGCGGCGCTCGGCATCGCGCTCCTCGGTTCGATCGTCACCGGCGTCTACCGGGGCTTCACGGCCCCGGCGGGCGTCCCCGCGGACGCGGCGGCGGCGGCCCACGAATCGCTGGGCGGCGCGGTGGAGGTCTCGGCGGGGCTCGCGCCCGAGACGGCGACCTCCCTGGTCTCCGCGGCCCAGAAGGCCTTCGTCGACGGCCTGAACATCGCGGCGGGCGTCGGCGCGGCGGTCCTCCTCGCGACGGCGGTCGCGGCCTGGTTCCTCCTCAAGGGCCAGAAGCTGGAGGACGGCGTCGAGCACTGACGCGGGGCGTCCCGCACACCCCGCACACGAATGGGCCCCGTACGGCAGACGCCGTACGGGGCCCCACGCGTTCACGTCGTGGCGACTACGCGGCCTTCGCCTTCGTGGCGTACATGTCCACGTACTCCTGGCCCGACAGGCGCATGACCTCGGCCATCACCGAGTCCGTCACCGCCCGCAGCACGTAGCGGTCCCGGTCCATCCCCTCGTACCGCGAGAACTCCATCGGCTCACCGAAGCGGACCGTCACCCGGCCCGGCCGCGGCAGTCCCGCACCGCCCGGCTGGATCTTGTCCGTGCCGATCATGGCGAACGGCACCACCGGCGCGCCCGTCATGAGCGTGAGGCGCGCGATGCCCGTACGGCCCCGGTACAGCCGGCCGTCGGGGGAGCGGGTGCCCTCGGGGTAGATGGAGAACATCTTGCCCTCCTCCAGCACCCGACGCCCCGTCATCAGCGCCGCCACACCGCCGCGCCCGCCGTCGCGGTCCACCGGGATCATGCCGACGCTGGTGAAGAACCAGGCCATCAGCCGGCCCTTGAACCCCTTGCCCGTGACGTACTCGTCCTTGCCGATGAAGAAGACCGGGCGGTCCGTGCAGATCGGCATGATCATCGAGTCGATGAAGGTGAGGTGATTGCCCGCCAGGATCACCGGACCCGTCCCCGGGATGTTCTCCACGCCCTCGACCCGAGGGCGGAACATCAGGCGCAGGATCGGTCCGAGCACTGCCTTGATGAGTGCGAGACGGGACAACGGTTCCTCCGGTGTCGGGGCGGGCGGTCTGTGCAGGTCGCGACGATACTCGCGGGTCACCTCGGTGCGCACATCGGGCTCACGGAGCGGATACGCGGTGTTGACGTGTGTTTCCGCCATGTTCGACCAGGGTCTGCCCGGTGGAGGGGGTGGATGCCTACCGTCGGACCATCGATTGACAGGTGCGGGACATCACACTGAAGGAGCCCTTCATGACCCAGGGAGCACACCCGGCCCCGGCCCGGCGGACGGTCCTCGGAGCGGCGGGCGCGGCGGGCGCGGCCGTCCTGGGCGCCTCGGCGGCCCTGCCGGCCGGCACCGCGCACGCCGCCGACACCCGGGGACGGGACCGCGGCCACCACTCCCTGCCCGTCCCCACCGTCATCGCCCACCGCGGCGCCAGCGGCTACCGCCCCGAACACACCCTCGGCTCCTACCAGCTCGCCCTCGACCTCGGCGCCCATGTGATCGAACAGGACCTCGTCCCCACCAAGGACGGGCACCTCGTCTGCCGCCACGAGAACGACATCACCGGGACGACCGACGTCGCCGACCACCCGGAGTTCGCCTCCCGCCGGACCACCAAGACCGTCGACGGGACCTCGTTCACCGGCTGGTTCACCGAGGACTTCACGCTCGCCGAGCTCAAGACCCTGCGCGCCAAGGAGCGGATCCCCGGCACCCGCCAGGAGAACACCCTCTATGACGGCCGCTGGGAGATCCCCACCTTCGAGGAGGTGCTGCGCTGGGCCGAGCGCGAGGGACGCCGCCGGGGCCGGGAGGTCTGGCTGCACGTCGAGACCAAGCACCCCACCTACTTCCGCTCCCTCGGCCTCGGCCTGGAGGAGCGGCTCGCCAGACTGCTGCGCCGGTACGGCCGCCACCGCGCCGACTCCCCGGTCTTCCTGCAGTCTTTCGAACCGAGCAGCGTCCGGCGGCTCGCCGGCCTGGTCGACTCCCCGCGCGTGGTCCTGCTGTCGGGCGCCACCAGCCGCCCCTGGGACTTCGTCGAGGCGGGCGACCCCCGCACGGTCGCCGACCTGATCACCCCGGCGGGCCTGCGCTGGATCTCCTCGTACGCCCAGGGCATCGGCCCCACCCTCGACCTCGTCATCCCGCGCGACGCGAGCGGCCGGCTCGGCACCCCGACGACCCTGGTGCGCGACGCGCACGCCCGCGGCCTGATCCTCCACCCGTACACGCAGCGCAACGAGAACGGCTTCCTGCCCGCGGAGTTCCGCCGGGGTACGGACCCGAACGCCTACGGAGACGTCTTCGGGGCCCTGAAGGCGTATCTGGCGACGGGCATCGACGGCATCTTCTCCGACAACCCGGACACGGCGCTGCTCGCGGCGGCGGACCTCCGCTCGCGCTGAACCCGGCGGGGCGGCGGGGCCCGGGCCAAGCGCCCGGGCCGGGCGGGAGGGCGGCGCCCGCGCGGTGGCCGTCCGTCCGCCCGGGTGCCGGTCCGTGCCCGCGGAACGGCACCCGCCCGGGTGGTTTGCGCCGGAGGCCGCAACCGCCCGCCGCCCCGCCCCGTCGTGCCGGGCATGACCTCCCCCGACCCCCGTCTCCTGCGCACCCTCGCCCCGCTCCTCGCGGCCGAGTCGCGTGCCGAGGCCCCCGCCGCCGGCGTCGACGCGGGCGACCTCGAACAGGCCGTCTGGCTCAAGCTCCTCGAACGCTTCCGGGACGACGAGCCGCCCACCCGCCCCGCCGACTGGCTCCGCCGAGCCGTCCGCGCCGAGGCCCGCCGAGCCCGGCGCGCCACCCTGCGCGAACGCCCTTACCGAGGCGAGGAGTCCACCGGACCGGACACGACCCCCGAGAGCTCCGCCCTCGTCGCCGAGCGCCGCCGCGCCGTACGCGCCGCCGTCCGCCGCACCCCCGGCCCCTGCCCGCGTCTGCTCACCGCGATGCTCGACCCCGCCGACCCCACCTACCGGGAAATCGCAGGGGAGTTGGGTATCTCACAGGGAAGTCTGGGGCCGATGCGTTCCCGCTGCCTGGGATGTTTGCGCAGAATGCTGGCGGCAGAGGTTCCCGCGCCCCGCCCGAGGGGAAGGGTGCGGGAGACCGACCGGCGGACCAGGTGAGCGGGAGGCATGCGCACATGGGCATGAGCGTGACCATCTCAGCGGCAGACGCGCAGGACGCGGAGCACATACTCAAGCTCCAGTACCTGTGTTACCAGAGCGAGGCGGAGCTCTACGGCGACTGGTCCATCGAGCCCCTGACGCAGACCCTGGACGCGCTGCGGGCCGAACTGGCCGACGGTCACGCGCTCGTGGCGCGGCTCGGGGACGAGATCATCGCCTCCGTCCGCGGCCGGGTCGACGAGGCGGGAACGGTCGTGATCGCCCATCTGTTCGTCCACCCGCGGATGCGGCGCCACGGACTCGGCGGGCGTCTGCTCGACGCCATCGAGCGCCACTTCGCCGGCGACGCCGCCCCCAAGCGCTACCAGCTCTTCTCCGGCCACCGCAGCGACGGGAACCTCAGGCTCTACCGCCGCAAGGGTTACGCGGCGGTCGGCACGCGCGAGATCGGGCCGCGTCTCACGCTGGTGACCCTGGAGAAGGCGGCCTGACCCCTCTCGGGCGGCCCGGTGCCGGGCCGGCCCGGGCGGCTCAGACGGTTTCCGCGCGGGACCGGCGGAGCCACCAGATCCCGCTCAGCGGCAGCAGGACCGGAATGAAGATGTAGCCGTAGCCGTAGTCCGACCAGACGGTGGCGTCCGGGAACGCCGACGGGTCGAGCAGGGTCCAGGTCCCCACGGTCAGCACGCCCACCAGCTCGGCGGCGCAGCACACCAGCGCCGCCTTGCGGGCGGTGTCCCCGCCGCGCACGAGCGTGTAGGTGATGAAGGCGTACACCACGGCCGCCACCGCCGACAGCGCGTAGGCCAGCGGCGCCCGGTCGAACTCGGTCGCGATCTGGTAGATCGAGCGCGAGACCGCGCCCACCGACATCACGCCGTACAGCCAGACCAGCAGCATCCCGGGGCCCTGGACGAGCCGCGTCCGCGTGCGGTTCTCGCGCGTCACGGTCATGGTCAGTCCACCGTCCAGATGTCGAAGAGACGCACTTCCAGGACGGCGAGCACGACCGCCCCGGCCGCCACCGTCGCCGAGCCCCACCGGCTCCGTTCCGCGAGCGACATGAACCCGGCCGCGGGCACCGCGCACAGCGCGCCCAGCAGATACGCGACGAAGATCGTCGCGCCCTCGTCGGCCTTCTCGCCGCTCGCCAGCCGCGCGATGCCGACGACCAGCTGCGCCAGCGCCAGGACGGTCACCACGGCCATGCCGATGAAGTGCCAGTCCTTGGTGGGCTGGTCCCGGAAGGCGGCGAAGCCGCACCAGGCGGCGAGGGCGAGCGCGGCCACCGAAACCGCGACCGTCAGGGCGTCAAGCATGGCCCCGAGGGTATTACGGGCCAAAAGACCCGACGCGCCCGCCCCCCGGCGCCCCCTCCGGGACCTCGCCGCGGGCCGGTCCGCACGATCGTGGCCTTGACCACAACAGGCTGCCCGCCGACCCCCCTGACCGGGGTCCCCACGGCCCCGCGAGGCGGGCGTCGGCGCAGGCCACGGGCGGTCCGGCGAGGGCCTTCCGCTCGCGGACCGGGCCCCTCCGTATGTCCGCATGATGGTGCAATCCAGTCCGCTATTCGGACATGCCTCAGGGTGTCGAACGCCTGCGTGCTTTACTTGCAGCCATGACCACGACGAGCAGCCGCACCCTTGCGACCGAGGCGATCAGCACGCCCGGTGCTCGTTGTATGTGTCGAATGTGCGCCTTCTGAGGGCCCCCGCCTGAGTCGCGCGCCCCGAAGCGAGACGACCCGACGGCCGAGCCGATCCGTCCGCCCACCGGCGCCGGACCGTGCCTGCCCCGCGCACTAGCTGCCCCCGGCCACCCGCCGAAACCAGCCGACCCGCGCCTGACTGTCCGAACGACGAATGCCCCGTGCCCGGCGGACCCCGCGCCGCGCACTCGACAGTGACGGAAACCCCTGTGATCACCACTTCGGGCCTGACCAAGGTCTATGAGTCGCGCGGCCGCGAGGTCACCGCTCTGGACGGCGTCGACCTCCACGTCCGCGAGGGCGAGGTGTACGGCGTGATCGGCCAGAGCGGCGCCGGCAAGTCCTCGCTCATCCGCTGCGTCAACCTCCTGGAGCGCCCCACCTCCGGCACCGTGACCGTCGACGGCGTCGACCTCACCGCGCTCGCCGCCCGCGGCCGCCGCGCCGGCAAGGACCTCCGCCGTGCCCGCAGCAGCATCGGCATGGTCTTCCAGCACTTCAACCTGCTGTCCTCCCGCACGGTCGAGGACAACATCGAGCTCCCGCTCGAGATCCTCGGCGTCTCCGGCGCCGAGCGCTCCCGCCGCGCCCTGGAACTCCTCGACCTCGTCGGCCTCGCCGACAAGGCCAAGGCCTACCCCGGACAGCTCTCCGGCGGTCAGAAGCAGCGCGTCGGCATCGCCCGCGCCCTGGCCGGCGAGCCCAAGGTCCTGCTCTCCGACGAGGCCACCAGCGCCCTCGACCCGGAGACCACCCGCTCCATCCTCCAGCTGCTGCGCGACCTCAACCGGCAGCTCGGCCTCACCGTCCTGCTCATCACGCACGAGATGGACGTCGTCAAGACCATCTGCGACTCCGCCGCGCTGATGCAGAAGGGCCGGATCGTCGAGTCCGGCACCGTGAGCGAACTGCTCGCCACCCCCGGCTCCCAGCTGGCGGCCGAGCTCTTCCCCGTCGGCGGCGCCCCCACCGGCCCCGACCGCACGGTCGTCGACGTCACCTTCCACGGCGAGGCCGCGACCCAGCCGGTGATCTCCCAGCTCTCCCGCACGTACAACGTCGACATCTCGATCCTCGGGGCCGCGATGGACACCGTGGGCGGCAAGCAGATCGGCCGGATGCGGATCGAACTCCCCGGACGGTACGAGGAGAACGTCGTCCCGGTCGGCTTCCTGCGCGAGCAGGGCCTCCAGGTCGACGTCGTCGAGGAGGAGACGGCGCCCCAGGCGGCGCCCGTACTGGTCAAGGAAGGTGCCAAGTGACCTGGTCGGAGATGCAGCCCCTGCTGGAGCAGGGCACCGTCGACACGCTCTACATGGTCCTGTGGGCCACCCTCGTCACCATCCTCGGCGGCCTGCCGCTCGGCATCCTCCTCGTCCTCACCGACAAGGGCGGACTGCTGCAGAACACGGTGGTCAACAAGGTCGTCGGCGTGATCGTGAACATCGGCCGCTCGCTGCCGTTCATCATCCTGCTGATCGCCCTGATCCCCTTCACCACCTTCGTCGTCGGCACCTTCATCGGGCCCACCGCGATGATCGTGCCCCTCGCCATCGGAGCCATCCCCTTCTTCGCGCGCCTCGTCGAGACCGCGATCCGCGAGGTGGACCACGGCCTCGTCGAAGCCGTCCAGGCCATGGGCGGCTCCGTACCGACGATCATCCGCAAGGTGCTGCTGCCGCAGTCGCTGCCCTCGCTCGTCTCCGGCGTCACCACCACCGTCATCGTCCTCATCGGCTACTCCGCGATGGCCGGTGCGGTCGGCGGCGAAGGCCTCGGCTCCAAGGCCATCACCTACGGATACCAGCGCTTCGACACCCAGTTCATGCTGGTCACCGTCGTCGTCCTGATCGCGATCGTCACCGTCGTCCAGGTCATCGGCGACCTCGCGGTCCGGCTCCTCGCCCGCCGGGGACGCACCGCGTAACCCCCACCGACTTCGTCCACGCGAAGACAAGCCCGGACTTGTTGTCCAGGCGTCCACCGCACCACCTGAAAGAGGCACTCTTCGTGCGTAAGAACATCAAGCTCACCGCCGGCATCGCCGCCACCGCCGCGCTCGCCCTCGGCCTCACCGCCTGCGGCACGGCCTCCGACCCGTCCTCCTCGAAGGACGCGGCCGCCTCCGCCGACAAGCCGCTCGTCGTCGCCGCGTCCCCGACGCCGCACGCCGACATCCTGAACTACGTCAAGGACAACCTCGCCGCGAAGGAGGGCCTGAAGCTGGAGGTGAAGGAGTTCACGGACTACGTCCTGCCGAACACCGCCACCGAGTCCGGCCAGGTCGACGCCAACTTCTTCCAGCACAAGCCGTACCTCGACGACTTCAACCTGAAGAACAAGACCCACATCGTCCCGGTGGTCAACGTCCACCTGGAGCCCCTCGGCCTCTACTCCAAGAAGCTCGGGAGCATCAAGGACATCAAGGCCGGCCAGACCGTCGCCGTCCCCAACGACACCACCAACGGCGGCCGCGCGCTCAAGCTGCTCGCCGACAACGGTCTGATCACCCTGAAGGACGGCGTCGGCTCCAACGCCAAGCTCTCCGACATCACCGACAAGAAGGGCCTGGAGTTCAAGGAGCTGGAGGCCGCCACCGTGCCCCGCGCCCTGAACGACGTGGACGCCGCGGTCGTCAACGGCAACTACGCCATCGAGGCCAAGCTCAACCCGGCCCAGGACTCCCTGGCCCTGGAGAAGGCGGAGGGCAACCCCTACGCCAACTTCCTCGCCGTCAAGGAGGGCAACGAGAAGGACGCCCGCGTCCAGAAGCTCGTCAAGCTCCTCAACTCGCCCGAGGTGAAGAAGTACATCGCGGACACCTACAAGAACGGCGCTGTCGTTCCGGCCTTCGGCGCCGTCGCCAAGTAAGGCCCGACGTACAGTCCTTGTGACGAAGGCCCCCGCATCCCGTCCGATGCGCGGGGCCTTCGTCGCCCGCCGCACACTCCGGACCCGCCCATGCACACGGACGGCTGCATGCTGCATGCTGTGCGTTCACGGTCGATTCGGACGGTCCTCGGCATGGAGCTGCGCATGACTACCACCTTTCCGGACATCTCCATCAGCACGGACCGGTTGGTGCTGCGCGCCCTGGAGGAGGCCGACGCGCCCGCCCTCGCCGAGATGATGAACGACGAACTCGTGGCCGCCTGGACCGCCGTCCCCCAGCCCTTCACCGAAGCGGCCGCGCTCACCTGGATCAACGACTACGCGCCCACCGAGCGCGCCGCCGGCCGCGGCATCGACCTCGCCGTCACCGAATTCCTCACCCAGCGCCTGGTCGGGGTCATCCAGCTCACCCACACCGACTGGCGCGTCCGCTCCACCGAACTCTCTTACATCATCGCGCCCTGGGCCCGCGGCGAGGGCTACGCCTCCGAAGCCGCCCTCGCCACCGCCCAATGGCTCTTCGGCGACCAGCGCTTCGAACGCCTGGAGCTGCGCACGGCGGCCGACAACACCGCCTCCCAGCAGGTCGCCCAGAAGATCGGCTGCATCAGCGAGGGCGTCCTGCGCGGCGCCTGCATAGCCCGCACCCGCACCGAGGACGGCGGCCTGACCGACCTGCGCACCGACTTCATCGTGTGGGGCCTCCTCCCCGAGGACCTCGAAGGCGTCGCCGACCAGATGGCCGAGGCCGGATACTCCTCGTACGCCGACTGGAGCTGAGCCTCCGGCGGGGCGGGTACGCTCGACACCCCCCTGGAGGCCCCCGGCCACCCTCGGCCGCGCCACCTCCGCCGACCGCACGACCCACCTGAGGAGAGAGACGACGATGGCCGACCGGGTCACGGTGATCGGCTGGGACGGCTCGCCCCTCACCGCAGGCGCCCGGTCCGCGCTCTCGGCCGCCACCCTCGTGGCCGGCGCGGCCCACCACCTCGCCCTGCCCGAGGTCCCGCCCCGCGCCGAACGCATCCGCCTCGGCAGCGTCGACCTCGCCGCACGCCGCATCGCCGGCCACCGCGGCAGCGCCGTCGTCCTCGCCGACGGCGACCCCGGCTTCTTCGGCGTCGTCCGCACCCTGCGCGCCCCCGAACACGGCCTGGAGGTCGAGGTCGTCCCGGCGGTCTCCTCCGTCGCCGCCGCCTTCGCCAGGGCCGGCATGCCCTGGGACGACGCCCGGGTCGTCGTCGCCCACCAGCGCACCCTCCGCCGCGCGGTCAACGTCTGCCGCGCCCACCCCAAGGTCGCCGTCCTCACCTCGCCCGGCGCCGGACCCGCCGAACTCGCCCTCCTCCTCGACGGCGTCCACCGCACCTTCGTCATCTGCGAGGAGCTCGGCACCGACCGGGAACAGGTCACCGTCCTCACCTCCGACAAGGCCGCCGACCACGCCTGGCGCGATCCCAACGTCGTCATCGTCATCGGCGGCGCCTCCCCCGCCCAGGGCGGCGGCTGGCTCATGGGCCACGAGACCCCCGCCGTACGGGGCTGGGCCCTGCCCCCCGAGGAGTACGGCACCGAGCCCGGCCGGGCGCACGACTCCGGCGACGGCCGGACCCCCACCCTGCGCGCCGCCCAGCTCGCCCGCCTCGGCCCCCGGGTCGGCGATCTCGTCTGGGACATCGGCTGCGGCGGCGGCGCCTTCTCCGTCGAGGCCGCCCGCTTCGGCGCCGCCGTGATCGCCGTCGACTCCGATCCGGCCGCCTGCGCCCGCGCGGACGCCGCCGCCCGGCGCTCCGGCGTCCAACTGCACGTCGTCGCGGGCCGCGCCCCGCACGTCCTGGAACGACTCCCCGAACCCGATGTCGTACGGATCGGCGGAGGCGGCGCCCCGGTCGTCACCGCCTGCACCGACCGCAGGCCCGAGCGGATCGTCACCCACGCCTCCACCCGCGACGAGGCCGAGGCCCTCGGCGCGGCCCTCGCCGACGGCGGCTACGCCGTCGAGTGCGCCCTGCTCCAGAGCGTCGGCCTGGACCCCGGCGACTGGACCGAACGCGAGCGCTCGGTCGTCTTCCTGCTCTCCGGCCGCAGGATCGATCGCGCCCCGTGATCGATCGCCCCCGCAGGGCCAGGTAGGCTGGCCGATCGTTGTACCGCCCCGGGACGTTCGGCGCTTTGTTCGCCCATGTCCGGCAGCAGTGGCCGCTCGCGCCGCTCACGTGGGAGGGAGCAACCGGGGGACGCGCGACGTGGCGCAGTCCACAGCGCACCGTGGCGGATCTGCCTGCCACGACGGCCGAAGGCCGCGACAATGCTTGGGTGTCCGCGCGTCATTCGTGCCGCGCGACGCGCACGCTCGTTGTTGTCGACGGGCGACGGTTGAAGGAGCACAAGCGATGGGCGAGGGGTACGCATGACGGACACCGGCCAGATCCCGGGCGAGGGGCTGCCGGAGAACGCAGGCATGGTCGAGCAGCCGGGCATCCCCGCCCCGGGCGCGTACACCTTCCTGGACCCCTCCGAGAGCGCAGCCGAAGAAGACGACCTCCTGCTGATGCCCGGCGCCCAGGGCGCCTGGAGCGAGCACCAGCCGGGCGCCGTACCGGCGCCGCCCGTCGCCGTGCCTCCGTCGGCCGCCCCGGCGCAGGTCCCCGGGCAGCCGCCGATGGTCGACCCGCTCACCGATCCGCTGGCCGGGCCGCTCGCGGACGCCCTCGCCGCCCAGGCGCCGTTGGGCCCGTCCCCGGCCGCCCACCAGCCCGAGCAGGCCCCCCACTCCACCCCGGCGCACGGGGTCCCGGCCGACGCGTCGGCCGGGCACCACCCCCAGCCGGGCGTCCCGACGCCCGCGCACGGCTTCCCCGCCGCGGAAGGTCACGCGACCGGCGGACAGGGCGCCCCGTTCACCGGCCAGAGCCCGGCGGCCCCCGCGCACGGCGTGACGGTCTCCGCCGAAGGGTTCGGGACCCCGGCCCACGGCGTGCCGGTCGCACCGCAGGAGCAGCCCGCCGCCCCCGAGCCCGCCTACGAGACCGCCACCCCGCACGGCTACGAACCCGGGATCCTGGACACCGGCGCCCACGAGGCCGCCGGCCGCGACTCCGGCTCCGTCGACCTCGGCGGCGTCCGCATGCCGCCCCACGCCGCGACCACCCCGCCGCCCGCGCGCCGCCCGCTGCACATGGGCCCGCCGGTGCCGGACAACACCGGGGGAGTCGTCCGCTCGCTCGCCGACCGCGGCCCCGCCGGCGCGCCGGCCCCCGCCCCGGCTCCCGAGCCCGCCCCGGCCGTGGTCGGCGCCACGGCGCCCGGCCCGATGCCCGCCCTGGCGGACGGCCCGCCGACGAGCGGCCTCGAATACCTGGACATCCCTCAGGACGCGCAGGAGAGCCCGGCGCCGCGGACCGCCCCCCAGCTCGGCGACGTCCCGCCGCAGGGCGCCGAGCCGTGGGACCCGCAGCCGCCGCGGTCCGTCGCGCCGCAGGACCCCGCCGCCCCCGCAGAAACGGTCGGCCAGTTCGTCCAGGTCGAGGGCACCGTCCCGACCGCTCCCCACCTTGCGCCGGCCCCGGTGGCCGAGGCCGCGCCCGAGGCCGCCGAGGCTCCCGATGCCCCGGAGACGCCCGAGGCGTCCGCCGTGCCCGAGGTCCCCGAGACGGTCGAGGAGCCCGCCGCCGCCCAGGCCGCGCAGGAGCCGGTCACCGAGGCCGTGGAGCCGGTGGAGCCCGTGGAGACCGCCCCGGTCGCGGAGCCCGCCGCCGAGACCCCGGTGGATGAGGCCCCGGTGAACGAGGCCCCGGTGGAGGAGTCTCCGGCGACCGTCCCGGCCCCGCGCGACGGCAGCGACCCCGCCGCCGCACCCGTACCCCCGGTCGAGCCGGAGCTCGAGCCGGTCGCCGAGGCGCAGCCGCAGGCCGCGCCGGAAGCCGCCCCCGAGCCCGTCGCGGAGGCCGCGCCCGAGCCGGCAGCCGCCCCTCAGCCGGAGCCCCAGCCCCTGGCGGAGGCCGAGGCCGAGCCCGCGCCCGCGGCGGAGCCGATGCCGGAGCCCGTCGTCGCGCAGAGCGCCCCGGAGGCGCCCGAGCCGGCCCCGGCGGCGGAGAACCAGCCCGAGGCCGAGACGCAGCCGCAGCCGGAGGCCGAGGCACCGGTCGCCGCCCCCGAGCCCCAGCCGGAGCCCGCTGCCGAGCCGCTCGCCGAGACCGTGGCCGAGGCACCGTCCGCCCCCGAGGCGGAGACCGAGCCGCACGCCGTGCCCGCCCCCGAGGCGGAGCCCGCGCCCGAGCCCGAGGCGCACGCCGAACCGGACGCGGAGGCCGCGCCCGCGCCGGCGACCGAGCCCGAAGCCGCACCCGGCCCCGAGGCACACACCGACCCGGCGACCGAACCCGAAGCCGAGCCCGGTGACATGAACGCCCCCGTCTCCGCCGGCCCCGCCGCGCCCGGCTACGACGACGCCGAGCGGGAGGCCGTGCTGCGCGTGATGCGCGAGCGCCGCGACATCCGCAACGGCTTCCGTTCCGACCCGATCCCGCACGAGGTGCTGCTCCGCGTCCTGGAGGCCGCCCACACGGCCCCCAGCGTCGGCCACTCCCAGCCCTGGGACTTCGTCGTCATCCGCTCCGCAGAGACCCGCCGGAGCATGCACGAACTGGCCCAGCGCCAGCGTGAGGCGTACGCCCAGTCGCTGCCGAAGGCCCGCGCGAAGCAGTTCAAGGAACTGAAGATCGAGGCCATCCTCGACACCCCGGTCAACATCGTCGTCACCGCCGACCCCACCCGGGGCGGCCGTCACACCCTCGGCCGCTACACCCAGCCGCAGATGGCGCCGTACTCCTCGGCCCTCGCCGTCGAGAACCTCTGGCTCGCCGCCCGCGCCGAGGGCCTCGGCGTCGGCTGGGTCAGCTTCTTCGACGAGCGCGAGATGGTCCGGGCCCTCGGCCTGCCCGAGCACCTCGAAGTCGTCGCCTACCTCTGCGTGGGGTACGTCGACGAGTTCCCCGAGGAGCCCGAGCTGATGCAGGCGGGCTGGTCCAAGCGCCGCCCGCTCTCCTGGGTCGTCCACGAGGAGACGTACGGCCGCCGCGCCCTGCCCGGCGAGGAGCCGCACGACCTGCTCAAGGAGACCGTCTCCTCCATCCGCCCGCTGGACGCGAAGGCGCTCGGCGAGGCCTGGGAGCGGCAGAAGCGGATGACGAAGCCGGCCGGCGCCCTCGGCATGCTGGAGATCATCTCCGCGCAGCTCTCCGGCCTGTCCCGGATGTGCCCGCCGCCGATCCCGGAACCCGCCGCCGTCGCGATCTTCGCAGGCGACCACGGGGTCCACGCCCAGGGCGTCACCGCCTGGCCCCAGGAGGTGACCGGCCAGATGGTCGCGAACTTCCTCGGCGGCGGCGCGGTCTGCAACGCCTTCGCCAACCAGGTCGGTGCCGAGGTCTGCGTCATCGACGTCGGCGTCGCCTCCGAACTCCCGGCCACGCCCGGGCTGCTGCCCCGCAAGGTCCGCCCCGGCACGGGCGACTTCACCACCGGTCTGGCGATGTCGCGGGAGGAGGTGCTCGCCGCGATCGAGGTGGGCATCGAGACCGCCCGGGACCTGGTCGCGGCCGGCAACAAGGCGCTGCTGACCGGTGAGATGGGGATCGCGAACACGACGGCGTCGGCGGCGTTGATCTCCGTGTACACCGGCGTCGACCCGGTCGAGGTCACCGGCCGCGGCACCGGCATCAACGACGAGATGCACGCGCGGAAGGTGGATGTGGTCCGCCGCGCCCTCGATCTCCACCAGCCGGACCCGGCGGACCCGATCGGCGTCCTGTCGGCGCTCGGCGGCCTGGAGCACGCGGCCCTGGTCGGTCTGATCCTCGGTGCCGCCTCGCTGCGTACGCCGGTCATCCTGGACGGAGTCTCGACCGGCGCGGCCGCGCTGGTCGCCCGGGCGATCGCGCCCGAGTCGCTGGCGGCCTGCATCGCCGGCCACCGCAGCGCCGAGCCCGGCCATGTCGCGGCCCTCAACAAGCTGGGCCTGCGCCCCCTGGTCGACCTCGACCTCCGCCTCGGCGAGGGCACGGGCGCCCTCCTGGCCCTCCCCGTCGTCCAGAGCGCCGCGCGCGCGATGCACGAGGTCGCCACCTTCGACTCGGCGGGCGTGACGGAGAAGTAGACCGGCAGCGCGCGCGGGCCCGCGTTCCTCCCAGTGGGGAGCGCGGGCCCGCCACCGTGAGAGGGACATGGGTCACAGGCCGCGCATCCGCGGTGACCGATATCGTGGGCCCAGGTCGAACACCCCGCTCCACCAGCCGCTTCACCGCCGCAGCGGCCCCGCATAAGCCCCGCCCCTCCCGAGGAGCCGCACGCCCATGGCCGAGCACGCCGAGCACCCCGCCTACCCCGTCGGACTGCGCCTCTCCGGCCGCCGCGTCGTCGTCTTCGGCGGCGGCCAGGTCGCCCAGCGCAGGCTCCCCGCCCTGATCGCGGCCGGCGCGGACGTCACCCTCGTCTCCCCGTCCGCGACCCCGTCCGTCGAGGCCATGGCCGAGGCCGGCGAGATCACCTGGGTACGGCGCCGGTACGAGGACGGGGACATCGCCGACGCCTGGTACGCGCTCGTCGCCACCAGCGACCCGGTCGCCAACGCCGCCGCGTCCGCCGAGGCCGAGCGGACCAAGACCTGGTGCGTGCGCTCCGACGACGCCGAGGCCGCCACCGCCTGGACCCCGGCCACCGGCCGCAGCGAGGGCGTGACCGTCGCCGTCCTCACCGGCCACGACCCCCGCCGCTCCGCCGCCGTACGCGACGCGATCGTCGAAGGCCTGCGGGACGGCTCCCTCGCGGCCCCGCAGCACCGCTCCCGTACCCCCTTCGTCGCCCTCGTCGGCGGCGGCCCCGGCGATCCGGACCTGATCACCGTCCGCGGACGCCGGCTGCTCGCCGAGGCCGACGTGGTGATCGCCGACCGCCTCGGCCCCCGCGACCTGCTCGACGAACTGCCCCCGCACGTCGAGGTCATCGACGCGGCCAAGATCCCCTACGGCCGGTTCATGGCCCAGGAGGCCATCAACAACGCGCTCATCGAGCACGCCAAGGCCGGCAAGTCGGTCGTCCGCCTCAAGGGCGGCGACCCGTTCGTCTTCGGCCGCGGCATGGAGGAGGCCCAGGCGCTCGCCGTCGAGGGCATCGCCTGCACCGTCGTCCCCGGTATCTCCAGCTCGATCTCCGTCCCCGGCGCGGCCGGCATCCCCGTCACCCACCGCGGGGTCGCGCACGAGTTCACCGTCGTCAGCGGCCACGTCGCCCCCGACGACCCGCGCTCCCTGGTCGACTGGGCCTCGCTCGCCAAGCTCACCGGCACGCTGGTGATCCTCATGGGCGTGGACAAGATCGGCAGGATCGCCGAAGCGCTCGTCGCCCACGGCAAGGACCCCGCGACGCCCCTCGCCCTGGTCCAGGAGGGCACGACGGCCGCCCAACGCCGGGTCGACGCGACGCTCGCCACCGTCGCGGAGACGGTCAAGGCGCGGGAGGTCCGGCCGCCCGCGGTCATCGTCATCGGCGAGGTCGTCGGCGAGGGCCCGGACAAGCTCGTCCCCTGACCCTCCGGGGGCGCCGGGCCCGGCCCGCGCCCCCGCCGCACCCCTCGTACACCCTCGCCCCGCACATTGGCACCGCACCCCGGACAAGGCAGTATCACCTCGTGGCCGAACTCATCACCATCGACGATCCCGACGACCCGCGCCTGCGCGACTACACCGGACTGACCGACGTCGAACTGCGACGCAGACGCGAGCCGGCCGAGGGTCTGTTCATCGCCGAGGGCGAGAAGGTCATCCGCCGGGCGAGGCAGGCCGGTTACGAGATGCGGTCGATGCTGCTCTCGGCCAAGTGGGTCGACGTCATGCGCGATGTCATCGACGAGGTCCCCGCGCCCGTGTACGCCGTCCAGCCGGACCTCGCCGAGCGGGTCACGGGCTACCACGTGCACCGCGGAGCCCTCGCCTCCATGCAGCGCAAACCGCTGCCGACGGCCGAGGAACTCCTGCGCCCGGCCCGCCGGGTCGCCGTCATGGAGTCGGTCAACGACCACACCAACATCGGCGCCATCTTCCGCAGCGCCGCCGCGCTCGGCATGGACGCCGTGCTGCTCTCCCCGGACTGCGCCGACCCCCTCTACCGCCGGTCCGTGAAGGTCTCCATGGGCGCGGTCTTCTCCGTCCCGTACGCCCGGCTGGAAACCTGGCCCCGCGGACTGGAGGCCGTCCGGGAGGCGGGCTTCAAGCTGCTCGCGCTCACCCCCGACGAGAAGGCCACGCCGATCGACGCGGCCGCCCCGCACAGGCTGGAGCGGGCGGCGCTGATGCTCGGTGCCGAGGGCGACGGCCTGTCCACCCAAGCGCTGCGCGCCGCCGACGAGTGGGTCCGCATCCCGATGGCCCTCGGGGTCGACTCGCTCAACGTGGGCGCCGCCGCCGCGGTCGCCTTCTACGCCGTGGCGAGCGGCCGCCCCCAGGACTGACCCGGGCGGGCAGCCCTGGGGCGCGCCCCAGGCCGTGTCCGGAGAGTCCCGTCTAGCCCTGCAGGGCCTGCGCGGCGGCGATGCCCAGGGCCACCACCAGCGTCACCACCACGAAGACGAAGAGCCGCTGCCGCAGCAGCCGGGGGTTGGCGGGCCTGCGGCCCGTGGACGTGGTGCGGGCACCGGGCCGCGACGGCGTCGGGCGGCTGTTCGGCCTCGACTGCGGCGCCTGCCGGCCGCCCGTGCGGGGCCCGGACGGACGCGACGCCGGCCCCTGCGCCCGGCCGCCCTGCGTACCGCCCTCGATGTACCGCTCCGTGGGCCGGCTGCCGGTGCCCGTGGACTGCTCCGTGCGCTCCCGCTGCACCGGCGGGCGGGACGCCGGCAGCCCCTGGGCCTCGCGGGCGGCGATCTCCTTGAGCCGCATGGACAGCTGGAGCGTGCTCGGACGCTCCTCCGGGTCCTTCGCCAGACACGCCCGTACGAGCGGGGCGAGGGCGTCCGGTACGCCGTTCAGCTGCGGCTCCTCGTGCACCACGCGGTAGAGCATGACCTCCGAACTGCCATGCCCGAAGGGGGAGTCCGCCATCGCCGCGTACGCGAGGGTGGCGCCGAGCGAGAACACGTCCGTGGCCGGGGTGACGGCCGCGCCCCGTACCTGCTCGGGCGCGAGGAAGCCGGGGGAGCCGACGGCCGTGCCCACGTGGGTGAGGGTGCTGGCGCCGGTGGCCCAGGCGATGCCGAAGTCGATGATCCGGGGGCCCTTGGGCGACAGGAGGATGTTCGACGGCTTGAGGTCCCGGTGGACGACCCCGGCCTCGTGCACGGCGACCAGGCCCTCGGAGAGGGCGGCGCCGATCGCGGCCACGTCGGCGGCCCGCAGTGGGCCCTCCTCCGCGACGCGGTCGTGCAGGGAGGGCCCCGGGACGTACTGGGTGGCGAACCAGGGGCGGTCGGCCTCCAGGTCGGCGGCGACGAGCCGGGCCGTGCAGCCGCCGCGGATCCGCCGGGCGGCGGACACCTCGCGCGCGAAGCGCGAGCGGAACTCCTGGTCCTCGGCGAGGTCCGGCCGGATCACCTTGAGCGCGACCCGCTGCCCCCGCCGGTCGGAGCCGAGATACACGACCCCCATCCCGCCGGCCCCCAGCCTGCGGTGGAGCCGGAACGACCCGACGATCCGCGGATCCTCGCGCCGGAGCCGCATCATCGCCATGTCCGTCCCCTCGTCCGTTCGACGAGGCACAGCTTACGTATCCCCGCCCCGGTGTGCTCATAGGCCGCGCCCTCCCGCACGGATCGATTGTCAGTGCTGAGGGGGACACTTGAGGGGTGGTCAGGACGCGGCCCCCGGCCGCGGACGAAGCCGTGGGATTTCCCAATGTCCGGTCGCAGAAGGGGGATTGGATCGATGAAGGGTGATCGCGTGGAGATAGTCGTGGATGCGGGGGACACGACGCGGACGTATGAAGTGGTGGCAAGCCGGGCGGGCCGGAGGGTGGAGACGGCGGTCCGTCGCGGGGTGGTGGAAGTGAGCGAAGTCACCCGCACCGGGGTGGTCGTCCGGACGGCCCGTTTCATGGCCAGCCGGGTCCTCGCCCTGGTCGAACAGCCGGTGCCCCTCAGGGAAGACCCTCAGTCCTGAGGAGTCGTCTCCACCCAGGGGAGTACACCGCGAGGTGGGCCGTCATCCTCCGGGAGGCCCGGAAGTCGGTACGCGGGCATGACGTCCCGGCGGCCGCCGGAACCTAGTGTTGAGGTCAAGCGGCGGGTGCAGCACTCGTCCCCCGAGGTCAGACACCCGCCGCTGTAGACACGACAGGAGAGGACCCATGGCGTACACGGCACCGCGGATGAACACCCGTCCTTCGGGCCGACGTCACCCCCTGGTGGCGACCGCCATGGTCCTCCCTCTCGCGACCCTGCTCGTGGTCGCCTTCGGCGGCTGGGACGCGGTGGTCACTCATGCGTCGTCCGTGGGCGTGATGCTGGGGCGCTGAGCGGCGCCCCGGACCCGGGTGAGCGGCCCGGGTCGGGGACATCCGGCCAACAACCCCGTGGGGACGGGGGTGCGGCGGACGGCAGCGTGTGGCCGGTCAGCTGGGGAGCTGACCGGCCCTCGCGCTTTCCGGAAGCCGGGCCGACCCCCCTGCCCGCGAGGGCGGTAGCTCCCGGCCCCGGATGAACGCCCGCGTGAGGCGAGGCTCCCTCCCCGGTCCCCAGGAGCGTACGCAGGGGAGTGAGGGCCCTTCCCGGCGCCGAGGCGCGGCCCCGGCGTACGCTCCCCGGGTGCACGCCCATGACCTCGCCCTCCTCCGCACCCACGCCCGCACGGCCGCCCACCTCGCCGCGGCGGGGCCGGACGGCTGCGGCTGCGCCGAGGCCGTTCTCGCCGACCGCGAGGACGGCACCGTCGTCCGGCACGGGCCCGTCGTCGTGAAGGCGCACGCGCCCGGGACCGGAGGCCCCGCGCACCGGGCACGGGTCGCCGTCGCCGCGGACCGGCGGCTTCGCGAGGTCCTCCTGCCGCCCCTCCCGTCCCCGCACGGCACCGCCGTCGACGGCCGCCCCGTCACCGCCTGGCCCTACGGCGCCCCGGTCGACCCGGTCGACCCCGACGCGGCGCCCTGGGAGGAGGCGGCCCGGCTCCTCGCCCTGCTGCACCGGACGCCCGCCCCCGCCGGGCTTCCGCCGATGCGCGCCCGCGTCAAGGTCGCCCTGGCCGTCGAGCGGATGCGGGCCGCGGGACCGCACCCGGCGGCCGGGGCGGTGCTGCGCGCCCGGGAGACCCTGCCCGCGCCGCCCGCCGCCGAGGCCGGGTTCCTCTGCCACGGCGACTTCCACCTCGGCCAGCTCGTCCGCGCCCCGGGCAGCCCCGGGGACGGCTCCTGGCGCCTGATCGATGTCGACGACCTCGGTACGGGCGACCCCGCCTGGGACCTGGCGCGCCCCGCGGCCTGGTTCGCGGCCGGGCTCCTCCCCCCGGACGTCTGGTCCCGGTTCCTCGGCGCGTACCTCGCGGCCGGCGGCCCGGCCGTCGCTCCGGACGATCCGTGGGCCCAACTGGACGTCCCGGCGCGGGCCCTGACCGTGCAGACCGCCGCTCTCGCCATCGCCAAGTCCACCGCACAGGAGCGCCCCCTCGACGAGGTCGAGAGCGTGATGATCGACACCTGTGTCCGAATCGGCGCACTCCGAACCGAGTTGGCCCCGCCTGCGTCCCCCTAGAGTGAAGGCACCATTTCGAACGGCAGGGAGTTGAGCCGAGCATGCAGTGTCCCAAGTGCCATGCAGCGATGCACACGTACAACCGCAATGGCGTCCAGATCGAGCAGTGCAGCGGCTGCCGCGGGATATTCCTCGACTATGGCGAGCTGGAGTCCCTGACCCGCCTGGAGTCGCAGTGGGTCCAGCAGGCGCCGCCCGCCCCCGCCCCGCCGGCGTACCCGGCGCAGCCCGCCCCCGCCGCGCCCGCCTGGGGCGCCCCGCACCACGGCGGCCACCACGGCGGGCACCACCGCCAGCGCGGTTTCGGCCGCATGCTCTTCTCCTCCTGACGAGGGGAGCGGGCACGAAGAAGCCCCCGGCCGCTCAGGCGGCCGGGGGCTTCTTTACCGTGCGCGATACTGGGATTGAACCAGTGACCTCTTCCGTGTCAGGGAAGCGCTCTCCCGCTGAGCTAATCGCGCGGGACGGTCCCGAACGATACAGGACCAGGGGGTGTGCTGCGTGCGCGATACTGGGATTGAACCAGTGACCTCTTCCGTGTCAGGGAAGCGCTCTCCCGCTGAGCTAATCGCGCGGGGATCCTTGCGGACCGTGATCCTTGCGGATCCGTGGACGATACTGGGATTGAACCAGTGACCTCTTCCGTGTCAGGGAAGCGCTCTCCCGCTGAGCTAATCGTCCTTGGAGGTGGAGACGGGATTTGAACCCGTGTAGACGGCTTTGCAGGCCGTTGCCTCGCCTCTCGGCCACTCCACCAGGAGTGAATACGGGGAGTCGGGAAGATCCCCCACATCGAGCGGACGACGAGATTCGAACTCGCGACCCTCACCTTGGCAAGGTGATGCTCTACCAACTGAGCCACGTCCGCTTGTCGGTTCCGGTCCGCTTGCGCGTCCCGGCGACGTGTTGAACTCTAGCGGATTCCCGGGCCAGCACAAAAACGCGTTTCCGCAGCGTGCTGAGCTGCCCGCTTGTCCGAGGCCCCGGCCGGGCGCCCGCGAGCGTTCGCCAGGCGTTCACTCCCCGTGTTCCCCGGGTGGCTCGCAGCCCTCGCGTCCCGCCCCTTCGGCCGGCCCCGGTCCTCGCGCCGTGACCGGCCTAGACTCGCACCGTGCACGACCTTGCTCCTCTGGCCCGCTTCGGCGGCCTCGTCGCGACCGACCTGCGGGATGTCACCAGTGACCCCGAGGCCCTGGACTCCGCCGGCTTCTGGGCCGTCTCCGCGGACTTCGAGGGCCGCCTGACCTGCGCCCGCTTCGGTGACGTACGGACCGAGCCCGTCCCCGGGCCGGTCCCGGGCGCCTGGCGCGGCCCCGCCGGGGGTGACTGGACGTCCTCGCTCGACCGCGCGGCGTACACCGCGGGCGTACGCCGGATCCGGGAGCACATCGCGCGCGGCGAGGTCTACCAGGCCAATCTCTGCCGGGTGCTGTCCGCGCCGCTGCCCGAGCCGGAGGGCGCCGACGTCGACGCGCTCACCGCACTCCTCGCGCGCGGCAACCCCGCGCCGTACGCCGGAACGATTCGGCTGCCCGCCCACGGTGTCGAGATCGCCACCGCCTCCCCGGAGCTGTATCTGCGCCGCGACGGCGGAACCGTCGAGTCCGGCCCGATCAAGGGCACCGGGCGGACGGCCGAGGACCTCCTGGAGAAGGACCACGCCGAGAACGTGATGATCGTGGACCTGGTACGGAACGACCTCGGCCGCGTCTGCGCCACCGGATCCGTCACCGTCCCCGACCTCTGCGTCGTCGAGCCCCACCCCGGCCTGGTCCACCTCGTCTCCACGGTCCGCGGCGAGCTGGACGTGAAGGCCGGCTGGCGCGAGCTGCTGGACGCCACCTTCCCGCCCGGTTCCGTCACGGGCGCGCCCAAGTCCAGCGCCCTGCGGATCATCGAGGCCCTGGAGACCTCGCCCCGGGGCCCGTACTGCGGCGGCATCGGCTGGGTCGACGCCGACCGGCGCACCGCCGAGCTCGCCGTCGGGATAAGGACCTTCTGGATCGACCGCGCCGAGGGCCTGCTGCGCTTCGGCACCGGGGCGGGGATCACCTGGGGCTCCGACCCCGAGCGCGAGTGGGCGGAGACCGAATTGAAGGCGTCCCGCCTGCTGGCGGTAGCGTCGGGTACGTACGAGGCGAGCGGAAAGGCCATCTCTCGATGAAACTCTGGGTCAACGGCGGGCTGTACGACGCGGAGGAAGCACGGGTGTCCGTCCTGGACCACGGACTGACCGTCGGCGACGGCGTCTTCGAAACGGTCAAGGCCGAGCGGGGCGGGACCTTCGCCCTCACCGCGCACCTCGAACGCCTCACCCGCTCCGCACGCGGCCTCGGCCTGCCCGACCCCGACCTCGACGAGGTCCGCCGCGCCTGCGCCGCCGTCCTGGAGGCCAACCCGGTGGAGCTCGGCCGGCTCCGCATCACCTACACCGGCGGGGTCTCCCCGCTGGGCTCCGAGCGGGGCGACGCCGGCGCCGGGCTCGTGGTCGCGGTCGGCGAGACGAAGCGCCGCGCCGACTCCACCGCCGTCGTCACGGTCCCCTGGACGCGCAACGAGCGCGGTGCGCTCACCGGCCTGAAGACCACCTCGTACGCCGAGAACGTCGTCGCCCTCGCCAGGGCGCGCGAACAGGGCGGCTCCGAGGCGCTGTTCGCCAACACCGTCGGGCAGCTCTGCGAGGGCACCGGCTCCAACGTGTTCGTGGTGCTCGACGGCCGCATCCACACCCCGCCCGTCTCCTCCGGCTGCCTGGCCGGCATCACCCGCGCCCTCGCGGTGGAGTGGACCGGCGCCCGGGAGACGAACCTGCCGTTCGACGTCCTGGACCGCGCCGAGGAGATCTTCCTGACGTCGACCCTGCGCGACATCCAGGCGGTCCACCGGGTCGACGGGCGCGACCTGGCCGGGGCGCTCGGGCCGGTGACCGCGAAGGCGATGCGGATCTTCGACGAGCGGGCGGCGGCGGACCGGGATCCCCGCCTCGGCTGACGCCCGCCGGGCAAATCCGGATGACGGCGGCCCGGCGGGTGGGTAGAACACCTCTGATGACCACCACCCTGCGGCCGGCCGGGCCGCTTCAGCAGACCAGCGACGGCGGGCGCTCGCGCCCCTTCGACGTATGCGTGAACAGCCGTCGTGTCGGCTCGCTCCACCTCTCCACCGCCCCCGGCTTCGGCTCCGGGTCCGGAGTGATCGAGGACCTGCGGATCGACGAGCGGGACCGCCGACGGGGCCGGGGCACGGTCGCCGCGCTCGCCGCCGAGGAGGTGCTGCGCGGATGGGGCTGCCGCGAGGTCCAGATCTCCGTCCCGTCCGCCGCCGAGGCGGCGCTGCGGATGGCCACCGCCCTCGGTTACGTCGAGCGCAGCCGGAACATGGAGAAGGACCTGCCCCGGGAGCCGCCCGCCCTGCCCGAAGGCATCGAGGTCCGCCCCATGACGGAGGCGGAGTACGTCTCCTGGTCGGTGAAGGCCAAGGAGGAGTTCGCGCGCAGCTGGATGGACCGGGGCGTTCCGGCGGACCAGGCGCGCGCCAAGGCGGAGGCCAGCCACCGCGAGAACCTGCCGCGGGGCCTGGCCAGCCCCGGCACCGCCCTCCACCTGGCGGTGCGCGAGGGACAGGTCGTCGGGCAGCTCTGGACCGGCCGCCGCGAGCTGAGCTCCGGGCGGACGGGCGCCTACGTCTACGACATCGAGGTGGCCGAGGGCCGGCGCGGCCACGGCTACGGCCGCGCGCTCATGCTCCTCGCCGAACGGGTCGCGCTCGAGGCGGGCCAGAGCCTGCTCGGTCTGCACGTCTTCTCCGGCAACACCCCGGCGATCCGCCTCTACACCTCCCTCGGCTACCGGACCACGCACGTCAACAGCTACAAGGCCGTGCTCTAGCGGGCAGTCCGCAGGCGGTCGATGATCTCCTCGATGCGGTCGCGCAGGCCGTCCTGGCTCTTACCCCCGTCGAGGCGCTTCCCGTCGACGACGTAGGTGGGGGTGCCGGTGACCTTGATGGCCTTGCCCTCCGCCTCGTCGGCGTCGACCGCTAGCAGATGCCGGCCGTCGATCAGGGCGGTGTCGAACTCCTCGGCGTCCAGGCCGAGTTCCCGGGCCACCTCGATCAGCAGGGGCTCGCCCTGCCGGCCGAGGTCCGCGGTCCTGGCGAGCAGCGCCTCCACGTACGGCCAGCCCTGGCCCTGCTCGGCGGCCTCCTCGGCGGCCTGGGCGGCGGCGTAGGCGAACTTGTTCTTCTCCAGCGGGAAGTGCCGCAGCCGTACGTCGACCCCCTCGCCGTACTTCTCGCGCAGCGCGCGCACGTCGTCGAGGGCATGGAAGCAGTCCGGGCACTGGAGGTCGAACCAGGCCTCCAGGACGACGGGGGAGGGGGCCGCGGGCGTGGTGGAGTCGCTCATGGGAGCAGTCTTCCAGCCCCCGGCGGCGTCGCCCAACCGGGACCTGGGGAGGAGATCGTCGGGGTCCGACCCGGAGATCTCCCTGAGGTCGGGCCCGGAACGTGGCCGAGACCGGCCCCGGCGGTGCAGGATGGAAGGGACGTATCGCCCGGCTCCTGGAGGACCGATGCTTGCCGAGACCATCTGTTCCGCGGTGTCCGCGGCGGGCCTGGGCATCGCCGCGATCACGGCGTACCGCAAGCGGTTCCTCACCGCTACCAGAATCGCGGCCTATGCCCTGGTTCCGGTGGGCCTGGTGATGACGGGAGTCGTGGAGTGGCTCGCCGCGACGGCCTTCAGCCCCTGGGCCTGGGCCGGCTTCGGCGTGCTCGGTGTGGCCTGGCTGCTCTTCATGACCACGCGCGCCGTCGAGCGGCGCAGGGGCGCGAAGCGCGAGGAGACCACCGGCGGCAAGCGGAGCGAGACCGTCGCGCCCGCCGCGTCGGCGCCCTCGCTCGGCGGCGGGCAGCGCGGCAAGACGCCCGAGCCGCGGACGACCGGGAGCGGGGACGACTTCAGCGACATCGAGGCGATCCTGAAGAAGCACGGGATCTGACGGCCGGACCCGTCCACGGGATGGGATGAACTGCCGCCTGACCGAAGCGTGTTGCGGGCGGTCCCGACGGGTGTCTGCGCCATGATCGCCCCGACATGTCGGACACCTCGCGGGATCACGCCCCCGCCGCCACCGAAGAGCCGCGCGGATGCCTGTTCGCGCTCTCCCAGCCGCCGCTCATGATCTTCCTCGCGGTGATCGGCTGCCTGTTCCTGCTGGCCGCCGTGGACGACCTCTTCCTGCTGTGAGGGGCCCGGTTCCGGCGGCTCAGCCCGCGGCTTCCTTACGGCGCGCCCGGTACGCCGCCACGTGGAGACGGTTGCCGCAGGTGCGGCTGTCGCAGTAGCGGCGCGAGCGGTTGCGGGAGAGATCGACGAAGGCCCGGCCGCAGTCCGGCGCCTCGCAGCGCCGCAGCCGCTCCTGCTCCCCGGCGACGACGATGAACGCCAGCGCCATGCCGCAGTCGGCGCCCAGGTGGTCGGCGACCGAGGCGCCCGGCGCGAAGTAGTGGACGTGCCAGTCGTAGCCGTCGTGGTCGGTGAGCTGGGGCGTGGTGCCCGCTGCCGCGACGAGCTGGTTGATGAGCGTGGCGGCGATCCGGGCGTCCGGCGCGGCGAAGACGGCCGCGAAACGGCCGCGCAGCTCACGGACCGCCTTGAGGTCGTGCTCGTCCAGCTCCCCCACACCGCTGATGTCGTGGTTCCGCACGAAGGCGCGCAGCGCCGGAAGGTCCTCCAGCTCGTCGACGCGGTCGCCCTGCGGAGCGGTGTTCATCAGTCCGACGACGGCGTCGAGGGCAATCCGGGTGTCGTGGGGGATCAGCACGATTCGCTCCCTGGCCTGCTGCGGGCGGGCGCCCGCGGAATTGCGCTGACTCTAGCGGCTCGGGCGCGGGGAGCCGGGGTTGGTCCGTCGCCGGTCCGAAAGCGGGCAGGAACGGGTCCGAAACCAAACGCCGCCCGGCCCGTCGGCCCCGGAGGCGGCCCTGCCGGCCGGGCGGGCCGAGCGGGGGGACTGCCGGGGGCGACGGAGCGGGGCGGCGCCGGGAAACGGACATCGGCGCCCTCGGCCGCGCCGGCTGCGCGGTGAGGACGCCGATGTTCGTATGGGATTTTCCGCGCGGCGCCGTCTCCCCGAGTCGGACGGCGCCGTGCGGCTCTCGGCCTGGCTCAGCTGTCGGCCAGGATGTGGGAGAGCTCGGTGTCGAGGTCGAAGTGACGGTGCTCGGTGCCCGGGGGCACGGCGGCGTCGGTCCTCTTCAGGAACGACTCCAAGGCCCTCGCCGGGGCCTCGAGCAGGGCTTCGCCCTCTGGGGAACTCAGTGCGATGCAGACGACGCCTTGACCGTGACTGCGGGACGGCCAGACTCTGACGTCGCCGGTGCCGGTGGGCCGGTGCAGCCCCTCGGCGAGAAGGTCGCGGGCGAAGACCCACTCGACCGTCTCCTCGGCTCCGGTGTGGAAGGTGGCGTGCACGGCATACGGATCGGCCGTGTCATACCGCAGGCCCGCGGGTACAGGCAGTGAGGACTCGCTCGACACAACGAGGCGCAGGTGCAGCTCGCAGCTGACCGTGGTGTTCATAAGCGCCAGGGCCTTTCGCTCAGTGTGCGCTCGGGGATTCGCACGTCGGCGAAATCGACATGCCACCTACGGTGCCGTTGTAAACCCCTCTGTCTGTTTTGTGATCGTTCAGGTAGCTCGTATGGGGGAGTGTAACTTGGGGTAATACGGCCAAACCGGTGATGGCGACGAATCCGGTAGGTTGGGACCCATGAATGCGGAGAGTGACGAGCGGACCGGGCAGTCCGCGGCGGACGGCGAGTCCGAGCTGGGATCCCGGGCCCCCGAGTTCATCAAGGCCCGTCGGACCCTGCATCTGAGCTGGCAGGTCGGCGTCTTCATCGTGGGTCTCGCCGTGGTCGGCGCCGGCATCGTGATGCTGCCGCTGCCGGGCCCCGGCTGGCTGGTCATCTTCGGCGGCATGGCGATCTGGGCGACCGAGTTCGTGTGGGCCCAGCTGGTGCTCCGCTGGACCAAGCGCAAGGTGACCGAGGCCGCCCAGCGGGCCCTCGATCCCAAGGTCCGCCGACGCAACATCATCCTCACCACCATCGGCCTGGTGATCGTCGCCGTACTCCTCGGGATCTACCTCTGGAAGTTCGGCTTCGTGATGCCCTGGAAGATCGACCAGTGAGCCGTCGGGCGGTCGAGGGGACCCGCTGACATGCGGTAATGTGTGCGGTGCGCCCGGGCGATTAGCTCAGTGGGAGAGCGCTTCGTTCACACCGAAGAGGTCACTGGTTCGAACCCAGTATCGCCCACCACCCGGACCGAAGGCCCGGAGACCGATCAGGTCTCCGGGCCTTCGGCGTCCCCGGCCGCTACCGCATCCGCCCCAGCCGCTCACGCAGCCGCCGGGCGTCCCGCAGCCGCTGCTCGTACGTCGCGCCCACCGCCAGGAGCAGCAGACCGGCCAGGGCCGGCGGCAGCCAGCGGGGCAGCGCCCCCACGGCCTGCACCACGTACGGCGCCAGCTCGTGCAGTCCGTCGAGGGCCAGCACCGCGCCGCCGAGCACCAGCAGCGCCTGGAGCCGGAACCGGGCCCCCAGGAGCGTCACCACCAGCGCGGCCGCCCCGAGCACCAGCGGCCGCACCCAGTGGGGATCCGTCCAGGCCACGAAGAGGCTCGGCACCAGCGTCGCCGCGAGGCCGGGGCCGTACGCCGTCCAGGACGACGCCTCGGGGTCGCGGCGCCGGCGCAGCACGCCCACCACCAGCGCGGGCACGGTGACCGGCAGCGTGTACGCCTCCGGCGTCACCACGTCCGAGACGGCGAGCCGCACCCACGTCGCGAGCAGGAACAGCCCGGCCGCCGCCCACCCCGCGAAGCGGCGCCGCTCCGGGCGCACCGCCGTCGCCGCCGCGATCACCCCGCCCAGCGCCAGGACGAGCGCCAGGACCGCCGGCCGGGAAGCGGCCATGCCGAGCGCGAGCAGCCCCGCCGCCGCGCCCGTGATCTCCACCGGCACCGCGACCGGCAGCCGCCCGAGCCGCGCGCCGACGGCCGCGGTCGCCGCCGGGACGAGCAGCAGGAACAGCGCCGCGTGGTGAGCGGGGAGCCCCGCGGCGGCCGCCGCGGCCAGGACGAGCCCGGTCCCCGAGGCCACGGCGGCACAGGCGCCCACGGCCCGCCGTGCCCCCGCGCCGAGGAACGCCACCGCGGTGAAGAGGGCGAGGAGCGCGCCCAGCACCCCGAACGTCGCGCCGCGGGTGTCCAGACCGGCCGCGAGTGCGCCGGCCGCCGAGGCGAGACCGCAGGCGAGCCCGCTCCAGCCGAGCACCTCACCCGGCGGCAGCGGGGCGCGGACCGCCGCGACGGCGGCCCCTGAGCCCCACGAGCCCCACGGCCCCCACGCCGGTGCCGGCCCGAACCCGCCGGCTGCCTGACCGGGCCCGCCCGCACCCGTACCGGCAGCCGGGCCGCCCTCGGCGGCAGCGCCCGCCGCCGCCCCCGTCGGAGTGCCGGTCGGCGTCCCCGTCGGCGGAAGCGGTGCGGAAGCCACGGCCGGCCGCGTGGCCGTGGGGGCCCGCAGCCCGCGGGTCGCCGGACCCGGCCGGACCGCCAGGAGCAGGGCCGCCGCCGTGGTCACGACCTGGAGCGTCAGGCCCACCCCGTACGGCAGACCGAACGACAGCGGCAGGACCGTCAGGACCGCCCAGGCCAGGAACACGGCGCCACAGCGCGCCCACAGCAGCGGTACGGCCGCCAGGGCCGCCGCCGCGACCGACAGCACCAGCGGTGCCGTCGACGGGTACGAGGCGAGCGCCGGCTCCGCGTGCCCGCCCGACCAGACCGCGGTCGTCCGCGCCGCCGGGGACAGGAGCGCCGCCGCCACCGGAGGCAGCGCCCACACCACCCCCAGCGCCAGGACGCCGCCCCCGGCGCCCGCCAGGCCGAGCCGCACCGCACGCGGCGCCGCCGACCGCAGCACCGTCGCGAGCGCCACGGCGCACACCACGTACCCCGGCACCTCCCAGTCGCCGGGCAGCGCCCCGCGCAGCACACCGCCGGCCGCCGCGATCACCGCGAGACCCGCCACCACTGAGGCGCCCGTCGCCGACCGGGCCTCCCGCCACGCCAGGCCCAGCGCGAGCGCCGCACCGCCCAGCAGCAGCGCGGCCGCCGGAACCGCGGACGTGAGCGACAGCCAGCCGCCCGACAGCAGCGCCCAGCCGCCGAGCACGCCACCGCCGACGCCCGCCGTGACCCGTACCGCCACCGGCTTCGCCCATAGCACCAGCGCCACGTCCGCCGCCGCCGTCACGAGCGCCGCCCACGCCGTCGCGAGCAGCCCCCCGCCCAGCGCCGGCACGCCGAGGATCAGCGGGAGCTGACCGGCCACCACCGCCACCGGCAGCGGGATCCGCAGCCGCCCCAGCGCCGAGCCGTACACCGTCCACGCGCCCGCGAGCACCGCGGACGCCACCGCCGCGTACCACAGTCCCGGCAACGCCACCCGGTGCAGCGCGTACGCGTCGAGCACCATCAGCGCCAGCGCGAGCGCCGCCACCGACTCCGCCGTGGAGGCCAGCCCGCGGCGCAGCAGCGCCACCGGCGCGCCCAGCGCGGCCGAGGTCACCACGAACAGCACCGCCGCGCGCCCGCCGATCCCCATCGAGCCCCAGCTCACCAGGGTGAAGGCGACCGCGGCGATCGTCAGCAGGGCCCCGCCGAGGGTCAGCAGCACGTTCTGCGCGCTGCGCGGCGTGGAGTCCTGACGCGGGGCAGCGGGGCGGCCGGCGGTCGCCGCCGCCCGCGCCACGGGCGGGTGCAGGATCTGCAGCAGCCAAGCCCGGCGGGCCAGCAACACGGCCCTACGGGAGTCGAGTTCGGCCAGCTCGCGGTCGACGAGCCGCAGTTCGTCCGCGGGCGGCAGGGGAGTGTTCATATCGGGAGTGTGGCGCGGGGCACATGCCGCGGCCATGCGCGCGGGTACTCAGATCCGGGCCTGAGTACGTCCACACTGGGGGCATGGACCGGTATCACTATCGCTTCCGCAGCGTCTGGCGCCTGGCGGCCCCGCCCGACGCGGTCCACGGCGTCCTCGAACGCGCCGAGGACTACCCGCAGTGGTGGCCGCAGGTCCGTGAGGTCGTCCCCCACGACGACACCACCGGCACCGCCCGCTTCCGCTCCGTCCTGCCGTACGACCTCGTCGTCACCGTCCGCGCCCGGCGCAACGACCCGGTCGCGCACGTCCTGGAGGCCGGACTCGGCGGCGATCTGGAGGGCTGGTTCCGCTGGACCCTGACCGCGGAACCGACCGGAACCCACGCGCTCTACGAGCAGGAGGTCGAGGTCCGCAATCCCCTGATGCGCCGCTTCGCGCTCCCCGCCCGGCCCCTCTTCCGCGCCAACCACGCCCTGATGATGCGCGGCGGCCGGCGCGGTCTTGCCGCCCGGCTGCGGCGGGTTTGAAGGAAACCCGCCGGGACCTGTATGGTTCAACCCGTTCCCGGGCGATTAGCTCAGCGGGAGAGCACTTCGTTCACACCGAAGGGGTCACTGGTTCGATCCCAGTATCGCCCACCGGGAGAGGCCGGTCCGTCACCACGACGGACCGGCCTTCCGCATTCCAGGGACCCCCCGGCCTCACGCCGCCGTCCGCAGCTCCGGACGAAGCGGCCACGTCGGATCCACCACCTCCGGCGTCCCGTTGCGCGCGAACCAGGCCTGCAGCCCCCGCGCCTGCGCCGCGTGCCACACCGCCTGCAGGGTGTGCAGCTCCGCCGGCGACAGCCGTTCGAGCCGGGACGCGAAACGCCGCGCCACCGCCCGTACGACATCCATCGCCGCCGTCGCGTCGGCGGCCGCGTCGTGCGCGCCCTCCAGCTCCACTCCGTACAGCTCGCAGAGGTCCGTCAGCGTGCGGCGGCCCTTGCGGTAGCGGTCCAGATGCCGGTCGAGGACCCGCGGATCCAGCACGCACAGCGGCGTGTTCTGCAGATAGCGGCCCAGCGAGGAGGCGCGGTGGCGGCGCAGCTCGCGGTCCAGGATGGTCAGGTCGAAGGGAGCGTTCATCACCACCAGTGGGCGGCCCGCCGCGCACTGCTCGGCGAGTGCCCGCCCCAGCTCCTCCATCACCGGCGCGGGCCAGCGTCCGTTCCGCTGGAGGTGAATGTCCGTCAGTCCATGGACCTCGGTGGCCGCTTCGGGCACCGGAACCCCGGGATTGACCAGCCAGCGGGTGACCCTGGGGCGCCCGCCCGCCATGTCCTGGACGACGAGGGCGGCCGAGACGATCCGGTCCTCCTCGACGTCGACTCCCGTGGTTTCCGTGTCGAACGCGGCCAGGGGCCCCTCATACCAGTGCGTCATCCCCGAACTCCTCGCACGTGTGCGGCAGATGGCGATCGCCCTGCCCGAATCGGTGATACCCGGGCTGTTTGCGCCGTACGCGGGCCGGTGACAACACAGATGACGGGGAAGGGAATTGACATGGCGCTCGCCCAGCCCGAATCGGGAGGGCTGCCGCCCCAACGGGCAGCACCGCTGCGCGGCTCACTCGCCACCACCGCCTGCATGGAGACCCTGCAGGTGGGCTATCTCCACGCGGTCGCGGCGGCGGCGGGCTGTTCGCTGTCGCAGCCGTTTCCGGACAACGGCATCGACTGGCACGTGAGCCACGGCTCTCCCGGCCACACGGTCGACGACGAAGTGACCATCAAGGTGCAGCTCAAATGCACCTATCAGACAGCGCCACGGCCGCCCGGGGCCACGTTCTCGTTCACCCTCGACAACGGCCACCTGGCGAAGCTCGCCCGGACGCCCGTGTCGGTGCACAAGATCCTGGTCGTGATGCTCGTCCCGCGATCCCAGGAGGACTGGCTGCGGGCCGGGCACGACCGGCTCGACCTGCGGCACTGCTGTTACTGGATCAACCTGGCCGGACACCCGGTCACGGGACGGCACCGCACCACCGTGCGCATACCGACGGCGCGGATCTTCGACGACCGGGCCCTGTGCGAGATCATGGCCCGCGTCGGCGTGGGAGGGAGACCTTGATGCACCGGCCGATCGACGAACCGGAGGGCGGGGCCGGCCACGGGCCCGTCCCCCCGCCCTTCCGCCCCCACCCCACCCCCGGCGAACTGCCCGGCGCCCCCTGGGGGGACACGGAGGGCCCGCCGGACCCTGGGCAGGTGGACCCGCGGGTCCTCGGCGCGCTCCTCGCCCGCCACGGCTGGCGCCGGCGCGGCGGCGCCACCGGCCGCTACAGCCGCTGGACCCCGCCGGGGAGCGGCACGGGCCCCGCCTCGACGAGCCTCCTGGTGCCGGAGAGCCGCGCCTTCCCGGACTGCGAGGACCTCCTGGAGGACGCCCTCACCGCCCTCTCCCGGAGCGCCGCGCCCTCCGCCCGGGAGGTCCTGGTCGGCCTGAGCGTGCCGAGCGACGAGATCCGCTGGTGGCGGGACGTGCCCCCGGGGCCCGCCGGCACCGTGCCGTGGAGCGTCCAGGAGCAGCTCGGCTCCGCCGCCCGCCAGCTCCTGCTGGCCGGAGCCCTCGCCGTCCGGGCCCGGGCGGGGTACTACGGCGCCCGCCACCGCCGCCAGGCCCAGGCCTCGCTGGAAGCGGTGGTCGTCGGCGCCGCGCAGGGCGGCCGGGGCCTGACCGCCTTCGTTCCCGTCGACCCGGGCCGGGCCGTCGCCGTACGCCTCTACCACGCGCTCTACGCCGCCCGGGAGGCCGTCGACTACCAGCGGGCCACCGGCGGCATGGAGGCCTTCGACACCGCCGTGGAGGCGGGCGTCAGCCGCGAGCTGACCGAGGCCCTGGTCACCCTGGTCCGGGGCTCCGAAGGGGCCCGGATCGCCCTGGAGTGGGCCCCGACCGCCGGGACCCCGGCCGGCTGCGCCGCCCGCCCCGAGCCGGTCGAGTTCTCCCCGGGCGATCTGCCGGCGCTGCGCGAGGCCGGTGTCCGCTACCTCACCGACGAGCCGTCCGTACCGGTGCGGATCACCGGCGCCGTCGTCCGCATGCGCCGCTCCGGCCCCCGCGGCGAGGGGACCGTACGCCTGCGCGTCCTGGCGGGCGCGGAGGTGCCGCACGTGCGGGTCACGCTGGACGAGGAGGCGTACCGGACGGCCGGCCACGCCCACCTGGTGGGGCTGCCGATCCGGGTCGTGGGGCGCCTGGAGCGCCGGGGCGGCTTCCGCCGGCTGACCGACGCCACCGGGGTCGTGCCGGTGCAGGTGGACGAGTCGGAGCGGGACCGGCTGATGAAGTCGCTGCACGAGAACCTCGACTTCTTCGAGGAGGCCTGCGGCGGGGAGTGACCGGGGGAGCGGGCCGCCGGCGCCGGCGGGGAACTGTTTCGCGGACAGGCCCCCCGGCTCGGTACGATCCCTCACGACGCGGCACCTCGTCTCTGTCGCGCGCCGCCGGCGCCGGCACTTCGTATCTGCCCGCGCCCCTATGTATGGAGCACCAGTGTCTGATGTCCGTGTGACCGTCCAGTCCGCCTCAGGAGCCGAGGATCGGGCGGTGAGCGCGGGCACCACCGCCGGCGCCCTGTTCGCCGAGGACCGGTCGGTGATCGCCGCCCGCGTCGCCGGCGAGCTGAAGGACCTCTCCTACGAGGTCCGGGACGGCGATGTCGTCGAGCCCGTCGAGATCTCCTCCCCGGACGGTCTCGACATCCTGCGCCACTCCACCGCGCACGTGATGGCGCAGGCCGTGCAGGAACTCTTCCCCGAGGCCAAGCTGGGCATCGGCCCGCCGGTCCGTGACGGCTTCTACTACGACTTCGACGTCGAGAGGCCCTTCACCCCGGAGGACCTCAAGGCCGTCGAGAAGAAGATGCAGGAGATCCAGAAGCGGGGCCAGCGCTTCTCCCGCCGCGTGGTGACCGACGAGGCCGCCCGCGAGGAGCTCGCGAACGAGCCGTACAAGCTGGAGCTCATCGGCATCAAGGGCTCCGCCTCCACCGACGACGGCGCCAACGTCGAGGTGGGCGGCGGCGAGCTGACCATCTACGACAACCTCGACGCCAAGACCGGCGACCTGTGCTGGAAGGACCTCTGCCGCGGTCCCCACCTGCCCACCACCCGGAACATCCCGGCGTTCAAGCTCATGCGCAACGCCGCCGCCTACTGGCGCGGCAGCGAGAAGAACCCGATGCTCCAGCGCATCTACGGCACCGCGTGGCCGTCGAAGGACGAGCTGAAGGCGCACCTCGACTTCCTCGCCGAGGCCGAGAAGCGCGACCACCGCAAGCTCGGCAACGAGCTGGACCTCTTCTCCGTCCCGGACGAGATCGGCTCCGGCCTCGCCGTCTTCCACCCCAAGGGCGGCATCATCCGCCGGACCATGGAGGACTACTCCCGCCGCCGGCACGAGGAGGAGGGCTACGAGTTCGTCTACTCCCCGCACGCCACCAAGGGCGCCCTCTTCGAGAAGAGCGGCCACCTCGACTGGTACGCGGAGGGCATGTACCCCCCCATGCAGCTCGATGGTGGTACCGACTACTACCTCAAGCCCATGAACTGCCCGATGCACAACCTGATCTTCGACGCGCGCGGGCGGTCGTACCGCGAACTGCCGCTGCGCCTCTTCGAGTTCGGCACCGTGTACCGGTACGAGAAGTCCGGCGTGGTGCACGGCCTGACCCGGGCCCGCGGCTTCACCCAGGACGACGCGCACATCTACTGCACCCGTGAGCAGATGGCCGAGGAGCTCGACCGCACCCTCACCTTCGTGCTCAACCTGCTGCGCGACTACGGCCTGACCGACTTCTATCTGGAGCTGTCCACCAAGGACCCGGAGAAGTTCGTCGGCTCGGACGAGGTCTGGGAGGAGGCCACCGCGGTCCTCCAGCAGGTCGCCGAGAAACAGGGCCTCCCGCTGACCCCCGACCCGGGCGGCGCCGCCTTCTACGGCCCGAAGATCTCCGTCCAGGCCCGCGACGCCATCGGCCGCACCTGGCAGATGTCGACCGTGCAGCTCGACTTCAACCTGCCCGAGCGCTTCGACCTGGAGTACACCGGGCCGGACGGCACCAAGCAGCGCCCGGTCATGATCCACCGCGCGCTCTTCGGCTCGATCGAGCGGTTCTTCGCCGTGCTCCTGGAGCACTACGCGGGCGCGATGCCGCCGTGGCTGGCGCCGGTGCAGGCGGTCGGCATCCCGATCGGCGACGCCCACGTCGACTACCTGCAGGAGTTCGCCGCCGAGGCGAAGAAGAAGGGCCTGCGGGTCGAGGTGGACGCCTCCTCGGACCGGATGCAGAAGAAGATCAGGAACCAGCAGAAGCAGAAGGTCCCGTTCATGATCATCGTCGGTGACGAGGACATGGCGGCGGGCACCGTCTCCTTCCGCTACCGCGACGGCTCGCAGGAGAACGGCATCCCGCGCGACGAGGCCATCGCCAAGATCGCCAAGATCGTCGAGGACCGCGTCCAGGTCTGACGCTCTCCTTGCCAGGAGGCCTCCGGGGGATCCCCCGGAGGCCTCCCGTCGTCCTGCCCGGCGGTCCCCGGCGCCGCTGCTCCCGCGGCCTCTCCTCCACCGCCGCGGCATCGCGGGCCCGGCGGATCCTCGCCCCGCCGACTTCTTCCGAACGGGCGAAGCAATATGCTGCACAGCATGACGATTGAGCCGGAGCAGCAGATCGGAGTGGGGACGCAGGACGCGTTCCAGCGCCTGTGGACGCCTCACCGGATGGCGTACATCCAGGGCGAGAACAAGCCGACCGGGCCGGGGGCCGAGGACGGCTGTCCGTTCTGCTCGATTCCGTCGAAATCGGACGAGGACGGGCTCGTGATCGCGCGGGGCGAGCAGGTGTACGCCGTGCTCAACCTCTATCCGTACAACGGCGGCCACCTGATGGTCGTGCCCTACCGGCACGTCGCCGACTACACCGAGCTGAACCCGCCGGAGACCGCCGAACTCGGCGAGTTCACCAAGCGCGCGATGGCCGCGCTGCGGTCCGCCTCCGGGGCGCACGGATTCAACATCGGCATGAACCAGGGATCGGTCGCGGGCGCCGGCATCGCCGCCCACCTGCACCAGCACGTGGTGCCACGCTGGGGCGGCGACACCAACTTCATGCCGGTCGTCGGGCACACGAAGGTGCTTCCGCAGCTCCTCGCCGACACCCGCGCGATGCTCGCCGACGCCTGGCCGGCCGCTTCCTAGGCTGCCCCTCTCGGAGCTGCCCCGGGCCCGATCCGCGGACCGGCCGGGCCCGACCGCCTCAGGCGTCGTAGAGGTCGGCCCTCCGCGGCGCCGGTTCCTGGACCAGGCCGCTCAGGATCAGCGAACGGTTGGTGAAGCGCTCCGTGTCCACGCCGTGATCGTCGAGCACCTTGATGGTCGCGGAGTGGACCGCGCGCATCACCGGGGTAGCGGCCCGGATCGCGTCGTCGGCCATGAAGCGGTGACGCCAGGGCTGGGCCGCCCAGGCGTGCCGCAGACCGAACGGCTCCGGCAGGACGAGCTTGCCGCCGAGGAAGTCGAGCACCGGCGGGAACCACGTCAGCGGGGCGCGGACCGCGAGGCGGACCACCTCGTCGGTCTCGATCAGCGGCAGCTGGATCTCCTTCGTCTCCCAGAACCGGACCGTCTTGGAGACCGCCTTCGTCTTCGCCTTGGGCTTGGTGGTGAAGAGCGAGTGGACCGGACCCAGCGCGTGGCCGGTGACCTCGACGCGCAGGGTGTGGAGCAGCGAGGTGACGGTGATCATCATCGTGAGGACGAGCTGGCCGTCCCAGAGCGTGAACTGCACGCCGAGGTAGTGCCGGTTGCCGCTGCCGAACTGCTGGTCGTTGCAGATGCGCTGTATCTCGTGCGGCTTGACCTGGAAGTGGACGACGTTGTCGCCCGCCGGACGGGCCACCTCGTCGGCGCCCTCGCCGATGGGCGAGACGATCCAGTGCTTGACGGTCGGCTTCGGGAAGCCGGTCTTGAGGGAGCCGCGCTCCAGGAGCGACAGCTCGTCGTGGATCTTGCGCACGACGTCCCAGGCGCGGAAGTCGTGGATCTCCCGCCCCTCCTGCGGCACCAGCTCCTCGGCGAGGGTCCAGCTGCCCCAGCGGGTGCCCATGCCCAGTATTCCCTTGGGGCCGGCGTAGAAGACGACGTTGGAGTGCTGCTCGGCGGTCAGCTTCTCCAGGTTCTGGCGGAGGTCCTCCGCGGCCTTCTCGGTCGGGTCTCCGGGGACCGCCTCGGGGATCCTGGCGGCGATCCCGCCGCCGCTGAGCAGACCGTCCCAGCGGGCCCGCAGGTCCCGGGCGGTGGACTCGCAGATCCGCTTGGCCAGGAACCAGCCGATGACCGGGGCCACCAGCATGGCCCGGAGGTAGAACGCCGGCAGCCCGCCGAACGGCAGCTTGAACAGGACCAGCGCGGCCAGCAGACCCGCGCCGAGGAGCAGCGCGGTCCCGACGGCTCCGGTCCGCCGGTTCTCCGTGCCGGAGACCATGCGGCGCAGCTGGATCACGCCGAGCCAGAGCAGCAGACCGGGCAGGAAGACCACACCGAAGACGAAGGTGACCAGCGTCAGCTTGGTGTCACGCTGCTTGCGGATGCGGGTGGCGGCCAGACAGTGCTCGACCACCGGCTGCGGCTCGGTGCCGAAGGACTGGATCAGGGCATTACGGGCACCGCCGAGCATCCGCACCTGCACCGCGCGCGCGAACGCCTCGCCGAGGTCCGGCCGGAAGAGCTTGTGCCACTTGCCCTCGACCACCTTCGACTGGTGGACGTCGTTGTTGGCCTTGAGGATCTCCTCGAGCGGACCGTCGCGGTACGCGGCGGAGGCGAGGGCATGCGTCGCCGCCGTCTGTCCGTCCGAGCCCTGGAGAGGGATCTGCGCCCCGGGTCCGAAACTGCCGATCGTCACTGCCGCCCCCATCGCCGCGTGCCCGCGTGGTTCACCGCGTGTTCCTCTGCGGCCTGTTCCCAACTACCGTGCCCCGCACACCTTCTGAGCTGGGCACCACAGCGTAACCGGGTACCGGCGGATGCGTCACGGAATGGGGAGCGGACGGCCGGATGCCGCCCACCGGAGGCGAGTCCGGCGGGCGGCGCCGGCGGACCACGTGCCGGCCGACCGCGCGCCGGACTCGCCTCCGGCGCGCCGACTACACCCCGGCCGCCGCCTGTTCGCGGAGCTTGTGCGCGACCGGCGGCGGCATCGCCTCATGACGGGCGTACGAGCGGTCGAAGCGCCCGGTGCCGTGCGAGACGGACCGCAGGTCGACGGCGTACCGCCCCATCTCGATCTCCGGGACCTCGGCGCGCACCACGGTCCGCCCCGGCCCCGCCTGCTCGGTGCCGACGACCCGGCCGCGCCGCCCCGACAGATCGCTCATCACCGGGCCCACGTACTCGTCGGGGACGAGGACCTGGACCTCCGCGACCGGCTCCAGGAGCTGGATGCTCGCCTCGGCGGCCGCCTCGCGCAGGGCCAGCGCCCCCGCCGTCTGGAAGGCCGCGTCCGAGGAGTCGACCGAGTGCGCCTTGCCGTCGCGCAGGGTGACCCGCACGTCGACCAGCGGGTACCCGGCTGCGACCCCGCGCGCGGCCTGGGCCCGTACGCCCTTCTCGACGGACGGGATGAAGTGCCGCGGCACGGCGCCGCCCACCACCTTGTCGACGAACTCGATGCCGCTGCCCGGGGGCAGCGGCTCGACGTCGATCTCGCAGATGGCGAACTGGCCGTGCCCGCCGGACTGTTTGACGTGCCGGCCCCGCCCCGCCGACGGACCGCCGAAGGTCTCGCGGAGCGCCACCTTGTGCGGGACGGCGTCGACCTGGACGCCGTAGCGGTCGCGCAGCCGCTCGAGCGCGAGGTCGCGGTGGGCCTCGCCGAGGCACCACAGAACCACCTGGTGGGTGTCCTGGTTCTGTTCGAGGCGCATGGTCGGGTCCTCCGCGACGAGCCGCGCGAGACCCTGGGACAGCTTGTCCTCGTCGGCCTTGCTGTGCGCCTCGATGGCGAGCGGGAGGAGCGGGTCGGGCATCGTCCACGGCTCCATCAGGAGCGGATCGTCCTTGGCGGAGAGGGTGTCGCCGGTCTCGGCGCGGCCGAGCCTGGCGACACAGGCCAGATCACCCGCGAAACAGCGGTCGAGCGGCCTCTGCTGCTTCCCGAAGGGGGTGGTCAGCGCGCCGATCCGTTCGTCGACGTCGTGGTCCTCGTGCCCCCGGTCGGTCAGGCCGTGCCCGGAGACGTGGACGGTCTGGTCGGGGCGCAGGGTCCCGGAGAAGACGCGGACCAGCGAGATCCGGCCGACATAGGGGTCGGAGGCCGTCTTGACCACCTCGGCGACGAGCGGGCCGTCCGGGTCGCACACGAGCCGCGGGCGGGGTTCGCCCGCGGGCGTGGTCACCGGGGGCAGCTCGCGCTCCAGGGGGGTGGGGAACCCGCGGGTGATCAGCTCCAGGAGTTCGACGGTCCCCAGCCCCTGCTTCCCGCCGTCGGCGGCGGGCGCGGCGGCGAGCACCGGGTGGAAGGTGCCCCGGGCGACGGCCTTCTCCAGGTCGGCGATCAGGGTCGTGAGGTCGATCCGCTCCCCGGCGAGATAGCGGTCCATCAGGGACTCGTCCTCGCTCTCCGCGATGATCCCCTCGATGAGGCGGGACCGGGCCTCGGCGATGAGCGGCCGCTGCTCCTCGTCGGGCGGGTTCTCGCGCCGCTCGCCGCCGGAGTAGTCGAAGACCTTCTCCGAGAGCAGCCCGACCAGGCCGGTGGCGGGGGCATGACCGTCGGGCGCCTCGGCGCCGTGGACGGGGAGGTAGAGCGGCAGCACGGCGTCCGGGTCGTCGCCGCCGAAGATCCGGGCGCACACCTCGGTGAGCTCGGCGAAGCCGGTGCGGGCCGTGTCCAGGTGGGTGACGACGAGGGCGCGGGGCATGCCGACGGCCGCGCACTCCTCCCACACCGCGCGGGTGGATCCGGCGACGGCGTCGGCCTCCT
Source organism: Streptomyces sp. NPDC048353 (assembly GCF_055587165.1). Lineage (NCBI taxonomy): Bacteria > Bacillati > Actinomycetota > Actinomycetes > Kitasatosporales > Streptomycetaceae > Streptomyces > Streptomyces sp. NPDC048353. The sequence continues at coordinate 155,011 of NZ_JBVJGU010000007.1, read as the reverse complement.
GGGCCGCCGAGACGACGAAGAGGGCCGCGTCCGCCGCGCGCAGACCGGCCCTCAGCTCCCCGACGAAGTCGGCGTACCCGGGGGTGTCGAGGAGATTGATCTTGCACCCGTCCCATTCCAGCGGGACGAGGGAGAGCTGTACGGAACGTTGCCGGCGGTGCTCGATCTCGTCGTAGTCGGAGATCGTCCCGCCGTCCTCGACGCGTCCCGCCCGGTTGACCGCTCCGGTGGCCAGGGCGAGGGCTTCGACGAGGGTGGTCTTTCCCGATCCGCTGTGGCCGACCAGCACCACGTTCCGTACCGCCGAGGGCCGGTCGGCCGTCGGCGCCCTGCCGGCGGCCCCGGTGTGTGCGTTCGCCTTGTCGCCCATGATGTTCCTCCCGATCGCTCGCACGTCGAGGTGGGCGCGGGCGAGGGGAGGGGGCGCGGCGGACGGTGCTTCGCGTGCAGCTCCGGCGACGCCCGCGGTTGTCCTTCGAGCTTTGCACCGACGTCACCATGCGTCCATACGTCGTACCCGACGCGGCGGACCGGGTGCCCGACAGTGGCGCGTGCGGGTCCTGGCTACGATGGGCGAGCCGGTGGTCATAGGGACCGCGGCCCACCGAACGTCGGGAAGGCCATGCTGAACAAGTACGCGCGTGCATTTTTTACGCGTGTCCTCACACCGTTCGCCGCGTTTCTGCTCCGCCGGGGCGTGAGCCCCGACGCGGTCACGCTCATCGGCACGGCCGGAGTGATGGCGGGCGCCCTGGTCTTCTTCCCCCGGGGAGAGTTCTTCTGGGGCACGATCGTCATCACCCTCTTCGTCTTCTCCGACCTCGTCGACGGCAACATGGCCCGGCAGGCCGGCATCTCCAGCCGCTGGGGTGCCTTCCTCGACTCCACGCTCGACCGGGTCGCCGACGGCGCCATCTTCGGCGGCTTCGCCCTCTGGTACGCGGGCGGCGGTGACGACAACGTCCTGTGCGCGGTCGCCATCTTCTGCCTGGCCAGCGGCCAGGTCGTGTCGTACACCAAGGCCCGTGGAGAGGCGATCGGCCTGCCGGTCGCGGTCAACGGTCTCGTCGAGCGGGCCGAGCGCCTGGTGATCTCGCTGGTCGCCGCCGGTCTGGCCGGACTGCACGCGTTCGGCGTGCCCGGCATCGACGTCCTGCTGCCGATCGCGCTCTGGATCGTGGCCGTCGGCTCGGCGGTGACGCTCGGGCAGCGGGTCGTGACGGTACGGCGCGAGTCCGCGGAGGCGGACGCCCGGGGAGACGCGGGCGCCGGCCGGGGGAGCGAGGCGACGTCATGAGCGGCGCCGGTGACCTGCGGGACCGGTTGACCGACGGGCTGTACGGGCTCGGCTGGTCGACGGTCAAGAGACTTCCCGAGCCGGTGGCGGCCCGCCTCGGCCGGCGGATCGCCGACACCGTCTGGAAGCGGCGCGGCGCGAGCGTGCTCCGGCTGGAGGCCAACCTCGCGCGCGTGGCGCCCGATGCCGGCCCGGAGCGGCTCGCCGAGCTGTCGAAGGCCGGCATGCGCTCCTACATGCGGTACTGGATGGAGTCCTTCCGGCTGCCGGCCTGGAGCCAGGAGCGCGTCGCGGGCAGTGTCGACATCAAGGACATCCACTATCTGAAGGACGGGCTGGCGTCCGGGCGCGGTGTCGTCCTCGCCCTGCCGCACCTGGCCAACTGGGACCTGGCGGGCGTGTGGGTCACCCGCGCCCTCGGCGTGCCGTTCACGACGGTCGCCGAGCGGCTCAAGCCGGAGACGCTGTTCGACCGCTTCGTGGCCTACCGCGAGTCCCTGGGCATGGAGGTCCTGCCGCACACCGGCGGCGCCGCCTTCGGCACCCTGGCGCGACGGCTGCGGGCCGGCGGACTGGTCTGCCTGGTCGCCGACCGCGACCTGTCGTCGTCCGGCACCGAGGTCACCTTCTTCGGCGACACCGCGCGGATGCCGGCCGGCCCGGCGATGCTGGCGCAGCACACCGGCGCCCTGCTGCTGCCGGTGACGCTCTGGTACGACGACTCCCCGGTCATGAAGGGGCAGGTGTACCCGCCGGTCGACGTCCCCGAGACGGGCACGCGGGCCGAGAAGACGTCCCGGATGACACAGGCGCTCGCCGACGCCTTCGCCACCGGCATCGCCGACCACCCGGAGGACTGGCACATGCTGCAACGACTGTGGCTCGCGGATCTCGACGAGCGAAGCGGCGAGCCCGGGGCCACGCGCGCCGCCGGCCAGGCCGGGAAGCAGGGCGACGGTGCGGGCGAGCGGCGCGCCGCCGGCGCGGACGGGGAGCGGACCGCGTGAGGATCGGCATCGTCTGCCCGTACTCCTGGGACGTGCCGGGCGGCGTCCAGTTCCACATCCGCGACCTCGCCGAGCATCTGATCCGGCTCGGGAACGAGGTCTCGGTCCTCGCCCCCGCCGACGACGAGACCCCGCTCCCGCCGTACGTCGTCTCGGCCGGCCGCGCCGTGCCCGTGCCGTACAACGGCTCCGTGGCCCGGCTGAACTTCGGCTTCCTCTCAGCGGCGCGGGTACGGCGCTGGCTGCACGAGGGCACCTTCGACGTCATCCACATCCACGAACCGGCCTCCCCCTCGCTGGGGCTGCTGACCTGCTGGGCGGCGCAGGGGCCGATCGTCGCCACCTTCCACACCTCCAACCCGCGCTCGCGGGCGATGATCGCCGCGTACCCGATCCTCCAGCCGGCCCTGGAGAAGATCAGCGCGCGCATCGCCGTGAGCGAGTACGCGCGCCGGACGCTGGTCGAGCACCTGGGCGGCGACGCCGTCGTCATCCCCAACGGCGTCGACGTCGACTTCTTCGCGCGGGCCGAGCCGAAGGCGGAGTGGCAGGGGGAGACCCTCGGGTTCATCGGGCGGATCGACGAACCCCGCAAGGGGCTGCCCGTCCTGATGCGGGCCCTGCCGAAGATCCTCACGGAGCGGCCCGGGACGCGGCTGCTCGTCGCGGGGCGCGGCGACGAGGAGGAGGCCGTGGCCTCGCTGCCGGCCGAGATGCGCGCCCGGGTCGAGTTCCTCGGAATGGTCAGCGACGAGGACAAGGCCCGTCTGCTGCGCAGCGTCGACGTGTACGTGGCACCCAACACCGGCGGCGAGAGCTTCGGGATCATCCTCGTGGAGGCGATGTCGGCGGGGGCGCCGGTCCTCGCCTCCGACCTCGACGCCTTCGCCCAGGTCCTGAACCAGGGCGGCGCGGGCGAGCTGTTCGCCAACGAGGACGCCGACGCGCTGGCGGACGCCGCGATCCGGCTGCTCGGGGACGAGAAGCGCCGCAAGGAGCTCCGGACCCGGGGGAGCGCGCACGTCCGGCGCTTCGACTGGTCGACGGTGGGCGCGGACATCCTGGCCGTGTACGAGACGGTGACGGACGGCGCGGCCTCGGTGGCCGCGGACGAACGCACGGGCCTGCGCGCCCGCTTCGGCCTGGCGGCCCGCGACTGACGGCCCGCCGGCCGCCCGGCCCGGCGCCACGGGCGCCCCAGGCCGGGCCCCGGCGGGAGGGGGCTTAGGCGGGCCCTTGCGGACGGGCGCCCCGACCGGAGGGTGACCGTGCCTCCGGCCCGGCCACCACCTGCGGGCAGGGACGCCGCCGCGGCCCCGGTAGCCTGTGCGCCCGTGACCGTAACCCTGATCTGGATTGTCGTCGCGCTCATCGCGATCGGCCTGTACCTCAGCTGGACCGCCGGGCGGCTCGACCGGCTGCACTCCCGGCTCGACGCCGCCCGCGCCGCCCTCGATGCCCAGCTGCTCCGCCGGGCCTCGGTCACGCAGGAGCTCGCCACCGCCGGAGTGCTCGACCCGGCCGCCTCGATCGTGCTCTACGAAGCGGCCCACGCCGCCCGCCAGGCCGAGGAGGACCACCGCGAGGTCGCCGAGAGCGAGCTGAGCCAGGCCCTGCGCGCCGTGTTCGGCGAGCCCGAGCAGGTCGAGGTCGTACGCCAGGCCCCCGGCGGCGACGAGGCCGCCGACGAACTGGCGGCGGCCGTCCGCCGGGTCCCCATGGCCCGCAGGTTCCACAACGACTCCGTACGCGCCGCCCGCGCGCTGCGCCGCCACCGTACGGTCCGCCTGTTCCGCCTCGCGGGCCACGCCCCCTTCCCGCTGGCCTTCGAAATGGACGACGAGCCGCCGGTGGCCCTTGCCGATCGCCCGACCTGACCCGTCTCGCCTGGGAAAGCAACGAAAACGATCCACGGGGTGGGTATTGGCCCTTGCTGTGGACCGCAGGTGGCCTGTTTCCTCTCTATGTCTCCACACCGCTTTCCCGAGTGAGGTCCCTGTGTCCACCACGCTTCCCGACAGCAACCCGTCCGCCGAGTCGTCCGCGATCGGCACCTCCCGCGTCAAGCGCGGCATGGCCGAGCAGCTCAAGGGCGGTGTGATCATGGACGTGGTCAACGCCGAGCAGGCGAAGATCGCCGAGGACGCCGGCGCCGTGGCCGTCATGGCCCTGGAGCGGGTCCCCGCGGACATCCGCAAGGACGGCGGCGTGGCCCGGATGTCCGACCCGAACATGATCGAAGAGATCATCGGCGCCGTCTCCATCCCCGTCATGGCCAAGTCCCGCATCGGCCACTTCGTCGAGGCCCAGGTCCTGCAGTCCCTCGGCGTCGACTACATCGACGAGTCCGAGGTCCTCACCCCGGCCGACGAGGTCAACCACTCCGACAAGTGGGCCTTCACCACCCCCTTCGTCTGTGGCGCCACCAACCTGGGCGAGGCCCTGCGCCGCATCGCCGAGGGCGCGGCCATGATCCGCTCCAAGGGCGAGGCCGGCACCGGCAACGTCGTCGAGGCCGTCCGCCACCTGCGCCAGATCAAGAACGAGATCGCCCGCCTGCGCGGCTACGACAACAACGAGCTGTTCGCCGCCGCCAAGGACCTGCGCGCCCCGTACGAGCTGGTCAAGGAGGTCGCCGAGCTGGGCAAGCTGCCGGTCGTGCTGTTCTCCGCCGGTGGCGTCGCCACCCCCGCCGACGCCGCGCTGATGCGCCAGCTCGGCGCCGAGGGCGTCTTCGTCGGCTCCGGCATCTTCAAGTCCGGCGACCCGGCCAAGCGCGCCGCCGCCATCGTGAAGGCCACCACCTTCTACGACGACCCGAAGATCATCGCGGACGCCTCCCGCAACCTGGGCGAGGCCATGGTCGGCATCAACTGCGACACCCTCCCCGAGTCCGAGCGCTACGCCAACCGCGGCTGGTAAACCCCCATGAACACTCCTGTGATCGGTGTCCTGGCTCTCCAGGGCGACGTACGGGAGCACCTGATCGCCCTGGCCGCGGCTGACGCCGTGGCCAGGCCGGTCCGGCGCCCCGAAGAACTCGCCGAGGTCGACGGCCTGGTCATCCCCGGCGGCGAGTCCACCACCATCTCCAAGCTGGCGGAGCTGTTCGGCCTCATGGGCCCCCTGCGCGAGCGCATCGCCGCCGGCCTGCCGGTCTACGGCACCTGCGCCGGCCTGATCATGCTCGCCGACAAGATCCTCGACCCGCGCTCGGGCCAGGAGACCTTCGGCGGCATCGACATGATCGTCCGCCGCAACGCGTTCGGACGGCAGAACGAGTCCTTCGAGGCCGGCGTCGAGGTGCGCGGCATCGAGGACGGCCCCGTCGAGGGCGTCTTCATCCGCGCCCCCTGGGTCGAGTCGGTGGGCGCGCGGGTCGAGGTCCTCGCCGAGCACGAGGGGCACATCGTCGCCGTACGACAGGGACACGCCCTCGCGACCTCGTTCCACCCCGAGCTCACCGGAGACCACCGCCTCCACGCCCTGTTCGTCGACATGGTGCGCGCGGCGCGGTGACACGATCCCGGTAGGATCTCTGGGGTTCGTTCAGTAATGGGTTACGCGAAGGAGACAGGCAGATGTCCGGCCACTCTAAATGGGCTACGACGAAGCACAAGAAGGCCGTGATCGACGCCAAGCGCGGCAAGCTCTTCGCGAAGCTGATCAAGAACATCGAGGTCGCCGCGCGTACCGGCGGTGCCGACATCGACGGCAACCCGACCCTCTTCGACGCCATCCAGAAGGCGAAGAAGAGCTCCGTCCCGAACAAGAACATCGACTCCGCGGTCAAGCGCGGCGGTGGTCTCGAGGCGGGCGGCGTCGACTACGAAACGATCATGTACGAGGGCTACGGTCCGAACGGTGTCGCGGTGCTCATCGAGTGCCTCACCGACAACCGCAACCGCGCCGCCTCCGACGTCCGCGTCGCCATGACCCGCAACGGCGGCTCCATGGCCGACCCCGGCTCGGTCTCGTACCTCTTCAACCGCAAGGGCGTCATCGTGCTCCCCAAGGGTGAGCTGACCGAGGACGACGTCCTCGGCGCGGTGCTCGACGCGGGCGCCGAGGAGGTCAACGACCTCGGTGACAGCTTCGAGGTGATCAGCGAGGCCACCGACATGGTCGCGGTCCGCACCGCCCTCCAGGAGGCCGGCATCGACTACGACTCCGCCGACTCCAACTTCCTCCCGACCATGCAGGTCGAACTCGACGAAGAGGGCGCGCGCAAGATCTTCAAGCTGATCGACGCGCTCGAGGACAGCGACGACGTGCAGAACGTCTTCGCCAACTTCGACGTCAGCGACGAGGTCATGGAGAAGGTCGACGCCTGACGGCGGGCCGTCTCGGACGGGCCGACGGGGACACACTCCCGTCGGCCCGTCGCCGTTCGTGGGGGGTTGTCAGTGCGAGCCGATAGCCTGCACAAACACATGAACGATGGTCGAGGCAGGGGTGGTGGCGTGCGCGTACTGGGGGTGGACCCCGGGCTGACCCGGTGCGGGATCGGCGTCGTCGAGGGCGTCGCCGGCCGGCCCCTGGCCATGCTCGGCGTGGGCGTGGTGCGGACGGCCGCGGACGCGGACATCGGCGTACGGCTGGTGGGCATCGAGCGCGGCATCGAGGAGTGGCTCGACCGCTTCTCTCCCGAACTGGTCGCTGTGGAGCGGGTGTTCAGCCAGCACAACGTCCGTACGGTCATGGGCACCGCCCAGGCAAGCGCGGTCGCCATGCTGTGCGCGTCCCGGCGCGGGGTCCCCGTCGCCCTGCACACCCCGAGCGAGGTCAAGGCAGCCGTCACCGGCAGCGGACGGGCCGACAAGGCGCAGGTCGGCGCCATGGTGACCCGGCTGCTGCGTCTCGCGGAACCGCCGAAGCCGGCCGACGCGGCGGACGCCCTCGCGCTGGCCATCTGCCACATCTGGCGGGCCCCCGCCCAGAACCGCCTCCAGCAGGCGGTCGCCCAGCACACCGCCGCGGCCCGGACCGCCTCCGGTGCCGCTTCCGTGCCGTCCGCCCCGACCTCCGCTCCGCGCACCGCGAAAGGCCGTACCCGATGATCGCCTTCGTCAGTGGCCCCGTCGCCGCACTCGCCCCCACCACGGCCGTGATCGAGGTCGGCGGTGTGGGCATGGCCGTCCAGTGCACCCCGACCACCCTCGCCGACCTGAGGATCGGTCAGGAAGCCCGGCTGGCCACGTCGTTGGTGGTGCGCGAGGACTCCCTCACGCTCTACGGCTTCGCCGACGACGACGAGCGGCAGGTCTTCGAAGTCCTCCAGACCGCCAGCGGCGTCGGCCCGCGCCTCGCCCAGGCCATGCTCGGCGTGCACAGCCCCGACGCCCTGCGCCTGGCCGTCTCCACCGGAGACGAGAAAGCGCTCACCGCCGTCCCCGGCATCGGCAAGAAGGGCGCCCAGAAGCTGCTCCTCGAACTGAAGGACAAGCTGGGCCGGCCGCTCGGCACCAGCGGCCTGGTGGGCGCCCAGCGCGCCGCCGCCTCCGGCCCCGCCCCGTGGACGGAGCAGCTGTCCGCCGCGCTCATCGGCCTCGGCTACGCGAGCCGCGAGGCGGAGGACGCCGTCGCCGCCGTCACCCCGCAGGCCGAGGCCGCCATCGCCGAATCCGGCTCCGCCCCGGTCCCGCAGCTGCTGCGCGCCGCGCTCCAGACCCTCAACCGCGCCCGGTAACCCCGGCCCTTACCCGTACCCGTACCGCACCGAGACGACCGAGAAGGCAGACACGTGAACTGGGACGACGACACCGCACCGGCCGCCGAGGAGCGGATCGTCGACGCCTCCGCCGAAGGTGACGACCAGGCCGTCGAGGCGGCCCTGCGCCCCAAGGACCTCGGCGAGTTCGTCGGCCAGGAGAAGGTCCGCCAGCAGCTCGACCTCGTCCTCAAGGCCGCCCGCCAGCGCGGCGCCACCGCCGACCACGTCCTGCTCTCCGGCGCCCCCGGCCTCGGCAAGACCACCCTCTCGATGATCATCGCGGCCGAGATGAACGCCCCCATCCGGATCACCTCCGGCCCGGCCATCCAGCACGCCGGTGACCTCGCCGCGATCCTCTCGTCCCTCCAGGAGGGCGAGATCCTCTTCCTCGACGAGATCCACAGGATGTCCCGCCCCGCCGAGGAGATGCTCTACATGGCGATGGAGGACTTCCGCGTCGACGTCATCGTCGGCAAGGGCCCCGGGGCCACCGCCATCCCCCTGGAGCTCCCGCCCTTCACCCTGGTCGGCGCCACCACCCGCGCCGGACTCCTGCCGCCCCCGCTCCGGGACCGTTTCGGCTTCACCGGCCACATGGAGTTCTACGACCCCTCCGAGCTGGAGCGCGTCATCCACCGCTCCGCCGGCCTCCTCGCCGTCGAGATCGACACCGCCGGTGCCGCCGAGATCGCCGGCCGCTCCCGGGGAACCCCCCGCATCGCCAACCGCCTCCTCCGTCGCGTCCGGGACTACGCCCAGGTCAGGGCCGACGGAGTGATCGACCGCGAGATCGCCGCCGCCGCCCTCGGGGTGTACGAAGTGGACAGCCGGGGCCTCGACCGGCTCGACCGCGCCGTCCTGCAGGCCCTGCTCAAACTCTTCGGCGGTGGCCCGGTCGGCCTGTCGACCCTCGCGGTCGCCGTGGGGGAGGAGCGGGAGACCGTCGAGGAGGTCGCCGAGCCCTTCCTCGTACGAGAGGGACTCCTGGCCCGTACGCCCCGTGGTCGGGTCGCCACTCCGGCCGCATGGACCCATCTCGGGCTCGTCCCGCCGCAGGCAGCGGCCCCGGGGGCGCGGGGAAGCGGACAACAGGGGCTCTTCGGGGCGTGACGGCACGGTGACGGCGCGGAGACTCGTCGGACGAGGAACCGCGGTGCGATGCTGGACGTTGTTCCATCGATGCGGACTCGCCTAGACTCCGCCGATGCCGACCTTTCTGGTCGGCACGCCCACCCCCGAAGATCAGGCCGCGGTTTCTCCGCGTCCGTGCGAAGGAAACCCGTCCCGTGAGTATCGTGACCCTCCTCCCCTTCATCGTCCTCATCGGGGCCATGTTCCTGATGACCCGCTCTGCCAAGAAGAAGCAGCAGGCGGCGGCGGAGATGCGCAACCAGATGCAGCCCGGCACCGGCGTACGGACCATTGGGGGGATGTACGCCACCGTCAAGGAGGTCGGTGACGAGACCGTCCTCCTCGAGGTCGCGCCCGGCGTGCACGCCGTCTACGCCAAGAACTCCATCGGCGCGGTTCTCGCCGACGAGGAGTACAACCGGATCGTGCACGGCGACGAGCCCGACGCCGACGCCGCCGTCGTGCCCGACGACGCCTCCTCGCTGACCGAGTCCGCCGAGGATGCCGAGCACGACGCCGTGGAGGTCTCGGGGGAGGCCAAGACCGACCTGACCAAGAAGGCGGACGCGGCCGAGACCGGCGGCGAGGTCAAGAAGGACGTCAAGGCCGACGGCGAGACGGACGGGAAGTAGTCGCGACCGGGGACCGCCAGGACGCCCACCCGGCGTCCGCGGTCCCCGGCACGGTTGCACGTCTGCGGGGGCAGGTCCCCACACACACTTCGTGGCCGTACGCGCACACCCGGCGCGGAACGGTTGGACAGGGAGAAACGACAAGGTGGCAGCACCGAAGAAGGCCCGAAGGCCGGCGGGGGGCCCGGGGGGCCAGAGCAGGCCGGGGCGTGCCCTGGCTCTGATCCTGATCGCGATGGTCGCGCTCACGGGCGGAATGTTCTGGTCGGGTCACACCACGCCGCGACTGGGCATCGACCTCGCCGGTGGTACGTCGATCACGCTGAAGGCGAAGGCGGAGCCGGGCAAGGAAGAGGCCGTCAACGAGACCAACATGAACACCGCGGTCGGCATCATCGACCGCCGTGTCAACGGTCTCGGTGTCTCCGAGGCCGAGGTCCAGACGCAGGGCCGCGAGAACATCATCGTCAACATCCCCCGGGGTGTGAACGAGAAGCAGGCGCGTGAGCAGGTCGGTACGACCGCCCAGCTGCACTTCCGGCCCGTGCTGACCTGGGCGCCGGGCGGACCGACGACTCCGACGCCGTCCGGCAGCCCCACGCCGTCCGGCTCCGCGAAGCCGTCCGCCGAACCGTCGGGCTCGGCCACGCCGAAGGCCGGCACCTCGGCCACCCCGTCCGCGGGCGCCACGCAGGGACGAGCCGTCAGCGAAGCGCTGAAGAAGGCTCCCAGCCCCAGCGCCTCCGGGAGCGCCACGCCGAACGCCTCGAAGTCCCCCGAGCCCGCGGCGACCCCGCCCGCGGCCGACTCGGCCGACGCGAAGCTGCAGCAGCAGTTCGCGGCGCTCGACTGCACTCCCAAGGCGGAGAAGGCCGGCGCCAAGAAGGTCGTGCCCAACCCGGCCCGCAGTGTCCCCGCGGAGCAGCCGACCGTCGCGTGCGGCGCCGAAGGCGACGCCAAGTACCTCCTCGGCCCCGCCGAGGTCGACGGCAGGGACGTCGACGAGGCCCAGGGCACCTTCGACCAGCAGCGCGGCATGTGGATCGTGAACATGGAGTTCACGGACGCGGGCGCCAAGAAGTTCTCGAAGATCACCAGCAAGCTGGCGCAGCAGCAGGAGCCGCAGAACCAGTTCGCGATCGTCCTCGACGGCGAGGTCGTCTCGGCCCCGTCCGTGCGCACGGCGCTCAGCGCCAACGCGGAGATCTCCGGCAGCTTCACCCAGCAGTCCGCCCAGGACCTCGGCAACATCCTGTCCTACGGCGCGCTGCCGCTCTCCTTCGACACCCAGAGCGTCGACACCGTCACCGCGGCCCTCGGTGGCGAGCAGCTCGAGGCGGGTCTGATCGCCGGTGCGATCGGTCTGGCGCTCGTGGTGATCTACCTGGTCGTCTACTACCGCGGCCTGTCGCTGATCGCCCTGCTCAGCCTCGGCGCCTCGGCCCTCCTCACCTACGTGATCATGTCGCTGCTCGGCCCGGCCATCGGCTTCGCGCTGAACCTCCCGGCCGTCTGCGGTGCCATCGTCGCCATCGGTATCACCGCGGACTCGTTCATCGTCTACTTCGAACGCATCCGCGACGAGGTCCGCGAGGGCCGCACGCTGCGCCCGGCCGTCGAGCGCGCCTGGCCGCGTGCCCGTCGTACGATCCTGGTCTCCGACTTCGTGTCGTTCCTCGCCGCCGCCGTGCTGTTCGTGGTCACGGTCGGCAAGGTCCAGGGCTTCGCGTTCACCCTCGGCCTGACCACCCTGCTCGACGTGGTCGTGGTGTTCTTCTTCACCAAGCCGCTGATGACGCTGCTCGCGCGCACCAAGTTCTACGGCGACGGCCACGCCTGGTCCGGACTGGACCCGAAGCGCCTCGGCGCGAAGCCGCCGCTGCGCCGCTCCCGCCGTGCCGCCGCCCCCGCCGCCGGCTCTGTCGACCCGAAGGAGGCGTGACATGGCCAAGACCAACAGCCTCGGCGCCCGGCTCAACCGCGGTGAGATCGTTTACGACTTCATCGGCAACCGCAAGCTCTGGTACGGCCTGTCGATCCTCATCACGATCACGGCGATCGTGGCCCTTGCCGTCCGTGGTCTGAACATGGGCATCGAGTTCCAGGGCGGCGCCGTCTTCACCACCCCGAAGTCGGACATCTCCGTCTCGCAGGCCCAGGAGCACGCCGAGGAGGCCTCCGGCCACGAGGCGGTCGTCCAGAAGCTCGGCAGCGGCGCGCTGCGCATCCAGGTCGGCGGCCTCGACACCGCCAAGTCCGACCAGGTCCGCGCCGAGCTCGCCAAGGACCTCAACATCCCCGAGAGCAAGATCGCGGCGGAGCTGGTCGGTCCCAGCTGGGGCGAGCAGATCGCCAACAAGGCATGGACCGGTCTCGCCGTCTTCATGATCCTCGTGGTGATCTATCTGGCCATCGCCTTCGAATGGAGAATGGCGGTCGCGGCGCTCATCGCCCTGATCCATGACCTCACCATCACCGTGGGCATCTACACGCTGGTGGGCTTCGAGGTCACGGTCGGCACGGTCATCGGTCTGCTGACGATCCTCGGTTATTCGCTGTACGACACGGTCGTGGTCTTCGACTCCCTCAAGGAGGGGACGAAGAGCATCACCAAGCAGAGCCGCTACACCTACAGTGACCTGGCGAACCGCTCGATCAACAGCACGCTGATCCGGTCGATCAACACCACCGTCGTGGCGCTGCTGCCGGTCGCCGGCCTGCTCTTCATCGGCGGCGGATTCCTCGGCGCCGGCATGCTGAACGACATCTCGCTGTCGCTCTTCGTCGGCCTCGCCGCCGGTGCGTACTCCTCGATCTTCATCGCCACCCCGCTCGTCGCCGACCTCAAGGAGCGCGAGCCCGCGATCAAGGCGCTGAGGAAGCGGGTCGTCGCCAAGCGGGCCGCCGCGGCCGCCAAGGGCGAGTCCCCGGACGACGGCGCCGAGGACGCGGACGACTTCCAGGACGAGGCGGAAGCCGCCGTCGTCGGCCAGCGCGGCCGTCGCGGGCAGGCGTCGGAGCCCCGCGGATGACAGCCGAGGCCCCGGACACCACGGCTCTGCTCCTCAGCCGGATCAGGGACGTCCCCGACTATCCGAAGCCGGGCGTGCTGTTCAAGGACATCACCCCGCTGCTCGCGGACCCGGAGGCGTTCACCGCCCTGACCGACACCCTCGCCACGCTGTGCGCCACGCACGGCGCGACGAAGGTCGTCGGCCTGGAGGCGCGCGGCTTCATCCTCGCCGCGCCCGTCGCGGTCCGCGCGGGCCTGGGATTCATCCCGGTCCGCAAGGCGGGCAAGCTGCCCGGAGCCACGCTGAAGCAGGCGTACGAGCTGGAGTACGGCACCGCCGAGATCGAGGTGCACGCCGAGGACCTGCTGCCCGGTGACCGGGTCCTGGTCATCGACGACGTCCTCGCCACCGGCGGCACCGCCGAGGCCGCGCTGGAGCTCATCCGGCGGGCCGGGGCCGAGGTCGCGGGTGTCGCGGTCCTCATGGAGCTCGGCTTCCTCGCCGGGCGCGCCCGCCTGGAGCCCGCCCTGCGCGGCGCTCCCCTGGAGGCGCTGATCACGGTCTGACGCCGTGGACGAGTACGGAGCGGGGCGCTCCGGGGGAATCCCCGGGGCGCCCCGTCCGTTCTCCGGTATGTCCCGGAAAGGGACCCCCGGCGGGGTGGGTGCCCCGCGCACCGGCCCCACGCCTGCGCACCCCGGCGCCCGGGTCGATACCATGGGCTTTCCGGGCCTGTCCGGGGGACCCGGTACCGCACGAGGAGCGCTCTTGCCAGACGAGGCCCAGCCACTCTCCGCAGCGCAGCCCGACCAGCAGGCCGAGAAGGCCGGGCCGGGCCCCGCCACGCCCCAGAACACGTCCGCGGAGAGCAGCCCCTCGCCCGTGGCCCCCACGCCGGCGCCGGTCCAGCCGTCCGCGGCGCGGCCCGTGCCCCCCGCTCCGGCCCGCTCCGGCGGCTCCTCCAACCGCGTGCGCGCCCGCCTCGCCCGCCTGGGCGTCCAGCGCTCCTCCCCGTACAACCCGGTCCTGGAACCGCTGCTGCGGATCGTCCGCTCCAACGACCCCAAGATCGAGACGGCGACGCTCCGCCAGGTCGAGCGCGCTTACCAGGTCGCCGAGCGCTGGCACCGCGGCCAGAAGCGCAAGAGCGGCGACCCGTACATCACGCACCCGCTCGCCGTCACCACCATCCTCGCCGAGCTGGGCATGGACCCGGCGACGCTGATGGCCGGTCTGCTGCACGACACCGTCGAGGACACCGAGTACGGCCTCGACACCCTGCGCCGCGACTTCGGCGACCAGGTCGCCCTCCTCGTCGACGGCGTCACCAAGCTCGACAAGGTCAAGTTCGGCGAGGCGGCGCAGGCCGAGACCGTGCGCAAGATGGTCGTCGCCATGGCGAAGGACCCGCGCGTCCTGGTCATCAAGCTCGCCGACCGGCTGCACAACATGCGCACCATGCGCTATCTCAAGCGGGAGAAGCAGGAGAAGAAGGCCCGCGAGACCCTCGAGATCTACGCGCCCCTGGCCCACCGCCTGGGCATGAACACCATCAAGTGGGAGCTGGAGGACCTCGCCTTCGCGATCCTCTACCCCAAGATGTACGACGAGATCGTCCGGCTCGTCGCCGAGCGCGCGCCCAAGCGCGACGAATACCTCGCGATAGTGACCGACGAGGTCCAGGCCGACCTGCGCGCCGCCCGCATCAAGGCCACCGTCACCGGCCGCCCCAAGCACTACTACAGCGTCTACCAGAAGATGATCGTCCGCGGCCGTGACTTCGCGGAGATCTACGACCTGGTCGGCATCCGTGTCCTCGTCGACACCGTCCGCGACTGCTACGCCGCACTCGGCACCGTCCACGCGCGATGGAACCCGGTCCCCGGCCGGTTCAAGGACTACATCGCGATGCCGAAGTTCAACATGTACCAGTCGCTCCACACGACGGTCATCGGACCCAACGGCAAGCCCGTCGAGCTGCAGATCCGTACGTTCGACATGCACCGCAGGGCCGAGTACGGCATCGCCGCGCACTGGAAGTACAAGCAGGAGGCCGTCGCCGGCGCCTCCAAGGTGCGCGCCGACGTGCCGAAGAAGACCGGCAAGGACGACCACCTCAACGACATGGCGTGGCTGCGCCAGCTGCTGGACTGGCAGAAGGAGACCGAGGACCCCAGCGAGTTCCTGGAGTCCCTCCGCTTCGACCTCTCCCGCAACGAGGTCTTCGTCTTCACCCCCAAGGGCGACGTCATAGCGCTGCCGGCCGGGGCCACCCCCGTCGACTTCTCCTACGCCGTCCACACCGAGGTCGGCCACCGCACCATAGGCGCGCGGGTCAACGGGCGGCTCGTCCCGCTCGAGTCGACCCTCGACAACGGCGACCTGGTCGAGGTCTTCACCTCCAAGGCCGCGGGCGCCGGCCCGTCCCGCGACTGGCTCGGCTTCGTCAAGTCCCCGCGGGCCCGCAACAAGATCCGCGCCTGGTTCTCCAAGGAGCGCCGCGACGAGGCGATCGAGCAGGGCAAGGACTCCATCGCGCGGGCCATGCGCAAGCAGAACCTGCCGATCCAGCGCATCCTGACCGGCGACTCCCTCGTCACCCTCGCCCACGAGATGCGCTACAGCGACATCTCCTCGCTGTACGCGGCCATCGGCGAGGGCCATGTCACCGCGCAGTCGATCGTGCAGAAGCTGGTCCAGGCGCTCGGCGGCGAAGAGGCCGCCAACGAGGACCTGGTCGAGACCGCCCCGCCCTCGCGCGGCCGCGCCAAGCGCCGCTCGAGCGCCGACCCCGGTGTCGTCGTCAAGGGCGTCGACGACGTCTGGGTCAAGCTGGCCCGCTGCTGCACCCCCGTGCCCGGAGACCCGATCATCGGCTTCGTCACCCGGGGCAGCGGCGTTTCGGTCCACCGCAGCGACTGCCTCAACGTCGAATCGCTCTCCCGCGAGCCGGAGCGCATCCTCGAGGTCGAGTGGGCGCCCACCCAGTCCTCGGTCTTCCTGGTCGCCATCCAGGTCGAGGCCCTGGACCGCTCCCGGCTCCTCTCGGACGTCACGCGGGTCCTGTCGGACCAGCACGTCAACATCCTCTCGGCGGCCGTCCAGACCTCCCGGGACCGGGTGGCCACCTCGCGCTTCACCTTCGAGATGGGCGACCCCAAGCACCTGGGGCACGTCCTGAAGGCCGTCCGCGGCGTGGAGGGCGTCTACGACGTCTACCGCGTCACCTCGGCCCGCAGGCCGTAGGGCCACCGGTTACGCCCTCCGGGCCCGCCCGCGTACGGCGAAGGGCCCCGACACCTCTTCAGGTGTCGGGGCCCTTCGCCGTACGCGGGCGGCCGTGGTCTCAGCCGCCGAACTCGTGCAGGCCCTTCAGCGCCTGGTCGAGCAGGGCCTGACGGCCCTCCAGCTCACGCGCCAGCTTGTCGGCCTTGGCGTCGTTGCCCGCCGCGCGGGCCGCGTCGATCTGCTTCTGCAGCTTGTCGACCGCGTCCTGGAGCTGACCGGTCAGGCCCGCGGCACGCGCGCGTGCCTCCGGGTTCGTCCGGCGCCACTCCGTCTCCTCGGCCTCGCCGATCGCCCGCTCCACCGCGTGCATCCGGCCCTCGACCTTGGGCCGGGCGTCGCGCGGCACATGGCCGATGGCCTCCCAGCGCTCGTTGAGGGAGCGGAAGGCGGCACGGGCCGCCTTCAGGTCCGTCACCGGCACCAGCTTCTCGGCCTCGGTCGCGAGCTCCTCCTTGAGCTTGAGGTTCTCGGTCTGCTCCGCGTCCCGCTCGGCGAAGACCTCGCCGCGCGCCGCGAAGAAGACGTCCTGGGCACCGCGGAAGCGGTTCCACAGGTCGTCCTCGTGCTCGCGCTGGGCGCGGCCCGCCGCCTTCCACTCCGTCATCAGCTCGCGGTACCGGGCGGCCGTGCCGCCCCAGTCGTTGGAGTTCGAGAGCGACTCGGCCTCCGCGACCAGCTTCTCCTTGGCCTTGCGGGCCTCCTCGCGCTGCGCGTCCAGCGAGGCGAAGTGCGCCTTGCGGCGCTTGGAGAACGCCGAGCGGGCGTGCGAGAAGCGGTGCCACAGCTCGTCGTCGGACTTCCGGTCGAGCCGCGGCAGGCCCTTCCAGGTGTCGACGAGGGCCCGCAGCCGCTCACCGGCGGAGCGCCACTGCTCGCTCTGCGCCAGCTCCTCGGCCTCCTTGACCAGAGCCTCCTTGGCGCCGCGCGCCTCGTCGGTCTGCTTGGCCTTCTGGGCCTTGCGCTCCTCGCGGCGCGACTCCACCGTCTCCACCAGCTTGTCCAGCCGGGCACCCAGCGCGGCGAGGTCGCCGACGGCGTGATGCTCGTCCACCTGCTGACGGATGTGATCGATCGCGGTCGTCGCGTCCTTGGCGGAGAGGTCGGTCGTCCTCACCCGCTTCTCGAGGAGGCCGATCTCGACCACCAAGCCCTCGTACTTGCGCTCGAAGTAGGCCAGTGCCTCCTCGGGAGTACCGGCCTGCCACGATCCGACGACCTTCTCGCCCTCGGCAGTACGCACGTACACGGTGCCCGTCTCGTCGACGCGGCCCCACGGGTCGCTGCTCACAGCGCCTCCTCCACATGATGCCGACGAGGGGGTTGTGCCCCCTGGGCATCGTCCACAGTTTCCGGGGGCGGGCAGCGCCCGCCCTGCACAACGCCAATCTAGGCGACCGGTCGCCCGGCTGTCCGCACTCCGCGCGACCGAAATCGGATGGTCACGCCGAGGCTCGCGCCCACTGTCCCTCCCGCGTCACTCCTTGGTGACGGTGGCCTTCGCGATGGTGACCGGCTTCTTCGGGGCGCCGTCCTTGGCGCCGCCCTCGACGCCGCCCTTCGCGACCTCCTCGACCACCTTCAGACCGGCCGCGTCCATCGTGCCGAAGGGGGTGTAGGTGGGCGGCAGCTTGGTGTCCTTGTAGACCAGGAAGAACTGGCTGCCGCCGGTGCCCGGCTGGCCGGTGTTGGCCATGGCGACGGTCCCGGCGGGGAACGTCACCGTGCCGCCCGCGCCCGCCTTGCCCAGCGCGGTCAGGTTCTCGTCCGGGATGTTGTAGCCCGGGCCGCCGGTGCCGTCGCCCTTCGGGTCGCCGCACTGCAGGACGAAGATGCCGTCCGTGGTGAGCCGGTGGCACTTCGAGCCGTCGAAGTACTTCTTGTCCGCGAGGTGCTTGAAGGAGTTCACCGTCCGCGGGGTCTTCGCCGCGTCCATCGTGATCGAGACGTTGCCCTGGTTCGTGTTCAGGGCCATCGTGTACGTGCCCTTCTTCTCGATGGCCAGGGCCGGCTCGGGCGCCTGCGACTCGCTCTGCGAGGGCGTCGGGGTGGTGTCGCCGGGCGCCGCGCTGTCCCCGCCCTTCTTCTCCCCGTCCGTCAGCGCGACCGAGGCGTACACCGCACCGCCGGCGGCCAGCACCACGGCGAGGGCGGCCGCGATGACGGTGTTGCGGCGCCGCGCCTTCTGCTGCTCCTGGCGCCGCTGCTGCTGGCGCACGTACTTCTCCCGGGCGAGCTGCCGCCGCCGCTGATCGCTGCTGACCACCGGGTCTGCTCCTTGTAGGTCGTCTGTTCCAGTCCTGGCCGGATGTGCCCGTACCGTATACGGGTTGGCTGTGGAATACGCAGCGCCGGTAGGCTCTGATCTGCCGCTTCCGCCCCGTCGCACCCCTGTGCCGGACGACAATTAAGGACGATCGTGCTGATTGCCGGGTTCCCCGCCGGGGCCTGGGGGACCAATTGCTATCTGGTCGCCCCCGCAGCGGGCGAGGAGTGCGTGATCATCGACCCGGGCCACCAGGCCGCCCAGGGAGTCGAGGAGACGCTGAAGAAGCACCGGCTGAAGCCGGTCGCGGTGGTCCTCACCCACGGCCACATCGACCACGTCGCCTCCGTCGTCCCCGTCTGCGGCGCCCATGACGTCCCCGCGTGGATCCATCCCGCCGACCGCTACATGATGAGCGACCCGGAGAAGGCCCTCGGCCGCTCCATCGGGATGCCCCTCATGGGCGAGCTGACCGTGGGCGAGCCGGACGACGTGCACGAGCTGAGCGACGGCGCGGCGCTGGACCTCGCCGGCATGCGGTTCTCCGTCGCCCACGCGCCCGGTCATACCAAGGGGTCGGTGACCTTCCAGATGCCGCAGACCACGGAGATCCCCTCCGTGTTCTTCTCGGGCGATCTGCTCTTCGCCGGCTCCATCGGACGCACCGACCTGCCCGGCGGTGACATGGACGAGATGCTCGAATCGTTGGCCCGCGTGTGCCTGCCCCTCGACAACTCGACCGTGGTGCTGTCGGGACACGGTCCCCAGACGACCATCGGCCAGGAGCGCGCCACCAACCCGTACCTACGGGACGTGGCCGCCGGCCTCGGGAGCACGAAGGCTCCCCGACGAGGAATGTGACGAGATCTACGTGAGCACCTTCAAGGCCCCCAAGGGCACCTTCGACCTGATCCCGCCGTACTCCGCCACCTACCTGGCGGTCCGCGACGCCATCTCCGGCCCCCTGCGCCGGTCCGGCTACGGCTACGTCGAGACGCCCGGCTTCGAGGACGTCAACCTCTTCGCGCGCGGTGTCGGCGAGTCGACCGACATCGTCACCAAGGAGATGTACACCCTCACCACCAAGGGCGGCTCCGAGCTGGCGCTCCGCCCCGAGGGCACCGCCTCCGTACTGCGCGCGGCCCTGGAGGCCAGCCTCCACAAGCAGGGCAACCTGCCCGTCAAGCTCTGGTACTCCGGCTCGTACTACCGCTACGAGCGCCCGCAGAAGGGCCGCTACCGCCACTTCTCGCAGGTCGGCGCCGAGGCCATCGGAGCCGAGGACCCGGCACTCGACGCCGAGCTGATCATCCTGGCCGACCAGGCGTACCGCTCGCTCGGCCTGCGGGACTTCCGCATCCTGCTGAACTCCCTGGGCGACAAGGAGTGCCGCCCCGTCTACCGCGAGGTGCTCCAGGGCTTCCTGCGCGGCCTCGACCTCGACGAGGAGACCCGCCGCCGCATCGAGATCAACCCGCTGCGCGTCCTCGACGACAAGCGGGCGGAGGTCCAGAAGCAGCTCGTCGGGGCGCCCTCGCTCGCCGACCACCTCTGCGACGCCTGCAAGGCCTACCACTCCGAGGTGCGCGCGCTGCTCACGGCGGCCGGCGTGGCCTTCGAGGACGACGAGAAGCTGGTCCGCGGCCTCGATTACTACACCCGGACCACCTTCGAGTTCGTCCACGACGGCCTCGGCTCGCAGTCCGCGGTCGGTGGCGGCGGACGCTACGACGGCCTCTCCGAGATGATCGGCGGCCCCGCGCTCCCCTCCGTCGGCTGGGCCCTCGGCGTGGACCGCACGGTCCTCGCCCTGGAGGCCGAGGGCATCGAGCTGGACATCCCGCCGGCCACCAGCGTCTTCGCCGTCCCGCTCGGCGAGGAGGCGCGCCGCGTGCTGTTCGGCCTCGTCACCGAGCTGCGCAAGGCGGGCGTGGCGACGGACTTCGGCTACGGCGCGAAGAGCCTGAAGAGCCACATGAAGAACGCCCACCGGTCCGGCGCCCGCTACGCCCTCGTCGCCGGCGAGCGGGACCTCGCCGAGGGCCTCGTCCAGCTCAAGGACATGGAGACCGGCGAGCAGGAGCCCATCGCCCTGGACAGGGTGGTCGAGGAGCTCCGCGCCAAGTCGGCCTGACCCGGCGGCGGACGCACACGGAGAGGGGCCCGGACCGCGGGGGAGCGGCCGAGGCCCCTCTCCCGTACGGCCTGCTCGCACTTATGTCCACCGAACGGCGAGTACGGGTCCGCGTGCGGCAGAATGACCTTGCCCCAGCCCAGCGAAACGACGGAAACGGCGATATGACGACAGCCAAGGTGGAGCGCGACGGCGGCACGATCGGCGCGAGCCGGGCCTTCGCCTGGATGCTGGTGATCACCGGCGCGGCCGGGGTGCTCGCCGCCTGGGTCATCACGATCGACAAGTTCAAGCTGCTGGAGGACCCGAACTTCACGCCGGGCTGCAGCCTCAACCCGATCGTCTCCTGCGGCAACATCATGAAGAGCGACCAGGCGTCGGTCTTCGGCTTCCCCAACCCCATGCTGGGCCTCGTCACCTACGCCATGGTCGTCGCGATCGGCCTCGCCCTCCTCGCGGGCGCCCGCTACCGCCGCTGGTACTGGCTCGGCCTGAACGCCGGCACCCTCTTCGGCGTCGGGTTCTGCACCTGGCTGATGTACCAGTCGCTGTACGAGATCAACTCCCTGTGCCTGTGGTGCTGCCTCGCCTGGGTCGCCACCATCGTCATGTTCTGGTACGTGACCTCGCACAACGTCCGCCAGGGCGTCATCCCCGCCCCCGGCGGCCTGCGGACCTTCTTCGCCGAGTTCACCTGGGTGCTGCCCGTCCTGCACATCGGGATCATCGGCATGCTGATCCTGACGCGCTGGTGGGACTTCTGGACCAGCTGACCGCCCCGCCGCGGGAGGCGCCGACGGGCGGTTCCCACCCCGCCGCGGGCCGCCCCGACGGCGTTGTCAGTGGCGTGACCTAGGCTTCATGACGTGGAGCCCGACCTCTTTACCGCAGCAGCCGAAGAACGCCAGGAGAAGGACCCGTCCAGCAGCCCCCTGGCCGTCCGGATGCGCCCGCGCGTCCTCGACGAGGTCCTCGGCCAGCGCCACCTGCTCAAGCCGGGGGCCCCGCTGCGCCGCCTGGTGGGCGAGGGCGACGGAGGGCCCGCCGGTGCCTCGTCGGTCATCCTCTGGGGCCCGCCCGGCATCGGCAAGACCACCCTCGCGTACGTCGTCTCCAAGGCGACCAACAAGCGCTTCGTGGAGCTGTCCGCGATCACCGCGGGCGTCAAGGAGGTCCGGGCGGTCATCGAGGGGGCCCGCCGCGCCGCCGGCGGCTACGGCAAGGAGACCGTCCTCTTCCTCGACGAGATCCACCGCTTCTCCAAGGCCCAGCAGGACTCGCTGCTCCCCGCGGTGGAGAACCGCTGGGTGACGCTGATCGCCGCGACGACGGAGAACCCGTACTTCTCGATCATCTCCCCGCTGCTCTCCCGGTCGCTGCTGCTCACGCTCGAACCGCTCACCGACGAGGACCTGCGCGACCTCCTCGCCCGCGCCCTGACCGAGGAGCGGGGACTCGGCGGCGCGGTCACCCTGCCCGAGGACGCCGAGGCGCACCTGCTGCGGATCGCCGGAGGGGACGCGCGCCGGGCGCTGACCGCGCTGGAGGCGGCCGCGGGCGCGGCCCTCGCCAAGGGCGAGCAGGAGATCACCCTGCGGACGGTCGAGGAGACCGTCGACCGCGCGGCGGTGACGTACGACCGGGACGGCGACCAGCACTACGACGTCGCGAGCGCGCTGATCAAGTCGATCCGGGGCTCGGACGTGGACGCGGCCCTGCACTATCTGGCGCGCATGATCGAGGCGGGGGAGGACCCCCGGTTCATCGCCCGGCGTCTGATGATCTCGGCCAGCGAGGACATCGGCCTCGCCGATCCGACCGCCCTGCCGACGGCCGTGGCGGCCGCCCAGGCCGTGGCCATGATCGGTTTCCCCGAGGCCGCGCTGACCCTGTCCCACGCGACGATCGCCCTCGCCCTGGCCCCCAAGTCGAACGCGGCGACGCTCGCGATCTCCGCCGCCCAGGCGGACGTGCGCAACGGCCTGGCCGGCCCGGTCCCGGCCCACCTGCGCGACGGGCACTACAAGGGCGCGGCCAAGCTCGGCCACGCCCAGGGATACGTCTATCCGCACGACGTCCCCGGCGGCATCGCGGCCCAGCAGTACGCCCCCGACGCGGTGCACGGCAAGCGCTACTACGAACCGACGAGGTACGGCGCCGAGGCGCGGTACGCGGACGTGGTGGAGAAGGTCCGCGACCGGCTCCGGGGCGACGGCTGACGGCAGCACGCCTCCGGCCCCGGGCGCGTGCACGGGCCCCCGCCGGAACCGGTACACTCGTGCGGAGTGCTGCGTCCCGTGTCCGGCTTCGGCCGGCGCCACCAGAACGGGACATGCAGCCGGAGCCCCGCCCCGGCGGGATCTCCAGGAGCGTCGCGCACCTTCGAAGGTGTCGCGGGCAACCCATCACCTCCCCGGAGCCCCGGGACAAGGCGATGGGCCGTTCGCGTGCTGCACGTACGTGCCCAGACCAGGGAGCGGCTGCCCGACAGGTCCTCAGGGACCGGACGGGTTTCCCCGGCTGCGGATGCGACCTCCTCTAACCCTGGTGAAGCCGTATTCGTACAGATAGAGAGGTTGGTTCATGCCGAACCAGTCCCGTCCCAAGGTCAAGAAGTCGCGTGCGCTCGGTATCGCGCTGACGCCGAAGGCCGTCAAGTACTTCGAGGCCCGCCCCTACCCGCCGGGCGAGCACGGCCGTGGCCGCAAGCAGAACTCGGACTACAAGGTCCGTCTGCTCGAGAAGCAGCGTCTGCGCGCCCAGTACGACATCAGCGAGCGCCAGATGGCGCGCGCCTACGACCGCGCCAAGAAGGCCGAGGGCAAGACGGGCGAGGCGCTGGTCGTCGAGCTCGAGCGTCGCCTCGACGCCCTGGTCCTGCGTTCGGGCATCGCCCGCACCATCTACCAGGCCCGCCAGATGGTCGTGCACGGTCACATCCAGGTCAACGGCACCAAGGTCGACAAGCCGTCGTTCCGTGTCCGTCCCGACGACGTCGTGATGGTCCGCGAGCGCTCCCGCGAGAAGCCCCTGTTCCAGGTGGCCCGCGAGGGTGGCTTCGCCGCCGACGGTGAGACCCCGCGTTACCTGCAGGTCAACCTGAAGGCCCTGGCCTTCCGCCTCGACCGCGACCCGAACCGCAAGGAAATCCCGGTCATCTGCGACGAGCAGCTGGTCGTCGAGTACTACGCCCGCTGATCCAGCGGCCGTAGTACCGCGCACCCCGCGGTTCTCAGCCCGCCGTCTCCCCGCCCTTCCGGGTGGGGGAGCCGGCGGGCTTCCGCATTCCCGGCAGACACCGGCGCTGCGCCCGGGGAGCCTTCCCCGTCCTCGCGGGACCGGCCGCCGGATCCCGGCGCTCCGCGAGCGCCCGGGCCACCGCCGCCTCCAGCGAGAGCCCCCGGCCCTCCCGTACCGACGCCCCGTACCGCTCCGCGCCCAGCAGCTCGCCGGCCTGCCGCTCGCACAGCGCGCGCGGCGTGCCGAACGCCCCCGAACCGAAGGTCCGCAGCCCCACCGCGTCCCACACGGGCAGGGTCGCCCCCTGCAGCACCGCCGCCTCCTCCGGATCGCCCTCGCTCGCCGTCACCAGCGCCAGCAGCTCGATCGCCAGGACCAGCCCCACCAGATCGTGGAACGCGTGGTCGATGGTGATGCACTCGGCGAGCAGGGCCCGCGCCTCCCCGTGGGCGCCCCGCGTCCAGGCCGCGTACGCCAGCACATAGAGGGCGTACGCCCGCGTCCAGCGCTCCCCGCGCTCCTCGCAGATCTCCCGGACCTCCACGCAGAGCGCGACCGCCCCCTCCAGATCGCCCTGGAAGATCCGCGCCATCGCCAGCTCGACCTGCGCCATCAGCACGCTGCTGTTCAGCTGGCCGAGCCGCCGGTACGCCCGCAGGGCCCGGCCGATCAGCTCCTCCGCCCGGACCATGTCGTCCGTGAGCAGCGCCAGACAGCCCATCCGGTGCGTCGCGTACGCCTCCGCCAGCGCGTCGCCCGTACGCCGGGCCCGCTCGCCGCACTCGTGCAGCGCCGCCACCGCCGCCGTGGCGTCCCCCTGCAGGATCGCCACATAGCCGAGCACCCACAGCGCCTTCAGCCGGGCACCCGGCGGCTCGGAGTGCTCCGGATCCAGCGCCAGCGCCCGGTCCAGCCAGTGCCGCCCCTCCGACAGGCGCCCGCACCCCACCCAGTAGAACCAGAGCGTCCCCGCCAGGTGCCGCGCCAGATGCGCCTCGCCCGGCAGCTCCAGACACAGCTCGAGGGCCGCCCGCAGATTGGGCAGCGACGCCTCCGTGCTCGCCGCCACCTCGGCCTGGCGCGGACTGAACCACTCCAGCTCGCACCAGGTGGCGAGCCCCATGTACCAGTCCCGGTGCCGCCGGCGCATCCGCTCGGTGTCGCCCAGCGCCCCCAGCCACTCCGCGCCGTACGCGGCGACCGTGTCCAGCATGCGGTAGCGCGGGCCCGCCGGGCCGTCCTCGCGGGTCAGGAGGGACTGGGCCAGCAGACCGCCCAACACGTCGAGGACCCGCTCCGGCGCCAGCTCGGGCCCGCCGCAGACGTACTCCACCGCCTCCAGGTCGAACGGCCCGGCGAAGACCGACAGCCGCGCCCACAGCAGCCGCTCCTCGGGCGTGCACAGCTCGTGGCTCCAGCCGATCGCCGTACGCAGCGTCTGATGACGCGGCAGCGCGCCGCGCGCGCCCACCGACAGCAGCCGGAACCGGTCGTCCAGCCGGTGCAGCACTTGCTCCACCGTGAGCAGCGGCATCCTGGCCGCCGCCAGCTCCAGCGCCAGCGGGATCCCGTCGAGCCGCCGGCACACCTCCCGGACGGCGCCCCGGTCGCGGGGCGCCCCCGGGGCCGGCCCCCCGCCACCGGCCGCCGCCCGCTCCCCGAAGAGGGCCACCGCGTCCGCGACACCCATCGGCGCCAGGCTCAGGACGGCCTCGCCCTCCACCCGCAGCGGACGCCGGCCCGCCGCGAGGACGGTCAGGCCGGGGGAGCACAGCAGCAACTCCCGTACCAGCAGCGCGCATTCCTCGACGAGGTGCTCGAAGCCGTCCAGGACGAGCAGCAGCCGGCGCTCCGCCAGGTGCTCGACCAGCACCTCCCGCGGGGCCCGCACGGTGTGATCGGTCAGGCCCAGCGCCTCCACGACGGCGTGGTCCACCAGCTCCGGGTCGCGCAGCGCCGCCAGCTCGACGAGCCACGCCCCGTCGGCGTAGCGTTTCTGCTCGGCCGACGCGGCCCGCAGCGCCAGCCGGGTCTTGCCGACACCCCCCACCCCGACGACCGTGACCAGTCGGAACTCCGCCAGGAGCCGGGCCAGTTCGTCCCGCTCGCCGGCCCGTCCGACGAACCGGTTCAACTCCGCCGGGAGATTGCTCCTTCGCATGGGACACGGAGCGTACTCACCCGGCAGCACTCCGTACAATCGGATCGGGCGGGTACGCGCCCCGCGGCGCCGAATCCGGTACGGGGAAAGACCGCGGGCGCGATAGGGTCGGAGAACGACTTTTCGCAAGGCCCCGACGACATACAAGGCCCCGACGACAGCAGGGAGCGGTGCGGAGTGACCGGTGGAGAGGTTGCCGGGATCCTGGTGGCCGTGTTCTGGGCGATCCTCGTCTCCTTCCTCGCCGTGGTGCTGGTGAGACTGGCGCAGACGCTCAAGGCGACCACCAAGCTCGTGGCGGACGTGACCGAGCAGGCCGTGCCGTTGCTCGCCGACGCCTCGGCGACCGTCCGGTCCGCGCAGACCCAGCTCGACCGGGTCGACGCGATCGCCTCGGACGTCCAGGAGGTCACCTCCAACGCCTCGGCGCTCTCCTCCACCGTCGCCTCCACCTTCGGCGGCCCGCTCGTCAAGGTCGCGGCCTTCGGCTACGGCGTCCGCAAGGCCCTCGGCCGCGGCCGCGAGGACGCGCCCCCGGCACCCGAGCCGCGCTCCCGCCGCACCGTGATCATCGGCCGCGCCGTCCCGTCCGCCAGGCGCCGGAAGCAGAAGGGCTGACCCGAGATGTTCCGCCGTACGTTCTGGTTCACCGCCGGCGCCGCAGCCGGCGTCTGGGCCACCACCAAGGTCAACCGGAAGCTCAAGCAGCTGACCCCCGAGAGCCTCGCCGCGCAGGCCGCGAACAAGGCGATCGAGACCGGCCACAAGCTCAAGGACTTCGCCCTCGACGTCAGGGCCGGCATGGTCCAGCGGGAAGCCGAACTGGGCGAGGCGCTCGGCATCGAGGCGCCGGTGGACCACGACCGCGAACTCCCCGGGCCGCGCCGCAGGGCGGCGCTCGACCCGACCGCGCCGACGGCGCACCCGACCAAGCACACGCACGCGCACCCCACGATCCCGTACAACCGGAATGAGGACCACTGATGGAGTCGGCTGAAATCCGCCGCCGCTGGCTGAGCTTCTTCGAGGAGCGCGGTCACACCGTCGTCCCTTCGGCGTCGCTCATCGCGGACGACCCGACTCTGCTGCTCGTCCCCGCCGGCATGGTGCCCTTCAAGCCCTACTTCCTGGGCGAGGTCAAGCCGCCGTTCCCGCGCGCCTCCAGCGTGCAGAAGTGCGTGCGCACGCCGGACATCGAAGAGGTCGGCAAGACCACCCGCCACGGCACGTTCTTCCAGATGTGCGGCAACTTCTCCTTCGGCGACTACTTCAAGGAAGGCGCCATCAAGCTCGCCTGGGAGCTGCTGACCAGCGGGGTGGAGCACGGCGGCTACGGGCTGGAGCCGGAGAAGCTCTGGATCACCGTCTACCAGGAGGACGACGAGGCCGAGCAGATCTGGCGCGACGTCGTCGGCGTCCCGGCCGAGCGCATCCAGCGCCTCGGCAAGAAGGACAACTACTGGTCGATGGGCGTTCCCGGCCCCTGCGGCCCGTGCTCGGAGATCAACTACGACCGCGGCCCCGAGTTCGGCGCCGAGGGCGGCCCGGCCGTCAACGACGAGCGGTACGTGGAGATCTGGAACCTGGTCTTCATGCAGTACGAGCGCGGCGAGGGCACCTCCAAGGAGGACTTCGAGATCCTCGGCGACCTCCCCTCGAAGAACATCGACACCGGCCTCGGTCTCGAGCGCCTGGCGATGATCCTCCAGGGCGTGCAGAACATGTACGAGACCGACACCCTCAAGGTCGTCATCGACAAGGCCACCGAACTCACCGGTGTCGCCTACGGCAAGGCCCACGACAGCGACGTCTCGCTGCGCGTGGTGGCCGACCACATGCGGACCTCCGTGATGCTCATCGGTGACGGTGTCACCCCCGGCAACGAGGGCCGCGGCTACGTCCTGCGCCGCATCATGCGCCGCGCCGTCCGCAACATGCGCCTGCTGGGCGCCACCGGACCGGTCGTCCAGGAGCTCGTCGACGTCGTGATCGACACGATGGGCGAGCAGTACCCGGAGCTGGTCACCGACCGCAAGCGCATCGAGACCGTCGCCCTTGCCGAGGAGGCCGCGTTCCTCAAGGCCCTCAAGGGCGGCACCAACATCCTTGACACCGCCGTGACGGAGACCAAGGCCGCCGGCGGCACCGTCCTCGCCGGCGACAAGGCGTTCCTGCTCCACGACACCTGGGGCTTCCCGATCGACCTCACCCTGGAGATGGCCGCCGAGCAGGGCCTCTCCGTGGACGAGACCGGCTTCCGCCGCCTGATGCAGGAGCAGCGGGAGCGCGCCAAGGCCGACGCCAAGGCCAAGAAGACCGGCCACGCCGACGTCACCGCCTACCGCGAGATCGCCGACAGCAACGGCGCCACCGAGTTCACCGGCTACACCAACACCGAGGGCGAGACCACCGTCGTCGGTCTGCTGGTCAACGGCGTGCCGTCGCCCGCCGCGACCGAGGGCGACGAGGTCGAGATCGTCCTCGACCGCACCCCGTTCTACGCCGAGGGCGGCGGCCAGCTCGCCGACCAGGGCCGGATCCGGCTGCACAGCGGCGCCGTCGTCGAGATCCGCGACGTCCAGCAGCCGGTCCCGGGCGTCTCCGTGCACAAGGGCTCGGTGCAGGTCGGCGAGGTGACGGTCGGCTCCACGGCCTACGCCACGATCGACATCCGCCGCCGCCGGGCCATCGCCCGCGCCCACAGCGCCACCCACCTCACGCACCAGGCGCTCCGCGACGCCCTCGGCCCGACGGCCGCCCAGGCCGGTTCGGAGAACTCGCCGGGCCGCTTCCGCTTCGACTTCGGCTCCCCGAACGCCGTCCCCGGCACCGTGCTGACCGACGTCGAGCAGAAGATCAACGAGGTCCTCGCCCGGGAACTCGACGTCCACGCCGAGGTCATGTCCATCGACGAGGCCAAGCGGCAGGGCGCCATCGCCGAGTTCGGCGAGAAGTACGGCGAGCGGGTCCGCGTGGTGACGATCGGCGACTTCTCCAAGGAGCTGTGCGGCGGTACGCACGTCCACAACACCGCCCAGCTGGGCCTGGTGAAGCTGCTCGGCGAGTCGTCGATCGGCAGTGGCGTGCGCCGTGTCGAGGCCCTCGTCGGCGTCGACGCGTACAACTTCCTGGCCAAGGAGCACACGGTCGTCGCCCAGCTCCAGGAGCTGGTCAAGGGCCGCTCCGAGGAGCTGCCGGAGAAGATCTCCGCCATGCTCGGCAAGCTGAAGGACGCCGAGAAGGAGATCGAGAAGTTCCGCGCGGAGAAGGTCCTGCAGGCCGCCGCGGGTCTGGTCTCCGGCGCCAAGGACGTCCGGGGTGTCGCCCTGGTCACCGGCCAGGTCCCCGACGGCACCTCCGCCGACGACCTGCGCCGGCTGGTCCTCGACGTCCGCGGCCGCATCCCCGGCGACCGCCCGGCCGTCGTGGCCCTGTTCACCACGGCCAACGGACGTCCGCTGACGGTCATCGCCACCAACGAGGCCGCCCGCGAGCGCGGTCTCAAGGCCGGCGAGCTGGTCCGTACGGCCGCCAAGACCCTCGGTGGCGGCGGCGGCGGCAAGCCGGACGTCGCCCAGGGCGGCGGACAGAACCCCGCCGCCATCGGCGACGCCATCGACGCCGTCGAGCGCATGGTCGGGGACAACGCCTGATGCGACGCGGCCGTCGTCTCGCGATCGATGTCGGGGACGCCCGGATCGGGGTCGCCTCGTGCGACCCCGACGGGGTCCTCGCCACGCCGGTGGAGACCGTGCCGGGACGCGATGTCCCGGCCGCCCACCGGCGGCTGCGCCTGCTCGTCGAGGAGTACGAACCCCTCGAGATCGTGGTCGGCCTGCCCCGCTCCCTCTCCGGGGGCGAGGGGCCGGCCGCGGCCAAGGTCCGTCGGTTCGCGCAGGAGCTGGCCCGCGGGATCGCGCCGGTGCCGGTCCGGCTCGTGGACGAGCGGATGACGACCGTGAGCGCGACCCAGGGGCTGCGGGCCTCCGGAGTGAACGCCAAGAAGGGGCGTTCCGTCATCGATCAGGCCGCCGCTGTGATCATCCTCCAGAACGCTCTTGAGTCCGAACGGGTATCAGGTAATCCGCCCGGCGAGGGCGTCGAAGTGGTCATCTGATCGCGATACGGTAACGTTCCGCGCGATGCGGCGGTGTTCGAACAGCTGCCGCACTACGAGGGGCGGACCGTCCGGGCGCCTCGCGGCTGTTTTGGGGATCGATGACTGAGTATGGCCGGAGCCCCGGCTCCGAACCGTGGCACCCCACGGATCCCCTGTACGGGGACCAGGGGTGGGAAGGCCAGCAGCAGTACCCGCAGCAGGCGCAGTACGGCCACCAGGACCTGTACGGACAGGGGCACGGTGTGCAGGGCGGTGGCCAGGCCGGTCACGGCGGGCACGCCGACCAGGGCTACGACCCCCGGTACCAGCAGCAGGCGTACCACCCCGAGCAGCCGCAGCACCCCCAGCAGCCGCAGGCGCCCCAGCAGTACGACGATCAGCGGTATGCCGATCAGACCTACGGCGGCCAGGCGCAGGGGTACGACACGCCCGGGTACCCCGCACAGCAGTACGACACCAACTGGGAGACGGGCCAGGCGGCCATGCCATACGGCGCCACCCCGGCCGATCCGTACGGCGGCCAGGACCCCGACCTCTACGGCACCCCCGAGGCGTACCCGCCGCCGCAGCCCCCGGGCCGGCGGCAGGCGCCGCCGGAGCCGGTGACCGACTGGGAGGCGGAGGCCCAGGAGGAGGAGGAGAAGCACCCCTTCTTCACCGGCGACGACGACCCGGACGACGAGAAGGAGCCGGCCGGCGGCCGTTCCTCCCGGGGCGGCCGTGACCGGCGCGGCAAGGGCGGCAAGAGCGACAAGGGCCGCAAGGGCAAGAACGGCGTGGCCTGCCTCGTCGTCGCCCTGGTCCTCGCGGGCGGTGTCGGCGGCGTCGGCTACTTCGGCTACCAGTTCTGGCAGGGCCAGTTCGGCGCGGCACCCGACTACGCGGGCGAGGGCAGCGGCTCCGTCCAGGTCGAGATCCCCGCGGGCTCCGGCGGCTACGACATCGGCAACCTCCTCAAGAAGGCCGGGGTCGTCAAGAGCGTCGACGCCTTCGTCTCGGCGCAGCAGAAGAACCCCAAGGGTCTGAGCATCCAGGCCGGCGTCTACACCCTCAAGAAGGAGATGTCGGCGGAGAGCGCCGTGGCCCTCCTGCTCAGCCCGGCGAGCCAGGCCAACTTCGTCATCCCCGAGGGGCAGCGGAACACCTGGGTCTACGACCAGATCGACAAGCGCCTCGACCTCGCGGCGGGCACCACCAAGGAGATCGCCCGGGCGAAGGCGGACGACCTCGGCCTGCCGGACTGGGCCAAGAACCACCAGGACGTCAAGGACCCGCTGGAAGGCTTCCTCTTCCCCGCGAGCTACCCCGTCGCCAAGGGCAACAAGCCCGAGGACGTCCTGCGCAAGATGGTGGCCCGCGCCGGCCAGGAGTACGGCAAGCTCGACCTGGAGACCAAGTCCCGGGCGCTCGGGCTCAAGGGGCCGTGGGAGCTCGTCACGGTCGCGAGCCTCGTCCAGGTCGAGGGCAAGACGCACGACGACTTCACCAAGATGGCCGAGGTCATCTACAACCGGCTGAGCCCCGAGAACACCGAGACCAACCAGCTCCTGCAGTTCGACTCGTCGTACAACTACCTCATGGGCCAGAGCAAGATCAAGATCGGCCGCGACGAGATCAACAGCAACCCGGACCCGTACAACACGTACAAGCAGAAGGGTCTGACACCCGGACCCATCAGCAACCCGGGAGCCGAGGCGCTGGTGGCCGCCCTCAATCCGACGAAGGACGGCTGGATGTACTTCGTCGCCACCGACGGCATGAGCAAGACCGAGTTCGCCAAGACCCTCGCCGAGCACGACAAGCTCGTCGAGAAGTTCAACGCCTCCGGGAGCGAATGATGTCCGCAACGCGGCGGGCGGCCGTCCTCGGCTCGCCCATCGCCCACTCGCTCTCCCCGGTGCTGCACCGGGCGGCGTACACCGCGCTGGGGCTCGACGACTGGTCGTACGACCGCTTCGAGGTGGACGAGGCCGGGCTCCCCGGCTTCGTCGCCGGCCTGGACGGCTCCTGGGCGGGTCTGTCGCTGACCATGCCGCTGAAACGGGCGATCATCCCGCTGCTCGACGGGATCAGCGACACGGCGGCCTCGGTCGAGGCCGTGAACACGGTCGTCCTCACCGAGGACGGCCGCCGCCTCGGCGACAACACGGATATCCCCGGCATGATCGCGGCCCTGCGGGAGCGGGGCGTCGAGAAGGTGGAGTCCGCCGCGATCCTCGGCGCGGGCGCCACCGCCTCCTCGGCCCTGGCCGCCCTCGCCCGGATCTGCGGCGGCCCCGTCACGGCGTACGTCCGCAGCGAGGCGCGCGCCCGGGAGATGCGCGGCTGGGGCGAGCGGCTCGGCGTCGACGTCCGCATCGCCGCCTGGGACGACGCCGACCAGGCGTTCTCCGCGCCGCTCGTCGTCGCGACCACACCGGCCGGCACCACCGACGCCCTGGCCGGGGCCGTCCCCACCACGGTCGGCACGCTCTTCGACGTCCTCTACGACCCGTGGCCCACCGCGCTCGCCGCCTCCTGGTCGGAGCGCGGCGGCAAGGTGGTCGGCGGTCTCGACCTCCTCGTCCACCAGGCCGTGCTCCAGGTCGAGCAGATGACGGGCGTCCCCTCGGCGCCGCTGACCGCGATGCGGGCGGCGGGCGAGCGGGCCCTGGCCGCACGCTAGGTCGTGTCCGGCCGGCATCGCCCGACCGAAAGGCGTCTCCAGGGGTGAGACGAGCGTCCGATAGCTGGACCTGAGGCCTGGGGAGCCGCGCGGACGTGAAAGGATCGGGTACGGCGGGCCAGGCCGCGCACCCGGTCGCGCCGTCGCAGTGCCAGGCGCGAGCATGAGGAGCATCGTTGAGCAGGTTGCGTTGGCTGACCGCTGGGGAGTCCCACGGACCCGCGCTGGTCGCGACGTTGGAGGGTCTTCCCGCCGGCGTCCCTATCACCACGGAGCTGGTGGCGGACCACCTTGCGCGGCGGCGTCTCGGCTATGGGCGTGGTGCGCGGATGAAGTTCGAGCGGGACGAGATCACCTTCCTCGGCGGTGTGCGTCACGGGCTCTCCCTCGGCTCTCCGGTCGCGGTGATGGTCGGCAACACCGAATGGCCGAAGTGGGAGAAGGTCATGTCGGCCGATCCGGTCGACCCGGCGGAGCTCAAGGAGACGGGCCGTAACGCGCCGCTGACCCGGCCGCGTCCCGGTCACGCGGACCTGGCCGGTATGCAGAAGTACGGCTTCGAGGAGGCCCGGCCGATCCTGGAGCGCGCCAGCGCCCGGGAGACGGCGGCGCGTGTGGCGCTCGGTGCGGTGGCCCGTTCCTTCCTGAAGGAGGCCGCCGGGATCGAGATCGTGTCGCACGTGGTCGAACTGGCGGCGGCGAAGGCCCCGTACGGCGTCTACCCCAAGCCGGGAGACGTCGGGCGGCTGGACGCGGATCCGGTGCGGTGTCTGGACGCGGATGCGTCGAAGGCGATGGTCGCGGAGATCGATCAGGCGCACAAGGACGGTGACACCCTCGGCGGGGTGGTGGAGGTCCTGGCGTATGGGGTGCCCGTGGGTCTGGGTTCGCATGTGCACTGGGACCGGCGGCTGGATGCCCGGCTGGCGGCGGCGCTGATGGGTATCCAGGCGATCAAGGGTGTGGAGGTCGGGGACGGCTTCGAGCTGGCTCGGGTGCCCGGTTCGCAGGCGCACGACGAGATCGTGAGGACCGACGAGGGTCTGCGGCGCACGTCGGGCCGCTCGGGCGGTACGGAGGGTGGTCTGACCACCGGTGAGCTGCTGCGGGTGCGGGCGGCGATGAAGCCGATCGCCACCGTCCCGCGCGCTCTGGCGACCGTCGACGTCGTCACCGGCGAGGCGACCCAGGCACACCACCAGCGTTCCGACGTGTGTGCGGTCCCGGCCGCCGGGATCGTGGCCGAGGCGATGGTCGCGCTCGTCCTGGCCGACGCCGTGGTCGAGAAGTTCGGCGGCGACAGCGTCCCCGAGACCCGCCGCAACGTCCGCTCCTACCTCGACAACCTCCAGATCCGGTGACCGCACCGCTGGTCGTCCTGGTCGGACCGATGGGCTCCGGCAAGTCCACCGTGGGCGCGCTCCTCGCCGAACTCCTGGACGCGCCCTACCGCGACACCGACGCCGACGTCGTCGCCGCCCAGGGCCGCGCGATCGCGGACATCTTCATCGAGGACGGCGAGGACCACTTCCGCGCCCTGGAACGGGAAGCCGTACGGACCGCGGTCGCCGAGCACGAGGGCGTCCTCGCGCTCGGCGGCGGCGCCGTCCTCGACGCCGGCACCCGTGCCCTCCTCACCGGGCTCCCGGTCGCCTATCTCTCGATGGACGTCGAGGAAGCGGTCCGCCGCGTCGGCCTCAACACCGCGCGGCCGCTGCTCGCCGTCAACCCGCGCCGCCAGTGGCGCGAGCTGATGGAGGCCCGCCGCCACCTCTACACCGAAGTCGCACGGGTCGTCGTCGCCACCGACGACCGCACCCCCGAAGAGGTCGCGAGCGCGGTCCTCGACGCACTGGAGCTGAAGAAGGACGTATGACGGACCAGGAAGTGACCCGTATCCATGTCGGCGGCTCGGCGGGCACGGATCCGTACGAGGTGCTGGTCGGGCGGCAGCTGCTCGCCGAGCTTCCCGCCCTCATCGGTGACAAGGCCAAGCGCGTCGCCGTGATCCACCCCGAGGCCCTCGCCGAGACGGGCGAGGCGCTGCGCGCCGACCTCGCCGCCCAGGGCTTCGAGGCCGTCGCCATCCAGGTGCCGAACGCCGAGGAGGCCAAGACCGTCGAGGTCGCGGCCTACTGCTGGAAGGCGCTCGGCCAGACCGGCTTCACCCGCACCGACGTCATCGTCGGCGTCGGCGGCGGCGCCACCACGGACCTGGCCGGGTTCGTCGCCGCGAGCTGGCTGCGGGGCGTGCGCTGGATCGCCGTACCGACCACCGTCCTCGGCATGGTCGACGCGGCCGTCGGCGGCAAGACCGGCATCAACACCGCCGAGGGCAAGAACCTGGTCGGCGCCTTCCACCCGCCCGCCGGCGTCCTCTGCGACCTGGCCGCGCTGGACTCGCTGCCGGTCAACGACTACGTCAGCGGCCTGGCGGAGATCATCAAGGCCGGGTTCATCGCCGACCCGGTGATCCTCGACCTGATCGAGGCGGACCCGCAGGCGGCCCGTACGCCCGCCGGACCGCACACCGCCGAGCTGATCGTCCGGTCGATCCGGGTCAAGGCGGAGGTCGTCTCCGGTGACCTCAAGGAGTCCGGTCGGCGCGAGATCCTCAACTACGGCCACACGCTCGCCCACGCGATCGAGAAGAACGAGCGCTACAAGTGGCGGCACGGCGCCGCCGTCTCCGTCGGCATGGTCTTCGCCGCCGAACTGGGCCGGCTCGCCGGACGGCTCGACGACGCCACCGCCGACCGGCACCGCGCGGTCCTGGAGTCCGTCGGACTCCCGCTGACCTACCGCGGCGACCAGTGGCCCAAGCTGCTCGACACCATGAAGGTCGACAAGAAGTCCCGCGGCGACCTGCTGCGCTTCATCGTTCTCGACGGGCTCGGCAAGCCGACCGTCCTGGAGGGCCCCGACCCGGCGGTGCTCGTCGCGGCCTACGGCGAGGTGTCCGCGTGAGCGAGCTCCGTCCCGTCCTGGTGCTCAACGGCCCCAACCTCGGCCGGCTCGGCTCCCGCGAACCCGACATCTACGGCGCCACGTCGTACAAGGGCCTCACGGACTCCTGCCGGGCCCTCGGCGTCGAGCTGGGCTTCGCCGTCGAGGTCCGGGAGACCAACGACGAGGGCGAGATGATCCGCTGGCTGCACGAGGCGGCCGACGGTTCGATTCCGGTCGTTCTCAACCCCGGTGCGTTCACGCACTACTCGTACGGAATGCGCGACGCGGCCGCCCAGCGGACCGCCCCGCTCATCGAGGTGCACATCTCGAACCCGTACACCAGGGAGGAATTCCGGCACACCTCGGTCGTCGCCGCGGTGGCGAGCGGCACCATCGCCGGGTTCGGCATCGGCTCCTACCTGCTCGCGCTGCGGGCACTCGCCGAGGAATCGACCGGCTGACCGGGCACCCACGACCGCCCCCGGCCGTTCCCCCTGCGGGGGCCGGGGGCGGTAACGTTCCCGGAAGTATCGGCCGTACGAGACGGAGTGGCACCGGATGCAGCACGCAGTGGGGGCTCCGTTGCCACCGCACGAGCAGTCGGGGTGGGCGGGGGCCCAGGGCGGACACCAGGGAGCGCTTCAGGGCGGGCGCCAGGCGCCCCCGCACCCCGCGCCGCAAGGACCACCTCCGGGACCGCCCGCGCAAGGATGGGGCGGCGGGATGCCGCCGCACCCCGGCGTCCAGCCTCCCGGCCCCGCCCGCTCCGCGCCCCAGCACCCCGCCCCGCCGCAGGCCGGCTCGCCGCGCTCCGGCGCGCCCCACCCGGCCTCCGCCCCCGCCGGCCCGCCCCGGGACACCTTCGCGCACGTCCAGCTGCCCCCGGTCGCCCTGCCCTCCGGGGTGCCCGCCGAGCCCGGCACCGGCTCCGCCACCCTCGCCGTCCTGCTGATCGGCCCGGCCGGCGCCGGCAAGACGACCGTGGCGCGCCACTGGGCCCAGCGCCGGCGCGTGCCCACCGCGCACATCAGCCTCGACGACGTCCGCGAATGGGTCTGCTCCGGCTTCGCCGACCCCCAGTCGGGCTGGAACGAACACTCCGAGGCGCAGTACCGCCTCGCCCGCCGCACCTGCGGCTTCGCCGCCCGCAACTTCCTCGCCAACGGCATCTCCTGCATCCTCGACGACGCCGTCTTCCCCGACCGTCCCGTCGTCGGCCTCGGCGGCTGGAAGCGCCACGTCGGCCCCGGGCTGCTCCCCGTCGTGCTCCTGCCCGGCCTGGAGATCGTCCTGGAGCGCAACGCCGAGCGCAGCGGCAACCGGCGCCTCTCGGACGAGGAGGTCGCCTCCATCCACGGCCGGATGGCGGGGTGGTACGGCTCCGGCCTGCCGATCATCGACAACTCCAAGTACGACGTCGAGACCACCGCCCGGGTGCTCGACGAGGTGCTCGCCCGCTCCATAGCCAGCCCGCCCGCCTGGTAGCCGGCGGGCGGCGGTGGCCCGAAGCGTCCGGCGATGGCCCGGTCGGCGGCGCTGAGCAGGCCGGGGCGGCCCGGCCCTCGTAGGCTCGGAACATGTCAGAGGTGTATGCGGACCGCCGTGTGCGGCTGCGCGACCGGTGCGCGGCAGCGGGCAGCCCGGCGGCCCTGGTCTCCCGCCCCGCGAACGTCCGCTATCTCGCGGGTGGTTCGCCTCCCGGAGCTGTCCTGCTGGTCGGCCCGGACGAGGACGTGCTGCTCTGCCCGCTCCAGCCCGGCGGCGATCCGGCCGACGGGCGGCTGGACGAGTCGCTCCGCCAGACCGTACTGCCCATCGGTGGCGGCGATCCGGCCGTCAAGGCCGTCGGCCTCGCCGACAGGGCGGGCGCGGACGCCCTCGCCGTCGAGGAGCATCATCTGACCGTGGCCCGGCACCGCGCCATGGGCTCGGTCGCACCCCGGCTCCGGCTCGCGGACCTCCGCGGGGCCGTGGAGCAGCTGCGGATCGTCAAGGACGAGGACGAGATCACCTGCCTGCGGATCGCCGCGGAGATCGCCGACCAGGCCCTCGGGGAGCTCCTGGAGTCCATCCTGGTCGGCCGGACCGAGCGTCATCTCGCCCTGGAGCTGGAGCGGCGCCTGGTCGACCACGGCGCGGACGGCGCGGCCTTCCCCA
Source organism: Streptomyces sp. NPDC048353 (assembly GCF_055587165.1). Classification (NCBI taxonomy): domain Bacteria; kingdom Bacillati; phylum Actinomycetota; class Actinomycetes; order Kitasatosporales; family Streptomycetaceae; genus Streptomyces; species Streptomyces sp. NPDC048353. The sequence continues at coordinate 117,240 of NZ_JBVJGU010000007.1, read as the reverse complement.
CGTCCGTGGCGACCGGCCCGCACTCCGGACGCAGCGGCCACCGGCCCACCGACCGCCGGGTCGAGGAAGGCGATTTCCTTTCGGTCTGCCTCGGCGCCAACTACCGCGGCTACCGCTGCGAGATCGGCCGCACCTTCGTCATCGGGACGACGCCCGCGGACTGGCAGATCGAGCTCTACGACCTCGTCTTCGCCGCTCAGCGGGCCGGGCGGGAGTCGCTCGCCCCCGGCGCCGAGTACCGCGACGTGGATCGCGCGGCCCGCCAGATCCTGGAGGGAGCGGGCCTCGCGGAAGCCGTTCCCGCGCTCACCGGGCATGGGGTCGGCCTGGAAATCGACGAGGACCCGCAGCTCGCACCCTCGGCCATGGGTAAACTGGACGCTTGTGTGCCGGTCACCGTCGAACCGGGGGTCCACCTCCCGGGCCGGGGCGGGGTCCGGATCGATGACACGCTCGTCGTGCGCCAGGAGGCGGACGGCGGACCCGAGCTACTCACCATCACGACCAAGGAGCTGCTCGCGCTGTAGGGCGCGTACGCCTCCGTGGTCCACGTCAGTCCAGGAGATTCCGCAACCGTGGCTTCCACGAACGACCTCAAGAACGGCATGGTGCTCAAGCTCGACGGAGACCAGCTCTGGTCCGTCGTCGAGTTCCAGCACGTCAAGCCCGGCAAGGGCCCGGCCTTCGTGCGCACCAAGCTCAAGAACGTGCTCTCCGGCAAGGTCGTCGACAAGACCTTCAACGCCGGTGTGAAGGTCGAGACGGCCACCATCGACCGCCGTGACATGCAGTTCTCGTACATGGACGGCGACTACTTCGTCTTCATGGACATGCAGACGTACGACCAGCTGATGGTCGAGCGCAAGGCCGTCGGCGACGCCGCCAACTTCCTGATCGAGGGCTTCACCGCCTCGGTCGCGCAGCACGAGGGCTCGGTGCTCTACGTCGAGCTGCCCGCCGCCGTCGAGCTGACCATCCAGCACACCGACCCGGGCGTCCAGGGCGACCGCTCCACCGGCGGCACCAAGCCGGCGACGCTGGAGACCGGCCACGAGATCCAGGTCCCGCTCTTCATCACCACCGGTGAGAAGATCAAGGTCGACACCCGCTCGAGCGACTACCTCGGCCGGGTGAACAGCTAACCGTGGCTGCCCGCAGCAACGCCCGTAAGCGCGCCTTCCAGATCCTCTTCGAGTCCGACCAGCGCGGTGCGTCCGTGCAGCAGGTCCTCGCGGACTGGGTCCGGCACGCCCGGTCCGACGACCGCCAGCCGGCGGTCAGCGAGTTCACGATGCAGCTGGTCGAGGGGTACGCGGACCACGCGAACCGGATCGACGAGCTGATCGCCACCTACGCGGTGGACTGGGATCTGGACCGGATGCCGGTCGCCGACCGGAACATCGTGCGCCTCGGCGCGTACGAGCTGATCTGGCTGGACGAGACGCCCGACGCGGTGGCGATCGACGAGGCGGTGCAGCTCGCCAAGGAGTTCTCCACCGACGAGTCGCCGTCGTTCGTGAACGGCCTGCTGGGCCGCTTCAAGGACCTGAAGCCGCGCCTGCGTCGGGACGCCTGACTCAGGCGCCTCCCGGCAGTCGAAGGGGTCCGTGGCACGCGCTGCCGCGGGCCCCTTCGGCGTACCCGCGCCCCACGGGCGCCCACCGGCCCCTCCACCGTCCGCGGGCCCGCGCCCCAGGTCCTTCTGAGCCGCGTGGGGCCCGTGAGGCTTGTGGGGCCCCTGAGGGCCGTTCTCAGGCCCGTACGCGGCCCGGGGCCGGCGCGCGCGGGTGCGTACGGTCAGGCCGGGGGCACAAAAGAACCGCCGGGGTGACGGAAGGTCTGGAAGCCTTCCGCCACCCCGGCGGCAACGTTTCTGCTGGGTCGGTCAGCGGGTGAGGATCAGCTGTCCTCGTGGGCGACCGCGCGGCGCGCGTCCGCGTCCAGGACGCCCCAGCTGATCAGCTGCTCGGTGAGCACCGAGGGGGATTGGTCGTAGATCACCGCGAGGGTGCGCAGGTCGTCCTGGCGGATCGACAGCACCTTGCCGTTGTAGTCCCCGCGCTGGGACTGGATCGTGGCCGCATAGCGCTGCAGCGGGCCGGCCTTCTCCTGCGGGACGTGGGCCAGGCGCTCCAGGTCAAGGACCAGCTTCGGCGGCGGCTCGGCGGCCCCGCCGGGGGTCGTGCCGGGCAGGAGCTCCTGCACCGGGACGCCGTAGAAGTCCGCCAGCTCGGCGAGACGCTGAACGGTCACCGCGCGGTCGCCGCGCTCGTACGAGCCGACCACGACGGCCTTCCAGCGGCCCTGGGACTTCTCTTCCACACCGTGGAGGGAAAGGCCCTGCTGGGTGCGGATGGCACGGAGCTTGGCCCCGAGCTGCTTTGCGTATTCGCTGGACATATAGCTCCCCGGACGCTGTGACAACGTGCGGCTCCGCCGCGTGGCTGGTAACTCACTGTGAGGTTACGCAGCGTTACTTGTCTCCGTCAAGCCGAATGGTCCATACCGACCCCTCCCGAGGGACGGCGCCCGGGACGTCGGCGGGGGTGTGAGCAGGACGGCCGCCCGCCCCTGCTACAGTCGAAGGCGCAATTTCGACGTCCTTTAAGAGCCGTCCCGTGAGGCGGAGAAGGAGGTCCGTTTCATATGGACGCACAGCAGCACACCGATGCGGCACGCCCTGTTCTCGAGGGCCCCGACATCGCGCGGGTCCTGACCCGCATCGCCCACGAGATCGTCGAGCGCGCCAAGGGCGCCGACGACGTGGTGCTCCTCGGCATCCCCACGCGTGGCGTCTTCCTCGCCCGCCGGCTGGCCGACAAGCTCGCGGAGATCACCGGACGGAAGATCCCGGTCGGCTCCCTCGACATCACCATGTACCGCGACGACCTGCGGATGAAGCCCGCCCGGGCCATCGGGCGCACCGAGATCCCCGCCGACGGCATCGACGACCGGCTGGTCGTCCTCGTCGACGACGTGCTCTTCTCCGGCCGCACCATCCGCGCCGCCCTCGACGCGCTCGGCGACCTCGGCCGCCCCCGCGCCGTCCAGCTCGCGGTCCTCGTCGACCGAGGCCACCGCGAACTCCCGATCCGCGCCGACTACGTCGGCAAGAACCTCCCCACGTCGCTGCGGGAGACGGTCAAGGTGCAGCTCGCCGAGGAGGACGGTCGCGACACCGTGCTGCTCGGCGGCAAGCCCGCCTCCTAGCCGTACCGGCATCCCGACGGGTCCAGGGCGCGCCCCTGCGCGCCCGCACGCCCTCATACTCGCCACCACACGGAGCGAAACCCCGATGATGCGTCACCTCATCTCGGCCGCCGACCTCACCCGCGACGACGCCGTCCTCATCCTCGACACCGCCGAGGAGATGGCCCGGGTGGCCGACCGGCCGATCAAGAAGCTGCCCGCGCTGCGCGGCCGCACGATCTGCAACCTCTTCTTCGAGGACTCCACCCGCACCCGGATCTCCTTCGAGGCGGCCGAGAAGCGCCTCTCCGCCGACGTCATCAACTTCGCCGCCAAGGGCTCCAGCGTCTCCAAGGGGGAGTCCCTCAAGGACACCGCGCAGACCCTGGAGGCCATGGGCGTCGACGCGGTCGTCATCCGGCACAGCGCCTCCGGCGCCCCCTACCGCCTCGCCACCTCCGGCTGGATCGATGCCCCCGTCATCAACGCCGGGGACGGCACCCACCAGCACCCCACCCAGGCCCTGCTGGACGCCTTCACCCTCCGCCGCCGGCTCGTCGGCCACGACGCCGGCCTCGGCCGGGACCTCGCGGGCAAGCGGGTCACCCTCGTCGGCGACATCCTGCACAGCCGGGTCGCCCGCTCCAACGTCGACCTGCTGCACACCCTCGGCGCGGAGGTCACCCTGGTCGCTCCGCCCACCCTCGTGCCCGTCGGCGTCGAGGCCTGGCCCTGCGAGATCAGCTACGACCTCGACAGCGTGCTGCCGAAGTCCGACGCCGTGATGATGCTGCGGGTGCAGCGCGAGCGGATGAACGCCGCCTTCTTCCCGACCGAGCGGGAGTACTCGCGCCGCTACGGACTCGACGGCGACCGGATGGCGCGGATGCCCGAGCACGCCGTCGTCATGCACCCCGGCCCCATGGTCCGGGGCATGGAGATCACCGCGGAGGTCGCCGACTCCGACCGCTGCACGGTCATCGAGCAGGTCGCCAACGGCGTCTCCATCCGGATGGCCGTCCTCTACCTGCTGCTGGGCGGCAACGAGCCCGCCGTGACCCACCACCGTACCGAGGAGAGCAAGTAACCATGAGCAAGATCCTTATCCGCGGTGCGCAGGTGCTGGGCGGCGAGGCGCAGGACGTCCTCGTCAACGGGGAGACCATCGCCGAGGTCGGCCCCGGCCTCTCCGCCGAGGGCGCCACCGTCATCGAGGCCGAGGGCCGCGTCCTGCTGCCCGGCCTGGTCGACCTGCACACCCATCTGCGCGAGCCCGGCCGCGAGGACTCCGAGACCGTCCTCACCGGCACCCGCGCCGCCGCCACCGGCGGCTTCACCGCCGTCTTCGCCATGGCCAACACCTTCCCCGTCGCCGACACCGCCGGCGTCGTCGAGCAGGTCTACCGCCTGGGCAAGGAGTCCGGCTACTGCGACGTGCAGCCGATCGGCGCCGTCACCGTCGGCCTCGAAGGCAAGAAGCTCGCCGAGCTGGGCGCCATGCACGACTCCGCCGCCGGCGTCACCGTCTTCTCCGACGACGGCAAGTGCGTCGACGACGCCGTGATCATGCGCCGCGCCCTGGAGTACGTGAAGGCCTTCGGCGGCGTCGTCGCCCAGCACGCCCAGGAGCCCCGCCTCACCGAGGGCGCCCAGATGAACGAGGGCGTCGTCTCCGCCGAGCTGGGCCTCGGCGGCTGGCCGGCCGTCGCCGAGGAGTCGATCATCGCCCGCGACGTCCTCCTCGCCGAGCACGTCGGCTCCCGCGTCCACATCTGCCACCTCTCCACCGCCGGCTCCGTCGAGATCGTCCGCTGGGCCAAGTCCCGCGGCATCGACGTCACCGCCGAGGTCACCCCGCACCACCTGCTGCTGACCGACGAGCTGGTCCGCACCTACAACCCCGTCTACAAGGTCAACCCGCCGCTGCGCACCGAGCGTGACGTGATGGCGCTGCGCGAGGCCCTCGCCGACGGCACGATCGACATCGTCGCCACCGACCACGCTCCGCACCCGCACGAGGACAAGGACTGCGAGTGGGCCGCGGCCGCCATGGGCATGGTCGGCCTGGAGACCGCGCTCTCCGTCGTCCAGCAGACGATGGTCGAGACCGGACTGCTCGACTGGGCCGGCGTCGCCGACCGCATGTCCCTCGCCCCCGCCCGGATCGGACGGGCCGCCGGCCACGGACGCCCTGTCTCGGCAGGTGAGCCCGCCAACCTGACCCTGGTCGATCCGGCATACCGTGGAGCCGTGGACCCCGCGGGCTTCGCCTCCCGCAGCCGCAACACCCCCTACGAGGGCCGCGAGCTGCCGGGACGCGTCACCCACACCTTCCTGCGGGGCCGGGCGACGCTCGTGGACGGGAAGCTGGCGTGACATCTCTGATCATCCTGGCCGCCGGGGAGAAATCGGCGGAGGTCACCAACTGGGCCGGACGCATCGGCTGGCTGGTCGGCCTGGCGCTGTTCGTCGCGTTCGTCTACTGGCTGATGCGCCAGGGATGGAAGTGGCGCGGCAGCCTCCAGTCGGACCTGCCCGAGCTGCCGGGAATGCCGGAGACGCCGGGCGAGGCGAGACTGAGCATGACCGGCCGCTACCACGGCTCCACCACCGCCGGGCAGTGGCTCGACCGGATCGTCGCCCACGGCCTGGGCGCCCGCAGCCGGGTCGAGCTCACCCTGACGGACGCGGGCCTGGAGGTCGTACGCCCCGGGGCGAACGACTTCTTCGTCCCCGCCGACCGGCTGCGCGAGGCCCGGCTCGACAAGGGCATCGCCGGCAAGGTCCTCGCCGAGGGAGGCCTGCTGATCGTCACCTGGGAGCACGGTGACCAGCTCCTCGACTCCGGCTTCCGGTCCGACCGCGCGGTGGAGCACACCGCCTGGGTCGAGGCCGTCAACTCCATGATCGCGCTGAACAGCACCACTCCGACGGAAGGCACCGCACGATGACAACCTCCAATCCGGGGACGGCCTCGCAGAGGAAGGGGGCGCTTCCCGCCGTACTCGTCCTGGAGGACGGCCGCATCTTCCGCGGCCGCGCCTACGGGGCCGTGGGGGAGACCTTCGGCGAGGCCGTGTTCTCCACCGGTATGACCGGCTACCAGGAGACGCTCACCGACCCGTCGTACCACCGTCAGGTCGTCGTGATGACCGCGCCGCACGTCGGCAACACCGGCGTCAACGACGAGGACCCCGAGTCCGGGAAGATCTGGGTCGCCGGTTACGTCGTCCGTGACCCCGCCCGCGTCTCCTCCAACTGGCGCTCCCGGCGCTCCCTCGACGAGGAGCTGGCCGCCCAGGGCGTCGTCGGCATCTCCGGTATCGACACCCGCGCCCTCACCCGCCACCTGCGCGAGCGCGGCGCCATGCGCGTCGGCATCTTCTCCGGCGACGCCTGGGTGGGCGTCCGCGACGAGGCCCTGCTGGCCCGCGTGAAGGAAGCCCCGCAGATGAAGGGCGCGAACCTCTCCGCCGAGGTCGCCACCAAGGAGACGTACGTCGTCCCCGCCCTCGGTGAGAAGAAGTTCACCGTCGCCGCCGTCGACCTGGGCATCAAGGGCATGACCCCGCACCGGATGGCCGAGCGCGGCATCGAGGTCCACGTGCTGCCCGCCACCGCCACCGTCGAGGACGTCTTCGCGGTCCGCCCGGACGGCGTGTTCTTCTCCAACGGCCCCGGCGACCCGGCCACCGCCGACGGCCCCGTCGCCGTCATGCAGGGCGTCCTGGAGCGCAGGACCCCGCTCTTCGGCATCTGCTTCGGCAACCAGATCCTGGGCCGCGCGCTCGGCTTCGGCACCTACAAGCTGAAGTACGGCCACCGCGGCATCAACCAGCCGGTCCAGGACCGCACCACCGGCAAGGTCGAGGTCACCGCGCACAACCACGGCTTCGCCGTCGACGCGCCCCTCGACAAGGTCTCGGACACCCCCTACGGGCGCGCCGAGGTCTCCCACGTCTGCCTGAACGACCAGGTCGTCGAGGGCCTCCAGCTGCTCGACCAGCCGGCCTTCAGCGTCCAGTACCACCCCGAAGCGGCCGCGGGTCCGCACGACGCCGCGTACCTCTTCGACCGTTTCGTATCCCTAATGGAGGCCGAGCGTGCCTAAGCGCACCGATATCCAGTCCGTCCTGGTCATCGGCTCCGGCCCGATCGTCATCGGCCAGGCCGCCGAGTTCGACTACTCCGGCACCCAGGCCTGCCGCATCCTCAAGGCCGAGGGCCTGCGGGTCATCCTGGTCAACTCCAACCCGGCCACGATCATGACCGACCCGGAGATCGCCGACGCCACCTACGTCGAGCCGATCACCCCCGAGTTCGTCGAGAAGATCATCGCCAAGGAGCGCCCCGACGCCCTCCTGCCCACCCTCGGCGGCCAGACCGCGCTCAACACCGCGATCTCCATGCACGAGCAGGGCGTCCTGGAGAAGTACGGCGTCGAGCTCATCGGCGCCAACGTCGAGGCCATCCACAAGGGCGAGGACCGCGACCTCTTCAAGGGCGTCGTCGAGGCCGTCAAGGCCAAGATCGGCTACGGCGAGTCCGCCCGCTCGGTCATCTGCCACTCCATGGACGACGTCCTCCAGGGCGTCGAGACGCTCGGCGGCTACCCCGTCGTCGTCCGCCCCTCCTTCACCATGGGCGGCGCCGGCTCCGGCTTCGCCCACGACGAGGACGAGCTGCGCCGCATCGCCGGCCAGGGCCTCACGCTCTCCCCGACCACCGAGGTGCTCCTCGAGGAGTCCATCCTCGGCTGGAAGGAGTACGAGCTGGAGCTGATGCGCGACAAGAACGACAACGTCGTGGTCGTCTGCTCCATCGAGAACTTCGACCCGATGGGCGTCCACACCGGCGACTCGATCACCGTCGCCCCGGCGATGACCCTCACCGACCGCGAGTACCAGCGGCTGCGGGACATCGGCATCGCGATCATCCGCGAGGTCGGCGTCGACACCGGCGGCTGCAACATCCAGTTCGCGGTCGACCCGGACGACGGCCGGATCATCGTCATCGAGATGAACCCCCGCGTCTCGCGCTCGTCCGCGCTCGCCTCCAAGGCCACCGGATTCCCGATCGCGAAGATCGCGGCCCGTCTCGCCGTCGGCTACACGCTGGACGAGATCCCCAACGACATCACGGAGAAGACCCCGGCTTCCTTCGAGCCCTCGCTCGACTACGTCGTCGTCAAGGCCCCGCGCTTCGCCTTCGAGAAGTTCCCGCAGGCCGACTCCACCCTCACCACGACCATGAAGTCCGTCGGCGAGGCCATGGCCATCGGCCGCAACTTCACCGAGGCGCTCCAGAAGGCCCTGCGCTCCCTGGAGAAGAAGGGCTCGCAGTTCACCTTCGTCGGCGAGCCCGGCGACAAGGCCGAGCTGCTGCGCGACGCGGTCCGCCCCACCGACGGCCGGATCAACACCGTCATGCAGGCCATCCGCGCGGGGGCCACCCCCGAGGAGGTCTTCGACGCCACCAGGATCGACCCCTGGTTCGTCGACCAGCTCTTCCTGATCAAGGAGATCGCGGACGAGCTGACCGCCGCCGAGAAGCTCCACCCCGAGCTGCTCGCCGAGGCCAAGCGCCACGGCTTCTCCGACGCCCAGATCGCCGAGATCCGCGGCCTGCGCGAGGACGTCGTCCGCGAGGTCCGCCACGCCCTCGGCGTCCGCCCGGTCTACAAGACGGTCGACACCTGCGCCGCCGAGTTCGCCGCCAAGACCCCGTACTTCTACTCCTCGTACGACGAGGAGAGCGAGGTCGCCCCGCGCACCAAGCCCGCCGTGATCATCCTGGGCTCCGGCCCGAACCGCATCGGCCAGGGCATCGAGTTCGACTACTCCTGCGTCCACGCCTCCTTCGCCCTCAGCGACGCCGGCTACGAGACCGTGATGGTCAACTGCAACCCCGAGACCGTCTCCACCGACTACGACACCTCCGACCGGCTCTACTTCGAGCCGCTCACCCTGGAGGACGTCCTGGAGATCGTCCACGCCGAGACGCTCGCCGGCCCCGTCGCCGGCGTCGTCGTCCAGCTCGGCGGCCAGACCCCGCTCGGCCTCTCCCAGGCGCTCAAGGACAACGGCGTGCCGGTCGTCGGCACCTCCCCGGAGGCCATCCACGCCGCCGAGGACCGCGGCGCCTTCGGCCGGGTCCTCGCCGAGGCGGGCCTCCCCGCCCCCAAGCACGGCACCGCGACCACCTTCGCCGGCGCCAAGGCCATCGCCGACGAGATCGGCTACCCCGTCCTGGTACGCCCGTCGTACGTCCTCGGCGGCCGCGGCATGGAGATCGTCTACGACGAGGCCCGCCTGGAGTCGTACATCGCCGAGTCCACCGAGATCAGCCCCACCCGGCCGGTCCTGGTCGACCGCTTCCTCGACGACGCCATCGAGATCGACGTCGACGCCCTCTACGACGGTCACGAGCTCTACCTCGGCGGCGTCATGGAGCACATCGAGGAGGCCGGCATCCACTCCGGCGACTCGGCCTGCGCCCTGCCGCCCATCACGCTCGGCGGCTTCGACGTCAAGCGCCTGCGCGCCTCCACCGAGGCGATCGCCAAGGGCGTCGGCGTCCGCGGACTGATCAACATCCAGTTCGCCATGGCCGGCGACATCCTCTACGTCCTGGAGGCCAACCCGCGCGCCTCGCGGACCGTGCCCTTCACCTCCAAGGCGACCGCCGTGCCGCTGGCGAAGGCCGCCGCCCGCATCTCGCTCGGCGCCACCATCGCCGAGCTGCGCGCGGAGGGCCTGCTGCCGAAGAGCGGCGACGGCGGCACCCTGCCGCTCGACGCGCCGATCTCCGTCAAGGAGGCCGTGATGCCGTGGTCGCGCTTCCGCGACATCCAGGGCCGGGGCGTGGACACCATCCTCGGCCCGGAGATGCGCTCCACCGGCGAGGTCATGGGCATCGACTCCGTCTTCGGTACGGCCTACGCCAAGTCGCAGGCCGGCGCCTACGGCCCGCTGCCCACCAAGGGCCGCGCGTTCATCTCGGTCGCCAACCGCGACAAGCGCTCGATGATCTTCCCGGCGCGCGAGCTCGTCGCCCACGGCTTCGAACTGCTCGCCACCTCCGGCACCGCCGAGGTCCTCAAGCGCAACGGCATCAACGCCACCGTCGTGCGCAAGCTCAGCGAGGGCGAGGGCCCCGCCGGCGAGAAGACGATCGTCCAGCTGATCCACGACGGCCAGGTCGACCTCATCGTCAACACCCCCTACGGCACCGGCGGCCGCCTCGACGGCTACGAGATCCGTACGGCGGCGGTCGCGCGCGGCGTCCCGTGCCTCACCACGGTCCAGGCGCTCGCCGCGGCCGTGCAGGGCATCGAGGCGCTCGGCCACGGCGACGTGGGCGTCCGCTCGCTCCAGGAACACGCGGCGCATCTGACCGCGGCCCGCGACTAGCAGCCCACAAGGGGGACACCGGAAACGGTGTCCCCCTCTTGGTGAGGACACCTCCATGTACAAGTTCTTCTTCCACCTCGTCTTCAAGCGCATGGACCCGGAGGAGGCGCACCACCTGGCCTTCCGCTGGATCCGCCTGGCCGCCCGCGTCCCCGTCCTGCGCACCTTCGTCGCCGCCGCCCTCGCGCCCCGCTACAAGGAGCTGCGCACCGAGGCGCTCGGCCTGCGCATGCACGGCCCCTTCGGCCTCGCCGCCGGCTTCGACAAGAACGCCGTCGCCATCGACGGCATGGCCATGCTCGGCTTCGACCACGTCGAGATCGGCACCGTCACCGGCGAGGCCCAGCCCGGCAACCCCAAGAAGCGGCTCTTCCGGCTGGTCCCCGACCGCGCGCTGATCAACCGCATGGGCTTCAACAACGAAGGCTCCGCCGCCGTCGCCGCCCGCCTCCACGCGCGCGTGCCGGTCTTCAGGACCGTCGTCGGCGTCAACATCGGCAAGACCAAGGTCGTCCCCGAGGCCGAGGCCGCCGCCGACTACGTGAAGTCCACCGAGCGCCTCGCCGCCCACGCCGACTACCTCGTCGTGAACGTCTCCTCGCCCAACACCCCCGGCCTGCGCAACCTCCAGGCCACCGAGTCGCTGCGCCCGCTGCTCACCGCCGTACGGGAGGCGGCCGACCGCACGGTCACCGACCGCCGGGTCCCCCTCCTGGTCAAGATCGCCCCCGACCTCGCCGACGAGGACGTCGACGCCGTCGCCGACCTCGCCCTGGAGCTGGGCCTCGACGGCATCATCGCCACCAACACCACCATCGCCCGCGAGGGGCTCGGCCTGACGTCCGACCCCGCCCTGGTGAAGGAGACCGGCGGCCTCTCCGGAGCGCCCGTCAAGGAGCGCTCCCTGGCGGTCCTCCGCCGCCTCCACGCGCGCGTGGGCGACCGGATCGTCCTGGTCGGCGTCGGCGGCATCGAGAACGCCGAGGACGCCTGGCAGCGGATCCTCGCCGGAGCCACCCTGATCCAGGGCTACAGCGCATTCATCTACGAAGGCCCCTTCTACGCCCGCGCGATCCACAAGGGCCTCGCCGCCCGCCTCGCCACCTCCCCGTACGCCACCCTCGCCGAGGCCGTCGGCGCCGACAACCGAAAGGCCGCCGTCCAGTGACCGCACTCCCGTCGCCCGACCCCCGACCCTCGACGACGCCCGTCGGCCGGCCCCTCTCCTTCGGCGCCCGCCTGCGGACCGCCATGGACGAGCGCGGCCCGCTCTGCGTCGGCGTCGACCCGCACGCCTCCCTGCTGGCCTCCTGGGGCCTGAACGACGACGTCACGGGCCTGGAGACCTTCACCCGCACCGTCGTCGAGGCGCTCGCCGACCAGGTGGCGGTCTTCAAGCCCCAGACCGCCTTCTTCGAGCGCTTCGGCTCGCGCGGCATCGCGGTCCTGGAGCGGGCCGTCACCGAGCTGCGCGCGGCCGGCGCCCTGGTCGTCATGGACGCCAAGCGCGGCGACATCGGCTCCACGATGGCCGCCTACGCGGAGACCTTCCTGCACAAGGACTCCCCGCTCTTCTCCGACGCCCTGACCGTCTCCCCGTACCTCGGCTACGGCTCCCTGCGCCCCGCCGTCGACCTCGCCCGCGAGAACGGCGCCGGACTCTTCGTGCTGGCCCTCACCTCCAACCCGGAGGGCGCCGAGGTCCAGCGGGCCGTGCGCGAGGACGGCCGGACCGTCGCCGCGACCATGCTGGCCCACCTCGCGGAGGAGAACGCGGGGGAGACCTCGATGGGCTCCTTCGGCGCGGTCGTCGGCGCCACCCTCGGCGACCTCTCCTCCTTCGACCTCGCCATCAACGGCCCCCTCCTGGCCCCCGGCATCGGCGCCCAGGGCGCGACCCCCGCCGACCTCCCGGCGGTCTTCGGCGCGGCGGTCCGCGACGTCGTCCCGAACGTCAGCAGGGGCGTCCTGAAGGAGGGCCCGGACGCCGCCGCCCTGCGCGCCTCGGCTGAGCGTTACGCCGACGAAATCCGCGAGGCCGTGGCCGCGAAACCGCACATCTGACCAATCCGCAGGTCGGAGCCGTCTCACCCTTTGACAAAAACTTGGCCGAAAAGCCGGTCGATATGCCGGGAAAGTCCTGGTCGGTCGATGCTGACCAGGACTTTTCCGCTGTTCTCGCTGACTGGAGAGGCATAGGCCGCTAGTCTCCGGGGCAGAGTCAGCGTTCAACGGAGACTGCGTTGATCGTTGCTCCACTGGTGTGGGGCGACTAGGTTCCTCACCGGTCCGTATCCGACAGTTCGACATCCGAGGTGACGTAGGCGTGGCTCTTCCGCCCCTTACCCCTGAACAGCGCGCAGCCGCGCTCGAAAAGGCCGCCGCGGCTCGCCGGGAGCGGGCCGAGGTCAAGAATCGACTCAAGCACTCCGGTGCCTCGCTCCACGAGGTCATCAAGAGTGGCCAGGAGAACGACGTCATCGGCAAGATGAAGGTCTCCGCGCTGCTGGAGTCCCTGCCGGGCGTGGGCAAGGTCCGCGCCAAGCAGATCATGGAGCGACTCGGCATCTCCGAAAGCCGCCGCGTGCGCGGTCTCGGCTCCAACCAGATCGCCTCCCTGGAGCGCGAGTTCGGCAGCACCGGAGCCTGATCTTTCGGGACATATCCGGCATGCAGCCTCTCCCCTGCGCAAGCGGGGGTGAACCACTGGAATAATCGCTGCATGGCAGCAGAGGTTCGTCCGCGACTGACCGTGCTCTCCGGCCCCTCAGGGGTCGGCAAGAGCACGGTCGTCGCTCATATGCGCAAGGTCCACCCCGAGGTCTGGCTCTCGGTGTCGGCCACGACACGGAAGCCCCGGCCGGGCGAGAAGCACGGCGTCCAGTACTTCTTCGTCTCGGACGACGAGTTCGACAAGCTGGTCGCCAACGGTGAGCTCCTCGAATGGGCCGAGTTCGCGGGCAACCGCTACGGCACGCCCCGGCAGGCGGTCCTGGAGCGACTGGAGGCGGGCGAGCCCGTCCTCCTGGAGATCGACCTCCAGGGCGCCCGCCAGGTCAAGGAGTCGATGACCGACTCCCAGCTGGTCTTCCTGGCCCCGCCGAGTTGGGACGAGCTGGTCCGCCGCCTCACCGGCCGCGGCACCGAGTCGCCCGAGGTGATCGAGCGCCGGCTCCAGGCGGCGAAGATCGAGCTGGCCGCCGAGACCGAGTTCGACACCACCCTGGTCAACACCTCCGTCGAGGACGTGGCGCGTGAGCTGCTAGCCTTGATGAACGTTGTCTGATCTATCACTGATCACCTGGATCTGATCGTCCCGATCAGCTCACCCAGAAGTTTCTTCGGAAGGCTAGAGCGTGTCCTCTTCCATCACCGCGCCCGAGGGCATCATCAACCCGCCGATCGACGAGCTGCTCGAGGCCACCGACTCGAAGTACAGCCTCGTGATCTACGCGGCCAAGCGCGCGCGTCAGATCAACGCGTACTACTCGCAGCTCGGCGAGGGCCTGCTCGAGTACGTCGGTCCGCTGGTGGACACCCACGTCCACGAGAAGCCGCTCTCGATCGCCCTGCGGGAGATCAACGCGGGTCTGCTGACCTCCGAGGCCATCGAGGGGCCGGCGCAGTAAGCACGTCCACGAGCGCGTGACGCTCGTCACCACAGGCCCGGCGGACCATCCGCCGGGCCTGTGGTGTCTCATGGAGTCGTACGCATCCGAGTGCGGGGAGCAGCAGTGGTGGCACAGCCGAAGGTCGTCCTGGGGGTGAGCGGCGGCATCGCCGCCTACAAGGCGTGCGAGCTGCTCCGGCGGCTGACCGAGTCCGGCCACGACGTCCGCGTCGTCCCGACCGACGCCGCCCTCCACTTCGTCGGCGCCGCCACCTGGTCCGCGCTCTCCGGAAACCCCGTCTCGACCGAGGTCTGGGAGACCGTCCACGAGGTCCCGCACGTCCGCATCGGGCAGGCCGCCGACCTCGTCGTGGTCGCCCCCGCCACCGCCGACATGCTCGCCAAGGCCGCCCATGGCCTCGCCGACGACCTGCTGACGAACACCCTCCTCACCGCCCGGTGTCCCGTCGTCTTCGCCCCGGCGATGCACACCGAGATGTGGGAGCACCCCGCCACCCAGGAGAACGTCGCCACCCTGCGCCGCCGCGGCGCCGTCGTCATCGAGCCCGCCGTCGGCCGCCTGACCGGCGTCGACACCGGCAAGGGGCGACTGCCCGAGCCCGCCGAGATCTTCGAGGTCTGCCGAAGGGTCCTGGCGCGCGGCGCCGCCGCCCCCGACCTCGCCGGCCGCCACGTCGTGGTCAGCGCGGGCGGCACCCGCGAGCCCCTCGACCCGGTCCGCTACCTGGGCAACCGTTCCTCCGGGAAGCAGGGGTACGCCCTCGCCAAGGCCGCCGCCGCCCGGGGCGCGCGGGTCACCCTCGTCGAGGCCAACACCGGCATCCCCGACCCGGCCGGCGTCGACGTCGTGCACGTCGGCACCGCCGTCCAGCTGCGCGAGGCCGTCCTCAAGGCGGCCGCCGACGCCGACGCCGTGGTGATGGCCGCCGCCGTCGCCGACTTCCGCCCGGCCGTTTACGCCCCCGGGAAGATCAAGAAGACCGACGACGTCGAGGCGCCCGTCGTCGAACTGGTCCGTAACCCCGACATCCTCGCCGAGATCTCCGCCGACCGGGCCCTGCCCGGCCAGGTCGTCGTCGGCTTCGCCGCCGAGACCGACGACGTCCTCGCCCACGGCCGCGAGAAGCTCCGCCGCAAGGGGTGCGACCTGCTGGTCGTCAACGAGGTGGGCGAGCGCAAGACCTTCGGGTCGGAGGAGAACGAGGCCGTGGTCCTCGCCGCGGACGGCGCCGAGACGCCCGTACCGTACGGGCCGAAGGAGGCGCTCGCGGAGACGGTCTGGGACCTCGTGACGCCGCGCCTGCGGCCGCTCTCCGCGTAGAATCCGACGAAACCGGCCCTTTGGGACGGTCGGACAGGGCCTCCTCGTCCTCCGACCGGGCCGATTCACCCACGTTCGGACCGCCACCTTGCGAGACACCCGGTCCCATACGCGACCATGACCGATAGACTGGCCGCGGAACGTCGAGGGGCGCAGCCCCCTGCCGGTCCGCACCATGCATTGAGCCAGCAGCCGCTGCAACCCCAGGGAGCGTTGTGTCCCGTCGTCTGTTCACCTCGGAGTCCGTGACCGAGGGTCACCCCGACAAGATCGCTGACCAGATCAGCGACACCATTCTCGACGCGCTTCTCCGCGAGGACCCCACCTCCCGCGTGGCCGTCGAGACGCTGATCACCACCGGTCTCGTCCACGTCGCCGGTGAGGTGACCACCAAGGCGTGGGCCGACATCCCCACCCTCGTGCGGAACAAGATCCTCGAGATCGGGTACGACTCCTCGAAGAAGGGCTTCGACGGCGCCTCCTGTGGCGTCTCGGTCTCCATCGGGTCGCAGTCCCCGGACATCGCGCAGGGTGTCGACACGGCGTACGAGAAGCGCGTCGAGGGCGACGAGGACGAGCTGGACAAGCAGGGTGCCGGCGACCAGGGCCTGATGTTCGGGTACGCCTCGGACGAGACCCCCGAGCTGATGCCGCTGCCGATCCACGTCGCACACCGCCTCTCCAAGCGGCTGACCGAGGTCCGGAAGAACGGGACCATCCCGTACCTCCGCCCCGACGGCAAGACCCAGGTCACCATCGAGTACGACGGCGACAAGGCCGTCCGTCTCGACACCGTCGTGGTCTCCTCGCAGCACGCCTCGGACATCGACCTCGAGTCGCTGCTCGCGCCCGACATCCGCGAGTTCGTCGTGGAGCACGTCCTCAAGCAGCTCCTGGAGGACGGCATCAAGCTGGACACCGAGGGCTACCGCCTCCTGGTGAACCCGACCGGCCGCTTCGAGATCGGCGGCCCGATGGGCGACGCGGGACTGACCGGCCGGAAGATCATCATCGACACGTACGGCGGCATGGCCCGCCACGGCGGTGGCGCCTTCTCCGGCAAGGACCCGTCCAAGGTCGACCGCTCGGCCGCCTACGCCATGCGCTGGGTCGCCAAGAACGTCGTGGCCGCCGGCCTCGCCTCGCGCTGCGAGGTCCAGGTCGCGTACGCCATCGGCAAGGCGGAGCCGGTCGGTCTCTTCGTCGAGACCTTCGGCACCAACACGATCGAGACCGACAAGATCGAGCAGGCCATCTCCGAGGTCTTCGACCTCCGCCCGGCCGCGATCATCCGCGACCTCGACCTGCTCCGCCCGATCTACTCCCAGACCGCCGCCTACGGCCACTTCGGCCGCGAGCTGCCGGACTTCACCTGGGAGCGCACCGACCGCGTCGACGCGCTGCGCACGGCCGCCGGCCTGTAAGCGACGGCCGTCGGCTCCGTACGGCAGGCTCCGGAAGCCCGGCTCCCTCGTGGGGGAGCCGGGCTTCCGCCTTCCCAGGGGCCGCCCGGGGGGAGGCGGGGCCGCCGGGCGCCGGCCCGGGCTGTCGGTGGGGTCTGGTAGGTATGAGGCTGTGAGCAGCGCGAACGAGAACCCCGAGGGGGCGGCCGGTGAGCCGCCCGAGCAGCTCGCGCTCATCCGGGAGACGGTCCGCAAGGCCAAGGTCCCGCGGGCCAAGCCGCGGACCTGGCGCGGCGCCAAACTGGCCGCCGAGCTGCCGGTGGCCCGGGTGGTGGTCAACAAGGGCGTGCTCCACCTCGACCAGTTCTTCGACTACGCCGTGCCGGAGGAGCTGGACGCCGTCGCCCGCCCGGGAGTCCGGGTGCGGGTCCGGTTCGGGGCCGGAGCGCATCAGGTCCGGGACGGGCGGCGCGAGGGCGGGCGGTTGATCGACGGCTTCCTGGTCGAGCGCCGCGCCGAGTCCGACTATCCGGGGGCGCTGGCCGCGCTCGCCGACGTCGTCTCGCCCGAGCCCGTCCTGAGCACCGAGCTGCTTGGGCTGGCGCGGGCCGTCGCCGACCGGTACGCGGGAAGCCTGGCCGACGTCCTGCAGCTGGCCGTCCCGCCGCGCAGCGCACGGGCGGAGGGCAAGCCCTCCCCGGAGCCGCTGCCACCGCCCGCGGCGCCCGAGCCGGGCACCTGGGGGCGGTACGACCAGGGTCCGGCGTTCCTGGAGTCCCTGGCGCGGGGCGGGGCGCCGCGCGCGGTCTGGAACGCGCTGCCGGGCCCGCACTGGGCGGAGGAGCTGGCCCGCGCCGTCGCCGCCACGCTCGCCTCCGGGCGCGGGGCCCTCGTCGTGGTCCCCGACGGACGGGCGGCGAGCCGGGTCGACGAGGCGTTCGGCCGGGTCCTCGGCGAGGGACGGCACGCCATGCTGACGGCCGAGACCGGCCCCGAAAAGCGGTACGCCCAGTGGCTCGCGGTGCGGAGGGGCTCGGTGCGGGCCGTCGTCGGCACCCGGGCCGCCATGTTCGCCCCGGTGCGGGACCTGGGCCTGGTCGTCATCTGGGACGACGGCGACGGCAGCCACAGCGAGCCGCACGCCCCGCAGCCGCACGCGCGTGACGTCCTGCTGCTGCGCGCGGCGCACGACGGCTGCGGTTTCCTCCTGGGCGGTACGAGTTGCACGGTCGAGGCCGCGCAGCTCGTGGAGTCCGGCTGGGCCCGGCCGCTGGTCGCCGGCCGCGACCAGGTCCGGGCCGCCGCGCCGCTCGTGCGGACCGTCGGCGACACCGACCTCGCCCGCGACGAGGCCGCGCGGGCCGCCCGGCTGCCCTCGCTAGCCTGGCAGGCGGTACGGGAGGGCCTGAAGACCGGCCCCGTGCTCGTCCAGGTCCCCCGCAGGGGCTACGTCCCCCGGCTGGCCTGCGAGCGGTGCCGGACCCCCGCCCGGTGCCGGCACTGCGCCGGGCCGCTGGAGGCGCCGGAGCAGCGCGAGCTGCGGTGCGGCTGGTGCGCGCGCGGCGCGGCCGACTGGCACTGCGTCGAGTGCGGCTCGACGCGGCTGCGCGCCCAGGTGGTGGGGGCGCGGCGGACGGCGGAGGAGCTGGGGCGCGCCTTCCCGGCGGTGCCGGTGCGGACGTCCGGGCGCGACCACATCCTGGACCGGGTGCCCGGCCGCCCGGCCCTGGTCGTCTCGACCCCCGGGGCCGAGCCCGTCGCGGAGGGCGGGTACGCCGCCGCCCTGCTCCTGGACGGCTGGGCGATGCTGGGCCGCCCGGACCTGCGCGCGGGCGAGGAGGCCCTGCGCCGCTGGATCGACGCGGCCTCGCTGGTGCGGGGGCAGGGCGAGGGCGGCACGGTCGTGGTGGTCGCGGAGCCGACGCTCCGGCCGGTGCAGGCGCTCGTCCGGTGGGACCCCGTCGGGCATGCCCAGCGGGAGCTGGCGGAGCGGGCGGAGCTGGGCTTTCCGCCGGTCTCGCGGATGGCGGCGGTCTCGGGACCGCCGGAGGCGGTGGCGACGTTTCTGGCCGCCGCCGAACTCCCCGCCGGCGCGGAGCTCCTGGGGCCGGTGGAGCTCCCGGTCTCCCGTCCGGGAGGGCCCCGCCGCCCCGGCGACACCCCACCGGGAAAGCAGTGGGAACGGGCCCTGATCCGCGTCCCCCCGGGCAACGGCGCGGCCCTCGCGGCCGCCCTGAAAAAGGCCCAGGCCTCTCGACTGGCCCGCGGCGGCGGCGACCCGGTCCGCATCCGCGTGGACCCGCCGGACATCGGCTGAGGCCCCGCGGAGGGCCTGGACCGTCCCGTCGACGAGGTGGCGGGCCGCCGCGCCTCGGGGCGCGCGAGCCGCTGGGCCGCTGAGCCCTCCTGCCCGCTCCGGGCGGGGGGCCTGCGCCCGCGGGACCGCAGAGACGGCGGCGTTCGTCGGGCCGCCCGGACCGCCGAGGCCTCGGGCCCGCGCCGGGCGCGGGGCGGCCGCCCGGCCCATGGGTGGGCGGGCGGCCGTGGGGAGGGGTCAGCCGTTGCGGGGGGTCGGGAAGGCCGGGGGGCGGTGGTCCTCGCGGAGGGACTGGGGGACGGCGGCGGGGGAGGGCTGCGGGGGCATCGGGCGGGCCGAGGGGACCACCGGCAGCGGGCGCGTCGGGACGACCGGCTCCGGCGCGCGCTCCTGCTCCACGACGCCGCCCGCCTGCTGGGGCGCGCGGCGGGCGCCGTACCGGCGGTGGACGGCCTGCTTCGTGACTCCGAGCGCCGAGCCCACCGCGTCCCACGAGAACCCGAGCGAGCGGTCGAAGTCGACCGCCGCCGTCACCAGCGTCTCGACGCTGTCCCGCAGCTCCTGCGCGAGGCGGACGGTCGGGGCGGGGGCCCGGCCGTAGACGACGAAGCCCGTGGACGGGCCGGAGCGACGCGGGCGGTAGACATTGCCCAACTGGGCCGTGAGCGTGCGCAGTGCGTCCACCTGCCGCCGGACCCGCTCGATGTCCCGCACCAACAGGTGCAGACTTGCCCGGGCTTGGGCGTCGTGGGTTGCGTGGTCGGCCATGTGAAAGCCTCTCGAACCGGCGTGGAATAGGGTCGGGCCACGACGAAGGGGCGGCCCGCTTAAGGTCAATCTCTCTTGACCAACGCGCCACCCGAGCTTGGGTCACGCTGCGGGGGCGTACACGCATATGCACAGGGCGCTCAGGCTCACGTACGCCCCCTCGGGCCCCGCGCCCTAGACTGGTGCGCTGCCCGCCGACCGCCCCGACGGACAGTCAGTCAGTCCCGACGCCGCGCTTTCCCGGGGGGCGGCCCCCGGACCGCCGGCCGGCACCCGTGGGCGGGGTCGACACTGAAGATGCGAGGTTTTCCCGAGTGAAGCTGGTCTTCGCAGGCACCCCCGAGGTCGCCGTACCCGCCCTGGACGCCCTGCTCGCCTCCGGGCGGCACGAGGTGGCCGCCGTCGTCACCCGCCCGGACGCCCCCGCGGGCCGCGGCCGGCACCTGGTCGCCAGTCCGGTCGCCCAGCGCGCGGAGGAGGCCGGGATCGAGGTGCTCAAGCCCGCCAAGCCACGGGACGAGGCCTTCCTCGCCCGGCTGCGCGAGATCGCCCCCGACTGCTGCCCGGTCGTCGCCTATGGCGCCCTGCTGCCCCGGGTCGCCCTCGACATCCCCGCCCAGGGCTGGGTCAACCTGCACTTCTCGCTGCTGCCGGCCTGGCGCGGCGCCGCACCCGTGCAGCACGCCGTCATGGCCGGGGACGAGGTGACGGGCGCGTCGACGTTCCTCATCGAGGAAGGGCTCGACTCCGGCCCCGTCTACGGCGTGATCACCGAGGACGTCCGGCCCACCGACACCAGCGGCGATCTGCTCACCCGGCTCGCCTTCGCCGGCGCCGGACTGCTGGCCGCCACCATGGACGGCATCGAGGACGGCACCCTGAAGGCCGTCCCGCAGCCCGCCGAGGGCGTCACGCTCGCCCCCAAGATCCAGGTCGAGGACGCGCACGTCGACTTCTCCGCCCCGGCACTCCGCGTGGACCGGGTGGTGCGCGGCTGCACCCCGGCCCCCGGCGCCTGGACCGTCTTCCGCGGCGAGCGGCTCAAGCTGATCCAGGCCCTGCCCGTACCGGACCGCACGGACCTGGCGCCCGGCCAGCTCGCGGCCGGCAAGAACAACGTCTTCGTCGGCACCGGCTCGTACGCCGTCGAGCTGCTCTGGGTCCAGCCCCAGGGCAAGAAGCCGATGAAGGCCGCCGACTGGGCGCGGGGCGTGCGGATCGCCCCCGGGGAGCGCGTCGGCGCCTAGGGGGTGTGTCGAGCCGCAGGGTCCGGCCCGGTCGACCGGGCCGGGCGGGGCTCCGTGGCGGGCGGACGTAGGCTGAGAGGGATCAACCTCTCACTTCGTCAGCGGAGCACCTTTTGAGCGAGCAGGCACGTCGCCGTCCCCCCAAGCCCTACCGCCGCCCCCAGAAGGATCCCGTCCGGATCCTCGCCTTCGAGGTGCTCAGGGCCGTCGACGAGCGGGACGCCTACGCCAACCTGGTGCTGCCCCCGCTGCTGAAGAAGGCCCGCGAGAAGGAAGGGCCGGAGAAGTTCGAGGCGCGTGACGCGGCCCTCGCGACGGAGCTGGTGTACGGGACGCTGCGCCGCCAGGGGACGTACGACGCGATCGTCGCCGCCTGCATCGACCGCCCGCTGCGGGAGGTCGACCCGCCCGTGCTCGATGTGCTCTCCCTCGGCGCGCACCAGTTGCTCGGCACCCGCATCCCCACCCACGCGGCCGTCTCGGCGACCGTGGAGCTGGCCCGGGTCGTCCTCGGCGACGGCCGCGCCAAGTTCGTGAACGCCGTGCTGCGCAAGATCTCGCAGGACGACTTCGATACCTGGGTCGCCCGGGTCGCCCCGCCGTACGAGAAGGACGCCGAGGACCACCTGTCGGTCGTCCACTCCCACCCCCGCTGGGTGGTCTCCGCGCTCTGGGACGCCCTCGGCGGCGGACGGGCCGGCATCGAGGACCTGCTGGAGGCCGACAACGAGCGGCCCGAGGTCACGCTGGTGGCCCGGCCCGGCCGCTCCACCACCCAGGAGCTGCACGAGGTCCTCGGCGAGGAATCGGTGCTGCCCGGGCGCTGGTCGCCCTACGCCGTCCGGCTGGCCGAGGGCGGCGAGCCCGGAGCCATCGAGGCGGTCCGCGAGGGGCGGGCGGGCGTCCAGGACGAGGGCAGCCAGCTGGTTGCGATCGCGCTCGCCCACGCGCCCCTGGAGGGCCGCGACGAGCGCTGGCTCGACGGATGCGCCGGCCCCGGTGGCAAGGCCGCGCTGCTGGGCGCCCTCGCGGCGGAACGCGGCGCCGCGCTGCTCGCCTCCGAGAAGCAGCCGCACCGCGCCCGGCTCGTGGAGCGAGCGCTGGCCGGCAACCCCGGCCCGTACCAGGTCATCGCCGCCGACGGCACCCGCCCGCCGTGGCGCCCCGGCTCCTTCGACCGGGTCCTGATGGACGTGCCCTGCTCGGGTCTTGGCGCACTGCGCCGCCGCCCCGAGGCCCGCTGGCGCCGCCGGCCGGAGGACCTCGACGGCTTCGCCACCCTCCAGCGCGGGCTGCTGCGCGAGGCGCTGTCGGCGGTCCGCGTCGGCGGAATCGTCGGGTACGCGACCTGCTCGCCGCACCTCGCCGAGACCCGGGTGGTCGTCGAGGACGTCCTCAAGGGCCGGGGCGGCCCCGCCGTCGAGGCCGAGTGGATCGACGCGCGCCCCCTCATGCCGGACGTCCCCGCCCTCGGCGACGGCCCCGACGTCCAGCTCTGGCCCCACCTCCACGGGACCGACGCGATGTACCTGGCCCTGCTGCGCCGCACGGCCTGACGCCGGCGGCAGGGAGGGGGAGAGGCCGGGGCAACCCCGGCCCGACCCCCGCGATGACGCGAAACCGGCCGGGCGACGCCGGCCGGACGGAGCCGGTCCGGCCGGCGGGGCAGGCGAAAAGCCCCGTATGCCCGCCCTGTGACGCCCTTCGACCCGGTCCGGCCGCAGCTCGTGCGAACCGAAACCGCACCGCGGCAAAGAAGTGCCCAAGAACATGGCAGGCTTGGCACATGGCGCAGATCAATCCCAGCATCCTGTCCGCAGACTTCGCCCGCCTCGCCGAGGAGGCCAGGGCCGTCGACGGCGCCGACTGGCTGCACGTCGACGTCATGGACAACCACTTCGTGCCCAACCTGACCCTGGGCGTGCCGATCGTCGAGTCCCTCAGCCGGGCGACGGACATCCCGCTGGACTGCCACCTCATGATCGAGGACCCCGACCGCTGGGCCCCGCAGTACGTCGAGGCCGGGGCCGGCTCCGTCACCTTCCACGTGGAGGCGGCGGCCGCTCCCGTACGGCTGGCGCGGGAGATCCGCGCCAAGGGGGCGCGGGCGTCGATGGCGCTGAAGCCCGCCACGCCCATCGAGCCCTACGAGGACCTCCTCCCCGAGCTCGACATGCTGCTGATCATGACGGTCGAGCCCGGCTTCGGCGGCCAGGCCTTCCTCGACATCATGCTGCCCAAGATCCGCCGTACCCGTGAGCTGATCTCCAAGCACGGCCTGGAGCTGTGGCTGCAGATCGACGGCGGCGTCTCGGAGTCCACGATCGAGCGCTGCGCCGAGGCCGGGGCCGACGTCTTCGTCGCCGGGTCCGCCGTCTACGGCGCGCAGGACCCCGCCGAGGCCGTCCGCGCCCTCCGCGCGAAGGCCGAGGCCGCGACCGCCTCGGCGGCGTGGGCGTGTGGCCACTGAGCCTCCGGGAGATGAACGCGGCCCGTCGGAGGGCCGACAGGACTGATCAGGGCCCGTCGCATCTGACAGGATGAACGTCGAGCCAGAGTGTGAACAGCAGTGACGTGTGACCAGCGGTGACGCGAGCAGACGCGAGCAGCGGTACGTGAACAGCAGGAGTGAGGAGATCGCGGTGGCGGGTATCTCGGCGGGACGGTCAGCCCTGCGGATGGGACCCGCGGAGCTGGTGCAGGCGGCGGCCATGGCCCGCCGCTTCTACCTCGAGGGCAAGTCCAAGATTCAGATCGCCGAGGAGTTCGGCGTGAGCCGCTTCAAGGTGGCCCGGGTCCTGGAGACCGCCCTCGAACGCGACCTCGTGCGCATCGAGATCCGCGTACCCGCCGAGCTGGACGCCGAGCGCTCGGACGCGCTCCGCGCCCGCTTCGGGCTCCGCCACGCGGTCGTCGTCGAGTCCCCGGCGGAGGGCGAGGACGAGTCGCCCGACCCGGAGAACCTCGGCGAGGTCGCGGCCGACCTGCTCGGCGAGCTGGTCGCCGAGGGAGACGTTCTGGGCCTGGCCTGGGGCCGCTCCACGATCCACATGGCGGCGGCGCTCGACCGGCTGCCCCCGTGCACGGTCGTCCAGCTCACCGGCGTGTACGACGCCGGCACCGCCGAGCGCGGCTCCGTCGAGGCGGTACGCAGAGCCGCCCAGGTCTCGGGCGGCGAGGCCCACCCCATCTACGCCCCCATGCTGCTGCCCGACCCCGCCACGGCGGCCGCGCTGCGCAACCAGACCGGCATCGCCCGCGCCTTCGAGTACTTCGACAAGGTCACCGTCGCCTGCGTCTCCATCGGCTCCTGGGAGCCGGGCATCTCCACCGTGCACGACATGCTCACCGACGAGGAGCGGGCCCACTACGCCTCCCTCGGCGTCGCCGCCGAGATGTCCGCGCACCTCTTCGACGCCGAGGGCCGCCGCGTCGGACGCGACCTGGGCGAGCGCTGCATCACGGTCGAGGCGGACCGGCTGCGCCGCATCCCCGAGGTCGTCGCCATCGCGGGCGGCCAGCGCAAGGCCGCCGCCATCGGGGCGGTGCTGCGTTCGGGGCTCGTCACCAGCCTCGTCACCGACCGCGCCGCCGCGGACTACCTCCTCGCCGAGGCGGCCCCGGGCCCCCGCCCCGCCCTGGAGCGCGCCGACCCGGACGGCGTCTGACGCCACTCCGCCCGGCCGAGGCGTCCGGCGCCCCACCACCCACGGTCCCGCCCCCCCCGCGGCCCCGGAGGTGACGGGCGTCGTTGCCCTGTGCCTCTGGCGTCTCACCCGGTGGCGGCCGGACTCCCCGTACCTACCGGGCGCCGGGCGCGGTTCCCCGCACGCCCGCCCACCGACTCCTCCCGGGGGCGGCCCTCCTGGAGGATCCGACGAAGAGGGTGCCGCAAGCCTCGGATGAAACGCCCGGGACTGGTATACGGACGGGCGTGGGACAATGAACTACGTGCTTTTTCCCCTGGCTGAAATGCCTAGGGGCCACTCCGAACGACTGGGATGTTCAGCACGTGCGTTTCCTCAATGACGTCAAGCCGCCGTACGACCTCACGTACGACGATGTGTTCATGGTGCCGAGCCGCTCGGCGGTCGGCTCCCGACAGGCCGTCGACCTCTCCTCGCCCGACGGCACCGGTACGACGATCCCGCTGGTCGTCGCCAACATGACCGCGATCGCCGGCCGCCGCATGGCCGAGACCGTCGCCCGCCGCGGCGGCATCGTCGTCATCCCCCAGGACATCCCGATCGAGGTCGTCACCGACGTCATCTCCTGGGTCAAGAGCCGGCACCACGTCCTCGATACCCCCATCGTCCTGGCCCCGCATCAGACCGTCGCGGACGCCCTGTCGCTGCTCCCCAAGCGGGCGCACGACGCCGGTGTCGTCGTCGACGAGGACGGCCGCCCGGTCGGTGTCGTCACCGACGCCGACCTCTCCGGCGTGGACCGCTTCACCCAGCTCTCCGAGGTCATGTCCAAGGACCTGCTGCTCCTCGACGCCGACATCGAGCCCCGCGAGGCGTTCAACAAGCTGGACCACGCCAACCGCCGCTACGCCCCGGCCGTCGACAAGGACGGGCGTCTGGCCGGCATCCTCACCCGCAAGGGCGCCCTGCGCGCGACCCTGTACACCCCCGCCACCGACGACCGGGGCAGGCTGCGCATCGCCGCCGCCGTCGGCATCAACGGCGACGTGGCGGGCAAGGCCAAGCAGCTCCTCGACGCCGGTGTGGACACCCTCGTCGTGGACACCGCGCACGGCCACCAGGAGTCGATGATCGCCGCGATCCAGGCGGTCCGCGGCCTCGACCCGCACGTCCCGATCGTCGCCGGCAACATCGTCGCCGCCGAGGGCGTCCGCGACCTCATCGAGGCCGGCGCGGACATCATCAAGGTCGGTGTCGGCCCCGGCGCCATGTGCACCACCCGCATGATGACCGGCGTCGGCCGGCCGCAGTTCTCCGCCGTCATGGAGTGCGCCGCCGAGGCGAAGAAGTACGGCAAGCACGTCTGGGCCGACGGCGGTGTCCGACACCCCCGCGACGTCGCCATGGCGCTCGCCGCCGGTGCCTCCAACGTGATGATCGGCTCCTGGTTCGCCGGCACCTACGAGTCCCCGGGCGACCTCCACCAGGACGCCGAGGGCCGGTACTACAAGGAGTCCTTCGGCATGGCCTCCGCCCGCGCGGTGCGCAACCGCACGAGCGAGGAGTCGGCCTACGACCGGGCCCGCAAGGCGCTCTTCGAGGAGGGCATCTCGACCTCGCGGATGTTCATCGACCCGGCCCGCCCCGGCGTCGAGGACCTGATCGACTCGATCATCGCGGGCGTCCGCTCCTCCTGCACCTACGCGGGCGCCGCCTCGCTGGCCGAGTTCGAGGAGAAGGCCGTCGTCGGCATCCAGAGCGCCGCCGGCTACGCCGAGGGCAAGCCGCTGCACGCCAGCTGGAGCTGATCCACCCGGCCCCTGTACGCCGAAGGCCCCCGCGAGGCGACTCGCGGGGGCCTTCGCCGTACCCCCGGCGGCGCCGGCGGGACTACGGCCCGTCAGGCCGGTACGTGCGGCCGCAACGCCTCCGTCACCGCCGCCGCCATCCGGGCGTGTCCCCGGTCGTTCGGGTGCAGACCGTCCGCCAGGTCCTCCGGGCCGAGCAGCGGCTTGCCGGAGAGCACCAGGAGCCGTCTGTCGCCCTCCGCCGCCAGCTCCCGGCCCGCGTCCTCCATCGCCGTCCGCAGGTCGCCCAGGGTGGCGCCCAGGGCGTTCCGGGTGGTCTCGGCCTCCGGGCGCAGCACGGGGGAGAGGATCAGCAGCGGGACGTCCGGGTGGCCCCGCCGGATGAGCCCGACGTACGCCCGGACCGTCTCGTGGAGCAGGCTCGCCGAAGCGGGCGCCCGCGACCAGCAGTTCGTGCCGAAGGCGAGGGTCACCACCTCGCCCGGCAGGCTCGCCAGCTGCTCGGCGAGGGGCAGCTCGCCGCGTGCCCCGCCGGCGTAGCCGAGGTTGACCGTGTCCAGGCCCAGCATCCGCCCCGCCGTCGAGGGCCAGGAGTGGGCGGGCCGGGTCGACCACCAGCCCTCGGTGATCGAGTCGCCGTGCACCAGCCAGCGCGGACGCCGCGGAGCGGGCGAGAGGGAGCCGCCGACGGCCCGCAGGCCGAGGACGGCCGGCCCGCGGCTCTCGGGCGGGTGGACGGTGAACGTGCCCCCCTCCGGCGGCAGCGGAAGCCGGACCGTCGCCTCCCCGGCCGGGTCCGTCAGGACCTCGCGCACGCACCGCCCGCCCTGCCACAGGGCGAAGCAGTGCGGCAGCGCCCCGGGCGCGGACGTCCGATAGCGCAGCTCGACCTCCCGGGTCCCCGGCGTCGCCGTGAACTCGACCCGGACCCCGATCGGCAGCGCCGCCCGCTCGGCGGTGTCCCACGGCAGCCGGTCGAGATCGGCGGGGTCGGCGCGCACCGCCCGCCCCCGGTCGAGCCATGCCGTACCGCGCAGGAAAGGCTCCGGTTCCAGCCAGGCCGTCGCCGCCGTCCCCGGCGGTCGGGGGGACGACAGGGGGTCGCAGAGCGGGTCATCCGGCATGAGGAGTCCCTGCACCGGGAAGGGGCGCTTCACACCTCGATGTGTCGATTCATGCGACGGGGCGCAATGTTTCCCCGTCCCCGCCGCCAGAGCGCAATGATCATCCACAGGTGCGCAACAACCCTGCATTACAACCGCGAAGCTTCACCCCTTAGGCTCGTGCCTCGTACCAGGAGTGGCGGCGACCGTCTGCTCGGCGGTCCCCCATCCCTCGCGGGCTCCTTCCCCCTGCTCGCGTGCCGCCGCGGTCGTCGCGTCCCGACAGGCAGCGATCAAGGAGCCCCCGCAGTGCTGGATCAAGGCACAGCCCCGCCGGCCACCGAGCCGACCGTCCCCAAGTCTTCCGGGCTCTCCGCCCTGATCCGGCGCAAGCCGGTAGAACTGCTGGTCGCCGAGGGTGGTCAGGGTGAGGGCGGCTCGCTCCGCCGCTCGCTCTCGATGTGGCAGCTGACGATGATCAGCATCGGCGCGACGCTGGGCACGGGCATCTTCGTCGTGCTCGGCGAGGCGGTGCCCGAGGCGGGACCGGCCGTCACCGTCGCCTTCGTGCTGGCCGGCCTCACCGCCCTGTTCTCGGCCCTCTCGTACGCCGAACTGGCCGGCACCATCCCCGTCGCCGGCTCCTCCTATTCGTATGCGTACGCAACGATGGGTGAAGTCGTCGCGTGGATCTGCGGCTGGTGCCTGCTCCTGGAGTACGGCGTCTCCGTCGCGGCCGTGGCCGTCGGCTGGGGCGACTACCTCAACGAGCTGCTCGACGGGACCATCGGGGTCACCCTCCCGGCGGCGCTCTCCGCGCCCCCCGGCGACGGCGGCGTGTTCAACCTGCCGGCCCTGATCGTCGTCGTGCTCGCCATGATGTTCCTGCTCGGCGGCGCCAAGGAGTCCGCCCGCGCGAACACGATCATGGTCTTCGTCAAGATCGCCTCGCTCGTGCTCTTCTGCACGGTCGGTTTCATCGGCTTCGACTCCGGCAACTACTCGGACTTCATGCCGCTCGGCCGGGAGAGCATCGGCGCCGCCGCGGCCATCCTGTTCTTCTCGTACATCGGCTTCGACGCCGCCTCCACCGCCGGTGAGGAGGCCAAGAACCCCAAGCGCGACCTGCCGCGGGCGATCATGCTGTCGCTGGTGATCGTCACCGCGCTGTACGTCCTCGTCGCGGCCGTCGCCGTCGGCGCCTGGGACTGGAAGAAGTTCGCCGGCACCGATGCCACCCTCGCCGCGATCATGAACGATGTCACCGGCCAGAGCTTCTGGGGCACCCTGCTCGCCGCCGGCGCCGTGATCTCCATCGCCAGCGTCGTCCTGACCGTGCTCTACGGCCAGACCCGGATCCTCTTCGCGATGTCCCGCGACGGGCTCGTGCCCAAGGTCTTCCGCAAGGTGAACCCCAAGACCGGGACGCCCCGCGCCAACACCGTGATCGTCTCGCTCTTCTGCGGCATCCTCGCCGCCGCCGTCCCCCTCGGCGAACTGGTCAACGCCACCAGCATCGGCACGCTCTTCGCCTTCGCCCTGGTCAACATCGCCGTCGTGGTGCTCCGCTACACCCGGCGCGACATGGAGCGCTCCTTCAAGGTGCCCTTCGGCCCGGTCTTCCCGGTGCTCGGCTTCGCCTTCTGCGCGTACAGCATGTACAGCCTCGACCTGATCACCTGGGCGTATTTCGGTGTGTGGATGGCGGTCGGCCTCGTGTTCTACTTCCTGTACGGCATGCGCCGCTCCCGCCTGGCCACCGACGTCGTGGCCTCCGACCCAGAGAAGTGATCCACCCGTAGTGCGACTCAACGACCTCGACGAACGCATCGTCCACGCCCTCGCGGAGGACGCCCGTCGCTCCTACGCCGACATCGGCTCGCTCGTCGGTCTCTCCGCGCCCGCCGTGAAGCGGCGCGTGGACCGGCTGCGGGCCGAGGGCGCCATCACCGGCTTCACCGTACGGGTGGACCCGGCGGCGCTCGGCTGGGAGACCGAGGGGTTCGTCGAGATCTACTGCCGCCACAACACCTCGCCGAACGACATCCGGCGAGGTCTGGAGCGGTATCCCGAGGTGGTGTCCGCGTCGACCGTCACCGGTGACGCGGACGCCGTCGTGCAGGTCTTCGCCTCCGACATGCGCCACTTCGAGCGGGTCCTGGAGCGGATCGCGGGCGAGCCCTTCGTGGAGCGCACCAAGTCGGTCCTGGTGCTCTCGCCGCTGCTGCGGCGCTTCTCCTCCGGCTCGCCGGCGTAGGGCGCGTCCGGAAAGTCCCGCCTGGCCCGCGACGCCTGGCACGCTCCCCCGTAGCCCTTCGGGCACGGGAGGTGCCCCCACGCTGCGTTGTCGGGATCACCCGAGTACGCCCAGTACGAGGGCGACCCTCCGCCTTGCGATCGCACGCACCAGACGCCGCGGGCCCTGCCCTGCGGGCAGACGGCGCTACTTTCCGGACGCGCCCTAGGGCCAGAGGCGGCGCGGGGCCGTGGCTCCGGCACCGCCCCTGGCCGCCCGCGGCCCGGCGGAGCCCCGGCCCCGGCGGTGATCAGCAGCCCACGCCGTCGGCATGAAGGCCGCGGCGGACGGGGGCGCAACGAATCGCCGTGGGGCCGGAGGATCGCGCAACGCTTCGACGGTCGGTCCGCAACGGTCGCGCCTTGTCCCGGACGAGCGCGAAACCGTACCGTTTCTGACGTCTCCCCCGCACTCCGGACCTTCAGAGGATCACCATGCCCGCGCTGCGCATCGCCCTGCTCCAGAGCTCCGGTGAGCTCGGTGACGTGGCCGCCAATCTGAAGGTCCTCGACGAGGCCGCCGCCCGCGCGGCGGCCGCCGGCGCCGGGCTGCTGCTCGCTCCGGAGCTGTTCCTGACCGGCTACGCGATCGGCGCCGACATGGCGCGCCTCGCCGAGCCGGCGGACGGCCCCTCCGCCCGGGCCGTCGCCGCCGTCGCCGTCCGCCACGGAGTGGCCGTCGGGTACGGGTACCCGGAGCGGGACACCGACCGGCACGGGGTGCTCTACAACGCCGCCCAGCTCTTCGGCCCCGACGGCGCCGTACTGGCGCGCTACCGCAAGACGCACCTCTACGGCGGCTTCGAGCAGCAGTGGTTCACGCCCGGCGACGACACCGTCGTCCAGACGCGGATCGGCGGCCTCACGGTCGGCCTGATGATCTGCTACGACGTCGAGTTCCCGGAGAACGTGCGGGCGCAGGCCCTGGCCGGCACGGACCTGCTGCTCGTGCCGACCGCCCTCATGCACCCCGCCGAGGTCGTCGCCGAGTCCGTCGTCCCGGTGCGCGCCTTCGAGAACCAGATGTACGTGGCGTACGCCAACCGGGCCGGGCAGGAGGGGGAGTACGAGTTCGTCGGCCTCTCCGCGCTCGCCGGCCCCGACGGCACCGCCCGGGCCCGCGCCGGCCGGGGCGAGGAGCTGATCCTCGGCGACGTCGACCCCGAGGTCCTGGCGGCCTCCCGGGCGGACAACCCGTATCTGCGGGACCGCCGCCCCGGTCTGTACGGCTCACTGGTCTGAGCCCCCCGCCCGTCGGCCCTCCCGCCCTCCCGCCTGCCCCCCTCCCCAGTCTTTCCGTGCAAGGAGTCCGAACCCCATGACGTCCACGGTGCCCACCGCCGTCCAGCACACCGACGCGCAGCCGCCGATCACCATGTTCGGTCCGGACTTCCCGTACGCCTACGACGACTTCCTGGCCCACCCGGCCGGACTCGGCCAGATACCGGCGACCGAGCACGGCACCGAGGTCGCCGTCATCGGCGGCGGTCTCTCCGGCATCATCGCCGCCTACGAGCTGATGAAGATGGGCCTCAAGCCCGTCGTCTACGAGGCCGACCGGATCGGCGGCCGGCTGCGCACCGTCGGCTTCGAGGGCACCGGCACCGAGGGCCTGACCGCCGAGATGGGCGCCATGCGCTTCCCGCCCTCCTCGACGGCCTTCCAGCACTACATCGACCTGGTGGGCCTGGAGACGGAGCCCTTCCCGAACCCGCTCGCCGAGTCGACCCCGTCGACCGTCGTCGACCTCAAGGGCGAGTCGCACTACGCCGAGACCGTGGACGACCTGCCGCAGGTCTACCGCGACGTCGCCGCCGCGTGGAACGCCTGTCTGGAGGAGGGCGCCGACTTCTCCGACATGAACCAGGCCATGCGCGAGCGCGACGTCCCGCGCATCCGTGAGATCTGGGCCAAGCTCGTCGAGAAGCTCGACAACCAGACCTTCTACGGCTTCCTGTGCGACTCGGAGTCGTTCAAGTCCTTCCGTCACCGCGAGATCTTCGGCCAGGTCGGCTTCGGCACCGGCGGCTGGGACACCGACTTCCCGAACTCCATCCTGGAGATCCTCCGGGTCGTCTACACCGAGGCCGACGACCACCACCGCGGCATCGTGGGCGGCTCCCAGCAGCTGCCGCTGCGCCTGTGGGAGCGCGAGCCGCAGAAGATCGTGCACTGGGCGCAGGGGACGTCGCTCTCCTCGCTGCACGACGGCGACCCGAAGCCGGCCGTGACCCGGCTGAACCGGACCGCCGGCAACCGCATCACCGTCACGGACGCCTCCGGCGACATCCGCACGTACCAGGCGGCGATCTTCACCGCCCAGTCCTGGATGCTGCTCTCCAAGATCGCCTGCGACGACTCGCTCTTCCCGATCGACCACTGGACGGCGATCGAGCGCACCCACTACATGGAGAGCTCCAAGCTCTTCGTGCCCGTGGACCGGCCGTTCTGGCTGGACAAGGCCGTCGACGCCCAGGGGAACCCGACCGGCCGGGACGTCATGTCGATGACGCTGACCGACCGGATGACCCGCGGCACCTACCTCCTGGACGACGGTCCGGACAAGCCGGCCGTGATCTGCCTCTCGTACACCTGGTGCGACGACAGCCTGAAGTGGCTGCCGCTGTCCGCCAACGAGCGGATGGAGGTCATGCTGAAGTCGCTCGGCGAGATCTACCCGAACGTCGACATCCGGAAGCACATCATCGGCAACCCGGTGACCGTCTCCTGGGAGAACGAGCCCTACTTCATGGGCGCCTTCAAGGCGAACCTGCCGGGCCACTACCGCTACCAGCGCCGCCTGTTCACGCACTTCATGCAGGACCGGCTGCCCGAGGACAAGCGGGGCATCTTCCTCGCGGGCGACGACATCTCCTGGACGGCCGGCTGGGCCGAGGGCGCCGTGCAGACCGCGCTGAACGCGGTGTGGGGCGTGATGCACCACTTCGGCGGTGCCACCGACGCCACCAACCCCGGCCCGGGCGACGTCTACGACGACATCGCGCCGGTGGAACTTCCGGAGGACTGACGCCGTTGGGGGAGTGGGGCGGACAGCATCGGCGCGCGAGCGGCCGCGAGAGTGGTCAGCCGCGCTGTGCGAGCGGCGTCAGCAGCATCCGCCCCACCAGACCCACCGACCGGTCGAGGCGTTCGGCGAACTCCTCGGCCAGGTCGGGCAGTTCCCGCAGCTGCCACAGTGAGCGCGCGGCGAGCCACGCCCCGTCGCGGGCCCGGTCCAGGCTCCAGCAGCCCAGCAGGTGCGTCAGCGGGTCCGCGATCTCCAGGAGGTCCGGACCCGGCATCAGCTCCTCGCGGATGCGCTCCTCCAGGAGGACCAGGACGTCGCCGACCCGGTCGAAGTCGTCCTCCAGCTCCGCGGGCTCGCATTCCAGCGCCCGGCAGGTGTCGACCACCGCGAGGGCCAGGTCGTGGCCGATGTGCGCGTTGATCCCGGCGAGCGCGAACTGCAGCGGGCTCACGCCGGGGTGGCGGCGGTAGGTGAAGAGCGGCCGCCAGCAGGCCGGGGCGGGGCCGCCGGTGGCGACGGCGTCGACCACGGAGAGGTAGCGCTCCGCGAAGCGGACGTCGAGGGCGGCGGCCGCCCTGCGGTCGGCGAAGGTGCCGGCGTCGATGGCGTGGCCGATCTCCTCCGTCACGGTCAGATAGACCCGGTTGAAGACCGCGACCCCGTCGGTGGGGTGCCAGGCCGACCGGATGGTCCGCATCCGGTCCACCACCGGGTCGATCGCCGTGAAGGGCCCGATCTCCGCGATCTCGATGCCGGCCCCCGCCGCGGCTCCCGCGCCGCGGGCGATCACGCCGGCGGCACCCACCCCGTCGGTGCCCACGCCAGGGGCGTCCACGCCGGGGAGGCCGATGCCCTCGGTGTCGATCCGCTCGTCGTCGAGCTGCCCGGTGTCGATCTGCTGGGTCTGCGCCATGGGGGCAGACTTCCAGCAGCCCGGCCGCGAGGGAACTCTCCCGGCCGGGCTTACCCAGAACGGGCGAATCCGGCTACGGCTTGTCGGCGGGCTCCCCGCCCGTGCCGCCCTCCCCGGGCCGGCGCCCGTCGCGGGGACGGCCGCCGTTCCCGGGCCCCTCTCCCTCGTACGAGCTGGTGCCCGAGTCCAGCAGGGGCTCCTGCCGCTTGAGGTGTTCGGGGGCGAAGGCCCGCAGGACGTGGTAGCCGGTGATCACGACGAGCGTGCCGAGCGCGATGCCGCCCAGCTCGAAGGTGTCGGTGAAGGTCAGCTTCACCCCGCCGACGCCGATGATGATGCCCGCCGCGGCCGGAACCAGGTTGAGCGGGTTGCGCAGGTCGACCTTGGCGTTGATCCAGATCTGGGCGCCGAGCAGGCCGATCATGCCGTACAGGATCACCGTGATGCCGCCGAGCACTCCGCCGGGGATCGCGGCGACGACCGCGCCGAACTTCGGGCAGAGGCCGAAGAGCAGCGCGAAGCCGGCGGCGGCCCAGTAGGCGGCGGTGGAGTAGACGCGGGTGGCGGCCATGACGCCGATGTTCTCGGAGTACGTGGTGTTCGGCGGGCCGCCCACGGCGGTGGACAGCATCGAGGCGGCGCCGTCCGCGGCGACCGCCGTGCCCAGCTTGTCGTCGAGCGAGTCCCCGGTCATCTCGCCGACGGCCTTGACGTGTCCGGCGTTCTCGGCGATCAGTGCGATCACCACGGGCAGCGCGACCAGGATCGCGGACCACTCGAAGGAGGGGCCGTGGAAGGACGGCAGGCCGATCCAGTCGGCCTGCGAGACGCCGGAGAGGTCGAGTCGCCAGTGGTCGGTGACCTGGCCGCCCGGGGACATCGAGTGGATCTTCCCGAAGGCCAGGTCGAAGATCCACGAGATGCCGTAGCCGAAGATCAGACCGAGGAAGATCGCGATGCGCGACCAGAAGCCGCGCAGGCAGACCACGGCCAGACCGGTGAAGAGCATCACCAGGAGCGCCGTCCACTGGTCCTGCGGCCAGTAGGTGGCCGCGGTGACCGGGGCGAGGTTGAAGCCGATCAGCATGACGACGGCGCCGGTGACGATCGGGGGCATCGCCGCGTGGATGATCCGCGCGCCGAACTTCCGTACCGCCAGGCCCGCCAAGAAGAGGACCACGCCGACGACGAACACCGCGCCGGTGACGGTGGCGCTGGTGCCTCCGGAGGCCCGGATGGCGGCGGCGACCCCGACGAAGGAGAGCGAGCAGCCCAGATAGCTGGGCACCGTCCCCCGGGTCGCGAGCAGGAAGATGACCGTCGCGACACCCGACATCATGATCGCGAGGTTGGGGTCGAGACCCATCAGCACCGGGGCGACGAAGGACGCGCCGAACATGGCCACCACGTGCTGGGCGCCGAGTCCGACCGTACGGGGCCACGAGAGCCGCTCGTCCGGCCGGACCACGGCTCCGGGAGCGGGTGTCCGTCCGTCGCCGTGCAGGCTCCAGCGCACGCCGAGGTTCATGAGGCCGCTCCCGTTCTCCGGTGGGGGCGGCCCGTCGCGGCCGCCGAAGATCAGCCACATCGTAGGTGGTGCCCGGCCGGCCCTGGCGGGCCCGCCCCCTGGTGCGCCGCAGGTCACAAGGGGCGGGAGCCGCTCTCAGGAGGCCTTGCCCGAGCTCTCCCGGGCGCTGCCGCTCGCGGCCGGCGCCGACGTCCGGGCCCCCGGACGCAGCACCCCGGCGCCCAGCACCAGACCGAAGGCCAGCAGCGTGACCAGGCCGAAGGAGAAGGTGAGCGAGGTCGCGTCGGCGATGCCGCCGATCGCCGAGGGGGCGATCAGTCCCGAGGTGTACGTGATGGTGGCGACGCCCGCGATGGCCTGGCTCGGGTTGGGCCCGCTGCGGCCGGCCGCAGCGAAGGCGAGCGGCACGACGACCGCCACACCGAGGCCGATCAGACCGAAGCCGGCCATGGCGAGGGCGGCGTGCGGGGCGAGGACGACGAGCACCCCGCCGAGGGTGGCGGCGACGCCCCCGACTCGTACCGTCCGTACCGCCCCGAAACGGTCCACCACCCGGTCGCCGACCAGCCGGGCGATGGCCATGGTCAGGGCGAAGGCGGTGGTGGAGGCGGCCGCGACCCCGGCGGAGGAGCCCAGCTCGTCCTTCAGATAGACCGCCGACCAGTCCAGGCTGGCGCCCTCGGCGAAGACTCCGCAGAAGCCGATCGCGCCGATCACCAGGGCCGACTTCGGCGGCAGCGAGAAGCGCGGCGGGGGCTCCTCGTCCGGAGCGCTCTGCAGGTCGAGCACGCCCTGGCAGAAGACGATGCCCAGGGCCGTCAGGACCAGGGCGGCGATCAGATGGTGGAGCCGGGCGTCCGCGCCCAGATGGGCGGCGACGGTGCCGGCGGCGGAGCCGATGAGCGCGCCCACGCTCCACATCCCGTGCAGGCTGGACATGATCGACTTGCCGAGGCGGTTCTCCACCTCGACCCCGAGGGCGTTCATCGCCACGTCGGACATTCCGGCCGTGGCGCCGTAGACGAAGAGGGCCGCGCAGAGGCCGTAGATGCTCGGGGCGAGGGACGGCAGGATCAGGGCGAGCGTCCACAGCGTGAGCAGGCCGCGCAGCGCCGTGCGGGCGCCGAAGCGGTGGCTGATCGCGCCCGCCAGCGGCATCGCGAGCGAGGCGCCGATGGCGGGGAAGGCGAGGGCGAGGCCGAGCTGCCCCGCGCTCACGTCGGCGTGGTCCTGGATCCACGGGATGCGGGTGGCGAAACTGCCGGTGACCGCGCCGTGGACGCAGAAGACGGCGGCGACGGCGAACCGGGCCCGCCGGAGCCGCTGGGTACTGAAGACGGTCTCGCCCGCCATGGGGCCCTCCCCGAAGCTGTCGCTGTCCTTGGCCATGATGCCGCCGTAAACTATCAGGAACCCTGCCTGATAAATAGTATGACCGCCGGAAGTCTGAGAGGATCCCGAGCATGCCCGCATCTCCGAGCACCGCCCGGGCCATCAACGACCGGCTCGCCCTGCGACTGCTCCAGGACGAGGGGTCGCTGACGGCGAGTCAGCTCAAGACGCTGACCGGGCTGTCCCGGCCCACCGTCGCCGACCTCGTCGAGCGGCTCCAGGGCTCCGGGCTCGTCCGGATCGTGGGGGAGTCCGGCGCCGAGCGGCGCGGCCCCAACGCCAAGCTGTACGGGATCGTCGCCGACCGCGCCCACCTCGCCGCCCTCGACGTGCGCACCCGCTCCGTCTCCGTGGTGGTCGCCGACCTCCTGGGCACCACGCTCGCCGAGGCGACCCTGCCCGTCGGGGACGGCACGGCCACCGAACCCGCCGTCGAGCAGGCTGTCGCCCTCCTCGAACGCACGGCGAAGGAGGCGGGGGTGGCGGCCCTGCACAGCGTCGGCATCGGCGCGCCCGGCCTCATCGACCCGGCCACGGGCGAGCTGAACGACTCCTCAGGGCTGCCCGCCTGGCACCGGCGGCTCGTGCCAGCCCTCCAGCAGCGCCTGCCGGCGACCGTGCTGGTCGAGAACGAGACCAATCTGGCG
Source organism: Streptomyces sp. NPDC048353 (assembly GCF_055587165.1). Classification (NCBI taxonomy): domain Bacteria; kingdom Bacillati; phylum Actinomycetota; class Actinomycetes; order Kitasatosporales; family Streptomycetaceae; genus Streptomyces; species Streptomyces sp. NPDC048353. The sequence goes on along the minus strand of NZ_JBVJGU010000007.1, from coordinate 79,591 downwards.
GCTGTCGCCGAGCAGCGGGTGGGGGCCGCCCAGGACTGCGACACCTTCGTGATGCTCTGGCTGGGCCAGGGCGTCGGCGCGGCCGTCGTCCTGGACGGGCGGCTGCGCCGGGGCGCCTCAGGCGGCGCCGGGGAGATCGGATTCCTGCCGGTCCCCGGCACCGGCGGGCTGCCCTCGGCGCACGACTGCGCGGGCGGCTTCCACGAGCTGGCCTGCGTGGCGGCTATCGACGCCCTGGCCGTCCGGCACGGCCTCGACCGCCGCACCGCCCTCGCCTCGGGGGACGGCCCCTTCCTCGACGCGCTCGCCGACCGCCTCGCCGTGGGCGCGGCCGCCGTCGTCTCGGTCCTGGACCCCGGCTGCCTCGTCCTCGGCGGCGAGACCGGCCACCGCGGCGGCCGGGAGCTTGCCGCCCGCGTCGAGGCCCGGCTCGCCGCCCTCTCGCCCCTGCGCACCGAGGTCCGCGCCACCGAACTCGGCGACGCGGCGGTCCTCCGGGGCGCCCTCCTGGCCGCCCGCGACGCCGCGCAGGACGAGCTCTTCGGCCCGCCGGACCACGGCGACCACGGGCGGCACGGCTAGGGGTTCAGCTGATCGTCAGTGGGGTGTCCGGGGCGAGTTCGGCGGCGATGCGCTCGGCGACCTCCTCGGCCGTGTTGCCCTCGGGCGTGTTCGCGGTCTTGGTCGTGGACACCGCGATGGCGAGGCGGTCGGAGGGGAGATACGCCTGGATCGCCGCATAGCCGGAGAACGACGGGTTCTGCACCAGCCAGCTGTCGACCACGATGATGCCCAGGCCGAAGTGCGCGGCCTCGGTCTGCCTCAGACAGATCGTGGCGGGACAGGTGGCGGTCGCGCCGCCCAGGCCGACCGTGCCCGGGTCGAGGAAGGTGCGGTACGAGCGGGGCGAGAGGAGTTCGCCGCTGCCGATGGCCCGCGCGGAACGGGCCAGGTCACAGATGTCGGTGGTGATGACCGCGCCGGGCGCGGTGGTCCACGACGGGTTCCAGAAGGTGGACTCCTCGTAGAGCCCGCGATCGGAGGTGAAGGCGTGCAGGACCGGACTCGGGATGTCCGGCGTGAAGTTGTTCTGCGTGTCGCGGAGCCCGAGAGGGCCCCAGATCCGTTCCTGCAGGAACTCGTCGATCCGGGTGCCGGTGATCTTCTCCAGCGCCTGGGTCAGGAGCAGGTAGTTGGCGTGGGAGTAGCTCCAGTTGGTGCCGGGCTCGTACCAGAACGAGTGGCTGTACGGGAACGCCAGCAGCTCGTCCGGGGTCCACTGGCGGAAGGGGTGGGCGGTCAGCTCGGCCCCGAACGCCGGGTCCGTCACGTAGTCGTGGAGTCCCGTGGTGTTGGAGGCCAGCATCCGCAGGGTGATCCGCTCGGCCTTGGGCACGTCGGGCAGCCAGCGCTCCACGGTGTCGTCGAGCGAGACCTTCCCCTCCTCGACCAGCTGGAGGAGGGCCGTGGCGATGTGGGCGAAGACCACGGAGCCGGCGCGGAAGTGCATGTCCGGCTGGGCCGGGACCCCGGTCATGGACTCGCCGAGCGCGTCGGTGAGGACCTCGCGCCCGTCGATGGTGACCTTCAGCTCCACCGAGTTCAGCTTGAGGTCCTTCTTAGCCTTGCGGGTGATGTCCAGGACCTTGCGGGCCTGCGCGTCGAGGGGACGCTCGGTCCGTACGCAGTCGCGGTCGCCGTGATGGCCGGGCCCCTCCGCGAACGCGGTCGTGGTGGCCGGGGCCTGGACGGTGGCGGCGAGGAGAGCGGCGCAGAGCAGAGCGCGGCGGGCCCGTGCACGCGCACGCGGGCGCGGGCGCGTGCGGGTGGAGGCGGGGGTGGGTGTCATGTCCGCACTATGGCGGGAAGGACGCGGCTGATTCGCCCGAACACTCCGCAAAATGCGTGAGACGTGCCCAAGTGGTGCAGAGCGGACTATTCCGAAGGACGAGCGGGAGCGCCGCTCCCGTCGTCGAACCGAGCCGCCAGGAACTCCTCGAAGGTCACCCGCCCCACCGCCGACTCCGGGGCCAGGTGTCCTCCGAGCCGCAGTCCCCGGTACGTCCGCCCCGGCAGGGGCACCTCGACGATCCGCCGCCGGCGCCCGCTCGCCCGCAGGTACGCCTCGGCCAGCTCGGGGAAGGTGAGCACCTCGGGCCCGCCCATGTCCGCCACGCGCCCGGCAGGGTCGCCCGTCGCGAGTTCCGCGAGACGGGCCGCGGCCTCGGTGACCTCCAGGGGCTGGTCCCGTACGCCCTTCGGGAGCAGCATGACCGGCGGTTTGGCCAGGCCCTGGAGGAGGCGCAGGATCAGGTCGTGGAACTGTGTCGTCCGCAGGATCGTCCAGCCGACCCCGGACTGCTGGAGCCGCCGCTCCACGGCGTACTTGGTGCGGTAGTAGCCCAGCGGGACCCGGTCGACGCCGACGATCGAGATGTAGAGCACGTGCGGGACGCCCGCCCGCTGCGCCGCCTCGATCAGGTGATCGGCCGCCTCCTCGTCGCCGCGGGTGATGTTCGTGCAGTGGACGATCGCGTCCACGCCCCGGACCGCCCGGTCCAGCAGCGGGCCGCCCCTGCGCAGGTCGACGGCGAAGGGAGGGGAGTGGCGGCTCAGGACGCGGACCTCGTGGCCGTCGGCGCGCAGCCGGTCGCACACCGGGCGGCCGAGGGTGCCCGTGCCGCCCGTCACCAGGATCGTGGTCATGCCTCCAGCGTGAACGCCTTCGCCGCGACCCGCACACGCGGACCGCGGCGAAGGCCGGGGAGGACCCGGCGACGGCAAGGGCCGTGAATTCCGCCGCCGGGCGTTTCGAGGGGGGAGGTCGTCCCCGTCCTGCCGGACGGCCTTCAGACCGTCCTGCTGTCCGGCCGTCCGGGGGCCGTCAGCGGGTTCAGCAGGCGCCGAGGTCCTTCCAGACGCCCCACTGGCCGGTCGTGCCCGGCTCCTCGTTCTGGGTCCACCACTGGGCCTTCCACGTGCGGCCCTTGTGCGCGACCTCGTTGCCGGAGTTGTAGACCGTGCCGGCCACGTACGCCGGAGCCGTGCAGCTGCCACCCGGCGGCGTGGTCGGCGGCGTGGTCGGGGGAGTCGTCGGCGGGGTGGTGGGCGGGGTCGTGGGCGGGGTGGTCGTCCCGGGCTCCACCACCGTCGTCCCGCGCGCCAGGTCACCGGCGAGCGCGTACGTCGTGCCGCTGATGTTCACCGTCCAGTTCGAGGGCGTGGAGACCGGGAGGTAGTAGTTGAACGCCAGGTCCACGGTCGCGCCCGGTGCGAGCGACTGCCAGGCCGGGAGCTTCAGCGACACCCGGTGGAAGTCGCCCTTCAGGCCGCCGACATTGCCGCCGGTGTGGTCGCTGCTGATCACCTTCGTACCGAAGCCCGACTGGTCCGAGGCGTTGCCCGGCGCGGCCGTCGCGTAGTCGAACCGGAACTCCGTGCCGCCCGGCAGCGCGGTGGCCGTGTTGTTGGTGATCTTGATCTTCGGGGTGATCGGGTAGTTGGAGTCGCCCAGCTTGAACTCGGTGAACTCCACGCCCACGTTCACGGCCTTCGTCGGCAGCGCGGCGTTCGACTTCTTGGCGCCGTACGGGGTGGCCGCCTTGAACTTGTCGTACATCAGCGAGGTGAGGGTGTCACCCATCTCGTACTGGCCCTTGGCGGCGTTCCAGTCGTAGTCGCCCGCCATCTCCCAGATCATCGTGCCGCCGATGCCCCGGTCGACGACGTAGTCGGCCTTGGCCGCCACCGACTGCTCGTCCTCGGTGGAGAGGAAGACCTTCTTCTGCGCGTTCCACAGCCACGGCGCGACCAGGGTCGCGTCGTACTTGCGGGCGTAGGTGCCGGTCAGGGTGGTGTTCGCCGGGAAGCCGTACCGGGTGACGTAGTCGCCGACGATCCCCTTCTCGAGGTTCTTGGCGTGCCACATCGGGTTGGAGCCGGCGGGCGACTCGACACCGTTGGTGTCCTTGTCGTGCCAGAGGTTGTCGATGCCGGAGGCGCCGTCGCCGCACTTGGTCAGGCCCGACCCGGCCGGGCAGGTGGTGGCCGCCGCCTTGCCCCACAGGCCGTCCGTGCCGCCCTGCACGTTCTTGTGGCCGCGGGTGTAGTAGGGCAGGCCGATGTTGATCCGGCCGGCCGGCATGGAGCCGCGGAAGTAGTGGTACGCCCAGTCGGTGTTGAGGTAGCCGATGCCGCCGTACTGCGAGGAGCCGTAGACGTTGGCGGCGGCCAGCTCGGCGTCCTTGGCGTCGTCGAAGAGCGAGGCGTTGGGGCCGACGTACTCGTTCCAGGCGCCGTGCAGGTCGTAGGACATGATGTTGACGTAGTCCAGGTACTTCTGGCTCTGGTACGTCTCCATGCCGCGCAGCAGGTAGCCCGAGGAGGGCGCGGCGACGGTGAGCAGGTAGTGCTTGCCGTCGGCGGCGCCGGCCCGGTCGAGCCTCTCGCGCAGCGACTTCATCAGCGCGTCGTAGCCCTTGACCAGACCCGCCCGGCGGGCGTTGGAGATCTGCCAGTCGAGCGGGTTGCCCGCGTCCTTCATCGTCGTCGGGTACTCGTAGTCGATGTCGACGCCGTTGAAGCCGTACTTCTTGATGAAGGCGACGGCCGAGTCCGCGAACGTGTCGATCCCGGCCTGGTTGACCGAACCGTCGGCGTTGGTGGCCATCGAGTAGAAGCCGCCGGAGTTCACCCGGCTTCCGTTGTCGGCGAAGTAGCCGCCGGTCTCGGCCCAGCCGCCGACCGAGATCAGCGTCTTGACGTCCGGGTGCTGCTTCTTGAACTTGTTCAGCAGGTTGAAGTGGCCCTTGTAGGCGAAGCCCGGGTCCATCTCGGCGCCGGCGACACCGGGCCAGGTCATCCCGGTGGCGGCGTTGTCAGGCCCGTCCGTGCCCACCGACAGCTTGTTGTCGGAACCGATGTGCCCGAAGGCGTAGTTGATGTGGGTGATCTTGTCCCACGGGATGTCGTCGGCGAGATAGGCGGGCTCGCCGTTCTTGCCGGTGCGCCAGCCGGTGAAGTAGCCGATGACCCGGCGCTGGTGGTCCGCGCCCATCTTCTCGCGACCCTCGGTGTCGTAGACCGAGCAGTACGGGACGTCGACGCCGGGCGTCTTGTACAGCCCGTCCGGCCGACAGGACTCGTTGTCGGCGGCGTACGAGACGCCGCCGGAGAGCGAGCTGATCAGCAGTCCGGCGACGGCCGCGCCGGATGCGAGCAGCGAGGCTCTCGTCTTCGCGGGGGACAGCACGATCGGTTCCTCCTGGGAGGTGGGAGAACACAACGAACAAAGGGGTGGGTCGTGTTGGGCCCGTGGAGTGCGCACACCGGCGGGCGGTACCTCGGAGGTGACACGGAGATTAAGAGGACTAGACCAGTGCGTCAATAGGTCTGGACCAAAGTGGTGCCGAAGTGGGGAGAACACGCGCCTTGTGAGCCAGCCCACAGGGCATCACCCGCATGGCCGACGAGCGGCCGTGGCACACTGGCCCTGTATCAGCAGCAGCGCACTCCGGGGTCGGTGTAATTCCGAACCGGCGGTATAGTCCGCGACCCGTCCGCAGCCAGCGGCCGGTTGACCAGGTGAGATTCCTGGACCGACGGTGAAAGTCCGGATGGGAGGCAGTGCGCGGCGGGCGACCCCTTCACGGGCGCGCCGGCCGTTTTCCGCTGGTCGCCGCAGCCGGTCCGCCGGCGTGCCGGGCGACCGGTGTATTCGGCCTCGGTGTCCCCCCGTGTGGCGTTGTTCCCGCTCTCTGTCGACATCGACAGGCCCCGGAGTCCGTGCCCGAAGAGGCAGGAGGACCCGGTGGCCACGCCAGCCGATGTGAACGCCATGCGCCGAGCCGTCGAGCTCGCCGCCCGCGGACTCGGCTCCACCAGCCCCAACCCGGTCGTTGGCTGCGTCATCCTCGACGCCTCCGGCCACCAGGTGGGCGAGGGCTTCCACCAGCGCGCCGGCGGCCCGCATGCCGAGATCCACGCCCTGCTCCACGCCGGCGTCCTCGCCCGCGGCGGCACCGCCTACGTCACCCTCGAACCCTGCAACCACACCGGCCGCACCGGCCCCTGCGCCCAGGCCCTCGTCGAGGCCGGGATCAGCCGGGTCGTGTACGCCGTCGGCGACCCGAACCCGCAGGCCACGGGTGGCGCGGACACCCTCCGAGCGGCCGGCGTCGAGGTCGTCGAAGGCCTCCTCGCGGACGAGGCCGAGGCGGGCAACCTCGCCTGGCTCACCTCCGTACGCCGCGGCCGCCCCTTCGTCCGGTGGAAGTACGCCGCCACCCTCGACGGCCGGATCGCCGCCGCCGACGGCAGCTCCCGCTGGATCACCTCCGCCGAGTCCCGCGCCGACGTCCACCGGCTGCGCGCCGAGTCCGACGCCGTCGTCGTCGGTTCCGGCACCGCCCGCGCCGACGACCCCCATCTGGCCGTACGCGGCATCGAGGGCGCCGTCCAGCCGCTGCGGCTCGTCGTCGACACCCACGCCGACGCCGTGAAGCCCGGCGCCCGGGTCCTCGACGATGCGGCCCGCACCGTGATCGCCGTGGCCGAGGACCTCCTCCCGGAGGAGACCCTCCACTTCCCCGAGACCTGGTGGCTGCCCCGCGCCCCCGGCGGCGGCCTCGTCATCCCGGAACTCCTCGCCATGCTCCACCAGCAGGGCGTCCGCTCCGTCCTCCTCGAAGGCGGCCCCACCCTCGCGGGCGCCTTCGTCGCCGCGGGAGCCGTCGACCAGGTCGTCGGCTACCTCGCCCCGGTCCTCCTCGGCGCCGGGCCCCAGGCCCTCGCCGACGCCGGAATCACCACCATCTCCGACGCGTTGCGGCTCGATGTCACCGAGACCGTCCGCATCGGCCCCGACCTCCGTATCACCGCCACCCTCAAGGGAGCCTGACCGTGTTCACCGGAATCGTCGAAGAACTGGGCGAGGTCACCGCCGTCGAGCAGCTGGAGGACGCCTCCCGCTTCCGACTGCGCGGCCCCCTGGTCACGGAAGGCGCCAAGCACGGCGACTCCATCGCCGTCAACGGTGTCTGTCTCACGGTCGTCGAGTTCGGCGACGGGGAGTTCACCGCCGACGTGATGGCGGAGACGCTCAAGCGCTCCTCGCTCGGAGCCCTCGACGTCGGCTCCCGGGTCAACCTGGAGCGCCCCATGGCCGTCGGCGACCGCCTCGGCGGACACATCGTCCAGGGACACGTCGACGGCACCGGCACCGTGCTCGAGCGCACCCCGTCCGAGCACTGGGAGATCGTCAAGGTCGGCCTGCCCGCCCACCTCGCCCGCTACGTCGTCGAGAAGGGCTCCATCACGGTCGACGGCGTCAGCCTCACCGTCGTCGAGGTCGGGGACGACTGGTTCACCATCAGCCTCATCCCCACCACCCTCGCCCTCACCACGCTCGGCATCAAGCAGAGCGGCGCCCCCGTGAACCTCGAGGTCGACGTCATCGCCAAGTACGTCGAGCGGCTGCTCGGCACCGAAGCCAAGGAGAACCTGACGTGAGCTGGCTCAACTCCGAGGCCTTCACCGCCTTCGGTCAGCACATCATGTGGTCCGACATGATCGGCAACACGATCGGCCTGATCGCCCTCGCGCTCGGCTGGCGACGCTCCATCCTCACCTGGCCCGCGCAGCTCCTCTCCGGCGTCATCCTGGTCGGCGCCTACGCCTCCGCCCACCTCAGCGGCGGCGTCGGCAAGCAGCTCCTGGTCATCGGCGTCGCCGCCTGGGGCTGGTGGCAGTGGAACCGCGGCCGGCAGCAGGCCCAGGACGGCTCCATCGCCGTCCGCTTCGCCACCTGGAAGGAGCGCGGCCTGCTCCTCGGCGGCGCCGTGGCCGGCACCCTCGCGGTCGGCGGCCTCTTCACCCTCTACCCGTCGCTCTCCTGGAGCCCCTGGGCCGACGCGTACATCTTCGTCGGCACGCTCGTCGCGATGGTCGCCCAGGCCCGCGGCCTGGTCGAGTTCTGGTTCGCCTGGCTCCTCGTCGACCTGGTCGGCGTCCCCCTCGCCTTCAACAGCGGCCTCGCCTTCTCCGGCCTGGTCTACGTGATCTACTTCGCCCTCGTCATCTGGGGCATGCGCGACTGGTGGCTCCGGACGCGCACCGCTCCCTCGGCTCTGGAAGGAGCACACGCATGAGCCACCCCGTCAGCGCCCTTCCGCCCTGGGACGCCACCGACCTCTCCCTCGACCCCGTCGAGCAGGCCATCCGCGACATCGCCGTCGGCCGGCCCGTCGTCGTCGTCGACGACGAGGACCGCGAGAACGAGGGCGACCTCGTCATCGCCGCAGAGAAGGCCACCCCCGAGATCGTCGCCTTCATGATGAGCGAGTGCCGCGGCCTCATCTGCGCCCCCATGGAGGACGACGAACTGGAGCGCCTCCAGCTCCCGCAGATGGTCGAGCACAACACCGAGTCGATGCGCACGGCCTTCACCGTCTCCGTCGACGCGTCCCCCGCCCACGGCGTCACCACCGGCATCTCCGCCGCCGACCGCGCCACCACCCTGCGCATGCTGGCCACCGGGACGTACGAGCCCTCCGACTTCGTCCGCCCCGGCCACATCTTCCCGCTGCGCGCCCGGGACGGCGGCGTCCTCGTCCGCAACGGCCACACCGAGGCGGCCGTCGACCTCGCCCGGCTCGCGGGCCTGCGCCCGGCCGGAGCCATCGTCGAGATCGCCGGCGAGGACGGCGTGATGCTGCGCCTGCCCGAGCTCGTCCCGTTCGCCCGCAAGCACGGCCTCACGATCATCTCGATCGAGGACCTCGTTGCCTACCGCCGCTCCGCCGAGCCGACCGTCCGCCGCGAGGCCGAGGTCCGGCTCCCCACCGCGCACGGCGACTTCACCGCGTACGGCTACCGCTCGACCGTCGACGGCGTCGAGCACGTCGCCCTCGTCCACGGCGAGATCGGCGAGGGCGAGGACGTCCTCGTCCGGGTCCACTCCGAATGCCTCACCGGCGACATCTTCCACTCGCTGCGCTGCGACTGCGGCCCCCAGCTGCAGGCCTCCATGGACCGGATCACCGAGGCCGGCCGCGGCGTCGTCGTCTACCTCCGCGGCCACGAGGGCCGGGGCATCGGCCTGCTGTCCAAGCTGCGCGCGTACGAGCTCCAGGAGCGCGGCCGCGACACCCTGGACGCCAATCTGGAGCTGGGCCTGCCCGCCGACGCCCGCGACTACGCGGCCGGGGCGCAGATCCTCGTCGACCTCGGGGTCCACAGCCTGCGGCTGATGACCAACAACCCCGAGAAGATCTCCGCCCTCACCCGCTACGGCCTCACGGTCGAGGGCCGCGAGCCGATGCCGGTCCAGGCGGGCGAGCACAACCTCCGCTACCTCCGCACCAAGCGGGACCGGATGGGACACGACCTCCCGTGGCTGGACGGCGTCCCCGCCTCCACCTGCGCCAACCAGTAACCACCAGCACGTCACCCGTACCGAGCAAGGAGAGACATGAGCGGCAAGGGCGCACCCGTCCTCAGCGTGAAGAACTGCGGCGACCTGCGGGTCGCGGTCATCGCGGCGCAGTGGCACGAGAAGATCATGGACGGACTCGTCGACGGCGCGCTCCGCGCCCTGCACGAGCTGGGCATCGACGAGCCGACCCTGCTCCGCGTGCCCGGCAGCTTCGAGCTGCCCGTGGTGGCGAAGGTCCTCGCCGGACGCGGCTACGATGCCATCGTCGCCCTCGGCGTCGTCATCCGCGGCGGAACGCCGCACTTCGAGTACGTGTGCCAGGGCGTCACCCACGGCCTCACCCAGGTCTCGATCGACACCGGCGTACCCGTCGGCTTCGGCGTCCTGACCGTGGACAACGAGGAGCAGGCCCTCGACCGGGCCGGCCTCGAAGGCTCGAAGGAGGACAAGGGCCACGAGGCCGTCACCGCCGCCGTCGCCACCGCGACCACGCTGCGCACGGTCAGCGAACCCTGGCGCTGAGTGCGTGACCCTCACCCCGTACTCTTAGGACCATCATGGCGAACAAAACCTTCGAAGAGCTCTTCGCCGAGCTCAAGCTCAAGGCCGAGAACGGCGACCCGGCCACCTCCCGCACCGCGGAACTGGTGGACAAGGGTGTCCATGCCATCGGCAAGAAGGTCGTCGAGGAGGCCGCCGAGGTCTGGATGGCCGCCGAGTACGAGGGCAAGGAAGCCGCCGCCGAGGAGATCTCGCAGCTGCTGTACCACGTCCAGGTGATGATGGTCGCCCGCGGGATCTCGCTCGACGACGTCTACGCCCACCTCTGATCCGCCGGCCCTCGGCCGTACCGGACCCGAGCGCACCACACCGCACCGCCCGCGAAGTCCCAGGCACACTCCCAGGCAAAGGAAGCCACTCCCATGCTGCGCATCGCCGTTCCCAACAAGGGTTCCCTCTCCGGACCTGCGTCGGAGATGCTCCATGAGGCCGGCTACCGCCAGCGCAAGGAGTCCAAGGAACTCGTCGTCATCGACCCCGACAACGAGGTCGAGTTCTTCTACCTGCGGCCGAAGGACATCGCGATCTACGTCGCCTCCGGCAAGCTGGACATCGGCATCACCGGCCGCGACCTGCTGCTGGACTCCGGAGCCAACGCGGAGGAGATCCTCCCGCTGAACTTCGGGCGCTCGACGTTCCGTTACGCCACCCGTCCGGGCACCGCGAAGGGCCCCGAGGACTTCGGCGGCATGACCATCGCGACCTCGTACGAGGGCATCGTCGCCAAGCACCTCGCCGACCAGGGCATCGACGCCTCCGTCGTCCACCTCGACGGCGCCGTCGAGACCGCGATCCAGCTGGGCGTCGCCCAGATCATCGCGGACGTCGTGGAGACCGGCACCAGTCTGCGCAACGCGGGCCTCGAGGTCATCGGCGAGCCCATCCTGAAGTCCGAGGCCGTCGTCATCCGGCGCAACGGCGCCGACGCGGACCACGCGCAGGTGCAGCAGTTCCTGCGCCGTCTCCAGGGCGTCCTGGTCGCCCGCTCGTACGTGATGATGGACTACGACTGCCGCGCCGAGCACCTGGAGCAGGCCGTCGCCCTCACCCCCGGCCTGGAGTCGCCGACGATCTCCCCGCTGCACAACGAGGGCTGGGTCGCCGTCCGGGCGATGGTCCCGGCCAAGGAGGCGCAGCGGATCATGGACGACCTGTACGAACTGGGTGCCCGCGCCATCCTGACGACGGCCATCCACGCCTGCCGCCTCTGACGGCCCGGCACCGCACCCCACCGCACCCAGGTACGAAGGAACAGCGTGATGTCCGAGCCGGCGACGCCCTCCCTCCCGGTCACCTTCCGGCCGGGCCGCACCCGCGCGGTGCTGCTGACCGTGGGCACGGTGATGTTCGCCGTGATCACCGCCGTCGCGCTGATGCTGGAGAAGCTCGGCCCGGGGGAGCGGATCAGCTTCGTCTTCACGGCGGCGCTCTTCCTCGGCGTCCTCATGCTGCTCAGTCGCCCCAAGGTCGTCGCCGACGAGAACGGCGTCACCGTCGTCAACATCACCCGGACGCGCCGACTGGCGTGGGCCGAGATCCTGCGGGTCAATCTGCGGCCCGGCGACCCCTGGGTCTTCCTGGACCTGAGCGACGGCACGAGCATGCCGGCGCTCGGCATCCAACCCGGCATCGCCAAGCAGCAGGCCATCCGCGACGCCCGCGCGCTGCGGGCCCTGGCGGACGCCCGAGGCGCCGGCCCGGAGACGGCCTGAGTCGCCCAAACGGGGGCAGACCCCCTGCCCCACGCCCGGCCGGCGTGATTACTCTGGAGGCGGTGGTGCCGAGCGGCACCGCCGCCTCGCACGTGCACGGCCGCCACCGGCGGCCGCGAGGCCTCCCTGCGACCCGAGGAGTGACTCCCTCCAGCAATGGACGGATCGTCCGGTAGTACCCGCGCCGCCACCTCCACGGAGGCGGCGGCATGATCATCCCGCTTCTGCTGCTCACCGCGGCATTCCTTCTGATCCTCGCCAACGGCTTCTTCGTGGCGGCCGAGTTCGGCCTCGTCACCGTCGAACGCCCCGACGCCGAACGGGCCGCGGCCGCCGGCGACCGACGCGCCCGCACGGTCGTCAAGGCCCTGCGCGAGCTGTCCTTCCAGCTCTCCGGCACCCAGCTCGGCATCACCCTCACCTCGCTCGTCGTCGGCATGCTCGCCGAGCCCGCGCTCGCCCGGCTCCTCGACGCGCCCCTGACCTGGACCGGCCTGCCCGAGGGCGCCGTCCCCGGCATCGCCGTCGGCATCGGCATGCTGCTCGCCTCCGCCGTCCAGATGGTGCTCGGCGAGCTGGTGCCCAAGAACTGGGCGGTCTCGCGGCCGCTCCAGGTGGCCCGGTTCGTGGCCGGCCCGCAGCACCTCTTCTCGACCGTCTTCCGCCCGGTGATCTCCCTGCTCAACAGGGTCGCCAACCGGCTGGTACGGCTCCTGGGCGTCGAGCCCACCGACGAGCTGGACTCCGTGCGCACCCCCGGCGAGCTGGTCTCGCTGGCCCGGCACTCCGCCCGCGCGGGCGCGCTGGAACAGGACACGGCCGACCTCTTCGTCCGGACCCTGACCCTGGGCGGGCTCACCGCGCAGCACGTCATGACCCCCCGGGTGAAGATGAGCGCCCTCCGGACCGACGCCACCGCGGCGGACGTCCTCAACCTCACCCGCGCCACCGGTCTCTCCCGCTTCCCGGTCTACCGCGAACGGATCGACGAGATCGTCGGCATGGTCCACCTCAAGGACGCGCTCGGCGTCCCCCCGGACGACCGGCCGCGCACCCCCGTCGCCCGGATCGCGGTCTCGCCGCTGCTCGTCCCCGAGACCCTCCAGGCCCAGACGCTGCTGGAGCGGCTGCGGCGCGAGCAGCCGATCGCCGTCGTCGTCGACGAGTACGGCGGCACCGCCGGCGTCGTCACCCTGGAGGACATCGTGGAAGAGCTGGTCGGCGAGGTCCGCGACGAGCACGACCTCGCCGCCGACGAGCGGGCCGAGCTGGCCGCCGCCCCCGCCGAGGACGGCCGGCCCGCCTGGGACGCCGACGGCTCCTGCCGGGTCCACACCCTGCACCGGATAGGCCTCGACGTGCCCGACGGACCGTACGAGACGGTCGCCGGGCTCGTCGCCGATCTCCTCGGCCGGATCCCGGCCCCCGGCGACCGTGCGGAGCTGCCCGGCTGGCGGCTCTCCGTACGGCAGGTCGACCGCTATCGGGCCGAGCGCGTACGGATCGTGCGCACCGCGGAGCTGCCGCTCGCCGCGGAGGCGGTCCGATGAGCCTGCTCCCCCTGCTGTTCGCCGTCCTCCTCGTGGTGGCCAACGGCTTCTTCGTCGGCGCCGAGTTCGCTCTCGTCTCCGTACGCCGCAGCCAGATCGAGCCGCTCGGCGGCAAGCGGGCCCGTCAGGTGCTGTACGGCCTGGAGAACCTGCCCCAGATGATGGCGGCGGCCCAGTTCGGCATCACCGTCTGCTCGTTGACGCTCGGCGCGGTCGCCGAACCGACCGTGGCCCGGCTGCTCGAACCCGTCTTCCACCTCCTGCGGGTGCCGGAGGGCCTGATCCATCCGCTGGGGTACGTCCTGGCGCTGGCCGCGGTCGTCTTCCTCCACCTCGTCATCGGCGAGATGGTGCCCAAGAACCTCGCGATGGCGGCCCCCGAACGGACGGCGCTCTGGCTCGCGCCCGCCCTGGTCGGCTTCGCCCGGCTCTGCCGTCCGGTGACCCGCGCGCTGGGCGCCTGCTCCCGGCTGGTGCTGCGCGCCTTCAAGGTGGAGCCGAAGGACGAGGTGGAGGCCGTCTTCACCAGCGCCCAGCTCGGACGCCTGGTGGAGGACGCCGGTCTGGCCGGACTCCTCGAACCGGCCGAGCAGGAGCGCCTGGAGGACGCCCTCGAACTGGGCAGCCGCCCGGTGACGGATGTCCTCATCGCCCCGGCGGGGCTGGTGACGGTCACCCCCGCGGTCACCCCGCGCGAGATCGAGGAGCTGACCGTCCGTACCGGCTTCTCCCGTTTCCCGGTGTGCGCGGAGGGCCGCGGGACGTACATGGGCTTCGTGCACGTCAAGGACGTCCTCGACCTGGAGGAGCGCGAGCGGGCGGTGCCGCAGCACGTCTGGCGCCCGATGGCGACGGTCCGCGCCGAGCTGCCGCTGGACGACGCGCTGACCGTGATGCGCCGGGCGGCCACCCATCTCGCCCAGGTTTCCGACGGCTCGGGCCGGATCCTGGGCCTGGTGGCCCTGGAGGACGTCCTGGAGATGCTGGTCGGCGAGGTCCGCGACCCGGCCCACCGCACTCCCGAGCCGACGGCTCCCCGCTTGACCGAGCCCCGCCCGGAGAGCCGTCCGGAGCGCCCGGCGGGGGTTCTGACCGGGTGACGAGCCGACGGGGGCGGGGCCGTCCGGCCGGGCGGCTGGAGAGGTTTCCCGGCCGGCGGTGCCCCCGTCCCCGTCAGAAGCCCGGTGGCTCCTGGGAGCCCCGGGCCGACGGGCCGCGGCCCGACAGGACCTCGCCGTAGGCCTGCATCAGGTCGGCCAGCCGGAGCGTGGCCAGGTCCGCGCGGGTCGGGTTTCCCGGATAGCCCGCGAGGCGGAGGTCGCGGTAGGCGCAGGACTTCTCGTACAGCGTGCGCAGGAACCGGCCGTTGCCGAGTTCGTCGATCCAGCCCTGGTCGACGACGTGCCCGCTGATCGACCGCAGCTCGTCCAGCGCCTCCTCGTCCCAGCCGTCGCCGTTCGACGCCGCCAGGACCTCGCCGATCGCGGTGAGCTCCAGCGGCCGGTACGAGGGGAAGTCGACCCGGGTGGTGAAGCGCGAGGAGAGTCCGGGATTGGTGGCGAGCAGCCGGTCCATGCCCTCGGGATAGCCGGCCAGGATCACCACCAGGTGGTCGCGGTTGTCCTCCGCCCGCTTGAGCAGGACCTGCAGGGCCTCGTCGCCGTACGCGTCGCCCTTGCTGTAGCCGGTGTTGGAGAGGGAGTACGCCTCGTCGACGAAGAGGACCCCGCCCACCGCCGAGTCGATGAGTTCGTTCGCCTTGACCGCCGTCTGGCCCAGGAACTCGCCCACGAGGTCCGCCCGCTGAGCCTCCACCAGATGGTCGCCGCCCAGCAGCCCCAGTGCGTAGAAGACCCGTCCCAGGATCCGGGCGACCGTCGTCTTCCCGGTGCCCGAGGGGCCCGAGAAGACAAAGTGACGTTTCGGCGGCTGGACGGGCAGGCCCTGCCCGGCGCGCAGCCGGGCCATCTCCAGCTGCGCCGACAACGCTTTGACCTGGCGTTTCACCGGCTCCATGCCGACCATGCGCTCCAGCTCCGCGAGCGCTTCGGCGAGCAGGGCGGGGTCGGTGGGGCTGGCGGGGAAGCGTGGGGGCGTCGGCTGCGGCGGGAGGGACGTCTTCTGCCGCCTGCCGTGCGCGGGTTCCGGCGGTCCGGCGGGTCCGGCGGGCGGGGCCGGGGCGGAGGGGGCCGGGGGTTCCGTCCCCAGCCGGAGGCCGTCGGCGGCCGGTCCGTCGGGATCGGTGGTCTGCGCGGCGTCCGCCGCGTCCTGGCCGAGCCCGCCGAGGGCGACCGAGGCGAGCCCGGAGGGGTCCTCGGTCCCGTCGAAGCCGTCGTACTCCGCGATCGCGGCCAGCCGGGCGGCCGTGTCCATGAAGGCCGGGTCGATGCGGTGCACGGCGCGGTAGAGGGGGAGGGCGGCGGCGCTGCGGCCGGTGCCCTCGTGGGCCCTGGCCAGCCAGTAGCGCAGTTCCTTGCGCTGGGGCTGCTCGCTGCGGCAGCGCATGAGGGCCGCCGAGAGCAGCGGCTCCGCCTGGCCGAACATCTCGAGCCGGACGCGGGCCATCCCGCCGAAGAGCCCCGCCTCGATCCCGAGCAGGGGGTCGTCCACCAGCGGCTCGGTGTGCCGGACCAGCTGGTCCCAGTCCTTGACGAGGTACGAGCGGCAGGCGTGCAGGAAGCGGACCTGTGGGTCGGTGTCGACGGGCGGCAGCCCCGCGAGCGCCCGGTCCAGCTCCGGCACATGGCGTCCGTCCAGCCAGTGCGAGGCGTGGGCGAGCAGCAGATCGCGCGGGGTCTCCAGGACGGGCTGGACCCACCAGCCCAGCCAGTACCAGGAGTTCAGCGTCCGGCGGTGGCGGGCGCGCTGTTCGCCGAACCGGTCGCGGTTGCGGTACATCCGCAGCAGCGCGGTGGTGGTGTCCACCCGCAGCGCGTGTAACCCGAGCCAGCCGTCCGCCATGCCCGGATCGACGCGTACCGCTGTCCGGAACTCTTCCTCCGCCTGGGGGTAGGCGCCCATCGTGTAGGCGTCGACTCCCCGCAGCCAGGCGAGCTCGGCAGGGGCCTGTCCGCCCCGCGTGCCGATGTCCATCGGGTCCCCCACAAAACGTGCCCCCGTTGCCGTCCCGGCGGGCGGTCGCCCGCCGGAAGCCGTACAGAACCGCCTTCTCGCGGACGGGATATGACCGCACCGAGGGGCATCGTACCTGCGCAGAGCGTGCGCGACGAAGGAGAAGTACACGATCCGGCGGCGGTGACCCTCGGTGATCGCGGGGGTCGGCGGCGGGCCGGGGAAGGGGACGATCGGGGCAGAACGAAGCCCCCGATCACGGGGGAACAACCGGGGGCTTCGCGTCCGCGGCGGCTCCGAAAAGCCGCACATGGGAAACGTAAGACCTGTACGCCCGCTCGGTCAAGCCGAGTTGAGGCCCTTGAGTACGTGGCCGAACGATTGCTCAGTTCGCCGACTCGGCCTGCTCACGTTGCGTGATGATCTGGTTCGGGTTTGCTGTCACTGACGGCCCGGGAAGGCACTCGTACCCCTCCTGACACTCGCGTATCAGGGTGTCGGCGAAGGGGTGGGAGGGGTCCTCGGCGAAATGGCGAGTCTCCGCCACGATCCATCCGTCCCAGAACGTGGACTGGGCCGGTCCGTCCCGGCGCCGTCCCCGGGACCAGGACTCCTCGGCGCCCCGGTCCATCCACAGCAGCGCGGCGAGGACGGGGCGGAGGGCCCGCCGGCCGGCCCCGACGCCTTCGACGAGGACGACCGGCGCCGGCGGCAGCTCGCGCGGGGGGCCGAAGGCCCGCAGGTTCCAGTCGTACGGGTGGTACCGCGCGACCTCGCCCCGGGAGAGGGGGAGGAGCACCTGCTCGCGGATCCGGTCCGTCCAGGCGAACAGCTCCTCATGGGTGGCGAGGTCGTCCAGGCGCAGGACGGGCGCCGCCAGCCGGGCGGCGAGGCGACCGGCGAACGTCGATTTCCCGGAGCCCGCGTGCCCGTCGACCGCGACCAGCCGGACCGGCCCGCAGGACGGCGGCAGCCAGCGCAGCGCGGCGGCCGCGCGGTCGAGGGAGTCCATGGGACCAGCCTAGGGCGTGTTTCGAAAGTCCCGTCTGGCCGGGGACGCCTGGCACGCACTCCCCCGTAGCCCTTCGGGCACGGGAGGTGCCCCCACGCTGCGTTGTCGGTCGTCGGCGCAGCCCGCTGCGCTCTCTCCCCCTGCGCCTGGCGGCGCGGGAGGTGCCCCCACCCTCCGCCTGCGATCGCACGCACCAGACGCCCCCAGCCCCGCCCTGCGGGCGGACGACGCTACTTCCGAAACACGCCCTAGGGGGTGTCTTGCCGATCTTGCCGGGCTCTCGCGGGCCCGGGTGCCGGCCCGTCCGGCGGCGGTAAGGCAGGCCTCCAGCCGCTGGTCGGAGCACCGCCACCGGTCTCGACCCATGTTGGTCGGCCGACGCGGGGCGAATCTCTGGCAGAAGCGTTCCGCGAGCCGCGATAGTGGTCCCGCACCGCTCGGGCGGGTGGGCCCGTCCGTCCGCCACCGCCGTCCTCGACTGGGGGTCACCGCCCATGACCGACGCCACCCCGCGCAGAACCGTCCTCGCCGCGGCCCTCGCCGCCGCCGCGGGCACGGCCGTGGCCTCCGCCGCTCCGGCGGGGGCGCTCGTCCGGGAGAGCCGGGGCGCGGACCGCGCCGCCGGGCCCACCCTGGTGGACAACCGCTTCTGGACCTCGTACGCCGACTGGCGCGGCGGCACCGCCGCAGGTACCCGGGCGGTCGCCGGCCGCCGTCCGGGCCTGGTGATCGCCGCCCCCGCCGGACGTACCGACTACACCGATCCGCACACCGGATCCACCTCGACCTGGGAGTACGCGAGCTGGACCTCCCCGGTGCACGTCTCCGCCGTTCCCGCCACGGAGGTGATCGCCTCCTGGAACGCCGACACCCCGCCCGGCACCTGGATCCAGATCGAACTGCGGGCCACCTACGGCGACGCGACAACCACGCCCTGGTTCGTGATGGGCCGCTGGGCCGCCGGGGACGGCGACATCAAGCGCACCTCGGTCGACGACCAGACCGATGGCAAGGGCTCCGTCTGGACGGACACCTTCTCCCTCGACGACGCCGCGAGCGGGCTGCGGGTGGTCGCGTACGCCCTCAGGCTCACCCTCCACCGGAGGCCCGGTACCGACCTCACGCCCACGGTGTGGCGGGTCGGCGCGATGGCGTCCGACGTCCCGGACCGGTTCACCGTCCCCGCCTCCGTGCCCGGTCTCACCCGCGAGCTGGCCGTCCCCCGCTACTCCCAGAACATCCACGCCGGCCGGTACCCGGAGTACGACAACGGCGGCGAGGCCTGGTGCAGCCCGACCTCCTCGCAGATGATCGTCGAGTACTGGGGCAGGCGGCCGACGGCCGATGACCTGGCCTGGGTGGACCCGGCCTACACGGACCCGCAGGTCTGCCACGCCGCTCGCTTCACCTTCGACCACCAGTACGAGGGCTGCGGCAACTGGCCCTTCAACGCCGCCTACGCCGCCACCTACCCGGACCTGAGCGCCGTGGTGACCCGGCTGGGCTCGCTCACCGACCTGGAGACCCTGATCCGCGCGGGCATTCCCGTGATCACCTCCCAGTCCTTCCGCGAGGAGGAACTGACCGGCGCCGGCTACGGCACCGCCGGCCACCTCATGACCGTCGTCGGCTTCACCGCGGAGGGCGACGTGATCGCCAACGACCCGGCGTCACCGGACAACGCCGCCGTGCGCCGCGTCTACCGCCGACGCGAGTGGGAGAACATCTGGCTCCGCACCAAGCGCCACGACGCGAACGGCAAGGTCAGAAGTGCCACCGGCGGCGTCTGTTACGTCTACTGGCCCGCCCGGCCGACAGGGGCCCAGCACCGCGCACTGCGGTCGCTCGGCCTGTGGTGAGTGCGCACCGCCTCCGTACCGCCCCGCCCCACCCCCCACGCCGGACGTGCGCCCGCGCGCTCGTGGCGACGCGCTCACCAGGTACAGGCTTGAGGCCACGGCGACCCGGTGCGGCCGGGAACGTGGTCTGCGGCACAGGAGAGGTCTGCCGCCCCTCCTCCCGGGACGCCGGTGCCCGCGTGGCGCAAGGCCTTGGCCGCCGCCGGTGTCCGGCGGCGGCGGGCCGCGGTTCCGGGGGGCGTGAGGTACGTCTCTACACACGGCTCCCCTTCGCTGGCACTGTGGTGGCCATGACCGCCACCACCCACTCCGCCGCCCGGGTCCGCACCGGCGGCCCCAAGGACGACGGCCCGAAGATCCTCGAGCACGTGCTCGGCTGGACCCTTGTCGTCGTCGTCGCCATGTTCGTCACCCAGCTCGGTCTGATGTGAGCTGAGCGCGCACCGCCGGCCGGCTCGCGGCGCCCGTTCGCTCGCGGCGCCTGTTCGCTCGTGACGCCTGTTCGCTCGTGACGCGGCCGGCCGACCCGGCAAGGCACCTCCCCGAGTGCTCCGCCCCGCACGGGACAGCACCTGATCCGGCGCGCGCGGGCGTGCGCGCGGGCGCCTGACCCGGGGCGGGGGTGTCGCGGCGCGCGGACGCGGCCCGGTCGTGTGACCGGCGCCCGCCGAATGGGCATACTCCCTCCGCCACGGGCGCCGGGCGCCCCGTCGCGTGACCCGCACGGGGGAGCATCGGCGCAGATCGCCCCACGGCAGCGCGCCGCCCGACCCTCGCGCGCGCCGCCGCAGCCCCCGACAGGGAGGAGTGCGCCGCTATGCCCGACCGCGCCCCGCAGACCGTGGAACGCCGGCTGCCCACCGAAGAGGCCCGGGAGCTGCTCACCCTGGTCCGCGACATCGCCGACCGGGAGATCGCGCCCCGCGCCGCCGAGGAGGAGGCGGCCGGCTGCTTCCCCCGCGAACTCTTCTCGCTGCTCTCCACGTCCGGGCTCCTCGGACTCCCGTACGCCTCCGAGGACGGCGGCGGGGACCAGCCCTACGCCGTCTATCTCCAGGTTCTCGAAGAGCTCGCCGCCGCCCGGCTCACCGTCGGCCTCGGCGTCAGCGTCCACACGCTCTCCTGCCACGCCCTCGCCGGCTTCGGCGGCAAGGAGCAGCGCGCCGCCCATCTGCCCGCGATGCTCGGAGGCGGACTCCTCGGCGCCTACTGCCTCTCGGAACCGGCCTCCGGTTCCGACGCGGCCTCGTTGCGGACGAAGGCGGTCCGGGACGGCGGCGACTGGGTGCTCACCGGTACGAAGGCGTGGATCACCCATGGCGGGATTGCCGACTTCTGCACGGTCATGGCCCGTACCGGCGGCGAGGGGCCCAAGGGGATCACGGCGTTCCTGGTGCCGGGCGACGCCGAGGGGCTGAGCGCGGCCGCGCCCGAGCGGAAGATGGGCATGAAGGGCTCGCCCACCGCCCAGCTGCACTTCGACGGGGTGCGGGTCTCCGACGCGCGCCGGATCGGCGAGGAGGGTCAGGGGTTCGCCATCGCCCTGGCGGCCCTGGACTCCGGCCGTCTCGGGATCGCGGCCTGTGCGGTGGGTCTCGCGCAGGCGGCGCTCGACGAGGCCGTCGCCTACGCCCGCGAACGCCGGCAGTTCGGCAGGCCGATCGCCGACTTCCAGGGCCTGCGCTTCCTGCTCGCGGACATGGCGACCCGCGTCGAGGCGGGCCGGGCGCTGTACCTGGAGGCGGCACGGCTGCGCGACGAGGGCCGGCCCTTCGGGCGGCAGGCCGCGATGGCCAAACTGTTCTGCACGGACGCGGCGATGGAGGTCACGACCGACGCCGTCCAGGTCCTCGGCGGCTATGGCTACACCGCGGACTTCCCAGTGGAGCGCTACATGCGCGAGGCGAAGATGCTGCAGATCGTCGAAGGGACCAATCAGATCCAGCGCATGGTCATCGCCCGTCACCTCGTCGGACCAGAGTCCCGCTGAACCCGCTCGTGCGCACGGTGCGGTCCACCCAGACGGGCGCCGCGGCCAGCCGGTTCCACTCCTGGTCGTTACGGCCCGGCAGGGTCCGGCCGTGGCTGGCCCACTGGTGGAGCAGCGCCTTGTAGATGGGCGGATCGGTGAACTGCGGAGCCGGATGGGGAACCGATTCTTCAACGTGCGGCTCCACGAGCCGCCGTCGTCCGTAGCCGCTCGGAGCGGTGTACAGCGTGGTCATGACCGGCCCAACGCGCCCCGCCGGGCCGGGGACACCGCCGGACCCATGCGCGCGACAGTTCGAGGGCTACCCGCCGGTCCGGGCACGGGCCCGGGCGCGCACGGCTCTGGTCCCGGCCGCGGTACCTGACGTACCGTCAATTCCTCTTCGCCGTCAGGAGGCCAGTCATGCCCGAGGACCGGCACGCCACCGACCCGCACGCCACGGACCGGCACGCCGACGACCGGCCCGTCGCGCTCGACGAGTATCCCGTGCACCAGGCGCCGCTCTCGATGAAGCACCACGTCAGCGGCGACCGGAACGTCTACGACCGGTGCATCTTCCACGTCTTCGACCACCACGGGCGCGCCCTGCTCATCGCCGGGCTCGGTGTCTACCCCAACGCCGGGATCATCGACGCCTACGCCACCCTCCGCACCGGCGACCGGCTCCACGCCGTGCGCGCCTCGGACGCGCTGGGCGAGGACCGGACCGACCTCGCCGTCGGCCCGCTGCGCATCACCGTCGACGAGCCGCTGAAGACCCTCCGGCTGCACGGCGACCCCGACCCGGACGACCCCGACGGGCTCTCCTTCGACCTCACCTGGACCGGCGACTTCCCCGCCGTCTGGGAACCGCACCACACCCAGCGCCGGGGCGACCGCCTCACCCTCGAAGGGCGCCGGTTCGTCCAGGCCGGCCGCTGCACCGGCACGATCCGGGCCGGCGGCGAGGAGTTCACGGTCACCGCGGGGGAGTGGACCGGCACCCGCGACCGCAGCTGGGGCGTGCGTCCCCTGCCCGGCGAAGACCCGGGTCGCGCCGAGGAGTTCCGCCCGGAGGGCTTCCACTGGCTCTGGATGCCGATGCGCTTCGACGACCGCTTCCTGATGGTCGTCACCCAGGAGGACGCCGACGGCTACCGCACCCTCAACGAGGCCCTGCTCGTGCGCGAGGGGCGGCGCGACACCCAACTCGGCTGGCCCCGCACCGACATCACGTACCGCCCCGGCACCCGTCACCCGGAGCGCGCCGTCGTGCACCTCGCCGACCCGGGCGGGAAGCCGCTGGAGGTCGGCGTCGAGATCCTCGCGTCCTCCCCGCTCGCCGTCGGCGCGGGCTACCCGCCGGCCGCCGACTGGCAGCACGGCACCTGGCAGGGCCGGTGCTGGACCGACCGCCGGGTCTACGACCTCTCCGACCCGGCCGCGCACCCCCTGGCGGCCTACGGCGTCACCGACCACGCGGCGCGCTTCACCCTGGAAGGGCGCACCGGCTACGGCATCTTCGAGCACGGCTCCTTCGGCCGGCACGATCCCAGCGGCTTCGCCGACCACACCTCCGTCGCTCCGTAGACACCCGCACGGCCCACGCCCCGCCGCCGCCCGGCGCCGGGGCGGACCGCCGAGCGCCCGGCGGCCCACACGGGTCCGGACGACGGCGTCCGCGCCGCATGGGAACCGGCAGGACCCACCCGGAAAGGGGCAGTACATGGCCACGGCACCGAGACCCCGCACCTCCACCCGCGACCCCGAGGAGCTGGGCCGTCGCCTCGCCGGCTGGCTCGACGCCCGCCTGCCGGGCGCCCGCGTCAGCGGGCTCACCGTCCCTGCGTCCAACGGGATGTCCAGCGAGACCCTGCTCTTCGACCTCGACCACCCCGACGCGCCGGTCCGGGGCTGCGCCCTGCGGCTGGCCGCCGACCCCGCCGCGTACACGATCTTCCCCGTCTACGACATGGAGCGGCAGCACCGGGTGATGCGTCTGGTCGGCGAGCACACGGACCTCCCCGTACCGCGCGTGCTATGGCTGGAAACCGATCCTCGCCCGCTCGGGGCGCCCTTCTTCGTCATGGCCCGCGCCGAGGGCCGCGTCCCGCCGGACGTCATGCCGTACACCTACGAGGGGAACTGGCTGCACGCCGCCACCGACGCCGAACGCGCCCGCCTGGAGGCCGAGTCGGTCGCGATCCTCGCCCGGCTGCACGACCAGTTCCCGGCGAAGGAGGCGGAGTTCCTGCTCCCGGACGGGACGGGCAGCCCCCTGCGGCGACACGTCGACGCCCAGCGCGCCTACTACGCCTGGGTGGTGGAGGGCCTGGCGCCCTCACCCCTGATCGAGTCCGCCTTCGACCGGCTGGAGGCGCTCTGGCCGGCGGACGAGGGGCCGGCGGTGCTCACCTGGGGCGACGCGCGGATCGGCAACATCGTCTACGACGGCTTCGTCCCCGCCGCCGTCCTCGACTGGGAGATGGCGGCCTGCGCGCCGCGCGAGGTCGACCTCGGCTGGACGGTCTATCTGCACCGTTTCTTCCAGGACTTGACGGTGAGTTTCGGCCAGCCCGGCCTGCCTCGGTTCCTCCGCCGCGACGCGGTCGAGCGGCGCTACGCGGGGCTGACCGGTCACACGCCGCGGGACATGGAGTTCCACACGCTCTACGCGGCGCTGCGGCACGCGATCGTGATGCTCAGGGTCGCGTACCGCCAGGTGCGCTTCGGTGAGACGCGGGTGCCGGAGAACCCGGACACCTTGATCCTGCACCACGCCACCCTCGCGGCGATGGTGCGCGGAAACTACTGGTGAACGCCCGGTCTCACGGGCGCGGGCGCGCGCACCGGCGCGCACGGCCACGGAGGACACGGGGTCGAGAGCGCCGGCGCGGCGTCAGGCCGCCCGTCGCATCTGCGGCACCTTGAGGGGACGCGAGCCCGGACCGCCGACGTGCGAGAAGGGCTGCGTCCGCCAGTCGAGCCCCTGAGGCAGCGTCAGCAGGAGCGCGGTGTCCTGCTCCAGGACCTCAAGGGTCTCGTCGGCGGGACGGGCCTCGGACGCGGCGCGGCCGGTGCCGGGGCAGACCGTCAGCACGAACGGGTTCCACGGCGTCGGGCAGAGCGCGTGCTCCGGCAGCACGTCCTCGTCCGCGAGCAGCGCGATCGGCTGCACGCAGTCCGGGCAGACGACCCGGTACATCTCGAAGGTGTCGTACGCGTCGAGCTCGTCGGCCGGCTCGATCGAATCAACAGGCTCCTGCATGGAGAATCTCCCCCTTGGGTGGGTCGACCAAAGACGTGTGGCCTCGACCACATCAAGCAATTCCCATACGGTCCACCGCATAATCGTGAGGACGGCCGTCGACCCGCCGTTCAACCTGTGGCGTTCGTCACATGCCCGTCGCAGGTGCCGCGCGGATGGCCATATCCGTGCATTCCGGCCACGGCCGACTGTGCCGATCACCCCCCGGGGCAATAGGTTGACCGCATGGAGGAGCTGGATCGTCAGATCGTCGAGTTGCTCGTCAAGGACGGGCGCATGAGCTACACCGACCTGGGCAAGGCCACGGGCCTGTCCACCTCGGCCGTACATCAGCGCGTCCGCCGTCTGGAGCAGCGCGGGGTCATCCGCGGCTATGCCGCCGTCGTGGACCCGGAGGCCGTCGGGCTGCCCCTGACCGCGTTCATCTCGGTCAAACCCTTCGATCCCAGCGCCCCCGACGACACCCCCGACCGGCTCGCCGACATCCCCGAGATCGAGGCCTGTCACAGCGTCGCCGGCGAGGAGAACTACATCCTCAAGGTGCGCGTCGCCACGCCGTTGGAGCTGGAGCACCTGCTCAGCCGCATCCGCTCCCAGGCCGGCGTCTCCAGCCGCACCACCGTCGTCCTGTCCACCCCGTACGAAGCCAGGCCCCCGCGTATCTAACCTGGTCACATGAGCGACAGCCTGACGAAGACCGACCACCCCACCGTGCTGCTGCGCGGCGGCGAGGTGCACAGCCCCGCCGACCCCTTCGCCACCGCCATGGTGGTGGAGAGCGGGCACGTCGCCTGGGTGGGTTCGGAGGGCGCCGCCGACGCCTTCGCGTCCGGCGTGGACGAGGTGGTCGACCTCGAAGGCGCCCTGGTCACGCCCGCGTTCGTCGACGCCCATGTGCACACCACCGCCACCGGTCTCGCGCTGACCGGCCTCGACCTCTCCTCCGCCGCCTCGCTGGCCGAGGCGGCGGAACGCATCCGCGCCCACGCCGCCGCCCGCCCCGGCGACCGGATCCTGATCGGGCACGGCTGGGACGCCTCCCGCTGGCCCGAGCGCCGGGCGCCGCGCCGCGACGAACTGGACGAACTGACCGGCGGCCGCCCGCTCTACCTCACCCGCGTCGATGTCCACTCGGCCGTCGTCACCACCGCGCTGCTCGACCTCGTGCCGGGCATCCGCGCCCACGACGGCTACCGCGACGGCGAACCGCTCACCGGCGACGCCCACCACGCCGTCCGCGCCGCCGCCTACGCCGCGCTCGCCCCGCGGCAGCGCACCGAGGCCCAGCGCGCCGCCCGCGCCCACGCCGCCTCGCTCGGCATCGGCACCCTCCACGAGTGCGGCGGCCCCCGGATCTCCTCCGAGGACGACTTCACCGGGCTGCTCGACCTCGCCCGCGAGGAGCCGGGCCCGCGGGTCGTCGGCTACTGGGCCGACCTCGACATCGAGCGGGCCCGCGCCCTCGGCGCCGTCGGCGCGGCCGGCGACCTCTTCGCCGACGGCTCCCTTGGCTCCCACACCGCATGCCTCCACGAGCCGTACGCCGACACCGCCGACGCGCACACCGGGGCCGCCCACCTGGACGCCGCCACCGTCGCCGCCCATGTCGTCGCCTGCACCGAGGCGGGCCTCCAGGCCGGCTTCCACGCCATCGGCGACGCCGCCCTGACCGCCGTGGTCGACGGTGTGCGCGCCGCCTCGGAGAAGCTCGGCCTCGCCCGCCTCCGCGCCGCCCGGCACCGCGTCGAACACGCCGAGATGCTCACCCCGGAGACGATCGCCGCCTTCGCCGAACTCGGCCTCACCGCCTCCGTGCAGCCCGCCTTCGACGCGGCCTGGGGCGGCGAGGAGGGCATGTACGCCGAACGCCTCGGCGCGGAGCGGGCCCGCACCCTCAACCCGTACGCCGCCCTTCTGCGCGCCGGGGTGCCGCTCGCTTTCGGCTCGGACAGTCCGGTCACCCCGCTCGACCCCTGGGGCACGGTCCGCGCCGCCGCCTTCCACCGCACCCCGGAGCACCGGATCTCCGTCCGGGCCGCCTTCGCCGCCCACACCCGTGGCGGCTGGCGGGCCGTCGGCCGCGACGACGCCGGCACGCTCGTCCCCGGCGCACCCGCCGACTACGCGGTCTGGCGCACCGGCGCACTCGTGGTGCAGGCCCCCGACGACCGGGTGGCCCGCTGGTCCACCGACCCCCGCTCCGGGACCCCCGGACTGCCCGATCTGACCCCCGGCGGCGACCTCCCCGCGTGCCTGCGCACGGTGGTCTCCGGGCAAACGGTCTACGAGCGCCCGAACGAGTGACTTCGGGACATTTCGTACCGCCGATCGATGTTCGCGGGCTTCCCGCACGACCTGCGGGCCCTCCCCACTGACCAGGAGGTATCCGTCATCTCCGCAGGTCGCACGAGTGTTGACAGCGAGCCGCCACCGGCCGGTAGGTTCGGCAAGTCCACCACAGGACGTCCGACCGGTTTCGAACCTCCACGCAGTCGTCGAACGCCGCTGGGTCAGAGGGGATGGTGTGCCGCACCGGCGCACCAGCACCGCGAACCAGGTTCAGCGCCCGCGCCTCGGGGGCGAGGGAAGGTTTTTTCCGGCGGAGGGTGGGACCCGGGTGGGGCCCGGACGTTCAGTAGACAACGGCTTTCGGTCGACCCGCAGCCAGCGGGGACCAGGTCGGCCCGAAGGACGCCGGGCCCCGATCCGCAGCACCCCGCGCGGCGCGCCCGGACGTCCGTCCGTGCCGGTGGGGAGGCCCGCCGCGGCGCTCACCGCGGCCCGCGCCCCCGGCGCTTTCCGGGGTCCGCCGCGTGATGCTTCCCTCCTCGCAGCCCCGCCGGCGCGGAGCCGCGCCCGCGGCTCGCTAAGGTGGGGGTTCGCGTATGTATCCGAAGGGGCAGCAGTGAACGACGGTGGCCAGAGGCGTTACGGCCCGCTCGGCAGAGCCTTGGTGATCATCCCGACGTACAACGAGGCGGAGAACGTCAAGCCCATCGTTGCGCGGGTGCGGGAGGCCGTGCCCGAGGCGCACGTCCTCGTCGCCGACGACAACAGCCCCGACGGCACGGGCAAGTTCGCCGACGAGATCGCGGCGGAGGACGAGCACGTCCACGTCCTGCACCGCAAGGGCAAGGAGGGGCTCGGCGCGGCCTATCTCGCCGGCTTCCGCTGGGGCATCGAGAACGGCTTCGACGTCCTCGTCGAGATGGACGCCGACGGCTCCCACCAGCCCGAGGAGCTGCCCCGGCTGCTGACCGCGCTGAAGGGCGCCGACCTGGTCCTCGGCTCCCGCTGGGTGCCCGGCGGCCGGATCGTGAACTGGCCGAAGTCCCGCGAGTTCATCTCGCGCGGCGGCAGCCTCTACTCCCGCGTCATGCTCGACGTCCCGATCCGCGACGTCACCGGCGGCTACCGCGCCTTCCGCAAGGAGACCCTGGAGGGTCTCGGCCTGGAGGACGTGGCCTCGGCCGGCTACTGCTTCCAGGTCGACCTGGCCCGCCGCGCCGTCGCCGCCGGCTACCACGTCGTCGAGGTGCCGATCACCTTCGTGGAGCGCGAGGTCGGGGACTCCAAGATGAGCAAGGACATCCTGGTCGAGGCGTTGTGGCGGGTCACCGGCTGGGGCCTGACGGCCCGCGCGAACAAGGTCGGCAAGCTGCTCGGCCGCAAGTCCGCGCACTGATCCTTCCTTACGACGTTCCTGCGGCCCGCCAGGCACACTGGGGACCATGACGACAGGCGCACAGCCCCCTCTCGCCCCCAAGCGCTCACGCGCGCGTACGTTCCTCCCGCTGGCCCTCGCCGCCTGGCTGGCCCTGGAGATCTGGCTGCTCACGGTGGTGGCCGGCGCGGCCGGCGGGCTGACCGTCCTCGCCCTGCTGGTCGGTGGCGCCGTCCTCGGCGCCGTGGTCATCAAGAGGGCGGGCCGGCGCGCCTTCAAGAACCTGACGGAGACCTTCGAGCGGGCGCAGGCGGCGGCGCAGTCCGGTGCGGCGCCCACCGAGCAGGACCGCGTGGGCGCGGAGGACCGCAACGGCTTCCTGATGCTGGGCGGCCTGCTGCTGATGCTGCCGGGCCTGATCTCCGACGTGGCCGGCCTTCTGCTGCTCGTCCCGCCGGTCCGCTCGCTGCTCGGGCGGTACGCCGAGTCGGCCGTGGAGCGCCGGATGAACGCCGCACCCGCCGGAAGCCTCCAGGACGCCTTCCAGCAGGCGCGCATGCGCCGCCCGGACGGCAAGGTCGTCCAGGGCGAGGTCATCCGCGACGACGCGCCGCAGGCCGGTCCGCGTGACTCCCAGTCACCCCGCCCGCCCCTGACCCCCTGACCCGACCCGTCCCCGGTGGTGGGGGACCAGGAGACAGCACAACGCCGCGGGGCCCGGTACACAGTTCGTGTACCGGGCCCCGCGGCGTTGCTTCGGCCGTGCCGTCCCCGCTTAGGCGGACTTGCGGCTGTCTCGCGGATGGACGGCGATGTTCATCGCGCCGGACCGCAGGACCGCCAGCCTCTCGGCCAGCACCTCCTCCAGCTCCTCACGCGTCCGTCGTTCCATCAGCATGTCCCAGTGCGTTCGCGCCGGCTTGCCCTTCTTCTCCTCGGGGCCGTCCCCGTCCACCAGAAGTGCCTGGCTTCCGCAGACCTTGCACTCCCACTCCGGCGGAATTTCCGCTTCCACCGAGAAGGGCATCTCAAAACGATGGCCCTTCTCGCATGCGTACTCCACGGCCTGGCGCGGGGCCAGATCGATGCCGCGGTCGGTCTCGTAGCTGGTCACCACGAGGCGCGTGCCGCGAAGAGCTCGCTCACTCATGAATCGTGCCTCCCGGGCTTGTCGCCCACAGGACAGGTGTCGCTGTCGTCGTCATCCGGTCAACGTCCGGTCGGCGGTAAAGATTCCCGTTCCGGGTCATGCGTCGCCCGTCGTGCCGCCCCTTGTTCTACCCACCAGTGCCCGGTTTGTCACATCTGACAACAGATGTCACCCAGCGTCTTCACCAAAGCAGCACGCAGTAACGGTCCGCCTGGCAGGCCAAAGGCGTACACTACCGGCCTTTGACGGCCGCGTCTAAATCCGTTCGGGAACCGGGTTCCCCGCGGCGGCCACGGCACGCCGTACCGGTACCCGCGCGAGGAGCAGAAAACCGGCCGCGAAGAAGATCACCAGGGAGATGATGGCATCCCGATAGCTTCCGGTCACCTGGTACGCGAGCCCGAAGACCAGCGGACCCAGCCAGCTCAGACCCCGGTCGCTCATCTCGTAGGCCGAGAAGTACTCCGCCTCCTTGCCGCGCGGCACCAGATGGGAGAAGAGCGAGCGCGACAGCGCCTGGCTCCCGCCGAGGACGAGCCCGATCGCCGCCGCGAGACAGTAGAACGCCACCGGCGCGCCGGCCGGCAGGAAGTACCCCGCGCCCAGGATCAGCGTCCAGATCGCCAGCGATCCCAGGATCGTGCGCTTGGCGCCGTACGAACGTGCCAGCCGTCCCATGCCGAGGGCGCCCGCGATCGCCAGCACCTGGACCAGGAGCACCGCGGTGATCAGCGTCGTCTGGTCGAGTCCCAGTTCCTTGGAGCCGTAGATCGAGGCCTGGGAGATCACGGTCTGTACCCCGTCGTTGTAGACGAGGTACGCCAGCAGGAACGACAGGGTCAGCGGATAGCGGCGCATGTCCTTGAGCGTCGCCACCAGCTGCCGCCAGCCGCCGCCGACCGTCCCCTCGCCCCGCGGCTCGACGTGCCGGTCGCGCAGCCGCCGCAGCGGTACGAGCGTGAAGGCGCCCCACCACAGGCCGGCCGACGCCAGGCAGATCCGCACCGCCGTCCCCTCGGTGAGCCCGAAGGACTCGTGCCCCGAGTACAGGACGAGATTGAACACGAGGACCAGAGCCCCCGAGGTGTAGCCGAACGCCCAGCCGCGTGAGGAGACCGCGTCCCGCTCGTCCGGCTCGGCTATCTGCGGCAGATAGGCGTTGTAGAGCACCATCGAGACGGCCAGCGAGGCGTTCGCCACGATCAGCAGGAAAGCGCCCAGCAGATAGCGGTCGCCGCCCAGGAAGAACATGCCCCCGGTGGCCGCCGCGCCGGTGTACGCGGCCGCGGCGAGCAGCGGCTTCTTGCGGCCCGTACGGTCCGCCACCGCGCCCACCAGCGGCATCACCACGACCGCCAGCAGGATCGAAGCCGAGACGGCGTACGCGAACAGCGAGCCGGCCCGCACCGGAACGCCCAGCGGGTGGACGAAGCCCTCCCCGTCGGCCGCCGCCTCGGCGACCGCCGTCAGGTAAGGGCCGAGGAACACCGTGACCACGCTCGTCGAGTACACCGAGCAGGCGAAGTCGTAGAAGTACCAGCCGCGCTGCTCGCGCCTGCGATCGGCCGGATCGACGGCGGGCCGCTCCGGCTCGGTGGTGTCGGCAGTCAAGGCCGCGGCCCCCTCGTTGGTCCCCGTGGCGGGACGCGCGCGCTCAGGCCCAGACCCCCCGGTCGGTGAGCACCGTGCGCAGCGTCTCCAGATGATCGGTCATGATGCCATCCACCCCCAGGTCGAGGAGAGAGTTCATCCGCTCCGGATCGTTGACGGTCCACACGTGCACCTGAAGCCCGCGGGCGTGCGCCTCCCGGACGAAACGCCGGTCGACCACGGTCACGCCTCCCTGCCGCTCCGGGACCTGCGCGGCGACGGCCCCGGCGCGCAGCGCCGCCGGAATGCCGAGCGAGCGCAGCCGCAGAGCGAGCACCCCCTTCACGCCGAACGAGGTGGCGAGGCGGGGCCCGGCCAGGCGCTGGGCGCGCGCGACCCGGCTCTCGGTGAAGGAACCGACGCAGACCCGGTCCCAGGCGTCCGCCCGGCGGATCAGCTCGACCAGCGGGACCAGCGACGACTCCGCCTTCAGGTCCACGTTCCAGCGCGCCTCGGGGAACTCCCCGAGGAGATCCTCGAAGAGGGCGAGCGGCTCCTTGCCCGCCACCCGCGCCTCCCGCACCGCCGCCCACGGCAGGTCGCGGATCCGGCCGGTGGCGTCCGTGACCCGGTCGAGCGTGGAGTCGTGGAAGGCGACCAGGGCGCCGTCCGCGGTGGTGTGCACATCGGTCTCGAAATAGCGGTACCCGGCCGCGGCGGCGCGGCGGAAGGCCGCCGCGGTGTTCTCCAGGCCGTCCGCCGTGCCGCCGCGGTGGGCGAACGGGATGGGGGAGGGGTGGTCCAGATAGGGATGGCGTACGCGAGTCACCGCCGCAGTATGGCCTGCTCCGGTGTCCCCGAGGCGACCGCGGTGCTGCTTTCCTCCTGCCCGGGGACGGCGAACCGGCGCAGGAAGAACTGCGCGAGGGGCCCGATGGCCAGGGCGTAGAGGACCGTTCCGACGCCCACCGAGCCGCCGAGCAGGAAGCCGGAGGCCACGACGCCGATCTCGATCGCCGTCCGCACCAGCCGGATCGAACGGCCGGTGAGCCGGTGCAGCCCGGTCATCAGGCCGTCGCGCGGGCCGGGCCCGAGACGGGCCGCGATGTACAGACCGGTCGCCACGCCGTTCAGAAGGATGCCGAGGACGAGCAGGGCGATGTGGCCGGCCACTCCGTCCACCTCGGGGACGAGCGCCAGCGTGCCGTCCATCGCCAGGCCGACCACGAAGACGTTGGAGACGGTGCCCAGGCCGGGCTTCTGCCGGATCGGGATCCACAGCAGCAGCACCACGGCGCCGACGATGATCGACACCACGCCGATCGTCAGCCCGGTCCGCTCGGCGAGGCCCTGGTGCAGCACGCCCCAGGGCTCCAGGCCCAGCTCGCCGCGGACCAGGAGCGCCGAGCTGACGCCGTACAGGGCCAGTCCGAGGTAGAGCTGCGCGAGCCGGCGGCTCAGCCGCCGGCCGCGCAGGCCGGCGGCGAAGGTCGTGATGGACAACGAGTGCCCCCCTGTGTGGTGATGGTGGACTGACCCATGTCACTCTGTGGCGGGGGAACCGATACCAACCATGGCCAATTTGAGGAAGGTGGACTGAATTCCATGGCTCAGTGGACTTCGGCCGTCGGGCCGGCGCAGCTGGCGCGCCAGCTCAAGGCGCAGCAGCCCCGTCCCGCCGGACCGGGAACGCGCAAGCCGCCCGCCTACCGCGCGCTGGCCGACGGCATCCGCCTCCTCGTCCTGGAGGGCAGGGTCCCGGTCGCGGCCCGGCTGCCCGCCGAGCGCGAACTCGCCCTGGCGCTGACCGTGAGCCGTACGACGGTGGCGGCGGCGTACGAGGCGCTGCGCGCCGAGGGCTTCCTGGAGTCGCGGCGCGGCGCCGGAAGCTGGACCGCCGTGCCCGCCGGGAACCCGCTGCCCGCGCGCGGCCTGGAACCGCTGCCGCCCGAGTCGCTGGGCTCGATGATCGACCTGGGGTGTGCGGCGCTCCCCGCCCCCGAGCCGTGGCTGACCCGCGGCATCCAAGGCGCCCTGGAGGAGCTGCCGCCCTACGCCCACACGCACGGCGACTATCCCGCCGGGCTGCCGGCGCTGCGGCAGATGCTCGCCGACCGGTACACCGAGCGGGGCATCCCGACCATGCCCGAGCAGATCATGGTGACGACCGGCGCGATGGGCGCCATCGACGCCATCTGCCACCTCTTCGCCGGCCGCGGCGAGCGGATCGCCGTCGAGTCGCCGTCGTACGCCAACATCCTCCAGCTCATGCGGGAGGCGGGCGCCCGACTGGTCCCCGTCGCCATGGCCGAGGGGCTGACCGGCTGGGACGTCAACCGCTGGCGCCAGGTGCTCCGCGACGCGGCGCCCCGCCTGGCCTACGTCGTCGCCGACTTCCACAACCCCACCGGCGCCCTGGCCGACGAGGACCAGCGGCGGCAGCTGGTCGACGCGGCCCGCTCGGCCGGCACGGTCCTCGTCGTCGACGAGACCATGACCGAGCTGCACCTGGACGACGATCTGGAGATGCCCCGGCCGGTCTGCGCCTTCGACCCGGCCGGTTCGACGGTCCTCACGGTCGGCTCGGCCAGCAAGGCGTTCTGGGCGGGCATGCGCATCGGGTGGGTACGGGCCGCGCCCGACGTCATCCGTTCGCTGGTCGCCGCCCGGGCCTACGCCGACCTCGGCACCCCGGTCCTCGAACAGCTCGGCGTCAACTGGCTGATGCGGACCGGGGGCTGGGAGCAGGCCGTCACGATCCGCCGCGAACAGGCCCGGGAGAACCGCGACGCGCTCGTCGCGGCGGTCCGCGCCGAGCTGCCGACGTGGGAGTTCGACGTTCCGCGCGGCGGCCTGACCCTGTGGGTCCGTACGGGCGGCCTCTCCGGCTCCCGTCTCGCGGAGGCGGGCGAACGCGTCGGCGTCCGGGTCCCCTCCGGCCCGCGCTTCGGAGTGGACGGCGCCTTCGAGGGGTACGTCCGCCTGCCGTTCACCGTCGGCGGGCCGGTCGCCGAGGAGGCGGCGTCCCGCCTGGCGGCCGCGGCCCGCCTGGTGGAATCGGGCGCGGGCGCGGCGACGGGGAGCGAGCCGCCGAGGACGTTCGTGGCGTAGGGGGCGGCGCTACGGGGTGGCGAGCCGCCAGCGCGGCCGGCAGGTCGGCGCGGGCCCGCGGTCCGGTTCGCTGTGCCCGCGCGGGCCCGGGGTCGGGTTCGCTGTGCCGCCACCGGACCCGGCCTCGGTGGCCGAGGAGGTCACCGCCCGCAGGGCACCGGGACGACCGGGCCCGGGATCGTTGTGCTTCCCCCAGGCCGAGGGGCTGGTACGGACGAGCGTCCGTACCAGCCCCTCGGCCCTGTCGGCGCGCGCCCCGAGGTCGTGGCGCGGGTCGCGTCAGCCCTCGGCGGGCACCGGGGCGGGATGCCGCGTCAGGCCTGGGTCCGGAGCGGGCGCCGCGGGCCCTCCCGCGGTCGGGGCGTACTGCGGCACCGGCGGCGCGTGCACGAGCGGCGGGGCGGGGGCCGGCAGGACCTCGGGGCCCGGCGCCGCACCCGGGGAGGGGAATCCGCCGTGGTCGGCGGCCGCGCCCGTGGCCGGCGGGATCGCGTCGGGGGAGGGGGCGCCCAGGGCGCCCAGGGCAGCGTCGGGCGGCGGGACGACGCCGGTGGACAGCGTGGCGCCCGGATCCGGGGCCGAGCCGGGGGCCGGGTCGATCGCCGCGCCTGTGGCGGCCTGGCGCTCGGGCAGCAGGGCCAGGACGGCCTGGCGGTCCGCCTCGCTCGTCGCGTCGTCGTACGGGTCGGGCGTCGCCGGCACCTGGAGGCGCAGCACCGGCCCCGTACCGAGGCGGGCGTACCCGCGGCCGGGCGGCACGACGGGCACCGGGGTCGTGTGCGGCGCGACGCCGAGGACCCACTCGATCTGCCCCGGCGACGACGGCCCGAGCACGAGCCGGGCGCGCGTGTGCGCCCGTACCGTCTCGCTCAGCGCGTCCACGCTGTCGAACTGCTCCGCGACCACCACCGTGACCTGCGCCGCCCTCCCGTGCCGCAGGGGCACCTGGAGCAGCTCCTGCGGGTCCGGGCGGCCGTCGGCCGCCGCGAGGTGGCCGAGGATGCTCGGGCGGTCCAGCAGGACCCACAGCGGCCGCCTGGTGTCCTCGGGCGCCGGCAGGCCCGCCTGGCGCGCGCGGTTCGCCGCGATGAGCCGCCGCTCGGTCTCGTGCGCGGCCCACTCCAGGCTCGCCAGCGCCCCGGCCAGACCGCACTCCACGGCGAGGACCCCGGCACGGCCGGTCAGACAGGCGTACTCGCCCGTGCCGCCGCCCTCGATGATCAGCACGTCGCCGTGCGGCAGGGCCTGCAGGGCGATCGAGCGCAGCAGGGACGTCGTGCCGCTGCCGGGCTGGCCCACGGCCAGCAGATGCGGCTCGGTGGAGCGGGGGCCGGTCCGCCAGACGACCGGCGGCGCGTCGGCCGGTCCGTCGGCGGTGTGCACCGGAACGGTCCGCTGGACGGCGTCGGCGTCGGTGAAGCCGAGGACCGTCTCGCCGGGGACGGTGACGAAGCGCTGGGCGGCGATCGTGGTGGGCAGGGCGGCCAGCACGCTCATGACGAGCTGGTTGCCCTCCTCGTCCCAGTCGAAGAGGTACTCGCGGCCGCGACCGGACTTGGCGTGCAGCAGCTGCTCGATGCGGGCGCGGGAGTCGGCCTCCCCGTCAGTGAAGTAGGCGGGGTACCGGATCCGCAGCCGGGTGAGGCGCCCGGCGTCGTCGAAGGCGTGGTCCGTGAAGGCGCCGCTCCAGTCGCCGCCGTGGGAGAAGAGCGGGGCCGGGTCCTCGGGAACGGAGAAGTACGGCACCAGCGCTTCGTACAGGCCCTTGAGGCGTTCGATCTCGGCGTCGTCCGGGCCGGTCTTCACGACCGGACGCTCGTGCCCCTTCCACGCGGCCGCGCCCATCACCGACAGGAGCGCGAGCAGCGGTCCGTACGGGAGGAGGGCGACGGCGACGACGCAGGCCGCGACCACGAACAGCGTGGGACCGCGCCGTTCCTTGGGAGTCGCGGCCCAGCCGGCCCGTGCGGTGGCGGCCAGCCTCCGCAGACCACGCGTGATGGTGATCAGCGGATGGAGCACGTCGGTGGCGCTGTCGGCGGCCGTGCGCGCGATCTCTCGGCTGCGAGCGATCTGTGCGCTGCCGCTGCTCAGAATGCGGGGGAGTGGTCGCCGGGCCACGTCGTACTCCTGGAGTCGTGGAAGGGGCTGAGGGGCGTCAGAACTTGATCCCGCCCAGCAGGCTGGCCAGACTCTGGCCGCCCGCGGTGATGCTCGGGGCGATGGCCGTGCCCGCGAGGTAGAACCCGAAGAGCGAGCAGACCAGGGCGTGGGATGCCTTGAGGCCGTCCTTCTTGAAGAACAGGAAGCAGATGATGCCGAGCAGGACCACGCCTGAGATGGACAGGATCATGAGAGTTCTCCTGGTTGAGGGGGACAGTCACCATGAGTCCTTCCAGATTCACAGAAAGTATCTATACGATTAAAGGTGCATAAGAGTGAAAGTTGGGCGATTTCACTTGACTGGAGGAGGTGACGGCCCCGCCCGACTGGCGAAACGCGCGGCGCGCGATAGCACGGCGTGGACGGCCCGTCCGGTCCGCTCGGGAGCGGACCACCCGACGGGCTCGGACCGGTCCGGACCGTGCGGGCTGCCGTGATCCTTGCCTCGGACAGACCGGGTCATGTCGCCGGACGGGCAGTACCCTGTCGATTCACCCGTACGGCCGCGCTTGCCGTGCGCAGGTCAGAGGCGGTACAGATCACCCGCGGCGGATCACCCGCCGACGCGGCGACGGTCACCCGCACCCGCACAAGCAACGGAACGAAAGGCGGACACGTCCGATGAGCGAGACTCCGGACCCCGAGGTCATCGAGCTGGCCGGCAAGGTCTTCGACCTGGCACGCACCGGGGACGCCGAGGCGCTGGGCGCGTACGTCGAGGCAGGCGTCCCCGCGAACCTCACCAACGACAAGGGCGACACCCTCGTCATGCTCGCCGCCTACCACGGGCACGCCGAGGCGGTGGCCGCTCTCCTCGCCCGCGGGGCCGACGCCGACCGCGCCAATGACCGCGGTCAGACCCCGCTCGCCGGGGCCGTCTTCAAGGGCGAGGAAGCCGTCGTCCGTGCCCTCCTCGCCGGCGGGGCGAATCCGGAAGCGGGCACTCCGTCCGCCGTGGATACTGCTCGGATGTTTGGGAAGACAGAACTCCTGGAATTGTTCGGCGCCTTGTGACACGACGGGTGAACGGGCACTGAACCCCAGGTGAGAGCGGTGTCGTAAATGTGGTCGCGGTGGCGAAATGGCTGGGTCATCATGACGTCGAGCCCGCAAGGGGCCACCGACGAGAGGCAGAGGAAGATGGTCAACACCAAGCGAAGGACGACGGGCGGCCCTCCATGTTGCTGCGCGGCCTAGACGATCACCAGTCTCCGGCACCCCCCGGTTGCGTCGACAGCTTGATGTGAGGCATCTTCCATGTTCGAACCAGTCATAGCGCCGAGCGGCACCCTGCTCGGCCTGTTGCAGAGGGGCCGCGGCGACGGCACCCTGCACGCGCTCGCCGCGCCTCGCGCCGAGGCCCTCGCGGCCCTGAACCACTGCGTTCTCCACGACCCCCGCCACGACTGGCAGGTCGAGAACCGCTCCCTCTACTACGCCCGGCTCTACCTCGACCTGCACGGCGGGCTCGAGGAGATCGAGGGCCACCTCTTCCGCGCCGACGACCACTTCGACGCCGAGGAGAACAGGACCGGGCTCGCGCTCGCCGTCCTCGGGCACCTCGCCTCCTACGGCCGCCACGACGCCCTGGTCCTGCTCCGGCGCTACGCCGCGACCGGTGCCAACTGGGCCTGGGCGCTGGACGAGCTCGCCCTGCGCGACGACGACGCCGGGCTGCGCTCGCTCGCCGTCCCGGTCCTCGCCCGCTTCCCGGCCACCGCCGAGGGCGACGCCGAGCTGGCGACGGCCGTACGCGACGCCTTCGAGCCCCGGCCGTGGCGGCTGTGGGCCGAGGACCGGCGCGACGCGGTCGGCAGCCGGGTCAGGGCCGCCCAGGAACAGGGCTCCTTCGACCGCTGGCAGCGCCAGATGCGTCCGAGCGGGCCCCGGCCCGGCTGGAGCGTCCAGGCGGTCTTCGACTGGGCCGAGGAAGGCCTGGCGCGCGGCGCCGTCCTGCACGGACCGGCCGCCCGCTGCCTGACCGCCGTCGCCGGACCCGAGGACCGGCCCCTCATCGTCGAGGCCGCCCGCAGCGGCACCGACGGCGCCCGCTGCGCCGCCCTGCACTACCTCGCCGAGGCGAAGGACCCTGCCGTGCTCGACCTCGTCGAGGCCGCCGCCGGCAGCGCGTCCCTCACCGTCGCCGAAGCCGCCGTCGCGGCCTTCGAGCGGATGTGCGGAGAGCCCGCCGTGGACCGCGCCCGCGGCTGGATCCACCGGCCCGACGCCCTCGGCACCGCCGCCGCCGGAGTCCTCGCGTGCCGCGGCGGCGCCCAGGACGCCCCCCTCGTCCTCGGCGCCCTGCGCGAGACCGTCCGGGCCCAGGGGCCCGACGCCCCCGCCCTCTACCCCCTCGTCGACGGCGCCGGGCGCCTCGGCATCGCCTGCGCGGCGCCCGTGCTGCGCCACGTCTACCGAGAGACCGCCTCCTCGCAACTGCGCGGCCGCACGGCCCGCGCCCTCGCCGCCACCGACCCGACCTTCCCCACCGGCTTCGCCGTCGAATGCCTCTGGGACTGCGAGGAGACCACCCGCGAGATCGCGGCGCTGCACGCCGAGACCGGTGACGTACGGGTCGCGGAGCGCTTGCGGCGCCTGGCCGCCGACCCGGCCGAGGAGGACGAGGTCCAGACGGCGGTGCGCAACCGCATAGGCCCGGACCTCCAGGTCTGACACCCCGCCCCCCGGGCCGGCGCGGCCTGCGGCGAGCGAAAGCCGCCGACGTGGCCCCGCCCGGGGGGATGGCGTGGGACGAGGGCGCCGGAAGCCCGACCGGCCGCGGGCCGGGCCCGGCCGGAACGGCCCGGCGGGGCCGGAGAGGCTTCCGACGCCGGCCGCCTGAGCCGAGGGCCGGGGAGGCTCGTCACGCGGCCGCCCGGGCCGAGGGGCCAAACGCTCACGGGACGTTCCCCGCCCGTCCAGATCCAAGTCGGCGGGCCCACGCCGGGCAGGACGAGAACACGGTTATGCGTGTCGTCATCGTCAGCGAATCCTTCCCTCCCGATGTCAACGGAGTGGCTCACTGCGCCGAGCAGACCGCTCGCCATCTCGTACGGCGCGGCCATGCCCCGCTCGTCATCGCCCCCGCGGTGCCGGGGCCGGGCGCTCCCAGCGCGTTCAGCGCCGATTCCCCCGTGCGGGCCGTACCGGCACCCCTGCCCGAGCCCGTGGGGCCCGGTACCGGGCCCCACGGGCCTCGCTCCGGTCGGTCGCGGTTCGGGGTGTACGGTTCCGGCCGGCAGGCCGGGCGCCAGGGGCCGGCGGTTCCGGCCGGCGACGGCCCGACGTACCCGGTCGTCCGGGTGCCGTCGGTACCGCTGCCCGGCTACCCCCAGGTCCGCGTCGCCCTCCCCAGCCGCCGCGTCGCCGCCGCCATCGCCGCGCACCGCCCCGACATCGTCCACCTCGCGAGCCCTTTCGTGCTCGGCGCGCGGGGCATGGCCGCGGCGGCCCGGCTCGGTCTGCCCGCCGTCGCCGTCTACCAGACCGACCTCGCCGGATACGCCCGCACGTACATGGGGACGGGCGAGGCCGCGGCCTGGCGCCGGCTCCGGGCCGTCCACGGCGCGGCCGACCGCACCCTCGCGCCCTCCACCGCCGCCGTACGCGACCTGGAGGCCCACGGCGTCGGACGCGTACGGATCTGGCGGCGCGGCGTCGACACCGACCGCTTCCGGCCCGCCCTGCGCGACGAGGCCCTGCGCCGTGAACTGGCCCCCGGCGGCGAACTGCTCGTCGGCTACGTCGGACGGCTCGCCCCCGAGAAGCGGGTCGAGCTGCTCTCCGGGGTGTGCGCGCTGCCCGGCGTCCGGGTGGTGGTCGTCGGGGACGGGCCCAGCGAGCCCGGCCTGCGGGCGGCGCTGCCCGGCGCGGTCTTCCTCGGCCGCCGCACCGGCCCCGACCTCGCCCGGATCTTCGCCTCGCTCGACGTGTTCGCCCACACCGGGCCGTACGAGACGTTCTGCCAGACCGTGCAGGAGGCCATGGCGAGCGGCGTCCCCGTCATCGCCCCCGCCGCCGGCGGCCCGTTGGACCTCGTCGAGCACCGCCGTACCGGCCTCCTCGTCCCACCGGACGACGCCGCCGCCCTGCGCGACGCGGTCGCCTCGCTCGCCGGCGCGCCCGCCCTGCGCGCCGCCTTCGCCCGCGCGGGCCGCGCGGAGGTCGAGGGCCGCACCTGGGAAGCGGTCGGGGACGAGCTGATCGGCCACTACCTGGAGGTCCTGCGCGAGCGGACGGCGGTGGCGGCGTGAACGGGGCGACCGACGGAACGGTGGCGGAGCCGAGGGGCGACCGGGACCTGGAGGCGAGCGCCGGTCGGATCGCCGACAGGGCGGGCCGGCCGGGCGACCGTACGGCCCAGGCCCCGGGAGGGATCGGGGCGCCGCAGGGCGGGAGCGGCGCCGGGCCGCTGCGGATCGTCCGGCTCGCCAACTTCGTCACACCCACCTCGGGCGGTCTGCGCACGGCCCTCGAACAGCTCGGGCGCGGCTACCGCACCGCGGGCCACGAGCCCGTCCTCGTCGTCCCCGGCGACGTGGCGAGCGACCACATGACCGAGCAGGGCCGGGTCATCACCCTCCCCGGGCCCGTCCTGCCCGGCACCGGCGGCTACCGCGTCCTCGCCGACCGGCCCCGGCTGCGCCGCGTCCTGGACGCCCTCGCCCCCGACCGGCTGGAGGTCTCCGACCGGACGACCCTGCGCTGGACGGGGGAGTGGGCGCGTCGCGCCCGGGTGCCGGCGGTGATGGTCTCCCACGAGACCGCGGACGGCGTGCTGCGGACCTGGGGGCTGCCCGGGGCGGCCGCCACGCGCGCGGCGGACCGGTTCAACCGCCGCACCGCGTGGGCCTACTCCCGGATCGTGTGCACGACGGAGTGGGCGGAACGGGAGTTCGTACGGATCGGGGCCCGGAACGTCGTCCGGGCGCCGCTCGGCGTGGACCTGCTGCGGTGCCGGCCGGGGCGGCGGAGCACCGTCCTACGGGCCGCGCACGCGGACGGCGAGCGGATGCTCCTGCTGCTCTGCTCGCGGCTCTCGGTGGAGAAGCGGCCGGGGTCGGCGCTCGACACGCTCGCGGAACTACGGGCCCGCGGGGTGCGGGCGGCGCTGGTGGTGGCCGGTGACGGGCCGCTGCGGGGCGCGCTGGAGCGGCGGGCGAGGGAGCAACGGCTGCCGGCGCGGTTCCTCGGGCACGTGGCCGACCGCGAGGCCCTGGCCGATCTCCAGGCCGCCGCCGACGTGTGCCTGGCGCCGGGGCCCGCGGAGACCTTCGGCCTCTCGGCCCTGGAGGCCCTCGCCTGCGGCACGCCCGTCGTCGCCAGCTCCTCCTCCGCACTGCCCGAGGTCATCGGCGACGCCGGGGCCTGCGCCCCGGACGACCCGGCCGCCTTCGCCGCGGCTGTGCACGGCCTCCTCACCCGGCCGGAACCCGAACGCCGCACCGCCGCACGCGCGCGTGCCGAACTCTTCGGCTGGGACCGCTCCGTCGCCGCCTTCCTCCAGGCCCACGACGCCGCCTGTGCCGCCCTCCCGGCCTCTCCCTCACCGAGGACGGTGCTCGCATGACGACCCGGGCCACGGCGATCCTGCCGACCGCCCGGACGGCGGCCCCGATGGCGGCGCTGACGACCGCCCCGCCGACGCCCCTGGCGGCCGCCCCGCCAGCGGCGCTCCCTGACGACGGGCACCTAGCCGTCGCCGACCGTGTCACGGCCCCGGCCGTGCCGGGCGCCGATCGCGTGAGCGTCGTCGTGCCGGGCGAGGACCGGGCTACCGTTCCGGCGGCGCCCCTGGCGGCCGCCCCGCCAGCGGCGCTCCCCGACGACGGACACCTCGCCGTCGCCGACCGCGTCACGGCCCCGGCCGTGCCGGGCGCCGACCGCGTGAGCGTCGTCGTGCCGGGCGAGGACCGGGCTACCGTCCCGGCGGCGCCCGCCGCTGACCGCGTCACGGCCGCTGCGGCGCCCGTCGCCGACCGCCCCGCGACCCCGGCCGTGCCGGTCGCCGACCGCGTCACGGCCGCTGTGGCGGGCCCACACCCCCCGGCCCCTGCGAAGGGCTCGCACCTCACGGTCGGCGCGCGGACAGCGCACGACCGCGCGCCGCGAGCCTCGGCCCAGGCCGGGTCCCTCCCCGGCCCCGCCTCCCCGACCCCGCCCGCCCCCACCCCCCTCCGGTTCGCCGCGCTGGGGGATTCGCTCTCCGAGGGCGT
The DNA here is from genome assembly GCF_055587165.1 of Streptomyces sp. NPDC048353. Taxonomy (NCBI): domain Bacteria; kingdom Bacillati; phylum Actinomycetota; class Actinomycetes; order Kitasatosporales; family Streptomycetaceae; genus Streptomyces; species Streptomyces sp. NPDC048353. The sequence continues at coordinate 37,262 of NZ_JBVJGU010000007.1, read as the reverse complement.
CGGGGACCGGGTCGACGGTGGGTGGCGGGGGTGGGCCGTGCTGCTCGCGGGTGGGCTCGGCGGGGCCGGGCGTCGGGTGGAGTTCCGGAACTTCGCCGTCAGCGGGGCGCAGAGCCGCGACGTCGCCGAGCTCCAGGCCACGCGGGCGCTGGCCTTCCGGCCGGACGTCGCCTCGGTCGTCGTCGGCGTCAACGACACCCTGCGCCACACCTTCGACATCGAGCGGTTCGCCCGACGCCTCGACCGTGTCTGCGGCGACCTCGCCGCCGAGGGAGCCGTACTCCTCACCGCCTGTCTTCCCGACCCCGGCCGGATGCTCGGTCTCCCCGCGCCGCTCGCCCGGCCGCTCGCCCGGCGCCAGCAGGCCGTCAACGCCCTCGTCCACGCCGTCTCCGCCCGCTACGGCGCCGTCCACCTCCATCTCGCCGACACCGCCTGGACCGACGACCGCACCCTGTGGAGCGCGGACCGGCTGCATCCCGGCGAGCGCGGCCACCGCGTGATCGCCGCGCGGTTCCACGCGCTGCTCGCCGACCGGGGCCTCGCCCACGGCGCCCCTCCCTCCACCGCGCCCGACCGGCCCCCGCCCAGCCGCGCCGACGCCCTGCTCTGGCTGGCCACCGCGGGCACCGGCTGGGTCGCCCGCCGCTGCCGCGACCTGCTGCCCCAGCTCCTCGCCCTGGCGGGAAGCGAGCTGCGGCACCGGGCGGCCGGCACCGACGCCCTCCTCGACCGTCGGGCCGCCCACGCCCTGGCGGCCGCGCTCGCCGTGATGTCGCCAGGCCCCGGGACGCCGGTCACGCCGACAATGGGGGCATGAGCGGGCGCTGGGAGTTCTGGATCGACCGGGGCGGCACCTTTACCGACGTCGTGGGCCGGCGTCCCGACGGCCGGCTCGTCACCCGCAAGCTCCTCTCCCACGACCCGTCCCGACCGCACGACGCGGCCGTCGCCGGGATCCGGCTCCTGCTGGGCCTCGGCCCCGGCGACCCCGTTCCCGCCGACGCGATCGACGTCGTGAAGATGGGTACCACCGTCGCGACCAACGCCCTCCTGGAGCGCCGCGGCGAGCCGACCCTCCTCCTCGTCACCGAGGGGTTCCGCGACGCCCTGCGCATCGCCTACCAGAACCGGCCCCGCCTCTTCGACCGCCACATCGTGCTCCCCGAGGCCGTCTACGAACGGGTCGTCGAGGTCCCCGAGCGGGTCGACGCCCACGGGCGCGTGGTCCGACCGCTCGACGAGGACGCCGTCGCCGGGGAGCTGGCGGCCGCCCGCCGCGACGGCTACCGCTCCGCGGCCGTCGTCCTCATGCACGGCTACCTCCGCCCCGCCCACGAGGCCCGGATCGCCGAACTCGCCAGGGCGGCCGGCTTCACCCAGGTCAGCTGCTCCCACGAGGTCAGTCCGCTCATCAAACTCGTCCCCCGGGGAGACACCACCGTCGTCGACGCCTACCTCTCCCCGATCCTGCGCCGCTACGTCGACGAGGTGGCGCGCGAACTCGCCGGGGTCCGGCTGATGTTCATGCAGTCCAACGGCGGCCTGCGTGAAGCCGCGCACTTCCGCGGCAAGGACGCCGTCCTGTCGGGGCCCGCCGGCGGGGTCGTCGGCATGGCCCGCACCTCCGGACAGGCCGGCTTCGACCGGGTCATCGGCTTCGACATGGGCGGCACCTCCACCGACGTGTCCCACTACGCCGGCGAGTTCGAGCGGGAACTCGGTACACAGGTCGCGGGTGTGCGGATGCGGGCGCCCATGATGAGCATCCACACCGTCGCCGCCGGCGGCGGTTCCGTCCTCCACGATGACGGCCGGCGCTACCGCGTCGGCCCCGACTCCGCCGGCGCCGTTCCCGGCCCCGCCTGCTACCGCCGTGGCGGGCCGCTCACGGTGACCGACGCCAACGTCATGCTCGGCCGCGTCCAGCCCGGCCACTTCCCCGCCGTCTTCGGCCCGTCCGGCGACCAGCCGCTCGACACCGCCGCCGTCCGGGACGGCTTCACGGCGCTCGCCGAGCGGGCCGGCGGCGGCCGCACACCGGAGCAGGTCGCCGCCGGATTCCTGGAGATCGCGGTCCTCGGCATGGCCAACGCCGTCAAGAAGATCTCCGTCCAGCGCGGCCACGACGTCACCCGCTACGCCCTGACGAGCTTCGGCGGCGCCGGCGGCCAGCACGCCTGCGCCGTCGCCGACGCCCTGGGCATCGACACCGTCCTCGTACCGCCGCTCTCCGGTGTGCTGTCCGCCTACGGCATCGGCCTGGCCGACGCCACCGCCATGCGCCAGCGCTCCGTGGAAGCCGGACTCGACGCCCCGGAGACCCACGCGCGCGTGGCCGCCCTCTGCGCCGAACTCGCCGGCACCACCCGGGCGGAGCTGCGCGCCGACGGCCTCGCCGACGCGGCGATCACCACCCACGCGCGCGTGCTGCTGCGGTACGCCGGGACCGACGCGAGTCTCCCGGTCGACCTCGGCCCCGCCCGGGAGATGGCCGACGCGTTCACCGCCGCCCACCGCACCCGCTACGCCTTCACCATGGACAAGCCGCTCGTCGTCGAGGCGGTCTCGGTGGAGGCCGTGGGCCTCGCCGGGCCCCACGGACCGGTCGTCGTCGACGTACCGCCGCCCGCGGGGGAGCCGGCGCCCCGCGCGACCGTACGGATGTACAGCGCCGGCGAGAGCGCGGACACGCCCCTCATCCGCCGGGAGGACGTGCGCCCCGGCGACACCGTCACCGGGCCGGCGATCATCGCCGAGGCCGACGCCACCACGATCGTCGACGCGGGCTGGCGGGCCACGGCCGGGGACACCGGTCACCTGGTCCTCGCGCGCGTGCGGCCCCGTCCCGCGCGGACCGCCCTCGGCACGGAGGTCGACCCCGTCCTGCTGGAGGTCTTCGACAACCTCTTCATGGCGATCGCCGAGCAGATGGGCGTACGCCTGGAGAACACCGCCCACTCCGTCAACATCAAGGAACGCCTGGACTTCTCCTGCGCCCTCTTCGACGCCGACGGCAACCTCATCGCCAACGCACCGCACATCCCCGTCCACCTCGGCTCCATGGGCGAGTCCATCAAGGAAGTGCTGCGTCGCCGCGGCGGCGACGAGCTGCGCCCCGGCGACGTGTACGCGATCAACGACCCGTACCACGGAGGCACGCACCTCCCCGATGTCACCGTCGTGACCCCGGTGTTCGACCCGGCCGGCGAGAACCTGCTCTTCCTCGTGGCCTCGCGCGGCCACCACGCCGAGATCGGCGGCATCACCCCGGGTTCGATGCCCGCGTTCAGCCGGACCGTCCACGAGGAGGGCGTCCTCTTCGACAACTGGCTCCTCGTCCGGGACGGGCGGCTGCGCGAGGCGGAGACGCGGGCGCTGCTGACCGGCGCCCGCCACCCCTCGCGCGACCCGGACACCAACCTCGCCGATCTGCGCGCCCAGATCGCCGCGAACGAGAAGGGCATCGAGGAACTGCGGGCCATGGTCGACGAGTTCGGGATCGACGTCGTCCACGCCTACATGCGGCACGTGCGCGCCCACGCCGAGGAGTCCGTCCGGCGGATCGTCGCCGGGCTGCGGGACGGCGCGTACCGCTACGAGACGGACAGCGGGGCGGTCATCCGGGTCGCGGTGCGGGTGGACCGCGAACGGCGCTCCGCGGTCATCGACTTCACCGGCACCTCGGCCCAGCTCCCGGGCAACGCCAACGCCCCCACGTCCGTGGTCATGGCCGCAGTGCTGTACGTCTTCCGCACCCTCGTCGACGACGACATCCCGCTCAACAGCGGTTGTCTGGAACCCCTGGAGATCCGGGTCCCGCCGGGGTCGATGCTGGCGCCCGCCTACCCCGCCGCGACGGTGGCGGGCAACGTGGAGACCTCCCAGGCGGTCACGGGCGCCCTCTACGCGGCCTTGGACGTGCAGGCCGAGGGCTCCGGCACCATGAACAACGTCACCTTCGGTGACGCGCGCCTGCAGTACTACGAGACGGTCGCCAACGGCTCGGGCGCCGGGGAGGGCTTCGACGGGGCCGACGCCGTCCAGACCCATATGACCAACTCCCGTCTGACCGACCCCGAGATCCTGGAGTGGCGCTACCCCGTCCGCGTCGACTCCTTCGCGGTCCGGGCCGGCAGTGGCGGGCGCGGACGGTGGCGGGGCGGCGACGGCGTCGAACGCCGCATCCGCTTCCTCGCCCCGATGACGCTCGCCCTCCTCACCGGCCACCGGCGGGTCCCGCCGTACGGCATGGCGGGCGGTGATCCGGGATCCCTCGGCGAGAACACGGTCGAACGCGCCGACGGCACCGTCGACCGTCTCGACGGCGTCGACGCGCTCGACGTGCGCCCGGGAGACGTCCTGGTCCTGAGCACCCCGGGCGGTGGGGGCTACGGGCCCCCGGAACGCGAGGAGCCGCCGCCGCGGGAGGCCTCCGGCCCGCGCCCCGGAGGTGGCTGCGCCCCTGTGGACCGCTGAGCCGCCACCCCCGGAGATCGACTAGCGCGAAGCGGTACGAACCGGCAGGAACCGGACCGCCGTCCCCGGTACCGCCTGCGCCGCGGCCGCCAGGTCGGCCTCCCGCACCACCGCCACGACCGGATACCCGCCCGTCGTCGGATGGTCGGCCAGGAACACCACCGGGCGCCCGTCCGGCGGGACCTGCACCGCCCCCAGGACCATGCCCTCGCTGGGTAGTTCGCCCGTGACGGTCCGTTCCAGGGGCGGGCCCTCCGTGCGCAGACCGATGCGGTTGCTCGACGGCGAGACCCGGTACGCGCGCGTGGCGAGCGTTTCCAGCGCCGCGGGGGAGAACCAGTCGTGTCGGGGACCGAACCGGACCCGCAGGACGAGTTCGTCCGGCGGCCCCGGCCAGGGCGGCGCGTCGACCGCGACCCGGGCGGCCGGCTCGGCCCCGAGCGGCAGCACCGTCCCGACCACCAGCGGGGCCGGCCCGAGCCCCGACAACAGGTCGGTGGAGCGGCTGCCGAGGACCGGCTCCACGGCGACACCCCCGCCGAAGGCGACATACCCGCGCAGCCCGCGCACGGCCGGCCCGACGTCGAGGAGCGCCCCGTCCGCGACCCGTACCGCCGTTCCCCAGGCCACCGGCCGCCCGTCGACCGTGACCGGGCCCGGTGCGCCGCCGACGGCGACCGTCACCGCGCACCGGGGCCGTACCGCACATCCGTCGACGGTCGTCTCCAGGACCGCCGCGTCCTCCGTGTTGCCGACCAGCCGGTTGACGAGCCGCGCCGCCCCCGCGTCGAGGGCCCCCGACCGGGGCACCCCCAGATGCGCGTGACCCGCGCGCCCCAGGTCCTGCACGGTGGTCAGCGCCCCGGCCCGTACGACGGCGACAGCACGGTCGGTCATCGCCCGGCCACCACGAAACGCACCCGCGTGCCCGGCGCCAGCAGCGCGGCCGGCTCCCGCCCGGTGTCCCACAGCACCACGTCCGTGGAGCCGATGAGCTGCCAGCCGCCGGGGGAGGAGCGCGGGTACACGCCGGTGTACGGCCCGGCGAGCGCGACCGAACCGGCCGGGACGGCGGTACGGGGGGTGGCCCGGCGCGGCACCTCGTACCGCTCGCCGAGCCCCGTCAGATAACCGAACCCCGGCGCGAAACCGCAGAACGCCACCCGGAAGTCGGCCGCCGAGTGGAGGCGTACGGCCGCCTCCTCGGAGACCCCCCACAGCGCGGCGACCTCCGCCAGGTCGGGGCCGTCGTAGCGGACCGGCACCTCCACCGCCCGCTCCACGCGCGCGTGGAGCGGCGGAACCGTCCACTCCCGCAACTGCCCCGCCCACGTGTCGGGGGCGTCGACCCCGTCCAGCAGTACGGTCCGCGCCGCCGGCACGATCTCCCGTACGGCGGGCAGGGCGCCGCTCTCCCTCCGCCGCAGCAGCTCGGCGTGGAACGCCTCCGCCGCCTCCCCGCTCGCCAGCTCGACGAGCAGCGCCCGCTCGCCGACCCGGAGCACCCGGGGCGCCGTCATACGAACGCCTCCACCCGCACGCCCGCGGCCTCGAGACCGGCACGCACCCGGCGGGCGAGGTCCACCGCGCCCGGGGTGTCGCCGTGCAGACAGAGCGACCGCGCCCGGACGGTGACGGACCGTCCGCAGTGCGCGGTGACCCGGCCGGACCGGACCATGGACACGGACCGTGCCACGACCTCGTCCGGGTCGGTGACGACGGCTCCCTCCCGCCCCCGTGGCAGCAGGGAGCCGTCCGCCGTGTACGCCCGGTCGCCGAAGGCCTCCGGGACCACCGGCAGAGCCGCTGCCCCGGCCGCCTCGTGCAACCGCGAGCCGGGCAGCCCGAGCACCGGAAGCCCCCCGCCGCCCGCCAGCAGGACGCCGTCGACGACCGCCCGCGCCTGCTCCTCGTCGTGGACCACCCGGTTGTAGAGCGCGCCGTGCGGCTTGACGTACGCGACGCGCGACCCCGCCGCCCGCGCGAAGACCTCCAGCGCCCCGATCTGATAGGCGATCTCGGCGGCCAGCTCGTCCGCCGGGACCTCCATCGAGCGCCGGCCGAAGCCGGCCAGATCGCGGTAGGAGACCTGCGCGCCGATCCGTACCCCGCGCGCCGCCGCCAGCTCGCAGACGCGCCGCATGGTCACCGCGTCTCCGGCGTGGAACCCGCAGGCCACGTTGGCGCTGGTGACCACCGAGAGCAACCGCTCGTCGTCGGTCAGCGTCCAGCGGCCGAATCCCTCCCCGAGGTCGGCGTTGAGGTCGATCGAGCCCGAGGTCATGGTGTCGGTACCTTCCGTGTCATACGAGTTCCCTTCCGCGGGTCTCCGGGAGCCCGAGCAGCGCCAGGACGGCGAGGCCGTAGCCGACGGCCCCGAAGACCAGCGCGCCGCCGACGCCCCAGCTCTCGGAGAGGAAGCCGACGAGGGTCGGGAAGACCGCGCCCACCGCGCGGCCGGTGTTGTAGGTGAATCCCTGGCCCGTTCCCCGTACCGCCGTCGGGTACAACTCCGCCAGGAAGGAGCCGAAACCGCTGAAGATGGCCGACATGCAGAAGCCGAGCGGGAAGCCGAGGACGAGGACGAGCGTGTTCGCCCCGGCGGGGATGTGGGTGTAGGCGAGGACGCAGACGGCGGAGAGGACGGCGAAGAGCGCGATGTTCTTCTTCCGGCCGAGCCGGTCGGTGAGGTAGCCCCCGGTCAGATAGCCGATGAAGGCGCCCGAGATCAGGAAGGCCAGATATCCGCCCGTGCCGACCACGGACAGCCCCCGCTCGGTCTTCAGATAGGTCGGGACCCAGGTCGCGAGGGTGTAGTAGCCGCCCTGCACGCCCGTCGACAGCAGCACCGCGAAGAGCGTGGTGCGCAGCAGCGACGGCTTGAAGACGGCGGTGAACGACCCGCGGTCGGCGCTCGTCCGCCGCGCCTCGGCGGCCCGCGGGGCGTCCTCGACGTTCCGTCGGATGTAGACCACCAGCAGCGCGGGCAGCGCGCCGGTCCAGAACATGACCCGCCAGGCGGTGTCGGCGTCGACGAACCGGAAGACCAGGGTGTAGACGATCACGGCCAGCGCCCAGCCGGCCGCCCAGGCGCTCTGGACACCGCCGAGGGTGCGGCCCCGGTGCTTGGCGGAGGCGTACTCGGCGACCAGGATCGCGCCGACCGCCCATTCGCCGCCGAAGCCGAGGCCCTGGAGGGCACGGAAGACCAGCAGCGTCTCGTAGTTCGGGGCGAAGCCGCACAGGACGGTGAAGAGCGCGTACGTGACGACCGTGATCATCAACGCCTGCACCCGGCCGACGCGGTCGGCGAGGATGCCGGCGAGCGCGCCGCCCACCGCCGAGACGACGAGGGTGACGGTGGTCAGCAGGCCCGTCTGGCCCTTGTCGAGACCGAAGGCGGCGGCGATGGCCACCATCGAGAGCGGCAGCGTGAAGAAGTCGTAGGAATCCAGGGCGTATCCGCCGAAAGCACCGCCGAAGGCGCGCCGACCGCGCGGCCCGAGGGCGCGCAGCCAGGCGAACGCGCCTGTCTCGTCGGGCCGTTCGCCCGGGGTCCGGCGCCGGGTCTGTGTCGTGCTCATCTGCACCTCGCAGGGGGAGAGGCGTGCCTGAGGACGTGCGGGAGGACCGTGCGTTGCCGTGCCGTGCGGTGTCGTCAACGTAGAGGATCGTTCAACGATCCGACAAGAGGTACGTTGTCTCGTCCTCGTTTGTGCGGTTGACTTCGCGGCGACCGCCGGAGGGGCGCACCGAGGAGACGAGGAACGGTGAGCGGAACGCACGAACTCGCGCACGACCGGGCGCTGCTGGGCAGGACGAGCACCGCGGAACGCGTCGCCGACATCCTGCGCACCCGCATCGCCGAGGGGTTCTTCCCGCCCGGCACCCGTCTGTCCGAGGACGGCATCGGCGGCGCCCTCGGGGTGTCCCGCAACACCCTCCGGGAGGCCTTCCGGCTGCTCACCCACGAACGGCTGCTCGTCCACCGACTCAACCGGGGCGTCTTCGTCCGGGTGCTCACCGTGGCGGACGTCACCGACATCTACCGCACCCGGCGACTGGTCGAATGCGCGGTCGTGGCGGGTCTCGGAGAGCCGCCGTACGCGCTCGACGGCCTGGCCGGCGCCGTGGAGGAGGGGCGCCGGGCGGCCCGGGCGGGGGAGTGGGCGGCCGTCTCCACCGCCAACATCCACTTCCACCGCGAACTGGTCGCCCTGGCGGGCAGCGCGCGCACCGACGAGCTGATGCGGAGCGTGCTCGCCGAACTCCGCCTGGCCTTCCACATCGTGGACGACGCCCAAGGGCTGCACGAGCCCTATCTCGTACGAAACCAGGAGATTCTGGACGCCCTGCGCGCGGGGGAGCGGCCGACGGCCGAACGCCTCCTGGCCCGGTACCTCGACGACTCCCGCGCCCGCCTCGTCGAGGCCTACGCACGGGCGGTCGAGGGCGGGGCGGAGACGGACGAAAAGGCGCGGGAGGGCTGAGGCGGCCGCCGGAACACCTCGTCAGAGGCGTCATGCGGCGGGCTTCGCGGGGCAGGGCCTCACGGGCGCCTCGGGGCGGTCGCATCTGCGCCGTTTCGACCGTTGTCAGTGTGAGGACCTAATCTGTGCTCCGTGACTTCGCCTGCCTCGACGGACTTCGTTCCGCCCCAGCTCAGCGCGGGGCCGCGGCCCGCGCCGGGCCCGGCCGCCGACGAAGGGCTCGCGCGGCGCCTCCGCGCGCTCGCGTGCACCGCGCCGCTCCACGACCTGGACGCGCGCAAGGCGAACCTGGCGGGGGAGTACTCGGTCTACGCGATGGCGGAGGTCGCGCTCTCCGCCATCGACCTCGTCACGCTCAACATGGACTTCGACACCGGCGCCGACCACGAGCAGATCGTCGGCCGCCTGCTGCCCCGGGTCGCCGCCCAGGCACCCGCCCGCCCCGCCGCCGAGCACGAGCGCGTCGCCCGCTGGGTCCTGGAGAACCTGATCAACGTCGGTAGCGTCGACCGCGGCTTCCGCGCCGTCTACGGCACCTTCGGCGCCGACGGGGTCTACACCCGCCGGGACTACGACTTCAAGCTGCTCGAAGAGGTCCCCGGCCACGGCGGCGCGGTCTTCCTCCGGACGACCGACGAAGCGGTCAACGTCCTCGTCGGCGCCCTCGACACCGACGTCACCAGCGCCCAGATCGCGGCCGAGGTGAAGCTGGAGGTCCTGATCAGCCGGGGCCGTCTCGCCGACGCCCAGCTCGCCGCCGAACAGGCGCGGTACCGCACCGTGCAGTACGCCGAGACCCTCCGCAAGACCCTGGAGGCGACCCGGCGCAACGTCCGGGCCGTCGACTGGCTGAGCGCCGTCCCCGACCTGATCGCCGAGGCGCTCGACCACGTCGCCGACCGCTACCGCCACGAGAACGCGATCCTCACCAACATCCGCAAGGCCCGCGACGAGGCCGAGGACCAGGAGCACAAGCGCCGCGCCGCCGAGCTCGTCGACATCGTCAAGGACTGCATCCGCCGGCACACCCAGCTCCAGTCCCGCCTCCTGGAGGCCGGGCCGCTGTTCCGCGCCGAACAGGACCGACAGGCCTTCGCCGCGCCCACCTCGTACACCGGGATAGACCTGTACGGCCAGCTGGTCGCCCCGCTCCTCCCGCTCCCCGTCGAGCAGGCCACCCGGGTCACGGACGCCTTCTTCGCCCACGGCACCGGACTGCGCACGCCCGTGTCCGTACGCATCGGCGACCTGGTCGACATGCTGCTCACACCCCCGGTCGAGCGCGAACACCTCGGCGCCGAGATGCCCGAGCCGGACCTGATCGCCACCCCCGACGACAGCCGTTTCAGCGAAGAGCAGCTGGCGAGCGCGATGGAGCTGCTCGACCTGGAGCACGACGCCCCGCGCCGCCTCTCCGGCCTCCTCGCCGACGCCCGCCGCCGCGACCCGGACCTGCCCTACCTGGTCGCCCTGCTCGCCGTCCACGCCGCGAGCCCGCCGGTCGGCACCGCGTACCGCCAGGGCGAGGAGCGCCTGCTCTTCGCCGTCGACGACGGAACCTCCCTCGACGACCCCGAATTCGGCGGAGCCGACCTGATAGTGGGTACGGCACTCCTCGACGCCGTCGGTATGGCGGCCGCCCGCTCGGAGGCGACATGAGCGACCTCGCGCCGATGCCCGACACCCCCGCGCCGGCGATCCCGACCGATCTGCTCGCCGACGCCTCCGGGGCGGTGATCCCGATCGGCCCGCTTGTCGGCGCCTCCGGGGCGGACGGTGCGCTCCCGCCGCCTTGCCCTCCGGGTCCGGGGTTCCTGCAGGCACCCGTGCCGGCCCCCACACCTGCCCCCGCCACGCGTCAGGCGCGGGTAGGAACCGTGTCCGTGCCCGAGCCGGCGCGGCGGAGCCCCGCACCCGTCGTGCGGGCCGTCCGGCTGGTGCCCGAGAGCGAACCGGCACCTGTGCCTCCGCGCCGCCCCGCGGTGAGCGTCACGCCCGTACGCCTGCCCCTGCCCGGACCCACCGCAGTACCGACCACCCGCACCGAGGAGCCCCAGCCGTGAGCGAACACCACGCCGAGCACGCCGACGCGTGGAGCGAGCCGGAGCCCCAGCAGACCGCCGCCCCGTCCGCGGTGGTCACCCCGGCCGACGCGGCCGACGCGGCGCGGCTCGTCTCCTTCGGGCTCCAGCCCAAGCTGCTCCCCGCCCGCGACGCCGAGTACGCCGAGCTGCTCCGGCGCTATCGCGAGGACCCCGCCTTCGCGCGCCTCGCCGATGCCGTCGCCACCGGGCTCGGCCTCGTCGTCCTGGAGGTCTCCCCCCGCGCCGGCATGGCCGTCACCGCGGGCGAGGACTCCGTCTTCGCCGTCCGCATGGGCGACTACGCCCGCCGCGCCTCGACCGACTCCGCGGACCGCTTCCTGCACGGCCTCGCCCACCTCGCCGTCGCCGCCATGGCCTTCCCCCGCCCCGAGGACCTCGCCGACGACGGCTACATCGGCCGCCTCACCGTCAACGGCGTGGACGCCTTCGTCCGCCAGGCCTGCCGGCGGCTCGAAGAGCGGGCCGAGGAGCAGGGCGTCAACACCGACCCCGCCTCCGACGCCCCCGGCCTGGAGGCCGCCTGGCGGATCTACGCCCGGCGCAGCGCCACCGGGGCCACGAAGGACGCCCGCCGCCTCGCCGGCTCCACCACCGGCATCGTCGGCAAGGCCGTCGCCTTCCTCACCGACTCCGGCTTCCTCCAGCGCACCGGCGACGACGCCGGAGGTGCGTACCGCACCACCGCCCGCTATCAGCTCCAGGTTCGTGACATGGCCGGCAGCGCCGCCATGGCGGAGCTGCTCGACCTCGGCGTCGTTCCCGTCAGCGACGGAACGGCCAGCCTCCTCCCGCCGCCCGAGGGCGACGACCTGGAGCTGGCCGCCGACGCCGGCCTGCCGTTCCACACGTAACCCCATCCGTAACCCGGACACGGAACCCACCCGCCCCCACAAGCCGTCCCGCCCCCACGAGCCGCCCCGCCCGCCCCGAGCCCGTTCGCGACAGCGTCCCCGCCCCGCCCGACCGCTTCCGCCCCCCCCACGCCGCGTAACCACCGCACCAGTCGACGAGAGTCCGCCGCCATGTACGAGTTGTCCCGGGTCCGCCTCTACTCCATCGGTCCCGCCGGTGCGCGTTACGCCGACACAGTCCTGGACCTGCGCGGAGTCGGCGCCCCCGTGCCCCAGCCCGCCCCCACCCAGGCGGAGTTCTTCGAGGAGGAGCCGGTCGGCCCGCCCCGCCGCCCCGCCCCCGCAGGCGTCCTCTTCCTGGAGAACGGCGGCGGCAAGTCCGTCCTCCTCAAGCTGATCTTCTCGGTGATGCTCCCCGGCCACCGCAACACCCTCGGCGGCGCCAGCTCCGGCGTGCTGCGCAAGTTCCTGCTCGCAGACGACTGCGGCCACGTCGCCCTGGAGTGGCAGCACACCCTCACCGGCGAGCTGGTCGTCGTCGGCAAGGCCAGCGAGTGGCGCGGGCGCCAGGTCTCCAACGACCCGCGGAAGTTCGCCGAGGCGTGGTACTCCTTCCGCCCCGGCCCGGGGCTGAGCCTCGACTCCCTCCCGGTCGCCGAGGCCGGCTCCGTCCGCCCGTCCGCCGAGGGCGCCTCCGGGGCGCGGGGCCGCCGCCGCACCATGAAGGGCTTCCGGGACGCCCTCACCGAGGCGAGCCGGGTCTATCCGCATCTGGAGGTGTACTGGGAGGAGATCCACGACCGCTGGAACGAGCACCTGGGCGACCTGGGGCTCGACCCCGAGCTCTTCCGCTACCAGCGCGAGATGAACGCCGACGAGGGCGAGGCCGCCGGCCTCTTCGCCGTCAAGAAGGACTCCGACTTCACCGACCTGCTCCTGCGCGCCGTCACCGACACCCGCGACACCGACGGCCTCGCCGACCTCGTCAGCGGCTTCGGCAACAAGCTCGGCCGACGCGCGGAACTCACCGCCGAGCGCGACTTCACGGCGGGCTCCGTCGACCTCCTCGGCCGCATCGTCGAGGCCGCCGGAACCCGCGCACGCGCGCGGGAGGTCCACGCCGCCGCCGAGCGCCGCACCCGCACGCTCGCCCGCCGGCTCTCCGCCCGCGGCGACGCGGAGCGCGGCCGTGCCGCCGAACTCGCCCAGCAGGTCACCTCGGCCGCCCACGCCGTCTCCGAAGCCGAGACCGCGCGCGGCCGCAGCTCCCTGATCACCGCCGAACTCGCCTACCGCCACGCCTCCCTGGCGCTGGCCGCCGCCGAGAAGGGCGCCGCCTCCCAGCGCCGGGAGCTCACCGAGGCCCGCACCCTGCACTCCGCCTGGCAGGCCACCGAGGCCGTCCTGCGCCACCGCGCGGCGGGCGACCGCTCCACCCGGGTGGCGGCGGTCATCCGCGAGGCCGAGCGCGATGCGGCCCCCGCCCTCGCCGCCCGCGCCAGGGCCGCCGCCGATCTCGTACGGGCCCTCGCCGCCGCCGCGCAGGACGGCGAGCGGCAGGCGGCCGAGGAGGAGGAGCGTTCCGCGGCCCTCCAGGAGGCCGGCGAGACCGCCCACCGCGACGCCACCGCCGCCGCGACCGACGCCCAGCGCGCCCGCAGCGAGGCCGGGCACCTCCGCCAGCGCCTCGCCGAGGTCGAGCAGGAGACCGCCGAGGCGGTACGGGCGGGCTGGCTGGACGACACCGCCCCGGACGCCGACCCCGCCCGCGCGGCCCTTGCCGCCAGCGACGCCGAGAAGACCACCGTCGCCGCCTGGGACGTCGCCCGCGACGCGGCCCGTTCGGCCGCCGACCGCGCCCGCGAGGCCGCCGCCGCCGAGTCCCGCGCCGAACTCGCCGCCGCCCGCGCCACGGACGCGGCCGACGCCGCCGAGAACGCCTATGAAGCCGAGCGCCGCGCCGCGGAGTCCCTCGCCGCCGACGAGCGCCTCGCCGAACTCCTCAGCCTGCCCGCCGCGGGTTCGACGCTGCCGGGCCAGCGGGTCGGCGACGGCGCACGGAACAAGGCGCCCGGCGACACCACCCCGCCCACCGGCCCCGCCCGCCACAGCACCGGGTCGGCGACGGCCACGGACGATGCGGAGGCCGCCCCGGGCGCGGACCCCGCATCCGGCCGGAACCCCGCCGAGACGCACGGCCCCGGCCCCCAGCCCGTGGACCCGGCGGCCCCGGCCGCGTCCCCGGCCCGCCCCGTCGCGGGCGCCGCCTTCGGCCTCGTCGCCGACCCGGCGACCGCGCCCCACGGGCCGCTCACCGTCACGGAGTTCGACCGGTACGCCGACGAGCTGCGGCGGCTGCTGGAGCAGTCGATCGCCTCCGCCGAGCGCACCCTCTTCGACCTGCGCACCGCCGCCGCCGACGACTCCCGCATCCTCGGCGCCCTCGGCGACGGCGGACTGCTCCCGCCCGGCCCCGACGTGCTCGCCACCGTCGAGTACCTCGGCGAGCACGGCATCCCCGCCCTCCCCGGCTGGCGTTATCTCGCCCAGGCCGTCGACCCCGCCGACCACGCCGCCGTCCTCGCCGCCCGGCCCGAGCTGGTCGACGGCGTCGTGATCACCGACCCCGTGTCGTACGCCCGCGCCCGCGAGGCGCTGAGCACGGCCGCCCTGCTGCCCCGCTCCGCCGTCGCCGTCGGCACGACCTCCGCCCTGCTGGCGCCGGTACCGAGCGCCGACGCGGGCGAGGACGCGGGGGTCTTCCTCGTACCGCCGAACCCGGCCATGCACGACGAACACGCCGCCGACGAGGAGCGGCACGCCCTGCGCGCCCGCGCCGCCGCCCGCGACGAGGAGATCCGTACGCTCGCCGCCCGGCTCACCGGCGACCGCTCGCTCGCCGCGCGGATCGGTTCCTGGCGGGCCGACTGCCCGCCCGGCATGCTCAGCGAGCTGGCCGCCGCGGCGACCACCGCCCGCGAGGCCGCGGAGGCGGCCGCCGCGACCCTCGCCGAGGCGCGTACGGTCCGGGCGGAGGCCGACGAGGCGGCCGCCGACGCCGCCCGCGTACGGGACGAACGCCAGGAGGCCGCCCAGCGGGCCCGCCGCGCCGCCGACGCCCTCGCCGGTCTCGCCTACCGGCTGCGCGAACGCTCCGCATGGCAGACCAAGCTCCGCGAACTGGCCGACGACGCCGCCGAGTCCGAGGCCCGCGCCCAGACCTGCCTGGAGCGGGCCCGGGCCGCCGACGAGGACCGCCGCGCCGCCCAGCGCGCCGCCGACGACGCCCACCGCACCGCGCGCGCCCTGCGGGCCGAGCGCGCCGAGATCGCCGGCGCCCCCGACCAGCTCCCCGAGCCGGACGCCGACGCCCCGCGCCTGGCGCTGCCCACCCTCCGCGAGGCGTACCGCGCCGCGTCCCAGCTGTACGAGAAGGTCGGCGTCGGCGCGGACCTGCGCGCCGAGCAGGCCCGTGCCGAGAGCGACGAGTCCGCCGCGCTCGCCGAGCTCGACCGTCTCACCAACAAGGTCCGCCTGCGCGCCGAGCAGCTCCTGGAGTCCACCGACGGCGCCGACGGCCCGTCCCGCCAGGCCGCCGCCGCCCGCGCCGAATCCCTGGTCCAGATGCTGGAGACCCGGGCCTCGGAGGCGAGCGAGAAGCTCGGCCGGCTCCGCGGCGAGTCCGAACGGCTGGCCCCCGAGGACGGAGCGTCGCACACCGAGCTGCCGGAGGAGCTGGTCCCCTCCGACGCCGAGCACGCCCAGACCCTGCTCCGCACCGCGACCACCGAACTCGCCGCCCGCGCCGACGCCCTGGAGGCCGCGCGCACCGCGCACACCGGCCTGCTCCGCGCCCATCGCGCCGCCGAGGACGCGGCCGGAGGCTTCGACGAGACGGCGGCGCTCCTGCGCGACCTGCTGCGCGACCACGCGGAGGAGGAGCGGGAGGAGCCCGAGCCGTACGCCGGCGCGGTGGAGGAGGCCCGGAACGCCGCCGCCGAGGCCCGGCGTTCGCTGCGCGCCTGCGTCGCCGAACTCTCCGGCGCCGACGCGGCCGTGCGCGAGGCGAGCGACATCCTCGTCCGCCACGCCAACTCCACCCGCTACGAACAGGTCCGCACCCCCGCCCGGCAGCAGATCCGCGAACTGCCCGCGGCCGCGCTGCCCGAGCACGCCGCCAAATGGGCCGAGGCGTTCGCGCCCCGACTGCGTGTCCTCACCGACGAGCTGGAACAGCTGGAGCGCAACCGCGACTCGATCGTCGACCGGCTGCGCGGCCTGGTGGAGTCCGCCCTGGCCACCCTCCGTTCCGCGCAGCGTCTCTCCCGGCTGCCGGAGGGGCTCGGCGAGTGGTCGGGACAGGAGTTCCTGCGCATCCGCTTCGAGGAGCCCGACCAGGCCACCCTCACCGAGCGGCTCGGCGAGGTCATCGACGAGGCGACCCGGGCGGCCGTCAGGAAGAACTCGGACCTGCGCAGGGACGGCATGTCGCTCCTGCTGCGCGGGGTGCAGGCGGCGCTGGAGCCGCGCGGCATCGCCGTGGAGATCCTGAAGCCGGACGCCGTGCTGCGCGCCGAGCGGGTGCCGGTCGGGCAGATGGGCGACGTCTTCTCCGGCGGTCAGCTCCTCACCGCCGCCATCGCCCTCTACTGCACGATGGCCGCGCTCCGCTCCAACGACCGCGGCCGCGACAAGCACCGCCACGCGGGCACCCTCTTCCTCGACAACCCGATCGGCCGCGCCAACGCCACGTATCTCCTGGAGCTGCAGCGGGCGGTGTCGGACGCGCTCGGTGTCCAGCTGCTCTACACCACGGGTCTCTTCGACACGACTGCCCTCGCGGAGTTCCCGCTGGTCATCCGGCTGCGCAACGACGCCGACCTGCGGGCGGGGCTGAAGTACATCAGCGTCGAGGAGCACCTGCGGCCCGGCCTGCCGCAGCAGAGCACCGAGGGCGAGACCATCCACGGCGAGATCACGGCCACCCGGATGTTCCGCCGCTCCCAGGCCGAGGAGCCGAGGCCCGCCCCGCAGGGGTGACCCGGAGGACGAGACGAGAAAGCGGTGGTGGGCCCCCCCCCCCGGGGGGGCGGGCCCCCCCCCCCGTAAAGGACCCCCCCACGGCCGGGGACGGCCCCGCCGGACAACCGCCCGGTGGGCGCCCCACCCCCGCGCCC
>NZ_JBVJGU010000007.1:0-20150 GCF_055587165.1 Streptomyces sp. NPDC048353 | reverse complement strand
GGGCCGGGGCCCCGGGCCCCCCCCCGGGGGGGGCCCCGGGGGGCGGTCCCGCCACGGGGGGGGGCCCCCGCCCCCGAGGGGGGCGGGGCCCACCACCGCTTTCTCGTACCGCCAGAGGCCGGGTCAGGCCGACGCGTCACACCGTCGGTCAGGCGGCCTCGGACAGGCGCGCCGCCTCCGGACGCCGCACCTTCGCGCCGCCCTGGGCGGGCACACCCTGACCGGATTCACCCCGCACCGGCTCCGCGAGACCCGGCTCACCGAGACCCGGCTCACCGAGACCGGACGCGCCCCGATCCGCCGCACCGTGCACCGCCTCACCGTGCACCGGCTCGCCGTGACCCGGTGCGCCTTCCGGCGCCCGGCCCCGACCGGCCTTCTCCGCCCGGCGCCGCTCGCGGCGCAGCTGACGGGCCGTACTGCTCGGCTCCGACACCACACCGTTCCGCTGCCGCCACACCTGGCGCGTCACCCACACGTCGAGCACGCTCCACGTGGCGACGACCGTGCTGGCCACCGAGGTGAGCAGCGTCGGGAACGCGAGCCAGGAACCGCTCATCGCGGCGAAGAAGGCCACCATCGCCTGGATCAGCGTCACCGACGTGAGCAGCAGGGCCCGCACCGCGGCCCTGCGCACCGGATCGGGCACCCGCCGCCGGCCCTTCTCGTCCTCCACCCACAACTGACGCGTCATCCGCGCCTCTTGGTCCATGGTTCCGTCACTCCCCACCGCCGAAAGTCTCCCAGGGTGGCTGCTGCCCGTCTTGAGCCGCTTTACGCGGACACAACCCCCCTACGCAGAATGACGAACCAGAAAGGGAAAAGGTTTCGTCCCGACCCCGACCGGAACGAAAAGTTCCAGCCATCCGTCCAGGCAGAAGAGGTGGCGCCCGGCCAGGTGTCCTGCGCCACACGTCCGAGCGCAACCCCTCGAATACCAGGACATCTCATGATCAACGCTTACTGGACAGGCTGAAAATAGCCCGGACATGCCTTCGAGTTGGCTGTGATGCAGTAGTAGGCTCGCGCAGCGGTTTGTTGAAGCTGAAGGTTGACGCCGTGGGTTGACGCCGTGGGCCGACGCCCGCGCGTCGACGTGGGAGACCTCCGCGCCGGGCGGGGGCCGAGCTGGGGGAGGCCATGCGCTTTCGCGGAAAGTCCATCCGCCGGAAGATCGTGGCGTTGCTGCTCGTTCCCCTCCTCTCGCTCACCGGCCTCTGGGGCTTCGCGACCACGCTCACCGGCCGCGAGGCGGACCAGCTTCTCGACGTCGGCTACATCGTCGAGAAGATCGGCTACCCCCTGGAGGACACCGTCCGTGTCATCCAGAAGGAACGCCGCCAGTCACTGATCTACCTCGCCGACCCGCGCGCTTCCGACGCCCTCACCACCCTCCGCGTCGGCCGCGAGGCGACCGACCGCCAGATCGCCCGCATCCGGGAGAACGCCGTCGACTCCGGCGTACGGGAGGAGATGCGCCCCGTCACCTCCCAGCGCCTCGGCTCCCTGCTCGAAGCGCTCGACGGCCTCGACGCCCTGCGCCGCTCCGTCGAGAACCGCAGCATCGGCCGCGTCGAGGCCCTCGACTTCTACAACCGTCTCGTCGACCCCTGCTACGGCTTCCTGCTCTCCCTCCACGCCCTCGAGAACGTGGAGATGGACAAGCAGGGACGCGCCCTCGTCGGTGTCGTCCGCGGCCGCGAACTGCTCTCCCGCGAGGACGCGCTCGTCATGTCCGCGCTCATCGCCGAGCGGATCACCGCCGAGGAGATCCGCAAGATCTCCGACCTCGTCGCCAACCGCAAGCAGTTCTACGAGACCAGCCTCGAAGTCCTCCCCGCCGCCGAGCGCGAGAAGTTCGAGCGCTACTGGACGAGCCCCTCCACCGAGCCGCTGCGTCGTGCCGAGGAGGCCCTGATCGTCGCGGGCGCGACCAAGAACCCGCGCTCCGTCAGCCCCGAGCGCTGGGCCGACCTCGCGGGCCCGGTCCTCGACGACCTCGCCCGGGAGAACACCGCCGCCGGCGACCGCTACCAGGACCGGGTCCAGCCCGCCGCCTACAGCGTGCTGCTCAAGGCCGGGGTCGCCGGCGTCCTCGGCTTCCTCGCCCTGCTCGTCTCCGTCATCGTCTCCGTCCGCGTCGGCCGCGGACTCGTCCGCGACCTGCGCCGGCTGCGCAAGGAGGCCCAGGAGGTCTCCGGCGTCCGCCTGCCCAGCGTGATGCGGCGGCTCGCCGCCGGGGAACACGTCGACACCGAGACCGAGGTACCGCACCTGCGGTACGAGGACGACGAGGTCGGCCAGGTCGGCCAGGCCCTCAACACCCTGCAGCGCGCCGCCGTCGAAGCGGCCGTCAAACAGGCCGACATGCGCCGCGGCGTCTCCGAGGTCTTCGTCAACCTCGCCCGGCGCAACCAGGTGCTGCTCCACCGTCAGCTCACCCTCCTCGACACCATGGAGCGGCGCACCGAGGACACCGAGGAGCTCGCCGACCTCTTCCGGCTCGACCACATGACGACCCGCATGCGCCGCCATGCCGAGGGCCTGGTGATCCTCTCCGGCGCCGCCCCCTCCCGCCAGTGGCGCAAGCCCGTCCAGCTCATGGACGTCGTACGGGCGGCCGTCGCCGAGGTCGAGGACTACGAACGGATCGAGGTCCGCCGCCTGCCCCGCCTCGGTGTGGGCGGTCCGGCCGTCGCCGACCTCACCCACCTCATCGCCGAACTCCTCGAGAACGCCACCGTGTTCTCGCCCCCGCACACCGCCGTGCAGGTCCTCGGCGAGCGGGTCGCCAACGGCTTCACCCTCGAGATCCACGACCGTGGCCTCGGCATGAACGCCGACGCCCTCCTCGACGCCAACCTCCGCCTCGCGGAGACCCCCGAGTTCGAGCTCTCCGACACGGACCGGCTCGGCCTCTTCGTGGTCAGCCGCCTCGCCCAGCGCCAGAACGTCCGCGTCTCGCTCCAGCCCTCGCCGTACGGAGGGACCACCGCGGTCGTCTTCATCCCGGCCGCGCTGCTCACCGACGCCCCCGAGACGGAGGGCGCGGGTTTCCGTCTGGACCGCAAGAGCCCGGGCCGCGAGAACGGGGAGCGGGACGGCCTGGAGCGGGGCGGTCCGGACCGGGCGGTCGGCGCCGCGTCCGGGGCGAGCCGCGGCGACGCGGTCGAACTGCCGGCCCGGCGCGCCGCGCTCACCCAGGTCCCGCACACGACGCCCGGCTCCACGGGCCCCGGCCGCCCTGCCCCGGCCCCCCTCCTGAGCGGACCGGGGAACGGGCCCCGGCCCCTGGGCGGAACCTCCGGCGCGGACCGCGACGACCCCCTCGCCGCGCCGCTGAACGGCCCCGTCGAGCTGGAGGCGCCGCTCGGCGACGCCGGCTTCGACGACCTGCTCGACCGGTCCGCCGACCTGCTCGACACCGAGAGCGAGCGCGGCGGCCTCTTCCGGGCCCGCGACCCGCGGCGCCGTGGCGGCACCCGCCCCGGTCTCGCGGCGGCGCCCGACGGCGAGCAGCACCAGCAGGCCTCCGACACTGCGGCCGAGCAGGGACCCGACCGGACCCCGGGCACGCCGTCGAGCCTGCCGCTGGACAGAGGGCCGGGCCGTACGTCGGGCTGGGCCGCGGGCCGCAGGTCCGAGCGGGCACCCGGTCAGGGCGCCGGCCGTACGCCGGGCCCGGGATCCGACCGGTCGTCCGCGCAGGCGTCCGAGAGCGACAGCGGCCCCGTGCCGCTGCCCCGGCGCCGTCCGCCGACGCTCGTCGTCGACCACGGCCGCCGCGTCGACGAGCCGGGCCGCGCCCACCCGTCCCCGCACGACGCGCACGCGGCGCCCGGCGCCCGGGACGCGCACGACGCCCGAGACGAGCGCGCCGGGCAGGAGCCGCCCGCCGCCCGCCGCCCCCAGGGAGCCCCAAGCCCTACGGACGCCGACCACGACCACGGAAGCGCGCGGGCCCGGGACCGAGCCTCCGGCGGCCCCCGGAACGCCGGGCGCGGAACCCCGCCCCTGCTGGTCCCCGTACCGCCGTCGGGCCCCGTCCCGCCAGGCGGCCCCGTCCCCTCGGACGCTCCCGCCCCGCCGGCGGGCAGCGTCCCGCCGGAGGGCCCCGCACCGTTCGGGGGGCTGCCCCGCAGGGTCCGTCAGGCCAGCCTCGCGCCCCAGCTGCGCGAGAGCGGCGAGCGCACGCGGGAGCAGGAGGCGCCCGGCTCGGCCGGCGCCTCCCCGGCGGACTTCGAGCGCGACGCCGAGGAAGTGCGCAGCCGCATGGCGTCCATGCAGCGCGGCTGGCAGCGCGGACGACGGCAGAACGCAGAGACGACAGCACCAGGAACGACACCCGAGGGGGACGGTCGATGACCGCACCGAACGCCGCAGCACCCACGACCTCCGGAAACGGCGAGCTCAACTGGCTCCTCGACGAGCTGGTCCAGCGGGTCGGATCCATCCGGAAGGCCCTGGTGCTCTCCAGCGACGGCCTCCCCACCGGCGCCTCCGCCGACCTGACCCGGGAGGACGGCGAGCACCTCGCCGCCGTCGCCTCCGGATTCCACAGCCTCGCCAAGGGAGTCGGCCGCCACTTCGAGGCCGGCAGGGTCCGGCAGACCGTCGTGGAGCTGGAGGAGGCGTTCCTGTTCGTCACGGCGGCCGGTGACGGCAGCTGCCTCGCGGTCCTCGCGGACGCCGAGTCGGACGTCGGCCAGGTCGCCTACGAGATGACACTGATGGTCAAGCGGGTCGGGGTCCACCTCACCACGGCGCCCCGTTCGGACCTGTCCGCCGGAGGATGAGTGGGGGGACGGCATGAGTGACGCAGATCTGCAGGACCGGGGGCAGGACCGTGCCCGCCACTGGTTCGACGACGAAGCCGGGCCGGTGGTCCGTCCGTACGCGATGACCCGCGGCCGGACCAGCGCCGCCACCCGTCACCGTCTCGACCTGATCGCCCTGGTGGTGCCGGAACCGGCCGCCGACGACCCCGGTCGTGACCAGACGCTCTCTCCGGAGCATGTGGAGATCGTCGAACTCTGTTCCGAAACGCCCCAGTCGATCGCCGAACTCGCCGCCGGACTCGATCTTCCCGTCGGAGTCGTACGTGTCCTCGTCGGCGATCTCGTCGAGGACGAACTCGTCCATGTGACCCGCCCCGTTCCGCCGGCCGAGCTGCCGGACGTGAGCATTCTCCGCGAGGTGATCAATGGCCTTCGGGCGCTCTAGCCGCAAGAAGCCGTTCGTCGAACCGGTGACCTTGAAGATCCTGGTCGCGGGCGGTTTCGGGGTCGGCAAGACCACCCTCGTCGGTGCCGTCAGCGAGATTCGTCCGCTGCGCACCGAGGAGATCCTCAGCGAGGCGGGGCGGCCCGTCGACGACCTGCACGGAGTGGAGTCCAAGTCGACCACCACGGTCGCGATGGACTTCGGCCGCATCACCCTGCGCGAGGACCTGGTCCTCTACCTCTTCGGCACCCCCGGACAGGACCGCTTCTGGTTCCTCTGGGACGAGCTGGCGCAGGGCGCGCTCGGGGCGGTCGTCCTGGCGGACACCCGCCGTCTGGAGGACAGCTTCGCGGCGATCGACTACTTCGAGCGGCGAGGAATCCCCTTCACCGTGGCCGTCAACTGCTTCGAGGGCGCCCGGCGGTTCTCGGCGGAGAACGTGCGCGGGGCGCTGGACCTCGACCCCGAGGTGGAGCTGCTGATGTGCGACGCGCGGGACCGCGAGTCCGTGAAGAACGTCCTGGTGGCGGTCGTCCAGCACGCCCTGGTCCTGGTGGACCGCAGCCCGACCCCGGCGGCCACCTGACGGGCCGCCCTGAGCCCCGACCCGGGCGACCACCTGACGGGCCGCCCGAGCCCCGCCCCGCCCCCGGGCGGGGCTGCTCAGCGCACCGCCACCACGGCCGAACCGTGCCCGAAGAGCCCCTGGTTCGCGGTGATCCCGACGCGCGCGCCGGCCACCTGCCGAGCGCCCGCCGTCCCGCGCAACTGCCAGGTCAGCTCGCAGACCTGCGCGATCGCCTGCGCGGGAACGGCCTCGCCGAACGAGCCGAGGCCGCCGCTCGTGTTGACCGGTACGCGTCCGCCGAGCGCGGTGACCCCCTCCCGTACCAGCTTCGCGCCCTCGCCCGCCCCGCATAGGCCGATGTCCTCGTACCACTCCAGCTCCAGCGCCGTGGACAGGTCGTAGACCTCGGCGAGCGACAGGTCCTCGGGGCCGATCCCCGCCTCCTCGTACGCCGCGCGGGCGATCGACGCCCGGAAGCCGTACGGGGCGGGGGAGACGGCGACGGCGGAGTCGGTCGCGATGTCGGGCAGGTCGAGGACCGCCCTGGGATAGACCGGCGAGACGGTGGAGACCGCCCGGATACGGACCGGATCGGCGTGCCCGTGCCGGCGGGCGAACTCCATGCCCGAGAGGACCAGCGCGGCGCCCCCGTCCGAGGTCGCGCAGATGTCGAGCAGCCGCAGCGGATCGGCGACCACGGCCGAGGCCGCGACCTCCTCCGCGCTCACCGCCTTGCGGTAGCGGGCGAGCGGATTGAGCGCCCCCGCGGCCGCGTTCTTCACCTTGACCCGTGCGAAGTCGTCCACGGTGTCGCCGTACACCGCCATCCGGCGCCGCGCGTAGAGGGCGAAGTACGCAGGATTGGTCGCCCCGAGCACGCGGAAGCGGAGCCAGTCGGGATCGTCGGGCCGCTCCCCGCCCGCCGGGGCGAAGAACCCCTTTGGCGCCGCGTCCGCGCCGACGACGAGGACCACGTCCGCGAGACCGGCGAGGATCTGGGCGCGCGCGGCGCTCACGGCCTGCGCGCCCGACGCGCACGCCGCGTACACGCTGGTGATCCGCGCCCCCTGCCACCCGAGCGCCCGCGCGAAGGTGGCCCCGGCGACGTACCCCGGGTATCCGCCCCGTACGGTGTCCGCTCCCACCACCGCACCGATGTCCCGCCAGCTCAGCCCGGCGTCCGCGAGCGCCGCCCGGGCCGCCGCCGTCCCGTACTCGACGAAGCTGCGCCCCCACTTCCCCCACGGATGCATCCCGACGCCGAGCACGGCGATGTCGTTCATGACCGCTCCCGATCCCCGCACGCGTGCACCGGCTTCCAGTGCCAGGTCGTCCAGGTGTGCTCCGCGTCCTCGTCGAGGACGCCCGGCACCAGCTCGACCTCCAAGCCGACCCTCAGGTCGGAGGTCCGTACGCCCGGGGCCGCCTGGCCGAGGACCACCATCGCCTCCGCCGCCAGCTCCACGGCGACGAGGGTGTACGGCTCCCAAAGCACGCCCGGATCGGAGACGTACGGCGCCGGCGGGCGGTAGCGCCCGTCGGTGTACGACCAGACGACGCCGCGCCGGGAGAGGGGGGTCTCGGCCAGCTCCCCGCCGCCCGGGCAGCCGGGGTTGCGGCACCAGGAGTCCTCGCGGGGGAAGAAGACGGAGGAACAGGCGGTGCAGCGGGTTCCGAGGAGCCGGAAGTCCGCCCCGTCCTCGCCGTCGTCGGTGAACCATCCGGCCACCACTGGTCTGCGCGTCCGTGTCACGACGGCCCTCCCCGAGCACCCTGATCTGACGAACCGTCAGGAGTTTGCCACGGATGTCGACAGCTGTGAACCGTACGGGCCCGTCCTGCGTCCTTCCGGACAGCACGGGCGGCCGGGACCCACGGGGGTGGCCCCGGCCGCCCGTGCCGCACAGGGCGCCGCGGCCGGCTCAGTGTCCGGCGACCGACCGCCGCGCCACGGGGAAGTCGAAGAAGGTGCTCGGGAACGGCTCCGGCTTGAACGTGAAGTGCCACCACTCCTCGGGCAGGTTCACGAACCCCTGCTCCGCCAGCGTCGTCTTCAGCAACTGCCGGTGGGCCCGCTGTGTCCCCTGGATCCGCGGATCCTCGGTGTGGGACAGCGTGTCGAAGCAGTCGAAGCCCGTCCCCATGTCGACCGAGGAGTCGGGGAAACGATCCGCCCGCGGAGCGAAGCACTCCACCAGCGGTTCGCCCGGCTCGTACGGCCGGGTGGGCACCACGGGCAGCCGTACCAGCGTCACGTCGACCGTCGAACCGCGGCTGTGCCCGGACTTCTCCGCGATGTAACCGTCCTCGAACAGCCGCGCCTTCTCGACCAGCGGATAGAACTCGCCCTTCATCCGCTCGTCGTGGAGATCCTTCGCCCAGCGCACGAAGTGGTCGACCGCCCGCTGCGGCCGGTAACAGTCGTACACCTTCAGGGTGTAGCCGCGCGCGAGCAGCTTGCGCTGCGCCCGCTGCAGCGCTTCGGCGGCGGGCCGGGTCAGGATGCACAGCGGCTGACGGTATCCGTCGACCGGCTCGCCCACGAAGTTGTGCTCCGTGGTGTAGCGCATCTCCTGGATGATCGTCCGGTCCACCGACGCCAGGGCCGTGAACTCCTTCGGGGCCTTGGGCTCCGGCACGGCCCGCGCGGACGGCACGGCGGCGGTGGAGGCGCACAGGCCGGCCACGGCCAGGACACCGACGGTACGTAAGGCGGATACGAGTCCTCTCATGCGCACCGTCTATCAGGTTTTCCCGGGCACGGGGAAGGGCGATCGCGTACGGTCCTGCCGTGAAGGACTCCCACTGCTCCGCCTGCGGCGCCCCCTACGGCGAGACCGCCCTGTGGCCCCGGACCTGCGCATCCTGCGGCTCCGTGGCGTACCGCAACCCGCTGCCCGTCGCCGTCACCCTCCTCCCGGCGACGGACGAGGCCGGCACCGGACTCGTCGTCATCACCCGCACGATCGAGCCGCGCCGGGGCCATGTCGCCCTGCCCGGCGGCTTCATCGACCACGGGGAGGACTGGCGCACCGCCGTCGTCCGTGAGCTGCGCGAGGAGACCGGCATCGAGGCGGCGGCGGACGACGTGCGCCTCGCCGACGCCCTCAGCTCCCCGGCCGGCCACCTCCTGCTCTTCGGCCTGCTCCCGCCCCGCCCGGCCGCCGAACTCCCGCCCTCCGCCCCCACCGACGAGACGAGCGGCTGGCACCTGCTCACGGCCCCGGCGGAGCTGGCCTTCCCGCTGCACACGGAGGCGGTCCGGCGCTGGTTCGGGGGAGCGTACGCCTCCCCGCGGCCGTGACGACGGCGTCCCCGGCCCGTCAGCCCTCCCGTCCCCGCGGGGCGTGACGACGGCGTCCCCGCCGCCCGTCAGCCCTCCCGTCCCCGCGGGGCGTGACGACGACCTCCCCGCCGCCCGTCAGCCCTCCCCGCCCCGTACCCGGACCGGAAGGTCCGTCTGCCGCGCCCCGTCGTCCGTCACCCGCTCCACCACCACCTTCCCGCCCTCGAGCCGCGACGTGTACCGCTCGATCTCGGCCGGCTCCCACCCGTCCCCGGTGTCCCGCACGATCAGACCGCCGCCGGTCCGCCCCGCCGCCGGAGCCCAGACCTCCAACTCCAGTTCGTCGCCCCAGCCCCGTACGGGAACGACCGCTCCCGCGCGCGCGAGCACCGGGATCCGGGACAGCGGCGCCTCCAGGAGCACCTGGCCCGGCCCCTCGTACGCCTGCCCGGTCGCCGTGTCGTACCAGCGCCCGCGCGGCAGCCGCACCGCCCGCCGGTCCGTGCCCCGGGACAGCACCGGGGCCACCAGCAGCGCGTCGCCGAGCAGGAACGCGTCCTCGCAGTCGCGCAGCGCCCGGTCCTCTGGCGCCCCCCACCACAGCGGTCGCACGTACGGCGCCCCGGTCAGCCGGGCGAGCCGCGCCAGGGTGACGAAGTACGGCAGCAGCCGCTCCCGCTCGGCCAGGGCCACGCGCGCGTGCTCTAGGACGTCCGGGCCGAACTCCCACGGCTCGCGCCGCCCCGCGTCGAGCGCCGCGTGCGTACGGAACAGCGGCAGCCACGCCCCCAGCTGGAACCAGCGCAGGAAGAGCTCCGGCGAGGGGCTCCCGTCGAAACCGCCCACGTCGGGACCGGAGTACGGCACTCCGCAGAGCCCGAGACCCAGGACGAGCGACAGCGACGCCCGCAGTCCGGGCCAGCCGGTCGTCACATCGCCCGACCACGTCCCTCCGTACCGCTGCATCCCCGCCCATCCGGAGCGGGAGAAGAGGAACGGCCGTTCCTCGGGCCGCAGCCGGCGCAGCCCCTCGTAGCCCGCCTGGGCCATGGTCAGGCCGTAGACGTTGTGCGCCTCGCGATGGTCGCCGCCGCGGCCGTCCAGCGCGTGCCGGGCCGACCGGGGCAGCGTCTGGTCGCCGAAGGGGGAGAAGGAGACCGGCTCGTTCATGTCGTGCCAGAAACCGGCGAAACCCTGCGCCAGACGCTCCTCGTACAGCCCGCCCCACCACTCCCGTACGGCCGGATCGGTGAAGTCCGGATACGCGCACGCGCCCGGCCACACCTCGCCCCGCACCTCCTGGCCCCTTGCGTCGCGGACGAACGCGCCGAGGGCGGCCCCACCGTCGTACACCGGCTCGCCCGGCTCGGCCTTGACGGCGGGGTCCACGATCGACACCAGCCGTACGCCCCGCTCGCGCAGATCGGCCGCCAGCCCCGGCAGATCGGGAAACCGCTCCCGGTCGACCGTGAACACGCGGTGCCCGTCGTAGTGATCGATGTCCAGGTGCAGGACGGACAGCGGCAGTTCCCGCTTGAGATAGCCGTCCACCACCCGCCGCACCTCCCGCTCGCTGCCGAACCCCCAGCGCGCGTGCTGCGGCCCCAGCGCCCAGGACGGCGGCAGCGCGGGCGCACCCGTCAGCGCCGCCCAGCCGTGCAGCACCCGCGCGGGGGTCCCGACCACCACCCAGCAGCGCAACGGCCCCCCGCTCATCCGGACCTCGACCACCCCCGGCCGGTCGTGCCCCGAACCCGCGCCCTCCTCGCCCTCGGCGAGCCGGACCCGGCCGTCCCAGGAGTTGTCGTGGAAGGCGAGGTGCGTACCGGCGTCCGAGACCACGAACTGCACCGGCATGGTGATGTAGAGCGGATCGTCGCCGGGACCGAACCTCCCGTGAGGATCGGTGTTCCACAGCCGGTACGTACCGTCCCGCAGCCGCGGCCCGGCCGACCGCCCGCCCAGGCCGAAGAACCGGGCGTCCGCGGGCACCTCGCTGCGCTGCGCCCAGCGCGCAGGACCGCCCCCGACCGGTTCCCACCAGCGCGGCGGCAGATCCCGGCGGAGCACGACACCGCCCGGCGTCCGCACCTCCACCGCCCCGTGCCGGGAGACCGCGACCGTCACCCGCTCCGACACCACACGCCAGCCGCCGTCCATGTCGGGCTCCAACACGGCCCGCGGGTCCGGCTCGGGCGGCTCGCCCGCCACCGCGTACGAGGGAAGCGGCTCGGCCCCGTCCCATCCCCAGAACACCGTGCCCCCCGCCGAGACGCGGATCCGCAGCTCCGAGCGGGCGAATCGGACGGTGCCTCCGCCCGAAGCCGGCACGGCCTCCCCGACCGGTCCCGGCACCCTGGCCCGCTCCGGCCCCCCACGGGGCAACCCCCACGCGTCCGTACGCCGCTGCCGCCACCCCGCGCGGACCGCCCGCCACCCCCGCACCGATCCGAACACCCTCATCGAACGCACCAGCTCACGACCGTCCATGCCGCTCACCCTGCCATCGCCGCAGGTCCGAGCGGGGTTCGTTCAACTGCCGTTCACCCGTGGTGGGAGCACATATTCAGCTACCGGACCATGGGCGGCGAAACCTGGTGCGAAAGCCGCTCCCATGGCATCGTCCCTGTCAGCCGCGTCACGCGCACACCCCAGCGCGTGCGCGCGACCCACGCAGACCCCGCGTACGCCCAGGGAGCCGCCCCATGACATCAGCGCACACCGACCCGCTCTGGCAGCCGGACGAGGAACGAATCGCCGCGGCCGCGGTCACCCGTTTCCAGTCCTGGGCGGCCGAGCACCACGGAGCCCCGACCCAGGGCGGATACCCGGCCCTGCACCGCTGGTCGGTCGAGGAGCTGGAGTCGTTCTGGCGGGCCGTCGTCGAGTGGTTCGACGTCCGGTTCGCCACCCCGTACGACCGCGTCCTCGGCGACCGGTCGATGCCCGGAGCCCAGTGGTTCCCCGGAGCCACCCTCAACTACGCCGAACACGCCCTGCGCGCCGCCTCCGAGCGACCCCACGACCCGGCCCTGCTTCATGTGGACGAGACACATGAGCCGCGGCCGATCAGCTGGGCCACGCTCCGGCGCCAGGTCGGCTCCCTCGCCGCCGAACTCCGCGCCCTCGGCGTCCGCCCGGGCGACCGGATCAGCGGCTATCTGCCGAACATCCCCGAGGCCGTCACCGCCCTGCTCGCCACCGCCGCCGTCGGAGCGGTGTGGACCTCCTGCGCCCCCGACTTCGGGGCGCGCAGCGTCCTGGACCGCTTCCAGCAGGTGGAGCCCGTCGTCCTCTTCACGGTGGACGGCTACCGCTATGGCGGCAAGGAGCACGACCGCCGCGACACGGTCGCCGAGCTGCGCGCCGAGCTCCCCACCCTCCGCGCAGTCGTCCACATCCCGCTCCTCGGCACCGAGGCCCCCGAGGGCACCCTGGAGTGGTCGGCCCTCACCTCCGCCGACACCGCCCCGGTCTTCGAACAGGTCCCCTTCGACCACCCCCTGTGGGTCCTGTACTCCTCCGGTACGACCGGCCTGCCCAAGGCGATCGTGCAGTCCCAGGGCGGCATCCTGGTCGAACACCTCAAACAGCTCGGCCTCCACTGCGACCTGGGCCCCGAGGACGTGTTCTTCTGGTACACCTCCACCGGCTGGATGATGTGGAACTTCCTCGTCTCCGGTCTGCTCACCGGCACCACCGTCGTCCTCTACGACGGCAGCCCCGGCTATCCGGACACGGCCGCCCAGTGGCGGGTCGCGGAACGCACCCGCGCCACGCTCTACGGCACCTCCGCCGCCTACGTCATGGCCTGCGCCAAGGCGGAGGTCCACCCCGGCCGGGACTTCGACCTCTCCGCGGTCGGCTGCGTCGCCACCACCGGCTCCCCGCTGCCGCCCGACGGCTTCCGCTGGCTGCACGACGAGGTGCGCGAGGACCTGTGGATCGCCTCCGTCAGCGGCGGCACCGACGTCTGCTCCTGCTTCGCGGGCGCCGTCCCCACCCTGCCCGTCCACATCGGCGAGCTCCAGGCCGCCGGCCTCGGCACCGACCTGCAGGCATGGGACCCCTCGGGCAAGCCGCTCACCGGCGAGGTGGGCGAACTCGTCGTCACCAACCCCATGCCGTCCATGCCGATCCACTTCTGGAACGACCCCGACGGCAGCCGCTACCGCGACAGCTACTTCGAGATGTTCCCCGGCGTCTGGCGCCACGGCGACTGGATCACGATCACCGACCACGGCTCCGTCGTGATCCACGGCCGCTCCGACTCCACCCTGAACCGCCAGGGCGTCCGGATGGGCTCGGCCGACATCTACGAAGCCGTCGAACGGCTCCCCGAGATCCGCGAATCCCTCGTCATCGGCCTGGAGGAGCCCGACGGCGGCTACTGGATGCCGTTGTTCGTGCACCTCGCGGACGGCGTCTCCCTGGACGAGGCGCTGATCTCCCGCATCAACCGGACGATCCGCTCCGAACTCTCCCCGCGCCACGTCCCGGACGACATCATCGAGGTCCCCGGCGTGCCCCACACCCTCACCGGCAAGCGCATCGAGGTCCCGGTCAAGCGCCTCCTCCAGGGCACCCCCCTGGCCAAGGCCGTCAACCCGGGCTCCGTCGACGACCTCGGCCTGCTCTCCTTCTACGAGACCCTGGCCGCCTCCCGCGCCCGGAAGCGGTAGCCGACGGCGGTGGGGCGGGGCGGGACCGAGCCCCCGCTCCACCGCCCGGTCCGCCGGCCCCGCGG
Source organism: Streptomyces sp. NPDC048353 (assembly GCF_055587165.1). NCBI lineage: Bacteria > Bacillati > Actinomycetota > Actinomycetes > Kitasatosporales > Streptomycetaceae > Streptomyces > Streptomyces sp. NPDC048353. The sequence continues at coordinate 6,326 of NZ_JBVJGU010000007.1, read as the reverse complement.
CCTCCGTCGGCTCCGCACCCTCCCGTGCCGCCGGCCGCCGTGACGGCTACCCGCCGTACGTCGCCTGCGTCTCGCCGAGGACCCCGGCGAAGTCGGCCGCCAGCCGCCGCGCCGCCGGCTCCTCCAGCGCCGCCGTCGTGATCCGCACCGCCGGTGCCGAGGCGATCCGGAACCGCGCCCCCGCCGCCACCCACCATCCCCGGGTGCGCAGCCCGTTGACGACCGCGGACTCGTCCCGCACCGGCACCCACACACTGAGGCCGCTCGCCCCGACCGCGCCGATCCCGTGCCCCGCCAGCGCCTCGATCAGCGCCGTCCGCCGCACGCCGTACGCCTTCTCGCCGGCCGCCACCAGGCGCCGGACCTCCTCGTCCGCGAGCAGCCCGGCCGCCGTCTCCTGCAGGACGTGGCTGACCCAGCCGGACGTCATCAGCAGCCGCCCGTCGTGCCGCGCCAGCGTCACCGGGTCGCAGGCGAGCCCGGCCCACCGCAGGTCGATCCCCAGATGCTTGGATGCGGTCCGCACCTGGGCCCACCGTTCGAGCCCGGCCGCGGCGAGGGTGTACGCGGGTACGCCCGCGATGTCCGCGTTGTGGTCGTCCTCCACGACGAGGACCTCCGGGAAGTCCCCGAGGACCGCCGCCAGCGCGTCCCGCCGGCCGCGTCCGAAGTACGCGCCCGTGGGGCTCTGGCCCCGGGGACTGCACACCACCGCCCGTACCCCTGACCGCAGCGCCGTGCGCAGGGCCTCCGGCACCAGTCCCTCAGCGTCCACGGCGACCGGGACCATCCGCAGGCCCAAGGCGGGCACCAGGTCCAGCAGATGGTGGAAGCCGGGGTCCTCGACCGCCACCGCGTCACCGGGCTTCAGCTCCGTCGACAGCAGCCGCGCGATGCAGTCCAGCGCACCGTGCGCGAACGTCACGTGCTCGGCCGGGACACCGTCCCGCGCGAACCACTCCCGCGTCAGCTCCTCGAGCCTGCCCAGCCGGGGCGACGCGCGATGGGAGCCGTACACCGGCCGCACCAGCGCCGGAGGGCGCAGCTCGGGCAGGAACGCGGGGTCCGGATGGCCGCCCGCGAGGTCGACGAGCCCCTCCGGCACGCGCGGCGGGCGTCGCGAGGCGACCGAGGGCGCCTGCGCGATCACCGTCCCGCCGCGCCCGCGGGTGACCACGACGCCCCGCTGCCGCAGCTCCCGGTACGCCGTCGCCACCGTCCCGGGACTGACGGCGAGCTCGTCGGCGAGCCGCCGCACCGGGGGCATCGCGTCCCCCGGCCCGAGCCCGCCCTCGGACACCCCGCGCTCGATGGACGCGGCAATCCCCTTGGCCGTCGTCCCTACGATCGAATATTGTGCTGCCACGTATCGAATTATGTATCGATACAAAAGTCGACGTCAAGGGGGGCCCGTGCGCCGCACACCGCTGAAGGACCGCATCCCAGGAGGCACCGACGGCCGCCGCATGCTGCTCATCGGCTTCATCGACAAATCCGGCACCGGCCTCTGGGCCACCTCCATCGCCCTCTACTTCACCTACGTCTCCGGCCTGGGCATCGGCCAGATCGGCCTTCTCGTCGGCGTCTCCGGCGGCTTCGGGATCATCGGCGCCCCCCTCGCGGGCCGCCTCGCCGACCGCTTCCCCCTCACCCGCCTCCTCATCGGCGGCCAACTCCTGCGCGCCGCCGCCCTCCTCGCCCTGCTCACCACGGACACGTACGCCCTGCTGCTCCTCTACTCCGCCATCGGCGCCATCCCCGACCGCGGCACGAACGTGCTCACCAAGCTCTACGCCACCCGCGTCGCCGGCCCCGAACGCGTCCGCTACCAGGCCATCAACCGCACCGTCGGCAACCTCGGCTGGTCCGTCGGCGGCCTCGGCGCCGCCGCCGCCCTCTCCGTCGCCACCAGCACCGCCTTCCAACTCCTGCTCGTCGGCAACGCCCTCACCTACCTCGTGATGGCGACCCTCACCCTGCGCTGCGCCGAACCCCCGGCCCCCGCCCGCATCGCCGCCGCCCCCGGCCCGCACCCGGACGCCACCCAGCCCGCCCCACCCACCAGCCCCTGGCGCGACCGCGCCTTCCTCCTCTTCACCGCCAACGAGAGCGTCCTCTCCCTCCACGACTCGATCCTCCAAGTCGCCCTGCCGCTCTGGATCGTGCACGCCACCGACGCCCCCGTCGGACTCGCCCCGGCCCTCATGGTCGTCAACAGCGTCCTCGTCGTGCTCTTCCAGGTCCCCCTCGCCCGCTTCGGCGCCACCACCGACGCCGCCCGCCGCCTCCTCGTGCCGCTCGCGTGCCTCTTCGCCGCGGGGACCCTGGCCTTCGCCGCCTCGGCGGCCGGCGGACCCGCCCTCGCCATCGCCGCACTGACCGCCGGCATCATCGCCCTCACCCTCGCCGAGATCGTCCAGGCCACCGTCTCCTGGGAACTCTCCGTCGCCCTCGCCCCCGCCGAAGCCCAGGGCAGCTACCTCGGCGTCCACGCCCTGGCCCCCGCCACCCAGCGCTTCGCCGGACCCCTCCTCCTCACCGGCGTCATCTCCGCCGGCCCCCTGGCCTGGCCTGTTCTCGGAGCCGCCCTCGCCGCCACCTGCGCGGTCCAGAGCCGCCTCGTCCGCCGCACCCTCACCCGACCGTCACTGTCAGTGCCCACCGCTACGGTGAGTGAGCATTGATCGACTGGACCCAGGGGGAGACATGCCACAGCCCGACACCACCGCAGCCCTGCGCCGCGCCCTGCGCCGCGAAGTCCCCAGCACCGTCGCCCTCCTCGCCGACAAGGACGACTTCGCCGCCATGCGGCACTACGCCACCTTCCGCTTCGACGACCACCCCGCCTATCTCCGCCAGGTGGAGTCCCTGCTCAAGGAGCTCGCCACCCGAGGCGGCCACACCACCGTCGCCCTCTTCGACCCCGAGGAGTACGCCGCCTACTGCGACGAGACCGGCCTCGACCCCGACCGCCCCGATAGCCGCAGCCGCTACACCGCCGAACGGGCCGTCACCGGCGCCCGCGTCCCCTACACCGGCCAGCCCATGACCGACCTCGTCCCCACCCTCATCGACACCGCCGTCCACCGCGCCACCTGGGAGTACGCCACGATGCTCCTCGCCGACACCGGCGAGTGCGCCACCTGCGGCGAGGACATCGGCCGAGCCGCCTTCGACCGGGCCTCCCATCTGCTCGTCCGCCTCCTCGAAGCCGCCGGCCCCGGCACCCACCACCTCGTCTGCAGCGTCCCCGCCGCCGACGAACAGCTCCTGGCCCTCCTCCACACCACCCGCGACGAGCGCGGCCCGGCCCGGTTCGACAGCGCGGAGGGAGCCCAGTTCGTCACCGTCCTCGCCACCGGCATCGCCCTCGGCGCCCCCGGCGGAGTCGTCCTGCGTACCACCGCCCCCGGCGCCCGCGACCGCCTGCACGGCTGGCGCCTCACCCAGGGGTCGCTCCTGCCGCTCAGCGAGGCCGAGGTCTTCAACGCCTACTGCACCGACGCCCGCACGGGCGAGCCGATCGCCCCCGAGCCCCACGCCGACTACCACGCGGGCTTCGACCTGACCCCCGAGGACGACTGGCCCGACCACCACTGACGACGAAGGGGCTCCCCGCCACTCACGTGACGGGAAGCCCCTCCGGTCGACCACGATCCGCCGGGATCACTCCCCGGACAGCACCGCCTGCGCGGCCCGGCGGGCCTCGTCGGCCGTGTCCGCCGCACGCGCGGCCGCCGCGGCCCGCTCGCACTGCGCCAGCGTGTACTTCGCGAGCGTCGCCCGCACATAGGCGATGGACGCCGCACCCATCGACAGAGAGGTGACACCCAGACCCGTCAGCACACAGGCCAGCAGCGGATCCGCGGCGGCCTCACCACAGACGCCACAGCTCTTGCCCTCGGCCTTGGCCGCCTCGGCGGACAGCGCCACCAGGTCGAGCAGCGCCGGCTGCCACGGATCCTGCAGCCGCGACACGGCACCGACCTGACGGTCGGCGGCGAAGGTGTACTGCGCCAGGTCGTTGGTGCCCAGCGACAGGAACTCCACCTCCTGCAGGATCGAGCGCGCCCGCAGCGCGGCGGAGGGGATCTCCACCATCGCGCCGAACTTGGCCCGCAGCCCCGCCGCACGACACGCGTCGGCGAACGCCTTCGCGTCCGTACGGTCCGCCACCATCGGCGCCATGACCTCGAGGTACACCGGCAGCCCCTCGGCGGCCTTGGCGAGCGCGGTCAGCTGCGTCCGCAGCACGTCGGGGTGGTCGAGCAGCGACCGCAGGCCCCGCACGCCCAGCGCCGGGTTCGGCTCGTCCGCGGGGGTCAGGAAGTCGAGCGGCTTGTCCGCGCCGGCGTCGAGCACCCGCACGACCACCCGGCCCTCGGGGAACGCCTCCAGGACCTTGCGGTAGGCGTCGACCTGCTTCTCCTCGGACGGCGCCTTCGCGCTGTCGTCCAGGAAGAGGAACTCCGTACGGAACAGCCCGACACCCTCGGCCCCGGCCTCCACCGCCGCCGGCACGTCAGCCGGACCGCCGACGTTGGCGAGCAGCGGCACCTTGTGCCCGTCCGAGGTCGCCCCCGGGCCGCTGGACGCGGCGAGAGCGGCCCGGCGCTCGGCGGCGGCGGCCGTCAGCCGCTCCTTCCGCTCCTCGGTCGGGTCCACGAAGATCTCCCCGGTGGACCCGTCCACCGCGATGACCGTGCCCTCACCGATCTCACCCGCGCCCGGCAGCGCCACCACGGCCGGCACGCCCAGTGCCCGTGCGAGGATCGCGCTGTGGCTGGTCGGCCCGCCCTCTTCGGTCACGAATCCGAGCACCAGCGCCGGGTCGAGCAGCGCCGTGTCGGCGGGAGCGAGGTCCCGGGCGATCAGGACGTACGGCTCGTCGCTGTCCGGCACACCCGGCATCGGCACGCCGAGGAGGCGGGCGACGATCCGGTTGCGGACGTCGTCGAGGTCGGCCACGCGTCCGGCCATGTACTCGCCGGCGCCCGCGAGCAGCTCGCGGTAGTGGGAGAAGGCGTCGTAGATCCCGCGCTCCGCCGTGCTGCCGACCGCGATCCGGCGGTCGACGTCGGCGATGAGCTCGGGGTCCTGGGCGATCATCGCCTGAGCCTCGAGCACGTGCTGTGCCTCGCCCCCGGCCAGATTGCCGCGCGCGATCAGGTCGGCAGCCACGGCTTCCACGGCCTTGCGGGCGCGCCCCTGTTCGCGCTCCGCCTCGTCGGCGGGAATCTGCTTGGCCGGCGGTTCGAGTACCGCCGTGCCCATGTGCCGAACCTCGCCGATCGCCACTCCGTGGCTGACGCCGACGCCTCGCAGCGTTGTTTCCATCTCACCCGTCTCCGATAGAGCGACGGCACCCCGGCCGCCGCGATGTATGTCGGACCCCCGGCCGTCGCGAGGACGGCCCGGCGTCACTTCCAGCCGAAGAGCTGGTCGCCGGTCTTCACGTCGCCGTCCTCGACGACGTCGGAGAGGGAGTCGACGGTGGCCTCCAGGGCCACGACGGGACAGATGGGGGACTTGCCGGCCGCCTCGACCTCGGCGGGGTTCCAGCGGACGACGCCCTGTCCGCGCGTCACGGTGTCCCCCTTGTTCACGAGCAGCTCGAATCCCTGCCCGTTGAGCTGGACGGTGTCGATCCCGAGGTGGGTCAGCACTCCATGGCCCTCGCCGTCGACGACGACGAACGCGTGCGGGTGCAGAGAGACGATGACGCCGTCAACCGGAGAAACGGCCTCCGACGGACCACGGTCGGGGTCGATGGCGGTGCCGGGGCCGACCATGGCGCCGGAGAAGACGGGGTCGGGTACTGCGGCGAGACCGATGGCGCGTCCGGCAAGCGGCGACGACACGGTTGTCATGGGAAGCCTCCCAGGGGCGGAGATGGTGTGGCGCCGTCACTACCTGTCCTGGACGGCGTACTGTTCCGAAGCGTATGTCATGAGAAGTCCTAGTTCCGCACGAGACGTACCAGTTGGCGGACCTAGAGGCTACCCAGAAACGATTTGCCTCTACTGACGGTGAGATGTACTGTCGTACTTCTGCCTGACCCCAACGCGACATCGAGTCGTGGGTCGGCAGCACCTATCGAGCCAGATCCTAACCCCAGTGGTCTACACCTCTGCATGCACTGCGGAGAGCGTGGTCGGGGGGAGCGAAAAAGCCTGGTAGTGTTTGACCCCGCCGCAAGGGAAAGCGCGAAAAGCGAATTCCTGAACCGGCAAACCCGCTCCAGCGGGTGGCGGAAACGGAAATCGGATCTGCTAAGCTGGAAACACGAAAGACCGAAGGGAAAAGCCCGGAGGAAAGCCCGAGAG
>NZ_JBVJGU010000006.1:397225-498489 GCF_055587165.1 Streptomyces sp. NPDC048353 | reverse complement strand
GTTGATTTTTGGCACGCTGTTGAGTTCTCAAGGAACGGACGCTTCCTTCGTACTCACCCTCTCGGGCTTTCCTCCGGGCTTTTCCCTTCGGTCTTTCGTGTTTCCAGCTTAGCAGATCCGATTTCCGTTTCCGCCACCCGCTGGAGCGGGTTTCGCCTTCTTGGAATTCGCTTTCGCGCTTTCCTTTCCGGCGGTTCCGACTTTATCAGAAGTTCTGAGTCGGAATTCCCGCCCCTCCCGGTTCACCCGTTCGTGCACACGAAGGTGCCGGGCTTCCCGTTCAGGCGGAGCCGTAAACGTACTGGAGCGGGGCGCCCCGATGCAAATCGAGGCGCCCCGCTCCTGGTTGGGGGGTCGAGGGTCAGACCTCGACGACCACCGGGAGGATCATCGGACGCCTGCGGTAGGTGTCCGAGACCCACTTGCCGACCGAGCGGCGGATGAGCTGCTGGAGCTGGTGCGGCTCGACCACGCCGTCCTGGGCGGACTTGTTGAGGGCTTCCTCGACCTTGGGGACCACGGCGCTGAACGCCGAGTCCTCGATGCCGGAGCCCCGGGCGTGGATGTTCGGGCCGCTGACGATCTTGCCGGTGGAGGAGTCCACGACCACGAAGACCGAGATGATGCCCTCGTCGCCGAGGATCCGGCGGTCCTTGAGGTGGACCTCCGTGACGTCGCCGACCGAGAGGCCGTCGACGTAGACATAGCCGGCCTGGACCTTGCCGACGATCTTGGCCTTGCCGTCGATCAGGTCGACGACCACGCCGTCCTCGGCGATGACGATGCGGTCCTTGGGGACACCCGTCATCGCGCCGAGCTCGGCGTTGGCGCGCAGGTGGCGCCATTCGCCGTGGACCGGCATGAGGTTCTTCGGCTTGCAGATGTTGTAGAAGTACAGCAGCTCGCCGGCCGAGGCGTGGCCCGAGACGTGGACCTTGGCGTTGCCCTTGTGGATGACGTTGGCGCCCCATCGGCTCAGGCCGTTGATCACGCGGTAGACCGCGTTCTCGTTGCCCGGGATGAGCGAGGACGCCAGGATCACGGTGTCGCCCTGGACGATCCGGATCTGGTGGTCGCGGTTGGCCATCCGGGACAGGGCCGCCATCGGCTCGCCCTGGGAGCCCGTACAGACGAGGACGACCTCGTCGTCCGGAAGGTCGTCGAGGGTCTTGACGTCGACGACCAGGCCGGCGGGCACCCGGAGATAGCCCAGGTCACGGGCGATGCCCATGTTGCGGACCATCGAGCGGCCGACGAAGGCCACCCGGCGTCCGTACTCGTGGGCCGCGTCCAGGATCTGCTGGATGCGGTGCACGTGGCTGGCGAAGCTCGCCACGATGATGCGCTTCTGGGCGTTCGCAAAGACGTTCCGCAGGACGTTGGAGATGTCCTTCTCCGGCGGGACGAAGCCCGGGACCTCGGCGTTCGTCGAGTCGGACAGCAGGAGGTCGATGCCCTCCTCGCTGAGCCGCGCGAAGGCGTGCAGGTCGGTGAGCCGGCCGTCCATCGGGAGCTGGTCCATCTTGAAGTCGCCGGTGGCGACGACCAGACCCGCGGGGGTGCGTACGGCGACCGCGAGCGCGTCCGGGATGGAGTGGTTGACCGCGATGAACTCGCAGTCGAAGGGGCCCAGGTTCTCCCGGTCGCCTTCCTTCACCTCGAGGGTGTAGGGGCGGATCCGGTGCTCCTGGAGCTTCGCCTCGATCAGGGCGAGGGTCAGCTTGGAGCCGATCAGCGGGATGTCCGGCTTCAGGCGGAGCAGGTACGGGACCGCTCCGATGTGGTCCTCGTGACCGTGCGTGAGCACGATGCCCTCGATCTGGTCCAGACGGTCCCGGATCGTGGTGAAGTCGGGCAGGATCAGGTCGATGCCGGGCTGCTCCTCCTCGGGGAAGAGGACGCCGCAGTCGACGATGAGCAGGCGGCCGTCGAATTCGAAGACCGTCATGTTGCGGCCGATCTCGCCGAGCCCGCCCAGCGGGGTGACGCGAAGGCCGCCCTTGGGGAGCTTCGGCGGGGCGCCGAGTTCAGGATGCGGATGACTCAAAAGACTCTCCTCACCACACGCGCCACGTACCGCTTCGGCACGTGGCGCGCATGACATTCGTGCACTTGCTGTTGTCTGTCGGAAGATCACGTCGGACGTCGGGTGTCGCTCGTCGCGTCGGACGGATCGGGTATTCAGTTGTGAAGTCCGTTGTCAGATCTGTACCCCGCCGGCGGCGAGATCGACCTTGAGCTGGGCGGTTTCCTCCGGGGAAAGCTCCACGAGCGGCAGGCGCAGGGGGCCGGCCGGGAGGCCCTGGAGGGCGAGGGCGGCCTTGGAGGTGATGACGCCCTGGGTGCGGAACATGCCGGTGAAGACCGGCAGCAGCCGCTGGTGGATCTCGGTGGCCTTCTGGACGTCGCCGTTCAGGTGGGCGTCCAGGAGGGCGCGGAGCTCGGGCGTCACCACATGGCCGACGACCGAGACGAAGCCGCAGGCGCCCACGGAGAGCAGCGGCAGGTTCAGCATGTCGTCACCGGAGTACCAGGCCAGGCCACTGCGTGCGATGGCCCAGCTGGCGCGTCCGAGGTCGCCCTTGGCGTCCTTGTTGGCGACGATCCGGGGGTTCTCGGCCAGCCGGACGATCGTCTCGGTGTCGATCGGGACGCCGCTGCGGCCAGGGATGTCGTAGAGCATCACCGGAAGCTCGGTGGCGTCGGCGATCGCCGAGAAGTGCCGGTACAGGCCCTCCTGCGGGGGCTTGTTGTAGTACGGCGTGACGGCGAGCAGGCCATGCGCGCCGTCACGGGCGGCGGTACGGGCCAGCTCGACGGAGTGGTGGGTGTCGTTGGTGCCGATCCCCGCGATGACGTGGGCGCGGTCGCCGACCGCCTCCAGTACCGCTCGTACGAGCTCCGATTTCTCCGCGTCGCTGGTGGTCGGGGACTCGCCGGTGGTGCCGTTGATGACGAGGCCGTCGTTGCCTGCGTCCACCAGATGGGCGGCCAGTCGCTGGGCACCGTCGAGGTCGAGTGCGCCGTCCGCCGTGAGGGGCGTGACCATGGCGGTGAGGACCCTCCCGAAGGGGGTCTGCGGAGTGGAGATCGGAGCCATGGGTCACACGCTACTCGTTGCTCGGCGTCCGGTGTCCCCTAGGGGGACGTGAGAAGAGGAGCCCGGCACTGCCTGCTCGGGGGTTCAAGCAGTGCCGGGTCCGTTTGATCAGCCTAGATGAACTTCGTGAAACGTCGCAATACGGACACTTCGCGCGAGGTGTTCGTACATCTGTGCCTCATGGGGCCATACGGCCGTTCTTGTTGAACGCGTCGTAGGTCAGCGGCATGAGCCGGGACCAGTGCTGCTCCATCTTCTCGCCGACCATCTCGATCTCCCGCTGCGGGAACGACGGCACCTTCGCCAGCTCGTGCTGGGTGCGCAGACCGAGGAAGTGCATCAGCGAGCGGGCGTTGCACGTGGCGTACATCGAGGAGAAGAGTCCGACCGGCAGGACCGCACGGGCGACCTCGCGGGCGACCCCCGCGGCCAGCATCTCCTGGTACCGCTCGTACGCCTGGATGTACGCCTCCTCCATGGCGGCGCCTGCGGTCTTGTACTGCTCCTCGGTGCCCTCGACGAAGACGTACTTGCCCGGGCGGCCCTCCTGGACCAGCTTGCGGTCCTGTCCGGGGATGTAGAAGACCGGCTGGAGCTCGCGGTAGCGGCCCGACTCCTCGTTGTACGACCAGCCCACGCGGTGGCGCATGAACTCGCGGAAGACGAAGATCGGGGCGCTGATGAAGAAGGTCATCGAGTTGTGCTCGAACGGGCTGCCGTGCCGGTCGCGCATCAGATAGTTGATGAGCCCCTTGGACCGCTCAGGGTCCTTGCTCAGCTCCTCGAGGGACTGCTCGCCGGCGGTGGAGACACGGGCCGCCCACAGCACGTCGGTGTCGGCGGCGCTGTGCTTCACCAGCTCGACGGTCACATCGCTGCGGAAACTGGGCTTCATGTCCTCGGGGGTGTCGCTCACCGGCGGGTGTCCTTCCATCGCGTCGCACGGGCGGCGCCCACTTTACGGGGAGCCACCGACAGTGGGCCCCGTGCACCCGCCCGGACGGCTTTGTTCGGTCGATTCGGGGAAAAGGGGCACCAAGACGTCGCTTTCGTCGTCTGTATCTGTGACACCGCCCACCACAGACCCAAGGAGTGCTTCCTCATGTTCAGCCGGCGAGAGCCCGTTCCGTTCGCGTTCGTGGCCGAGGCCGACCGCTTCCGCAGTAACGTCACTCCCCCGCCGAGGGAGCGCCTCAGCGTCTCCCAGCTCGCGGGCCGTACGCTGGTCGGGCTGACCGTCGTGGCCGGTCTCGTCGGGTCGCTGCTCTTCGGCATGCCCGCCATGGAGTCGGGCGCCGCCGAGGGCCACCGGCAGCACTCCGAGGCCTCCGACGGCCGCTGATCGTTTCGGCCCCCTGGGGTGGCCCGGTCGAGACCCCCTGGGTAGCCTCACCGGGCACAGCCCCTTCGAGCGTGCTTGTAAGTGAGGACCTGTCGTGCCCCTGCCCTTCCTGACGGCCGACCGCGCCTATGACGCGACCGACGATGTCGCGCTGCCGTTCGACGACCACGACCAGTGGCGTCGTCCGTACCGGCCAGGGCCCTGGCGGGTGGGGGCGGCGGCGCTCGCGCTGCTCCTCGCGTCGTTCGTGCTCTTCGCCGCGGTGATCGTCGCGGCGGCGGGAGCCCTGCCCGGGGCGGGGGCCACCTTCACGCTGGCCGCCGTGATCATCCTCTGTGCGCTGCGCATGCTGCGCGTGGGCACCTGGGTGAGCCGCCACGGCCTGCGGCGCGTCGGGTTCTTCTCGACGAAGACTCTGGAGTGGCGGCAGGCCGGCGACGTGCGCACGGTGCAGCAGCCGGTGCGCTGGCTGGGGCTCCCCCGCACCGTCCAGGGCCAGGCCCTCATCCTCGTACGGCAGGGCGGTGAGCGGATCACGCTGCTCACCGACCACAATGCCGACTTCCTGTCCCGCGTCGAGGCCTTCGACCGCGCCGCGGACACCATCGAGGCGTGGAACGCGGAGTACGGCGCGGTGACCGCTACGCGCTGACCGCGCGGCCCTCGTGGAGGGCGATGGCGCGCTGCATCGCCTTGCGGGCGCGCGGCGTGTCGCGGGCGTCGTGATAGGCGACGGCGAGCCGGAACCAGCAGCGCCAGTCGTCCGGGGAGTCCTCGGTCTCGGCGCGGCGCCTGGCGAACACCTCGTCGGCCGAGTCCCGGTCGATCCGGCCGCCCGCGGTGCGCTTCAGGTCGTCCACCGGCAGGCCGCCCTCGGCCTCCAGCTGCTGGGCGAGCCGCTGCGCGCGGCGGGCGAAGCGGGTGTTCTTCCAGAGGAACCAGCCGCCGACGCCGGGCAGCAGGAACGCCACCACGCCCATGCCCATGGCGGCCGGTTCCCCGGTCAGCACGAGCAGGACGCCCTCCATCGCCACCACGCCGAAGACGAGCACGAGGACTGTGGCGAGGAAGAAGTACGTGATCTTTCCGCCCATGGCCGTCAGCCCAGGTCCAGGAAGTGTTCCAGGCCGAAGGTGAGGCCCGGGGCGGTGGTCACGCGGCGGGCGCCCAGGAGGATGCCCGGCATGAAGCTGGAGTGGTGCAGCGAGTCGTGACGGACGGTCAGCGTCTCGCCCTCGCCGCCGAGCAGCACCTCCTGGTGGGCCAGCAGGCCCCGCAGGCGTACGGCGTGGACCGGGACGCCGTCGACGTCGGCGCCGCGGGCGCCGTCCAGGGCGGTGGCGGTGGCGTCCGGCTGGGCGCCGAGGCCGGCCTCGGCGCGGGCCGCGGCGATCAGCTGGGCCGTCCGGGTCGCCGTGCCGCTGGGGGCGTCGACCTTGTTCGGGTGGTGCAGCTCGACGACCTCGACCGACTCGAAGTACGGGGCCGCGATCTGGGCGAACTTCATGGTCAGGACGGCGCCGATGGAGAAGTTCGGCGCGATGAGCACGCCGGTCTCCGGGGAGGCGTCGAGCCAGGTCCGCAGCCGCGCGAGGCGCTCCTCGGTCCAGCCGGTGGTGCCGACGACCGCGTGGATGCCGTGGTTCACGCAGTAGTCGAGGTTCTCCATGACCGAGGCGGGGGTGGTCAGCTCGACGGCGACCTGTGCGCCCGCCTCGGCGAGCGTCTCCAGCTTGTCGCCCCGGCCGAGGGCCGCGACCAGTTCCATGTCCTCGGCGGCCTCGACGGCCCGGACGGCCTCGGAGCCGATCCGGCCCTGGGCTCCGAGGACCGCCACGCGCAGCTTGCTCATTGCTCTGAAACTCCCTCTAGGAGACGGATTCGTGCAGGCGTGCCGCCTGCTTGTCCTTCAGGGGCCCGATGACGGACAGCGAGGGGCGCTGTCCGAGCACCTCGCGGGCGACCTCCCGGACCTCGTCGGGGGTGACCGCGGCGATCCGGGCGAGCATGTCGTCCACCGACATCTGGCTGCCCCAGCACAGCTCGCTCTTGCCGATGCGGTTCATCAGCGCGCCGGTGTCCTCCAGGCCGAGGACGGTCGAGCCGGAGAGCTGGCCGATCGCGCGGCCGATCTCGTCGTCGGTCAGGCCCTCGGAAGCCACCTTGTCCAGCTCTGTCCGGCAGATGCCGAGCACGTCGTGGACCTGGCTCGGGCGGCAGCCGGCGTAGACCCCGAAGAGGCCGCAGTCGGCGAAGCCCGAGGTGTACGAGTACACGCTGTAGGCCAGTCCGCGCTTCTCCCGGACCTCCTGGAAGAGGCGGGAGGACATGCCGCCGCCGAGGGCGGTGTTCAGGACGCCGAGCGCCCAGCGGCGCTCGTCGGTGCGGGGCAGCCCCGGCATGCCGAGGACCACGTGGGCCTGCTCGGTCTTGCGGCCCACGACCTCGACCCGGCCCGCGGTGCGCAGGGCGCGGCGGCCCTCGCGGGGGCCGACGGGGACCGCGTCGGTACGGGTGAGGGCGCCGGCCTTCTCGAAGGCGCGGCGGACCTGGCGCACCACGGTGGCGTGGTCGACGTTGCCGGCGGCCGCGACGACCAGGTGGGTCGGGTCGTAGTGCTTCTTGTAGAAGCGGGCGATCCGGCCGCGGTCGAGGGCGTTGATGGTGTCGACGGTGCCGAGGACCGGGCGGCCCAGCGGGGTGTCGCCGAACATCGTCTGGGCGAAGAGGTCGTGCACGACGTCGCCGGGGTCGTCCTCGGTCATCGCGATCTCCTCGAGGATGACGCCGCGTTCGGCGTCCACGTCCTCCTGGAGGATCAGCGAGCCGGTGAGCATGTCGCACACCACGTCGATCGCCAGCGGCAGGTCGGTGTCGAGGACCCGCGCGTAGTAGCAGGTGTACTCCTTCGCCGTGAAGGCGTTCATCTCGCCGCCGACGGCGTCGAGCGCGGCGGAGATGTCGAGGGCGCTGCGTCGCGCGGTGCCCTTGAAGAGGAGGTGCTCGAGGTAGTGCGTGGCGCCGTTGAGGGTGGGCGTCTCGTCGCGGGAGCCGACGTTCGCCCAGATGCCGAAGGTGGCGGAGCGTACGGACGGCAGGGTCTCGGTGACGATGCGGAGGCCGCCGGGGAGGGTCGTACGGCGGACCGTGCCGATGCCGTCCCTGCCCGGGAGAAGCGTTTGGGTACGGGCGACGGCCCGCCCCTCCGAGGAGGGGCGGGCCGTCGTCGCGGAACTACGGGACGTCACTGGTCGGTGTCGTCCTTCGTGTCCTCGGCGGCGTTCTCGTCGTCCGCCATGACGGGGACGAGGGAGAGCTTGCCGCGCTGGTCGATCTCGGCGATCTCGACCTGGACCTTGGCGCCGACCGCGAGCACGTCCTCGACGTTCTCCACGCGCTTGCCACCGGCGAGCTTGCGGATCTGCGAGATGTGCAGCAGACCGTCCTTGCCGGGCATGAGGGAGACGAAGGCACCGAAGGTGGTGGTCTTGACGACCGTACCCAGGTAGCGCTCGCCGACCTCCGGCATGGTCGGGTTGGCGATGCCGTTGATCGTGGCGCGGGCGGCCTCGGCCTGCGAGCCCTGGGCGGCACCGATGTAGATGGTGCCGTCGTCCTCGATCGTGATGTCGGCGCCGGTGTCCTCCTGGATCTGGTTGATCATCTTGCCCTTGGGGCCGATGACCTCACCGATCTTGTCCACCGGGATCTTGACGGTGATGATGCGCGGCGCGTTCGGGGACATCTCGTCCGGAACGTCGATCGCCTCGTTCATCACGTCGAGGATGTGCAGACGCGCGTCACGGGCCTGCTTCAGCGCGGCGGCCAGGACCGAGGCGGGGATGCCGTCGAGCTTGGTGTCGAGCTGCAGCGCGGTGACGAAGGTCTTCGTACCGGCGACCTTGAAGTCCATGTCGCCGAACGCGTCCTCGGCGCCGAGGATGTCGGTGAGTGCGACGTAGTGCGTCTTGCCCTCGATCTCCTCGGAGATCAGGCCCATGGCGATACCGGCGACGGGGGCCTTGAGCGGCACACCGGCGTTCAGCAGCGACATGGTGGAGGCGCAGACGGAGCCCATGGACGTCGAGCCGTTGGAGCCGAGGGCCTCGGACACCTGACGGATCGCGTACGGGAACTCCTCGCGCGTCGGCAGCACCGGCACGATGGCGCGCTCGGCGAGCGCGCCGTGGCCGATCTCGCGGCGCTTGGGCGAGCCCACGCGGCCGGTCTCGCCGACGGAGTACGGCGGGAAGTTGTAGTTGTGCATGTAGCGCTTGCGGGTCACCGGGGAGAGGGTGTCCAGCTGCTGCTCCATACGGAGCATGTTGAGGGTGGTGACGCCCAGGATCTGGGTCTCGCCACGCTCGAAGAGCGCCGAGCCGTGCACGCGCGGGATGGCCTCGACCTCGGCGGCGAGCGTACGGATGTCCGTGATGCCGCGGCCGTCGATGCGGACCTTGTCCTTGATGATCCGCTCGCGGACCAACTTCTTGGTCAGCGCGCGGTAGGCGCCCGAGATCTCCTTCTCGCGGCCTTCGAAGGCCGGGAGGAGCTTCTCGGCGGCGAGCTCCTTGACGCGGTCGAGCTCGGTCTCGCGCTCCTGCTTGCCGGCGATGGTGAGCGCCTGGGCGAGCTCGCTCTTGACGGCGGCGGTGAGCGCCTCCAGGACGTCGTCCTGGTAGTCGAGGAAGACCGGGAATTCGCCGGTGGGCTTGGCGGCCTTGGCGGCGAGGTCCGACTGGGCCTTGCAGAGGGCCTTGATGAAGGGCTTCGCGGCCTCGAGACCGGCGGCGACGACCTCCTCGGTCGGCGCCTCGGCGCCGCCCTTGACGAGCTCGATCGTCTTCTCGGTGGCCTCGGCCTCGACCATCATGATCGCGACGTCGCCGTCCTCGAGGACGCGACCGGCGACGACCATGTCGAAGACGGCGTCCTCGAGCTCGGTGTGCGTCGGGAACGCGACCCACTGGCCCTTGATCAGGGCGACACGGGTGCCGCCGATCGGGCCGGAGAAGGGCAGGCCGGCCAGCTGCGTGGAGCAGGAGGCGGCGTTGATGGCGACCACGTCGTACAGGTGGTCGGGGTTGAGCGCCATGATCGTCTCGACGATCTGGATCTCGTTGCGCAGGCCCTTCTTGAAGGAGGGGCGCAGCGGGCGGTCGATCAGGCGGCAGGTGAGGATCGCGTCCTCGGAGGGCCGGCCCTCACGGCGGAAGAAGGAGCCGGGGATCTTGCCGGCCGCGTACATCCGCTCCTCGACGTCCACCGTCAGGGGGAAGAAGTCGAGCTGGTCCTTGGGCTTCTTGGACGCGGTGGTGGCCGAGAGGACCATCGTGTCGTCGTCCAGGTACGCGACGGCGGAGCCGGCGGCCTGCTTGGCCAGGCGGCCCGTCTCGAAGCGGATGGTGCGGGTGCCGAACGTGCCGTTGTCGATGACGGCCTCGGCGTAGTGGGTCTCGTTCTCCACTATGGGTTTCTCCTACGTGTTCGTCTTTTCGTCCGTCGGCCCGTGTGGCCGGGGACGGTCATGGAGGAGAAGCGCGCCTTCGGTGCGGGCCGGTCTTCGATCGAAGCACCCGGGGGTATGGGTCCGGGGGCCACTACCGAGGACCGGCGGCGGGCCGGCGGCTTCTCGCTCGTGTGTGGCGTTGTGTGACCAGACTAAGTGCCGGTCGGCACATCGCGCACGTACAGCAAAGGGAGCGGCCCCCTAAAGGTGGGAACCGCTCCCTTCACGGCGTCTTACTTGGCGCCGCCGGCCGCACCGCGGCGGATGCCGAGGCGGTCGACCAGGGCGCGGAAGCGCTGGATGTCCTTCTTGGCCAGGTACTGCAGCAGGCGGCGACGCTGGCCGACCAGGATCAGCAGACCACGACGGGAGTGGTGGTCGTGCTTGTGCTGCTTGAGGTGCTCGGTCAGGTCGGAGATACGGCGCGACAGCATCGCGACCTGGACCTCGGGGGAGCCGGTGTCGCCCTCCTTCTGACCGAACTCGGCGAAAATCTGCTTCTTCGTAGCGGCGTCGAGAGACACTCGGTACTCCTCTTGGTGTTCGTGCGCCGACGAGTGCCCCTGGTCTTGGTCTCAGGGGAGCTTCGGTGACTCGACAGGCGAAGGTCCGATGGGCGCAGCTTCCAGAGGAGGTCCTGATCCGGGGATCCGGGTCGATTCCGGGAGCGCGTACACAAACGGCCGTCACCCAGCGTACCAGCCCGGGGGAGGCCCCCTGGCCGGGGGGCCCGGGGCGTCCGGCCGGGCTCCCTACTTGCTGGTGAGGGAGCGGGCCGCCATGAAGACGTCGAGGACCGCGAGGCAGAGCGGGACCAGGGAGAGCAGGACGAAGCTCTCGGCCAGGTCGAGCAGCCGGCCCCAGAAGGGCGAGAGGCCCTTCCTGGGGATGATCAGGCCGATGGCGGTGACCAGGGCGGCGCCGGCGGCGACGGCCGCGGTGAGCCAGATCGTACGGATGTCCAGGCCGCCGCGGTCCCCGTACATGAGGAGGTCCTTGACCAGGTCGGCCGGCGGGTTCAGGGAGAGGCCGAGGATCAGCAGGGCGATCGCGGCGATGCCGGCGACCAGGACGCAGGCGACCTGCGAGGTGTAGCGGAAGAGACGGGCGCGCAGCAGCATCGCGAGGCCGGCGGCCAGGGCGAGGAGCTGGCCCCAGACGTTGCCGGCGAAGCCGAGGACGGCCGCCGAGCCGACGACGACGGCGGCGCAGCCGCCGACCAGGCCGAGCAGCATCTCGTGGCCGCGGCGGGCCTGGAGCGCGATGCGCTCGCCGTCGACGGGCTGGGCCTCATCGGCGGCGGGCTGGTTCGGGTCGGCGTGGAACTCGTCGTCGGCGGCGCTGCGCGGGGCGGCGTAGCCGATGGGGAGCCGGGCGAAGCGGGCCGAGAGGCCGGGCAGGAAGGCGACGAGTCCGATGGCGACCGGCGCGCAGACCGCAGCGGTCTCGGTGGCGGAGGCCTCGGTGAGGATCGCGAGGAAGGTCGCGAGGGTGCCGACGGCGGCGAGGAAGGTCGCGGCGACGAAGGGCGCGTCCCCGCTGGGGGTGAGCGCGACCAGGGCGACGGAGGCGACCAGGACGGTCACGCAGCCGAGCAGGAACTGGAGGCGTCCGGGGCCGTGGCCCGCATCGGGGCCGACGATCCCGGAGCCCGCGATCAGCAGCAGCGGCAGGGCGCCGAGGCCGAGGGCGACGGCGGTGGCGCGGTCGGCGTAGACCCGGGCGCGCACTCCGGCGAAGGCGGTCAGCAGCACGCCGGCGGCGCCGGCGACGATGCCGGGAAGGCTGTGCATGTCGTGGCGGACCGGGTCGGCGAACCACAGCACGAAGCCCATCAGGACCAGGAGCAGCACCCCGCCGACGAGTCCGGCGCCGCGCAGCAGGTCGTCGCTCCACAGGTGCCGGTCGCGGGTGACGGCCGAGGCGACGGCGTCGGAGACGTCGTCGAAGACGGCGGGCGGCAGCGACTGGGCGAAGGGGCGCAGCGAGAGCACCTCGCCGTCGAGGATCTGCTGACCGGCGAGGGTGCGGGCGCCGTCGAGGACCGATCCGTCGCGGCGGACCAGGTGGTAGCCGGTGGGAGCGCCGGCGGCCTGGGTCTGGCCGGTGAGCCGCAGGATCTCCGGATAGACGTCGGCGACGGCGATGTCCTCGGGGAGTGCGACGTCGATGCGGCTGTCCGGCGCCACGACGGTGACGCGGCAGAAGCCGGTCGCTGCGGTCGTACTCACGTGTCTGGACCCCCTGATTCGCGGTTGCGCACAATGCGCGGGCCACCCTACCGGGGACGGGTGGGAGTGGCTGCACGTAGGATCGCCGTCCTGGGGGAGGCCGTCGCCGACGGGGGCGCCGGTGCGGAACTCCCGCACGAAGTCGGCCCGTAACGAGGGATTGATGCGCCGGTGAGCCAGATCGTCGTCAAACGCCCGCCGAGGTCCCTTCCTCCGGAAGTGCCCAGCGAGGAACTGGTCCTGGAGCCTCCGCCCGAGCTGCCGAGAGGTCAGCAGGAGGGCATGCTGATGCAGCTCCTGCCGATGCTCGGCATGGGGTCGTCGGTGGTGTTCTTCTTCATGCCGGGCGCCCATCCGTTCATGCGGATCATGGGCATCCTGATGCTGGTCTCGACGGTCGGCATGGTCATCGCCCAGCTGGTGCGATTCCGTCGGGGTACGCAGGGGCAAATTGCCGATGTCCGGCGCGACTACCTCAAATACCTCGCGCAGACGCGGCGTACGGTCCGGCGTACGGCGCGCAAACAGCGGGACGCGCAGCTGTATCTGCACCCCGCGCCCGAGCAGTTGTGGTCGGTGGTGGCCGAGGGCTCGCGCGTGTGGGAACGCCGGGTCGGCGACACGGACTTCGGGCAGGTGCGGCTCGGTCTCGGCGCGCAGCAGCTGGCGACGCCGCTGGCCGCGCCCGACACGGCTCCGGTGGACGAGCTGGAGCCGCTGTGCGCAGGCGCGATGCAGCAGTTCCTGGCCGTGCACGGTTCGTTGGACGGGCTGCCGATGGCGGTCTCGATGCGCGCCTTCTACCACGTGACGGTCTCCGGTGAGCCGGAGGCGGCCCAGGCGGCGGCGCGCGCCCTGGTCTCCCAGCTGGTGACGCTGCACTCCCCCGACGACATCATGCTCGCGGTGGTGGCGGCGCGCGGTGCGCAGGAGCGCTGGGACTGGACGAAGTGGCTGCCGCACACGCAGGTGCTCGGGCAGGTCGACGGGGCGGGCAGCCGACGGCTGATCGGCGACGACCTCGGCGAGCTGGAGCAGTTGCTGCGGGCGCGGCTCGACGGGCGGCCGCGGTTCAGCCGGGACAGCCAGCCGGTGCTCGACCAGCCGCACGTGGTGGTCGTCCTGGACGGCGGGATGGTGCCGCCGGACTCGCTGTTCGCGGCGCCGGAGGGCGTGCAGGGCGTGACCATCGTCGAGGTGGTCTCCGGTGAGCTCGACGAGCCGCGCGGCGGACTGTCCGTGGTGGTACGGCCAGGGCGGCTGCGCCTGGAGTCGGGTGGCGGTTTCGCCTACGAGGGCGTGCCGGACGGGATCTCGCTGCCGGCCGCCGAGGCGCTGGCGCGGCAGCTCGCGCCGCTGCGGATGGGCGGCGGGGACGACGACGAACCGCTGCTCGCCAACCTGGACTTCACGGATCTGCTGAATCTCGGCGACGCCGCGTCGGTGGACGTGGCGCGCACTTGGCGGCCCCGTTCGACGGCCGAGCGGCTGCGGGTGCCGATCGGTGTCGGCGAGGCCGGCGAGCCGGTCATGCTCGACCTCAAGGAGGCCGCGCAGGAGGGCATGGGCCCGCACGGGCTGTGCGTGGGCGCGACCGGTTCCGGCAAGTCGGAGCTGCTGCGGACGCTGGTCCTCGGTCTGGCGGTGACGCACTCATCGGAGACGCTGAACTTCGTCCTCGCGGACTTCAAGGGCGGCGCGACCTTCGCCGGGATGTCGCAGATGCCGCACGTGGCGGCCGTCATCACCAACCTCGCCGACGACCTCACGCTGGTCGACCGCATGGGCGACGCGATCCGCGGTGAGCTGCAGCGCCGGCAGGAGCTGCTGCGGTCGGCGGGCAACTACGCCAACATCCACGACTACGAGAAGGCCCGGGCGGCCGGCGCGCCGCTCGAACCGCTGGCCTCGCTGGTCCTGGTGATCGACGAGTTCTCCGAGCTGCTGACCGCGAAGCCGGACTTCATCGACATGTTCATCCAGATCGGCCGGATCGGCCGTTCGCTGGGTGTGCACCTGCTGCTGGCCTCGCAGCGCCTGGAGGAGGGCAAGCTCCGCGGCCTCGACACGTACCTCTCGTACCGCATCGGTCTGCGGACCTTCTCGGCGGCCGAGTCGCGTACGGCGATCGGTGTCCCGGACGCCTACCACCTGCCGTCGGTGCCGGGTTCGGGCTACCTGAAGTTCGGCACGGACGAGATGACCCGCTTCAAGGCGGCGTACGTCTCCGGCACGTACCGCACCGGCGGTCCCCGGCTCACGGCCGGTCAGATGCCGATCGAGCGGCGGCCGGCGCTCTTCACGGCGACGCCGGTGCCGGTGGTGTACGCGGCGCCCGACCCTGCGTATCTGACGGCACGGCGCGAGGAGGAGGACGACGCGCTCGCGGACACCGTCCTCGACGTGATCGTGCGCCGGCTGGAGGGGCAGGGCGTGCCCGCCCACCAGGTGTGGCTGCCGCCGCTGGACCAGGCACCGTCGCTCGACCAGTTGCTGCCGGGGCTGGCGCAGACCGCGGACCGGGGGCTGACGGCGACGGAGTACACGCGTCCGGGCGGTCTGACCGTGCCGCTGGGCCTGATCGACAAGCCCTTCGAGCAGCGGCGCGAGGTGCTGTACCGGGACTTCTCCGGCGCGGCCGGCCACATGATGGTCGTCGGCGGTCCGCAGTCCGGCAAGTCGACGCTGATGCGGACGCTGATCTCGTCGTTCGCGCTCACCCACACCCCGCGCGAAGTGCAGTTCTACGCCCTGGACTTCGGCGGCGGCGGCATGGTGTCGCTGGCCGACCTGCCGCACGTCGGCGGGGTGGCGTCCCGGCTGGACCCCGAGCGGGTGCGGCGGACGGTCGCGGAGGTGCTCGGCGTACTGAACCGGCGCGAGGAGTTCTTCCGCGCGAACTCCATCGACTCGATCGCCACCTACCGGCGCAAGCGGGCCGCGGGCGAGCTGCCCGGCGAACCCTGGGGCGACGTCTTCCTGGTCATCGACGGCTGGGGCGGCTTCCGCAACGAGTACGACATGCTGGAGGGCGTCGTCTCCGACATCGCCGCGCGCGGTCTCGGCTACGGCATCCACGTCGTCATCACGGCCGCCCGGTACATGGAGGTCCGCGCCGCGATCAAGGACCAGATGCTGAGCCGTCTGGAGCTGCGCCTGGGCGACGTCATGGACTCGGAGTTCGACCGGAAGGTCGCGGCCAACGTGCCGACCGGGGTGCCCGGCCGCGGGCAGGTGCCGGAGAAGCTGCACTTCATGGGCGGCCTGCCGCGGATCGACGGGGCGGGATCCGCCGGGGACCTCTCGGAGGGCACGGCGGCCTTCGTGGAGGCTGTGCGCGGCGCCTGGAACGGTCCGGCCGCGCCCGCCGTCCGGCTGCTGCCGCACAAGGTGCCCGCGGACCAGCTGCCGAAGGGCTTCGAGTTCCCGCAGCACGGCATCGCGATCGGCATCGACGAGACGCGTCTTGAGCCGGTGTTCGTCAACTTCGAGACGGACCCGTTCTTCCTGATCTTCGGCGAGAGCGAGTCCGGCAAGACGAACCTGCTGCGCCTGATCGCGAAGCAGATCGCGGAGCGGTACTCCCCCGACGAGGCGAAGTTCGTCGTGGGCGACTACCGCCGGGCGCTGCTCGGCGCGCTGCCGGAGGAACACCTCCTGGAGTACGCGCCGATGGCCAGCTCGATGCAGATGCACATGGAGGCCCTGGCGGGTGTCTTCTCGCGCCGCCAGCCGCCGCAGGACGTGACCCCGCAGCAGCTGCGGGACCGCAGCTGGTGGTCGGGGCCGCAGGTCTTCATCATCGTGGACGACTACGACCTGGTGGCGACCAGCTCGGGCAATCCGCTGGCGGCGCTGGCGGAGTACCTGCCGTTCGCCCGGGACACGGGCGTCCGCTTCATCATCGCGCGCAACTCGGCGGGCGCCTCCCGCTCGATGTACGAGGCCTTCATGCAGCGCATCAAGGAGCTGGGCGCCCAGGGCGTGGTCCTCTCCGGCGACCCGAACGAGGGCGACCTCCTCGGCAACGCGCGGCCGCGGCCGCTGCCGGCCGGGCGCGGCTACTTCGTCTCCCGCCGGGGCGCGGCGTCGCTGGTGCAGACCGGGCGGCTGCCGGGGCTGTGAGGGCGCCGGGGCTCGTCGGCGGGGCTTTTGTAGGCGGGCGCCGGTCTCGTGGACGGGGCGCCGGTCTCGTAGAAGGGCGCCGGTCTCGTAGACGGGCTTCGGTTTCGTGGTCGGCGCGGGGCTCGTGGGCCGGGCGCCCGGTCACGTGGTCGGCGCCGGTCTCGTCGGCGGGCGCCCGTCTCGTGGGCCGGGCGCCGGTCTCGTGGCCCGCGCCGACGGAGACGTGGCTCTGCCGATGGACGTGAGCACTTCAAAACTGCAAACATCGCCGTAATCCAGCAAGGGGGAACGAATGTCCTTCAAGGACGAGTGGGCGCAGGACAAGAGCGCCGCGATGGAACGCCAGTCCTCGAGCATGCAGCTCAACCAGGTCCCCAGCGACCCCGGTGGCGGCGGTGGGCCGGGCAATCCTGACCTGGCGACCACGCCCGCGCGGAAGAAGAAGGCCGCGAACACCATCGAGACGACGATCCAGCCGGACGTGAAGTCGGCCGCCGACTCGGCCGACGAAGGCACCAACGGCGCCGTCACCGAGTTCAAGGGCTGGGACACGGCGGCGGGCCTGAAGAAGGCCCACGAGCACTGGGACAGCCAGGTGAAGCGGCTGATGGCGCGGCTGGACGGGGAGAAGGTCGCGCTGCGGAACACGTCCACGCTGTTCAGCAACAACGACATCGTCACGGGGTCGGGCTTCGCCCCGGCGCAGTCCAAGGTTTCGGGAATCTAGGGGGATACGCGGTGCCGACGTACCAGGAGATCATGCAGACCTCCTTGAGCAAGCTGAACACCGCCGCCGACGGCTGGAAGAGCATGGCGGAGAAGTTCAAGAAGGTCGAGGACCTGTACGAGAAGGAAGTCCAGAGCATCGCGACGGGCGGGCCGCTGTGGACGGGCCACAGCCAGGCCGTGGGCTTGAACAACTTCAACATGACCCGGAGCGAGCTGGACTCGGCGCAGAAGGAAGCGCTGGCGATGGAGTCGCTGCTCCGGGACGCCTTCTCCACGTTCACCGAGCTCAAGGGCCGGGTGACGACGGCGGTGAACGAGGCCGTCACCGCGGGCATGAAGGTCTCCGAGTCCGGCAGCGCGAGCTTCGACTTCAGCAAGGTCAGCGACAAGGAGGCCTACACGATCCGCCACGACCCGGGCCTGCGCGACGTCGAGATGTCGTACACGCAGAAGATCGGCGACGCGGTCAAGGCGGTCAACGAGTTCGACGCGGACGTGAAGGTCGCCCTGCTGAACGCCTCGGGCGCCGACGGCACGGCCCCGCTGGGCTTCAACTCCAAGCCGGTCAACGACGTGGAGGCCGTGGAGGCGCTGGCGCTGTCGGAGAAGGTCCGCGAGGGCAAGGCGTCGAGGCAGGAGCTGGAGCACTACCGCGACCTGCTGAAGGCGAACTCCGACGACAAGCACTTCAGCGAGGCGTACCTGAACGGCCTGGGGGCCGAGAACACGCTGAAGATCGCGGACGCGATGAACCTGGCGGCGAACGAGCGGGGTGTCTCGGAGGCCGACAAGAAGTTCTACAACTCGATCAACGCGGGCCTGGCGGACACGATCGCCTCCGGGACGAAGGACCCGAACAGCTACGCGTACAAGCCGTTCGTGGACGGTCTGAAGGCCATCGGCGACGACAACATCACGGGCAACCTCAGACCGTCGCACGGGTACCAGCACCTGGTCACGCTGATGTCGCAGGGGAAGGGGGACTACGGCAAAGAGTTCCTCAACGAAATCGGCAACGACATGATCAAGGTTGAGAAGGACAAGGAGAACATCTGGGCGCACCACTTCGACGGTCAGCGTCCGTACCTGATGCACGATCCAGTGGACGGTCTACTCAAGATCATGAGCCGGGATCCGGGGGACGCGGAATACTTCCTCGACCCGCAGGCGCCCGGCAACGCCAACAACCACTTGGAGTACCTGCTCACGGACCGCAAGTGGGTCGACCCATGGATGTCGGCTCCCGGCCACGTCTCGGATCTGCCGAATCCGACCAAGGCGGAGGGACTCGGCGCGGCCATCGAGGCCGCGGCGACCGGCCATGCCCCTGGCGAGAAGCCCGGTGACGTCGGCCTGCACGCCCAAGGACAGGCTCGTGTCATGCACGAGACCATCCAGCTCCTCGACAAGGACAAGGGCGGCGACGAACTCTCCGAGGACCTCAAGAACATCCAGAAGCCGGTGGCGAGGGCGCTCGCGGACTACGTGGCCGACACCCACGTCATCCTGGGCGGCCAGGAATCCTCGTACGGCGGAATCAACGGCAACGACTCCATCACCACCCGCCACGGCCCCGGTGACACATCGAGCCTTGCCGTGGGCCAGGGAAGTCTCGTCCGTGTCATGCGCGGTCTCGCCGACGACAGCGAATCTTACGCACTGCTGTACGAGGCGGAGCGTTCGTACGCGGCCGGTCAACTCGCCGGGGTGCCTTCGTTCCAGGGCGACAAGGTCCACGGTTCGAGCGCGGAATGGAACGATCGCGGCCGGGACGTCGGTGCGGCGATGGGCGCTCTCAACGCTATCGGTGCCGACGTGTACCGGGACAAGATGGACGACAAGGTCGAGTGGGCCGAAGATACCGCCGAGTACTCGGCGAACGGTGTCAACAGTGTGGTGGGAGAGATCCCGTTCGCGGGTTCGGCGGCCGGTGCCATCGTGGACACCATCAAGTACGACTGGACCAAGGACGTCGTCGAAGCGGCCGAGTCGCAAGGCAAGAAGGATGCCAGCGAAAATTACGCGAAGGGTATGGAAGGCACCAACCGCCTGCTCGACGCCTGGGGGGAGAAGAGTGGAGTCCAGGGAGACGGAGTATGGAAGGAGGCCAAGAACAGTGCCAACGACGGCTACGACGCCGGGCGTAACGCTGCCACGACTCACCTGCGCCAAGGTGAGTAGGTTCCGGGCATGGCCGGCCGTACTCGTAGTAACAGCCCTGGCCGCGACCGCGTGCGGGGGCGGTGAGGATTCTGCTGCGCCCGTCGATCAGCCGTGCGACACGGCTGCCGGCTCCGCCGAGGCGAAGCTGTTGCACGAGGTGCTCGGCACGGGCCAGCTGGAGACGACGATCTTCGCGAACACGCCTGACCTCGCGAAGCGACTGCGAGATGACCTGCGCCAGTCCACCCCTGGAAGGGCCACGTCCACGGCTGACGCGTGCCGTTTCAAGCCCAAGGACGCGACGGGGAGCAGATCGGCCCGACTGGAGTTCTTCTGGGTGCCGAAGAACGACACAAGCCGCCCGCTTCCGACGCCGGTAAGCCGTTATGACGTGAGCGGCGTGCAGGGCGAGGCGAACGACATCACCTCGGTGCTGCGCGTCCCGTGCGTGCTGCCCGGAACGGACGCGAAGGCATCCAGCGAGGTCCTGCTCCGGACCGAATTCTCGAACACCGTACTGATGGGGACCAAGGTCAGCGAGGGGACGAAGGAGCAGCAGCTCTCCCTCACGTTTCTCCTCGCACGAGGGGTCGCAGAGGCCCTGGGCTGTGAGGGGAACCCGCTGAAGCAAGACCCCGTCGTCCGAAGCGAAGGAACCCGATAGTGAAGCGAGTCATGCGACGCTCGGCCCACGCGGCTGGCGCCGTCGTCCTGTCCGCCCTGGTTGGCTGCGGAGGGACCAACGCCGGGGGCGGGGACTCCCTGAGCGTGGACCGGCTGATCACGCTCGCGGAGGAGGACGGGAAGGGCGGGTCCGACAGGTGCCCTCTCCCGTACGACGCCGGCAAGGCCGCCGACGCGGCGAAGGTCGAAGAGGCCATCGAGCCGGGTGCGGCCGGGGCGGGGGCGGGCGAGCCCGTCGCCACGGCCGAGGGCGGGAAGACCACGGATCCGCAGTCGGCGTGGGCGGGCAAGGGCGGTGCGCTCGTCACCTGCTCGTACCACGTCGGCAAGGAGGACCTGAAGGTCCTCACCGTCGGTGCGGAGGCGGGGAACAGCGTCAACATCATGCTGCCCACCATCCAGATGGCGGGCGGCATGAGCATGGACGAGGTGAAGCGCTACGCCGAGGCGGCCACGCAGGCGGAGACTGGAGAGGCCGTGCCCAGCCAGGGCGGAAACGTGGTGATGGTCCGGCTCGACTCAGGCGGCAAGGGCGACGTCGCCATGACGTTGACCGCCGGCGAGTCCGGCAAGACCTCGCTGAAGCCCGAGCAGGTCCTGGAGCTGGCGCGGACCTTCGCCGCGCAGGCGAAGTGAATCTGTTCGTCCGTCTGACAGCGGCCCGCCCGGGCCACGATCATTGACCCGCAACGACGCTGACGAAGGAGTACGGCCTGATGGGCACTCAGCAGGAGAAGGACGAGCTGTACGCGCTCGACATCAGCGGGGTGGAGTGGCTGGGCGCCCCGGGCACCAGCCCCGACGAGGAGCGCGTCGAGATCGCCCACCTGCCGGGCGGGGCGGTGGCGATGCGCTCCTCCCTGGACCCCGACACGGTGCTGCGCTACACCGAGGCCGAATGGACGGCGTTCGTCCTGGGTGCCAGGGACGGCGAGTTCGACCTGAAGTAGGCGGCCGGCCGGTCGGGTCGGAGACATGCGGAAGGGGCCCGTTCCCGGAGGAACGGGCCCCTTCCGCTACGTCGGCGAGGCCGAGACCGGTGAGGTCAGTAGGACTCGGTGAACAGCCGCGACGCCTTGACGTCCGTGGCGCGGTAGCTGTCCTTGCCCTGCTCGATCTGCTTGGCGACGAGCTCGAGGCGGTCCTTCATGTCCTCGGCACGCTTCTTGTACTTGCCCTGGAGGATGACGTACTCGCGGTGCGCGTCACCGTCCCAGGTGTCGGTGACGACCCGGAGGGCGGAGTTCATCTCCTCGAGGTCCTTGATGATGTTCTTCGAGACGATCCGGAGACGGTTCGCCATCTCCTGGACGCTCTCGTACTTGACCTTGGTGTTCTGATCGATGCCGGACATCGTGGTGTTCTCCTCGGACTCAGACGTTGTTCAGCGCGGAATTGTTGGCCTTGAGGGTCTGGAACACCTCGTGGTCATTGGCGTTGCTGAGGTTCTTCGTCTCGCCCACCGCGTTGAGCAGCACGTTGAGCAGCCGGCGGATGGTGTCGTGGTCCTCGTTCAGGGTCGACTGGGCCGTCTTGAAGCCCGCCGCACCGGCACCCGTCCAGCCCGCGCTGACGGTCTCGAGGATGTTGGCCATCTCGCGGGCCTGCTTGGAGACCTCTTCACCCGTCTGCATGATCTTGTTCTTGGCCTGGGTTACCGGATCGTCGGCAAGTCCGAACCCACCTGCGGGCGTGCTCATGTGCTGCTCCTCATTGTCGGATGAAGTTCTTCACGCGCGTTGCTCGTAGCTACGCTCTCCTGTTGCGTATACCTGCCGCCACGACGACGCCGATGACGGCGACGACCGCGACGGCACTCGCGACGATGCCCCAGAGCGGAAATCCGCTCTCGTCGGGCCGGGCTGCCGACTCGGGCTTGTTCGGAGCCTGAGCCTGCCCGTTGCCGCTTGCCCCCGTGCTGTCAGGAGAGGGGGAAGTCGAAGGGGTGGGTGACTGACGCTTCTGCGCGGCGAGCAGCGGGTTCACGTTCGGGTCACCGGGGTTGCCCTTGCCCTCCAGGAGGACCTGGGCGGGGCGGACGGAGCCGTAACCGATGTACTTGCTGGGCACGGCGCCGACATGGCCGGCGGTCTCCATCATGACGCGGAGGACCTGGTTGGCGGTCCAGTCGGGGTGGGCGGACCAGATGAGGGCGGCGGTGCCGGAGGCGATGGCGGTGGCCTGGCTGGTGCCTTCGAAAGCGCAGTATTTCGTCTTGTCGTTGGTGCAGCGGCCGGGGATCTCGACGCCTGGAGCAGCAATGGCGAGGTGAGACCCGTAGTTCGAGAACTTGGCGACCTTGCCCTTGGTGTCGAGCGCGCCGACTGCGATGACTCCGGGGATGGCGGCCGGGTACAACGGGATTTCCTTCCCCTCATTCCCAGACGCTGCGAAGATCAACGCGCCCTTCTTCTGGGCATAGTCGACAGCCTGCTGCCAGCCCCGGTCCTCGGCGTCGTCGGCTGGACCAGCCGAGGAGATGTTGATCACGCGAGCCCCGTTGTCCACGGCGTAGCGAATCCCCTTCAGCGTCATGCTGTTCCCGAAGACGACGTAGTCACCGGTCTTGACCGGAAGGATCTTCGCTCCGGGGGCTATACCCTTCACTCCACCGTTGGTACCGCTGCCCGCGATCGCGATGGCCATATTGGTGCCGTGGCGATCGTCGTCCCGCCCGTCGATGCGGCCCGGTCCTCCTCCCGCGTCGGAGAAGTTCCGGCCTGGCAGCACCTTGCCTCGAAGCTCCGACACCGTGGAGTCGACGCCGGTGTCGAGGACAGCGACTGTCACGCCCTTGCCCGCTGCCACCTTCCACAACTCGTCCGCCTTCATGGCGTCCAGATACCACTGGCGCGACCGCATGTCCTCCGCCATCGCGGCCGGCGCCGCGACGGTCCACGTCGCGACGACGGCTGTCATCGCGCCGAGCAGGCCGACCGCACGGCGGCGCATGAGACGGGCAAGCGGGGACATCGGCGAAAGACTCCTAGTCGATGACGGGCGGGACGATCTGGCGCTGGCCCGGGGCCCACGTCTCCTCGTCCTCGGTCAAGTAGTCGGGGCGACGGCGCGACGACCGCCGCTCCTCCTGGCCGGGCTCGGTGGAGCCGGGCGGGCGGACGAGGCCGGTGCCTCCCGGTGTGAACGCGGAGCGCCCACTGGCACCGGACGCGCCCGGAGCCCCTACGGTTCCGCCTGGCTGAACGGCCAGACGGCGGCCGACGGCGTTACCCGTGCCTCCGCCCGGCGCTCCCTGCATGCCGGCACCGGGGCCGTGCATGCCTCCCGCGCCGCGCGGGATCTGACTGCCGCGCTCCTCGCCCACGACGGGGCCCATGGGCAGCCTCGGGGTGGCCAGGCCAGGACGACCGGGCACCTGACGGCCGCCCGTGATGCCCTCCACCGCGCGGGGCGGAGTGCCAAAGGGGCCGGTCGGGCCGGTCAGACCGGGACGCAGGGGCCCTGTCGAACCCATCGGCCCCGGGGTGGCGGGGCGAAGGACCGGACCACCCGTCGTCTGAGGGCCGACCGGCGGCGCCATAGGCGGAAGGGCGACCGGCGGAGGCCCGCCCGTCGTCACCGGCGGCGTGTTGGGCGGCTGCACGGTCGGACGGGTCGGTGTCTCCGGTGTAATCGTCACGGAGTCGAGGTTCGTGTCGACCTGTGACTCCGGCGGCAGCGCCACGGGCGGCGTCGGCGGGAGGATCACCCGGTCGGGGAAGTCCTCGGTACGGGCCGGAGAGCGCTTGTCGGCGCTGCGGAGCGACGCGGAGTCGCCATGCGTCGTGCCCGTTCCGTCAGAGGAGGCATAGTTCCTCTCGCTCCCGCCCGTACCGTAGGCACGTTCACCCGCATCTCGCCGGAACTCGACGGGCTTGAAATCCGGCTCCCGCTCCGCCGCCATCCGGTTCCGCGTCGCGTCGTAGTACGACGACAGCCGCTCCAGCTGCTGGATCGCCTCCTGGAGCTTCGGGCCGGTCTCCGACTCGAGACGGGCCTTCTCCTTCTCCGGGTCGGCGAAGCACATGCCCGCCGGCTTCGGCACCGCCGACTTGGCCTCGGACAGCGCCTGGCCCGCGCGCTGCATCTCGCTGGACACGACGCTGGTGTAGTCGCCGAGCACCAGTGTCTCGGAGACCATCCCCGCGCCCCAGGTGCGGAAGGCGGTGGCTCCTTCACCCTCCCACTGGACGCGGCTGATGTACGACCGCAGGTCGGCGGCGATGTCGAGAATCTTCGGCACCGCTGCCGACAGAGCCTGGGCGGTGGAGGTGATCTCCTCCGGCTTGGCCGACGCGATCATCGCGTACAGGGCGTCCAGGGACTTCCCCTCGAACTCTCCTGCCATGTTGCTGCAACTCCCCCGTTAGCTGAATCCGCCGGAATCCCCGGTGCCGCCCGCGTCCTTGGCAGGCTGCTGCGGCTTGTCGTCGCCCTGGCCGCCGGCCTGGCCGTCGGTGCCGTTCCGCTTCTCGTACTCGTCCTGATGGCGCTTCTGGATCGCGGCGTAGCGCTCGCGCTCCTCTTCGTCCACCCCGGTGTAGCCCTTGTCGGCGATGTTGGCCGCGATGCCCATCGCCTCCAGCGTCTCGCCGAAAATCCTCGTCAGCTCTTCCAGCCTCGTCCGGACCTTCTCGTACGACGTGTGCAGTTCCGTCGCCGCGGCGAAACCCGTGCCGTACGACGCCGCCGTGACCTTCTGCTCGCCGATCTTCTTGTGCTCGGCGGGCGAGCCCTTCAGTTCCTCGACGAGCTTCTGCATGCGGGTGTAGAAGCTCTGGAGAGTGACCTCTCCGACCTCAAGACCCTGCTTGCCGCCCCCGATCGGCGCTTCCACCTCAGTGCCCCCTCGTCACGTGAACTCTTGAACCACTCTAGCCATTTGGTACGACAGTTCCAACTGCAAAGCGCTGTTCGTCGGGACCCGGCTCACCGTGCCGGGCCGTGGCGGCGTCGGCTGTCGCGGATCACCGTCGCGGTCCCGGCGACCACCGCCACCAGTACTCCACCGATGCCCAGGGCGTAGGTGGCCAGCCGTTCCGTCCGTTCCTGCGGCGTCTCCGTCAGGGCCAGGTGGGCCGGTTCGGGGGCCGGGGGCTTCGGAGGGCCGGGGTCCGCTTTCGGGGCCGACTGGCGGACGGCGCCGTCGGCGAGGGCGCGGACCGGGTCGACGACTCCCCAACCCACGTGGTTGTCACGGCCGTTGATGGACCGTACCG
Source organism: Streptomyces sp. NPDC048353 (assembly GCF_055587165.1). Taxonomy (NCBI): domain Bacteria; kingdom Bacillati; phylum Actinomycetota; class Actinomycetes; order Kitasatosporales; family Streptomycetaceae; genus Streptomyces; species Streptomyces sp. NPDC048353. The sequence goes on along the minus strand of NZ_JBVJGU010000006.1, from coordinate 473,387 downwards.
CCGTCTGCTCGATACGGGCGACGATCTCGGCCGCGGTCCAGTCCGTGTGCTTGGCGCGCAGCAGGGCCGCGACGCCGGCGACGTACGGGGCGGAGAAGCTGGTGCCGTTGTCGACGCACTGGCCGCCGCCGGGGACGGTGGAGACCATGTCGACGCCGGGGGCGGCGACGCCTACGAAGGCCCCCGACTGGGAGAACGCGGCCCGTTCGTTGTTGCGGTCGGAGGAGGCGACGGCGAGCACCCCGGGGAAGGCCGCGGGGTAGGTGTTCTTCTGTTTGCCGTCCATACCGTCGTTGCCCGCGGAGGCGACGACGACGATGTCCTTCGCGAGCGCGCGGGCGACGGCCTTGGCCATCGTCGACTCGAGGCTCAGCGGCTGGGTCGTGTCCTGCGAGATGTTGATCACGTGGGCGCCCTTGGCGACGGCGTGGTCGATCGCCTGCGCCATCGTGTCGGACTTGCCGCTGTTCTTCTCGTCGTTCTGGCGGATCGGGATGATCGTGGCCTCGGGCGCGAGCCCGACGAAGCCGGTCCCGGCGCGGGGGCGGGCGGCGATGATGCCGGCGACCTTGGTGCCGTGGCCGACCTCGTCGACCGTGCCGTCGGTCTTGCCGCGCTTGTCGTCGCCGGGGCTCGGGTTGTCCTTGTCGGGCTTCAGATAGTCCTTGCCCGCCTTGGCGTCCACCGCCGGCTTCAGCTGGGGGTTGACGTCGTCGACTCCGGTGTCGATGACCGCGACCCGGATGCCCTTGCCCTTGGTGTCCTGCCACAGCTCGTCCAGGAGCACCCGCTGGAGCGACCAGGGAATGCCCTCGATCTGCTTCTTCATGGGGAAGGTGCACTCGCCGCTGCCGTCGAGGCGAGGACCGTCCACGGCCGGGCGGGGAGAACCGTCCCCGGCCGCGCGGGCAGGACCGGCGTCCGCGGCGTGGGCCGTCGCGGGGGGCAGGGCCAGCAGGCCCGTCAGGGCGGTGGCGGTGAGGAGGGCCGCCTTCCGGTACCGGTACGTCACCACTGCCACTCCCCTACGAACCCTGCGGCTGACGGGCGCTGTTGGTGTCGAGTCGCGGCCCCTTGGACAGGAACTCGGACCACGCGATCGGGACGAGGACCGGTGTGACCTTCTCGTAGCCCAGACGCGTCTGCGCCTCGCTCGGTTCCGGGCGGCCGTCGGTCTGCTTCTGCTGGTCGCCGGTGCCGATGTCGGAGCGGGCGGCGTCGCTGTCGCCGTTGGCCTGGACCGCGTAGCGCAGTCCGGTGTCGGTGACGAGGAAGAGGGAACCGTCGGGCCGGGTCTGGTTGCCCTGGACCTGGGTGTAGAGGAGGCCGCTGCCGGGCGTCACGTACGTGCTGGTGCCGCCGGCGGTGATCTCGGCCGGGTACTTCGTGCCCGCCCAGGTGGTGAGGGTGGTGGCGCCCTTGTCGTCCACGCTGTTGAGGACGCTGCACACGGTGTCGCGGGCGCCCGCGCCGCTGACGGCGTTGACCTGGGTGGACTTGCGGGACGGCCAGCGGTACTGGGCGCCGAAGGTGGTGGCGTCCGGGGTGAGGGAGGCAGCGTCGACCGCGGTGGCCTTGCCGTCCATGTCGAGGGTGTCGGTCTGCGGGGAGTTGATCAGCAGCCAGGCGGCGAACTCGGAGACCGGCTGCGCCTTGCCCGGCATGACGACGTAGTGCTGCGGCCCCGAGCCGGTCTGCGCCAGCAGGACCATGCCGACCCGGTCCTCGGTCCTGCTCAGCCCGCCGCCGAGGCCCGCCGGGTCGCCGACCTTGCCGGCGATCCGCGGGAACTCCAGGGGGCTGCCGGTGTGCAGGGTGGCGAGCCAGTCGTCGGTGACGGACTGGGGTTCCTTGTGGAGGCCGACGAGTGCGGTGGTGAGGCCGGCCGACTCGTCGGGCGTCCCCGGCACCAGGTACTTCGTACCGGTGTGGTCGATGAGGTAACGCGCGCTGTCCTTCTGCCCCTTGACGTACATGACCTGGCCGTCGGCGAGCTTCTGGCCCGCGCCCTCGGTGCGGGCGAAGTCGCGCTGGGAGAAGACGAAGGTGGCCTTCTGGACGCTGGAGCCCGCGCCGCCGCCGGGCTGTTCGCAGACGGCCCAGCGCTTGGGGGTCCCGGCCTCGCCCGCGGCGGGCAGCCGGTCGGGGGCGTAGGGGATGCCGAGGATGGGTCCGCGCGGCGGGTTGCCCTTGTCGAGCGTCGCGTCGTCGACCTGGATGACGGAGAACTTCTGCGGGGTGAGGAGCAGCCGGGCCGAGGCGAGGTTGAGGACGGGGTGCAGCAGCGTCTTCCTGTTCTTGCCCTTGCCGGTGGAGAGCACGACATAGCGGGTGGTCGACTGCTTGCCGACGATCACCTTGGTGCCGGGTTCGTCCCAGCCCTTGGGCGCCTTGGGGCTGAACATGCCCCAGGCGCCGAACCCCGCCAGCACCAGCGCGCCGATGACGAGGCCGGGGACGACCGCGCGCAGCGGCTTCGGCGCTCCCTCCTCCGTCCCCGAGGGAGAAGGTTGGAGGAATGCGGCCACCGTGCGCTTCTTCGCAAAGGTGTACGCGTTGAGCTCATCCCGCCGTGATGCCATGAGTCCCCATTTATTCGTCAGACGCAGTCTTCACACGAGAGCCCGGGGAGCATGGCACCCGGGCTCCGGCTGTCGGACCGGCCCCCTACTATGCCTGCTGTCCGGTGGCGCTTGTGGGGCGGGTAGGGTGATCCAGCCGCCAAAGCCCTGGCGGGCCAGGGTGATCGGGACGAATTGGGGGGATTCTCCATGATGGCATCCGCGACGCGGACGCGGCACGCGGCGGCCGCGGCCCCCGCCCCCGTCCCGGGGCACGCGGCGAGCGGAACGCCCGCCGCCGCCTCGGTCTCGCCACGGCTCCAGGCGCGGCCCGGACACTTCGGATCGTTCCGATTGCAACAGCTCGTCCTGATCGAGGTCGCGGCGGCGCTGCTGCTCGTGGCCTGGGTCGTCGAGCCGTTGCTCCTGGTCCCCGCCGGTGTGGTCGCCGCGCTGCTCGTGCTGCTCGCGGTGGTGCGCCGGCACCGCCGTTCGATGCCGGAGTGGCTGGGCACCTTCCTCGCCCTGCGCGCGCGGGCCCGGCGGGCCGCCTCGTTCGTCGTGCCGGAGGGCACCGAGCCGGGTCTCGCGCCGCTGGTGGAGTGCGATCCGGCGCTGCGGACGTACGCGTACAGCGACCGGGACCGGCGTCCGGTGGGCCTGATCGGGGACGGCACCTTCCTCACGGTGCTGGTGCGGGTCGAGTCGGAGGCGACGGCGCTGCGTCCGGACCGCTCGGCGCGGCCGCTGCCGGTGGCGCTGATACGGGACGTGCTGGAGGTGGACGGCATCCGGCTGGAGTCGGCGCAGATCGTCCAGCACACCCAGCCGGCGCCCGCCCCTCACCTGCCCGCGCAGTCGATGGCGGCCCGCAACTACGGTCCCCTGCAGGCGCAGACCGGCTCCCCGGCGCTCCGTATCACCTGGATCGCGCTGAAGCTGGACCCCGAGCTGTGCCCGGAGGCGGTCGCCGCGCGCGGTGGCGGCATGGAGGGCGCGCAGAAGTGTGTGGTGCGGGCGGCGGACCAGCTGGCGAGCCGGCTGGCGGGCGCCGGGTTCAAGGCGACGGTCCTCACCGAGCAGGAGCTGACGGCGGCGATCGCCACGTCGTCATGCGCGAGCCCGATGGCCATCGCGCAGGCCGGCCGTGGGCAGGCGCAGGCGCGCCGCACCCAGGAGACGGCCCGGACGTGGCGGGTGGACGACCGGCGGCACACGACCTACTGGGTGGGGCGCTGGCCCCAGCTGGGCGGCGGGGGCGCGGGCGCGTCGATGCCGCAGCTGGTCGCCCTGCTGACCTCGCTGCCCGCCCTGGCGACGACGTTCAGTCTCACGCTGAGCGGTGGTGACCGGCAGGAGGTGACGGTGGCCGGGCACGTACGCATCACCGGGCGCAGCGACGAGGAGCTGGTGGCCGCCCGGCACGAACTGGAGCGCGCGGCGCGCGGGGTACGGACCGGCCTTGTGCGGCTGGACCGCGAACAGGTGCCGGGGATGCTGGCCTCGCTGCCGCTGGGAGGTGCGCGCTGATGTCCCTGACGAAGCCTCGGTTCGGGTTCGGTCTCATCGGGCCGCGCCGCGACCGTCACGCGGTGCCGCTGGAACAGCTGGGCGCCCTGGGTCTGCCGGTCGGTGACGACGGCATGGTCATCGGCGTGGACGCCGAGGGCCGCCCCGCGGTGCTGGGCATCAACCGCCCCACTCCGTACGACGTGACGCTCATCGGCGGCCTGTGGACGGCGCAGGTGATGGCGCTGCGCGCCGCGGCGACGGGGGCGCGGGTCGCCGTGGAGACGGGCCGGGCGCCCGCGTGGACGGCGCTGGCGCAGGCCGCGGGCGGCGGTCAGCCGTGCATCACGCTGCATGACGTCGGGCGGGTCCCGCCGCAGGGCGCCTCGGCCGGCAGCCCGGTGGTCGTGGTGCGGGACTGCGGGATGCGGCCGCCGCGCGGCCGGGTGGTGTCGGGGCCGTGGCAGTCGGTGGTGACGCTGCTGCCGTACCTGAGCCCGGTGGCGCCGCGTCTGCTGGAGAAGTCCTCGCTGGTCGGTGTGCAGCGGGTGTCCCCGGACGAGGCCGTGCAGATCGGCCGCATCATGGGGCTGCCGCGCGGGGAGTCGGAGGCGCTGTCGACGCTCGCCGACGGTGTGACGCTCTGGTGCACGGCGGGCGACCGGCAGTTCGTCATGACGCAGGCGACGGACGCCGAGACCGGATTGTTGGGCAGCGCCCGACGCATGGACTGACCCCGGCCGGATCCGCACGACTTCTTCACGTACGTCCGTCTTCTTGCCCATGTTCCTCACCGTTCGGCCATCCCGAGGCTCACTCCGCGATGTGGGGAGGTCACATGGGGGCGGGACGTGACCTGCGGGTGGGCGGGGGCGGGACTCCGCCCTGCCCCATCGACTCTGTTGGCGATTAGGGTGGGAAGGCCCGCCCACGACGGCACACGGGTGCGCGACCACACCAGGAGGCAAAGTGAACGGCGATCGGGACGAGATCCGCGGGGGCTGGAATCCGCCCGTCGACGATCAGTCCGACGCGGATCCCGCCGAGATGACGGGTGAGTTCACCATCGACTACACCCCTCCGGCGTGGTACACGCAGAACGCGTCGGGCAGCGGAGGTGCGGCGGGCGCGGCCCCGCCGCCGCCCACCGGGGCGCCGGTCGCGGTGCCGCGGATCCCTTCCGGCAGCGGTTACGAGTCGCAGTGGTCGCCGGCGCCGGCTCCGTCCACGCCTCCGGTGGCTCCGCACGCTCCCGTTCCGGCCCAGGGCCAGGACCAGGACCAGGACCAGAATCAGGACCAGGCGTCGACTCCGTCCCCGGCTCAGGCCCCTGCCCCTGCCCCTGCCCCTGCCCCTGCCCAGGTTCAGCCCCCGGCTCAGGCTCCGGCGGACGGCGGCTCGTTCGGGAACGGGGATCTGGAGAGCGGCGCGACGATGCGTTTCTCCCCCGCCTCGCTGAAGCGTGAGATGGCGGAGATCGCCGACCGCGCGGAGAAGGCCCGCGCCGAGGAGAACACCTCCCCGGGCCCGTCGGCGGAGGGCGGGGCGCCCGTCCCGCCGCCCGCGGCCGAGGCGTCCACCGCTTCCGACGCCGCCTCGGCGCGGCCCACGGAGGAGAACCCCGCTCCGGCGGGCTCCCCGGTGGACTCCCCGATGGTGGCCGCCACCCCTGGCGCCGCCTCCGAGAGCGGCACGGACGCCGCCGCGGGGGGCCTCGACACGACGGCCCCCGCCGAGGCGTCCGGCGTGCCGGAGCAGCCCACCGAGGGTGACGGCCCCGAGGCCGCCGCCGAGGACGAGCGGACCGCCGCGTCCGCCGACGACGAGGCCGCCCCGGCCGCCGCCGGGCCCGCGCCCGAAGAGCCGGGCAGCTCCGACCACTCCGCCCCGGCCGAGGCGCCCACCGCCGCACCGCAGGACGCCGTCCCCACCACCGCCGACGCCGCCCCTTCGGCCGAGCCCGCGGCCCCGCAGGACGGTGCTCCCGCCGCGCCCGCCGCCGCGCCCGAGCGGTGGAGCCCCGGCGCCGCCCCGCAGGGCGCGGGCGCCGGACTGCCGCCGCTGCCGCCGTCGTTCCAGCCCGCGGCGCCCACGGCCGCGCCGCAGTGGCCCGCACCGCCGGAGGGCGGTGCCGTGCCGCCCGCCGCGCCCCTGCCGGCCGCCGCGTCCTGGCCCCCTCCGACGACGCCGGGTGCCCCGGCGCCCGTACCGCCGCAGGCCGCGCCCGGCGGGTACGGCTTCCCGCACCCCGGCGCCCAGCCCCTGCCCGCGCCGGCTCCCGCGCCCGTGCCCCAGCAGGCCTCGGCGCCGGACCCCAACGCGTCGGTGCCTCCGGGCGGTTACGGCTTCCCGCCGCCCGGCCCGGGACAGCAGCCCGGCACACCCGCGGCCCCGGCTCCGGCTCCCGCCGGTTACGGCTTCCCGCACCCCGGGACCGCCCAGCAGGCCGGCACCGCCCCGGCGCCCCAGGGCGGTTACGGCTTCCCGCCGCCCGGCCCGGGACAGCAGCCCGGCACACCCGCGGCCCCCGCTCCGGCCCCGGCCGGCTACGGTTTCCCGCACCCCGCCGCGGCCCAGCAGCAGCCCGGCGCCCCCACGGCCCCCGCTCCGGCCCCCGCTCCGGCCCCCGCCGGCTACGGCTTCCCGCATCCGGGGGCCCAGCCCGGGCCCGGGCAGATGCCGCCGGCCGCGCAGCAACCGGCCGCGCACCAGGCGCCCCCGCAGCAGGCGACGCAGCAGCCGTCCGTACCCCACCAGTCGGGTCAGCCGCAGCCGGATCAGCAGGGCCACGGCCCGCAGCCGCCGGTGGACCCGCGGACCGGGGCGGCCTGGCCCACCGCGGTCACGCACGACCAGCGCGAGCGTTCCGTGCCGGGCGCCCCGCTCGGGTACAACGCCGCCGTGGAGCTCTCCTCCGACCGGCTGCTGCGCAACAACAAGCAGAAGGCCAAGTCGAGCCGGACGCCCGGTGCCGCCTCCCGCTTCAAGCTCGGCGGCAAGAAGGAGGAGGCCGAGCGGCAGCGCAAGCTCGACCTGATCCGTACGCCGGTCCTGTCCTGCTACCGCATCGCGGTCATCTCCCTCAAGGGCGGTGTCGGCAAGACCACGACGACCACCGCGCTGGGTGCGACGCTCGCCACCGAGCGGCAGGACAAGATCCTGGCCATCGACGCCAACCCGGACGCCGGCACGCTCGGCCGCCGGGTGCGGCGCGAGACCGGGGCCACCATCCGTGACCTCGTGCAGGCGATCCCGTACCTGCATTCGTACATGGACATCCGCCGCTTCACCTCGCAGGCGCCCTCCGGCCTCGAGATCATCGCCAACGACGTGGACCCGGCCGTCTCCACGACGTTCAACGACGAGGACTACCGCCGGGCGATCGACGTCCTGGGCAAGCAGTACCCGATCATCCTCACCGACTCGGGCACCGGCCTCCTCTACAGCGCGATGCGCGGTGTGCTCGACCTCGCCGACCAGCTGATCATCATCTCGACGCCCTCCGTCGACGGCGCCTCCAGCGCCTCGACCACGCTCGACTGGCTCTCCGCCCACGGGTACGCGGAGCTGGTGCAGCGCTCGATCACGGTGATCTCGGGGGTCCGCGAGACCGGCAAGATGATCAAGGTCGACGACATCGTGCAGCACTTCCAGACCCGCTGCCGCGGTGTCGTCGTGGTGCCGTTCGACGAGCACCTGGCGGCGGGCGCCGAGGTCGACCTCGACATGATGCGGCCGAAGACCCGCGAGGCGTACTTCCACCTGTCCGCGATGGTCGCCGAGGACTTCGTCCGGGCGCAGCAGGCGCAGGGGCTGTGGACCGGTGACCCCCAGGGCGGCATGCCGCCGCACATGGCCCCGCCGATGCCGGGTCAGCCGCAGCCGTATGCGCAGCAGGTGCCGCAGCCGGGGGCGCCCGTCCCGGGGCAGCCGTACGCGCCCCAGGCTCCGCAGCCGGGACAGCCGTACGGCGCCCAGCCGGGCCACCCCGGACAGCCGTACGGCGCCCAGCCGGACGGGCACGGACAACCGGGGGCACACGGGCAGCCGGGACTGCCGTACGCCCAGCAGGGGCCGGCGCAGCCGTACGCCCCGCAGCAGCCCTACCCGCAGCAGCCGGGCGGGCAGGCTCCGCACCCCGCGCAGCAGCCCGGCGTGCCCCAGGGCTGGCAGCAGCAGCCTCCGGTGGCGGCGCAGCCGGGGGCCGAGGTGCCGGACGGTCAGGTCCCGCCGGCCGGGTGGCAGCAGCAGCCTCCGCAGGCGCCCCCGCAGGCGCCGCCAGCCCCTCAGCAGTAAGGCGTCAGAGGTTTGGACCAATGAGGCTCCGCATCGGCTCTCCGGTGCGGAGCCTCTTCGCATTCCCGCAGTACACAAGGGGTTTGAGTCATCGTTGACGCCGCTCGGCCACGCTGATAGACCTTCGCTTCACCAGTTGGCGCCCAAAGATCCACGACGCGAGGTCACGTCCATGGTCATGGTCACGAAGGTTCCGCCCCGCCCGGTAGCCCCCCGCCGACGCCCCAGACCTCCCCGGCTCCGCCGGCTCCTCCTCGCCGCCGGCGTCGCCGCCACCGTGCTCGCCGTCCCGCCGGCAGCCGCCCAGGCCGCCCCGCCCGCCGCGGACGATCCGAAGGCCGGCGGCACCACGCTCACCCTGGCGGTCTCGCAGAGCGTCGACTCCCTGAGCCCGTTCCTCGCCCAGAAGCTCGTCTCGACCACCGTCCACCGGCTGGCCTACGAGTACCTCGTCAACTACGACGCGAAGGACGCCACGCCCATCCCGGGCTTCGCGACCGCGTGGAAGTCCTCGCCCGACAAGCTGACCTGGACGTACACCATCCGTACGGACTCGAAGTGGTCCGACGGGAAGCCGGCGACGGCGGAGGACGCCGCCTGGACCTTCACCACGATGATGACCGACGAGAACGCCGCCACCGCGAACGGCAGCTTCACGTCCAACTTCAAGAAGGTCACGGCCCCCGACCCGCGGACGCTCGTCATCGAGCTGAAGAAGCCGCAGGCGACGATGACGGCGCTCGACGTGCCGATCGTGCCCAAGCACGTCTGGGAGAAGGTCGGGGACTTCTCGACGTTCAACAACGACAAGAAGTTCCCGATCGTCGGCAACGGCCCCTTCGTCATCACCGACTACAAGGTCGACCAGTACATCAAGCTGAAGCCGAACAAGGGCTTCTGGCGGGGTGCGCCGAAGTTCGACGAGCTTGTCCTGAAGTACTACAAGGACGGTGACGCGGCCGTCGCCGCGCTCCAGAAGGGCGAGGTGTCCTTCGTACCGAACCTGACGCCCGCTCAGGCCGCGGCGCTGAAGTCGGCGAAGAACATCAAGGTGAACGACGCTCCCGGTCGCCGCTTCTTCGCGCTGGCCACCAACCCCGGGGCGCGGGCGAAGGACGGGAAGACCTTCGGCAACGGCCACAAGGCGCTCCTCGACCCGGCCGTCCGCAAGGCGCTGTTCCTGGCCGTAGACCGCACGACGATCGTCGACAAGGTCTTCCAGGGACACGCCGTCGAGGGCGAGGGGTACATCCCGCCGCGCTTCGGGCAGTACTTCTGGAAGCCCGCGGCCGGGCAGCGGCTCGGCTACGACCCGGCGAAGGCGGCGCTCCTCCTCGACCGGGCCGGGTACCGGAAGAACGCCGACGGCAAGCGGGTCGGCAAGGACGGCAGGCCGCTGGACTTCCGCATCCTGTGCCACGCCACCGACCCCAACGACAAGGCGGTCGGGAAGTACCTCCAGGAGTGGTGGGGCGCGCTCGGCATCGGGCTGAAGGTGGAGTGCCTCGACAACGTCGGCGACCCGTGGACGAAGGGAGACTACGACCTCGCCTTCGACGGCTGGTCGGTCAACCCGGACCCGGACTACGTCCTGTCGATCCACACCTGCGGCACGCTGCCCGCCACGCCGAAGGACACCGGGGCCACCGACAACTTCATCTGCGACCCGCGGTTCGACGCGCTCTACGCGCGGCAGTCGGCGGAGTACGACGCCGCCAAGCGGGCGGATCTGGTCAAGGAGATGCAGTCACGGCTGTACGACACCGGGTACATGAACGTCATGGCGTATCCGAACGCCCTCGAGGCGTACCGCACCGACCAGATCGCGTCCCTCACGACCATGCCGGAGGCCGCCGGCAATCTCTGGGGGCAGGACGGCTACTGGAGCTGGTGGTCGGCCGTGCCGGCCTCCACAACGGCCGGTGCCGAGGGCTCGGAGGCGGGCTCCTCGACCACGCTCTGGCTGGTCCTCGGCCCGGCGGCGCTCGTCCTTGTCGCCGTCGGCGTCTGGGCCGGCGTCCGGCGCCGTGCCACCGCCGACGACCGCGAGTAGCGGCGTGACGACGGCAGGCGCCCCCGCCGACGTGGCGCGGACCGTACCGGTCCGCGCCGCGGAGGGCGGTTCCCGCACCGGTTCCGCCCTCGGCTATCTCCGTCACGCGGCGGGCAAGCTGGGCGGCGCGCTCATCTCGCTGCTCGCCGTGCTCGTCACCAGCTTCTTCCTCTTCCGGATCATCCCCGGTGACCCGGTCAAGGCGATGACGCACGGCGTACCGACGTCGGCCGAACAACTGGCGACTCTGCGCCGGCAGTTCGGGCTCGATCTGCCGCTGTGGCAGCAGTTCACGGAGTACTGCGCCAAGGCGCTGAGCGGCGACCTGGGGACCTCGTACCAGTTCCACGCCCCGGTCGGCGAGCTGATCGTCCAGAAGCTGCCCGCGACGCTGCTGCTGACGGGCGTGGCGGTCACGCTCTACTCCGCGCTCGGGCTCTGGCTGGGCACCCGCTCCGCGTGGAACCACGGCCGGCTCGGCGACAAGCTGAACACCGGCCTGGCGCTGACCCTCTGGTCGGTGCCGTCCTTCTGGCTCGGCCTGCTGCTGATCATCGTGTTCTCGGTCGGCGTCGGCCCGCTCCCGGGGCTCTTCCCGACCGGCGGCATGGAATCCGGCACGGGCGAAACCGGCTTCGCGTACGTCCTTGACGTCGCCCACCACATGGTGCTGCCGGTCCTCACCCTGGTCGCGGTCGGCTACGCCCAGACGCTGCTGGTGATGCGCTCCTCGCTCCTCGACGAGATGGGCGGGGACTATCTGACGACGGCCCGGGCGAAGGGGCTGCGCGACGACGCCGTGCGCCGTCGGCACGCCGTGCCGAACGCCCTGCTGCCGACCGTCACCATGGTCTTCATCAACCTCGGCCATGTGGTGGCCGGCTCGATCCTGGTCGAGACGGTGTTCTCCTGGCCGGGTCTGGGAGGGCTGTTCTACCAGGCGCTCAGCGTGCCCGACCTGCCGCTGGTGCAGGGCCTGTTCGTGGTGTTCGCGGGGGCGATGATCGTGGCGAACCTCGTCGCCGACCTGCTCTATCCGCTGCTCGACCCCCGGGTGGGCCGATGACGACCTCCGTCCCTTCTCTGACCTGGGCGCGGCGGCGGAACGCCGTGTCCCGCTTCTGGCGGCAGTACCGCGGCCACCGCGCCGGGCTCTACGGCCTGGCGGGGCTCGCCCTGATCGCGGCCCTGGCCCTCCTCGCGCCGCTGACGGTCGGCGCCGACGTGCAGTCGGTGACGAACGCGCCGGGCACGGCCATGGAATCGCCGAGCGCCGCGTTCCCGCTCGGGACGGACCAGTTCGGGCGCTCGCTGCTCGGGCTGCTGGTCTGGGGGGCGAGGATCTCGCTCCTCGTCGGGCTGCTGGCGGCGGCGCTCTCGGTCGCCATCGGCACGGTGGTCGGCATCGTCGCGGGCCACTACGGCGGCTGGTTCTCGACGGTGGTCATGCGGATCACCGACTGGTTCCTGGTGATGCCGACGCTCGTCCTGGCGATCGTGCTGGCGACGGTGATGTCCCGGTCGATGTGGACGGTGGTCCTGGCGATCGGGGTGACGAGCTGGCCGACGACCGCCCGGCTGGTGCGCGCGCAGACCATCGCGGTGGAGTCCCGCCCGTACATCGAGCGGGCCCGGGCGCTGGGCGGCGGGCACGGGCACGTCATGAGCCGGCACGTGCTGCCCAACGTGATGCCGCTGGTGCTGGCGCAGACCACGCTCGGGATCTCGACGGCGATCCTGACGGAGGCGACGCTGGCTTTCCTGGGGCTGGGCGATCCGACCGTGGTGTCGTGGGGCGGCATGCTGCAGGACGCGCGGGAGGCGGGCGCGGTCTCGTCCGGCCACTGGTGGTACCTGGCCCCGCCGGGTGTCGCGATCGCGCTGGTCGCGCTGGCCTTCACGCTGTGCGGCCGGGCGATCGAGTCCGTACTCAACCCGAAGCTGGGGGTGGGGCGTTGAGCCTGCTGGAGATCCGCGATCTGAGGGTGACGTACGGGTCGGGGGCGTCCGCGGTCCCCGCCGTCCGGGGGGTCGACCTGTCGCTGGCCGCCGGGCGGAAGCTGGGGGTGGCGGGCGAGTCGGGGTGCGGGAAGTCGACGATGGCGCTCGCGCTGCTGCGTCTGCTGCCGCCGTCGGCGCGGCTGACGGGCGAGGTCCTGCTCGACGGCGAGGACGTCCTGACCATGCGGTGGGGCCGGCTGCGGGCGGTGCGGTGGGCGGGGGCGTCGATCGTCTTCCAGGGCGCGATGCACTCGTTGAACGCGGTGCGGCGGATCGGCGAGCAGATCGCCGAGCCGATGCTGGTGCACGGGCGCGCGACGCCGGCGGCGGCGCGGACGCGGGCCGGTGGGCTGCTGGAGCAGGTGGGACTGCCGGCGGCGCGGGCGGCCGCGTACCCGCACGAGCTGTCCGGCGGGCAGCGCCAGCGGGTGATGATCGCGATGGCGTTGGCCTGCGATCCCCGGCTGATCGTGGCGGACGAGCCGACGACCGCGCTGGACGTGATGATCCAGGCGCAGATCCTGCGGCTGATCGGGCGGCTCGTCGACGACGAGGACATCGGCCTGCTGATGATCAGTCACGATCTGGCGGTGCTCGCCGACACCTGCGACCGGCTCGCGGTGATGTACGCCGGCCGGGTGGTGGAGGAGGGCCCGGCGCGGTCGGTGTACGACGCGGCCGAGCATCCGTACGGGCGGGCGCTGTCCTCGGCGTTTCCGAGGATCGGCGACCCGGCGTCGCGGCGGGCGCCGCGCGGGCTGCCGGGCGATCCCCCCGATCCGGCGGAGCTGCCGGGCGGGTGCGCGTTCCATCCGCGCTGCCCGGTGGCGGTGGAGGTGTGCGGGGAGCGGGACCAGGAACTGCGGGAGGCGGGCGCGGAGCGCCGGGCCGCCTGCGTGCACGTCGGGAGTGGCTCATGAAACCGCTGAAGCCGGACACGTCGCCGCTGGAGTCCTCGCCGTCGGGGGCGGTGCCGCTCCAGGAGGCCGCGGCGGGCCCTGAGGCCGGGGCGGCCACGGTCCCTGAGGCCGGGGCGGGCCTGGCTCCGGAGGCGGCCGGATCGCGTCCGCTGCTCTCCGCGCGCGGGCTGCGGATCGTCTTCCCCGGGCGGCGCGGCGGGCCGGCCGCGCGGGCCGTGGACGGGGTGGACCTGGACATCGGCGCGGGCGAGATCGTGGCGCTGGTCGGCGAGTCGGGGTGCGGCAAGACGACGCTGGCCCGGTCGCTGCTCGGCCTGGTGCGGCCCACGGCCGGGACGATCGAATTCGCCGGTGAGCCGCTGTCGTACGGCTCCCGCGCCCTGAGGGCGTACCGGAAGCGGGCCCAGCTGGTCCTACAGGATCCGAGCGGTTCGCTGAATCCGCGTCACACGGTGTACGACGCGGTGGCGGAGGGGCTGCGGATCCACCGGTACGGCGGGGACGAACGGGCCGCCGTCGCCGAGGCGCTCGCGCGGGCCGGGCTGCGGCCGCCGGAGCGCTTCTTCCTGCGCTATCCGCACGAGCTGTCGGGCGGGCAGCGGCAGCGGGTCGTCATCGCGGGGGCGCTGGTGCTGGAGCCCGAGCTGATCGTGGCCGACGAGCCGGTGGCCTCCCTGGACGCGTCGGTACGCGGGGAGATCCTGGCGCTGCTGCTTCGGCTGCGGGACGAGCTGGGCCTCTCGGCGCTGGTCGTGACGCATGACCTGGGCCTCGCGTGGAACATCGCGGACCGGGTGGCGGTGATGTATCTGGGGCGGATCGTGGAGACCGGCTCGGTGGAGTCGGTCCTGACCGCGCCGAGGCATCCGTACACCCGGGCGCTGCTGTCGGTGCTCCCGGAGTCCGGGGGCGAACCGGTGGTGCTGACCGGCGAACCCCCGGACCCCTCCCGGATCCCGTCCGGCTGCCGCTTCCACGCCCGCTGCCAGGTCCTCGCCTCGGGCGAGGCCTCCCCGGTCGCCGACCGCTGCCGCACGGAGGACCTCCCGGTCCTGCCCGGCGGCGGCGGTGGACGCCGGGTGGCGTGCCACTGGGTGACGAGCCAGGGCCCGCCGGAGGACTGACCCCCGGCCGCCGGGCGGGCCGGGAGGCGCGCCGGACGGAGGGGTGTTCCGGCGGGCGGGGCCGTACGGGATCGCTCCCGCGGGCGGTCGGGCGGGGGCTTACGGCTGGGTCGGCTTCTGGTTCGCGGGGGCGACCGGCCGGGACGGGGCGTCAGGCTGGGAAGCCGGACCGGTGGGCCGCCCGCCGGCGGGGGCGTCGGGCTGGGAGCCCGGACCGCTCGGCCGCCCACCCGCGGGAGCGTCAGGCTGAGAAGCCGGACCGCTCGGCCGCCCACCCGCGGGAGCGGCAGGCTGAGAAGCCGGACCGCTCGGCCGCCCACCCGCAGGGGCATCGGGCTGGGAAGCCGAGCCGGTCGGCCGCCCGCCCGCAGGGGCGTCGGGCTTGGACGTGCTCTCCCCCGCCGCCGCGGGAAGCGTTTCGCAGGAGCTGATGGACGTGCGCGTGGAGACCGACTTCACGAGGCAGGTGTCCTTGCCGACGCCGGCGTCCACGGTCCCCCAGTGCTCGCCGACGACCAGGGTCGCGCCGCCCGGGCCGCTGATCCTGTCGTCGCCGGGGCCGGCCTGGATCAGGCCGCCCGACTCCGGGCCGAGGGCCTGGGCCTCGATGGTGTCGTTCTCGCTGCCGCCGAGGACGCGTCCGGAGAAGTCGATGATCCCGGTCCGGATGGTGTCGACGCCGTCGTTGCCGGTGACGATCCCACCGCCGCGGTTGAAGGTGCCGGGGGCGCCGGACACCGAGCCGGTGGTGATCCTGTCGTCGCCGTCGTCGCCGTGGACGATCGCGCCGAGCCGCGCCCCGTCGCCGCGCACGCTGGCCACGCGGATGACGTCGTTGCCGCGGTTGCCCCGGACCATGCTGAAGGTGGTCTGGGGAACCAGGTGCTTGGTGCGGATGGTGTCGTCGCCCTCGCCGCCGGTCACGGCGGAGTCGATGACCAGGCCGCGGACCTCGATGGTGTCGTCGCCCCCGCCGCCCGAGACGGTGACGCCGTTCAGGTCGCTGTCGCAGAGGATGTCGTCGCCCCGCGGGGTGCCGTCGACCTGGTCCCCGGCCGGGGCGGGGACGCCGTTCACCCAGCACTGGTGCATGGGGACGCGGCCCTGGTGCGGTGCCGACGCCTGCGCGGGCGCTCCGGCCACGGACACGGCGACGACGCCCGCGAGCAGCGCGGTCATCGCGGCGGGACCGCGGACGGCCTTGCGGAGGGGCGACGGGGTGACGTCGGACATGGCGTGGGTCTCCTTCGCGGAAGGACGGGACGGGCAACGGGGGAACGCGCGGTGCCAGGGCCAGGGCCCGCGAGCCGGCATGCTCCGGACACGACCTAGGTGGCCGGGACGGCCGCGGGGCGCGCCGCGGGCGGGTGGCCGATGATCCGGCGGGCGTTGAGGTCGGATTCCAGGGAGGGCGCGGGGGGCCTGGTCCACCGTCCGAGGCACATCTCCGCGGTGATGCCGGGGCCGAAGCCGGCCATGATGCCGCGGGCTCCCTCGGACAGGCCGCCTTCGTCGAAGAGCCGGCGCGCCGCGTCCAGGACGACGGCGCTGGCGATGTTGCCGTACTCCGTGAGGGTGGCCCGGCTGAACCGGAAGGCGTCCGGCGGGACTTCGAGGAAGTGGCTGAGGTCGTCCAGGATCCTCGGGCCGCCCGCGTGGATGAGGTAGAAGTCCAGGTCGCCGGCGTCCCAGCCGTGCGTACCGGCGATCTCCCGCAGCGCCGGGGCCAGCGGCTCCATGGTGGTCGGCACCCGCTTGTCGAGGAGGAAGTGGAAGCCGGTGGATCGGACGCTGTACGCGATCCAGTCCTCGGTGTCGGGGACCAGGTAGGAGGTGTTGCGCTCCAGGGCGATCCCGGTGCCGCCGCGGCCTCGTACGACCGCCGAGGCGACCGCGTCGCCGAAGAGACCGTTGCAGAGCAGCGAGCCCACGTCGAGGTCGGTGGGCTGGTAGCAGAGCGAGCAGAACTCGCAGGAGACGATCAGGACGTTGGCGTCCGGGTACGCGAGGCAGAAGTCGTGGGCCCGGTTGACGGCTGCGCCGCCGGCCGCGCAGCCGAGCTGGGCGATGGGCAGCTGCCGGGTGTTGCCGGGAAAGCCCATGGTGTTGATCAGCCAGGCCGTGAGCGAGGGCATCATGAACCCCGTGCACGACACGTAGACGATCATGTCGATGTCGGCGGGGCGCAGCTCGGCGTTGCGCAGGGCCTCCTGGACGACGCTCGGGACGCGGGCCTTCGCCTCGATCTCGTAGCGCTCGTTGCGTTCCTGGAAGCCGGGGTGTTCCAGGGTCGCCTCGATGGGCTGGACGAGGTGCCGCTGGGCGACGCCGGTGTTCTCGATCAGCCGGAGCGCCAGCGGGAGTTGGGGGTGATCGGCATGACGCGAGCGGGCGAGGTCGAGCGTCTCCTCCCTTGTGATCACGTACTCGGGCACGGCCACCGCGGGCTTGCACAGAGTCACCACGAGACTCGCTCCTTTGCAGGTCTACCGAACTGCCGCCACACTCGCCCGGGGCGTGCGGCCCCGCAACCGCGCGGGCCGCCGAAATCTCACGGAGCGTCACCCGACCGGCCTCCCCGGGCAGCCGGCCCACCGGCCCGTCCTCCGTTCAGGGGGCTGTGGGCGCGCGGCGTATCGGCGCCTCCCGCACCCGGGAACAGCCTCCCCATGACCCCCTCCGAATCGGCGGCCGCGGTACGGCCGGTACGCACCTGGGCGGTCGACGACCTGCCCGCGCTGGACTTCGACCCCCTGCTGACCGAACTCCTCACCGAGGAGCCGGTGGCCCGCATCCGTCTGCCCTTCGCCGCCGACAACGAGGCGTGGCTCGTCACCCGGTACGAGGACGTCCGCCTGGTCACCTCCGACCCGCGGTTCAGCCGGACGGCTCTGCTCGACCGCGAGGTGACCGGCATGACCGGCCACATGGTGGCCTCCAAGGCGGCCTTGAACTACGCCGATCCGCCGTACCACACGCAGCTGCGCAAGGCTGTGACCAGGACGTTCACCGGGCAGAGCACCCGTCGGCTGCGTCCGGCGGCGCAGGCGACGGCGGACCGGCTGCTCGACGGCATGGAGGAGACTGGCCGGCCCGCCGACCTGATGAGGCATCTGCACGGGCCGCTGCCGATGGCCGTGGTCTGCGATCTGCTCGGCATCCCCGACGAGGACCGCGCGCAGCTGGCCTCCTGGCCCGATCTGATCCTGTCCTCGGGCCCCGGCCCGGAGAGCAGCAGGGCGGCCAAGGCGCAGATCCGCGGCTACGTCACCCGGCTGCTCGAACAGCGGCGCGCGGAGCCGCGGGACGACCTCGCGGGGGAGCTCGCGGAGGCCCTCGGCGAGGGGCGGATCAGCGAGGACGAGGCCGTGTCGCTGGCCATGGCGATCCTGATCAGCGGCGCGCACGCCGTCCGCAACAACAGCGCCAACATGGTGTGGCTGCTGCTCACCCGTCCGGAGCTGATGGCGCGTCTGCGGGCGGAGCCGGAGCTGCTCCCCCGGGCGGTGGACGAGCTGCTGCGCTGGATCCCGCACCGCAACGGCGTGGGGCTGCCGCGGATCGCGACCGAGGACGTGGAGGTCGGAGGCGTGCTGATCCGGGCGGGTGAGGCGGTGTACGCGTCGTACCTCGCCGCGAACCGGGACCCGGAGGTCTTCGCGGACCCGCACGACGTCGACTTCGACCGGACGGGCACCGGTCATCTGTCCTTCGGGCACGGCCCACACCACTGCATGGGCGCCATGCTCACGCGGATGGAGTCGGAGGTGATGCTGGAGACGCTGCTGCGGCGCTATCCGGAGCTGCGCCTCGCGGGGGCGCCGGAGGAGACGGTGTGGCAGGTGAAGGGGCTGATCCGCGGCCCGAAGGAGCTGATGGTCACCTGGTGACGGCGGGCGGGGGCCCGATCGGCCGTCCCGCGCCGGGCCGGGCTCAGGCGGTCCGGCGGAGCTCAGATGTCAGGCGGGGCTCACATGTCCGGTGACACTCAGATGTCCGGCCGGTCCAGATCTCCGGCCGGGCGGAGGTGTCCGGCCGGGCTCAGGCGGCCGGGTGCTCCCGGTCGTACGTCTCGGTCAGCTCACGGCAGCGCTTGACGTCCCCGGCCATCGCTTCGAGCAGGTCGTCCAGCGTGTCGAACCGCAGCATGCCGCGGACGTACGCCAGGAAGTCCACGGCCACGTGCAGCCCGTACAGGTCGAGGCCCTCGCGGTCGATCGCGTACGCCTCGACCGTCCGCTCCGTGCCGTCGAACTGCGGGTTCGTGCCGACGGAGATCGCCGCCGGCATGCGCTCGCCGGCCGCCGTCAGCCACCCCGCGTACACCCCGTCGGCGGGGATCGCGGTGTGCGGCAGGGTCTCGACGTTCGCCGTGGGGAAGCCGAGCTCGCGGCCGCGCTGGGCGCCGCGCACGACGACGCCCTCGACGCGGTGCGGGCGGCCGAGGATCTCGTGGGCGCCCGCCATGTCGCCCTCGGCGACCAGACGGCGGGTGAGCGTGGACGAGAAGGGGTCGCCGCCGCCGGCCGTACCGCTGACGAAGAGGTCGACGACCTCCACCTCGTAGTCGTACGTGCCGCCGAGCTCGGCGAGGAAGGCGACGTTGCCGGCCGCCCGGTGGCCGAAGCGGAAGTTGGGGCCCTCGATGACGGCCTTCGCGTGCAGCTTGTCCACGAGGACCTTCACGATGAAGTCCGCCGGGGACAGCTGCGAGAACTCGGCCGTGAACGGCAGGATCAGCACCGCGTCCACGCCCAGCTCCGCCATCAGCTCCGCGCGCCGGTGGTGCGGGGCGAGCAGCGGCGGGTGGCTGCCGGGCCGCACGACCTCGGAGGGGTGCGGGTCGAAGGTGACGACGACCGAGGGGACGCCCAGCTCGCGCGCCCGGTCCACCGCCCGGCCGATGATCAGCTGGTGCCCGCGGTGTACGCCGTCGTAGGAGCCGATGGTGACGACGCTGCGCCCCCAGTCCTGGGGGATGTCCTCCAAGCCACGCCAGCGTTGCACTGTGACCGCTCCTCGTCCGCCTGTTCGCCGATTACGCAGGTCTAAGACTGCCATGTCCCAGGCTTTCGGTTCGCATCGGCATGGAACTGCCGAGGGTCTCGACGGTCCTGCGGGTCTCGGGGCCGACGAGCGCGGCCCACGCGGCGGGCCCGTCGGGCGGGCCGTCGGCCAGCAGGGCGGCGAAGCCGGGGACTTCGCGGGCGAGCTCGGCGATCCGCCGGTCGAGGCGGGCCGCGCCGTCCGGGGTGCGGACGAGGAGCAGTCCCGTGCGGTGGACGAGGTCGCGGGTGCGGACGTCGGGACGGCGTTCGCAGCCGCGGGCGGCGGCGCGCAGCAGCGCGTCCAGGACGGCCGGGCCGCTGGGCGCCTCGGCTTCGTACCGCAGGAGTACGTCGAGGAGTTCGCCCCGCAGGAGGCGGGAGGCGCCGGTGCCGGGCGCGGCGAGGACGGGGGCGAAGGCGGCGCGGAGGTGCGCGGGGTGGTCCCGGAGGAGGCCGGTGACCAGGGGGAAGAGGACGGCCCGGGCGGCGGGGCCGTGCTCCAGCCGGCGGTCGGCGTACGCGGCGGCGTGCCGGGCCGGCCCGGGCCCGGGGTGGCGGTCGACGTACTCGCGGACGAGGGCGGCGGCGCGGCGGGCGAGCGCGGGCGCGGTGATCTCGGCGAGGGCGGCCAGGACCTCTCCGGCCGCCTCTTCGGGGCCGTCCAGCCGGTCACGGAGGGCGGCGAGCACCGGCTCGGGGTCGGTGGGGAGCGCCCGGACGAGGGCCCGCGCGGGCACGCCGGGCTCCGCGAGGGCCCGCGGGAGGTGGCGTGCCCGGGTGAGCGGGTCGCGGATCAGGATCCCGAGGGCCCGCCCGTGCAGCCCGGCGTCACGGGGCCGGGCGAGCAACGCGAGGGCGGCGTAGCGCAGGAGCTGCCGATCGTCGCTGGTGGGGCGCGGCGGGGCGTCGGCCGTGCGGTGCGCGGCGTCGGGATCGGGCGGCCGAAGGGGGACCGCGAGCGACGGGGAGGGGACCGGATGGAGGGCGGCGCCGGCCGGGGAGGGCCCGGCGACGGTCGACGGCGGCTGGTCCGGCACCCGCGTGGGGCGCACCGAGTCGGGCCCGGCGACGGTCGGCGGCGGCTGGTCCGGCACCCGCATGGGGCGCACCGAGTCGGGCCCGGCGACGGTCGACGGCCGCCGGTCCGGCACCCGCATGGGGCGCACCGAGTCGGGCCCGGTCGCGAGATGTCCGGCGTCGGGCCCGGTGGCCCCGGTGTCGCAGGGGGGCGGCTCGGCGACGGGTGCGAGGCGTTCGGCCACCAGATCTCCGTACGCGGCGGCCGCGGCCCTGCGTTCGGGGCGGCCGTCGTCGTGGGCCCAGCGGTCGACGGCCCGGCAGACGGCGGACGGCTCGTCCTCGGCGAGCGCGGTCAGCAGGCCGTCGGCGAGCGGGTGCGCGGTGGCGACCAGCGCCTCGCACAGGTCGTCGACGGCCGGGGCCCGGTGGGTGTGGAGCAGCGCCTGGGCGGCGGTGCCGACGGTCGCGTACGGGGTGGCGGGAAGCGGCCTGCGGTCGCCGAACCACCGGCACAGCAAGGGCTGTACGCCTCGGGGGTCGGCGGCGAGTCGCGCGGCGACGGTGTCGAGGTAGCGGGGCGGGCCGTCCGCGCGGGCCGGGCCGTCGGCGGTGACCAGCCGCCGCAGCAGGTCCATGCGCTCGTTCTCGCCGACCCGCAGGGCCTCCCAGAAGCCGGGTCCGAACGGCGCGAACGCGTCGGCGGGCCGGGGGCGGCCCTCGGGCGGACGGTGGCCGCCGAGGAGATCGGCGAGATGGCGCAGGACAGGGAGGTACGGCTTCGGGTCGGGCACGCGCCGGAGGGAGTCGGCGAGGAGCCGACCGCCCCACCAGGCGCCGTCGGTGGCGTCGAGACCGGCGTGGGCGAGTCGGGCGAGGGCGTCGGCCAGTCCGGCCAGGCGGAGGGCGAGGGCGTCGGGGCCCTGTTCGCGGTCGAGGAGGAGCAGGGCCTGGAGGACGGGTCCGACGCGGTGGCGCGGTACGGGGAGCGAGCGCGGGCCCTCCTCTCGCGCGCCGTCGGGCGGGGCGAAGGCCGAGGCCGGGGCGAAGGCCGAGGCCGGGGCGGACGCCGTTGCCGGAGCGAGCGTGGCGGCTGGGGCACGGGAGGGGAGCCGTACCGGAGCGCCTTCGTGCCAGCGGTGGACCAGGGCGTGCAGGGCGCCGTCGACGTCCAGGTGGGCGCCCTGCAGCCAGTCCGCGAGCTCCTCGTGCCCGAAGCGGTAGCCGGGGCCGGCCGGCACGAGAAGGCCCTCGGTGAGCACGGCGGAGGCCCAGCCCGTCCGCCACGGGAACATCTCCTCGAAGGACTCCCGGTCCAGCTCGCCCTGGCCGGGGCCGAGGCAGCGGCGGGCGGCCTCGTGGACCCGGCCCGCCACCCGCGCGGCGAGCCGGCGGACGGCGGTGCCCCGGACGAGGGGCCGGGACCCGGCGGCGATCCGTACCGCGACGCGCAGGCACATCAGGTCCAGGTGGGCGGAGAAGACGTCCTCCCGCCCGGGGCGCCCCGGTACCTCCCCGGGCAGCGCCTCCCGCACCTCGGCGAGCAGCCGCAGCGCCAGCGGATGGCGGGCGTCGGCGGCGGCGAGACCGCCCTCGTCCAGCCCGTACCGCTGTCGCACGAGCCGCGCCTCCTCCTCCCCGAGGTCCCCGATCACGACGGCCCCGGCCATCCCCGGCCCGCGGTACGGGACGGGCGCCCTCCCCTGTCCCGCCTCCGCGCAGGGTGCGGGCCGCCCATCGGGGCCGCCCTCGACTCCCTGCCGGGCCCCGGCCGCGGCGCCGGGCACCGGCTCGTCGTGGGGGCCCGCGAGGCCGAGCCCGTCGCCCACCTCGGCGTGCCGCCCATGCCCTGTCGCCGACCCGGCACTCCGTCCCCCGGCCGCGCGCTGGCCGGCGCCGAGGCCGGCCGCCGGGTCGGCGGCCGCTCCCCGCGGGGCGGTCAGGGCCGGGCGGGCCGGGCTGTGGAGAGCGGATGGGGAGTAGAGGCCGCTCGCCTGTTCCCAGTGCTCCGGGCGGCAGCCGAGCATGAGGCGGGCGCCGTGGGCGCGCAGCCAAGACTCGGTGGACGTGGTCCAGGCGGCCAGGCGGTGGGCGAGGGCGGGGGGCATCTCCTCCGGGCCGTCGAGGATGAGGAGCAGCGGGCGATCGGCCGCGCGGGCGAGCGCGGCCGCGCGTTCCGGGGTGGCGGTGGTGGCGTCGCCGAGGGCCCCGGACGTGGCGACGATGCGCCCGGCCTGGCGCAGGGCGCGGCCGACCGCGTCGGCGACGGAGGTGTCGTCGGCGCGCAGGTCGGCGCCGCGCAGCCAGAGGGTGGGGGCGGGCTCGGCGCCCCGGGCGCGGTGCGCGCAGTGGGCGGCGAGCGCCGTGGTGCGTCCGGTGCCGGGAACGCCGACGAGTGCGAGGACCCGGGCATCGCCTGCGGCGAAGGCGGCGAACTCCCGGACGCACTCGGCGCGTGCGACGGGTTCGGGTGCGGGCCAGGCGGTGGGGGCGGCGGCCGCGCCGGTGGAGGTGGCGGTCAGTTCCAGGACCCCGGCGAGGTTGAGGTCGTGGCCGTAGCAGGGGACGGTGGCGGCGTTGCGCCGGAGGAGTTCGGCCAGCGGTCCGGCCGTCGCGAGCGGCAGCGCGTACCCGGCCGCCCGGTGGTCGCCGTGGAGCGCGGTGCCGAGGACGGCGAGGACGGCTCCGGTGGCGGGGTCGAGGACGGGGCCGCCCGCGGCCTGTCCGCCGTGGCGGAGGGCTTCGGCGCCCTCGGTGCCGATGGCGAGTTCGACGGCGTCGCCGAGGACGTGGAAGCGGTCGGTGGCGGTGTACGTGACCCGGGCCGGGGCGAGCACCCGCGCCTCGCGCCAGCCGTGGGCGGCGATCCGTACGTACGTCCCCGCCTCGATCTCACGGCGGGCCGCGATCGGCAGGGGGCGCACGCCCAGACCTTCGGTCCGCACGAGCGCGAGACCGGATTCGGGGAAGGCGGTGACGGCGTCCGCGCCCACGCTGCAGCCGCCCGCGCCCGGTGAATCCGGGGAGCCCGAAGAGCCCGGCCCGTGCAGGACGAGGCGGGCGAGTCCGTCGACGGCTTCGTGGCTGGTGACCACCGTGCCCCGGTCATCGGCGACGAAGCCGGTCCCCCGTGGCCGGCCCGCCGGATCACAGATCCGCACCAGCGTCGCCAGGTCCACGCTTCCCATGGTGTCGACGGTAGGTCGACGGTGATCACCCCGAGAAGCTCAGGAGCCGAACGCGCCCCCTTGTGCTCCCCCGTTTCACTCCGAGCGCCCGTCCGAAGGGGTGAATGAGGGGGCCGTGGTGGAGAGAAACCTCCCGGAGGGGGATCGTGGGGGGGGGGCCCCGGGGGGGGCCCCCCCGCCTCTGCCTTGCCGCAGACGGCGGCCGTCCGCTACGCCGGATAGCCGTACGCCCGGGCCGCCCGCCGGTAGTGCTCCACCCGGAACCGGTCCTCGGTCTCCATGGCCTGCGGCGTGTAGAACTGCCCGAACTTCTCCTGGTACTTCTCGAACCAGTGCCGGTGCTCGGCCAGGAAGAAGATGTCGTGCAGGGCGATCGCGCGGATCGCCAGCACCGGCACCGGCGCCTTGCTCACCGCGAAGTCCAGGTTGCGGGCCGCCGGGACCTCGCAGTTCTCGTGGAACTGGCCCACCATGAGGCCCTGCGCGACGAACTCGTCCTTCACCCGCGACTGCGCCTCGTCGAGCAGCTTCGTGTCCTCGGAGCGCAGGTCGGGCAGGGCCACGACCATCGCCCGCAGCATGGGATTGCGGCCCTGCCAGGAGACCAGTCCGTACTCGCGCAGACTGCTGCGCGCGATCTCCTCGATGAGTTCGAGCGTGGGCGAGTGACCGACGAACCGCGCCCGTATCTCCATCGTCCGGTTCTTGCGCGCAGGCGCAACGAAAGGACAGATGGGGCCGATGCGGCCGATGTCCGGATGGGCGGCCGATATGTATTCGGTCAGCCACGATTCGACGGCGTCGAGCGCCGAGTCGATACTGGCGGAATTTTCACCGGAACTCATCAAATGAAGCCTCTCCATCAGTGCCGGCGGGCATGAGAACGTCGTCGGACTGTCCCGCTGGCGGGACAAGTCGGAATGGCCCGGGTGAGTCACGGACCAGCTTGCCCGACCCGAACTCCCTGCACTAGCGTCGACCGCACGGTGCCGGTACCGGCGAAACAGCGGAATTCTTTCCCCTGCCCTCCAGAATCAGAGGAGCCGCACACGTGCGCATCAGCATCGACCGAGACGGCTGTATCGGCAGCGGCCAATGCACGCTGACCGCTCCCGCCCTGTTCGCCCAGGACGACTTGGGAATCGTCTACGTGCTGCCCGACGGCGCGGGCGGCACGGAGGACCCGTCGGTGCGCGAGGCCGAACTGGCCTGCCCGGTGCAGGCCATCACCGTCGCCGAGGACTGACGTCACGAGGAGAAGCGAGCACATGTCCACGTCTCCCACCGTTCCGCAGAACGACCTCGACGCCGAACCGCACGCCATGCAACCGGACCTGATGGCCGATCCGTTCGCCGGCTACGGACGCCTGCGGGAGCAGGCACCCGTGGTGCACGGACGGTACCTGGACGGCACACCGGCCTGGTTCGTCACGCGCCACGAGGACGTCCGCACGCTGCTGCACGACCGCCGTCTGGTCAACACCCCGGCCTCGGTGCCCGGTGCGACGGGTGACGACCCGCGCCTGAAGATGATGGACATGCTCGCCATCCCCGAGGAGCTGCGTCCCTACCTCCTCGGGTCGATGCTCGACACCGACCCGCCCGAGCACACCAGGCTGCGCAAGCGGGTGCTGCGGGAGTTCACGGCCCGCCGGGTGACGGACACGCGGCCCCGGATCGAGGAGATCACCGGCCGGCTGCTGGACGCCCTGCCGCGGCACACCGCCGACGGCGCGACCGATCTGCTCGCGCACTACGCCTATCCGCTGTCGATCCAGGTCATCTGCAACCTCGTGGGCGTCCCCGAGGCGGACAGCGACAAGTGGCAGCAGTGGGGCGAGGATCTGATCGCCATGCGGCCGGAACGCCTCGCCACCTCGTTCCCCGCGATGATCGAGCACACCCACCGGCTGATCGGGAAGCGCCGTGCCGACCTCGGCGACGACCTGCTCAGCGGACTCATCCGGGGCCAGGACGCGTCCGAGGGCGGCATCAGCGACATCGAGTTGGTCACCTTCGTGGTGACCCTGGTCCTCGCCGGCCACGAGACGACGGCCCACCTCATCAGCAACGGCACCGCCGCCCTGCTCTCCCACCCCGACCAACTCGCCCGACTGCGCTCCCGTCCCGAGGCCATGCCCGGCGCGGTGCACGAGCTGATGCGGTGGTGCGGGCCGGTCCAGACGAGCAGACTGCGCTACGCCGCCGAGGACCTGGAGATCGCCGGGACCCGGATTCCGCGCGGTGACGCCGTGCTCCTCGTCTTCGTCTCGGCCAACTTCGATCCCCGCCGCTACACCGCTCCGGACCGCCTCGACCTGGACCGGCACCGCGCCGGCCAGGCCGAGAACCACCTCGGCTTCGGCCACGGGATCCACTACTGCCTGGGCGCCTCCCTCGCCAGACTCGAAGCGGAGATCGCCTTCGGCTCGCTGTTCGACCGCTACCCGGACCTCCGACTCGCCCTGGAACCGGCCGAACTGGAACGGCGGGAGCGCATGCAACTGCCCGGCCAGTGGCGCCTGACCCGCCTCCCGGTCCTCCTCCGGCCCGACCGCCCCTGACCCCGGGACTCGGCGCGAGCGGGGGCCGGAAGGGTCCGGTCAGCCCGCCTTCGCGTAGCGGCTGGCGGGGCGTTCCAGGCCCAGGTGGCCGCGGAGCGTGGTGGACGCGTACTCCGTACGGAACACCCCGCGCCGTTGCAGCTCCGGAACCAGACCCCGGGTGATCGCCGTGAGGTCGTGCGGGAGGGCGGCCGGGCGGAGGCGGAAGCCGTCCAGGCCGGTGGAGCGCCAGTCGAGCAGCAGGTCCGCCAGTTCCGCGGGGGTGCCGGTGAAGATCTCGGCGTCGGAGGCGAGCGCGGCTCCGGCCGCCTCGTCCAGGCGGGCCTTGCGCCGGGCCGCCGCACCCGGTTCGTCGTCCAGGAAGACGACGAGGTCCGCGAAGGTCCGCAGCGGGCGTTCCGTCACGTCCCGGCCGGTGCGCCGCACCGCCCCGGCGACCTGGGTGAGGATCGCCGCCGCGCCCGCCCGGTCGTGCGGCGTGACGGCGACGACGTCCGAGCCGAGCGCCGCGAACTCGTACGGCGTGGTGGCGTGCGCGAGGCTCACCACCGGCGGCTGCCCCTGGGGGGAGCGCGGGGTGATCGACGGCCCCTTCACGCTGAACGCGCTGCCCCGGAAGTCGATGGGGTGGACCTTGTCGCGGTCGAGGAAGCGGCCCGTCGCCGCGTCCCGTATCTCCGCGTCGTCCTCCCAGCTGTCCCAGAGCCGCCGTGCCGCCTCCACCACCTCGGCGCCTTCCGCGAAGAGGGCGCGCAGGGGCCGGGAGATCCGCTCCGAGTCGATCACGTCGTCCTCGGTGAGCCGGGGCGTGGTGCGGCGGCCGACGTGGGCGGCGTCGGCCGCGCGGGACGAGATCTGCGGGCGCCAGCCGGCCCGTCCCCGGCTCACGTGGTCGAGGGTCGCGATGCCGATGGCCAGGTGGAACGGCTCGGTGTGGGTGACGTTGGTGGTCGGGACCAGGCCGATGTGCGTGGTGAGCGGCGCGAGATGGGCGGCGAGCAGCACCGCGTCGATGCTGCCCCGGACCTGGTCGGTGCGGTCGTCGGGGAGGTGGAAGGCGGCGGACTGGAGGCCGAGGGCGTCCTCGAAGGTGACGAAGTCGATCAGGCCGCGCTCCGCCTCGGCGACCAGGCCGGCCCAGTAGGCGGCGTCGAGCAGTTCACCGGGCCGGGCGTCCTCCTCGCGCCAGGCCGCCGGGTGCCAGCCCGCGCCGTCGAGCGCGACGGCGAGGTGCAGCGGGGGGCCCGGGGTGCCCGTCGGGGCGGTGGCGCGGGTCGTGCCGGTCATGCGCAGGTCTCCTTGTCGTCGTGCCCGTCGCGCAGGCGCTGTCCGGGGCCGCCCCAGCTCGCGGGGCGGGGCGCGGCGGACAGGCCCAGGTGGTCCCGGAGCGTGGTGCCGGTGTAGTCGTCGCGGTGGACGCCCTTCTCCTGGAGGATCGGCACGACCCGGTCCACGAAGTCGTCCAGGCCGCCCGGGGTGAGGTGGGGCACGAGGACGAAGCCGTCGGCGCCCCCGGTCTGCACGTAGTCGTCGATGGCGTCGGCGACCGTCCGTGGGCTGCCGACGAACGTCCGGCGCCCGCCGACCTCGATGACCAGCTCCCGGATGGAGAGGTTCCGCTCCGTGGCGAGCCTGCGCCACCGCCGGGCCGTCTCCGCCCGGTCCTTGCGGAAGACGGAGTGCCCCTTCAGGAAGTGGGCCTCGTCCTCGGGCTCGATGTCGGGCAGCGGCCCGTCCGGGTCGTAGGCGGACAGATCGCGGCCCCAGACCGCCTCCAGGTGGGCGATCGCGGTCTGCGGGCCGACCAGCTCGCGGCTGATCTCCTCCGCGTAGGCGGCGGCCTCCTCGTCGGTGTCCGCGACGACCGCGTTGGCGGTGGGGAGGATCAGCAGATCGTCGGGGCGCCGGCCGTACGCCGCCAGGCGCCGCTTCACGTCCCGGTAGAACTCCCGGGCCACGTCGATCCGGTTGTGCTTGCTGAAGATGACCTCGGCGTCGGACGCGGCGAACTCCCGGCCCGCGTCGGACTCGCCGGACTGGATGATCACCGGATGGCCCTGCGGACCGGGCGGGGTGGTGAACCGGCCGGAGATGTCGAAGTGCCGTCCCTGATGGGCGAAGCGGCCGGCCCCGGGGGCGACGAACTCTCCCGTGGCCGCGTCGGCCTTCAGGTCGTCACCCGACCAGCTGTCCCACAAGGTCCGCGCCGCGGTGAGGAATTCGGCGGCCCGGGTGTAGCGGTCCGCCTCGGGGAGGAAGCCGCCCCGCCGGAAGTTCTCGCCGGTGAACGCGTCGTAGCTGGTGACCACGTTCCAGGCGGCCCGGCCGCCGCTGAGCCGGTCCAGGGTGGCGAACCGGCGCGCCACCTCGTACGGCTCGTTGAAGGTGGCGTTGACCGTGGCGGCGAGGCCGAGCCGGGTGGTGACGGCCGCCAGGGCGCTCAGCATGGTCAGGTTCTCCGGGCGTCCCGCGATGTCCAGGTCGTAGACCCGCCCTTTGTGCTCGCGCAGCCGCAGCCCTTCGGCGAGGAAGAAGAAGTCGAATTTCCCGCGTTCGACGGTCTGCGCGAGCCGGATGAAGGAGTCGACGGATATCTGGCTCTCGGAGCGCGGGTCCGACCAGACGGTCACGTTGTGGATGCCGGGCAGCTGCGCTGCGAGATGCACCTGTTTCCTGGTACGGGCGGGCACGGTGCGGTCTCCTCCTGCGAAGTCCCGCGGCGGGACGGTGGATGCGACGTGGGGGGCGACTCTCCGATCGTGCCTGCGCGGGGCGGCACCTGCACAGGCCGACCGGCCCTCTGTCACGAGGTGTTCATGCCGTGGCGGCAGGCGCCGGCGCTTCGGCGGTCCCGGGCGCCGGGGCGGCCGCCGGAGTGGTGGAGGGGGCCGGGGAGACGTACCGCACCCGGTTCTCGAAGGCGACCCCGTGACTCTTCACGTCGATGGCGATCCGGTCGCCGTCGGCGATCCGGAACCCGTCGTGGAAGCTCGCCTCGTCCGCGCCCAGGAGGACGTAGTTGACCAGCCCGGGCCGCCGTACCGCCGGGAACGTGAAGAGGTGGTCCGCCATGTCCCGCACCCGGTAGTACAAGGCGTCGTCGCCGCAGTCGAACGGGCCCTCCCAGGCCGTCGCTCCGTCCCGGACGATGGTGACGCGGCCGGTCACCGTGCGCGGCGGCGGACCGAGGAAGAGCCACGGCGTGAGGGCGGTGTCGCACAGCTTGCAGTACGGGTTGTAGCCCGGGTCCTGGCGGTGCAGCCCGATGTCGCACAGGTCGTTGCCGAAGGTGTAGCCGGCGTAGTGCGGGGTGCCCTCGGCGTCGTTGACGTAGACGAGGGCGACCTCCGGCTCCTCGATGAGGGCGACCGGGCGCGCGGGTACGTTCAGGTCCTCACCGGGCAGGCGCACCCAGTCGCCGAAGCCCTTGAAGAACCACTTGGGCGGAGTGAACTCGCCCTCCTCCGGAGCGGTCTCACCGCCCCACTTCTTCTTGTGCGTGCCCATGAAGCCGCTCAGCAGGGCGTGGCCCGTGGCCTGCGGAAGGAGGGGCGGCAGCAGCCGGAGCTCCGGGTCCCCGGCGGCGACGGCGACGGTTTCCGCGCCCTCGGTGAGGGCCGCCCGCAGGGCCTCCTCCGAACCGTCGGTGGCGATGAAGGCGGCGGCGACCCGGCCGTCCTCCACCCGGTAGAGCGTCTGCCGCGCGCCGTCCTCGGGGCGGCCGAATCCGACATGGCGTTCGCCGTGGTAGAGGGCCTCGAAGAGGACCGGGAGGTGCGGGTGGGACATGGCGACGACTCCTCTGTGCGTGAGTGGGTGCATGCATGCGTGTGCGTGCGGGGGCTCCGCGTACGTGCGACGCGGGCCAAGGTCGGGCGGATCAGGGGTGCGGGACGAGTACGGAGGGCATCGCGACGCCCGTGAGGTCGGCCAGCACCTCGCCGACCCGGTCGACCGACTCCCGTATCCACGGCAGGGCAAACGGGTCCGCCGCCTCCAGCGCCGCCGTGCGCCGCTCGTCGGTGTCGCCGTAGAAGTGGCTGGTCGCCGCGCGGATGCGCAGGGGGCGCCCGGTCTCCCCGAACGCGCTCGCGGGCAGGACGCCGACCCCGTACCGCTCGGAGAGCAGCGCCGCCAGCCCGTCGCCGTCGTGCACGTCGTGCGCGGCGGCCAGCCGCTCCCGCAGGGGCTCGAAGTCCGGGTAGAGGTAGCAGGTCGCGGCGACGGGGGCCAGCTCCGCGCCCACGGCGGTGAAGCGGGCGGCGACCGCGCGCACCACCGTCTCGTGCAGCCGCCGGCTCGCCGCGACGCGCTCGGTGACCTCCGGCGGCTCCCCGAACGCGTACGCGGCCGCCGTTTGCACCGGCGCGGGCGGGCTGGACCAGATCTGGCTGGCGACCGCGAGAAGCCGGGCGTGCAGGGCGCGCCCCGGCTCGCTGTCCGGCAGCCGGGCCACCCCCGTACGCCAGCCGCCGAGCGCGAGGTTCTTGGTCAGCCCGGTGGTGACCACGGTCCGCTCGGGTGCGTGCAGCGCCGGGGAGACGGCCGGTTCCGAACTGTCGTAGACCAGGTCGCAGTAGATCTCGTCGGAGACGATGACCAGGTCCAGTTCGCGGGCCGCCTCGGCCAGCCGTCGTACGGTGGCGGCCGAGGCGACCGTGCCGGTCGGGTTGTCCGGAACGGTCACGACCACGGCCCGTGGGTGCCGCCCGGCGGCCCGCGCGTCGGCGACCGCCGCGCGCAGCCGGTCCGGGTCCGGCACCCCGCCCTGCCCCGGCAGGACCGGTACGGGCAGGGCCCGCCCCCCGGCCAGCCGGGCCTGGGCCGCGTAGCTCACCCAGCTCGGCACCGGCACGACCACGTCTCCGCCGATGGCCAACAGCAGGGCGTACAGCAGCGACTTGCTGCCCGGGCCCGCGACGACGAGCCCCGGATCGACGGCCAGGCCGCGCCGCTCCCAGTACCCGGCGACGGCGGTCCGCAGGGCAGGGCTCCCGGCGACCGGACCGTACGCGTTCTCGCCGGCCGCCGCCGCGAGCCGGTCCCTGAGCGCGGGGAGGACGGGCAGGCCGATCTCCCCTGCGGCCATCGACAGGACCCGCTCCCCGGACCGGCGCCGCCGTGCCAGGGCCTCGTCGGCGGCAAGGGTCGCCGACATGACGACCGGTGTGGGTTCGGACATGGCGACGGCTCCAGCGCTCGGTGTGAGGGGCGGGGAAGGGGTCAGGCGGGGGATCACGTGGCGTACCGCTCCCGTAGCTCCGCCTTGCGGACCTTGCCCGTCAGGGTCTTGGGGAGGGCGGGGACGACTTCCACCCGGTCCGGCAGGAAGCGGGCGTCGTGGCCCGCCTCCGTGACCCGGGCCCGGACCTCGTCGAGCGTCGGGCCGTCGCCGTCGCGGGGGACCACGACGGCGACGAGCACCTGCCCGGATCCGCTCCCGGTCGTGGGATCAAGACCCACCAACGCGGCCTCGACCGCCTTCGGGTGGCCGCCGATCACCGCCTCCAGCTCCGTCATCGGCGCCACCTGCCCGTCCCGCAGGACCGCGTCCCGGGCCCGGCCGATGATGCGGATCCCACCGCGGCCGTCGTCCCGGGCGAGGTCGCCGGTGTTGAACCAGCCGTCCTCGTCCAGCTCGGCCGCGAACGCCTCGGGGCGCCGGTGGTACCCGAGCGCGAGCGACGCGCCGCGCACCTTGAGCCGGCCCACCGCGCCCTCGCTCCCGTACGCCCCCGAGCCCTCGATCCGGGTCTCCATGGCGTCGATCGCGCTCCCGTTGCTCCGCGCCGCCCACCCCTCGGGGTCCTCGGGCCGGGTGGTGGTCACGGGACCGTTCTCCGACATGCCCCACAGCGAGTGGGCGCGGGCGCCGAGCGTCTCGTGGACCTCGTCGGCCAGCTCCCGCAGGACCGGAGCCGAGCCGATCACCACGTGCCGCAGCGTGCGGGTGTCCCGCCGTTCGGCCCGCTGGGAGGCGGCCACGTCGGCGAGGGTGGCGGGCGGCCCGTACAGCAGGGTCGCGCCGTACCGCTCCACCAGGTCGAGCAGCGCCTCGTTGCGACGGACGTCCTGGAAGGCGACGGTGCCGCCCAGCATGACCCCGGCCAGGACACCCTGCGCGAACCCCGAGTAGTGGACGAGGGGGGTGGAGACCGCGGCCACCCAGTCGTCACCCGCCCCGAACGCGTCGACGTACCCGCGTACGGCGGAGTGCACCGTGTTCTGGCTGTGCAGGACGCCCTTGGACAAGCCGGTGGTGCCGGAGGTGAACAGCACCACGAAAGGATCGTCCGCGCCGAGTGCCAGACCGTCCAGCCGTGCGGCGGCGCCCTCCCGCTCCTCCCGTTCCTGGGCCACGAAGTGCTCGTGGAAGGGGAGCGCGCCCTCGGGCGGCGGACCGTCCACCACCACCACATGGCGCAGCGAGGGCAGTTCATCCCGCAGACGGGTGGTGATCTCCGCCAGCGGGGTGCCCGACCACTCGGGAAGGGTGATGCACACCCGCGCCTCGGTGAGGCCGAGCCGGTGGCGCAGCTCCTCCTCCGTGCAGATCGGCGAGATCGGGATGATGACCGCGCCGACCCGGATCGAGGCGAAGATCAGCGGCACCATCTCCCACCGGTTGGGAAGCTGTACGGCGACGAAGTCGCCCTGCTGCACCCCCAGTTCGAGCAGCGCGAGGGCGAACCGGTCCGTGAGCCGGTTCAGTTCGGCGTAGTCGAGGGTGTCGGTACGGGACTCCGCGACGCGCCGGCCCGCGATGGCCAGCCGGCGCGGACGCAGGCGGGCCTGGCGGTGCAGGTCGTCGAGGAAGGTCTCGTCCCGCCACCAGCCCCGGCGGCGGTACTCGGCGGCGCGCCGTTCGGGAACGGCCGCCGCGGCAGGGGCCGGCCGCTCCGTCGCCGCCGTGCTCATCCGCGCTCCTCGCGGCGGACCGCGAGCAGCTCGGGCAGCGGGTCGCCGGCCCGTGAGGCCGCGATCTCCAGCAGATCCCGGGTGTTCTGCCGGACCCGGTCGCCGACCCAGTCGAAGACCCACGCCTTGCGCGCCTCGGCCGGCAGGTCGAACGGGACGACCCGGGTGACGGCCAGGGCCGCCGAGGCGGCGCCGCCGATGTTGGCGATCACGCCGGGGACCAGCCGGGCCCCGGAGGCGGCGACCTTCTCCTTCGCCGCCGCGCTGGAGGCGAGGTTGGCGCCCTCCACCACCAGGCCGGCCCGCAGGCGGTGGGTGTTCTCGGCGGTCAGCGCGTACTTCTGCGCCGCCAGGATCAGGATGTCCGCCTCGACGTCCAGCCAGGCGTCCGGCTCGCCGGAGAGCTGCACGCCCTGCGGCAGCCGGCCGCGGTCGATGGCCCCGAACCGGTCGGTGACCGCGACCAGGTCGGCGACCGGCAACCGGTCCGCGCTGATCGTGCCCTGGATGTCGGCGATGCCCACGACGGTGTGCCCGCGGTCCTCCAGGAACCGCGCCACCGCCCGGCCCACCGCGCCGAACCCCTGCACCACGACCCGGGCGGGACCGGTGCGGCCGCTCGCCTCCAGGGCGGTGATCGCGGCCACCCCGACCCCGTGGCCGGTGGCGTCGATCAGGGGCTCGTAGTACGTGCGCCAGTCGATCGGCATGTCGGGGGCGCCGAGGCGGTAACGGGGGTCGTACGTCGCCTCCTCGAAGAAGACGGCCCGGTCGGCGGGGGTGACGCCCATGTCGATGCCGAGGTGGATGCCGCCGTGCAGGAGCGGCTTCACCGTGCGGCCGAAGGTGCGGAAGGTCTCCTCGCGGTCGCCTCCGTCGGCGACGATCCCGGCCTTGGCGCCGCCGATGCGGAGCCCCGCCAGGGTGAACTTCTCGGTCATGTCCCGGGCCAGGCCCGCGACCTCCTCCTCGGTCACCCCGGTGGTCATCCGGGTGCCGCCCATCGCCAGACCGTCGACGAGCGTGTCGACGACCACCCATCCCTTGAGGGAGCCGCCGCTGCCGTGGAGATGGACGGTGAGGGCGGGGTCCTGCGGTTCTTCCGGTGCGCTCATGGCGAAATCCCTGTTCTGTCAGGTGCGTGAGGCGGGTGTGTCGGTGCGGGTCGGGTCACTGGTAGAGCTGCGCGAAGCCCCGCAGGATCTCCAGGCCGTCCTTGCGGAACTCCAGGTGGGCCTGGGCGCCGTGGACGCGGCCGTCGTCCGAGCGCAGGAACTCCACGGGCGCGTGCTCGGAGCGTCCGATCGAGCGGTAGCCCGGCGGGGCCTCCTGGAGGTAGAGGGTGTGCCGGTGGAAGACGGTGACGGTCGGCTTCACATGGCTGAAGAGCGGCTCCTCCGTGTCGACCCGCACCTCGTAGCCGCCGACCCGCTGCGGGCCCTCGGCGAGACGTCCGCCGGCCGCGACGGCGAGGATCTGCATCCCGCCGCAGATACCGAAGACCGGCACGTCCGTGGTGGTGACCAGGTCGATCAGGGGTTTGTAGAACGCGCTGTCGTAGGCGCGCACCTTGGTGCCGCTCAGCACGATCGCCTGGTAGCGGCCGTCCACCCGGGCGGGTACGGACGAGGCGTCGACGGCCTCGGTGTCCGATCCCAACTCTTCGAACCGCGAGCGGAGTTGCCGGAGCGAGAGGGTGCCGTTGTCGACGACCAGCACGCGGGACCGCGTCATGCGTCCGCTCCCGTCCCGGGGGCGGGGGCCCCGGTGACGAGCGTGCCGGTGGAGCCGGCGAGCAGCTCCGTCACGGCGGCGCTGCCGATGACGACCCGCTCGACGCCGTGGTCCAGGGCCTCGCCCGCCGCCCGCAGCTTCTTGCGCATGCCGCCCTTGGCGCCCTTGTCGCGGAAGGCGGCCGCGTCGCGGGCGCCGATCCGGCGTACCGGCTCTCCGCCGATCAGCAGGTGGCCGACGTCCGTGACGAGGACCAGGTCCCGGGCGCCGGTGGCCCCGGCGATCGCGGCGGCCGCCCGGTCGGCGTCGGTGTTGACCTCCTGGCCCGCGGCGTTCCGGGCGAGCGGGGTGACGAGGTAGGCGTGGCCCGGCTGGAGGTTCTTGAGCGGGGCCGGGTCGACGCCGGTGATCGGGCCGACGAGGTTCTCCAGCTCGACGAGCTGCTTCTCCCGCCACCACCACCGCTCGCCCTCGCCCGCGCTGACCAGCCCGTCACTGCCGAGCAG
The DNA here is from genome assembly GCF_055587165.1 of Streptomyces sp. NPDC048353. Lineage (NCBI taxonomy): Bacteria > Bacillati > Actinomycetota > Actinomycetes > Kitasatosporales > Streptomycetaceae > Streptomyces > Streptomyces sp. NPDC048353. The sequence continues at coordinate 437,948 of NZ_JBVJGU010000006.1, read as the reverse complement.
CCGCTCGGCGGTGACGCCCCGGCTCTCCAGCCGGGCGAGGACGTCCTCGGCCAGCACGGCGCTGACGGTCTTGATGTCGTCGATGACCTCGGGCGTGGTCCACCGGCTCTGGTTGCCGTACCGGTCGCGCAGGATCGCCGACGGCTCGCCGTAACGGGCGTCGAGCCTCCTGAGGGGCTTGGACCAGCCGTGGACGAGGACCAGCGGGCGGTCCCGGCCGTGGCGGGCCAGGTCGTCCCACCAGCCGGCTTCGAGGTCGTCGAGGCAGCTGCCGCCGAGTTTCACCACCGTGGGGACGGTGCGGTCCGCGCTCATGCCGGCATCACCGGCTGCTGCGTCAGCCCCGTCTCCTCCGGCAGGCCGAACCGCAGGTTCGTCACCTGTACGGCCTGGCCCGCGGCGCCCTTGACGAGGTTGTCGAGCGCGGCGAGCACGACGATCCGGCCGCCCTCCTCGTCGAGCAGGGCCGTGACGTCCGCGTAGTTGGAGCCGAGGACGGCCTGCGGGTCGGGCACCGGGATCAGCGTCTCGTCGTGCCGCCGCACCCGGACGAACGGGTGCCCCTTGTAGAAGCGCAGATAGGCCCGGGTCAGCTCGCGCTGGCCCACCTTCCCGTCGGTGAACACGTACGAACTGGTCAGCAGTCCGCGGACGTTGGGGACGCCGTACGCCGACATGGACAGGTTCCCGATGGTGCCGGGCTTGCTCCGCTCCAGGAAGTCGGCGACCTCGGCGGCGTGCCGGTGCCCGGTCGGGGAGTACGGGGCGATGGCCCCGGCCCGGAAGGGGTGCAGGTCGGAGGTGCGCAGGTGGATGCCGCCGCCGCTTGACCCGCTCTTGCCGTCCACGACCACCGTCTTCAGGTCGAGCCCGAGTCCGAGGGTGAGCGGGGCCAGGCCGAGGGTGATCGCGGTGGCATAGCAGCCGGGCAGCGAGATCAGCGCGGCGTCCGCCAGCCGGTCGCCGATCAGCTCCGGTACGCCGTAGACGAAGCGGTCCGCGAGCTCGGTGCGCCGCTGGACCTTCGGGTACCAGCGGTCGTGCAGTTCCGGCGTACGGATCCGGAAGGCTCCGCTGAGGTCGACGATGGCCGGGACGCGGTCCGCGAGGAGCGCGGCCAGTTCGGCCGAGACCGGCGCCGGGGTGGCCAGGAAGAGGACGTCGACCTCGTCCACGACCTCCTCGGTGACCGGCCGCACGGTCAGGCCCTGGTCGAAGCGGAGGCCGGGGTGGAGCTCGGAGGGGCGGCGGCCGATGTGGGAGGAGCCGCCCAGGAAGGTCAGTTCCAGGTCGGGGTGCTGGGTGATGAGGCGGATGAGTTCGCCGCCGGCGAGCCCGGAGGCGCCGACGACTCCTGCACGGATCATGCGAAGAGCTCCTGCACATGACGGGCGATGGCCGAGGGAATGTCCGCTCCGGTGGCGGAGGCTACGGCACGGAAGCCGGGGGCGTGGTTGACCTCGTTGACGACGTAGCCGTCGGGGGTGGCGAAGAGGTCGATTCCGTAGATCCCGGGGCCGAGCACGTCCACCACCCCGTCGACGATCTTGACGACCTCGGGGTCGTGGGCGACCGGGCGGTTCTTGTTGCCGAGGGCGGCGTTGTTGCGCCAGTCGCCGCCGCCGCTCTCGAACTCCGCGGCGCCGATCAGCTCCCGCCCGACGACGAGGCACCGCACCGAGCTGCCGCCGAGGTACGGCTCGACCACGCTGGCCTGCTCGAAGGCGTGGGCCAGGTCCTCGATGTAGTCGTACACGGAGTGCGCGGTGTCGGCGTGCCGGATCAGCGTGACCCGCTTGCCCATCCCGCCGAACACGGGCTTGAGGACGAGGGGCAGCGGGAGGTCGGCGAGGGCCTTGTCGAAGTCCTTGCGGGAGAGCACCAGCCGGTGGTCCGGCACCGGCACACCCGCCGTCCGGAGCAGGGCGCGCAGGGCGGCCTTGTTCTCGCAGGCGTGGATGGCCCGGGCGGTGTTCAGCGTGGGGACGCCGGCCGCCTCGGCGAGGGTGGCGATCAGCCCGCCGCGGGTGTAGCTGCGGCTGCGGATCAGCAGGGTGTCGTACCCCTTGATCGCCGGAGCGTCCGGGTGGCCGAGGGAGAGGGATTCGTCGTTGACCCAGTCGAGACGGAGGCCGAAGGCCGGGGCCGCCTCGATGAGCAGGCGTTCCTCCCAGGCGATCCGGTCCGCGACGACCGCGACGGGACGGAGAGCGCCCATGTCACTGGCCCCAGTCGCGCAGCTGCACCTCGACCATCTCCAGCGTCAGCCGGCCGTCCTCGACGGCCTCGACGCGGAGGGTCAGGATGCATTCGGGGCAGGAGAGGGTCTCGCCCTGGGTGACCGGGGGGACGGTCAGGTCGGTCTCGCACTCGGGGCATACGCCGGTCAGGGTGGCGGTGGACATCGTGAACTCCGTAAGGGGGGTGGGAGGGGTCAGGCGGGGACGGGGCGGAAATCGACGGCGGCTCTGCGGATCGTGTCCCGGTCGAGCAGCGGGCGGCCGTCCCGCTCCTGCCGCTCGGCCAGCCAGAGCGTGAAGGCGTCGACGTCGACCTCCGGGCCCGAGTCGGCCAGGGCCCAGCGGACCAGGGCGGTGGTGAGACGACCACGGACGCGCAACTCGCGCCTGTTGCCGACGAGTTCGGCCGGAAGCGTCTCGTACGCCTGCGGGTGGCTCAGCTGGCCCGGCAGCTCGTAGGCGAAGGCGTGCGGGGTGGTCGGCCCGGACTGGAAGGCCTCCCCGAGGCCGGCGCCCCTGAGGGCGATCCGGGACAGCTCGGTGAGGTGGGTGAGGTCGAAGCGGGTGTCGCCGTGGATGACGCGCAGCGAGGTGAGCAGCTCGGCCAGTGGGGCGTTGCCGCCGCGCTCACCGATGCCGCCGACGGTCGCGGAGATCCACTGGGCGCCCGCCCGGACGGCGGCCAGGGAGTTGGCGACGGCCATGCCCAGCATGTTGTGCGAGTGGATCTCGATCTCGGAGCCGTCGATCGCGGTGATGTCCGCGATCACCTCCTCCATCTGCCAGGGCGAGAGGTACGCGACCGTCTCCGCGAGCCGGAACCGGTCGGCCCCGGCCGCGAACCCGGCCTCCACATAGGGGACGAGCCGCTCCCGGGGCGTACGGGCACCGTCCTCGCCGCTGAACGTGACGTGGAAGCCGCGCTCCTTGGCCTGCTGGATCGCCGAACGCGCCAACGTCTGGAGGAACTTCGGGCTCGCCGAGTCGAGCTTCAACTGCGCGTGCTGCTCGGAGGTGGGGATGGAGTACATGACGTGCCGCACGCCCAGGCGCTCGGCCTCGTCCAGCGCACGGGCGACCTGGCGCCGGTCGCGCACGACGACCAGGGTCATGCTGCGCTCGGGCGTGACCGCCTCGTGGGCGGCGAGGACGAGATCGGCGTCCTTGGAGTCCGGTCCCGAGACCATGCCCACCTCGACCAGCTCGACGCCCGTGCGCACCAGCAGGTCCGCGATGGCGGCGGCGTCCCCGGGCCCGAACTCGACCCCCGCCATGTGCGCGGAGTCCCGCAGCGTCGCGTCGGATATCCGGGGTGGCCTCTCCAGTTTCTCCGGTTCCCCTGCTGCCATTTCTTGGTCTCCTCACTCCGAAAAGGTCTGCGATCGAGCCGCGTAGGCACGGTCCCGCATTCGCTGACTCATATCCTTCGGTGCCCGGACGGCGAGGGCAATGTCTGCCGTGTCAGGGCTGTGTTGCGGAGTGTCAAGGAATGTCAGGAAGGAAAAGGAGTGCAAGGGTGGTGTGCGGGCGTGCCAAATCACGTACGCAAAGAGCCCGTTGTCATGGGGCCCGCCCTACCGTGCTGTCATGGATCTCTTCTCGCTGCCCCGGCTAGGGGTCGTCGTGCCGCCGGAGAACCCCACGGCGGAACCCGAGTTCAATCACCTGGTGGGCGCCGGAATGAATGTGTACACCTCCCGTTTCCCGGTGACACCGGGGGCCGGCCTCCGGGCGATGCTGGAGACGTACAACGAGGTGCTCCCCGAGCTGCTCGGCAGCTTCGGAGCGCTGCGCCTGGACGCCATGGTCGTGGCCTGCAGCGCCTCGCACTACCTCCTGGAGCCGGCCGGCGACCGGGCCTTCTGCGACGAGCTGTCCGCCCGCGCCGGCTCTCCCGTGCAGTCCTCCACGCAGGCGATCCTCGCGGCCTGCGAGGCGCTCGGGGCCACCCGCCTGACGCTCGTCTCCCCGTACGAGCCGTGGCTCACCGACACCTCCCGCGCCTTCTGGGAGCGGGCCGGGCTCACGGTCGACGGGGTGGTGACCGTCCCGCCGCAACCGGCCGCGAGCCCGGGCGGGGACGTGCGCTACGACCCGTACGCGGTGACGACCGGCGCGATCCTGCGGCGGATACGGGAGCGGGAACTGCCCTCCGACACGGTCCTGCTCTTCACGGGTACGGGCATGGGCACGCTCGCCGCCCTCACCGAGCTGGCCCGGCGGGACCCGCACCGCACGCTGCTGACCTCGAACCTGGCGTCGGCCTGGTGGGCGCGACGGGCGGCGGGGGAGGACGGCGAGGCGCACCATCCGCTGCTGCGCCGCCTCGAGGGCGCGACAGCCTGACGGCGAGGCCCCGGGAGCGCCGTGGCACGCGCCCCGGGGCCCGCGTCACGGTCCGCTCAGCCGGCGGACGTCTCCGCCATCCGCCAGGCGTACCCCAGGCGGTAGCCGACGCCCCGGACCGTGATGATCCAGCTCCCGGCACCGAGCTTCGCCCGGAGGCTGCTCACATGGGTGTCGATCGTGCGGCTGTGGTGCCCCCAGTCGCTTCCCCAGACCCGCGCCATCAGCTCTTTGCGCGTCACCACCGTTTCCGGAGTGGCGGCCAGAGTGTAGAGCAGCTCGAATTCCTTCGACGTGACACCGACGAGCCGGTTGTGCAGCCGCACCTCCCGCAGATGCGGATCGATATGGAGGTGGCGTAGGGAAATGACGGCCGGAAGGGCCTGCCGGGGGTGGACGCGGCGCAGCACCGCTTCGATACGGGCCCCGATCTCCCGAGATCCCCAGGATTTCATCACACAGTCGTCCGCGCCCGCGTGGAGAGCGAGGACCCGCTCCAGTTCGGCGTCGGAATCGGTGACCGCTATCAGCGCCGTCTCTCCGCCCTTGCGCAGGGAGCGGCACAATTCGAGCCCGTCGATATCGGAAAGCTCCAGGGAGAACAGCACCAGATCCGCTTCGCCGTACACCCGCAGAGCCCGCTCCCCTGTGGAGACACTGCGGGCGCCGAATCCCTGTCGCCGCAGATCCGCCACCATGGCCGCCGCGGCGGAGGCGTCCCGCTCCACCACCAGCACCTTCCTCATCTGCCGCACCCCTTCCCCGCGGCTTCCCCTCCGTCGGAGGCGCCGGCGAGCGCGGCGGCCGGGACGCGGTGCGGCGCTCCCGGCGGTGCGGCGGCTCCTCCGGGAGCGCGGAAGAGGCACTGGTAGACGTAGGCGGCCGAGGCCATGGTCATGTGGTGGTGCCAGCCGGGAAAGGAACGGCCCTCGAAGTCGAGGACGCCGAACCGCTGACGCAGCGCGGCCACGGCCGAGAGCGCCGCGGTGTGGCTGCGCGCCAGCCGGAGGACCTCCTCCACCCGGTGGTCGGTGAGCGTGGTGAGCCAGTACCGGGGCGGCTGCCGGCCGTCCGGGTCGGGCCGCTCCAGGACGCGGTACGGGCGCGCGCCCCCGTCGTCGCCGGGCCCGGGCCGGGGAGCGGTCACCGTGCCCGCGTAGGTGTGGACCGGAACGGCCCGGGCGCGACCGTCGGGGGACTGCCGGAGCAGGACGTGGGTCTGCCGGGCGTGCCGCACCTCCATGAGCGCGCTCACGGTGGTCACGGCGGGCGCGGCCGGCCCGGTGGGGAGCACCGGATGGTCCGCGGGGACCTCGCACACCACCTCGGCCCGCTGCCGGGCGAGGCCCGCCAGGACCCCGGCCGCCTGGTCGCACCGGGTGAGGTCGAGCACCCAGGGCACGCGCGGGAGTCGCGGCTGCGCCGCGACCTCGGCGGCGTACCCGGTGACATGGTCGGCGGGGATGCGCCCGGCCTCGGACCCGGGGATGCGCGCACGGCGCATGCGCTCCCGGTCCGAGTCCCACGTACCGTCGAGCACGAGGCTCCAGCCCACCGGGTAGCACTCGGTGCCCGAGGCGAGGAAGAAGACCAAGGCGCGCTGGCAGTTGACGGTGCGTCCGGTGCGGGTGTCGACGCGCCGGTGCACGCCCACCGAGTGCTCGCCGCGCTTGGGGATGAGGAGTTCGGCGACGGTCCAGGCGTGCGGCGTCGTCCGCGCGGCCACCCGGCCGGCGAGCCGGCGGCGCACCGGAGTCCAGTCCCAGGGACTGCCGTTGATGAACTGCTGGAGACCGTGTGCCGCGGCCGGGGGTAAGGGCTTCGCCAAGGCCATGCGGCGGGGTGTCTTCTTGCCCGATACGTGGAGCAGGGCCCACAGATACGCCTGGGCCCAACGGCGCTGCTCCGGCCGCCGGAACGTCCGGAAGATCTCGTCCATGAACGTCTGCATGCACGCGCCCTCGCCCGGCGCCGCCGCGCGTACCTCGCTTGACGACATGTGACGCCACGCCCCCTCGATACTCGTCATCACCGGCACCCGAGTGCCTGCATGGCACATCAGTACGAGGTGAAAGTACCGTCCGGGACGTTTTTTGCCCGGGTCGGCCGCCCATTTTGCGGATTCGCGGGCTGACCTGCGGAAACGTACGTCGGCGGGGTGGGGGCGGGGGCCGTGCGAGGCGGAGGGACCCGGTTCCCACCAGTGCGGGAGCCGTGCCACGGAGCCATCCGGTGAAGTGTCAACAAATCATGAACATGGCACCGGCTCGGAGTTGGACGGACCGATTCCGCAGAGGGGGACCGTCGGCGGAAGGCGGCCGCCGGTGGCCCCCGGGCCGCCGTGACGGATGACCGCCGGAGGACGACGGGCAGGGTGTCCTCCGGCGCTCGGTCGTCAGGCCACCTCGGCCGGGGCCTCCGGCCGCTGGGCGGGAAAGCCCGCCCGGCGGGCGTAGAGCACGACCGCGATCACGGGCAGCAGGAGCAGCAGGACCGTCCAGGGGAAGGACTCGCTGCCGATCACGTCGAGCAGGATGCCTCCGACGATGCCGCCGCCCGCCATCGCGACGTTCCAGAGGGTGACGAGCATCGCCTGGGCCGCGTCGGCGGACTCGCCGCCCGCGTCACCGACGGCGGTCTGCAGCAGGGTGGGCACGCCGCCCCAGCCCAGCCCCCACAGCACCGCGGCGAGGTAGACGAGGGCGGTGGTGTCGGAGAGGACGGCCAGGAGCAGCGCGGCGACGGCGACGAGCAGGGCTCCGCCGACGGTGAGGGCCCGCAGCCGTCGGTGGATCTGCGCGCCGACGATCCAGATGCTCGCCAGCGAGGCGCCGCCGAAGACCAGCAGGATCAGACCGGTGGAGCCGCCGAGGCCCAGGTCGTCGAGGTACGTGGCGATGTACGCGTACAGGATGGTGTGCGCCAGCACGAAGACCAGCGTGACGAAGAGGACGGGGGAGACGCCGGGGATGCGCAGGGTCCGCAGCAGCTTCGGTCGCTCGCCGCGCTCCTGGCCGGGGAAGTCCGGCACGGCCGCGAAGATCCACACCAGCAGCACGACCGTGAGGACCGTCATCGACAGGAAGGCCACGCGCCAGCCGAGCCATTCGCCGAGGAACGTTCCGGCGGGCACGCCGAGGGAGAGCGCGACGGGGATGCCGGCCATGGCGATGGCCAACGCCTTGCCCTGGAGGGGGACGGGGGCCATCCGGCGGGCGTACCCGGCGAGCAGGGCCCAGGCGACACCGGCGGCGACACCGGCGACGAACCGGGCCACCATCGTCAGCTCGTAGACCGACGACACGGCCGTCACGGTGTTGGCGAGGGCGAACCCGCCCATGGCCGTGAGCAGCAGCTTCTTGCGCCGCCAGCCCGCGGTGGCCGCGGTGAGCGGGATCGCGGTCAGGGCGGTGCCGATCGCGTAGACGGTGACCGTCTGGCCGGTCGCGGACTCGCTCACCCGCAGGTCCTGGCTCATCGCGGGCAGCAGGCCGGCGGGCAGGGTCTCGGTGAGGCTGGTGATGAAGACGGCGGTGGCGAGGGCCAGCAGCGCGAAGAGCGGAAGCCTCTGCTGTTCATCGCTCCCGCTCCTCGGGTCCGGGGCCGAGGCGGCGACGGGCGCCGTGTCGGGTGCGGTGCTCATGGGTGTGCTCCAGGTTTCCGGAAGGGGAGTGTGGGGTGCGGGGACGGATGGGGGGATGGGGGCGAGCGGGCGGGGGAGGCGATCGTGGTCGGGCGCGGCCGGTTCACGGGCGCCCGAGGCCGCCGTCGACGGGAAGCCGGGCCCCGGTCGTGAACGTCGCCTCGGTGGCCAGGAACAGCGCGGCTCGGGCCACCTCCTCGGCGGCACCGAGGCGCCCGAGCGGTGGCAGGGGCACGGCGCCGGAGCCCGGCGCCTCGATACATCCCGGGGCCACCGCGTTGACGCGGATGCCCCGGAAGGCGAGCTCGCCGGCGAACGCCCGCACGGCGTCGGGGCACGGGGTGGGAGCGGTCAGTACGATCGCCCCGCCGTCCTCGACGTGCGGCAGCAGGGGGCGCGCGGTGGGAATGGCGTCGGCGAAGAGGAGACCGACGCCGCCGCAGCCGGTGGCGCCGTCTCCCGCGAGGGCGGCTTCCACGGCCGACGGCGCGACGACCCGTGCGGTGGAGCCGAGTTCGGCGATCGCGTGCGCGCGTTCCTCCGCGGTGCGGGCGGTCAGCAGGACCGCCGCCCCGCCCTCCACGAGACGCTTGGCGATGGCCAGGCCGATGCCGGTGGCCTCGCCGGCGACCAGGGCTCTTCGGCGCGCGTACTTGGTCATGGTTGCCGCTCCCTCCAGGGGCGCCCGTTCCTCACCGGCGCGGTGGTGCCACCGATGGGGACGACTCTGCGCCCGGGCACTTCGGGGAAGCTTCGGGAAAACCTCGGGGCGGCTGACGGCCGCGGCGCCGGTCCGCCGGACATGTACGGTGACGGCTATGCGGTTTGGGGTACTCGGGCCACTGGCGGTGTGGGACGGCGAGGGGCGGGAAGTCAGGGTTCCCGAGGCCAAGGTCCGGGCCCTGCTGGCGGACCTGCTCGCACACGACGGGGGGCCGGTCTCGGCCGACCGGCTCATCCACGACCTCTGGGGCGACGCCCCTCCGGGCAAGCCCTCGGGCGCCCTCCAGGCCAAGGTCTCCCAGCTCCGCCGGGTCATCGGCCGCGACCGGGTGGTGCGCCGGCCCCCCGGCTACCGGCTGCGGCTCGACGACGGCGACGAGGTGGACGCCGTACGGTTCCGTGCCCTGGTGACCGAGGCCCGCCCCCTCCGGGACCCGCGCGCGCGGGCCGCGCTGCTCACGGAGGCGCTGGAGCTGTGGCGCGGACCGGCGTACGCGGACTTCGCGGACGGTCTCTTCGTACGGGGCGCCGCCCAGCGCCTCGCGGAGCAGCGGCTCTCCGTACGGGAGGAGCAGGCGGAGGCGCGCCTGGAGGCGGGCGACCACGCGCTCCTCGCCGGGGAGCTCGCCGACCTCGTAGCGCTCCATCCGCTGCGGGAGCGCCTGCGCGCCGCCCAGATGAGGGCCCTGTACGCGGCGGGGCGCCAGAGCGAGGCGCTCGCGTCCTACGAGGAGCTGCGCACCCGGCTGGCGGGGGAGCTGGGGGTCGACCCGAGCCCCGAACTGGCCGCTCTGCACGGGGCGGTGCTGCGGCAGGAGCCGGGACTGAGCGCGAGGGCGTACGCGTACGGGGCTCCGGCGGGCGGCCCCGCGGGACCGGCGGACCCGGCGTCCGCACAAGGCACGACGCCCGGCCCGCACGCCGGGGTGACCGGGGCGCTCCCGCTCACCTCGCCTGCCGCGGGAGCCCGGTTCGGCGCGGTCGCTCCGCACGCTGTGGGAGCCCGGTTCGGGTCGCCCGCCGCAGGGTCTCTGTCGGGCGCGGGCACCTTCCCCGCCGCGGGGGCCTCGTCCGGGGCGGCCGCCGCGGGCACCCCGCCTGCCGCCGCCCCGCCCTCCCACTCCAACCTCCCCGTCCCCCTCACCCCCCTCGTCGGCCGGCGTCAGGCACTCACCGACCTCTCCCGCCTGCTCGCCGACGCACGGCTGGTGACCCTCACCGGACCCGGCGGCGTCGGCAAGACCCGACTGGCCGTGGCGGCGGCCACCGCCGAGCGGGACGATGCCCGGGCCGGCGAACTGGCCGACGGCACCTGGCTCGTGGAATTCTCCGGCATCCGCGCCGGCACCCCCGCCGACCTGGCCCAGGTCGTCGCCGCCACCCTCGGCATCCGCGACGACGCCCCCCGCCCGCTGCCGGGCACCGGTACCGGAACCCCCTCCCTGCCGCACCGCCTCGCCGCCGCCCTCCGCGACCGCCGCACCCTGCTCGTCCTGGACAACTGCGAGCACGTCGTCGACTCCGCCGCAGAACTCACCGAGCTGCTCCTGCGCACCGCCCCCGGCCTGCGGGTCCTCGCCACCGGGCAGGAACCGCTCGGCCTGGCGGGCGAGGCGATGTTCCTGGTCGAGCCGCTGCCGCCCGCCGACGCCGTCCGGATGTTCATGGAGCGCGCCGCCGCCGCCACCCCCGGCTTCCCGCGCGACCCCGACGCGCCGGACGAGCCCGAGCGCCGGGCCGTCGCCGAGATCTGCCGCCGGCTCGACGGCATCCCCCTCGCACTGGAGCTGGCCGCCACCCGCGTACGCGCCCTCGGCGTACGGGAGTTGGCGGCGCGCCTCAACGACCGTTTCCGGGTCCTGACCCTGGGACAGCGCGGCGCTCCGGCCCGCCAGCAGACCCTGCGGGCGGTGATCGACTGGAGCTGGGAGCTGCTCAGCGCGCCCGAACGCATCGTCCTGCGCCGCCTCGCCGCCCACAGCGACGGCTGCGACCTGGCAGCCGCCGAGGCGGTCTGCGCGGGGGACGGAGTCGCCCGGGACGAGGTGCTGGACCTCGTCACCCGGCTGGTCGACCGGTCGCTGGTGGTCGTGGCGGATGGGCCCACCGGCCCCCGTTACCGGCTCCTGGAGTCCGTCGCCGCGTACGCGACCGAGCGGCTGCACGAGATGGAGGACCTCACCGCCGTACGGGACCGGCACCTGCGCCACTACCGGGCCCTGGCCGAACAGGCCGAGCCGCGGCTGCGCGGCGCCGGACAACGGCCCTGGCTGGCCCGGCTGGACGCCGAGGCCGGCAATCTGCGCTCGGCACTCGACGAGGCGGTGCGCCGGGCGGGCGCGGGGCAGCCGGAAGAGGCGGTCCGGCTGGTCACGGCCCTCGCCTGGTGGTGGCTCCTGCGCGGCCGCCTCACGGAGGCCCGCCGCAGCCTGGGCATGGTACTGGCCGCGACTCCAGGCGCCCCCGACCGCACCGATCCCGCCTCAGCCGGCCCGGCCGACTTCTGCTCTCCCGCTGCGTCCGGCCTGGCCGGCTCCCGTTCTCCCGCCCCCGCCGGGGCCACCGAACTCGCCCTGCTGCATGCCGCCTTCGCCCTGCTCACCGGCGACCACACGGCCGCGGCCACGACGGCGGACGGTCGCGGCCTCACCGCCACCGCCGCCCCGACCGCCGACACCATCCCCGACCCCGTACGCCGGGCCCGTGCGCTCTGGCTCTGCGCGTACGGCCTCTTCAGCGCGGGGGACCCGGTCGGTGGCGATGAGCTGAACACCCGTGCCCTCACCCTGTTCACCACCGCGGAGGACCAGTGGGGCACCGCCGCCGCGCTCGGCCTGCGCGCCACGCTTGCGCTGGTCCGCGGCGACCTCGCCGGGCTCGGCCGGGACGGGTTGCGCAGTGCTCTGATCTTCCGCGAACTAGGCGACCGGTGGGGTGAGTTGCAGACCGTGTCCCCGCTCGCCGCGCTCGCGGAGATCAAGGGGGCGTACGAGGACGCGGAACGCCGCCAGCACGAAGGGTTGCGCATGGCCCGGGAGTGGGGTCTGGAGGCGGAGGTGTCCGCGCGGCTCTCCGGTCTCGGCCGGCTCGCGCTGCTCGCTCGTGACTGGGACCGCGCACGCGACCTGCACGCGCAGGCGCGCCGGATCGCCGCCGAGCAGGGCTACAAGTACGGCGAGATCCACTCCGAGATGGGCCTCGCCCTCGGCGCCCGCCGTTCGGGGGACCTCGACGGGGCCGAGGCGTACCTGCGGAACATCCGTGACGGCTACGCCGACGTCTCCTCCCAGGCGGGGGACCATCTGCTCCTGGCCGAACTGGGCTTCGTCGCCGAGCTGCGCGGCGACGCGCGCGGGGCGGCCTCCCACCACCTGGCCGGTCTGGAGATCGCCCGCGCCCTCGGCGAGCCCCGCGCCCTGGCCCTCTCCCTGGAAGGCCTCGCCGGCGCCGCCGCCCTCCCCGGCCACGCCCCCGCGGCCGACCACGCGGCCGTCCTCCTGGGCGCGGCGTCCGCCGCCCGGCGCCGCGCCGGGGCCCCGCTGCCACCCGCCGAACGCGCCGACGTCGACCGTGTCACCGCAGCGGCGCGGGCCGTACTGGGGGCGGCCGCGTTCGCGGAGGCGTACGACAGGGGCACCCGGCTGCACCCGGAGGAGGCGGTCGACCAGGCCCGTACGGCTCTCCTCCGTACAGGAACGCCGACCGCCACCCAGCCCTCGTCCCGCCGCGCCGGGCCCCACTGATCACCCCCGCAGGCGCCGGGACGGGTGGCGGAATAGCCGTCCGGCGGGGAGACGATGTCGCAGCGGTCGCAACTCCCGCTCAGACGCGGGTCAGTTCGGCCGCGCCGAAGGAGACGTCGAAGCGATCGCACCAGATGCTGACGCTGGTGTAGGTGCTCCACTGCACGCCGGCCGGGAGCGCGTAGTTCTGGTCCCCCTTGTTGCCCTTCAGCTTGCCGAGACTCACGTACTTCCCGTCGTCGAACACGCGCCAGCCGGCCGTCCCCTTCCTGACCGGTGCGTCGGTCAGCCAGACGCGCAGGTCGGGCCCGCTGCTCGTGTCCAGGCCCTCGATGCGGAGGGTGTGGCTTCCGTCCCCCAGCCGGATGATCTTCGCGGTACCCGTCGTGGCGTGCTCGTGGCTGATCAACGTCCCCTGAGCGACGGTCCGCGGACCCGGAGCCGGGGATCCGGCCGGCGCGGGCTCGCCCGATGCCGTCGCGGCCACGGCGGGCAGGGCCTCCCGCACGGTCTCGTCGACCCAGAGCCGCCACGGCTGGAACCACACCACCCCGAGGGCGACCACCACACCGACGGCGGCGCCCACGGCGACCAGCCTTGTCCTCACCCTGCGCTCCATGACGCGCCCCTCTCCAACCGGAAACCTCTGTCGGCCATTGAACGGGACTGCGGCACGTCCGCGCCTCCTTCATCATGACGAATCCTTCACGGAGCCGTGTCCGGCGCACGCAAACTCGGGTGCGGTCGCCCGCACCACCCCTCTAGGCTGCGCTCGCCGGACGGCGAGACGCCGTTCCGGCCGTCTGTGGATCGGAGATGCGGGGACGTGACCAGTCAACTGTTCGCGGTGTGCTTCCATGCGACCCGGCCGTCGGGCCTGGCGCGCTTCTGGGCCGGGGTCCTGGGCTGGGAGACGGCCGAGGGTCCGGACGGTGATCTCGCGATCCTGCCCCCTGATCCCGCCGGGTTCCGCATCCGGTTCCTGCCGAGCCAGGCGCCCAAGTCCGGCCCCAACCGGGCGCACTTCGACCTGACGAGTACCTCTCCTGAGGACCAGCTGCAGACGGTGGCCAGGGCGCTGGAGCGCGGCGGGGAGCACATCGACGTCGGGCAGCGTCCTGAGGAGGGGCACGTGGTGCTCGCCGACCCGGACGGCAACGAGTTCTGCGTCATCGAGGCGGGCAACGCGTTCCTCGCCGACACCGGGTCCATCGGGGCGCTGGCCTGTGACGGTACGCGGGAGGTCGGTTACTTCTGGAGCGCGGCGCTGCGGTGGCCGCTGGTCTGGGACCAGGACGAGGAGACCGCGATCCAGTCGCCGCACGGCGGTACGAAGATCACGTGGGGCGGTCCTCCGGTGGCGCCGAAGAAGGGCACGAACCGGCTCTTCTTCGAACTGGCGGTCCCCGCCGGCACCGACTGGGACGCGGAGCTCGACCGCCTGATCTCGCTCGGCGCGACCCGCACAGACACCGGCGCGGGAGACGGCGGGCCGGCGTCGATGCTCGACCCGGACGGCAACGAATTCCTGGTACGGCGGCCCCGGTAGCGGCCACGCCCGTGACGCCGCGGACGGCGTGCGGGCGCAGGCGGGTTCGCGCTGCGCGCGCGTCAGCCGCCCAGGATGAGCAGGGCGGCCAGCGCCGGGCCGAAGGCGCCTCCCAGCTGGTAACCGAGGTTGAACAGGCCGATCGCCGTGGCGCGTTGCGCGGGCGCGGCGGACCCGGTCGCGTAGACCGCCAGGGTGGCCTGGCCCGCGCTCGTCGTGAAGACGGCCAGCGTCGCGACCGGCAGGAGCAGGGCCGGCCAGGGGGTCAGGGCCGCGGTGAGCGGGGCCAGGGCGCCGACCGCGAGGAGGATCGTCAGGACCCGCGGCCGGCCCATCCGGGCCGAGGCCGCCGCCAGCACCATGGAGAGCACCGAGCCGGTGAGAAGGGCGAGCATCTGGCCGGTGCCGATCGTGGCGGTCGACCAGTCGGTGCGGTCGCGCAGGAGGTGCGGGACGGTGAAGAGGAGCGTGAAGTACGAGGTCGCGAAGGCGCACGCGAGCGCGGTGGAGAGGACGAACGTCCGGCTGCGCAGCAGGGACACCGGGACGAAGCCCGTGGGCCGGGACCGGATGTGCAGGGCGAGCAGCGCGGCCGCCAGGGCGGAGGCGGCCGCCGCGGGGAGCGGGAAGCGCGGCACGAGGACCAGGGCCGTCGCCAGCAGGACCAGCAGAACGGCGCCCCGGCCGTCGAACGGGGTGCGCCCGGCTGCAGGAGGTGCGGACAGGTCGGCGCGGCGCATGACCGCCGGCAGGGCGAGGAGGGCGACCGCTCCGACGGCGAGGGAGACCCGCCAGGACGCCGCGCCCGCGAGTGACGAGCCGAGGAGCGGCCCGACCGCGCCGAGCGTCCCGAAGCCCGCCGTGATCACGCCCATCCGGCGGACCGACCCCGCCAGGCTCATCGCCGCCGTGACCAGACCGGCGCCGCCCATCGCCTGGGCCGCCCGGCCCGCCATGGCCAGCGGCAGCCACGGCGCCACGGCGACGACCACCGTGCCCGCCGCGATCAGCACCGCGCTCAGCCGGAGCGCGGCGCCCAGGCCGCGGCGGCGCAACAGGCCCGCCATCAGCGGGGTGCCGACCGCGACGGCCCAGGCGAACACCGTGACGAGCCAGGTCGCCGTGGGGGTAGGGACACCGAAGGCGTCCGCCATGTCCGGAAGGATCAGGACCGGACTGTTGGCACTCGCGGCCAGTGGAGTGGCCAGTAACGCCAGCCATACGGCGGGCACGTGCCGGGTATTCCGAGCGGTCCCGGTGGCGGGGGCGGGGGAGGGGGCGCGGTCGAGCAGGGGCACGGTGGACTCCGGGGGGCGGGCCGGGAGCGGCCGGGGCGGACGGTACGAACGGGGTGGGACGAGGGTGGCGCGGACGGCCCGGGCCGGCCGCGGTGAGGTCCGGTGCGGTGCAGTGCTGTCCGGCGCGGTGCGGGGCGGTCAGAGGGTCGTGACGACCTCGTCGTACGCGAGTCGCGGCGAGCGCGGGTACCAGGCGTTCTCGCCCGGCCGGCCGATGTTCACGATCATCAGCGGGGTGTGGTCGTCGTCCAGGAACTCCTTCCGGACGCCCGGGAAGTCGAACCCGGTCATCGGCCCCGCCGCCAGCCCCGCCGCGCGCACGCCGAGGATGAAGTAGGCCGCCTGGAGCGTCGCGTTGAGCAGGGCGGACTCCTCGCGGACCGGCCGGTCGGCGAAGAGCAGGTCCTTGGCCCGCGGAAAGTGCGGGAGCAGCGCGGGGAGTTCCTGGTGGAACTCGTTGTCGGCGGCGAGGATCGCGACCAGCGGCGCGGCGGCGGTCTTCGGCCGGTTGCCCTCGGCCATGTGGGTCAGCAGCCGCTCGCGCGCCTCGTCCGAGCGGACCAGGACGATCCGCAGCGGAGACTGGTTGTAGGCGGTCGGGGCGTACTTGACGAGGTCGTACACCGCCCGGAGCTGCTCGTCCGTCACCGGCTCGTCGGTGAAGGTGTTCGCGGTACGGGCCTCGCGGAAGAGGAGGTCCTGGGCGACGGGGTGGAGGGCGAGCTCGGACATGGGATGCTCCTGTCGTTCAGCCTTGATAATCTCAACGTTGAAATAAAAGCAGCCCGACTCTCTCAGCGTCAAGTGTCTTAACGTTGAGAAGATGAACATGGAGAGGAGTGCGGCGATGAGCGATGCTGTGGACGCGATCATCGGTCAGTGGATCGAGGAGCGCCCCGACGTGGCGGACGACCTGTGGCCCGTGCAGCTGTTCGCGCGGATCCAGCGGCTGGCCCGGGTGGTCGACAAGTCCGCCAAGGCCGCGGCCGCCGCGCACGGCGTGGAGTACGGCGAGTTCGACGTACTGACCACGCTGCAGCGCTCGGGGCCGCCGTACGCCCTCACCGCCGGAGCCTTCCTCAAGGCCTCCATGGTGACGTCCGGCGCGATCACCAACCGCATCGACAGGATGGAGGCCAAGGGCCTGGTCGAGCGGGTACGCGACGGGGAGGACCGGCGCACCATCAGGATCCGCCTCACCGAGCACGGGCACGAGGTCACCAGGGCCGCCTTCGCCGACCATCTCGCCACCTACGCGCGGCTCCTCGCCGATGTGGACCGCGACCTGGTGGAGACGACCGGCGAGGGCCTCCGGCAGGTGCTGGAGGCCCTCGGTGACACCCGGATCGAGTGAGGTGGAATGACGTGGCGTGCGAGAAGGGGAGCAGGGGCGCCGACGGGGCCCCTGTCACGCCCCGGGTGGCAGGTCCCGGATCGCGGCGTCGGCCTCGTCGGCCTCGGTGTGACGGCTGGTGCGGTGCGTGCCGTACCAGTCGAGGCAGAGCACCGTCGCGTCGTCCTGCAGATGGCCCCTGGTGGCCTCGCGGACGGCGGTGACCAGGGCCCGGACGGTCTCGCGCGGGTGGAAGTCGGCGCTCTCGCGGACGAGGGCGGCGAGGTCGACATCGGCGGCGGCGCGGTCCTGCATGCCGTCGGTCATCATGATCAGCCGGTCGCCCGGGCGCAGGTCCACCTCCTGGACGCGGTAGTCGACGGGTGAGGTGACCCCGAAGGGCAGATTGGCGAAGACCGGCAACTCCTCCACGACGCCGTCCCGAAGGCGCAGGGGCCGCGGATGACCGGCGTTGACCAGCTGGACGCTTCCGATGTCGAGGCGGATGCGCAGCAACTGCCCGGTGGCGATGCCACGGTCGTGATGCAGCAGCGCCCGGTGTGCGCGACGGGCCTGCTCCGCGATGTCGCAGCCGACGCGTCTCGCCCCGCGCAACGCGCCGAGCAACAGGGTCGCCAACAGCGCCGACTCGGTGTCGTGACCCATGGCGTCCGTGATCGAGACGTGCAGCGTGTCCTGGTCCAGGGCGTAGTCGTAGGTGTCGCCACCGATGTCGTCGGCCGGCACGAGCCCGCCGGCGACGGCGAACTGCGCGGCCTCGCAGCACGCGGCCGACGGCAGCAACTGGTGCTGGATCTCGGCCGCCAGGCTGGTGGGCGTGGTCCGCCGGCCGCAGTGGTAGAGGTCGGTGAACCGCCGGTCGGTGACGATGATGTACGCCAACGCGTGCGCGGCGTCGCTCACCTGCCGGAGCACCGGGTCGTCGGCCCGCGGCAGCGTCAGCTCCAGGACGCCGACGCAGTCGCCGCGGTTGGTGACCGGCGAGATCACCAGATGGCCGTCGTCCCCGTCCGGTTCCACATGGAGACGCTGGGAGCGCAGCACCTTCTCGTACACGCTGCCCCGCAGGCCGATGCGTGTCGCCCTGCGCCCGCTCTCCGCCCCGTCGACGGTGGTGAGCCGGACCAGCTCCTCCCCGATCAGGTCGAGGAACAGGAACGACACGCACGTCGCCCCGAACCGCTTCTGCAGGTTACGCGCCACGACATCGACGGACTCGACCGGCGAGGCGTCCTCCGCCTCCGCCAGGACGCCCCCCAGCCCCCACACGTCACCGTCCACGGCAATCTCCTCCCTGAGTCGCCGTTCCTTCTGCCCCCGGAGTTCTCGTTCTCACGTCGCGGACGCCTGGTGGGAGATCCCTTACACCTGAACGGTGGGCGCAGCGGGCCGCCGTGGCCGATCGGACATATCAGGATCGGTCGCCCGTACGAGAACGCGGGGCGCGGCGGCCTCGGGTCGCCGCCAGGCCGCTCCCCGCGACGGCGATCACCGCGATGGCCAGGGCGATGCTGACACCGCCCTCGGTGTCCCAGTACACGTCCTCCAGGCTGATGAGGAGCGCCGCCTCGTCGACGATCAGGGCCAGTCCCACTCCGTACGCGAGTCCCATCCAGGCACGCGCGCGTGCGGAACGGTCGGCGAGGGAGGCCCCGCCGACGACCGCGAGGAGCAGGATCCCCCAGACGTAGTGGTGGAGGTGGATCCCGCCGGCCTCGACATCGCCGAACCCGGCCATGTCGACGTGGATCAGCCAGGTGAGCAGGCGCATCCCGCCGAAGGTGAGGGCGAAGCCCCACCAGGCCAGGACGAAGCCGCGCCGCTCGGGCGAGATGCCCGGCAGCAGGCGCAGCCAGGGCGACGGCCGCCGCTCACCGGGGTCGGTGTCCGTCGACAGGTCGGGCTTACCGGACGACGTCATGGCCCTTCGCCCGCCGTGCGGGGGGCCTGTGTGCTCGCGCGCATCCGCCCACCTTCCCGCCTCGGGGGCCCGCCGCCCCGGACCGCCGTGGCGTGGCCCCGGAAGAAACGCCCGAGTGCGCGATTGGGCAGGGCGGGAGGGGGTCGTCGCCCCCTTCGTCCCCGTCGTTCGGCCGTCCAGCAGTCCCGTCGTCCGGCAGTCCCGTCGTCCGTCCGTCCCGCCGTCCGTCCGTGCGCTCGGACATCACCGCGCCCGAGTGGCCCGGGCGCTGCGGAAGGTGCGGCGATAGGCGTCCGGCGGGACACCGAGCGTGCGGTGGAAGTGGCGGCGCAGCGTGGTCGCGGTGCCCATGCCGGTGGCCGCCGCGATCCGGTCGACGCTGTCGTCGGTCGTCTCCAGGAGCTCCTGCGCCCGGTGGATCCGCTGGGAGGAGAGCCAGCGCAGCGGAGTCGTGCCGGTGACGGCGTGGAAATGGCGCACGAGGTTCCGCGAGCTCATGCCCGCCCGGCGGGCCAGGTCCTCCACCGTCAGCGGCCGGTCGAGCCGCGCCAACGCCCAGGCGAACAGCGCGTCGAGGGAGTGGCCACGGGGCTCCGGAACGGGCGTGGCGACGAACTGGGCCTGCCCGCCGGCCCGGTGGGGCGGGACGACGAGACGGCGCGCGACCGCGTTGGCCACGGCCGAACCGTGGTCGAGCCGGACCAGGTGGAGGCACAGGTCCATCGCCGCGGCCTTGCCCGCCGAGGTCAGCACCCGGCCGTCGTCGACGTAGAGCACGTCCGGGTCGACCCGCACCCGCGGGTGGCGGGCGGCCAGCGCCGCCGCGTGCCACCAGTGCGTCGTGGCCCGCCGCCCGTCGAGCAGACCTGCGGCGGCCAGCACGAACGCGCCCGTGCACAGCGACGCCACCCGCGCCCCGGCCTCGTGCGCGGCCCGCACGGCGTCCACCAGGTCGGCGGGCGGCTCCTCGGCCGGGTCCGCGCACGCCGGCACGATCACGGTGTCCGCGCGGAGCAGCCCGTCGAGCCCCTGGTCGGGTTCGAGCCGGAAACGGCCGCCCACCCCCACGGACGCGGGACCGCAGACCGTGAAGTCGTACCAGGGATCGACGAGGTCGGACCGGTCGACCCCGAAGACGTCGCAGGCGGCGGCGAGTTCGAAGTGCGGGACGCCCTCGCTGACGGCCAGCGCGACACCTCTCATGTCCGAAAGTGTACGAGCCGTGGCACTGCTGCCACTCACGCCCGCCGGCGGCGCGCGGACAGGATGGCGGACATGAACGACACACCGGTACGACACCTCCCCGCCGACACCGCCGACACCGACCGAACGGACCGTTCGCACCGTCCGGCCCGTACGGTCCTGGTCTACGGCGCGTACGGACACACGGGGCGCTTCGTCGTGGCCGAGCTGCTGCGGCGCGCCTGGACGCCCGTCCTCTCCGGCCGCGACGCCGCACGGCTCCGGACGCTGTCGGAGGAACACGGCGGCCTCGACGTACGGCCGGCGGCCGTCGACGACGCCGCCGCGCTCGACCGCGCACTCGCGGGCGCCGCCGCCGTGATCAACTGCGCCGGGCCGTTCGCCTCGACGGCCGCCCCGGTGATCGGGGCCGCGCTGCGCGTCGGCGTCCCGTACGTGGACGTGGCGGCGGAGCTGGAGGCCGTCGCCGACACGTTCGCGCGGTTCGACGACCGGGCCCGGGAGGCCGGGACCCCGATCGTCCCGGCGATGGCGTTCTACGGAGGTCTCGGCGACCTCCTCGTCTCCGCGGCCCTGGGCGACCGGCGGGAGGCGGACGAGGTGGTGACCGCGTACGCCCTGAGCAGCTGGCGTCCGACGGCCGGCACACGGGCGGCGGGCCGAGTCTCCCGCGAACGCCGGAACGGCCGCCGTCGCCTCCACACGAACGGAAGCCTCGAGTACCGCACCGGCGAACCGCCCCTGTCCCGCTGGTCGTTCCCCGCGCCGGTCGGCGACCGGGACGTGGTGGGGGAGTTCACGATGGCGGACAGCGTGACCGTCCCGCGCCACGTGGACGTCCCGGAGATGCGGACGGTCATGAGCGCCGCGGCGGTCGAGGACCTGACCTCGCCCGACACCGCGCCCCCGGCGGCCGTCGACGAGCGCGGCCGCTCCGACCAGACGTTCCTCGTGGAGGCCGTCGTGCGCTTCGGTGGCCGGGAGCGGCGCGCCGTGGCCCGGGGCAGGGACATCTATGCGATCAGCGCGCCCCTGGCGGTGGAGGCGGTGGCTCGGATCCTCGACGGCAGGACCCTCGGCAACGGGAGCGTCGGGGGCGGGAGCGCGGAGGGCCGGCCCGGGCCGGGAGGTGTCGCGCCGGCGGGCGCGCTCTTCGACGCGGCCGACTTCCTCTCCGCGCTGACCGATCGGGCGAGCGGCGGGGCGGAAGGCTTCGGCTGGTCGCTCACCGCCCCCGTCCGGCTCTCCTGACCGACGGCCGGGGGCGGGCCCGGGAGCCCGGAGGCCCCGTCAGCCCTCGGTGCGGCCGGTGCGGCCGGCGTGGCGAGCCCACAGGATCAGCGGCACCTGGAGCGGCAGCCGGCCGTACGCGAGGGCCTTCGCGCGCGGCGAGCGGTTCCGGTAGTCGTACGCCATCTTGACGTTCGCCGGGAAGACACCGGCGAAGAACACGGCGGTGGCCCGGGCGCTCACCTGGCGGGTCGCGGGCACCGCGAGACCGGCGGCGAGCGCGAGCTCGGCCACACCGCTGGCCAGGGTCCAGGTCCGCGGGCTGCCGGGAAGGGCCCGCGGCACGGTGGCATCGAACCGCTTCGGCGCGGCGAAGTGGGCGACGCCCGCCGAGGCCAGCAGGCCGGCGAGCAGGAGGGCGGAGCGGGCCGGACGGGCGGAGCGGGAAGACCGGGGCATCGGATTCCTTCACGGGAGGGGGCGGGGAGGCGGGAGCGGTAGGCCGACCGGGGGACGACGGACGGGACGTTACCAGCCGGTAAGGACGCTGGAGGGGCAGGGCGTCGGCACACTGGGCCCATGGCCAGCAGCGCCGGGTACCGGCCCCTCACCAAGGTGCTCCACTGGAGCGTGGTCGTCGCGTTCGCCGCGCAGTTCGCCGTGGGCTACCTCCTCGCCTCCGAGGGGTCGGGGCACGGCCGCGGGCGCGGCCGGGGAAGGGGCGGCGACTCGGGGCGAGGGCGGGGGCGGGGAGGTGACGACCGTTACGATCCGTTCGGGGACGATGCCCTGCTGACCACCCACGTCGTCCTGGGCGTCACGATCATCGCGCTCGGTGTCGCCCGGCTCGTCTGCCGGCGAGTTCTGCCACTGCCGCCGTGGGCGCCGACGCTCTCCACGGCGGAGCGGCGACTGGCCCATCGGACCGAGAGCGCACTCTACTGGCTCACCTTCCTGGTCCCCGCCAGCGGACTGGCCCTGCTCGTGGCCGGCGACGACGACGTCCTCCCCCTCCACGTCGCCGCGCACATCGCGTTCTTCGTCGCCCTGGGCCTGCACGTCGGGCTGGTCCTCAAGCACCAGTTCGTCGACCGGGACCGACTGCTGCGCCGCATGCTCTGACCGCGGCCGGTCACGGACGACGGCCGGCGAGGGCAGCGGGGGAGGTTCGGCGGAAGTGTCAGGAGACGCCGCGCGTGCGGAACTGGACGCTGATCCGAGGGCCGACCGCGCGCCCGGACTTGGGTATGGCGTGCTCCCAGGTGCGCTGGCAGGAGCCGCCCATCACCACCAGGTCCCCATGGCCCAGCGCCAGGCGCAGGGCGGCCGCGCCGCCGCCTCGCGGGCGCAGCGCCAGGTCGCGCGGATCGCCCACCGAGAGGATGGCGACCATGGTGTCCTGGGTGGCGGAGCGGCCGGTGCGGTCCCCGTGCCAGGCGACGCTGTCGCGGCCGTCGCGGTAGAGACAGAGGCCGGCGGTGACGAAGGGCTCGCCCAGTTCCGGGGCGTAGTGCGAGGAGAGAGCGGACCGCGCCTCTTCCAGGAGCGGATGCGGCAGCGGGTCGCCCTCCCGGTAGTGGGCGAGGAGTCGGGGCACGTCGACCTCGCGTTCGTACATCTGCCGCCGCTCGGCCCGCCAGGGGACTCCGGCTGCCAGCTCCTCGAACAGCGCGTCGGCCCCGGTCAGCCAGCCGGGCAGCAGGTCGATCCAGGCGCCGCTCCCCAGATGCCGCCGCTCGAGCCCGCGCAGCGGTCCGAGCCGCATGTCGTCGCCCTGGTCGAACAGCGAGGCCTGGAGGTGTGCGTGCATGGGTCAAGCGTACCCCTGGAAACGAACAAGTGAGCGAATTGTGTGTGGTCGGCGAGAACAGAGAGGCCTGGCGGGCGGGGCTCCGGGAGGACCGGCGTGAGAGGTGCGGAACAGGAAGCTCAGCTTCCATGGGCGCCGATCGCCGGAGCTTCGCCCGGGGCGACGTTGATCCGTCAGCATGATTCTCGGACGGACGACCCCGGAAGACGGCGTTTCGGTGTCCGTCAGGGGCCCGGGCGTGCCACACTCCCCTCACGAGCCCCTGTGTCTCCCCCCGTCATACGGGCTCGTCGGCCCCACCGGTCACCCCCCCCGGCCTGGTGGGGCCCCTTACGTTCTGGGGCGGGTCCCGTCTCGCGCGGGCCCGACCCGGGTGTCCGACCACGCGGAGACCCCGCCGCGACGGGGGGGTACGCGGCGGGGCCTGTCAGGCGGATGCCCCGCTTCCGGGAGCCCACTCCTCGTACGGCGGGCTTTTCCTTCCCCGTCCACCCGGCGCCGTCGCCCCTGCCGCCGGAGCCCGCCCGCGCCGCCCGCGCCTCCCGCGCGTCAGCGGGTGAGCGTCGTGGGCGGCACGCCCACCGTCGCTGTGACGTCCCGGACGAGGTGGGCCTGGTCGCTGTAGCCCAGCTCGGCGGCGAGCGCGGCCCAGTCCACCGCCCGACCCGGAGCGGCGGCGGCGCGCTCCAGCGCCTCGTGGACGCGGTAGCGCAGGATCACCCACTTCGGGCTCACCCCCACGTACGCGGCGAAGAGCCGTTGCAGGGAGCGGACGGTCAGCCCCTCGGCGCGGGCGACCGCGTCGACCCGCCGTACGGTGCGGTCCCGTCGGATCCGGTCGGCCAGCGCCATCGCCGTCTCCACGCGCGGGTCCGGTTCCGGGCCGAGCCCGAGCAGGAACGCGTCCAGGGCGGCCACCCGCGTCTCCTCCCGCTCCGGGCCGAGGACGGCGTCGACCTCCGGCGCGAGGTCGCGGCCGAAGACCTCGGCGGGCGGCACCTGCCGGCCGGTCCAGTGCGACACCGGCAGGGCGGGAGCGAAGCCACGGAACCCGCCCGGACGGAACTGCACCCCGCACACCCGCCCGGTCCCCGCCAGCTCGCGGGTGAACAGCTCCCGACCGACGCCGGACACGACGGCCCCGGCCGCGCGGGCGCCGTCGCGCTGGAAGACGAGGTTGACCGACGGGTGCGGCACCACCCGCGTGACGTACGGCGCGTCCAGCGCCCAGTCGACCAGCCAGTAGTGCTCCACGTACGGCCGCAGCGGCGGCGCGGGCTCGACGCGCCGGAACCGGACCCGCGTCATCAACGCGGAGGCGTCCACGATGCCCCGCGTGTCCCGCCTCGGTCCCGCCATGGCGGCGATCCTATGTCGCGTTTCTTCAAGCCGCGGCGCGGGGCGCGCTCGTACGGTGCCCCCATGGACAACACCACTGACCAGGTGCCCGGCTCGCACCACCCGTCACCGCACCACCCCGCGCCGTCGCCCCTCCCGCCGGCCGCCCCGCTCGGCATCGGCGCCCTGCTCGGGGCCGCCGCCCGCGCCGCCGACCCCGTGGTGCGCGGCCTGCGGGACGAGGGGCTCGACGACCCCACGCCCTGCGACCTGTTCACCGTCCGCGACCTCCTCAACCACCTCTTTCAGGTCGTCGTCAACTTCCGGGCCCTCGCCGCCAAGGAGACCCCGGACTTCTCCACCACCCCCGACTACGTCGGCACGCACGGGCCCGACTGGCGCGACCGCTTCACCGACGAGACCGCCCGCCTGGCGCATGCGTGGTCCGCGCCCGGTGCCGAGGAGGGCACGAGCGGCGCGATGGGGCTGCCGGCCAGGACGGTGGGCAGCCTGGCGCTGATCGACCTGACGGTCCACGCGTGGGACCTCGCCCGGGCGAGCGGGCAGCCGTTCACCCCCGACGAGCACGCGGTGCGCGAACTGGTCGGTCTGGTACGGGAGATGGCGCCCATGGGCCGCGAGAACGGGGTCTTCGGCGAGCCGTACCCGGTCCCGCCGGGCGCCTCGGAGTTCGCGACCCTCCTCGCCCTGACCGGCCGCGACCCCCGCACCCCCACCCCCGCCCCGCGTCCCTGACCGGCCGTCACCGACCGCCGCCACGGCCCCCGGTCAGCGGCACGCGTGGGCTCACGGAGGGGATTCGGCCCAGACCGCCGGGCCGCCGCCCCGCCATTCGATCATCGGGGAGTCGGCGACCTCGTCCGGCCCGAGTTCGAGGCCGATCGCGGCCAGCAGGTCCGCCACGTCGGCCACGCTCTCCGCCAGGCCGAGGATCCGCCCGTCCGCGTGGACGCGGCGGCCGCCGGTTCCGGAGGGCGGATGGACGACGACGGGACGGTGGCTGCTCATGGGTCCACTGTGGATCCGTACGTCCCCGGACGCATCAGGCTTACTCCGGTCGGCGCAGGGCACACGGGACACCCCCTAGGTCGTGTCCGGAAAGTCCCGCCTGGCCCGCGACGCCTGGCACGAGCTCCCCCGTAGCCCTTCGGGCACGGGAGGTGCCCCCACGCTGCGTTGTCGGGATCACCCGAGTACGTCCAGTACGAGGGCGACCCTTCGCCTTGCGATCGCACGCACCAGACGCCGCGGGCCCTGCCCTGCGGGCAGACGGCGCTACTTTCCGGACACGCCCTAGCTCCGCACGTCGGCCGAGCTGGGGCGACCCCCGCCCCCTACGGTGAACCCATGCGGCTGCTGCTCACCTCCGACACGCACCTGCCGGTCCGCGCCAAGCGCCTGCCCGAGGCCCTCCTGGCGGGCATCGACGAGGCCGATGCCGTCCTCCACGCCGGGGACTGGATCGACGAGGCCACCGTCGACCTGCTGGAGGCCCGGGCCCGGCGGCTGATCGGGGTGTACGGCAACAACGACGGTCCGGCGCTTCGGCGCAGGCTCCCCGAGGTCGCGCGCGCCGAGCTGGGCGGGCTGCGGTTCGGTGTCGTCCACGAGACGGGCGCCGCCGCCGGGCGCGAACAGCGCTGCGCCCGGCGCTTCCCCGACCTGGACGTCCTGGTCTTCGGGCACAGCCACATCCCGTGGGACTCGACGGCCCCGGGCGGACCGCGCCTGCTGAACCCCGGCTCCCCGACCGACCGCAGGCGCCAGCCCTTCTGCACGTACATGACGCTGACCGTCTCCGACGGCACACTGGGCGAGGTCACCCTGCACCGGCTGCCACCCAGGTCCTAGGAGGCAGGGGGACCTTCCTTACGGCACCCAGTGGCCAGCCCGGCGATCGGCGCGGCGACGCTGGGGAGCCCAGCCGTCGCCGAGGACGTCGACGGCCACGCGCTGGGGCGGCAGCCGTGACGTCGGTGCGGACGAGTACGCCACGGCGGCGCCGCTCCGGCGGCGGACGCGGGGCCGCACGCCCCCTGAGCGGGGGCGCCGGGCCCCCGGGGCCGGGCATCACCGCGTCAGGGAGCGACGGTCTCGCTGGTGATCAGCTCCGCGAGGGCCGCCGGTCCGCCCTCGGCCAGCGCGCGGCGTTGACGGTCCGCGGGGGTGCCCTCCTGGAGCAGCCGGTGCACCAGCGAAGTCACCTCGCGGGTGTCCCCGGCCTCGTCGAGAGCGGGGGTGAGGTGATCGAGGAGCATGACGAGCACGTCGCCCGCCCGGCGCGTCCGCCCGGTGGGGTCGACCAGCAGACCGCTCAGGCCGTGCCGCGCGGCGTGCCAGTTGGCCGCCTGCAGCAGCTCGGGGGTGCACTGGGGGAGCGGCGCTCCGGCCTTCTCCTCGCGGATCGCGGTCGCGGTCATCGCGCGGACGAGACCGGCGAACATGACCGCCGCGTCGGCGCGCAGCTGCACATCGGCGCAGCGCACCTCGACCGTCGGGTACTTGTCGGAGAGGCGGGCCTGCCAGTACAGCTGGCCGGTGTCGGTGATGATGCCGGTGTCCACCAACGAGCGGACGCGCGTCTCGTGGTCCTCGAGCGAGGTGAAGAGGGGCGGGGGACCGCTGACCGGCCAGCGGCCGAAGACCACCGTGCGCCAGCTCGCGAATCCGGTGTCGTTGCCGTCCCACAGCGGCGAGTTCGCGGACATCGCCACCAGGACGGGCAGCCAGACCCGGATCCGGCTCAAGACGGCGACGCCCATCTCCCGGTCCGGCACGGCCGCGTGGACGTGCATCCCGTTGACGAGCTGCTCGGCCACGAGCTGCGGCGCCTGGGAGGACATCGCCAGATAACGGGCCTTGCGGGTGACCGGGACCGGCGCCGTCTCCCGGTACGGAGCGGTCGCGCAGGCCGCCAGGCGGCAGCCGCTGCGCTCCGCCGCCGTACCGAGCGCGTGCCGCAGCCGCAGCAGATGGCCGCCCACCTCGCCCAGATCCGCGCAGACGGGCGTGGCGACCTCGACCTGGGCCTGCAGCAGCT
Source organism: Streptomyces sp. NPDC048353 (assembly GCF_055587165.1). Classification (NCBI taxonomy): domain Bacteria; kingdom Bacillati; phylum Actinomycetota; class Actinomycetes; order Kitasatosporales; family Streptomycetaceae; genus Streptomyces; species Streptomyces sp. NPDC048353. Next base: position 410,489 of record NZ_JBVJGU010000006.1, on the reverse strand, counting down.
CCGACTGGACCTCGGCGTCCTCGACGATCGGCTCCAGTCCGGCCGCCGCCCGCACCTCGTCCGCGAGCGGCACGGGCAGGCACGTGTCCGGATCGAGCAGCAAGTACTCTTCCTCGACCCCAATGGTGATCATGTCCCTCCGGTACCCCGTATCGGCGGAAGGATTCGGCCGGACGGACCCACCGCGGGCCTGGTCAGGCGCCGTACACGCCCCCACGGGGCCGGGCCCGCCGGGAGCAGCCCTGCACGGGGCCGGGCCCGCCGGGAGCAGCCCTGCACGGGTCCGGGCCCGCCGGGAGCGCCCTCGCACCGGGCCGGGCCGCCCGGAGCCGCCCCGACCGCGGCCCGCACCGTCCGACACCACCCCCGACTGGGCCGGGCCGGGGCGCCGCCCGCGGCCGGTTCCTTCCGTCGGCGCCGTACCGCCGCCGCTCAGGCGCCGAGGTGGCGCTCCATCCAGTCCGCGGTGGTACGGCGGAACAGGCGCCGGTTGTCCGCACGCCGGAAGTCGTGGCCCTCGTCGAGCAGCGTGAGCAGCTCGGCCTGCAGACCCCGTTCCCGGGCCGCCCGCACCATCTGCTCCGACTCGCCCGGCGGCACGTTGGTGTCGTGCTCCCCGTGCACCGCCAGCAGCGGCACGCGCAGCGCGTCGACGCGGCTCATCGGGGAGAGCGAGCGCAACAGTTCCCGGTCGCGCACCGGATGGCCGTACTTGTGCGCCGCCGACTCGGCGATCCACGGCTCGGTCTCCGCGAAGAAGGTCGCGAAGTCCGACATCCCGCAGACGGCGACGCCGGTACGGAACAGCTCCGGATGCCACACGAGGGACGCCAGGGTCAGATAGCCGCCGTACGAGCGCCCCATCACCGCGAGCCGCGTCGGGTCGGCGCGCCCGGTCAGGACCGCGTGCGCGGCGCAGTCGGCGACGTCGTCGATCGCCGCGAACCGTCCCGTACCGAGGTCGGCGTCCACGAACTCCCGGCCCCAGCCGGAGGAGCCGCGCACGTCGGGGGCGAAGACGTCGAGACCCCGGCCGAGGAGCTCGTGGTACAGGGGGTCGAAGACCGGCCGTTCCTGTTCCTCCGGACCGCCGTGGAGATGGATCACGCACGGGGCGGGCCGGCCGGCGGCGCGGCCTGGCGCCCGGTAGTACCAGCCGCCCAGGTGCAGTCCGTCGCGTGCCACCGGCCGCAGCGGTACGGGCCGCACGGGCGGCCTGCCGGGCGGGACGGCGTCCTCGTCCCGGGAGGACCACGGGGTGCGCGTCGTCAGGGCGCGGGAGGACACCCACCACACTCCCGGGCGGCGCTGGGAACCCGCCACCGCGAGGACCATGCCGCCGGGCCCGGCCCGGGTGATGCGGGTGACGACCTCGTGCGGCAGCGGTACGTCACGGGGCGGCGTCGTCCCGGTGGCGGCGCCGCTGGGCGCGGGCCCACCGGCCGGGAGGCCGAGGGTCTGCAGCTCGCTTGCGCCCTGCACGTTCCACGCCAGGGCGGCCGTCCGGCCGTCCTCGGCGAACGCCAGCAGCTCCAGGTCGCTCTCCTCGCGCTCGGCCAGCACGGACAGGCCGAGGCGCCCGCCGTCCTCGTCGAGCCCCGCGGCGAGCAGGGCGGCGAACCGTCGTTCGTGGTCGCTGCGCAGCCACAGCGTGCGCCCGTCCGGGGAGAACCGGCCGATCCACGGGTCGCCGTCGCCGACCCGCAGGACGGAGCCGGTGACGAGGTCGGCGGTGCGCACGACCACCGCCTCCCGGCGGCCCCGCGGTCCCCGCCGTACCAGCGCGAACCGCTCGTCCTGGCTGACGTCGCACACCCGCAGTGTGGCCGCCCCCGACTCGGCGGCGACGAGCACGGGCGACCGGAGACCGTCGGGATCGACCAGGTACGCGGTGAGCCGGTCCCGGGCGCTGCCGTCCGGGCCGCCGGCCGAGCCGTCGTCCGGGCCCGCCGCCGCTCCCTCGCCGTTCACGTGCCAGGGGGCTCCGTCGATCGCGCCCGAGGGCATCCCGTCCGCCGCGCCGTCACCGCTCACCGGGGTGAACGTGCCCGGCGCGCCGAGACCGCCGGGGTCGGTCAGGCCGGCCGCCGGGCGCGGCCGGTCCCGAGGCGTACCCGACGGGCCGACGTCGCCCCGGCGGGCGCCGCCGAGCAGGGTGGCCGGGCCGTCGCGGTCCGCCCACCCGGCGGGCAGGTCGGCGAAGACGACCTCGTGGTCCGGCGCGGCGGCCGTGTCCTGCCGGGCGGTCTGCCGGGCGGCCGGGCGGGCCGTGTGGCCCGGTGGGGACGGCGGTGGCTCGGCGACGGTGACCGCCACGGCGGACCCGTCGCGCGTCCAGCAGCCCAGGTACGCCGAGGTGCCGGAGTCCGCGCCGGCCACGATCCGGCGGCCGGTGCCGTCCGGGCGTACGCACAGGACGCGGGTGAGCTCACCGCCGCCGGGGGCGACCGTGTAGGCGATCCACCGCCCGTCGGGGGACCAGGCCACCTCCGTGACCGGGTCGGGGTCCGCGTCCAGCAGATGGATCTCGGAGCCGTCCACCGGCCCGGTCCACAGCTGGGGCACGCCCGTCCGGTCGCAGATGAACGCCACCTGCTCGCCCGTCGGGTCCGCCGACGGGTACCAGCAGCCGTGCGCGATCAGCGGCTGGGGCGTGTCGCGCAGGCCCGCGGCATCGGCCAGCGGCACCGTCACCGGTGCCGCCGACGTGACTCCGGTCAGTTGATCCCGTGTGTCTGCAGCCATATCTCCAACAACGCTACGTGCCACAGGGCGTTCGCCCCTCGCTTCGTCCGGTGGTGGTCGGGGGCGGCGAGGAGTTCGGCGACGTACTCGTCGCGGAAGACACCGCGCGCCCGGGCCTCGGGTGCGGAGAGCGCGTGCCGCACCCGTTCGAGGACGGGCCCCGCCATGTGGCGGATCGCCGGCACCGGGAAGTAGCCCTTGGGCCGGTCGACGACCTTCCGGGGCAGCAGCGCGCGGCCCGCGTCCTTGACGACGCCCTTGCCGCCCTGGGCCAGCTTCAGCTCCGGCGGGCAGGCCGCGGCCAGCTCAACCAGTTCATGGTCGAGGAACGGCGTCCGGGCCTCCAGGCCCCAGTCCATGGTCATGTTGTCCACGCGCTTGACCGGGTCGTCGACCAGCATCACGTGGGTGTCGAGCCGCAGCGCCGCGTCGAGCGCGGTCTCGGCGCCCGGCGCCGCCATGTGGTCGCGGACGAACCGGCCGGACTCGTCCTGGCCGGTCAGCAGGTGCGGCTGGAGGATCCGGGCGAAGTCGGAGTGCGGCCGGTCGAAGTACACCTCGGCGTACGTCTCCGGCTCGCGCTCCCGCTCGACGGCGGCCATCGCCGGATACCAGTGGTAGCCGGCGAAGACCTCGTCGGCGCCCTGGCCGCTCTGGACGACGCTGACCTCCTTGGAGACCAGCTCCGACAGCAGGTGGAAGGCGACCACGTCATGGCTGATCATCGGCTCGCTCATGGCCCGGACCGCCCCGTCCAGGGCTGTCGACACCCGGTCGGAGGGCACCATCAGCTGGTGATGCTCGGTGTCGTAGCGCCGTGCGATCAGGTCCGAGTACGCGAACTCGTCACCCTCCTCGCCACCCTCCGACTCGAAGCCCACGCTGAACGTCGCCAGGTCCCGCTGGCCCTCCTCCGCGAGCAGGGCCACGATCAGGGACGAGTCGAGCCCGCCGGAGAGCAGCACGCCGACCGGCACGTCGGCGACCATCCGGCGGCGCACCGCCTTCCGCAGCCCGTCCAGGACCGCGTCCCGCCAGTCGTGCGCGTCCATGCCCGCATCCTCGGGACGGCGGGTGTACGACGGCTGCCAGTAGCACCGGTCCCGGTAGGAGCCGTCCGGCTCCACCACGCGGACCGTGGCGGGCGGCAGCTTGCGCACGCCGTTGAGGACGGTCCGCGGGGCCGCCACCGTGGCGTGCCAGCTCAGGTACTGGTGCAGCGCGACCGGGTCCAGCGAGGTGTCGACGCCGCCGCCGGCGAGCAGCGCGGGCAGGGTGGAGGCGAACCGCATCCGGCCGGGGCCGTGCGTCAGGTACAGCGGCTTGATGCCCAGCCGGTCGCGGGCCAGCACCACGCGGCCGCTGTCGTTCTCCACGATGACGAAGACGAACATCCCGATGAGGTGGTCGACACAGTCCGTACCCCACTGGTGGTACGCCTTGAGGATCACCTCGGTGTCCGAGGTGGAGAAGAACCGGTGGCCGAGGCCCTGCAGCTCGCGCCGCAGCTCCCGGTAGTTGTACACGCACCCGTTGAAGACGCCCGTCAGCCGGGCATCGGTGTCGGTCATCGGCTGTGCGCCGCGCTCCGACAGGTCGATGATCTTCAGACGGCGGTGCCCCAGGGCCACCGGGCCCTGCGACCAGATGCCCCGGCCGTCCGGGCCGCGGGCCGCCAGGCGGTCGGTCATGCGCTCCACGGCGGCCACGTCGGGGCGCCGGTCGTCGAAACGGATCTCACCGCTCAAACCGCACATGTCACACCCACCCGCCGTATGGCGCCCGCCCCCGGCGCGCTGGAGGCCTCGCACTCCTCCTCGACCTGCTGTGAATCAATCACGACAACTCCTTGAAGACGGGGAACGGACGCCCGTACGCCGTCTGTATGGGGTGGCGTCCGGCGATCCGCTCCGCTTCGCGGGTTCCCGTTTGATCGTGGGGCATGCCTCGCGAGACCGCCACCGGCGCCCGCCCCGCACCCGTTCATGATCATCAAGCGGAGTTTTTGCCCCGATACGCAGGGAACCCGCAGCCCCATGGACCATTCACAGGCACCCGTGCTCGACGCGCTGGCCGCGTACCACGCAGAGAACCAGACCCCCTTCACACCGCCCGGCCACAAGCAGGGGCGCGGCGCGGACCCCCGGGTGCGCGCGATCCTCGGCGACGGCGTGTTCCACTCCGACGTGCTCGCCACCAGCGGCCTGGACGACCGGGCCTCGTCCCGGGGGATCCTGGCCAAGGCCCAGGAGCTGATGGCCGACGCCGTCGGTGCGGAGCACACCTTCTTCTCGACCTGCGGCAGCTCGCTGTCGGTCAAGGCCGCCATGCTGTCCGTCGCGGGACCGCACGAGAAGTTGCTGGTGGGACGGGACGCGCACAAGTCCGTGGTCTCCGGCCTGGTCCTCGCCGGGATCGTGCCGATCTGGGTGGACCCGCAGTGGGACCCGGAGCGGCACCTCGCCCATCCGCCGTCCGCCGAGGCCTTCCGCGCCGCGTTCGCCGAGCACCCCGACGCCCGGGGCGCCCTCGTGACCACGCCGACGCCGTACGGCACCTGCTCCGACCTGCGCGCCATCGCCGACACGTGCCACGACCACGGCGTGCCCCTCATCGTCGACGAGGCGTGGGGCGCCCACCTGCCCTTCCACCCGGACCTGCCGACCTGGGCGATGGACGCCGGCGCGGACGTCTGCGTCACCTCCGTCCACAAGATGGGCTCCGGCCTCGAACAGGGCTCGGTCTTCCACCTCCAGGGCGACCTGATCGCACCGGAGGTGCTCAAGAACCGCGAGGACCTCCTGGGCACCACCAGCCCCTCCGTACTCGTCTACGCCGCCCTCGACGGCTGGCGCCGCCAGATGGTCCAGCGCGGCCACGGCCTGTACGACGACGCGCTCGCCCTGGCCAAGACGGTACGGGCGCAGATCGCCGAGATCGACGGCATGCACGTCCACGGGCGCGACGACTTCTGCGGGCCCGGCCGCGCGGCCGACCTCGACCCCCTCCAGGTCATCGTCGACATCACCGGCCTCGGCACCACCGGCTACCGGATCGCCGACTGGATCCGCGAGCACCACCGCGTCAACCTGCACCTCTCCGACCACCGCCGTACGAGCGCCCAGCTCACCCACGCCGACGACAGCCGCAGCGCCCGCGCCCTGGTCGCCGCCTTGCGCGATGTCGCCGCGCACGCCGAGGAGCTGCGGCCCGCGACCCCGGTCGAGGTCCCCGACCCGGCCGACCTGCGTCTGGAGCAGGTCATGCTCCCGCGCGACGCCTTCTTCGGGCGCGTGGAGCAGGTGCCGTGGGAGAAGGCCGCCGGCCGGGTGACCGCCGAGATGCTCACGCCCTACCCGCCCGGCATTCCGGCGGCGGTGCCGGGCGAGAGGCTCAACGCCGAGGTGCTGCGGTATCTGCGCAGCGGCGTCGAGGCGGGGATGGTCGTCCCGGACGCGGCGGACACCGAGGTGAAGAGCGTCCGCGTGACCGTCGAGGACTGACCCGGGCGGCCGTCGGTCCCGGGCAGGGACCGGCACGGCGCCGGGAATCCGGGGCCGGTGAGCCGTTCGCCGGGCCGCGCTGCCCGGGGCGGTCCCGGGCATCAGAGCCCGGCGGCGGCCTTCTCCCGCAGGCGGGCCCAGGCCCGCTCCGACAGGTCCCCGCGGAGCAGGACGTCCGCCGCCGTGCACGCCAGCGCCTCCGCCGCCGCCAGCATCACCTGCCGGGCCCGCGGCCCGGCGGCCGCATCCGCGAACTCCGGCGTGTGGTCCGCCCCGTCCGCGCCCATGATGGCGACGAACGGGTGGATCGCGGGCACCCGCGTGCTGACGTTGCCGATGTCGGACGACCCGAGGTACACCCCCGCCTCGGGCTCCGACAACCGGATCCCCGCCCGCTCCAGATGCCCGGCGAACACGCCGGAGAGCACGTCGTTGTCCCGGAAGTGCTCGTACCGCCCGCCCACGTCGGTGACCTCCACGGTGGTCCGGGTGGCCAGCGCGATGCCTTGGGCGCAGCTCCGCAGCTCCTCCACCAGCTCCTCCAGCGCGGTGGTGGTGCCCCCGCGCAGCCCGAACATCCCCTCCGCGTACTCCGGGACGATGTTCGTGGCCCGGCCCCCGTCCGTCACGATGCCCTGGATGTGCGAGCCGAGGGGCAGCCGCTTGTGCAGGACGCCCAGCGCGTTGAAGAGCTGGATCAGCGCCCCCAGCGCGTCGATGCCCTCCGTCGGGCTGCCGGTCGGGTGCGCGGCTCGTCCGTGGAAACCCACCCGGACCTGCGCGCTCGCCGTGAGCGGCGCCCAGGCCCAGTCGTAGACGCCGGGATGGAACATCAGGGCCGCGTCCACCCCCTCGAACAGGCCCGCCGCCACCTCCGTGACCTTGCCGCCGCCGCGCTCCTCCGCCGGCGCCCCGACGGCCAGCAGTGTCCCGTCGATCCCGCCGAGCGCCGCCCGGACGGCGAGGGCCGCGCCGAGGCCGGCCGAGGCGATGAGATTGTGCCCGCAGGCGTGGCCGAGCAGCGGCAGCGCGTCGTACTCCATCAGGAGCGCGACACAGGGCCCGTCGCCCGGGGCGGCTGCCGTGCCCGTACGCCCGACGAAGGCGGTGGGGAGTCCGGCCGCCCCGCGTTCGACCGTGAAGCCCTCGCGTTCCAGCTCACCGGTGAGCAACCCGGCCGCGCGGTGCTCCTCGTAGGCCGTCTCGGGTTCGCGGTGCAAGGCGAGGCTCACGTCCCAGAGCCGGTCCGCGCGGGCGGCCACCTCCTCCCGGATGCGGGCGTACAGGATCTCCGGGGTCTCGGACACGGTGGCCTCCTTGGACATGGGCGGTCGCTGCCACCTCTCACGTGTTCCACAGAGACGGCGGGCGATGCCCGGAAGGCGGTTCGCGTCACACCGGTCCGCGCACGTAATCGCCTGAGCGAGGGGTACGCGGGACGGGACGGGCCCCGAGGAATGACGTGGACGGGAGAGGTGTGTCCGACCGGACGGCTGGAGTGGGCGCCTGGTGCCGACGGCACGGGCACGAGGTGCGTACGTTCGTGAGGGACGCGGTCCGCGGGCCGGGCGAGGCGCGCGACAGGCTGCTGCTCCTGGCCAAGGGCGCGGCCGCCGCGACCGCCGCCTGGTGCCTGGCCTCCTGGCTGCTGCCCGTGAACGTCACGGCGTTCGCCCCGTTCACCGCGCTGCTGGCCCTGCAGTCCACGGTGTACCGCTCGCTGTGGGACTCCGTGCAGTACCTGGGCGCCATGGCGATCGGGACCGCCGTGGCGGCGGGCTTCGGCAGCACCGTCGGCGTGCACGCCTGGACCCTCGCCGTCCTGGTCTTCATCGCCCTCCTGGTGGCCCGGCTCGACCTCCTCGGAGGGCAGCGCGGCCAGGTCCCGGTCGTGGCGCTCTTCGCGTTCGTGGGCGGCGGGGGACGGCTCGACTACATCGGCCCGCTGGTGACCTCCGCGGCCATCGGCGTGTGCTGCGGTCTGGCCGCGCACTTCGCGATCGCCCCCTCCCCGCACACGGACACGGCCCGTCGGCGGGTCGCCGACCTGGCCGCCCACACCGCCGACCTGTTGCGGGACCTGGCGCGGACCGCCGCGGGGGAGACCGAGGACGAGGACGTACGGCAGGACTGGCCGCACCGCTGCGAGGAGCTGGTGGCACGAGCGGCGCACGCGCGGACGGCGCTCGAGAAGGAGCAGGAGAACACCCGGCTCAACCCGCGCCGGCCGTGGAACAGCGCCCAGGCCGCGCTGCTCCGCTGCCACGAGGCGGTCAGCATGATCGAGCGCATCGGTACGTACGTCCGGTCCATCGCACGGGCCCTGGCGTACGAACGCCAGACCTCCGCGCCGGCCGGCCGGGAGCGGCCGGCAGGCTCCTCCCCGGACTCCCCAGGCATCTCCACCGGAACGGCCGACGAGGCCGCCGCCGACGCGTCGGGTGAACCGTCCGGCGACGCGTCCGCCGCCACCGCCTCCCCGGAAGCGTCCGCGGCGGCGGACTTCCTCGCCTCCTACGCCGGGCTGCTGCACGCCACCGCCGAGGCGCTCGTCTGTCTCGACCCGCCCCGGGGGCCGGAGGACTCCGCCCGCCTCCGCCGTCTTGTCGAGGACGCCGAGCGCCGCTACGAGGACACAACGGCCCTGGCCCGTACCGGGCACCTCGACCATCCGGGGGAGTGGCCCGTCCACGGCACGGCGCTCGTGGAGGCGGCGCGGGTCCTGGAGGAGATCACGTACCTGTCGGGCCGTGGCGAGGGGGCGCGGAAGTGAGCGGGCCGCCGGGGGCGGCCGGAGCGTGCGCGCGGGTCGGGCGGGCTCAGTGGTTCCGGAGAGGTGCGCCGTGCAGAGGCGCGGTGCGCGCCGGCCGGAAGCCCACGTCGTCGACGCGGAAGGTGGGGTGGCTGCGGCGGCGTGCCGAGGCGCGGCAGCTCCAGTGCTCGTCGAACCAGCCGCCGCCGCGCAGCACGCGGTAGGTGCCGTAGACCTCGGGGTCGTAGACGTCCCAGCACCAGTCCCAGACGTTGCCCAGCATGTCGTGGAAACCCCACGCGTTGGGCTGCTTGCCTCCCACCTCGTGGACGCGCTCCGCGGCGTTGCCGCGGTACCAGGCGATGTCGTCGAGGGGGCCGTAGCGCGGACCGGTCGTACCGGCGCGGCAGGCGTGCTCCCACTCGGCCTCGGTCGGCAGCCGGTATCCGTCGGCTGTGGCGTCCCACGCGACGGGCGCGTTGCTCTCGACGCCCGCCTGGGCGGCCGCCCTTCCCGTCCCCGCCCGCGCTCCCGCCTCCGCTTCGGCGTCGAAGTGGTAGGCGGGCGTGAGTCCTTCACGCAGGGACAGGGTGTTGCAGAACCGGATCGCGTCCCACCAGGAGACGCTGTCGACGGGCAGGCGGTCCCCCTCGGCCTCGCCGGGCCGTTCCCCGGTCACCTCGGCGTACAGCGCGCGGGTGACGGGGACCCGCGCGAGGTGGAAGGGGGCGACGTCGACCGCCCAACGCCGTTGCGTCCGCCGGTCCGAGAGCGTGACCTGTCCGGCAGGGACGGTGATCATGTCCATGGGGGGACCTTATCGGGCGGGTCGAGGAGCACCCGAGGGGGGAATCGGCGCCACCCGCCCGGCGCGGGCGGCCCTTTCAGTGGTCGCGGCGCGCGCCGAACTCCAGGAGTCTGGGCGCCGCTTCGCCGGCCGAGGCCGTTTCGAGCAGCCGCCGGTCCGAGGTGGCGGGGCCGGTCAGGCTGAAGGGGACGCCGATGCTCTGGCACATGCGGCGGGCGCGGGCGACCGCGCTGAGCGTCGCCGGGGACGGTGTGGCCGACGGCAGCTCGAAGACCACCAGGCCCGGCCGGTGGGCGGAGACGAGCGCCTCGACCTGGAGCGCGGCCGCGGCACGGTTGGTGACGTTCAGATCCTGCTGGACCTTCACGTGCAGGGTTCCGTCGTCGATCAAGTGGGTGACGAGCATCGTCCACCGCCCTTCCTCGGGGTGCACAGGAGGCGCCGCCGCGCGGCTCGGAGCCCGCGTGCGCGTCCCAGTGTGACGCCAGGGCGTCGGGCCGGGCAGAGCGGCGCGCTCACGACAAGTATCCGAAAGGCGGCGGCGATCATCGGTTTCGCCCGTCGGCCGAGGGGGCCGCCGGGCGGGTGGCGTACGGGACCGGGTCGACGGCCGTACGCCCGCTTCTCCGGAACCGGAGCGGACCGGAGCGTAGGGGAGGGGAGCGCACCGGAGCGTCGGGCGTCCCCACGGCTCGCGGCACGTTCGTGCTCCGGGCTGCTCAGGGCTGCTCAGAGCAGAGCCGCTCCGGGGTGTTCCCGGCGTCGCCCGGAGCGCCCGTCGCACTGGGCCCGCGCGTCCGCGCACCGGCTCGGACGCGGTTTCCCTCCGGCTGTGTGCGGCGCCCAGGTCCGTCCGCCCGGCGTCGTCGCCCCGACGGTCGTGCCGGCGCGGACGGCGGCCCCGGCTGCCGCGGTACCGCCCCGGGGCCGTCCGGTCGCGGGCGGTCTGCCCGCGCGCGTACGCCCCGGTGGTCTCAGGTCATGCAGGTGAGGTCAGGCCGGGCGGCGCCCGGCCGGTCGTGCGGTGGCGCCGGAGCGGGGTGTGCTCCGGCGGCGCCCCCGGACGAACCGGGCGGCGCCGAAGCCGGCGAGAAGTCCGCCGCCCGCCAGACCCACGGCTCCGGCGGGGGAGAGGGCGTCGGAGAAGGCCTCGGCGAGGGCGTCGGCGCCCGATCCGGCCCGCCGCACCGCGCCGGTGGCCCGGCTCGCGGCGGCCGCCGTATGCGGTGCCGACAGCCCGGCCGCCCCGATCATCAGCCCGGCGACACGCACCGGCCGCAGACGCCTCACGATCCGCTCCCTCCGTCCCCCGCCCGGCCACCGGAGGATGATCCGAAGAGGTGCGACCCGGGCCGTGTCCGGACGGCCTCGCAGGGGCGTGTCCGGACGCCCGAAAGCACCTCGCGGGGGATGGATCCCCCGCGACACGCCGAGGAAGGCGCTATTCCGTGCTTTTCACCCGTACGGGCCGCGGTTCGGCCGTCGGGAGGACACGGGCGGCCCGGGCGAACGGCGAGGTGCGGGCGGGCTTGCGGGCGGGCCGCTCCCCACGGGTCTCCGCGGCGAGCAGGTCCACGGCGGCCAGCAGGTCCTCCCGTGCGGCGGCCGCCCGCAGCCGCCGGGCGGTGCTCCCGTTCGCCACGGTCCTGGCGACGAGGTCGCGCACCAGCTCCCAGTCGCCGTACTCCTCCAGAGCGGGGCGCAGTCGGCGCAGGAGCGTCCCCATGACCCGGGCCGCCGGGGCTGGGCGCCGGGTCTCCGGATCGATGAGCTCCGCTTCGAGCCCCGACCGCGCCGCGCGCCAGGTCGCCGCGCGCAGCCATTCGTGCCTGCCGTCGCACGCCCGGTACCCGGGCCGGTCCGCACGGGCGAGGACGTCGGTCACCAGGGCGCGGAAGAGCCCGGCGATCATCACCACGGTCTCCGGGCGGGGGCAGGCGTCACAGACGCGCAGTTCGAGGGTGCCCTGATGGGCGGACGGCCGGACGTCGTAATAGATCATTCCCGCGTCGCTGATGACGCCCGACCGGATGAGGCCCGCCACGGCGCCGTCGTACTCCGCGGCGTCGCGGAAGCAGCCGGCGGGCCCGGCGGTGGGCCACCGCTGCCAGAGCATGGTCCGCCAGCTGGCGTATCCGGTGTCGGAGCCGAGCCAGAAGGGGGAGCTGGCCGACAGGGCGAGCAGCGGCGGCAGCCACGGTCCCAGCGCGCACAGGGCGCGGACCGCGCTGTCGCGGTCGGGGACGTCGACGTGCACCTGGGCGCCGCAGATCAGCTGTTCGTCGGCGACGCGGCGGTACTCGTCCGCCATGGCGCGGTAACGGGCGTCCGGCGTGACGTCCACCGCCTCGATCCGCCCCAGCGGGGCGGTGCCCGCGCCGATGACGGCCAGGCCGTGGCGTGCGGCGGCCGCGTCGAGTCCCCGCCGGGTGCGGAGCAGGTCGTCGTGCAGCCCTTCCAGGGACGCGTGGACCTCGCTGTTGGTCTCGACGATCGAACGCGCCATCTCACGGGTGTACGTCCCGCCGGGCAGCCCGTCCAGCAGCACGTCGGCCCGTGGTACGAGGGAACCGCGCTCCCTGTCGACCACGTGGAACTCTTCCTCAACCCCTACCCGAACGGTCACGACCACTCTCCAGGGATCCCGGGGACGGTTCGACCGGCCTTCCCTGCCTTGCGTGGGGCGCCCTGCCAGGAACGGCGGCAGGTCAGGAGGCCGGCTCTACGTCACCCGACTGCCCGGATACGCCCGCCTTAGGCATCGCACCCGCGGGCGGCGCGCCCGAGCCGTTCCGGCCGTCGACGCTCCCCGGTCACCCGCCGACGCTCCCGCTCACCCGTCGACGCTCCCCGGTCACCCGTCGACGCTCCCCGGTCACCCGCCGACGCCCGCCGGCTCGCCGCCGGGCCGCCCCCGGGGCTCCGCCGGGACGACCACGACCTGGACGTCGTCCTCGTAGATCACCCGGCCGGGCGCGGCGGACCGCAGCGTCTCGTACGCCACGCCGTGCGCGGCGAGGACGTCGAGGTAGCCGTCGATCCGCTCCAGGAGATGCGTCGCCGTCGGTTTGAACCAGGCGGCGGCCCCCGGATGGACCGCGGGGTCGTAGACCGACGGGTCCACCGTCGACGGGTCGGTGTAGGCGGCGTCGTACCAGGCGTTGTTCACCCGTCGGAACCGCTCCTCCTCCGGATCGAGCCGCCCGGCCCGCCCGAGGTTGTTCACCAGGCCGAACACGCCGGTGAAGTGGCCCCGTTCGTTCGGGACCGCGGCCTGGAACCGTACGTACTCCGTCGGGGCGGATCGCCCCGTCCCGCTCTCGCCGTTCGCCATCGACCGAGCGTCCCACAGCGCCGTGGGGGGGGGCCCCCCCCCCCCCCCCCCCCCCCCCCGGGGGGGCGCGGGGGGGGGGGGGGGGGGGGGGGGGGGGGGGGGGGGCGCGCCCCCCCCCCGGG
>NZ_JBVJGU010000006.1:55448-397217 GCF_055587165.1 Streptomyces sp. NPDC048353 | reverse complement strand
GCGGCCGGGCCTCCGACCACCCCCGGGGGGGGCCCCGCCCCCCCCCCGCCCCCCGAGTTCCCCCCCCCCCCCCCCCCCCCCCGCGCCGGCGCCCCCCCCCCCGGGGCCCCCCCCCGGGCGCTCTTCCGTCATGCCGGTGTGGGCGTGGAGGTCGGGGCGCCGTCGGCGAAAAACCCCGCGCTTGCAACTAGAGCGCGTCTGCAAGTATTGTGAACGCTCGTAAGGCGCTCGCGCAATTTCTTGGAAGGTGCTCTTCAATGCCACTCGCGCTTCTCGCCCTCGCGATGGGGGCCTTCGGGATCGGCACGACCGAGTTCGTGATCATGGGCCTGCTGCCCGACGTCGCGGCCGACTTCGGCGTCTCGATCCCCACGGCCGGGCTGCTCGTCACCGGTTACGCCCTCGGCGTCGTCATCGGAGCCCCGCTGATGACCGTGCTGGGCACCAAGGTGACCCGCAAGCGGATGCTGATGATCCTCATGGGCCTCTTCGTCCTCGGGAACCTCCTGTCGGCCGTCGCCCCGAGCTTCGGCGTCATGGTGGCCGGCCGGATCGTCGCCTCCCTCGCCCACGGCGCGTTCTTCGGCATCGGCTCCGTCGTCGCCGCGGAGCTGGTCGCACCCGAGAAGAAGGCCGGCGCCATCGCCATGATGTTCACCGGCCTCACCGTCGCCAACGTCGTCGGCGTCCCCGGCGGCACCCTCGTCGGCCAGGCCATCGGCTGGCGCGTCACCTTCGTCATCGTGGCCGCGCTCGGCGTCCTGGGCCTGCTCGGCATCGCCCGGCTCGTCCCCGACATGCCGAAGCCCGAAGGCGTCCGCATCCGGCACGAACTGGCCGTGTTCAAGAACGCCCAGGTGCTCCTCGCCATGGCCATGACCGTGCTCGGCTTCGGCGGAGTCTTCGCCGCCATCACCTACATCGCCCCGATGATGACCGAGGTCGCCGGCTACGCCGAGTCGTCCGTCACCTGGCTCCTCGTCCTCTTCGGCCTCGGCATGGTCGTCGGCAACCTCGTCGGCGGCAGGTACGCCGACCGCCGTCTGATGCCGATGCTGTTCATCTCCCTCGGTGCCCTCGCCGTCGTGCTCGCCCTGTTCACCCTGACCGCGCACGACAAGGTCCTGGCCGCGATCTCCGTCGCGCTCGTCGGCGCCCTGGGCTTCGCCACCGTGCCCCCGCTCCAGAAGCGCGTCCTCGACCACGCCCACGGCGCCCCGACCCTCGCCTCCGCCGTCAACATCGGCGCGTTCAACCTCGGCAACGCGCTCGCCGCGTGGCTCGGCGGCATGGTCATCGCCGGCGGCCTCGGCTACACCGCGCCCAACTGGGTCGGCGCCCTCCTCGCCGGCGCCGCGCTGCTGCTCGCCTTCCTCTCCGCCGGCCTGGAGCGCCGCGACCGTGCCGCGGGCCGGGCCGTCCCCACGGGCCTTCCCACGGACGCGCCCCTCTCCGCGACCGGGGCCGCCGCCCCCGCGACCGGGCAGGTCGTCACCGGTTCCGCCGCCGCGCCGGCTCGGGAACGGGCCGCCGCCCCGGTCCGATAGCCGGTCGGGGCCGTCGCCTCGGCGCCCGCGACGCCGATGCGGCCGGTTCCGCGCGCGTACCAGGCCGAACGCCCGGCCGCCCCGGTCCCGCACCGACGCGCCCTCCGCCGACGGGACGTCCCCGGAGCCTCGCCGCCTCCCCGGACGTCCGTTCGGCGCGCCGCCGCCCGAAATCCGGCCCGTTCCCCCTCCGGTGCCGAAGAGTTCGACGAAGGACCGCGGAAGAACCGCTGTCCCGCGAGCGCTACGGGGAAGCAGTGGAGGAAGTCGCTCGCACGAGACGGAAGGAACGGGCGCGGGTCATGAAGATCGATCTCACCGACACCAACTCAAGCAAGATCAACAAGGCGATCCTGTCAGGCCGCAGGTCCATCGGGATGCCGGCGGTGGGAATGGTGCTCACCCTCGTCATCGTCACCGACGAGGAGAACGCCTACGACTCGCTCAAGGCGGCCAACGACGCCTCCCGCGAGCACCCCTCGCGCACGCTCGTGGTGATCAAGCGCCATGCCCGCTCGCCGCGCGAGCGCCTCCTGCCCCGGCTGGACGCGGAGGTGCGGGTGGGCAGCGACGCCGGTGCCGGCGAGACCGTCGTGCTCCGGCTGCACGGCGAACTCGGCGCCCGCGCCGACTCCGTCGTCCTGCCGCTGCTGCTGCCCGACGCGCCCGTCGTCGTCTGGTGGCCGGTCGACGCCCCCCAGGTGCCGTCCAAGGACCCGCTGGGCGCCCTCGCCCAGCGCCGAATCACCGACGCGTACGCCGTCGAGAACCCGCTCGCCGCGCTGGACGCCCGCGCCGCGTCGTACGCCCCCGGCGACACCGACCTCGCCTGGACCCGGCTCACCCCCTGGCGCTCGATGCTCGCCGCCGCGCTCGACCAGGCCCGGGCGACGGTCGTCTCGGCCGCCGTGGAGAGCGAGGCCGACAACCCCAGCGCCGAGCTGCTGGCCCGCTGGTTCGCCGACCGGCTGAAGGTCCCGGTCGAGCGGGTCGTCACCGACGGGCCGGTGGTCACGGCGGTCCGGCTGGGCACGCCCGACGGGGAGATCCGCATCGACCGCCCGGAGGGCCCGGTGGCCAGGCTGGCCATCCCCGGCCAGCCCAACCGGGTCCTCGCGCTCAAGGTGCGGACCACCGCCGAGCTGATCGCGGAGGAGCTGCGCAGGCTCGACCCCGACGAGATCTACGCGGCCGCGCTCCGCGCCCAGGTCACGCCCCCGGCCCCGGCCGCCGGCTGAGGGGGTGCCCGGCCGATCCCGCCGGGGTCGAGGCGTCTCGTACCGCGGCACCGCCCCCGGCGCCATCGGTCGGTCGTCGCTCCTCCGCATCGGCGCCCTCCACCGCCTTGCGATCGACGGCATCGGACAACGCTCGCTCCTCCGTCTTGCGATCGACGGCACCGGACACTGCTCGCTCCTCCGCCTTGCGATCCACGGCACCGGACAACGCCCCCTCGTCCGGCCTACGGTCTCGACCTGGCCTCTCGGGACGCGGACCGTGCCCGCCCTCCCGGGCGCCTTCCTCTACGGTGTCCCTCGAGATCCGTCAGGGAGGGGCCATGTCACCGAGCGACACCGCTCCGGCGCCGGACGGCCGGACCCCGGACGCTTCGGTTCCGCCGGAGGCCGTAGCGCCGCTGATGCGCGGCCTCGCGGTGCTGCGCGGGCTCACCGACGCCGACGGGGCCCTCAGCCTCAGCGAGCTGGAGCGCACCACCGGCCTCGCCCGCTCCACCGTCGACCGGCTCACCGGCACGCTCGCCCGCATGGGGTACGTACGCCTCGACGGCCGGGACGTCTTTCTCGCGCCCCGGCTCATGGAGCTCGGCAACGCCTATCTCGCCGCCCTGCGCCTGCCCGGCCTGCTCGGTCCCCACGCCGACGCCCTCGCCGAGAAGCTCGACGAGTCGGTCTCGCTCGCGGTGGGGGACGGCGACGCCATCCGCTTCGTCCACCAGTCCACACGCCGACGCGCGATGTCCCTGAGCTTCCGCATCGGCGATCCGCTGCCCGCCGAACGCACCGCCCCCGGCGCCCTCCTCGCCGCCCGCTGGACCGCGGCCGACTGGGAGCGCTGGCGGGCACGCCGCCACAGGGGTCCCTCGGCCGCCGGACCGTCCGGGACCGGGCCGGGCAGCGGCCCGGACCGCCCGGAGCCACGAGGCGGGGACCGGGACCGCGAGGACTTCGCCGCCCGGGCGGCGCTCGCAGGGGAGCGGGGCTGGGCCCTCGACGACCAGCTCATCGAACCCGGCCTGGTCGCGCTCGCCCTGCCCGTACGGGACACCGACGGCGCCGTCGCCTGTGTGGCGAGCGTCGTGAGCCACACCAGCCGCCACACCGCCGCCTCCCTGCGGGACGCGATGCTGCCCCGGCTGAGCGCGGCGGTCTCCACCTGGGAGGAGCTGCTGCGGCAGCCGCCGTACCCGCGGGACGCGGCGCCGCCGCCGCGGCCCGTGGGTCTCGCGGCATGGACCCGCGCCTCCAAGCAGGAGGGCGGACGCGCCTTCGTCGAGTCGCTGGCCCGCGGACTCACGGTCCTGACCGCATTCGGAGAGGGCCGCGGGGCGCTGCCCCTGAGCACCGTCGCCGAGACCACCGGCCTCGCCCGCGCCACCGCCCGGCGCGCCCTGATCACCCTGGAACACCTCGGATACGTCCGGGCCGAGGGCCGCCTCTTCAGCCCCACCGCCCGGGTGCTGGCCCTCGGCTACCCCTCCCTGTCCCGTATGCCGCTGCCGCAGATCGCGGCCCCGCACCTGGCCGCGCTCTCCCGACGGGTGCACGACTCGGCCTCCCTGGCCGTCCTCGACGGAGCGGACATCCGCTACACCGCCCGGGTCGCCACCCGGCGCATCATGAGCGTCCACATCACCGTCGGCACCCGCTTCCCCGCCCACGCCACCTCCATGGGCCGGGTGATGCTGGCCGGCCTCCCCGCGGAGGAGCGCCAGGCCTGGCTGGCCGCCGGGGAACCGCGGGCCCTCACCCCGCACACGGTCACCGGGCGCCCGGAACTCGCCGCCCTGCTGGCACGCGTACGGGAACAGGGGTACGCCCTCGTCGACGAGGAGCTGGAACAGGGCCTCAGGTCGATCGCCGTACCGGTGCGCGACCGGGCAGGCGCGGTCGTGGCGGCGGTCAACGTGGCCATGCACAGCAGCCGGCGTACGGCCGAGGAGTGCGTCGGGGACGTCCTCCCCGAGCTGCGCGCCACCGCCGCGGGCATCGAGGAGGACCTGCGCACGGCGGGACGCTTCGCGCCCGTACCGGCGGTCTGACCGCGCCTGGAACCGGCGACCGCCCGTCGGGCCCCTCCGCGCGATGACAATCGCTCCCGCCCGCCGGGCCCCTCCGCGCGAGGACAATCGCTTCCGCTCGCCCGCCCCGGCGCGTTCCCGGCGTGCGCCGCGGGCACGGCGGGCGGAGCATGAACGTGGGGAGGAAGCGGTAAGCGGGGGCGGTGACCCTGGAGGGTGCCATGCCCGTCCCGGTAGGCGGCGACGCGCTTGTCGTCCTGAGCAACGTCGACAAGCACTTCGGCGCGCTCCACGTGCTCCAGTCCATCGATCTGACCGTCGGCCGCGGCGAGGTCGTCGTCGTCATCGGCCCCTCCGGCGGCGGCAAGTCCACGCTCTGCCGGGCCATCAACCGGCTGGAGACCATCGACTCCGGCGAGATCGTCATCGACGGCAAGCCCCTGCCCGCCGAGGGCCGGGAGCTGGCCGCGCTGCGCGCCGACGTCGGCATGGTGTTCCAGTCCTTCAACCTCTTCGCCCACAAGACCGTGCTCGAGAACGTCACTCTCGGCCAGATCAAGGTCCGCAAGAAGGACAAGAAGGAGGCCGATCGACGGGCCAGGGAACTCCTCGACCGGGTGGGCGTCGGCTCCCAGGCCGACAAGTACCCCGCCCAGCTCTCCGGCGGCCAGCAGCAGCGCGTGGCGATCGCGCGCGCCCTGGCCATGGAACCGAAGGTGATGCTCTTCGACGAGCCCACCTCGGCCCTCGACCCCGAGATGATCAACGAGGTGCTGGAGGTCATGCAGCAGCTCGCCAGGGACGGGATGACCATGGTCGTCGTCACCCACGAGATGGGCTTCGCCCGCTCCGCTGCGAACCGTGTGGTGTTCATGGCGGACGGCCGGATCGTGGAGGAGACGACACCGGACCAGTTCTTCAACAACCCGCGCAGCGACCGTGCCAAGGACTTCCTGTCGAAGATCCTGCACCACTGAGCCTCGGCTCGACCGGACCCGGACCGGACCACGGCACGACCGGGCCGCGGAACCACCACCGCGGCCGCCGCCCGCACAGGAGCCCCCAGGGGTGTGAAGGCCATGAACCCGCGCAAGCTCACCAAAGCCGCTCTCGCCGCCGCCGCGGCGGCCGTCCTCACCGTCACCGCCGCCGGCTGCGGCGACGACGGAGGGAACGGCGGATCCGGCTCCGCCGCCACCGACGACGAGAAGATCACCGTCGGCATCAAGTTCGACCAGCCCGGCGTCGGGCTGAAGACACCGGACGGGACCTACACCGGCTTCGACGTCGACGTGGCCACGTACGTCGCCAAGCAACTCGGCCACGATCCCGCCGACATCGAGTGGAAGGAAGCCAAGAGCGCCGACCGCGAGACGCTGCTCCAGCGCGGCGACGTCGACTTCATCGCCGCCTCGTACTCGATCAACAACGAACGCGCCAAGAAGGTCGACTTCGCCGGGCCGTACCTCCTGGCCCACCAGGACGTGCTGGTCCGGGCGGACGACGACTCCATCACCAAGCCGTCCGACCTCAACAACAAGAAGCTCTGCTCGGTGACCGGTTCCACCTCCGCGCAGAACGTCAAGACGAAGCTCGCCCCGCAGGCCCAGCTGCAGGAGTACGGCGGCTACTCCGAGTGCCTGACCGGTCTGGAGAACGGCGTCATCGACGCCGTCACCACCGACGACTCGATCCTCGCCGGCTACGCCGCGCAGGACGAGTTCAAGGACAAGTTCAAGCTCGCCGGCTTCAAGATGAGCAACGAGAACTACGGCATCGGCGTCCAGAAGGGCAGCGAACTCAAGGCGCAGATCAACACCGCGCTGGAGAAGATGGTCGCCGACGGCTCCTGGCAGGCGGCCGTGGACAAGAACTTCGGCCCGGCCGGCTACCAGAACGAACCAGCCCCGACGATCGGGACCGTCGTGAAGTGAGCGGGCCGCCGTGTTCGACTTCCTCGAAGGGTACGACCTGCTGGGAGCCTTCTGGGTGACGGTGCAGCTCACCGTCTACTCGGCGATCGGCTCCCTGATCTGGGGGACGCTGCTGGCCGCCATGCGCGTCAGCCCCGTCCCCCTGATGCGGGGCTTCGGCACCGCCTACGTCAACATCGTCCGGAACATCCCCCTCACCGTCATCATCGTCTTCACCTCGCTCGGCCTGTTCCAGACCCTCGGCGTCGACATGGGCGCCAAGGATTTCACCACCATCAACTTCCGGCTCGCCGTGCTCGGTCTGATCGCCTACACCTCGGCCTTCGTCTGCGAGGCGCTGCGCTCCGGCATCAACACCGTCCCCGTCGGCCAGGTCGAGGCCGCCCGAGCCCTCGGGCTCGGCTTCCCCCAGGTCCTGCGCCTCATCGTGCTGCCGCAGGCCTTCCGCTCGGTCGTCGGGCCGCTTGCCAACGTGCTGATCGCCCTCACCAAGAACACCACCGTGGCCGCCGCCATCGGCGTCGCCGAAGCGGCCCTGCTGATGCGGGAGATGATCGAGAACGAGGCCCAGCTGATCCTCATCTCGGCGATCTTCGCGGCCGGCTTCATCTGCCTCACGCTCCCCACCGGGCTCTTCCTCGGCTGGCTGGCCAAGAAGGTGGCGGTGAAGCGATGAAGCGCCCCGGCACCACCCCGTCCGCCGGCCCCACCACGGCACGGCGCACCACCACCGCCCGCCCGCCCGCAGTCCTGTACGACGTCCCGGGGCCCCGCGCCCGGCGCCGCAACGTCCTCTACACCGTCCTGTTCGTGCTGGCCCTCGCCGCGCTGGTCTGGTGGGTGGTCATGGCCCTCGCCGAGAAGAACCAGCTCACCGCCGCGAAGTGGGAGCCGTTCTTCACGGACTCCCGCACCTGGACGACGTACCTTCTGCCCGCCCTGGAGAACACCCTCATCGCCGCGGCGCTCTCCATGGCCATCGCCCTGCCCCTCGGCGCCCTGTTCGGCATCGCCCGGCTCTCCGACCACCGGTGGGTGCGGGGCGCGGCCGGAACGGTCGTGGAGTTCTTCCGCGCCATCCCGGTGCTGATCCTGATGCTCTTCGCCAACGCGGCCTACTCCGAGTTCACCGACATCAGCCCGGAGACCCGCCCGCTGTACGCCGTCGTCACCGGGCTCGTCCTCTACAACGCCTCCGTCCTCGCGGAGATCGTCCGGGCCGGCATCCTTGCCCTGCCCCGCGGCCAGACCGACGCCGCCCAGGCGATCGGCATGCGCAAAGGCCAGACGATGACGAACGTCCTGCTCCCGCAGTCCGTCACGGCCATGCTCCCCGCGCTCGTCAGCCAGCTCGTCGTCATCGTGAAGGACACCGCGCTCGGCGGCGCGATGCTCGGCTTCTCCGAACTCCTGGCCTCCGTCCGGCCCATGAGCGCCAACTACGGCGCCAACACCATCGCGAGCTTCACGATCGTCGCCGTGATCTTCGTGATCCTCAACTTCGCGCTCACCACCCTCGCCGGCCGGCTCGAACGCCGGCTGCGGCGCGCCAAGAAGTCGACGGGCGCGGTCGTCGGCGCCGAGGCGGTGGAGGAACTCGCCCGGCCCGGCGAGCACATCGGACCGGCCGACGGCCCGAAATGAGACGCTCTCCCGGGTGAATCGGCCCATCCACGAGGGCCGCGGTGCCGAAGGGAAGGACATGACCCCTTCCGATCCCCCGCGCGACCCCACCCGCACCGACCGTCTCCTGGCCGGACTCGGCGGACTCCTCGCCGGGTACGCCTCCCTCGGCGTCGCCGAACTCGCCGCCGCGGCGGTCCGCCCCGAGGCGGGGCCCGTCACGGCGGTCGGCGGCGCGGCCATCGACGTCACCCCCGCCGCGGTCAAGAACTGGGCCATCACCGCCTTCGGCGAGAGCGACAAGATCGTCCTCCAGCTGGGCATCCTCGCCGTGCTCGCCGCCCTGGCCGTGGCCCTCGGCCTGCTGGCCCTCAGCCACCGCCGGGCCGGTGCGGCCGGAGTACTCGCCTTCGGCGTCGTCGGCGCGCTCGCCGCCGTCACCCGGCCCGACTCGGACTCGGCCGCGGACGCACTGCCCTCCCTGGCCGGCGCCGTCGCGGGCGCCCTGCTCCTGTACGTCCTGATCGGCCGGCTCCTCACCGCCCGGACCGGGCCGGGACCCTCGGCCGTACCGGAGACGGCCGCCGCCGCGGGCCGCCGGAGCTTCCTGGTGATCGCCGGTGCGAGCGCCGTCGGCGCGACGGCAGCAGCGGTCCTCGGCCGCGCCCTCGGCGGCACCCGCGCCCAGGACGCCGTGGCCTCCAGGACGGCCCTGCGGCTGCCCCGCCCCGCGTCCCCCGCCCCCGCCGTACCCCCGGGGGCCCAGCTGCCGGTCCCCGGGATCAGCCCCTTCGTCACGCCGAACCGGGACTTCTACCGCGTCGACACGGCGCTCGTCGTCCCCAAGACCGACGCCACGACCTGGCGCCTGCGCCTGCACGGCCTCGGGGTCGCCCGGGAGCTGCGCCTCACCCTCGCCGACCTGATGGGCCGGGAGGTGGTCGAGCGGGACATCACGCTGGCCTGCGTCTCCAACGAGGTCGGCGGCCCGTACGTCGGCAACGCCCGGTGGCTCGGCGTACGGCTGGCCGACCTCTTGCGCGAGGCCGGGGTGGTCCCGCCGTCCGCCGGGGGACCGGCCGACCAGCTGGTCGCCCGGTCGGTGGACGGGATGACGATCGGCACCCCGGTCGAGCAGGTGATGGACGGCCGCGACGCCCTCCTCGCCTTCGGGATGAACGGCGAACCGCTCCCCTTCGACCACGGGTTCCCGGTCCGTATGCTCGTCCCCGGTCTGTACGGCTACGTCTCCGCCTGCAAGTGGATCGAGGAGATCGAGCTGACCACCTTCGACGCCTACGACGCCTACTGGGTCCCGCGCGGCTGGGCGGCCGAGGCGCCCGTGAAGACGCAGTCACGGATCGACACCCCCCGCTCGTTCGCCCGCCCCGGACCCGGCACCGTCATGATCGCCGGGGTGGCCTGGGCACAGCACCGGGGCGTCGCACGGGTCGAGGTGCGGATCGACGAGGGCCCGTGGCGGGAGGCCCGGCTGGGGGCCGAGGACGGCCGGGACACCTGGCGCCAGTGGATGTACCCCTGGCAGGCGACTCCCGGCCGCCACACGCTCACGGTCCGCGCCACCGACGGGACCGGCGAGGTCCAGACCGAGCGGCGTACGGACACGATGCCCGACGGGGCGAGCGGCCGGCACTCGGTGGTGGTGACGGTCGACTGACCGTCCGCCACCCGCGCCCGGCTACGCCAGATACGGCCCGGCGGCCCCGATCCGGCCGGGACCGTTCAGGACGTACGCCCAGGGAGGGGCCGTGCCCGACGCCCACCTGGCCGTGCGCCCGGCATGCTTGCCCGGGTCATCCCTCCAGATCCTCCGTCACGGGCAGGCACTCGGCGAGCAGGTCGACGATGTCGTGCCAGGCTCGCTGCGCGTGCCGTGGGTGGTAGCCGACGCCGGGGACCACGGGGTGGTCGACCGGCGGGTGGTGGAAGGCGTGCAAGGCGCCGCCGTAGACCACGAGCCGCCAGTCGACGCCTGCGGCCTGCATCTCGGCGGTGAACGCGTCCCGTTGCGCGGGCGGCATGATCGGATCTTCCGACCCGACCCCGGCCCACACCGGGCAGCGAATGCGCGCCGTCTCGCCCGGTCGGCCCGTGGCCAGGCCGTTGACTGTCCCGATCGCACGCAGGTCGACGCCGCCGCGCCCGAGTTCCAGCGCGATAGCGCCCCCGGTGCCGTAGCCGACGGCGGCGATCCGGTCCGGGTCGGTCCGCGGTTCGGCGTGCAACACGTCGAGCGCCGCACGGCCGATGCCCCGCATCCGGTCGGGGTCGCCGAGCAGCGGCATGCACCGGGCCAGCATCTCCTCGGGGTCACCCAGATAGCGCCCGCCGTGGAGGTCGAAGGCCAGCGCTACATATCCCAGCTCGGCGAGGGCATCGGCCCGGCGGCGCTCGACGTCGCTGAGCCCCATACCCTCCGGTCCGAGCAGCACCGCGGGCCGGCGGCCGACACCGGCCGGGAGTGCGAGGTGCCCGATCATCGTCAGACCGTCGGCCGCGTATTCCATCGTGCGCGTTGTCACCGTCGTCATGAGCCTGGACGGTAGTGATCGCCGGGCCCGCTCAGGCCGGTGTTCTGCTGCCAGCAGAAGGCAGGTCTCTGGCGTATCCCGGAGGCGGCGCGTGGAGGCGGCCAAAAATGCGGCCCTTGGGGCCACCGGGATTGACTGACTCTGGCTCCCCGGGTGCCAGCACAGATCGGTCGATGTCTCCGGCATTTCGCACGTGCGGGTAGCTCTCGCTCGTTCCGCAGACGCGCAGTGGTCGCGACGTGGAGGCCCGGTCCGTGCCGCTGCCGGCGGAGGTGACCGGCTTCCTCGACCAGCTGCGGCAGAGCCTGGAGCAGTTGGTCGACGACGCCCCGCTCGCCGCCGGTGAAGGCCGCAGGCCGACTGGAGGCGATGGCCGCCGCGATCGGGTCGCCGGCGGCGTATCCGCGGCCCGCGGTGCGGAGGTGTCCTGGCCACAGGTCGCCGAGGCCCTGGGCACCACCAAGAGGGAGGCCCGTTCCCGGCTCTTGCGCTATGAGTATCGCCGCTGAGCGTCCTCGGCTCGGTTCCCCGAGTCGTTTCCGGCTGATCCGCCTAGCCCTCTGGCCCCGGGACCGTCCGGGGCCAGAGGCGATGGAGGCTAACCCGCCGGGTGTCAGCCGCCCCGCGTACGGTCTGCGCATGGCTACGCATAATCTCTCTGGGCAACCGATAGGTGACTTCGCGACCTGGCAGCCCGTACTGGAGCTCCTGCGGGCCGCCAAGGCGGGCAAGGCCGGTGCCGAGTCCATAAGCGTGGCGGGTCGCATCGGGCGAAGCGGTTGGAGTCTGCCCCTCCCGCACCGGGCACCACCGCCCGGCCGAGCTCTCCAGACCGAGGACATACAGGACGAGCTCGACGCGGTAGAGCGGGTGCGGACCGCGATGACTGAGGTTGATCTCGACGACGTCTCCTTCTCGGCAAGGATCGAGCCGACCGGGGCGACCGTGCTTCGCTTGCTCGGCCCCAGCCCGGCGGTGGAACCTGGGATCGGAAATCCTCATCCCGGCGCACTCATCCTGGTCGAAGACTCTCTTCCCGAGCCCTGGCGCCGCCTCCCCGATCCGACGCACGAAGCGAGGCCGGCCTCCTCAGCGGACCCGGAGTTGCTGGAGCGGACGCTGCGGGAACGGCTACCCGACGCCATCGGCGCGACGGAGGAGGAGATCATCGCCGCCGAAGCACGCCTGGGAGTCTGCCTGCCCGAGGAACTCAAGGTGCTCTACCGGGTGACCCGGGCGCGCTGGGAGGACTGGGGCGACGACTACGCGGCGGCAGAGGGTGTTTTTGAAGCGGTGCGCTGCGAACTCTCCTCCGTGGCCGACCTGTACGCCGCCGAAGCCTCGACCCGCCGCTGCCGCTGGGAGTTCGCGGCCAAGGAGGCGGTCGTCACCCGGCCCGACGCAGCGGTACAAGGCGTCGTCGGATCACCCGGGTGGATCGTATTCGGTGAGAACGGCGGAGGAGACCAACTGGCGGTCGACCTGACACCCGGCCCGCGTGGACACACCGGGCAGATCATCCTCCTCAGCCACGAGGAGAGCGTCGGCGCCGCATTGCTGGCCGACTCGCTCACCGACTGGGTCCTGGACCGGGAGACGCACGAGCGCCGGCACAGCAGCGAGGAGCCACCGCTCGTGGCCCACGTCAACCACGCGAGCATCAAGAGCGTCCGGGAAGCCGCCCACCCCGGCCTGGAAGTCCTCTCGATCGGGGTGTGGGACGGCGCCCCGTTCAGCCTCGCTCCGGTGATCGGGTTGCCCCGCCTGCGCACCCTCGCCGCGTACACCGGTACGCTCGCCGACCCGCTGGAGATCGCCGAGCTCACCAGCCTGGAATTCCTGGAACTCGGCCCGCAGGATTGGCGTGTCCTTCTGGATGCCGGCGCCGTCCCCCGGAGCTTGTCGGCTGCGTCCATCACGGCGTACTACGACGACGACCCCCTGCCCATCGTGGCCATCGCCAACGAGATTCTGGCTCTCTGGGACCGGCCCCAGATCATCCAGACTGTCCTGGAAGGAAACCTCGGACCCTTTGCATAGGCCCGCAAAGGCAGGCTATGTGGCGCGTGTTCATCCTGCGAGGAGCGGTTGGGCTGGAAAAAGCCCGGTGTTGGCTTCGCGCTAGACGGAAGGTTCAATCGCCGGATGGCTGAGACTGACATTGACCTCGGAGTCGTGACGGCGCCGTCGGGAGTCCTCGTGTTGGGGATGGCGTCGTGGATCGACTACTGGCCGCAACTGGGCCGACCGCTGTCCGAGCGCGCAAGCGCCGCGGCATCGATCGGCGGCGGACACGTCCACGACTGGATGTGTGAGATGGCCGCAGTTCGCGCCGGCGATTGCAGGCCGTTGATGGTGCGGGCCAGTACGGCGGCGTCGCCCTTCGACGGAGGACCGACCATCGCGGTCCTTGAGATCGATCTCGGTCTCCCATGGGCCGGCACCGCAGGGGACGAGCCGATCACCCTTGGCGAGCTACCGGTCGACCGTTGCGGCATGGTGCTCGGCGACGCGCTTGCCCTGGACTCCTGGGCGGGGGATGGCCACCCATCAACCGACGGCCTTGCCGATGTCGCCTACTGGGGAGCGTATGCGCAGGCCGCCCATCGTCAGTTCGGCGGAGATCTGATCTTGCGACACGGCAGTCACGTGCGGGGGCGGCTCGATCTCCCGCTCGATGACGCCAAGAAACTCGGCGAAGCCCTCAACAACTGGGAAGGTGACGAACAGGGCCTGGGCGTCACGGTTGCAGTCGACGAGCACACCGACTTCCACCGCTTCAACCGCGCGAGTTGGACCCACCCACTTCGGATCGGCGCCATCGAGGTTGCTGACTGCCCCGTCCTGGGGATCAACTGGGACAGCGGCGACCACTCGATGAGACATCGCGGCGAACGTACCTTCGGACAGGTCTATCCCGTGACTCTTCAGTCTGGCCCCAAGGGCCAGACAACGATGCGCTGGACGATCCCGCCCTACGCGCCCACCACCGATCATTCAGGCTGACCAAACTGGAAACCGCCGGAGGACACGCGACACCTCAACATGCGGGCTTACCAGTCTCAAGCCCTTGACCCAGTCAGCCCATGCAGGAGTGCACCCCTTCCCTTGCCCGGCAGGTGAACCACGGACCGCCCAAGGTGACTTTCGCCGGCATGGGGGCGCCTGCCTTGCCGTCCGTCACGGTCTGGCAGGTGTACTGCGTCTTCCGCTCGATGGGGACGAGAACGGCCTTGGGAATGTTGTTGCAGCGCACGAGGTCGGGCACGTAGTACCCGTAGACGGCGTTGGCTGCACCGTCCCGCGTGAGGACGGCCATGCGGGGTTCAGCGCCCCATTTCAGGTCCTTCGGCGCGTCCCGCTTCGTGTACACGAGGATGTCCCACTCGATCTTCAAGCCCTCGTACGTGCTGACGCACACCGCCTGAGCACGGTCCTTCAGCTTGAGGGATGCAGGGCAGCGGGCTGTCGTCGCCCCGGCTGTGTTGGCCATGTCGAGGACCTTCTCCCGCAGGCCGGAGGCAACGACTTCATGAAATGCGGCCCCGGCCGGCGGCGACGGGTCAGGATCGCCCGTGGGCTCCGGTATCGGATCGACGATCCTCTGGGGTAGTTCGGCAAAGGCGGGCGTCTGCGCGGCATCGTCGTCCGCGCCGCCCCCGCAACCAGTGAGCAGCAGGCCGAGGGCCCATCCAGCCGCGATCATTTTCATGCGCATGACCGGAAACAGTAGTAGGGAGCCTCCCCTCCTTCGGAGGAGGACAGCCACACCCCGTGGCGGGCGCCGCCCCGCCGTGACGGCCGCGAAGACCGGTGACGTACGAATCGCCTACCTGGAAGGTCGCTCCATCGCCGCCCTCGCCCGCGACCACGGCGTCCGGAATACCTCGGCGGCCGAGATCTTCGCCGGTGCGGCGCGGAGGTCACGGACGCCGCCGGGAGGAGCCCGAGGGCAGCCGGTCGCGACGGCCGCGGCCGGGGCGCGTCCGCTCAGTCGGAAGGAGGCGGGAAGTCATCCGCCCCGGACGGGGGCGTCAAGGGTTCGCGCATGGTGGCGGAGGCCATGGGTACGGGCGGGACGAGGGCGGGCGGGCATCCCCTGCCGCCCCAGGCGGCCGGGCGGCCATCGCCTAGAGTCGACCCTGGTCCTGGCCCCCGTCGCCCGGGCCCCGCCGTGACCGTGACCCACCCCGAGGAGCACCCCGTGACCGACCCGGCGTCCATCGCCCTGCAGCAGCAGATCGCCCGGGAACTGGAGGTTTCCGAGACGTTCGACCCAAGCGCCGAGATCGAGCGCCGGGTGGCCTTCCTCGCCGAGCGCCTCACCTCCACGGGGTTGCGCTGCCTCGTGCTCGGGATCAGCGGCGGTGTGGACTCCACCACCGCGGGCCGGCTCTGCCAGCTGGCCGTGGAACGGGCGAGGGCCGCCGGTCACGACGCGACCTTCTACGCCATGCGGCTGCCGTACGGCGTGCAGGCCGACGAGAAGGACGCCCAGCTCGCGCTCGGCTTCATCGCCCCCGACCAGGTCCTCACCGTGGACATCAAGCCGGCGAGCGACGCCGCGCTGGAGGCGTGCGCCGCCGGGGGAGCGGTGTTCCGGGACGACCGCCACCAGGACTTCGTGCAGGGCAACATCAAGGCCCGGCAGCGGATGATCGTGCAGTACGCCGTCGCGGGCGCCCACGACGGCCTGGTCGTCGGCACCGACCACGCCGCCGAGGCGGTCTCCGGCTTCTTCACCAAGTACGGCGACGGCGCCGCCGACGTCGTCCCGCTGACGGGCCTGACCAAGCGCCGGGTCCGCACCGTTGCGGAGCTCCTCGGCGCCCCTTCCGAGCTGGTGTGGAAGGTTCCGACGGCCGACCTGGAGACCCTCGACCCGGGCAAGCCCGACGAGGACGCGCTGGGCGTGACGTACGACGACATCGACGACTTCCTGGAGGGCAAGCCGGTCGGCGAGGCCGCGTTCGCCTCGATCGTCCGCCGCTACGAACTCACCGACCACAAGCGCAAGCTGCCCCTCGCGCCCTGAGCGCGCCCCGGCCGCCGGGCGGGAAGGCGGTGCTGGTCGGGTGATGTGGCGCGACCATCCGGACGCCTCCGCGTGGCGCGCGTCCGGGTGGCCGGGCCCGTGGTGTGCCCTGGGGGGAGCGGAACACCGCCCCACCCCGGAAGGACGACCCCCATGCTCGGACAGTCGGCCGCGTTCAGCGGTTTCTCGGTCAACGATCTCGGCGCCGCCCGGCGTTTCTACGCCGACACGCTCGGCCTCCCCGTCGAGGAGAGCGGCGAGGGGGACATGCGGATGCTCACCCTCAGCCTCGGCAGCGGCGCCAAGGTGCTGGTGTACCCGAAGGACGACCACGCCCCGGCGAGCTTCACGATCCTCAACTTCCCCGTCGACGACGTCGACGCGACCGTCGAGGAGCTCACCCGTCGCGGGGTGACCTTCGAGAAGTACCCGCAGTTCGACGCGGACGAGAAGGGCGTCGTGCGGGGACAGGGTCCCACCATCGCGTGGTTCACCGACCCCGCGGGGAACGTCCTCTCCGTCCTCCAGGAGGACTGAGGCGACAGCTGAGGCCGCACGAGGTCGCCTCGGCGGATCCCCGCCGGGGGCGGGGACGGGCTGCTACTCTCCTACGCACCTATTCAACTAGTTGCTTATGGGGTGGGTCCGCGTGCATCCTTTCCGCAAGGCCGTCGAAGCCGACGACCACGCCGCCGTCGAGGCGCTCCTCGCGGAGGAGGTCGTCTTCACCAGCCCGGTCGCGTTCAAGCCGTACCGGGGCAAGGCGATCACCGCGGCGATCATCCGCGGGGTGAGCCGCGTCTTCACCGACTTCCGCTACGTCCGCGAGATCACCGGCGACGACGGCCGGGACCACGCTCTCGTCTTCACGGCGAAGGTCGGCGACAAGGAGATCAACGGCTGCGACTTCCTGCACATGGACGAGGAGGGCCGGATCGACGACTTCGTCGTCATGGTCCGGCCCCTCTCGGCGGCCATGGCCCTCTCCGAGGCGATGGGCGCGCAGTTCGACCGGATCGCACGCGAGGCGGCGGAGGCGGGGCAGGCCGGCTGACGCCCTGAGCTTGCGAGTACCCGACCCGTAGGCCCCGAGCTTGTTCGACCTGCTCCGGGACCCGCGGGCCCGGCCCTCAGAAGGCGGAGCGCAGCGCCGGCAGCAGTTCCCGTTCCGCCCACTCGATGTACGGCTCCTGGTGCTCGCCGCCGATCTGGACAAGGGCGATGTCGGTGAAACCGGCGTCGGCGTACGGCCGGACCGCCTCCACGAAGGCGTCGACGTCCGGTCCGCAGGGGATCGACTCGGCGACGTCCTCGGGCCGGACGAACTGCGTGGCGCCCGCGAAACCCTCGGGTCCGGGCAGCTCGGAGTTCACCTTCCAGCCGCCGCCGAACCAGCGGAACTGGTCGTGGGCGCGCTTGATCGCCGCGTCCCGGTCGGTGTCGAAGCAGACCGGCAGCTGGCCGATCCGGGGCTTGCCCGCGCCGCCGTGCCGGTCGTAGGCGTCGAGCAGCTCGCTCTTCGGCTCGACGGCGATCACGAGGTCGGCGAGCCGCCCGGCGATCTCGCAGGAGCGCCCGCCCGAGACCGCGACGCCGATCGGCGGTGGCTCGTCGGGCAGGTCCCACAGTCGGGCGTTCTCCACGTCGAAGTGTGTGCCGTGGTGGTTCACGTTGCCGCCCTCGAAGAGCGACCGGATGATGCCGAGGGCCTCCTCCAGCATCTCCAGGCGGACATGGGCCGCGGGCCAGCCCCCGCCCACCACGTGCTCGTTGAGGTTCTCGCCCGAGCCCAGGCCCAGCCGGAAGCGCCCCTCGCTCAGCAGCTGCATCGTCGCGGCCTTCTGCGCCACGACCGCCGGGTGGTACCGGACCGTCGGGCACGTCACGTACGTCATGAGCGGGATCCGCGAGGTGGCCTGCGCGGCCGCCCCGAGCACGCTCCAGGCATACGGTGCGTGACCCTGGCTCTCCAGCCACGGGAAGTAGTGGTCCGAGGTCACGGAGAAGTCGAACCCCGCCTCCTCGGCCCGCACCACGTGTTCCACCAGGTCACGGGGGCCGGCCTGCTCGGTCATCATCGTGTATCCGAAGTTCGCCATGCCCCGCGCGTTGCCGGTCGTCGCGGGAGGGAAACATCCCGGGCCCCGGTCCGCCGGTTTCTCCCCCGAACGGCGGGGGAAGCCGCCGGACGAGGAGGTGCGACGTGACCGGACGTGACGACAGCGCGCACGACCCCGACACGCGCGAGGGCGAAGGCGCCCACGCGCGCGCCGGCTACGAGCGCGACAAGGCCGAGAACCTGCTCCAGCAGGCCCGCCGGAGCACGGACCCCGCGGAGGCCGCCCGCCTGCGCGACCAGGGCGAACAGCTCAAGGGACGCAGCGAACGGGCCCTGCGAGAGGAACCGGCTCCCCCTGCCGACGACCTGCGTGAGGAGTACCCGGGCTAAGGCGTTTCCGGAACGCGGAACGCCTCGCGGCACGGCGCCCGCGGCGCCTCGGTCCGGGGGGCGACGGGCGCGGGGCCTCAGCCGCGGCGCCCCAGGAGTTCCGCGAGGCGGGCGAGTTCGTCGCCGCCGTGGCCGAGGCCGATGGCGCGGCGGGTCAGGCCCTCCGCCGCGCGGATCACGCTCGCGTCGATGCCGTGGGCCTCCGAGGTGTGCACGATGTGGGCCATCGTCGACGCCGCCGAGGTGAGCGGGTTGACCGTGGCCGCGTACCTGCCGGCGTCCACGTCCCGCGCCGCCTCCTCGAACGCGGGTGGCAGGATCTCGCCGATGCCCTTGGCGAACGGGGCCAGCTCCCGCGCGCTGATGCCCTCGGCCCGAGCGAGGGCCAAGGCGTGCATGTAACCGGTCATCGCGGTCCACCAGATGTCGAGCAGCGCGATGTCGTACGCGGCCGCCCGGCCGATGTCCTCGCCGAGGTGGGTGTGGCTGCCGCCGAGCGTGTCGAGCACCGGCTTGTGCTCGGCGTAGAGCTCCTTCGGGCCGCTGTGGAGGAAGACGCCGTGCGGCGTGCCGATGGTCGTGGTCGGCGTCATGATCGCGCCGTCCAGGTACCGGACGCCGTGCTCGCCCGCCCACGCCCCGGCGTCCCGGGCGCGGCCGGGAGTGTCGGCGGACAGGTTGACGACCGTTCGGCCCTTCAGCGCGGCGGTGACCTCAGGGCGTCGCAGTACGGCGTCCGAGGCGTCATAGTTGACCACGCAGACGACCGTCAACTCGCTCGCCAGGACGGCCTCTTCGGCCGATGCGGCGCTCACCGCGCCGCGTGCGACCAACTCCCGGTCTCGCCCCGGGGTGCGATTCCACACCGTGGTGGTCAGCCCGGCGTCCACGAAGGCGCCCGCGAGGGCTCGGCCCATCGGCCCGAGACCGATCACGGTGACGGCAGACTGGGGGGTGCGCTCAGTATGCGCGGACATGATGCAACTCCTGTGTACGAGTGGAAAATTGCGGACGAAGGGGATGGGGGCGACGATGCGGAGCCGGGCGCAGGACCCGAACGTGTGTGGGGTGACGGCCGCGATCGCGGTGATCGACGGCAAATGGAAGACCTATCTGCTCTGGATGCTCGAATCCGGCCCGCGTCGGCCGGGCGAACTGCGCCGTCTGCTGCCGGGCTTGACCGAGAAGGTGCTGACTCAGGCGCTGCGGGAGCTGGAGGCCGACGGCCTCGTCCACCGCGAGGTGCACGATGTGATGCCGCTGAAGACCGAGTACTCCTTGACGGAGTTCGGCCGCGACCTCTCCGAGGCGCTGGCCCCCCTCGCGCACTGGGGCCACCGCCGACTGGACATGCTCGCCGCGGAGCACTCCGTGCCGGCGCGCCCGGGCTCCTGACGCATCTCACCTCTCCTGTCCCGCCTGGATCATTCGGTTCTCGGACCGCGGCCGCGCACCACCAGATTCCCCCGCCCGCCTCCCGCCGCCAAGTACCCACAAAAAAGTGGCTACCGCTCAGGGGCGCCCGTGGCGTGCCGTCTCCCCTCCAGGTCGCGGCCGTCGCGGCCCGACCGACCGGCGAACGGGTGAAAGCGGCCCGGCCTTCGGGTGGATCGGCGCCTCGTACGCGTGTCCACCGCCGTGGAAAGGGCACCCGGGCCCCATGGCCCCCATGACACTCGACAGCACCGCCGCCCTGCTCCTCAAGGGGTACGCCTGGCTGCCCGACAGGCGTCGCCGCACCGGCGGAGCACCCGTGCGGACCCGGCTCCTCGGACAGCCCGTCATCGCGCTGCACGGGCCCGACGCCGTGCGCTTCTTCTACGACGAGGAACACATCCGGCGCCACGACGCCCTGCCCGGGCCCGTCCTGGACACCCTCTTCGGACGCGGCGCCGTCCACACCCTGGACGGCGAGGACCACCGGGTGCGCAAGGCGCTGTTCATGACCGAGCTGACCGGCCCCGCCGCCGTCGCCGAACTCGTCGACATGGTCCGTGCGGAGTGGCAGCGCGTCTTCGCCCCGCCGCACGGCCGCGAGGTCGTCCTCTTCGACGAGGCCGCCCTCGTCCTTGCCCGCGCCGTCTGCGCCTGGACCGGGCTGCCGCTGACCGACGAGCAGATCCTGCGGATGGCCGAGGACTGCGTCGCCATGGTCGACGGCTTCGCCGCCCCGGGGCCGCGCCACCTCAAGGCCAGGCGCGCCCGCGCCCGGCAGGAGGCGGTCCTGGCGGACCTGGTGGAGGAGACCCGGGCCGGTGCCACCCTCGCCCCGGGGACGCCGTTCGACGCGGTCGTGCGCCACCACGACGCGGACGGCACGATCCTGGACCCGCACACCGCGGCCGTCGAGCTGCTCAACATCGTCCGCCCCACCGTCGCCATCGCCTGGTTCGTCACCTTCGCCGCGCACGCGATGCACCGGTGGCCCGACCAGCGCTACCTGCTGCGCGAGGACGACGGCTCGTACGCGGAGCCGTACACCGAGACGTACGCCGAACCCTTCGCCCACGAGGTGCGGCGCTTCTACCCCTTCGCGCCCTTCGTCGGCGGCCTGGCCACCACCGACCTCCGGCTGGACGGCACGGACATCCGCGCCGGCACCCTCGTCCTGCTCGACGTCTACGGCCAGAACCACGACCCCGACCTCTTCGAGGACCCCTACCGCTTCGACCCCGAGCGCTTCCTGAGCCGGCCGCCGCACCGCGACGAGTTGATCCCGCAGGGCGGGGGAGACGCCAAGAACGGCCACCGGTGCCCGGGCGAGGACATCACCGTCGCCGTCCTCGCCGCGCTCTCCACCGAACTGGCCCGGCTCGACTACGCCGTCCCGTGGCAGGACCTGCGGATCCCCCTCCGCCGCGTGCCCACCCGCCCCCGCAGCGGCTTCCTCCTCGTCCCCCACCCGGCCTGAGCCACCGCCCGCGACGCCACCGCCCACCAGGCCACTCCGCCCGCGCCACCACGGCCCACCAGGCCACTCCCCGTGACGCCACCGCCCGCGACGCCACGGCCCGCGATGCCGTGGCGCGGCGGCGGCCCCCGAACGGCCCGGTCCCGCGTGCGTCCGCGTGGGGCCCGGCCTGGAATGGGGTGATGACCGCGCCCCCCGACGACTGCCTCGCGCGCAACGAGTGGATCTGCGGCGCCTATCTCTCCTCGCGGCGGGAGATCCTCACCGACGCCGTCCTCCAGCACCTGCAGCTGGCCTCGGTCTCCCTCGCCCTCGCCGTGCTGCTGGCCGTGCCCCTCGCCGTCGCCGCGCGCCGCTGGCGCTGGACCGCGGGGCCCGTGCTCGGCGTGACCACGATCCTCTACACGATCCCGTCGCTCGCCATGTTCTCGCTGCTCCTGCCGCTCTACGGGCTGAGCGCCTCCCTCGTCGTCGCCGGGCTCGTCCTCTACTCCCTCACCCTGCTCGTACGGAACATCCTCGCCGGGCTCCGCGCGGTCCCCGAGGACACCCGCCAGGCCGCCCGCGGCATGGGGTACGGCCCCGTGCGCCTGCTGCTCGCCGTCGAGCTGCCGCTCGCGCTGCCCGCCGCCATGGCGGGGCTACGGATCGCGACCGTCTCCGCCGTCTCCCTGGTCACGATCGGCGCGATCGTCGGATACGGCGGTCTGGGCAATCTCATCTACTCCGGGATGAACACCTACTTCAAGGCGCAGGTCCTCACCGCCTCCGTCCTGTGCGTGATCATCGCGGTCGTCGCCGATCTGCTGCTCCTGGGCCTGCAACGGCTCCTCACCCCGTGGACCGCGCCGGGCCGGGGGCGGGCCGCGTGAACACCCTCGCCGCCACCTGGGACTGGCTCACCGACGCCGCCAACTGGTCCGGCGAGAACGGTGTCGACCGCCGCCTCGTCGAACACGTCCTCCTCACCGTGGTCTGCCTCGCGATCAGCTGCGTGATCGCCCTGCCGGTCGCCCTGGTCCTCGGCCACCTCGGCAAGGGCGGGGCTCTCGCCGTCAACCTGTCCAACGTCGGCCGGGCGGTGCCCACCTTCGCCGTCCTGGTCCTCCTGCTGCTCAGCCCGATCGGCGGATACGGCTGGTGGCCCACGATCATCGCCCTGGTGCTGTTCGCCGTGCCCCCTCTGCTCACCAACGCGTACGTCGGGATGCGCGGCGTCGACGCCGACGTGGTCCGGGCCGCCCGTGGGATGGGGATGACGGGGAGCCAGACGCTCTTCCGCGTCGAACTCCCGCTCGCGCTGCCCCTCGTCCTCACCGGCGTGCGCATCGCCGCCGTGCAGCTCGTCGCCACCGCGACCGTCGCGGCGCTCGCCGGCGGCGGCGGGCTCGGCCGCATCATCACTGCCGGCTTCAACCTCGCCTCCACCCCGATGGTCGTCGCCGGGGCCGTCCTCGTCGCCCTCCTCGCGCTCCTCGTGGAGGGCGTCTTCGAGGTGACGCAGCGCCTGCTCGCCCCCGCGGGGGCGCGGGAGAGCGCCGGATGAGCCGCCGGAGGCCCGGCGTCCTCGCCGTCCTGACGGTCCTCACGGCCGCCCTGGGCGGCTGTGCCACCGGACCTTCCCTGGAGGACCGGGGCGCCCTCACCGCCCCGCCCGGCGACAGCCGCCACCTCACCATCGGCTCGGCGGGCTTCACCGAGAGCGATCTGCTCGCCCGGATGTACGCGCTGCTCCTGGAGGACGCCGGCTACAGCGCCGAGATCCTCTCCGTCACCAACCGGGAGCTGTACGAACCCGCCCTGGAGAGCGGCCAGATCGATGTCGTACCGGAGTACGCGGCGACGTTCGCCGACTGGCTCAACGCCAAGGTCAACGGCCCCGACGCACCGCCCGTCGGCTCGCCCGACCCGGCCGCCACCATGGCAGGCCTGCGCCGGCTCGCCGCCCCGCGCGGCCTGACCGTCCTCGACCCCGGACGGGCCGTCGACCAGAACGCCTTCGCCGTCACCTCCGCCTTCGCCGCCCGGCACCGGCTGAGGACGCTCAGCGACCTGGGGGCGGCGAAGGTGCCCGTACGGCTCGCGGCGGGCGACGAGTGCGTACGGCGGCCCTACTGCGCGCCCGGACTGAGGGAGACGTACGGGATCGACGTGACGGCCGTCGACCCGAAGGGGGTGGGCACCACCCAGGCCAAGCAGGCGGTGCAGAGCGGTCAGGACCAGATGGTCCTGACGACGACCACCGACGCCACCCTGGACGACTTCGGGCTCGTCCTGCTGGAGGACGACCGGCACCTGCAGAACGCCGACCTCATCGTGCCGGTCGTCAACCGCTCCCGGGCGGGCGGCGAGGGCGTCACCCGGGCCCTCGGCCGCCTCAACACGGTCCTCACCACCGCCGACCTGGCGCGCCTCAACGAAGAGGTGGACAGCTGGCGGCGGCTCCCGGAGGACGTGGCGAGGAACTACCTCCGGGAGAAGGGCCTCCTCCCGGCCGGCGACTGACAACGGGCGACGGCCCGGGTCCGTGTGGATGCCGGGACCTCACCCGCCCTCGCGCCTCCGCGCGGCCGGAGCCCGCTCACCCGCCGTCGCCCGCATGCTCCGGCGCCCTCACGCGCGCCGCGCGGGACCTGGCGAGCCCACGCTCGCCCGCACCACCTCTCCGCCCGCCCGTCCCGCCCCCTCATGCGTCCGCGATGGAGTCGAACTCGACCTCGTCGCGCCCGACGCCCCGGACGTCCGCGTCGACCGAGCGGCGCAGCGCCTCGTGGAGCTTGGCCGGGGTCAGGACGCCGAGGAAGCGCGGGCCGTCCAGGACGGCGACCCAGCCGGCGTCGTGTTGGAGCATCTCGCTGAAGGCCTGCTTCAGCGGCGCGCCGACCGGCACCCACGCCTCCATCCGGCGCGCCAGATCACCGACCGTTCCCTCCTCGCCGGCGAGCGCCAGCGCGTCGGCCGCCACCCATCCGTGCAGCTCCCCGTCGGCCCCGAGGACCACCGCCCAGCGCGCCCCCTCCGGCCGCAGCCGCGCCGCCGCGGCGGACGCAGCCTCGTCCAGGCGGGCGATCGGGGGCTGTTCGAGGTCGTCCGGTTCGATCGTGGTGACCGAGAGCCGTTTCAGGCCGCGGTCGGCGCCGACGAAGGTGGCGACGTACGGTGTGGCGGGTGCGCCGAGGACGGCCGCCGGGGTGTCGAACTGCTCCATGCGCCCCTGGCCGTAGACGGCGATCCGGTCGCCCATCCGGACGGCCTCCTCGATGTCGTGGGTGACCAGGAGGACGGTCTTGCGGACGGTGGCCTGGAGGCTCAGGAACTCGTTCTGCAGGTGCTCGCGGACCACCGGGTCCACCGCGCCGAACGGTTCGTCCATCAGCAGGACCGGCGGGTCGGCGGCGAGCGCCCGGGCCACCCCGACCCGCTGGCGCTGCCCGCCGGAGAGCTGAGCCGGGTACCGCCCGCCGTACGTCTTCGGGTCGAGACCGACGAGGTCGAGGAGTTCCGCCGCGCGGGCCCGGGCTCGGGCCCGCTTCCATCCGAGGAGCGCGGGGACGGTCGCGGTGTTCTCGAGGACCGTGCGGTGTGGGAAGAGCCCGACCTGCTGGATGACGAAGCCGATGCCCCGGCGCAGCGTGACCGGATCGACGGCCGAGATGTCGGCGCCGTTCACCAGGATGCGGCCGGAGGTGGGTTCGATGAGCCGGTTGACCATCATCATCGTGGTCGTCTTGCCGCAGCCGGACGGGCCGACGAGGGTGACCAGTTCGCCCTCGGCGACCTCGAACGACAGGTCGTCGACGGCCGTGGTGCCGTCGGGGTACACCTTGCCGACCTGCTCGAACCGGATCATGGACCCACGCTAGGAGGGGCGCGGCCACCGCGCACGGGGGCCGGGGCCGTCCGGAGGCCCCGGCCGCCCGCCCGCGAGGGCCGGCGCGGGGCGGGCGGGCGCCGGTGGACAGCCCGCTGAACAGCGTCTGTTGTCATGACCCTTGCGGGGCCGCCCGGTGGACTGCTATTCCTTCGTTAGGAAAGTTTCCTTCCAATCAATCGTTCCGTGGAGACCCCATGACATCGGCACGATCGGCACGTCCCCGCCCGCGCTCCCTCGGTGCCGCCGGCACCGCCGTCGCCGCCCTGCTCCTCGGCCTCGCCGCCGCGCCGCAGGCCGCGACCGCCACCCCCGCCCCGCCCCAGGCCCGCACCGCCGCCGCGTCGGCCGCGGCCGACGCCGGCGACCCGGCCGTGGTGAACGGACAGCTCACGGTCTGCGGCACCAAGCTCTGCAACCGCCACGGCAAGCCCGTCCAGCTGCGCGGCATGTCCAGCCACGGCACGCAGTGGTACGGCCAGTGCCTCACCGGCGGCTCGCTCGACGCCCTCGCCAAGGACTGGAAGGCCGACGTCCTGCGCGTCTCCACCTACGTCCAGGAGGGCGGCTACGAGACCGACCCGCGGAAGTACACCGACCTCGCCCACTCGCTCATCGAGCAGGCCACGGCCCGCGGGATGTACGTGATCGTCGACTGGCACATGCTCGACCCCGGCGACCCCCACCACAACCTCGCCCGCGCCAAGACCTTCTTCACCGAGATCGCGCAGCGCCACGGCGCCAAGACCAACCTCCTGTACGAGATCGCCAACGAGCCCAGCGGCGTCGCCTGGTCCCGTATCAAGAGCTACGCCGAGCAGCTCGTCCCCGTCATCCGCGCCAAGGACGCCGAGGCCCCGGTCCTTGTCGGCACGCGCGCGTGGTCCTCGTTCGGCGTCTCGGAGGGCGCGAACGAGTCCGAGGTCGTCACCAACCCGGTGCGGGCCTCCAACATCATGTACACCTTCCACTTCTACGCGTACTCCCACCGCGACGAGTACCTGAACACGCTCTCCCGCGCCGCCGACAAACTGCCCGTCTTCGTCACCGAGTTCGGCACCCAGAACTACGCCGGCGAAGGCGCCGACGACTTCGCCATGAGCCAGCGCTACCTCGACCTGATGGCCGCCAAGAAGATCAGCTGGGTCAACTGGAACTTCTCCGACGACCACCGCAGCGGCGCCGTCTTCCGCACCGGCACCTGCGCGAACAACGGCCCGTGGACCGGCACCAGCGCCCTCAAGCCCGCGGGGAAGTGGATACGGGACCGAATCAGGACCGCCGACGACTTCCCGACCTCCTGACACCCGCCTCCTGACACCGACCCATGGCGCCGGCCCCATGACCTCGTGACGCCGACCTCGTGACGCCGACCTCTGACGGGGCGTCCCTGACGCCCCTCGGCGCGCCCCCGCCCCACGCCCTGTGATCCACTGGGCGGGCGGGGGCGCATCGGAAGAGGAGCAGCGTTGACCAGTTACCGCCAGCCCGGCCTCGTCCTCACCGACCACCGCTTCAGCGTGCCGCTCGACCACGCCGATCCCGAGGGCGAGCGGATCGAGGTCTACGGCCGCGAGGCCGTCGCGAGCGACCAGGCCGGAGCGGACCTCCCCTGGCTGGTGTACCTGGAGGGCGGGCCGGGCTTCGGCGCCCGCCGTTTCGTCGGCCGGCAGGCCTGGCTCGGCCGGGCCGTCCAGGAGTTCCGCGTCCTCCTCCTCGACCAGCGCGGCACCGGCCACTCCACCCCCGCCAACCGCCAGACCCTGCCCCTGCGCGGCGGCCCGAGCCGCCAGGCCGACTACCTCGCCCACTTCCGCGCCGACTCCATCGTCAAGGACTGCGAGCTGATCCGGAAACGGCTCACCGGCGGCGCTCCCTGGACCGTCCTCGGCCAGAGCTTCGGCGGCTTCTGCGCCACCCACTACCTCTCGGCCGCCCCCGAGGGCCTGGCGGCCGTCCTCATCACCGGCGGCCTGCCCTCCCTGCACCACACCGCCGACGACGTCTACCGCGCCGCCTTCCCCCGCATGCGGCGGAAGAGCGAGGCCCACTACGCCCGCTACCCCCAGGACGTCGAGCGCGCCCGCCGGATCGCCGCCCACCTCGTCGAACGCCCGGTCGCCCTGCCCCACGGCGGGCCGCTCACCGCCGCCGCCTTCCAGTCCCTCGGCACCCTCCTCGGCGGCGGCGAGGGCACCCACCAGCTCCACCTCCTCCTGGAGGACGCGTTCGTCCCGACCGCCGAAGGCCCCGCCCTTTCGGACGGCTTCCTGGAGACCGTCCGGAGCCTCCTCTCGTACGCGGGGCACCCGCTGTACGCCGTGCTCCACGAGGCGATCTACGCCCAGGGCCAGGGCCCCACCGCCTGGGCCGCCGACCGGGTCCGCGCCGAGTTCCCCGCCTTCGACGCCGAGAAGGCCCTCGCCGGTGACGGGCCGCTCCTGCTCACCGGCGAGACCGTCCACCCCTGGCACTTCGACACCGACCCGGCGTTGCGCCCGCTGTGCGAGACCGCCCACTTCCTCGCCGAGCGCGCCGACTGGGCGCCCCTCTACGACCCGGCGCGGCTGGCGGCCAACGAGGTGCCCGTCGCCGCGGCCGTCTACCACGACGACCTGTACGTGGACACGGCCCACTCCCTGGAGACCGCCCGCGCCGTCCGGGGCCTGCGGACCTGGGTCACCGACGAGTTCGAGCACGACGGCGTGCGCGCGGGCGGCCCCCGCGTCCTCGACCGGCTCCTCGCCCTGGCGCGGGGCGAGCACTGACCGCCTAGGCCGCCCGGTTCGGGGGCGGGCCGGCCGGGCCCGGCGGCGCCGTGTCCGCTCACGCCCACGGACTCCCCGCCCCCTCTATCCTGCGCTCATGATCGACACCAACGCCCCGCTGCTCGAAGAGATGCCGGACGACTGGACGCGCGCCCTGGCCGTCGTCGCCCACCCCGACGACCTCGAATACGGCTGCGCCGCCGCGGTCGCCGGGTGGACGGACGCCGGCAAGGAGGTCACGTACGTCCTCGCCACCCGCGGCGAGGCCGGGATCGACGCGCTCGCCCCCGGGGTCTGCGGCCCGCTGCGCGAGCAGGAGCAGCGGGACAGCGCGGCCGTCGTCGGCGTGACGACGGTGGAGTTCCTGAACCACCGCGACGGGGTGATCGAGTACGGACCCGGTCTGCGCCGCGACATCGCGGCCGCCGTCCGCCGCCACCGCCCCGAGCTGGTCGTCACCCTCAACCACCGGGACACCTGGGGCCCGGCGGTGGGCGGCGCGTGGAACACCCCCGACCACGTCGCGGTCGGGCGGGCCACGCTCGACGCCGCCGGGGACGCGGGCAACCGCTGGGTCTTCCCCGAGCTGGTCGAGCAGGGCCTGGAGCCCTGGGACGGCGTCCGCTGGGTCGCGGTCGCCGGTACGGACACCCCGACCCACGCCGTCGACGCCACCCCCGGCCGCGAACGCGCCGTCCGGTCCCTGCTCGCCCACCGCGCCTATATCGAGGGGCTGACGGACGAGGACCCGGAGGCGTACGTCCGCGGCTTCCTCGCCGGCAACGACGAGCGCTTCGCCGCCCGGTTCGGCGGCCGTCCGGCCGTCGCGTTCGAGGTCTTCCCGCGCTAACCTGACGCTCCGTCAAATGAGCGGAGGCGCACGGTGATCGACACGCTCGACACGCGGATCCCGGAGGGCGGGGAACGGCTCTCGCTGCACGTCGGGGAGGACGGGATCGGCGTGCTGACCCTGTGCCGCCCCGAGAAGCTGAACGGCTGGAGCTGGGAGGCGAGCCGGCAGCTCGGGATCCTGGCCGACCGGATCCGCTTCGACGAACGGATACGGGTCGTGCTGCTGCGGGCCGAAGGACGGGCGTTCTGCGCCGGGATCGACGTCACCGCCCCCGGCGGCGCGATCACGGGCCGCTCGGCCGCCGAGCGGACCCAGCGCTACGCCGAGGGCATCCGCTGGGTCCACGAGCGTTTCGCGGTCTTCGCCGGGCTCCCGCAGCCCGTCGTGGCCGCCGTCCAGGGCTACTGCCTCGGCTTCGGCTTCGAACTGGCGCTGATGGCCGATGTCCGCATCGCCGCCGACGACGCCGTCTTCGCCCTCCCCGAGGCGGGCATCGGCGTCGCCGTCGACGCCGGCGGGGACCTGCGGATCGCCCGCGAGGCGGGCGCGGGCTGGGCGAAGTACCTCGCCCTCACCGGCGCGCGCCTCGACGCGGCCACCGCCGAACGCCTCGGCCTCGTCCAGCGCGTCACACCGCCCGGTGAACTGGACGCGGCGGCACGCGCGACGGCCGCCGTCATCGCCGCGGCCGCGCCCCTCGCCGTCCGCGCCGTCAAGCGGAACATCGACGCCTACGCCGACCAGGGCCTGGCGGCCGCCCTCGACCGGGCGGCCCTCGCCTCGGCGCTCACCCTCACCTCCGAGGACGCCCGCGAGGGCTACGCGGCGAAGGCGGCGCGCAGGCCCCCGCGGTTCGAAGGCCGCTGACCACCCGGCCTCCCCGGCTCTCCCGCGCGGGCAGGGCCCCGGCCGCGTCCCGTTCGGGCGTAAGCGGCCGGGGTGCGGGTCGGCCCGTGGGGCTACATCCCGGGTGCGGGCTTGAGGACGGCGAAGGCGGCGCCGAAGGGGTCCGCCAGCCACGCGATCCGCCCCACGTCCGGCACGTCCGCCGCCGGCATCAGGACCGATCCGCCGCTGCCCTGGGCCCGGGCGACCGTCTCGTCCGCGTCCGCCACGGCGAAGTACGGGATCCAGCGGGCCTTCTCCCCGCCGTCCTGGAGCGCGGCGACCCCGCCGAAGGAGGTGTCCTGCTGGTCGCCCTCGGCCGTGGACAGCACGCGGTAGGTCATGCCCGGCGCCTCCATGTCCTGCGAGCGCCAGCCGAACAGCGCGCCGTAGAAGTCCACGGCGGCCGCCGCGTCGGGAGCGTGCAGCTCGGCCCAGCACAGGGTGTTGTCCTCGGAGGTCTTCTCCAGACCTCCGAGCCCGGCCGCCTGCCGCACGGCGAACTCAGCGCCGCCCGGGTCGGTCAGCTGGGCGATCCGTCCCCCGTCCGGGAGGTCGAAGGGCTCGGCGCGCACCCGTCCGCCGCGCTGCCGGGTCGTCTTCGCCGCACCGTCCGCGTCGGGGGTCAGGAAGTAGAGGATCCAGGCGGAGTCCGCCCCCTCCTCGGTGAGCGCCCCGAGGGCCGCGACCGTCTTGCCGCCCAGCTGGAAGAAGCCGTAGTCGGCTCCGTCGGGGCCGGCCGGGGTGTGCTCCCAGCCGAAGACGCCGGAGTAGAAGGCGGCGGCGGCCGCCGTGTCGGGGCTGCCCAGGTCGAGCCAGATGGGGGAGCCCGTGGTGAAGTCCGTACCGAGCATGGGGGGTGCCCTGCCTTTCAGCTTCTGGAGGTCGTCCGGCCACCACAGCCGATCCTCGCCGCGCCGCAGGGGTGCCGCAGCCCCGATGCCCCCGGTTTCATCCGCACGGCCCAGCGCGCGGCGGGCCGGTTCCGCGGGGGTCGGAACTGCCACCGCTCGCCCCGGCCGCCGAACCGCCCGCGTCAGCCCGCGAACGGCCCCCGACCCAGTTGTTCGCGCACGGGGACCACCGGGGCGTTGACCACGGTCCTGCGCTGCCAGTTGGCCCCGTCGACCACGAGCGTGTGCCCGCTGACGAACCGGGCGTAGGGGGAGGCGAGGAAGGTGGCCGCCCAGCCCAGCTCGCGCGGCAGGCCGACCCGCAGCGCCGGCTGCCGCCCGGCGGGATCACCGGCCCGGTCGAGGCCGCCGCGGAGGTCGGCGGTCATCTCCTCGTGCGGCATCAGGCCCGGCACCAGGCCGTTGACCTGGATGCCGTACGGGCCCCACTCCACCGCCAGCGTCTCCACCAGGTTCTTCACCCCGGCCTTGGCCGCCGCCGAGTGGGCGAAGCCCGGGCCGCCGGTCCACGCGTACGAGGCGCCGACGTTGACGACGGAGCCCGGGGTCCCGGCGGCGAGATGGCGGCGGGCGAACTCCCGGGTCGTGAACCAGGTCCCGGTCAGTGTGATGTCGACGACGGCGCGCCAGCCGTTCGGCGACAACTCCTCGGCCGGTACGGGGAAGTTGGCGGCCGCGTTGTTCACCAGGACGTGCGGCCGGGAGCCGAGCGCCGCCTCGCAGGCGTCGAAGGCGGCCGTGACGGCCTCGGAATCGCGGATGTCGCAGACGGCGGCCGCCACCCGGGGCCCGCCCGCGCACCCCAGCTCCTCGCGGGCCGCCTCCAGTCGGGCGGCGGTCCGGCCGAGGAGCATCAGCTCCGCCCCGAGGCGGGCGAACTCGGCGGCGATCGCCTTGCCCAGCCCCGAGCCACCGCCGGTCACCAGGACGATCCGTCCGTCGTACGTCCCCGCCGGCAGCGCGCTCGCGCCGAGCGGGGGAGGGGCGGGGAGTCCGGGCGGGTCCGTCGTGTCGTCCGTCATGCCGCATCGATAGCGCGGAACCCCCGAGAACGGAACCCCGCGCCCACCGGG
The DNA here is from genome assembly GCF_055587165.1 of Streptomyces sp. NPDC048353. Lineage (NCBI taxonomy): Bacteria > Bacillati > Actinomycetota > Actinomycetes > Kitasatosporales > Streptomycetaceae > Streptomyces > Streptomyces sp. NPDC048353. Next base: position 365,543 of record NZ_JBVJGU010000006.1, on the reverse strand, counting down.
ACGTCCCCGAGCCCCGCCGGGGGCTTCGCGCCGCGGAAGGCCCGCGCCCACCCGGATTCCGGGCACCCGGCCCGGTTCCGGCCCCCGGCCCGGCGCTGTACCCCGCCGCCCCCGGCCCCCGGCCTCACTCCCGGCCCCCGGCCTCACCCCCGGTCCAGGGCGGCGGCCTTTCGGTCCAGGTCGGTGAGGATCAGCTCCCCGTTGACCGCCGCACCGGCGCGGTATCCGCCGCTCGCCGCGTTGATCACCTGCTCGGCGGGTCCGACCGCGTTGCCCGCCGCCCAGACGCCCGGGACGCTGGTGCGCCCGGTCGCGTCCACCGTCACGAACGGGCCGAACGGCGTGTCCTGGGTCGCGGCGCCGAGCGCCGTCAGCAGGCCGTCCCGGGGCGAGAGGAGCGTCCCGGCGAAGAGCACCGCCCGCTCCACCACCCGCCCGTCGGCCATGCGTACCCCGGTCAGCCGGTCCTCCTCGACGACCAGGCCGGCCACCTCGCCTGTCACCACCGTGATGCCGGCCGCCGCCACCCGCGCGCGGTCCTCGGGGGACAGCGGCGCGGCCGTGTGGAGGAAGAGCGTCACGTCGTCGGACCACTGGGAGACCATCAGCGCCTGGTGCGCGCCCATCACCGGGTGCGCGAGCACCCCGAACGCCTGGTCGCGGACCTCCCAGCCGTGGCAGTACGGGCAGTGGAGGACGTCCTTCCCCCACCGTCGCGCCAGCCCCTCGACCGGGGGGAGCTCGTCCACCAGGCCCGTGGTCACGACCAGGCGGCGCGCGTGGACCGTGCGGCCGTCGTCCACGGTCACCACGAAGCCGTCGGCGCCGTCCGGGACCGCCTCCGTCACCCGGCCCGCCGTCCACTCCACGCCGTACGCGGCGATCTCGCGCCGCCCCGCCTCCAGGAACTCCGCCGGGGGCATCCCGTCCCGGGTGAGGTAGCCGTGCATGTGGGCGGCCGGGGCGTTGCGCGGCTCGCCGGCGTCGACGACCAGGGTCCGCCGTCTCGACCTGCCGAGGACCAGGGCCGCGCTGAGCCCGGCCGCGCCGCCCCCGACGACCACGACGTCGTACCGCTGCTCCAGGGTGCTGCTGTGTTCGCTCATGCCACGACCTTGGCTCCGCCCCGACGGGCTTGACAAATCTTCTTGCCGTTTCTGCAATGAACTCATGACCGACGAGGACGCACGCATCGACGAGGTACTGAACGAGGTCGGCCCGCGGCTGCGCCGCATCCGGCGCGAGCGCGGAGCCACCTTGGGAGATCTCTCTGCCTCCACCGGCATCTCCGTGAGCACGCTGTCCCGGCTGGAGTCGGGGCAGCGCAAGCCGAGTCTGGAGCTGCTGCTGCCCATCGCCCGCGCTCACCAGGTGGCGCTCGACGAGCTGGTCGGCGCGCCGCCCGTCGGCGATCCGCGGGTGCGCGCCAAGCCCATCGAGCGCCACGGCCGCACGATGTACCCCCTCACCCGTCAGCCCGGCGGCCTGCAGGCGTACAAGGTCGTGCAGAAGAAGCCGTACGAGAACCCCGACCCGCGCGTCCACGAGGGGTACGAATGGCTCTACGTCCTCTCGGGCAGGCTGCGGCTCGTCCTGGGCGAGCACGACGTCGTGCTGGGGACGGGGGAGGCGGCCGAGTTCGACACGCGCGTGCCGCACTGGTTCGGACCGGCCGACGACGGACCGGTGGAGTTCCTGAGCCTGTTCGGGCCGCAGGGCGAGCGGATGCACGTACGCGCCCGCCCCAAGAACGCCTGACCAACCGCGCCCGACCCGAGAACGCCTGACCAACTACGCCCGCCCCGAGGTCGCCTGGCCGACCGTGCCCGGTCTCGGGAACGCCCCAGGAACCCCATGCGGTCGCGCGCCGGCGTGCGGACACCCGCGAGAAAGTCCCGGCAGACGGTTCCTCCACGACAAGCGACCGCTTAGTATGCGACCGACCGGGCAGTACGGACGACGGCTGGTGGAGGAGCTCCATGCAGGCATGGCGAGTGCACGAGAACGGCGAACCGGGCGAGGTGATGCAGCGCGACGAGGTGGACCTGCCCACCCCGGGCGAGGGGCAGCTCCTCCTCAAGGTCCGCGCCGCGAACATCAACTTCCCCGACGCCCTGCTCTGCCGCGGGCAGTACCAGGTGCGGCCGCCCCTGCCCTTCACCCCGGGCGTGGAGATCTGCGGCGAGACCGAGGACGGCCGCCGGGTGATCGCCACCCCCGTCCTTCCCCACGGCGGCCTCGCGGAGTACGCCGTGGCGGACGCCGCCGCCGTACTCCCGGCCCCCGAGGCGCTGGACGACGCCGAGGCCGCCGCGCTCCACATCGGCTACCAGACGGGCTGGTTCGGCCTGCACCGCCGCGCCGCCCTGAAGGAGGGCGAGACGCTGCTCGTCCACGCCGCCGCCGGCGGGGTCGGCAGCGCGGCCGTCCAGCTCGGCAAGGCCGCGGGAGCCACGGTCATCGGTGTCGTCGGAGGCGCCGACAAGGCCGAGGTCGCCCGCGGGCTCGGCTGCGACGTCGTCGTCGACCGCCGCTCCGAGGACGTCGTCGCCGCCGTCAAGGAGGCCACCGGCGGCCGCGGCGCGGACGTGATCTACGACCCGGTCGGCGGCGACGCCTACGCCCAGTCCGCCAAGCTCGTCGCCTTCGAGGGCCGGATCGTCGTCGTCGGCTTCGCGAGCGGCTCCATCCCCTCGCCCGCCCTCAACCACGCCCTGGTGAAGAACTACGCGATCCTCGGGCTGCACTGGGGCCTGTACAACCTCAAGGACCCGGCCGCGATCCCGCGCTGCCACGAGACGCTCACCCAGTACGCCGCCAAGGGCCTGATCAAGCCGCTGGTCAGCGAGCGCGTCCCGTTCGCCGGCGCGGCGGACGCCGTGCAGCGGGTCGCCGAAGGCGTCACCACCGGCCGCCTCGTCGTCCTCCCGGAAGGAGTCCCGGCATGACGGACGCCGCCGAACTGCTCGACCGCACCAAGCGGTTGCTCGCCGAGCACCCGCCGGCCGCCACCGCGCGCGAGGACTTCCTCCGGGCCCGCTTCGACGCCGGACTGGCCTGGGTGCACTACCCCGTCGGCCTCGGCGGACTCGACGCGCCCCGCTCGCTCCAGGCCGTGGTCGACGCCGAACTCGCCGCCGCCGGAGCGCCCGACAACGACCCGCGCCGGATCGGCATCGGCCTCGGCATGGCCGCGCCGACCCTCCTCGCCTACGGCTCCGAAGAGGTCAAGCAGCGCTTCCTCAAGCCCCTCTGGGTGGGCGACGAGGTGTGGTGCCAGCTCTTCAGCGAACCGGGAGCCGGCTCCGACCTCGCCGCGCTCGGCACCCGGGCGGTCCGGGACGGCGACACCTGGGTCGTCAACGGACAGAAGGTGTGGACCTCCAGCGCCCATGTCGCGCGCTGGGCCATCCTCATCGCCCGCACCGACCCCGACCTGCCCAAGCACCGCGGGATCACCTACTTCGTCTGCGACATGTCGGACCCCGGCGTGGAGGTCCGGCCGCTGCGCCAGATCACCGGCGAGGCGGAGTTCAACGAGGTCTTCCTCACCGACGTCCGCATCCCCGACGCCCACCGCCTCGGTGACGTCGGCGACGGCTGGCGGGTCGCCCAGACCACCCTGATGAACGAACGCGTCTCCATCGGCGGGGCCCGCATCCCCCGCGAGGGCGGCATGATCGGCCCGGTCGCCGCGGCCTGGCGCGCACGCCCCGAGCTGCGCACCCACGCCCTGCACCGCCGACTGCTCGACCTCTGGGTGGACGCCGAGGTGGCCAGGCTCACCGGCGAGCGGCTGCGCCAGCAGCTCGTCGCCGGCCAGCCCGGCCCCGAGGGCAGCGCGATGAAGCTGGGCTTCGCCCGCCTCAACCAGGCCATCAGCGGCCTGGAGGTCGAACTCCTCGCCGACGAGGGGCTGTTGTACGGGGACTGGACCATGCGCCGCCCCGACCTCGTCGACTTCACCGGACGGGACGCCGGCTACCGCTATCTGCGCTCCAAGGGCAACTCGATCGAGGGCGGCACGACCGAGGTCCTGCTCAACATCGTCGCCGAACGCGTCCTCGGTCTGCCCGCCGAACCGCGCAACGACAAGGACGTCGCCTGGAAGGACCTCGCGCGATGACTGACCTCCTCTACTCCGACACGGAAGACGACCTGCGGTCCGCGGTCCGCTCCCTGCTCGCCGCCCGGGCCGGGACGCGGACCCTGCTCGACCGGGTCGAGAGCGGCGATCCGTACGTCCCCGGCCTGTGGAAGGCCCTCGCGGGCGACATCGGCGCGGCCGGACTGCTCGTCCCCGAGAAGCTGGGCGGCCAGGGCGCGAGCCACCGCGAGGCGGCCGTGGTCCTGGAGGAGCTGGGGCGAGCGGTGACCCCGGCGCCGTACCTCACCAGCGCGGTGATCGCGACCGAGACCCTGCTGGCCCTGGACACCGGCAACGCCCCCGTCGCCGAGCTGCTGTCGGGCCTGGCGAGCGGCCGTACGGTCGCCGTTCTCGCGCTGCCCCTGTCCACCGCCCCCGACGGGGAGCAGATCGTCACCGGCACCGCGAACGGCGTCGCCGACGCCGTCCTCGCCGACGTCCTCCTCGTGCCACGCCCCGACGGGCTGTACGCCGTCCCGGCGGCCGACGCCGCCGTCGAGCCGCAGACCCCGCTCGACCTGACCCGGCCGCTCGCGCGGGTCACCTCCGGCTCCGCCTCCGGTACCCGCCTCGCGGACGCCGGCCCGTCCCGCGCGGCGGTCCGGCGCGGACTGCTCACCGGCGCCGGACTGCTCGCCTCCGAGCAGCTCGGCCTCGCGGAGTGGTGCCTGGAGGAGACCGTCCGGCACACCCGCGAGCGGTACCAGTTCAACCGCCCGGTGGGCTCCTTCCAGGCGCTCAAGCACCGCATGGCGCAGCTCTGGCTGGAGATCGTGAACGCCCGCGCGGCGGCCCGGGCCGCCGCCGACGCGCTGGCCACCGAGAGCCCCGACACCGCGCTGACCGTCGCCGTCGCCCAGGCCTACTGCTCCAAGGTGGCCGTGCACGCGGCCGAGGAGTGTGTCCAACTCCACGGCGGCATCGGAATGACCTGGGAGCACCCGGCGCACCTGGCGCTCAAGCGGGCCAAGTCCGACCAGATCGCGCTCGGTTCGGCCGGTTCGCACCAGGACGCGATCGCGGAGCTGATGGACCTGCCGGCTCCGGCATGACCCGGCGGTTCCGGCCACAGTAAGGGGCCCATGTGCCCGCACCCCTTTACATACTGTTTAATTGCGAGCTGTTCGCAACAACGGTTGATCTTCAAGAGGGGTGTGGGCACCATGACCGCCCGATCCATACGCGGCGCGGCCGCCGTGACGCTGGCCGGCTCCCTGGCCCTCACCGCGGCTGCCTGCTCGAACCCCGGCGGCTCCGCCCAGGGCTCCGGCGGCCCCAAGGATTCCGCGGTCGTCGGCATCGCCTACGAGCCCGACACCCTCAGCCCGCTCCTCGGCTACGGCAAGGACGGCAACTCCAAGATCTTCGACGGGCTCCTCGCCTTCGACGACACCATGAAGCTGCGGCCCGCCCTCGCCGAGGCCCTTCCCCAGGTGAGCGCCGACGGACTGACCTACACCTACAAGCTCCGCAAGGGCGTGACCTTCAGCGACGGCCGGCCCTTCTCGGCCAAGGACGTCGTCTTCACCTACCGGACGATCCTCGACCCGAAGACGAACAACCCCTCCCGGACCGAACTGGACGCCCTCGAGGACGTCAAGGCCGTCGGCACGGACACCGTCGTCTTCACCCTGAAGTACCCCTACGCGCCCTTCGCCGAGCGGACCGTCCTCGCCATCGCCCCGGAGCACGTCGCCGGCCGCCAGGACGTCAACACCGGCCCCTTCACCACCCGGCCCGTCGGCACCGGCCCCTACGTCCTCACCGGCTGGTCCAAGGGCGAGAAGCTCAGCTTCAAGGCCAACCCCACCTACTGGGGCGGCGCCCCGCAGGTCAAGAAGTTCACCATGGCGATCATCAAGGACGACGACGTCCGCGCCACCCGGCTGCGCTCCGGCGACCTCGACGGCGCCATCCTGCCGCCCAACCTCGCCGCCGGCTTCAAGAACGACACCGGCAAGAAGACGTACGCCGCCACGACCTACGACTACCGCACGGTCACCCTGCCGACCCACCACAAGGTCACCGGCGACGTCGCCGTCCGGCGCGCCCTCGACATCGCCGTCGACCGCCAGACCATGGTCGACAAGATCCTCGAAGGCGCCGGGAAACCCGCCTACGGCCCCGTCCCCACCGACAGCGAGTGGTTCGCCAAGGGCACCGAGCGCCGCCACGACCTCGCCGGCGCCGTGAAGATCCTCGACGAGGCCGGCTGGAAGCCCGGCCCCGACGGCATCCGCGTCAAGAACGGCGTACGCGCCCAGTTCCCGCTCTGGTACCTCTCCGGCGACAAGCTCCGCCAGGACCACGCCCTCGCCTACGCCTCCGACGCCAAGAAGGCCGGCATCGACATCAGGACCCAGGGCGGCACCTGGGAGGTCATCGAGCCGCGGATGAAGACCGACGCCGTCCTCGCCGGCGGCGGCTCGCCCGGCGACCCCGACTTCGACCAGTACCTCCTCCTGAAGTCCACCCTCGGCGGCGACGGCTTCAACAACATGGCCTGGTACGACAACAAGGTCGTCGACCAGGCCCTGGAGAACGGCCGCCGCACCGACGACCTCACCAAGCGCCGGGCCGCGTACGACACCGTGCAGCGCGAACTGGTCAAGAACCCCGGCTACACCTTCCTCACCCACATCGACCACCTCTACGTCGTCGAGGACCGCTGGGACGGGCTCACCACCCAGACCGAACCGCACGACCACGGCCTCGCCGCCGGCCCCTGGTGGAACATCGAGGCCTGGAAGCCGAAGGACGCCGCGAAGTGAGCCGTCGCCTCCCCTGGGGGGCCATGGCCCGGATGACGGGACGGCGGGCCCTGTTCGCCGTCCCCGTCCTCCTCGCGGTCACCTTCGCGGTCTTCGCCGTCGCAGCCGCCTCCCCCTTCGACCCGGTCAAGGCGTACGCCGGCACCGCCGGACTCACCGCCTCGCAGGAGAACCTCGACCAGCTGCGCGCCAACCTCGGCGTCGACCGGCCGCTCGCCACCCGGTGGTGGGACTGGCTGACCGCCGCCCTCCGCGGCGACCTCGGCGACTCCAGCGTCATGCGGCAACCCGTCGCCGACGTCATCGCCGAGCGGATCGGCTGGTCCGCGCTCCTCGCCGTCACCGCCTTCCTCCTCGCCATCGCCCTCGGCACCGCCCTCGGCGTCCTCGCCGGGCGCCGCCGCGGCGGCTGGCTCGACCGGATCGTCAGCTCCGCCGCGTACACCCTCGAAGCCGCCCCCGCCTTCTGGCTGGGTCTGCTCGCCATCTGGTTCTTCGCGCTGAAACTCGGCGCGCTGCCGGCCGGCGGCCTCACCGACACCGCCAGCGACACGGTCACCTTCGACCAGGTCGCCGGCCACCTCGTGCTGCCCGCCGCCGTCCTCGGCATCGCCCAACTGCCGTGGTTCTTCCTGTACGTCAGGCAGGGCGTCGGCGACGCCCTGGAGGAGGACCCCGTCCGCGGGGCCCGCGCGCGCGGACTGCGAGAACGCACCGTCCTGCTCGGCCACGCCCTGCGCTCCGGCATGCTCCCCATGCTCACCCTCGTCGGCTCCCGCGTCCCCGAACTCATCACCGGAGCCCTGCTCGTGGAGACCGTCTTCAGCTGGCCCGGCATCGCCGCCGCCACCGTCCAGGCCGCCACCAGCGTGGACTTCCCGCTGCTCGCCGCCCTCACCGTGCTCGCCACCGCGGCGGTCCTCCTCGGCAACCTCCTGTCCGACCTGCTGTACGGCCTCGCCGACCCGAGGGTGGGCTTCGATGGCTGACCCCCGCACCCGGCGCGTCCGCTTCTGGTCCTCCGCCGTGATCGTCGGCGCGGTCGTCCTCGCCGTCCTCCTCGTGCCGCCCCTCGTCCAGCTCGACGAACAGGCCGTCGAACTGTCGCGCAAGCTGCTGCCGCCCTCCTGGGAGCACCCCTTCGGCACCGACGACGTCGGCCGCGACCTGCTGCTGCGCAGCGTCTACGGCCTGCGGATCTCACTCCTCGTCGGCCTGGTCGCAGCCCTCGTCGCCACCGTCATCGGCACGGCGGTCGGCGCCGCCGCCGGAGCGCTGGGCGGCTGGACCGACCGGTTCGTGATGCGGATCGTCGACGCCTTCTCCTCCGTGCCGCACCTGCTGCTCGGCATCTTCATCGTGGCGATGTTCCGGCCGGGCGTCTGGCCGGTCATCGTCTCGGTCGCCCTCACCCACTGGCTGTCGACGGCCCGGATCGTCCGCTCCGAGGTCCTCTCGCTGCGCTCGCGCCCCTACATCGACGCGGCGATCTCCGGCGGTGCCTCCCGGTGGCGCGTCGCCGCCCGCCATCTGCTGCCGGCGGTCCTCCCGCAGGCCGGACTCGCCGCCGTGCTGATGGTGCCGCACGCGATGTGGCACGAGTCGGCGCTGTCCTTCCTCGGCCTCGGCCTCCCCAGCCACCAGGCCAGCCTGGGCAACCTGGTGCAGAGCGCCCGCTCCTCGCTGCTCGCCGGCGACTGGTGGCCGACGCTCTTCCCCGGCCTCTTCCTGATCGTGCCGACACTGGCGGTCGCGGGGCTCGCCGGGGTGTGGCGCGACCGCCTCAATCCGCGCCGCCGATCGGAGCTGATGCTGTGAACCCGCGCGCTGTGAACCCGCGAGCGGGCGACACCCGGGCCGCCGACACCGGCACGGCGGACCCCGGGACAGAGGAAGGTCCCGCCGTGAACGTACGTGTCGTCCGCGCCCTGGAGGCGGTCGCCGCCGGGCGCGCCGACGACGCCGTGCTCAGCGTCAGGGGCCTGTCCGTGCGCTTCCGGATGCGCGGGGGACGACAGGTCGCCGCCGTCACCGACGCCGACTTCGACCTGGCCGCGGGGGAGTGCCTCGCGCTGGTCGGGGAGAGCGGCTGCGGCAAGTCCGTCCTCGCCTCCGCGCTCCTCGGCCTGCTCCCCGGCAACGCCGAGACCACCGGCACGGCCCACCTCGCCGGCGTCGACCTGCTCGCCGCCGACGAACGGACCCTGGCCCGCACGGTACGAGGACGGCGCGTCGGACTCGTACCGCAGAGCCCGGCCGCCCATCTGACCCCCGTCAGGACCGTGCGCTCCCAGCTGGAGGAGACGGTGCGCGAACTGACCGGGGCGGCGCGGCGGGAGCGGCGCGCGGCGGCCGAGGCGGCCGCCGAACGGGCCGCCTTCCCGGCCGGCCACCTGGACCGTCACCCCCACCAACTCTCCGGCGGCCTCGCCCAGCGCGCGGCGACCGCCCTCGCGCTCATCGGCGACGCACCGCTGCTCCTCGCCGACGAGCCGACCACCGGCCTCGACCGCGACCTCGTCGAGCGGACCGTCGACGAACTGCGCCGCCACGCCGACGAGGGCCGGGCCCTGCTGCTGATCACCCACGACCTGGAGGCGGCGCGGCGGATCGCCGACCGGGTGGCCGTGATGTACGCGGGCCGCATCGTCGAGACCACCCCGGCGCACCGCTTCTTCGGCGAACCCGGGCCCCGCCACCCGTACGCCCGCGGCCTCCTCGACGCCCTGCCGGACCGCGCCTTCACCCCCATTCCGGGCATGCCACCCGAACTGACCGACCTCCCGCCCGGCTGCGCGTTCGCGCCCCGGTGCACGCGGGCCACCGAGGTCTGCGCCACCCTCCCGACGCCGGTGGCGGGCGTCGCCTGCCATCACCCGGTCCGAGGCGACGCCGATGCGTGACGACGACACCGCGCGCCCGGCGGGACGTCTGGGACACGACCTGGCGCCGACGGCCGGTTCCGCGCCCCGCCCCGGCGCCGTACCCACCGCCACCCGTGGCCCCGCCCCCAGCCCTGCCCCCGCCTCCGCTTCCGTCCCGCCCGGAGGGCCCCGTGCTTGAACTCGACGCCATCACCGCCGGTTACGACCGCCGCGCGCCGGTCTTCCGAGGGGCGTCGCTGGCCCTCGCGGCCGGTGCGTCCGTCGGGCTGCTCGGGCCCAGCGGTTGCGGGAAGTCGACGCTCGCCCGGGTCGCCGCCCTGCTCCACCGGCCCGACGCGGGCCGATTGGTGATCGACGGGACACCGGTGCGCGGCTGGCGGCACGGCGCTCCGCGGGCGCTGCGGACCTCGGTCGGGGTGGTCTTCCAGCAGCCCCGCCTCTCCGCCGACCCGAGGCTCCGCCTCGCCGATCTGATCATCGAACCCCTCCGCGCCACCGGCAGGCGGTCCGACGCCGAGGACCGGCTCGCCGAACTGGCCCCGGACGTCGGCCTCACCGCCGACCTCCTCGCCCGCCGCCCGCACGAGGTCAGCGACGGTCAGCTCCAACGCGCCTGCCTGGCCAGGGCACTGGTGCTGCGCCCACGCTGGCTGATCTGCGACGAGATGACGGCCATGCTCGACGCGTCGACCACCGCCGCCCTGGTCGCGGCGGTCGAGGCCTACCGCGCCCGCACCGGCGCGGGGCTGCTGGCCGTGGGGCACGACCGCGTCCTGCTGGAGCGCTGGTGCGAGCGCACGGTCGACTGGCAGGACTGCCTGAACGAGAAGGGCTGACGACCCCGGGCCCCAACGTCACCCGTTCGGCAGGCATGCCGTACCGCCGGACGGCGCTCCCGCTGCGCCACACTGGCCGCCGGACGCCGCAATTCCGGTGCGGCGCAAGGAGGGTATGGCGATGGCCGTTTCCATTTCCGTGGTGCTGCTTCTGCTGGTGCTGGCCGTGATCTTCCTCCGCAGCGGCGGTCTGAAGCTCTCCCACGCCCTGGTCTGCGCCCTGCTCGGCTTCTTCCTCGCCGGTACGAGCATGGCACCCACCATCGCCAACGGCGTCGCCGCCACCGCCAACGTGGTGAGCAGCCTCAAGCCCTAGGGATGATCCTGCGGCGTCACGTTGCACGTACATGAAGTGCCCGTGAAACACAGGGCGGTTGCATGTACAAGTCGACAACTCGGGCCTAACGTCGGCCGCCGGCGCGACCGACGCAACGCATCCGAGGAGCCGCCTTGACCACGCCCCCCAGACGAGCCCGCGCGCTCGCGCTGATCGCCGCGGTGTGCGCGACCGCGCTCGCGTTCGCCACCCCCGTCGCCCTCGCCGACGAGATACCGCTCGCGCCCGGCCACCGGCTGGTGGACCACTACCAGGGCGCGCCCGCCACCCCCCGGCCCGTCCCGGGCGAGCCGCCGGAGCGGCACCCGTACCTCGCGCCCAACGGACGCAGCGGGATGCACGCCGACGGGGCCGGCAGCGGGACCCACCCCTTCCCCGGGCCGCTCGGCCGCGACCCCCAGGTCACCAGTGAGAAGATCGCGCCGCTCGGCGGCGAGTGCGCCACCGTCACCTTCGACTCGGCGGGCCGCCTGCTCACCGTCTGCGGCACGTTCTCCGGCTTCCTGCTCAAGCTGCTCGACCCGCGCACCCTGGACACCCTCGCGGAGTACCGCCTCCCGCAGCGCTCCTCGACCGTCGAGGCCATCACCCGCCTCGACTTCGAGAGGATCTTCAAGAAGTCCTCGCCCTTATCGCGCTGACCTGCACGGATGGCCGTGCGAGGTGTGCTGGCCTCCGACTTTGTAGCTTTCCAAGGCTTTCATGATGACGCCGTCTTAGCCGGTCGATTCTCCCCAGCCGCTCCCCAGGGCGCCTTCGTTCTCCCCAGATTCTCCCCAGCAGCAGCCAGTTCGGGGCGACATCACCGCTGGTGAGCTGACTTCCTCGTGCCTGCGAGACCGCTACCCATCGTCATCGGCCCGAGCGCGTGCGTGGGTCCTGGGCATGGATGCCCCCGGGCCGGCAGAAGCAGGGTGGTCAGGGCCCAAGCGGTCCTACGATCTCAGGCACGCTGGCAGCTCGTACTGGCTGTACTCCGGTGTGGACCCGGCCGAATGCGCTCGCCGCGCGGGTCAGAGCTTCGAGGTCCTCTTCCGCCACTACGCCAAGATGCTGTGACGGCGTCCGAGAGCAGGTCAGCCGCCTCATCGAGTAGTCCACGGAGGAGTGGGACCGCGTCAGCCGGGGTGAGGCGCCTCTATTCATGCCCCTAGAAGAACCCGAGCATCTTCGGCGAGTGACTGACCAGCAGGTTCTTCGTCTGCTGGTGGTAAGGCAGTCGTCCACGTACTGACCAGCGGAAACGACAGTTGGTGCGCTTCTTTGGCTTGGCTTGGACCGGAAATGGTCCGGATCTTGGTCGGAGCATCCTGACACGGAGGGGATGGGCGTGGGCTGGGAGGTTCCGCGGATGATCAGGAGCGACCTGGCTATCGGATGTGGGCATGATCCGCCCATGAGCGGCGTGCGGCCGTCAGATGTGAACCCGAGCCGGCTGCCGCTCCAGGTCCGATTAGCGCCGTCCGTGGGTCGGATCGTTGGGGACGACGAACTAGGTTCTAGCAGTGTCGTGAGATGCGGCGGGTGGAAGTGCCTGTGGTCGCGGGTGCACGAGTCCATGAGCCACCTGGGGCTCTGGACCGCTACCTCCAGCAGGTCCAGGCATTCGGTCAGGGCCGGGTGATCGCCCACGCGATTTATGACACCTGCTACCAAGGTGTGGTGCGCGTGCTCCGGACGCACCGACAGCCGCCACCTCGCCGAATCCGTATTCGTCGTGCGGCGCGACGCCACCGTCGTCTACAGCAACCGTCTCGACGGGCAGGGCGCGTGGGTCACCCAACCTGGCGCCCCGGCCGCGGTGACGGGAGAGCGCGCCCGGCGCTGGAGCAGGAGTCTCGCGTGTTCGCCTCCAGCACGGGACGTACCCTCCAGGCGATCGAGACTCTCCCTGCCGAGGTGCGGGACGCAGCCCGAAACGAACTCGGCGCCATCGCCGCCCTCGCGCGACCCCTGCTTCACCCAGCGGCCGACACCGCGGTGCGCACGTCCCTCGGGGCACTGTGGCCGGCCGGACCTCTGCCCGCCGTTCGCGCGAGCGCGGCCCGAGCACGCTCCACCACGACCAGCGCCAGGCCCAAGGCTGCCGCAACGAGGATCGAGGACGCGCCGCGGACCAGCAGTCCGCAACCCCAGCGGTCGCGCGGCTTGAACCGCTGAGCAGCCACGAGGGGCCTGACGCACCGAAAGCCTGGTGTCGGCGTACACCCGAATGATGCGCCCCGGTCGGTACGGATGAGAGTGCACCACCCATCTGCCCCTTCGAGCAGATGGGCGCGCCGGGGCCACCCGAGGCATCAGGGTGCGGGACAGCCACTGCCGTCACTCAGCGCGCTCGTGATGGTTCCCTCGTCGAGTGGCTTTCCCCGAACGGGGCGACAGTCGAATGTTCGGGCGAAAGAACCCGGCTACGGCTACAGCCACTACGCCCTACGTTCGCCAGCTCGGGGGAGGGGCCACCGCCACCTTGACCCCGGACCCGATCAACCCCCACCGGACGGCCGTCAAGGTCGAGCATCCGAAGGAGGGTTGAGGTGGAGTACTGCGGCGAGTGCGGCTGGTGGACGAAGCCCTGCTGCGGACACTGATGAGTTGACGGGATCAGCCCCACGCGGGCTGATCCCGTCGGCATGATTACCCGCATGTCAGTCATGCGGGATCTGATCAGCCCGGAGATGCTTTCTGGGCTCCTGGGTGCGATCATCGGCGGCGCGTTCACCCTTTGAGGCGCCACGCGGCAGACCAAGGCCACGGATCGAAGCAACCTGGAGATGCTTGCCAAGAACTCGGCCCAGGAGGCGTACCACACCCTGTTCGAACTGCGGGTCCACATGGAGGACCACGCCAGGCCCCCAGACACCCAAAGGCAGTGGAACGACGAACTGTGGACAGCGCTCAGCCGGGTCAAGAACAACACCAACCTGCTCCCGAAGAGCCAGGAAGTCCGACGCAAGCGGGTCGCCGAGGCCCTGGCATTCGCCCACAAGGGCTGGATCGGGGACATCCGCTGGGAGGACTGCGCCGTCACTCTCAACCTGGCGATCAGCTACGCCCGGGAGAACCTCGGCACGTTCGTACGAGACGACGACCTCCCGGCGGAGCGTGATCTCAAAGCCGAGGCCCGGACCTACTTGGCCAAGGCCAAGCGTCAGCACAAGATCAACCGGCTTCACTATTTGGAGCAGATGGGTGAGCACGGTATGGATCTCGAACCGGATGAGATTGAGGAGGCGGAGCGTCTACAGCAGCAGCTCGGCATCAGGCAGACACGGACGACCTGCACCAGGGAGACGCGGCTCAGATCTCGTCGTGAAGCCTGTCAGGCCCAGCGCTCGACACGCTGTTTTCCTGAGCCGGTTAGACGGACTTGACGGGTTCGCGCCTACGGCCCGCCCCCTGTCGGCATGATGATCGTCATGCAACCAGAAGTACTCTCCGGTCTGATCGGTTTCGGCGGCGCCCTCGTGGGCGGCGCAGCGTCCTTCGGCGGCGTGTGGCTCACCCTGTCCCACCAGAGGAAGCAGGCCCGAGAGGCCCGCCTCCTGGAGATCGGCCAGGTGGCGGCGGATAAGGCCCTGAACGAGCTGATCACGCTCGGCGAGTTCCTGGGGTCGGTCCAGGGCGACGTCGTCACGATGCATACGGACGAACGGGCGTCCTACCTGGACACCGTGTTCGGCCACATGGAGAACATCGAGAGGGCCGTGGCCCGCATCCCGAACCGGGAACTACGCGGTCGAGTGAAATCCCTGATGGTCGTTATGAGGCGATTCAGAGCCGCCGGCGTCCGGCATTTCTTCGCGGTGAGCTGGCTCGCGGAGCTGACGGACGAGTTGACCGACCTCCTGTCGGCCTACATCCGTTCCGATCCCCTTCCGCCCCTCTCCTCGCGGACGGAGGAAAAGCAACGGAGGGCCACCCAACACGAGCTGGATCAGCGGCGTCGCTTCGAGCTGTTGCAGGACCCCGATCCCGCCAACGTCGACCCGCGCGAAGAGGATGCCTTGAACAACGGAAGTCCGGCGTCATGACGCCCGTCAGAACGGGTGCTTGCGCTTTGTGCTAGGCCGTGTATCGAAAGTGCATCTTGGGCTGTGGATGATCAGGTTCATGGGTCGGGGAGATCTCACGGACGAGCAGTGGGCGGTGCTGGAGCCGTTGTTGCCGAAGGGCGCCAGGGCAGGGCGGCCGCCCGTCTAGCCCCGGCGGCGACTGATCGACGGCATACGGTTCCGGGTCCGGACCGGTGTTCCGTGGCGGGACGTCCCCGTCGAGTACGGACCTTGGAGCCGGGTCTATGCCCTGTTCCGCCGGTGGCAGCGGGACGGAACCTGGCACAGGGTCCTCACCCGGCTCCAGTCCCTGGCCGACGCGAAGGGGGCGATCACTTGGCACCTAAGCGTCGACTCCACAGTCTGCCGCGCCCACCAGCACGCGGCCGGAGCCCGCAAGCAGGGCGACCTGCAGAAGGAACCACCAGGTGGCGTCTTCACCGAGCCCCGTGATCACGGGCTGGGACGCTCGCGCGGCGGGTTCACCACCAAGCTGCACCTGGCCGTCGAGCAGGGTCAGAAGCCCATGTCGATCGTGATCACGGCAGGACAGCGCGGGGACTCACCGCAGTTCGAACCCGTGCTGGCAAAGGTCCGCGTGCCTCGCATTGGGCGGGCCGGCCACGTGTCCGTCCCGATCGAGTGCGTGCTGACAAGGCGTACGCCTCCCGAAGGAACCGCGCCTACCTGCGCCGCCGCGGGATCCGATGCACCATCCCGGACAAGGCCGACCAGGCGCGCAACCGCCGAAAACTCGGCTCCCGCGGCGGTCGGCCGCCGCACTTCGACCCGGCCGACTACCGCCAGCGCCACGCGGTCGAGTGCGGGATCAACCGCCTAAAGGGACACCGCGCCGTCGCCACGCGATACGACAAGCTCGCCGGCCGCTACGAGGCGACCGTGCTGATCGCAGCTCTCAACGAATGGCTCTGATCGGAGGCGGCCTTCCCGCCGTCGTTCACCAGTCCCGGCCGGAGGTCAGCTCCTCCGCATCCGTGTCCATGAACCCGTATGCCGACGCGACAAAGCGAAACTCGTCACAGATCCACTCCCGCTCCACCGTCTCGATCTCGCTCCCGGCCGCCACGAATTCCCTGTCCAGGTTGAACTCCTCCGTCGCAGCCTGGGTGAGTGCATACAGGCTCGCCAGATCCAACGGCTGCTCGGCCTCAACGCGTTCGCACAGCCGCAGCAGGATCGCCTTCCCCTGATCGACCACACGATCAGGGAAGTACGAGTCGTCATACATCTGCCACAGGAACGCGTGTCCCGTTACCTGCTGGTTTGTGATCGGCATGGTGCTTCCCTACCTCCGTGAAAAGCTGACGCGCCGATCATGCACAGCACCACCGACAATGACCCCCCCCAGTGGGCGCCAGACCCCACGCGACCAGGACATTCACAACAGGCTCTAGCTCGTCGTGGGGGTCTGCGCAGCGCCCGCTCGCATCGCTTTCGCGTAGAGGGTGCAAGAGGGTGAAGTTCCATGCTTTCAGCCATGTGCCACATGTTCCACGGCCGCTGGAGGGGGAGAGTTGACGCTGACTGTGAGCGCAACATCCGGGAGTGGACCCCATGATCCGTGAAACCATTCAATGGATTCTGAACGAAGAAGTCCGAACGGCTGCTATTTCAAGCCTCGGTCTCAAGAAGGCCTTTCCTGACGCCCTGGTGACGGACCGCTGGGTCCTGTCGCGGTACATGAAGGCCTTGGTGATTCAGGCCGTCGAACGCGACGCCCCCGAGGGCGTCGTTGAAGATATGATGCCGGTTGTGCGCCGCATGACGAGGAAGGCCGAAAGGATCGACGAGTATGGGCTGAGTGTTCTGGCTCGCCTGGAGGGCCTGCGAGACGCTGACGAGATCATCCCGGTGCTCGAGAAGGGCCGGGACGAGGCTCCGGACACTGTGAGGAGAGAGCGGATTGAGCGTGTCCTTGAGAGGGTGCGGCAGCCCCCACGGAGACTCGAAGACTTGCTCGCTCTCAGCGATGAGGAGCTAGCGGAGGTACGGGCAGACAGTTGCGATCACTGCTGCATCTACGGGTGCACCCATTGCTGGGCGCATTGCCTCATCTGCTGCGCCGCGTCGTGCTACTGCTGTGAAGGCGGTTGCTAAGAATCCGCCAACTGTGATCATTCACAGCTCAAGATCCATTTTCGATACACGGCCTAGTGCAAACGCGTGATCGTGATCAGTAGGAGCGCTGCGTCCTCATGCAGGCCCCGACTCCTCTGGAGGTACGGGCCTTTCGCATGTTCGGGAGGGCTTCATTGGAGGACGAGATCTGGCTGACGGCCCGAGAAGCCGCCGAGCTCGGGCGTCAGCATCGTGACGGTCTACTCGTGGGTCCGCCGAGACCATCTGAAAGTCGAGAGTCTCGATCACCGAGGCCAGAAGCGCTTGCGTCATCTCGACGTCGCAAGGGCTGAGATGAGGACCCGGAGGATCGCGAAGCGCGCGCTGGCCCCTGCGGCGTGCCCGAGTTACTCCGCCCCGTGCACCAGACCGATGAGGCGCAAGAACGCGCCCACGCGGTACTCCTCCAGCTCGACCAAAGCAGCATCCAGCTCGTAGCCGAAGTAGCCCTGCAAGTCCCTCAGGCACATCTCCATCGACGCCATCACGACCGTGATCGCGGTCAGCACCGTGGCCGCCTCGCCGACGAGGTCGCCGTCCTTCGACTGGGTCCGCGCGCGATCGGTCATCCAAGGCCGACTGTGGGCCGCGCCTGATAGAAGGCCGTAGGGCATCGGGATCCATGAGGGCAGGCGGCTCCTAGCCCGGTCCGTGATGTTGAAATCGAGGCCGGAGACCTCGCCGTCGACTGTGTACCCAGTGAGCTTGTCCTTGTCGTTTCGGCGACCAACGATGTTGCACTCTTCCAGAGCCCTCGTGACATACGCGTCTACCTCCGTCACCTCCTCCTCTCGTTCCAAGACTCTTGCGAGATTGGCTCTGTGGTCCGTGTCCTTACGCCAGAGCCCGGCGCACCTGGCCAGCCGAAGTGCGCCAGAGATCGAAGGATCAAAGAGGTAGTCGAAGAAGAGGCAACTCTCCAAGGCCGCGCGCGCCATGACGAGTGTCGACCAGACCGGCGGAGGCTTCCGGACTATGTCGTGCTCCAGAGCCTTCACGTGGTCAAGAGCGGTGTCGAAGGACAGACCCGCGATCTCCAGCAGCATCCCGTGGAGTGATCCTCGTGCCGTACCGATCGGGTCGGGAGTGCTGTTGTTAGTGGCGACCTCTGCCAGGAACAGGGACTCCGCGTGGGGCTCGAGATGTGTGACGCTCCTGCCGACCAACTCTCGATACTCCCGAAGGACCTCGGCCGCGGCCTGTGCGAAGGCGTCGGTGATCGGCACGGCCAGGAGGCGAACCTCTGTACCTTCCGGCATCTCGTCAACTCTCATGGTCTGAGCGTACGGACACCCACCGACATGACGGGCGTCATTTCGTGACCGCCTCCCGTCACCACGCGCGTGTGAGGGGCTAGCCGGCCACAACCTCGGCCACTTCGGCATGACCATGCCTTGGTCCGTCACGTAGTAGTCCCTGTGCAGGTCGGAAAGGCCGAGCTGTCCCCAGCAGGCCCGAGCATCTTGGACGACGTGCAGAACTTGAGCCCCGACGCCTACCCGTTCGCCTTGGACCAGCAGCAGCTGGCGGCCTGGGCCGTCTTCCACACGATGCGCTGCTGGGCGCACTCGGAACCCGATGACGGCCGCGCCCGGTTGGCCGACCGTCTGGACGAGCTGAGCCGACGGACCCTGCACCTCACCCTTGCCGCTCAGCGCTGAGCGTAGCCGCCCTGACTCCACTCCAGATCGAGTGGCATTCCCATCAGCAGGAAACGATCCTGAGTTAACTGGGAAGCGATCTTCAACCGCTTCTGTCCCGCCTGGCCAGCGGTACTCGCGAACACCCCGCAACGCGGCGAACTGGGAAGGGACCGAGGGACTGTCGAGCCGCCCCACATGACCCGAGGTGCCGCTCCCCGCCACCCGAGCGGAGCACGATCGTTGTCCGCCACACTCGGGTCCCTTCTCAGGCACAGCCGGCTCATCGCGGGTACGGATCCTCACCCTCGCTCATCGGGACGGGAAGGAGTAGTCATTACGGCAGTGACCGATGTCCCTCCTGCAGGAGAGCCCTGAGGATCTGCATCGCTTCGTCGGCATCAGCGACGTTCAGCTCACGGCGGGCTCCGCCCGAACTCAGGTCCAGACGTTCGACGATGCCCCTCCTCAGCAGACGGGCCAGGAGGTCCGCAACGTGTTGTACCCGGTGCTCGGGGAGTACCACGGCGATGGCGTCGCGGTTCGGAACGAAGGAAACCGTCGTGGCGACGCCTTCGTCGAGCAGCATGCGGGACAGCCGCCAGAGGACGATCGGGGCCGCGTCCTCGATGATCAATGGCTGGCGCACATCGTCCGGCGAGGTGATCAGCATGCCCGGCTCCGCTGGCCTCGGCGCCAACACGGCGTCGGCAGCAAGGCCGTACCTCCCTGGGGCTGAGGGCGCACGACCCAGCGCACGCCACTGGATCCGCAGATCATGGGCGTCTCCGTCCACCCGGAACGGCAGCGGTCTGTCGGCCCCCGCCCCCTTCGCGGACCGGACCTCCGGCTCTTCCGGGTGGACTGCGGTGAACGAGGTCAGGGATGACGGCAGTGCTGCCCCTAGGTAGGGGCCCAACCTCCGGCGCAGGGCTTCCGTCCGCTTTCTCGTGAGCGAGTCACCGGTGGGGCGGGCCAGTTCGGCAGCGAGCACGTCCACGCCTTCCGCTGCCAGCGGAGCACCTCGTGTATCGATGAGGCGTTCCAGCACGGTGGCGAGATGGCGCCACTCGCCTCGGCGCCGGGCGAGCCATGCGTCGACCACCAGGACGTCAACCGCTGCGGGCCCGGTGGCGTGGCGGTTGTGCGTCTCCTGCCACCATCGCTCGGCCTGTTCCAGGTCGCCGCGCCGGCAGGCGGCGTAGGCGACGGCGAGATCGAAGAGCGGTGTGCCACGGACGCCGGGGTCATCCCACCAGACCTGCTCCGTCAGACCCGCCCACGTCCATTCTCCAAGTCGCAGCGCCTCCAGCAGAGTGAAGCCCGAGTCGGCGACGGGGCGGACATTCACCTGGTCCTGCGGTCGGTCGGTGGGCTGCAGGGTGAACAGGGAGTGCTCCGGTACCAGCGTGCACACGGGGCGCCGTCTGCTGCCACCGACCTGCAGGATGGCTGGGCCGCCCGGCGGGCTGGCCACGGTGGAGGTTCCCACGCCGGTTGCCATGTCCGTCGGGTCTCGCACGGTCCACCGGCTGTCTGTGTCCTGGCCCCACAACTGGACCCATCCGCTCGCTCCTCGGTGCTGCTGCTCTCGAGCTGCCGTGCCCGGGTTCGCGCGGCGTGCGGAGAGCACGACCCGCCGACTGCTACCGCCGGTCACCATGAGGGACTGGAGCGACAGGTACGGCGACCAGGCGTGCACCAGGCAGCGCTCGTCGCGGGGGATGTCGACAGGAGTGGACATCCCGGCGCGCAATGCGACGCGTGCGAGCCGGCGGTTGCCGTGATCCAGTACTTCGGCGGCTCCGATGACGGTGCCTTCCGGGGCATCGGGAAGCGCGGGGGACACGATGTCGATGTGTTCCGTCGTGACGCTCACAGCTCCTGCACCTCTACGATCCGGGCACGGCAAGGTGCCTGCATCCACACGTCGTCGCCGCGTCCCAGGAAGCGGCCGTCGCCGAACGACACCTCGAGGCGGGCCAGGCCGACGGGGCCGTGCCCGGTCCAGGCCTCCGGCATCGGTGGGCGGGAGGCGTACCGCCGGTGGTCCCGGTCCAGGAGAGCCCAGTGTGCGTGGGGGAGCGACTCCCCTGGGGCGGTCTTGAAGTGGAAGGGGACTGGAGGAGCGGTGTCGAACGAGAACAGGACCCCGCCCTGGCTGGTGCTCAGCGAGGAGAAGTCGCAGTGCTGGTCGGGCGTGGTACCGGCGTCCGCCCGTAGGCCGGGCCAGTCCATGAGTTCGCGCACGAATTTCCCGATCGTCTCCGTCGTGACCACCCAGGATTCGCCGTCGGAATCGGACTCCGGGGTCATCAGCGCACGCAACACGGCGTCGGTGAAGCGGGTGACCCCGCCCAGCGGGCCATGTGCCCTGGCGCCGGCGCGGGTTGAGTGGATGACGATCCGGTCTCGGGCGCGTGGGCGACGCGGAGGTACCAGAAGTTGTGTGGCGCGAAGGTCGCCCTTCTCGAACAGCTCTTCTGGGGCGAAGCGACATGCGTCGATGAAGAAGCACTGGATCAGGGCACGATTCTGCTCCATGCCCTCGACCAGCGAGTGGAGATCCACCGCGTTGCGGAAGTAGTCGCGTACGTTCTCTCCGGTGTCCTGGAGGAGCAGGGCTTGGGGGCCGCGACCAACCTGAACCCCATGGCCGCAGAAGAAGAGCAGGGCCACGTTGTCCGGGTGGCTGTCACACCGCTCGTACCAGGCCTCGAATGCTTCCTCGACTCCATCGAGAGTGGCCGGTCCGAGCGTGATCCCAGCGCCGTCGTCGCCTTTGAGGACGATCTCCTCCTCGGCTGACACCGCCGCCTCGAGGCTACCGAGGGACATCCCGCCAGACAGACCGCGAAACCGATCGAGGAGTCCTTCGCACAACGCACGGGCAGACGCGGGGGGCGAGGTCAGCTGGGTGAACTCCTTGGAGATCCGGTCGCCCTTGCGCCGCGCATGCCGCTGTCCTTGGGGAAACCAGTCGTATCGACCTACGCCGATCACGAACGCGTGCGCCGCGGGTCCTTCGAGGCCGCTCTCCCACACCGTGGTCATGCAGGCATCCTCACTCGGCCTGCCAGCCGCGCGTGGAAGTCGCAGGAAGTCAGATAGGCCCCGTGCGCCCACCAGGCACCGGTACGGAAGACCAGGTCCTCCGCGCCCTCGAAGACAGGGCCGGCGGCGAACGCCAACGGGTCAGATCGGTCCAGGACATTGAGCCAGCGGCCCACGTTCGGCAAGGCCGGCACTTTGAGCTGCCGATGGTTGGGCAGCTTGGGGTCGCTGGAAGCGAAGAGTTTCAGCTCTTCGAAGAGGCCCACCTGAGTGCCGACCGTCACGAGCAGGTCCACACGTATGTCTGGACGGAAATGCGACAGCACGTCGTAAACGATGTTCCCGCCCATGCTGTGCGCGAGGACCACCAACGGCTCTCCCCGCACGGCAGCGTCCCGTGCCGCCTCGTCGAGAGAGGCGGTGATCCGTTCGACGATCGGTCCGGGTGTCACCACGGTGCCGCGCTCGGCGAAGTACCCCATGACATCGCCCATCAGGCGGGCCGCCGGGCGGGCACCCCAACGCCGGATGCCCGCGGCCACCGGGCGGGTCCGGCCGGCGATGATCAGGGCGCGCAGCCGGTACACCGCGCGGACAGCACGGCCGGGCAGGCCGCCGGCGACGCCGAAGCTCTCCCATGCTCCGGGAGCCACCTGGACCGACCTCGGGTGCGTGCGCTGCTCCCAGTCGGCGACCTCCTCGTGAAGGCGGTCGAGGAATTCCTCATCCTCTTCGACGTCCCGGAGCCAAGCGAAGAACTCCGTTCCATCACCGAGGGATCCCTCTGCCGTTTGGGCGGCCCAGTACGCTCTGGCCCGGGCGCAGAAAGCTACCAACTCCGCGAGTGCGCCCGGCTCGGCCTCGTCGTCGCCCTCACCTGCCAGCGCGAGAAGATCGATGGCCCGTTGGAGGGAGACGCGGGCTGTGGACATCAGGGCGTGCTCAGCCTCAACCTGGTTCGGGCCCACGAAGGCGTCCGCCAGGACGTCCGCCATGGCCGTCTCAAGAGAGTCTTCGCCTTCGCCACCCAAGGACTCCACTTCGTCCGGAGCCAGCGAAGCCCATCCCCAGGCGGGTTCCGCGACGAGCTCACCCCACCAGGGGCTGGACAGGAGAGCACCGGTTGAGTGACCGGTCGCCGGCAGAAGATGACACCGCAACAGTTCGTCGCGCAGAGCCGCGGAGTGTCCTCCGGCCACCTCTGCCTTCCGGTTACCAATGCCATGAACGTGAACCAGTGCCACTGCGCCCCCTGACGCCCACCAACCGAGCCTTCATTGTGCGGCACGTGAGGTTCGACAGGTGAATGTTCAGCAGTGTGGCAGATCCTGCGACCCAGGATCTGGGCGACGAAGCGACGTGATCGCACCGGTCCCCAGGCCTTGCACCGGCGCTGCGGCCTCGCTGGCGAGGATGGCGACGGCGAACCATGCGGCGACGCGGTCCTGGAAGTCAAAGCCGCCAGCTCCGGCGCTACCACCCGCGTCCGAGCGTGCTGACGAGTTCTCGTTCACAGGCCACTCCCCGATCTGTTTCACGCGGAGCGTCGACTCAATCTCCGCCGCCAGACGATCTATCCGGGGCCAGCGTCGAAGGTCGGCATGTGCCGCTTCGAGGTACCCCGGCCGTGGGAGGGCCAGGACCCCGTGTCGGACCGTCAGGGTCAAGGGCGGGAGGCGACTTCGGTGAGGCGGTCGGCCGCGTCGACGGCGGCCTGTGCGAGCTGCGCGCCAGGGTGCCGGGTAAGACGTTGGATCGGGCCGGTGACCGTGACGGCGGCGACGACCCGGTCGGACGGGTCGCGAACGGGCGCCGAAACGGAGGCTGTGCCAGGTTCGCCCTCGCCGATCGACTGGGCCCAGCCTCGGCGCCGCACGCCGCTGAGGGTGGCGGCTGTGAAGCGAGCGCCCTGCAGGCCCTGGTGGAAGCGTTCGGGTTCTTCCCAGGCGAGAAGGATCTGGGCGGCGGAGCCGGCCTTCATGGAGAGTGCGGATCCGACCGGCACGATGTCGCGCAGGCCGGTGGTCCGTTCGGCGGTGGCGATGCAGAGGCGCATCTCCCCGTGGCGGCGGTAGAGCTGGGTGGTTTCGCCGGTGGTGTCCCGCAGGGAGTTGAGGACCGGGCCGGCTGCGGCCAGCAGGTGGTCCTCGCCTGCGGCGGCCGAGAGTTCGGCGAGTCGAGGGCCGAGAACGAAGCGGCCCCGTGCGTCCCTGGCGACAAGGTGATGGCGTTCGAGTGCGATGGTGAGCCGGTAGGCCGTGGCCCGTGGAAAACCGGTGACGGCGACCAGTTCCGCCAGAGCAGATGGGCCCGAGGCCAGCGTGCCTAACGAGCTCGTGCACGGTAAGCGGTGAGACGTCGAAGGCTTTGGTGGGCCTCGTGCTCATCCCTGTCGTCGTGGGTTCAGGTCTGCGGTCTGCTGGTGGGAGAGCAGGCCAGCGACGGCCTGAACCATGTCGTTGATGTGGTCGCGGCGGCCGAGGTGGCGGGCCAGTGCCCGCCAGTTCTTCAGATGGGCGATGCCGTGCTCGACCCGGATACGGCGTGAGGAGTGTGCCTTGCGCTGTCGCTCATGCGTCTCCTCGTACCAGCCGGGGGCGTTCTTCTTGAACTTGCGGTGCGGTGGTGTCACCACGCGTCCACCGGTCTGTGCTCCGAGGCCCTGGTATCCGGCGTCTGCGAGGATCTCGACCGCTGGTCCATCGGCCAGGAGCTTGACCAGCCCTAATTGCCGGGCGTGGGTGATGTCCGCGCAGTTGCCTGGTGTGGCCGGGCTGCTGAACAGCACCCTTCCGTTTTGGTCGGTGAGGACCATGGCCTTGACGGCGTTCTGCTTGTTCTTGCCGGAGATGAATTTGTCTCGGTCCTTGCGTTCGGCGACCGGGCGGCGGACCCGGATCTCGGTGCCGTCGATGATGCCGGTCTGCCCGGGGGAGCCGAGGTGGTCGATCACTTCGGCCAGGGTCCGCAGCCGGACGCCAGGACTGATCGTGCACCCCTGCTCGGCGAGCAACGGCCGCACCTCACCGATGGCCCGGGTGATGGTGGAACGGTCGACATCGAACCAGCAGGCCAGTACGTCATGGGTGACTCCGTGACGGAGATGGATGAGCGTGGCCTGGAGCCGGTCGACGAACACCAGCTGGTGCTTCGCGCCAGCACCCACACCCCGCTTCCGCGGCCGAGAGGTCAGCTTGGCCTGGTGACGCTCATGCCACAACGGGCCTAGTTCCGAGATGAGTTCAGCGATCACATCGGCCGACGGGCCCGTGATCCGATGGCTGCTGTCGATCGCTGCACGAGTCACGGTCCTGACCACCCATCCATGATCGCCCACCCGTGGTTCGACGTCTCACCGCTCACCGTGCACGAGCTCGTTAGCTTGGGTTTTACCGTCGGTCTACTGGGTTGTTGCTTTGTAGGCTGCGAGTTCCTCGGGGGTGCCCACGAAGGCGGGACCGCAACCTGCCTCGAAGGCCCATCCGCGGCGCCGCCCCGCAACGGCCGTGGCATCGCTGGCAGTTCTGGCAAGCCCCGTGTCAGATGGGCGTCATGAAGGCAGCTCGCGCTCCCAGGGATTCAGCAGGAGGCGCCGCTCGATCTCCGTCAATGCGCGTACCTGGTTGCGAGCCATCTCGACGGCCCTCGCACCATCAGCTGCATCGAGGGGGCCCGCCGCCTTGATACGCAGGGCGACTGGAGCCCGGTCGTGTTGCAGGCCGATGAGGAGCGGGACCTGCATGGAGCAGGCGATGGTGCCGGTCGCTCCCAGCGCCATGTTCAACCCCGCGGCCGTGACCTGGGCTGTCGCAGTGCTCCAGATCTCGTCACCGATAGCGTAGGCCTTGATGTCCTCGATCGATTCGACCTGCACGAATGGAGCGAACTTTCAATTGTGCAACCAGGTCCATGATCGCTCGCCTCCGGTTATGTCGAACAGGGACGCCTCGAATCCGGCCTGTGCACTGTCAGCCAGAAGGTCGTGGACCTGCCGGCCAAGAGCCCGCTCGGACCCCTTCACGAGGACAGCGGCCTTGACGTCCTCGGGGTCCACCTGGACCTCACGAGTGAATCGCTCGACGACCTGGTCCAGAGACGTGAGGAGCGCAAACCGGTCGCCTAGCTCTTCCACATCCTCGAACATCGGATACTCGTACACGGTCCCGTTGCCGAAGTCCTTTGTGTTGGAGCTGACGAAGTAGACCGTTTCCTCGGGGTTGTTCCTCGCGTATTCGACGGCGGACAGCCAGATGGCCGCGTCCCGTCCTCCCGTCTTGCCCTGCTTCTCGGCCTTGGCTGGCGGGAGGCCGCTTATCTCGCGGCGCATCGCTTCCCGGAGGGCGGCCTCGCTCGTGGGGATCGTCCCGACGAAGTCGGCGTACTTCTTCCGCCAATACCCCCGGACTTCCTCCGGCGTGCACGCTTCCAACACGGGCTCCATCTGGACGCCGTGACGCTGCGGAGCGAGTCGAGGGCCTGAGCGGCCGCGGCGTGCTGCTTCAGGTACTTCGCGACCTGCTGGCCGGCGAGCTCCTCAACCACCATCCACGGCGCGGCGACCCCGACCCCGGACTCTCTGATCGCCCGCAGGAGATCAGCACTGCTGCTTTCAAGGCCGCATCCGCGCAGGATGCACGTGTCGAAGATGATCACGGGTGATGCTCCGTCTCCCGGTTCTGAGGCGTACGGGCATACCCTTTCAAGATCAGACCCTTTGGCGCATCGGGATTCCACGGAACCCGTCACCGCTGGAAGGGGACGACGAGGAAGAAGGCTTCTGACATCTACTCGCTGGTCATCCCGGCGCTTCCGCGGCAACGCCCGGCTGCGGCCGGGTCCGCGTAACCCAGCGGGCAAGAGATGGTCCGGCGGCCGCCCGCCATGTCCGAGAAAAAACAATGGAGCTTCCCGTGAGCGACTTCCTGCCCGACTCCCAGCCTGACACGTACGCGGCAGCCGAAGTGGCTGCCACCGCGCTTCGCGCCCGTACTGGTGGTGGAGATCATGACGTTGCTGTGGTGATGGGTTCCGGCTGGGCGCCGGCCGTCGCGGAATTCGGAGCGCCGGAGTACGACCTACCGATCACCGAGATCCCCGGCACCTCGTCCGCAAGCGTCCGCCGACTTCGGGCCCGGGGGTGCGGGGGTTGGCCGCGGGGGCGGATCAGGTCGTCGGGGATCCGGCGGCGGATCGTGGAGAGGTGCCCGCCCGCCTGTCGACTCGGCTGAACCACAGTTCCCGACGGTGGGTGGGTCCCAGGACTGCAGCTGCAGGATCCGCGCCACCTGTCGGCACAAATTCCTCTCCAGGGGCGCCTGCTGAGGTCGGCCCCCTCACCGGCCCGGCCCGCTGTCACTCACGGTGATTTGCCGCGACATCGACAAGCCGTCCAGAGGGTGGCGAACCGTCCGGCGAACGGGCTTGATGGCGTAGGTGCGCGGTGCTGCTGACGGCTCCGTTCTCCCCGGATCCTCCCCAGCGCTTCCGGATCCCCAAAAGGCCAGCTCAGAGGGCCTGTGGAGGGGAGGGCGAGGAGATCACCCGCATCACTTCTCCCCAGGGACTCCCCAGCGCCCTATATGGGAGGTTCGCGATGGGATTGCGTGCGTAAACAGTGTGCAGCACGTGCCTGGCTCAGGTGCCCCCTACAGCCAGTTCCGACGCCTGAAAATCACGTACAAACAGATGTATACCACCCCCATCAAGCCGATGGCGAAGGGGTATCCCAAGCCCCACTGCAGCTCCGGCATGGAGTCGAAGTTCATGCCACCCACGAGTGTGGGTGCGAAGAGGATGGTGGCCCACAAGAAGATCTTCAAGAAGTTGTCTACCTGGTGGCGCTGACCTGCATCGATGCCGCTGTACCCACTCCTGACCTGCACGGATAAGTCTTTCAGCGTCTTTCGGGATCGTGCTGCGTTACGCGGTCGATTCTCCCCACGCGCTCCCCAGGACCGTCGATACTCCCCAGATTCTCCCCAGGAAGTGCCGTTGCGGCGGGCCGCGGTGGCACAGGACGTCATTCCATCGGAGGCGCTGCCAAGGGCACGCTGAGTGACTGCCTGCGAGGTCAGGGCAGAAGCCTGGCGCCGAACGGATCAGCGCAAGGCGTGAGTCTGACACTGCCCGAGCAGGGCTCAAGTTCGAACCCGCCGTCGGAAGCCGACGTCTTTCCGATGACCCATTGCGTGGAGCGTGTCGCCATCCTCGAACCGGTCGCGAAGGGCTCCTGACCTGTGGTTTTGCCCGTACGTATTGTGTGCAGTGTGGGCGTTACGGGCGATATCTTGACGCTGAAATGACGCTCGTAACGGTCATTTGACGCCCGTTCTGATAGGCCATCAGCCATGATGCATCGCTGGTCAGGCGGTCTGATAGCCAACCGGGTGAGGCGAGGGCGGCGAAGATTCGTGGTGCCATTCGGAGGCCGCGGGGCTGAGGCAGCTGTGTTCGGGAACGCGGTTCCCGCGGCGTGTCCGATGTGAGAGCGGCCGATTCGCCGGACCGAGAACCCCCGCCGCTGCGCGCCGAACGAACAGCGCCGCCATTGGGTGGGACCAGCCGTACGTTATGCGTGGCCAGGCAAGCGGCATTACCTCATGGGTGGGTGGAGCGCCTACTGCTCGCTGCGCTGACCGGAGGCTGCTGTGGACAGGCGAGTTGAGGGCGCGATCTTCTTCTCGACGGCCTCGACCTCGGCGAGGGCCTTGGCGCGGGTGCACATCACAGCGAAGGAGCGGATGAGGTCGGCGAGGCGTTCGCGCTCGGTCATCCGAAGAGGCCGGGCTTCCTGAGCGCGGCGGCGACCTGGATCTTGATGAGTTCGAAGGACTGCTCTTCGGTGAAGCCGGCGGCGATGAACTTCGCGTACAGGGTGTAGGTGCTCTTGCAGGCTTCCTCGACTTCGAGCTCCTGCATCGGATCGAAGATCATTATTCGTCCCTGAGGTGGGTGCGTCGGTAGCGGGCGGCATGATGTGCCGGGTGAGTGGACTGTGGAAGTACTTCGAGGACAACGACGCGATCTTCACGGCCGTGATCGCGCTCCTTGTCGGTGTCATCGCCTATCTCGGCGCGAAGGCCCAGGCGAACGGAGGACGGGCTCAGGCAGCGGCGGCGCGGGAGGCTGCGACGATCGCAGCCGAAGCGCAGCGCGTGGCAGCGCTGTGGACCGTGCGGCAGGTCCAGGTCGCGAAACTCGCGAGGAGCGCCAGCGGCCTCCGGCAAGGGTGCAACCGACTGTGGGTCTTGTATGACGAGGCTCTGGCGGGTGAGATCAGCATCAGATCGGAGGAGGTGTCGCTGCTGTGGGCCGAGGTTCGCCTCATCGGCACCCAGGATGTTGTGGAGGCAGCAGGCAGGCTTGCTGCGGATACGACGGCGTACGAGGAACTGACCATGGAGCTTGCACCGGTCATTCGCGCGAGGGCGAAGCTTGAGCGATATGTACCGGACAGCGCCACCGTCCAGTGGGAGGCGATAGCGCGAGTGATGGCGATGCGCGAAGAGGACCCCGAAACTCGCGCGCAGATGTTGAACGATGCCGTGGAGGGCGTGCTCTCCCCGGCAGAGGTCTACCACCTCGTTGAACACGGCCACAGACCCGTTGAGGAGATGTTGAATCTTCAGGACCAAGCCAGACAGAAATGCTTGGTTGCGGAGGACGCACTAGTCCGCGAGACCCGCGCCATGCTGCGGTCCAGGGACGACGTCGCCCCGGCCGCACCGGTGCAGCGGCGCTGGTTGCGGCGCAACTCGGCCGCAGCGTCCAGCGGTTCGGCTTGATGTGCCGGTGGACGTGTGGAAGTACTTCGAAGGCCAGCCCGAGATAGCGGCTGCTCTGGTGGCGGCGGTTGCCGTCATTGGCGGTGTAGTGGGAGCGAAGATTCAGGCGAATGGTGGTAGGGCCCAGGCATCAGCGGCGCGTGAGGCGGCCGAGATCGCAGCCGAGGGTCAACGCGTGGCGGCACTGTGGACCGTCCGGCAGATGCAAGTTGCCGAGTTCATCCATGGTGTCCGCGAAGTGCGACTTGTCTCGGATCTCTTCTTTGAGCAGGACGCGGTTGCCGTCGGCCTGAACGCCCAGGTGCGTGAGGCGGAGAAACTGCTGGGGCGGAGGCGGGCAGAGATTGAGCTGATCGTCTCCGAAGACGTT
Organism: Streptomyces sp. NPDC048353; assembly: GCF_055587165.1. NCBI lineage: Bacteria > Bacillati > Actinomycetota > Actinomycetes > Kitasatosporales > Streptomycetaceae > Streptomyces > Streptomyces sp. NPDC048353. The sequence goes on along the minus strand of NZ_JBVJGU010000006.1, from coordinate 335,528 downwards.
GTGCTGGCGGCACATGAGGTGATCGAGAGCCTCAATCGCCTTGTCGCCGTGGGCCGAATTGCGGGACCAGGTGAGCACTTCACGCGCGCTCTCACTCGGCAGATGTTCGGCGATGACCCGGCCGAATCCGCGCTAGCCAGGCAGGCTGTCGACACCCTCGACGAGCTGCATGCCGCCGCCGAGGCGGGAGATGCTACGTCGTCAACCGAGCAAGCGCGCATGCTTCGGCGAGCGGCCCAGGACGTCGCCGCCGCAGGTGTCTCGTTTGACACTGCCGCCGTGGTGGCGGCCGCTGCCTACACACCCGGGATGGCTGCCTACGTGGAGGAGCACAGAGACGATCTCGACGAGAAGATGTCCGTTCTCGTTGACACCGCTCGCGCCATGTTGCGATCAGGCGAGGATGCCATCGCAACGCGAGAGGCCTCGCAGCGTCGGTGATGGCACAACCGGACGAGGAACACGGCACGTTCGGCATGATGTGCCGGTGAACGCGTTCAAGCAGTACTTCGAGGACAACCCCGAAATCTTCGCCGCCCTGGTCGCCGCCATCGCCATCCTCGGTGGCCTCCTCGGCAGCATCATCGGCGCGAGGATCCAGGCGAACGGTGGCCGGGCGCAGGCCGACGCAGCCACCAAGGCTGCGTCGATCGCTGCCGAGGCCCATCGGGTGGCGGCCCTCTGGAGTGTCCGGCAGGTTCAGGTTGCCGAATACATGCAGAGGGTTCGCGAGGTGGAGCGGCTGATCGAGCGGTTCTACAGCGAAGACACCTCGAACGGTGAGCTAAAAGCGCGGTCGAGGGAGGAGCTACAGGCGATGGATCAGAAGCAGGCGGAGCTTGAGCTGATCGCTTCGGAGGCTGTCGTGGACGCAGCGATGAAACTGAGCATTGCTGTCTGGGAAGCTTGGAGCTACGCCGTGAGGATGGGGCCGATGCGCTACGTCCAGGGCTTGATCTACATGCGGATGGATAGCGACGATCCGGGGGATGTAGCCGTCGCTCGGCAGGCGACGGAAGCGGTGGTCGAACTGCACGCAGTGTCTAGTCATGGAATTCCGGATGAGATCGGCCACGCTGCTCGTCGGGCGCGTGCCGCCCTGTGTGAGGGTGCCGGTGTACCTGTCGACTTGGCGTCGAGCGCCCTGCCACGCTTCGCAGAGTGTGGATGGCTCCTAGAAGAGGACTCTGGTCAGTTCTCACTTTTCCGAAAGATGGAGTTCCTCGTCTCTGCCACCCGCGTCATGTTGAAGTCCGAGGACGACGTTGCCCCGCCGGTGCCGACGCAGCGCCGATAGTGGTGGCGGGCGGCCTAGGAGTCGGAGGCCGCGGAGGCAGTTTCACGGTTGTCACTAACTGCTGACCTCCTGCCGGTACGCGAATATCCTTTGAGGCAGCACATTGCGCAGCTTGACCGGAGGGGACCTCTGTGACCATGAACGTGATACGCCCTGCCAGGACCGGGGACGGCGGCACTGTCCGCCGCCTGATGCCACTGGCCCACGACGACGAAACCCTGGCCGGCATGTTCGCCGATGCGGTTGAGAACAACAACGGAGAGATTCGCTCCGCATACGGACCCATCGACGTGCTGATATCCGAGAGTGAGGATCAGCCTGTGGGTATGCTGCTTGCCCAACCTCCCGCTGATCTTCTCCAACGCTTCCCCTTCTCACCCATACAGTTGGTGACTGTTGCTCAGAAGGTCGTGAGCATCGAGATTGTCGCCGTGGACCCCGCCCATCGACGTCAGGGCATCGGCAGGGCGCTCATGGAAGCGTTCGAAACCATTGCCCGGGCACGGGGTGCTGCCAAAATTTCCCTCAGTTTCCCGGAGCAGGACCCCGACCTTGCCTCCTGGTACGGCAAGCAGGGCTATCACGTCGTTGACGCCCGCACCGAGTTCGAACTGGAGGTTGATGGCATGACCCTTCTTGTCAGCGACGGTGACTCTGGCCACCTCCTTGCTTTCAAGGATCTCTAGTAGGTCAGCTGCAATCAGAAAAGTCGTTCCCAGTTTTCGTCGTTGCGATCCTCGGCCGTTCCGGAGAGCGACCGCCACCTGGGCGAAGGCTTCGGCATCAGCCTGGGCCTTCTTATTGTGACCCTCGGTCGCCTCGAGGGGCGACCGTTACTGACCCCGGCACTGACCCAGAGTTTCAGCGTCGGAGGTACTTTGATCCCCAGCCACTGTGATGGACGAGTCCAGTGTGAACAGAGCTGTACCCAGGTCTTCCGCTTGGGTGCCATTGCGATCCTCAGCCGCCACAGAGAGCAACCGCCATACACGTGCGACCGGTGGGCCACACGACGCACTCGGCGTTGAGATTTCGCGGCCGCCCTGGGGACGGCCGAGTTTCTATCAGTTGCCTGGCGCCGCGTACTTCGTGACGTCGACATTGCGATTCTCGATCGTCCTTCAGGGCTACCGCCATGCCAGCGTCGCCGTTCCACTTCGGGCAGATGGGGATGTTGCGATCCTCGTTCGTCTCGGAGCGACTGCTAGACGTACTGACCACACTCCCCAGGCGTGATGTGAGCATGGTTGCGATCCTGGTCACCCTGGAGGACGTTCGCCAAGAGCCAGTGGCGCGGATTGTCGGGGTTGGTGGTGGCGTTGCGATCCTCAGCCCTCCCAGGGGCCGACTGACGCATCGCTGGCTTGTAGTTGCCAGCGACCATGAGGGGGTTGCGATCCTCGGTCGCCCCGGAGGGGCGACTGCCGACTGAGTAATGTTTTGGGGTCTTGTGGGGTAAAGGGGCGTTGCGATCCTCGACCGGTCTGAAGGGCGGCCGCCACAGCCACTGCCCGGCAGATCTCTTGCGGCTGCAGCATGCGGTTGCGATCCTCGGTCGCAACCGCATGGAGGCGACCGCGAAACGTGCGCCCCGCAACATTATCTGCTTGGCAAGATGGCGTTGCGATTCTCGGTCGTCCCAGGAGACGACCGCCACCGCCAGATGCGACTGACCTCCTTGGTGTAGGCGTAGTTGCGATCCTCGGTCGCCGTAGAGGACGACCGCCACGACGAGGCCGGTATGGGTGCCGCCGCCCTTGCCGAAGTTGCGATCCCCGGCCGTCCCAGAAGGCGACCGCCACTGTCGAGCAGTCAGATGAGACGGTAGGATAGTTTGTTGCGACTCTCGGCCGTCCCGGAGAGCAACCGACACACCCATGTTCATATCCATCGCGTACATGGCGCGTTGGTTGCGATCCTCAGTCGCCCTGGGGTAGCGGCCGCTGCTCATGGATCGGCTCCAGTGCATTGCCTTCGATCGTTTGGTTGCGATCCTTGGCCGCCTGTAGGGCGTGTTTAGTCGATGAGCCGGGTCATAGTCACTCCGGTGGGGATCTTGTCTTCGTCGATGGCGATCCGGTCGGCGTAGTCGTCCCAGGAGCGTGCCTCGCTGTGGCCGAGGGGCTTGATACGGATCAGGTCGAAGAGCTTGTGTGCGGGGGCTCGTCCGTAGGCGTCGTCGTGGGAGAAGACGTACAGGCCGCGGATGGCCATTTCACCGCGGGAGGATGCCCGGTCGTGGTCGAACATCATGGTCAGGGCCTGCCAGTAGGCGGCGAGGTCTTCCGGGGTGACTCGTGCCTTGGCGCCGAGGGCTCCGGAGTAGAAGCCGTGGCCGCGGTAGAGGCCGTAGGGGACGTAGTGCTTGTTGCCCATCTCGGTGACCTTTCCCTTGGCCAGGTCCTCGGGCTTGTTCGGGGCGACACGAGTGATGCCGGCCTCGAGAGGTGTGACGGGGTCGATAGAGCGGGAGAAGGTGAGCTGCATGGGCCCGCGGGCCCTTCCCGCGTGCTTCTTCTGGTCGCCCACGGACATGACGGCTCCGAACAGGCGCACGTCGTAGAAGTTGCGGATCATCCACTCCTGCGCGGTGGCGGTCTCGCCTTCCTTGGCGCCTCCTTCGATGTATGCGCGCTGGATCTGCGGGTTGAGGGCGACGCCCTGTTCGACGTACATCTCGAAGCCGGGCTTGCCCTGGTGGACGAGGGTGATGGTGTTGCGGATCTTGCGCTTGAGGGCGACATCGGTGATGAGGCCCTGGCCGGTGATGGGGTCGGTGCGGGGCATGCCTCCGGCGTCGGGGTCACCGTTGGGGTTGCCGTCCTTGACGTCGATGAGGAAGACGTAGTCGTGCTTGCGGGTGGGGTCCAGGTGCGCGTCGGTCATGGTTGTGCTCGGTGTCCTTCCGGGGCAGTGGCGTCGTGGTGAACGGGTGGCGGCAGGCGTTTACCAGAGGGTGCTGTCCGAGGATTCGGCGTCCTCGGCAGAGACTTCGGGAAGGGCGTCCGCTTGCTGTTCTGCGACCAGTTCCTTGCCGGCTTCCCGTGCCTTGATGGCTTGTGCCGCAGCACGTGCGGAGTGGGCTCGCTGGTGGTCGTAGCCGAGGATGAACAGGGCCTGCTGCTCGGCGCTCAGGTGCGCGGGAATGGTGTCAAGCAGGTCGAAGACGTCTCGCAGTCTGTTGTCCATGGCCTTGGCTGCGGGTTCGCTGGCCCGGCCGATGGTGCGCAGGTGCGGGCGTGCTCCGATACGGAGGCGGGTGAGGACGGCTCGGGGAGAGACTACGGCAGTGCTCAGGTACTTGTCGGTAATGGTGGTGTTGACCTTGGGCATGGCCTTGCGCTGGATCGCTTCGAGCATGGCCATGATCCGTCCGCATACATAGCCGGGCTCGGTCGATTGGGGGTTCAGCTGGGGCACACAGAGCTCCTTGTGGCGGGTGGTGGTACGGATCAGGGCGAGGCGCAGCAGGGCGAGGCGGGGCCGGTCGAGGTGGTGGTCGGCGCGGATACGTTGCAGGAGGACCGGCAGGAGATGGGCTGGTGGTGCGGCTCCGTGGAGTGCGGCTTTGGTGAGGTCGGCCTGGAGGTGCTTGGGGACGGTGGTGTCGATGTATTTGTTCTTATGCTTGTCCCAGCGGGCGCAGGCGAGGGCGAGTCGCCAGACCGACCAGTAGGTGTAGGCGTTGTTCCAGCCGTCCCAGGTCTGTTGGTCGGCAAACCAGGTCCCGAGTCTCTGTTTCAGTTCGGGGACGGGGATGGTGATCCAGTCGGCGACGATGACCCTGTTGGTGTTCACCCGCAGAGTGAGGGCGTGGAAGGCATCCTCATCGAGGACCGTCAGCGCATCTCGTCCCCTTTGGGGGTGGCGGAGGCCGGCGACGAGCTGGGCCACTTCCTCGGGCTGGGGGTCGCGCAGGGTCCACATGGATGTGTTGGTGTCGGGATCGCGGCTCCACCAGACGATGGCGGAGTCGTCGGCAAAGGCGCGGTGTTCGGGGTCGGCGAGCAGCGTGTTCAGAGCGGTGGCGGACTTGGTGCCGCAGTCGACGCAGATGGGGGTGGCACCGAGTTGCTTGGTGCCGGCCCGGAAGTGGGCGGGTTGGTTGAGGCAGACCAGCTGGGTGTTCATCCCGGAGTTGGGGATGCCCTTGATGGGAACCGGGAGCGTGGACAGCAAGGGCATGACGTGTCCGCACACGAGGCAGAGTCCCTGGTTCGCCTTGCCCGTCTTCCCGCTCTTGGCTTTCTTGACCTTCTCGGCCCACCAGCTCCTGGCTTCCGGCAGGTCGTGGATCCACTCGCCGTCCACGCTGATGGCGATGAGGTGGTCCTTGTCCATCTCCAGCGGCCACGCGGTCGGCATCGGGCCATTCAGCCACGCGGACACTGTCTGCGCCTGGGCAAGATGCGGGTGGTCGTCGCACCAGGAGGTGACCAGGTCACGGTAGGCGGCATGCCGAGTTCTCGCCTTGGTGACGTCGACAGAACCGATCGAGAGAGTCCTTTCCCCGTCCGGTCCTTTGATCAGGCCGGGGTGGGCGAGCGCGAACTGTGCGGTGTCGGCTAACAGGAGCGGTGCCGGCTTGGACCCGGAGCGGCCGGTGTACGGGGCGGTGATCTTCCGCTCTTCCTGACGAAGGTCGATGACCAGCGGTTCGGTGCTCCCCATGCCGGTGCCGGAGAGGTCGATCTGCCACATTGCCCGGCGTGCGAGGAAGTACTCAGGGGTGTCGTCCTGGCGGCTGTCGGCTTGCCGGACAAGGCTCTGCAGCAGCATTTCAGGCCACCTCTTCCGCGGAGGCGCGCCCCTCGGCGCCGGGCATGCCACTGACTTCGGCGGGGGCGAGCGGGCGGTCGGGCACGTGGAGAATTCCGTACTCGAGGCTGGCTCGAAACCAGTGGTAGCGCTCCTTGCTTTTCGGGAGGTACTCGATGTGGTGGAGCATCAGTCCGAGCTCGTCGATGGGCGGAATGCCTGCCTGGTCGGCGGGAGTGACCGCACCGGCTTTCTCCGCCGACCCGTGGGGCCCGAAGAAGGCTGCGAACTCACGGCAGCCGAAATGGGGTTGCTCGTAACAGGCGCCCCGTGCGAGCCGGCGGTCGAACTGGTCGCGGTACTTCGGCAGGGGCGCGGTGCACCGTTCGGTGGCGTGGATGGTCGCGTGGATGCGGTAGGCGACATCGCTCAGGGCGACGGTGACCCGCTGGCCGCGGTCTTCGGCGACATCGTAGTAGTAGCCGTTGTTGGCCCGCAGGCTCTCGTATGCGTTCTTGGTGATGATCGAGTTGTTGACCTCGTTGCGCCGGAAGCGGGTCCACCTCACCGGCTTGAGTTGTTCGATCCGCTCGATCCGGTAGGTCATCTCCGGCTTCCAGAAGATGGCCTCCAGGAGTCCCCTCGCCGCAGAAGGGGTCATGATCGGATAGGAAACACGTTCGACTTTGAGTTCCGGGCGGGTGAAGCAGGCCAGCGGTCCCCATACCTCCACCTGGACATGAAGGGGCCGGTCAGCCCTCTCTTCACGCTGCTTTCGGGGGCGTGACGCAGTCATGCACTTGTTCCCTTCCTTGCCTGCTGGCACAGGCCGTTGTCAGTGCCTGCGTCTACCTTCCTTACGTCGCGCGACCCTTAAGTCTGCACTTGCGCTTCGAGGGGTATGCGGCGATCTGCTCGGATCTCAGCGTATAACTGATGGAAAGTCAAATATGGTTGTAAAAATGACAGTTGATGCGCTAGAGGGTGTCTTGCCGTCCCCTGAAGGCAGGCTCGTGGCTCACTCGCCGGGCCATCAAGGGACATGGCACTGGTACGAAGATCACGCCCGCGGTACGGCCGAACTGGCTAGCCGGTTCGCCGAGCCATGGGGAGGCGGCGACCTCGCCTACCGGCTCGGACGCGACCACGACACGGACAAAGGAGCCTGTGCATGGCAGGAGGGATTGATCGAGGAGGCCACCACTGGCCGCAAGGTCAGACGCCCCCCGCACAACAATGCCGGGACACTCTTGTTCGCGCGGACGGCCGAACAGGTTCCCGCCCTGCTGCCATGCGCCGGCGTGATCGAGGGACACCACACCGGTCTGTCCGCGTGGTCGGAAGTCCGGCTCCGCCTGAAAGCCCTGATGGCCGACTCCAGCGAGGTGGACGAAGTGATCCACAGAGTCGCCGTGGCCATGCCGGAGGTCCTGGACGGCTCATGCCCTACTATCCCGAACTGGCTCAATCCGCATGACAAGGTCGCTGTGGAGATGCTGGTCCGCATGACCTACTCGGCCGTGATCGACGCCGACCGGCTCGACACCGCCGTCCACTTCAGGCCCGGCACGCACATCAGGCCGCACGTCGGGATGCATGAACTGTGGGAGCGGTACGAGGCCCGCCGACAGGAGGCCATTGCTGAACGCCAGCGCTCCAAGGGAGCCTCCTGGCTGGACAAACTCCGCGAGAACATCTACCAGGAGGCCCTTGAGGCCGCCGCCGGCAAGCCTGGCGTGTACCGGCTGCACCTTCCGACCGGCGCCGGAAAGACGTTCACCGGCGGAGGCTTCGCCCTCCGCCACGCTTCCCTGCACGGACTGCGGCGCGTCATCGTCGCAGTCCCGTTCATCTCGATCACCGAGCAGAACGCAGCAGAGTACCGAAGCCTCTTGGACCCGGAGCAAGGACCACCGGTGGTGCTGGAACACCACTCTGCCGTAAATGTCGAAGCACGGCAGTCCGCCGCCCCATCGACGAACGTGCGCCACGGCCAGAAGGTAGGGCAGCCGAACCGGTGGGCGAAACTGGCGACCGAGAACTGGGACGCCCCCTTCATCGTCACCACCACCGTCCGCCTGATCGAAACAATCTTCGGAAACACCCCCTGGGCCACTCGTCGGCTTCACCGGCTCGCCAACTCTGTAATTATCCTGGATGAGGTCCAGGCTCTCCCCGACGGGCTCCTGACCCCGATCCTCTCGGGCTTGCGAGAACTCGTGGAGCACTACGGCGTGACCCTCGTGCTGTCATCGGCGACCCAGCCGGAACTCGCCGCACTGAACCCCTGGCGCTCCGGTCTCCCGCAACGTGACGTCGTCGCCGCCCCTGCGCCACTCTTCGAACAACTGCGCCGGGTCAGGTACGAATGGCGGACCGGCCCGGGCGTGACCCTCAAAAGCATCGCCGCCGAGGCGGCCGAGCACGACCAAGTCCTTGTCGTGGTCAATGGGACCAAGGACGCCAGCCGGATCCATCGCGCCTGGATCGGCACGAACCACGAGGAAGACCCAGGCATCTTGCATCTGTCGACCCGCATGACCGGCGGCCATCGCCGAGAAGCCATCCAGGCGGCGAAACAGCGTCTGGGGGAGGGTTTGGAAACCTTCCTCGTGTCGACCTCTCTCATCGAAGCCGGCGTCAACCTCGACTTTCCCCGCGGGTATCGCGCCAAATCAACACCGGAGTCCGAACAGCAGGCTGCCGGACGGGTCAACCGCGAGGGCAAGCGCCCCGCGAAGGACAGCGTCATGACGGTCTTCGCCCCTCAGGACGGCCTCAAGCCGGAGATGGTCTACAACACGTGCGCCATCGCAGCAGCCTCCCGCCGCTTCGGCGAAGGGCTGGCTGATCCCGACGATCTGGACGCCCTCCGCTCGTACTACCAGCACCGCTACCGCCTCCAGGCAGGACAACATTCCAAGGACCCCAACGGAGCCACCGGGGAAGTCATCGAGGCGCTGCGAGCGAAGCTGCACTACCCGGAGGTGGCACGCAGAATGCGGATGATCGACAACGAGCACTCCGTGGCTGTGGTCGTCATCCGTCCCCACCTCGAAGAAGAAGCCCGACAGGCCGCCCAGAAGGCAGTCGACCAGCTCCGCCGCGGCCTGCCGACGCCAGCGACCTACCGAGCCCTGCAGGAACACATGGCATCCATTCCCAAACGGGAACTGGAACTGGCGATCAACGCCGGCCACGCCATCGAAATCGCCGGTGACCTGCACCAGTGGGTCGGCTCCTACCACCCCCAACGAGGCATCGAACCTCCCGCATGACCATTCAGACCACCGAGTAGCATTTCAGCCAGTACGCTTGCCGCGCAGTGATCGTTTCTCATGCGGCCGAGGATCGCAACAGCTTCCGCTCGGGCTGGTACCTGGACGCCTCAATCATGGCGGTCGCCTGTCGGGAGGCCGAGGATCGCAATGTCCTGCTGGGTGGGGTGGGTACGCTCAGGCATGGCATGGCGGTCGCCCTTCGGAGCGGCTGAGGATCGCAACGTCCACTACGACGGCGCGCACCCCATCACCCGCACGATGGCGGTTGTCCGTCGGGGCGACCGAGGATCGCAACATCGAGACCGGCGGCATGGTACGTCTGTGAGGTGGGAATGGCGGTCGTCCCCTGGGACGGCCGAGGATCGCAACGCCACCTACCATTCCCTGCACCGGGTCCAGTACGCCCAAATGGCGGTCGCTCTTTGGGGCGGTCGAACAACCGGTCGGTCGCCGACGAGGCGATCGAGGTGCAGCATGGCGGTCGCCCTTCGGAGCGGCCGAGGATCGCAACACCGCCCTGAGTAACCCCGCCTCGTTCGGACTCCTGATGGCGGTCGCCCCTCGGGGCGGCCAGGGATCGCACCGGCACTACGCAGCAGCCACGTGCGTGGGCACCACCCATGGCGGTCGTCCTTCGGGACGGTCGAGGATCGCAACCTCTATGAGCCCGAGACGCTGATCTACAACCCAGTATGGCGGTGGCCTTTCGACGCCGCCGACGATCGCAACCACGTGGCAGTGACCGAGGAGTCCCTGAACCGGCTCAAATGGCGGTCGTCCTTCGGGGCGGCCGAGGATCGCAACGCCGCGACCACCGAAGCGTGGCAGCGCTGGACCCGGAATGAACGTCGCCCTTCAGGGCAGCCGAGGATCGCAACCATCCGAACTTCCGCCACTGCTTGGCGGCATACCTGTCGGCGGTTGCCCTTCGGAGCGACCGAGAATCGCAACATGGTCGGCATCACCAACGCTGGCGTTAGCCACACCGATGGCGGTAGTCCTTCAGGGCAGCCGAGGGTCGCAACTACGGGATGGTCACGTCTTGGCCGATGGGCTGGGAAGCAGTAATCGCCTTTGAGGTGACGCAGGATCGCAACGACGTCGTGGCCGGCCCCATCATGGATAGGCTCACGTAGCGGTCGTCCTTCGGGGCGGCCGAGGATCGCAACGTGGTGATCCGTAGAGTGTGAGAGGCGGCAGTCGTCCTTCGGAGCAACCGAGGATTGCAACTTCAGCGCCCCGTCCCTCGACGGCCCCTGGACCAGCATGGTGGTCACCTTTCGGTGGCCGAGGATCGCAACCGCACTGCCTGGGACGGAAAGCCGATCTTGAATCGGATTGACGGCCGCCCTTCGGGGCGGTCGAGGATCGTAACGGCATCATGTACACACGGGCGGCGCTCGACGATCGACTCAATAACCCTCCGTAACGCCAGTGAACCTCTTTCAGCCTGGAGCACAGGGGTGAACTGGACTGGTCAGCGCGGGGGGTGACCCAGCAAAGCCCCTCGTCGCACGGCATGAACGTGTAACGTCATCGCGCGCCGACGGCACACCGCTCTGGTTCTCCCGAACGACACCGGGCCGCACCCATGACCTGACTGCCGCGCGGGCCCACGGCATCGTCCATGCCTGTCTCACCCGGCAGATCCGCGTCCCGCGAACCGCGCCTATCAGGGTGCCGGCGCCACATTCCGCACCCCTACTACTGCCACCGCGAACAGCCCGAGCACTGCCAGCAGTCAATCGCGGCCACGCCCGACTCAGGGAACCCGGCGAACGCGCATTCGCAAAGGGCCCGCCGCTCCGGCACATTGGAACCACCGCACCGCGTGCCGCCAGGAGCTCTTCCACCCGCGAGCATCCACGACGCCACGTAGCCAGCCCGCCCGCCTGTCGACTCGGCTGAACCACAGTTCCCGACGGTGGGTGGGTCCCAGGACTGCAGCTGCAGGATCCGCGCCACCTGTCGGCACAAATTCCTCTCCAGGGGCGCCTGCTGAGGTCGGCCCCCTCACCGGCCCGGCCCGCTGTCACTCACGGTGATTTGCCGCGACATCGACAAGCCGTCCAGAGGGTGGCGAACCGTCCGGCGAACGGGCTTGATGGCGTAGGTGCGCGGTGCTGCTGACGGCTCCGTTCTCCCCGGATCCTCCCCAGCGCTTCCGGATCCCCAAAAGGCCAGCTCAGAGGGCCTGTGGAGGGGAGGGCGAGGAGATCACCCGCATCACTTCTCCCCAGCGCCCCGTATGGGCGGTTTGCGCTGCGATGCATGCGCAAATAGTGCGCGGCGCGTGCTTGAGACAGGTGCCCGCTACAGCCGGCCTCGCCGCTTGAAAATCACGTACAACTGCCTCATACCACCCCTATCAAGCTGATGGCGACGGGTACCCGAGGCCCCAGCGCATCTCCGGCATGGAGTCGAAGGTCATGCCATAAATAGTTCCCACCAGTGTGGGAGCAAAGGGAATCGCCGCCCACGACGAGATCTTCAAGGACACCTCCGGGGGCGCCTACTTCTATCTCGACGACCGGGACCGGGTCGTCCTCGCCGACTCCCGCCAGCACATCCTGCGCATCGCCCACGCGCAAGGCGCCGACGGCGCGTGGAAGTTCACCGTCGAGGACGACTGGGACCTGACCTCCCTCGTCCCGCACGACTGCGTGAGCTGGACGAATCTCTTCCCCAGCGGTGTGTGCGACCCCGTGACCTCCGTGATGCCCGACTGGGACGGCCGCATCTGGTGGGTCACCCGCCTCGGCCGGGTCGGCACCGTCGACCCCGCCACCGGCGCGCTCCGCTCCGTCCGCCTGGACGGCGAGGAGATCCAGAACTCCTTCTCGGTGGCCGAGGACGGCGTCTCCATCGTCTCCGACCACGCGCTCTACAGCTTCCGCGCCGACGCCGACGGCACTCCCCGGATCCAGTGGCGGCAGACGTACGACCGCGGCACGGGCACCAAGCCGGGCTCGGTGAACCAGGGTTCGGGCACCACACCCGACCTCTTCGGCTCCCGCGAGGAGTACGTCGCCATCACCGACAACGCCGACGACCGGATGAACGTCCTGGTCTACCGGCGCGGCGCCGACGTGCCGGCGGCCGAGCGCCTGGTCTGCCGGGTGCCGGTCTTCCGCTCCGGCGCCTCCACCACGGACAACTCCCTGATCAGCTGGGGTGACAGCCTGATCGTGGAGAACAACTACGGCTACGAGAACCCGACGTCGCTGACCTTCGGCCGCAGCGTCACGGGCGGTGTGACCCGCATCGACGTCCGCCCCGACGGCAGCGGCTGCGACACGGTCTGGGAGAGCGCGGTCCGCTCCCCCTCCACCGTGCCGAAGCTCTCCACGGTCAACGGGCTGCTCTACTTCTACGAGAAGCAGCCGAACGCCCTGGGCATCGACGCCTGGTACCTCACCGCCGTCGACTTCCGCACCGGTCGGCGGGCGTTCCAACGCCTGACCGGCACCGGCGTCGCCTACGACAACAACTGGGCGCCGATCACCCTCGGCCCCGACGGCACCGCCTACGTCGGAGTCTTCAACGGGATCGTCGCCGTCCGCGACGGAGCCTGACCTGCCCCGACGCGGCGACGCCCGGGACCGGCCACGGCCCCGGGCGTCACCGCGTGTCCGGCGGGCCCTGATCCGGGCCCGGCGGCGTCAGGTCATCTCGGGCATCTCACCCTCCGTGGTCGACACGTCGATCACGGCGAAGGCCGCCCCCTGTGGGTCCACGATGCTCGCGAAGCGGCCGAACGGGCTGGTCATCGGCCCGAAGACGTTCCGCCCGCCCAGCCTCTCCGCCGTCGCGACCGCCGCGTCGCAGTCGTCCACGGCGAAGTAGACCTGGACGTACGACGGCACCTCGGCGGGGAAGTCCTCGGGGGTCATGGTCATCCTGCCGAGGACCGGTTCCTCGCCGCCCAGGTCGAAGACCTTGTAGTCGACCTTCTCGTCCGCCATCTTCTTTCCGTTGTAGCCGAAGACGGAGGTCAGGAAGGTGTCGGACTTCTCCGGCTCGCGGGTGAACACCTCGGCCCAGATGTAGGCCCCGGGCTCGCCCTCCAGCTCGAAGCCCTCGTGGGTGCCGGGCTGCCAGATGCCGAAGACGACGCCCGCCGGGTCCTGCGCCAGGCACATGGAGCCGAAGTCGCTCACGGCCATCGGCTCCATGAGGACGGTGCCGCCGTTGCTCTTGATCTTCTCCGCCGTGGCGGCCGCGTCGGGCGAGGCGTAGTAGAGACACCACGCCGACTGCGGGTCGGCGTCCTGGCCGGGCATCGGAGGGACGACCGCCGCGACGGCCTTGCCGTTCCTGAGAGCCTGGGTGTAGTTGCCGAATTCCGGGGAGGACTCGCCGAAGGTCCAGCCCAGCACCTCGCCGTAGAACGCCTTGGCGCCCTCGAGGTCGGTGAAACTCGCGTCGGCCCAGATCGGCGTGCCTTCAGGTCGTGCGGCCATGACGGTGACTCTTTTCCGATCGACGGTGGATCCGTGGTGGTGCCCCAGGGGGTGTCTCGCCGATCGTGCCGGGGTCGCCAAGACACCCCCTACAGGGTCTCGAAAACCACGCTAGCCACGCCCGCCCCACCGCGCGCGGTGACGCACCGTGACGGACGGCCGCGCCCCGGGCCCACCCGGCACCTCGCCGCCACCGCCCCGGCCCCGGACGGCGATCGCGTACGTCACGCCTCTAGGAACTGACGGTCCGTCAGGCTAGTCTCCGCGCATGATTCCGACAGTCGTCTGGGGAACCGGAAACGTCGGCCGGGCCGCCATCCGTGCCGTGGACGCCCACCCGGCCCTGAAGCTGGACGCCGTACTCGTCCACACACCCGCCAAGGTCGGCCGCGACGCGGGCGACCTCGCCGGCCTCGGCCGCACCCTGGGCGTCGCCGCGACCGACGACGTCGAGGGCGTGCTCGCCGCCCGCCCCCGAGCCGTGGTCTACGCCGCCTCCGGCGACATCCGGCCCGACGGGGCGCTCGACGACATCGGCGCGGCGATCCGCGCCGGAGCCGTGGTCGTCACGCCCTCGCTCTATCCGCTCTACGACGCGGCGGGCGCCCCCGAGGAGCTGCGCGCCCCGGTCCTGGCCGCCATCGCCGAGGGCGGGGGATCGCTCTTCGTCTCCGGCGTCGACCCGGGCTGGGGCAACGACGTGCTCCCCCTGCTGATCAGCGGCCTCGGCACCACCATCGACGCGATCCGCTGCCAGGAGATCTTCGACTACTCCACGTACGAGCAGGAGGACTCCGTCCGCCACCTGGTCGGCATGGGCCATCCCCTGGAGTACGAACCCCTGATGCTCGCCCCGTCCGTCCCCACCATGGTGTGGGGCGGCCAGCTACGGCTCATGGCGCGCGCCCTCGGCGTCGAGCTCGACGACATCACCGAGACCCTGGAGCGCCGTCCGCTCGACACCACCGTGACCACCCGGACGATGGGCACCTTCGAGGCGGGCACCCAGGGGGCCGTGCGCTTCGAGGTGCGCGGGATCGTCGACGGCGAACCGCGCCTCGTCATCGAGCACGTCACCCGGATCCACCCCTCGTGCGCCCCCGACTGGCCCACGCCGCCCGACGGCGCCGGCGCCCACCGGGTGATCGTCGAGGGCCGCCCCCGCATCCAGGTCACCGTCGAGGCCACCGACGAGGGCGAGAACCGGTCCGCGGGAGGCAACGCCACCGCCGTCGGCAGGCTGGTCAACGCCGTCGACTGGCTCGTGGACGCCAAGCCCGGACTCTACGACGCGCTGGACGTGCCCCTGCGCCCCGCGGTGGGCAGGCTCGGAAGGAGACAGCGATGATCATCGACATCCCCGAGGGGCAGGAACCGATCGGTTACGTCTGGGGCGACATGGTCCCCGGGATCGGGATGGCGGCCGCGAACTTCTCGCTGTCGGTGTACGAGCACACCACCCTCGGCCTGCGCGAGTTCGAGGCCGCGCGGCTGCGGATCGCGCAGATCAACGGTTGCGGCTTCTGCCTCGACTGGCGTACCGAACGGGACGGACGGAAGGTCGAGGAGGGCTTCGCGGAGGCCGTGACGGAGTGGCGCACGACCGACGCGTTCGACGACCGGACGCGGCTGGCCGCCGAGTACGCCGAGCGGTACGCCGTCGACCACCACGGTCTCGACGAGGAGTTCTGGTCCCGGATGACCGGGCACTACACCCAGGCGGAGATCGTGGAGCTGAGCATGAGCATCGGCTCCTGGCTGGCGTTCGGCCGGCTCAACCACGTGCTGGGCCTGGACAGCGTGTGCGTCCTTCCCCAGGGCTGAGCCGGCCCACGGCCGCCGCCGTCACAGATCGGTGGCGATGATCTTCTCGATGTTCCGCTCGGCGAGCGCCGTGATGGTGACGAACGGATTGACGCTGGCGTTGCCGGGGATCAGCGCGCCGTCGATGACGTACAGGCCCGGGTGGCCGTGGAGACGGCCGTAGTTGTCGGTGGCCCTGTTCAGCACCGCGCCGCCGAGCGGGTGGTACGTGAGGTGGTCGCCCCAGATCTTGGAGCCCCCGAAGAGGTCGGTGCGGTAGATCGTCCCCTCCTTCGCGTTGATCTTGTCGAAGATGGTCTTCGCCATGTCGATGGACGGCTGCTTCCAGGCGTTCTGCCAGTTCAGCTCGACCCTTCCGGTCGCGGGGTTGTAGGAGAACTCGGCCCGGTGCGGGTTTTTGGTGATGGAGAGGTAGAACGAGGCGTACGTCTCGATGCCGGTCGGCAGCGGCGCCACCTCGGCGAAAGCCCCGCCCGCGTCCCAGTTGTCGATGCCGGCCGTGGGCATGGAGGCCTGGAGCTTGCCGGTGGCGTCCCACATGTGGTTGGCGCGCCCGCACATGACGTTGCCGTTGTCGCCCCAGCCCTTGCCGACCTCGCCGTTCAGTCCGGGCAGCGCGCCGGTGGCCCGGAGCCGGGTCAGCAGCTTGCTGGTGCCGACGCTGCCGGCGGCGAAGAAGACCTTGCCGGCGGTGACCGTCTTGGTCGCCCGGGTGGCTCCGGAGGTGTCGAGCTCGTCGATGACGACCGTGTAGCCACCGCCGGCCGCCGGGGTGACCGAGACGACCTTGTGCAGGGGTGAGACGGTGACCCGGCCGGTCGCCTCGGCCTGGGCGAGATAGGTCTTGCGCAGGGTCTTCTTGCCGTGGTTGTTGCCGTAGAGGACCTCCCCGGCCAGCGCCGACTTGGGGACCGCCCCGGCCGCCTCCCGCTTCATGTACTCCCAGTCGTAGACGTTGGGCACGAAGACGAAGGGGAAGCCGGAACGCTGGGCGTGCTTGCGGCCCACGCGCGCGTACTGGTAGCAGGCGGCGCTCTCCCACCAGGCCGGGTCCACCTGGGTGACGCCGAGCCCGGCGTTGGCCCGCGGGTAGTAGACGGAGTACATCTCGTCGGCGTTCACGGACGGGAGGATCGCCCCGAAGTTCTCGCGCCGGGGTGTGACCGCCATGCCGCCGTTCACCAGCGAGCCGCCGCCCACCCCGCGGCCCTGGTAGACGGTGATGCCGGCGAACTCCTCGGCGTCCAGGACGCCGGTGTGGCGGGGGACGTCCTTGTCGAGCGGGAAGCCGAGGAAGGTGTGCAGGGGCTGCTTGGTACGGGTGCGCAGCCAGAAGGAGCGGTAGTCGGGCTTGGTGGTGTTGGCGAAGATCTTTCCGTCCGGCCCGGGGGTGTCCCAGGACATCCCCATCTCGACCATGTGGACGGCGATGCCGGCCTGGGCGAGGCGCAGCGCCGCGACCGAGCCGCCGTACCCGGTCCCGATCACCAGAACCGGGAGATGGGCTCCCGGCGGGACACGGGTGGCGGCGTGTGCCATGCCGGGGAGGGTCAGGGCGCCGAGAAGAGAACCTGTTCCAGTGATGAATCTTCGGCGTGATACCACGTGACGTTCCTCTCTGTCGATGGGAAGAGGAACGAGTTCTACTGCCGCTGGCGTAGGAAGTCACGGTAAACCGAAAGGTAACTTATGGGTGGGTCGCGCACCTTGTGCGAGGTGATATTCAAGATAAACCGGTAGATGGCCGACATTCTGCTGAGAGAGCGGACCGATCGAGCCAGGAGCGTGCCCACATGCCGACCACCGCCGACGACCCCACCCTCGGCCGCACCCTCGACCCGGCGCTCGACATCGGCCGTGATCCGTCCGGGGTCCTCGCTCCCGACCCGTTGCTCGACACCGTCGACCGCGCCGCCGCCGAACTGTACGAGACCGCCGCCTGGCAGGGGATCGTCCGCCACTGGGACGTCTCCGCGGAGCCGGCCGAGGCGACCTCGGCCTCCGCCGGCCCGGCCCCCGAGGGGGACTGGCGCGCCCTGCTCTCGGTGCCCGTCGACCGGCTCGTCGCCACCGCCCTGGACGCCCTGCCCGCCCCGCCGCCCCCCGAGCGGCCGCTCCCCGGCCGGCTCGGCGCGATCCTCCCCGACCGCCTGCACAGCTGGCGCCGCATCGGCCGCCCCGACCTACGGCCCTCCACCCACCTCGCCCACGCCCGCCGCGTCCTCGTGGAGTGGGGCTGGCAGAACCGGCCGTACCGCCTCCGCGACACCAGGGGCGCCCGCTGCGTCTGCGGCGCCCTGCTCACCGCCCACCGCCTCGGCTACGGCAGCGCCGACACCATGAACCGCTCCGCCGCCTGGCTGGTCACCGAGCTGCGCGCGCAGGGCTGGACGGACCTCATCGGCCCCTGGAACCGCGCCCCAGGACGCACCGCCGACCAGGCGCTCGCCCTTATCGACGCGACGATCCGCCGGGCCGCGCTCGCGGGAGAGTGACCGCCTCGCCCTCGTCGTACGTACGCGGCCGGGGCGCCATCGCCCACCGGATCGACCCCGTCACCAGCCGTCCGCCCACCCGCGCCCCGTCCCACACCGGGCCGGGCAGGCGCGGCAGCCCCAGAGGCTCCCGGGCCCAGGGCGGCAGCAGCTCCACCGAGGCCGCGGCGAGCAGCGCGTACGGCGGGCGGGCCTGCCAGGGGATCGGGGGCCGCAGCAACAGGAAGCGGGCGGTCTCCCGGGAGTCCGGCGTGGCCCGCAGCTCGGCGCGGTACGCGTCCATCCGCTCCGCCAGTTCGGCGAGGCTGCGCGGGGGATCCGGCACGCCGAGTTCCCGCGCGATCCGTGCCGTGTCCGCCACGTACCCGTCGTAGCCGGCGTCGTCGAGCGGGGTCGCCCCGTACGTGCGGTGCGCCCGGAGGAAGCTGTCGACCTCCGCCACGTGCACCCAGCACAGCAGGTGCGGATCGGAGGCGTGGTACGGGACACCGTCCGGCGTGGTCCCGCTGACCCGCTCGTGCACGGCCCGGACCCGCTCCACGGCGTGCCGGGCGTCCTCGTCCGCACCGAACGTCGTCACGGCGAGGAACGCGCTGGTCCGGTGCAGCCGGCCCCAGGGATCGCCCCGGAACCCGGAGTGGGCCGAGACCGCCGCCATCGCGAGGGGGTGGAGCGACTGCAGGAGCAGCGCCGTCAGCCCTCCGACGAACATGGAGGCGTCGCCGTGGACCGCGCGGATCGGCCGGTCGGGGCCGAACCAGCGGGGACCCGGCGCGCCGTGGACGCGGGCGCGCGTCCGGGCGCCCGAGGGGCCTGCCACCCGGCGGAAGAGCGTGGCGCCGAGCCGTTCCCTCAGATCGTCGACGGTAGGGGGCTGCCATCCCATGCGTTCAGTATGCGTCCGGAGGGGCGGACTCCGGCCGGGCGTGACGCGGAAGGCTCCCGCGCCTCAGACGCCACCGGCGTCCGAGCGGTCGGTGTCCGGGCTTCCGATGTCCGGGCTTCCGCTGTCCGGACTTCCCCTGTCCGGGCCGCCGGTGCCCGTGCCGTCCGCGAGGGCGCCGTCCGCGACCGTGAAGAGGCCGCCGTCCGGATCCCGCAGGATGATCTCGCGCCCCCGCGCCGTGGTCACCACCTCGGAGGCCTTGCCGCCCCCCAGGCTCAGGGCGGTCTCGACGGTCTTGTCCACGTCCTCCACACGGAAGTGGACGTGCCAGCGGGGCCGGACCTGCGGGTCGGGCGCGGCCTCCACAGCCCCGCCGGAGATCCGGGCGACGGTGACGTCCCGATGGCTCAGCACGACGTGGTCGTCCTCGTACGAGACCTGGCAGCAGTCCGGCCGCTCGCTCGCCCAGTCCAGCACCTCGGCGTAGAAGATCGCCGCGTCGAACGCGTTCCTGGTCCGCAGCTCCAGCCAGGCGGGGGCGCCGCCCCGGCCCACGCTCCAGTCGGGGATGAGCTCGCCCTCCCAGATGCCGAAGACGGCCCCCTCCCGGTCCGCCGCGAGCGCCGCGCGGCCGGTCCCGAAACGCAGCGGGCCGACCGCGACGGTGGCGCTGCGCTCCCGGATGCGGGCCGCCGTCAGATCGGCGTCCTCCACGGCGAAGTACGGCGTCCAGGCGACCGCCACCGCCAGCCGGGGCGCGAGGGCCCCGACGCCGGCCACCGGGGCGCCGTCGCGGAAGGCCACGGAGAACTCCTCGCCCAGGGGCGTGGGACGGAACTCCCAGCCGAACAGGGCACCGTAGAAGGTCTCGGCGGCCCGCAGGTCGCGGGCGAGGAGGCTGACCCAGCAAGGGGCGCCGGGCACCGTGTGGCTCGAGGTCGACACAGACTTCATCCATCCGTCCTGGACGCCTGACAGCTTCACATCCCACCCCACCCCACCCCACCTCACCCCCGGCAAGATCGCCATTCCGAGGGGGGACGGAGCGCCCGCACGGCGGCCGGCCGCGCGACCCGCCCCGTACGCGCACCGGGGTCAGCCCAGCGGTTCCACCACGAAGACGGGGATCTCACGCTCGGCCTTGCGCTGGTAGCCGGCGTAGTCCGGGAAGGCGGCCACCGCCCGCTCCCACCAGACGCGCCGCTCCTCGCCGGTCACCAGCCGCGCCCGCATGTCCCGGACCTTCGGCCCGTCCCGCAGTTCGACCACGGGGGAGGCGACGAGATTGTGGTACCAGACGGGGTGCTTCACCGCTCCGCCGTTCGAGGCCACCAGGGCGTAGACGCCCTCGTGCTCCACCCGCATCAGCGGCGTCTTGCGGATCTTCCCGCTCCGGGCGCCGACGTTCGTGACCAGGACGACGGGCAGGCCGCGGATCGTGGTGCCCTTCGTGCCGCCGGAGGACTCGTACAGCTCCACCTGCTCGCGCACCCACGTCGACGGGCTCGGCTCGTACTCTCCTTCGAGCGGCATCCTGACTCGTCTCCTTCGCCTGGTCCGACGCGTCCCACGCGCCTGTCGGGTCCGGCCCTGACCCCGCGGGCCCGGCCGGCGTAACGCGACCGCCCCGGTCCGGGGACGGCGCCGGCGCGATCCGCCGCCCCGACGCTATCCGACCCCCCGCCGGCGCGCACGTGTGCCCCGCACGGCGTGCGAAGCGGCCCGAGTTGCGAAAACCTGGGGGAGCCAGGAGACCGCAGCGCACACGGAAGGACCGGGGAAACCACGTGGCGGACGTCCGCACCGCGCTCCGACGACCGATGGCCCAACTGCTCGCACGGCGCAGAGAACCGGCCGTCGTCCAGACCCTTCGCTCGACCGCGGCGGCGACCATCGCCTACGTCGTCGCCCTCCAGCTCAGCAGTGAGGCGGCGCCCCTGACAGCGCCCCTGACGGCGCTCCTCGTCGTCCAGGTCACCCTCTACTCCACGCTCACCACCGGCATCCGCCGGGTCAACGCGGTCGTCGTCGGCGTGCTCATCGCCATCGCGTTCAGCGTCCTCGTCGGCCTCACCTGGTGGAGTCTCGGCCTCGTCATCCTCGCGGCGCTGGTGGTGGGGCGGTTCGTGCGGGTCGACGAGTTCGTGCCCGAGGTCGCCATCAGCGCGATGCTCGTGCTCGGCGTCACCCAGGTCGCGAACACCGCCTGGGACCGCGTCCTGGAGACCCTGATCGGCGCCGTCGTCGGTCTGCTGTTCAACGTGCTGCTCGTGCCACCCGTCTGGGTGGGGACCGCGGGGGAGTCCATCGAGGAACTCTCCCGCCGCATGCGGCAACTGCTGCTGGGCATCGGCGAGGAACTCACCGCGCCCACCCCGGTGGAACAGGCCGCCGCCCGGCTGCACGAGGCGCGCCGCCTCGACAACGACATCGCGGACGTCGACGCCGCCCTCCGCCAGGCCGAGGACAGCCTGCGCCTCAACCCGCGCGTCAAGGAAGGGCTCCTGCACCGCATCGTGCTGCGCACCGGCCTGGACACCCTGGAGATCTGCGCCGTCGTGCTGCGCGTGCTCGCCCGCACCCTCACGGACCTCGCCAAGGCCCGGCAGGACGAGGACCTGGTCCCCGTGGAGGTGGGGCCCGCCATCGAGGAGCTGCTCTCCCACCTCGCCGACACCCTGGTCAGCTTCGGCGTCCTCGTCACCACAAGGGTCAGCGAGAGCGCCGACGCCGCCGAGGAACGCCTCACCGGCGAACTCCTCGCCGCCCGAGCCGTCCGGGACAACGCGGCGGAGCTGCTGCTCGGGGTCGTCCAGCGCGAGCCGCGGCAGTGGCAGCTGTACGGCGCGCTGCTGGCCGAAGTGGACCGCATCCTGGACGAACTCGACCTGGACCACCGGTCACGCCGTCTGATGGAGGAGCTGGACCGCCACTCGCGCGAGCGCAAGGAGAAGCGGCCGCGGCTGACGGCGCTCCGGGAACGCATGGGTTTCTGAGCCCGCGGGCCGTCGTCATCGCCGGTCGTTCATCAGCTCCTGGAACGAGTGCATGCAGGAGGCGCAGTGCCGGTCGGTCTTGTCGCGCTCTTCGGTGGGCACGCCGTGCAGGGACTGGCCGCACAGGGCCGTCCGGTTGCCCACGGGGGCGACGTGCCACACGAAGACCCCGTCCGGGGTCGCGATGCCGACGTGCATTTCGTACATGGTCGTCTCCATGCTCGGCGGGCGGTTGCCCCTCCAGTGCACCGGAGACCGGGCCGGTTGCACGCCCGGAGCGCCGCTGTTCGGGTGACGGGCCGGTGACCACACCCGCGGTGACCTGGACGGATACGGAGCGCTACCGTCCCGCCCGCGGGCCGGGGGAGAGATGGCTACGCTGGATGCGGAGCCGCGGACGGCGCGGCCCGGCGGGAGGCGACCCATGCGACGACGCCACCACTTCCACATCGACCACGCGGGGCATTCCGTGAGCGCGACCGTGCGGACGGGGCACGGCGGCGCGGTGGAGGTGCTCGTCGACGGCAAGGAGACGGGGTACGCCAAGCTCTCCGGCGACCGTCCGGTGGCCGTGACCGTCGAGCTCCCCACCGACCCGCCGTCCCAGGCGGTCGTCCACGCGACCCCCGGCCCGGGCGAGCCCCACTGCGCCCTCGAAGTGGCGGGAGCCGAACCGAAGCCGATGTCTCCGCGGTCCTATTAGGCCGTGTTCCGAAACTCCCCGCCCTCGAAGAGGTGTGAGTCCTCCGGTCGAGGTTAGGCGGATCTCCGTAACAGTCCCCAACCGATAAGGGTGTTCCCATGTCGAAGGTCGAGGAGTCCGTCGAGGTCGAGGTTCCGGTGCGCGCGGCGTACGACCAGTGGACGCAGTTCGAGACGTTCCCGAACTTCATGGACGGTGTGGAGCGGATCGAGCAGCGCACGGACACGCTCACCCACTGGGTGACGGAGATCGGCGGAGTCCGCCGCGAGTTCGACGCCGTCGTCACCGAACAGATCCCGGACGAGCGCGTCGCCTGGACGACCGTGGAGGGCGAAGCGCGGCAGGCCGGCGTCGTCACGTTCCACCGTCTCGACGACACCCGCACGAAGGTCATGCTCCAGATGGACTTCGCCCCCGAAGGGCTGACGGAGCAGGTCGGCGACAAGCTCGGGTTCGTCAAGCGGAAGGTCACGGGCGATCTCAAGCGGTTCAAGTCGTTCATTGAGGAGCGCGGCGGCCACGAGACGGGCGCCTGGCGCGGCTCGGTGTGACGCCCCGTCGCGTGAAGCGACCCGGCGCCCCCGCCTGATCGGGAGCGCCCCCAGGCCCGACGGCCTGGCCCGGACGATCCGACCGTCCGGGCCAGGCCGTCGGTCCTTGTCGTCGGACGTGTCACCTTCCGCCGCGGGCGGACGGCGTCGGCGGTCCCGAGTGCAGGTACCGGCATGAGCACCGCTCCCGAGAGGACACGACCAGGGAACGAAGCGGTGCATCCCGTTCGAAGACCACCCCGATCGCCACCCCGCCAGGTCAACACTGGGTAACGCAGACGGTCTTGTCGGACAGAATCCTTCCTTCCGCCCGGATCGTCTGGGATCTTGCGTCCACCCCACACATCACAGGGCCCGGCCGGCGCCACCAGCGCCACCGGGCCATCGGAGGACGCATTGTTTTCCCACATATCCAGCCGGCTGAGACACTCCGCCCTGGCGGCCGTCGCCCTCGGGGCGACCGTGGCCCTCGCCGCGCCCGCGGGAGCGGCGCACGCGGCGCCGATCGCCATCCCGGAGCCCTCGTCCCCCTCGGCGCGCACCGCGACGGCGCCGACGGCCACGACGGCGGCCTCCACGGCCTGGGCGGCCGGCACCCGCGCCTATCTGGTGATCACCGCCCCCGGTGACACCTCGGCCGCGCGCACCGCCGTCGCGAACAACGGCGGCTCCGTCTTCGCCTCGTACGACGCCATCGGCGTGATCGTGGCGCACTCGGCCTCGGCGGCCTTCGCCTCCTCGATGCGCGCCGTGAGCGGCGTCCAGCAGGTCGGCGCGACCCGGACGTCCGACGTCCCGGCCGACGCCTACAACCCGGCGATCCCGCCCAACCCGACGCAGTCGGCCACGACGCTCACCGAGTCCAACCGCTGGGACATGACCCAGATCAAGGCGGACCAGGCCTGGGCCGTCACGACCGGATCGGCCACCGTCAAGGTCGGCGTCCTCGACACCGGCGTGGACGACCAGCACCAGGACATCGCGCCCAACTTCAACGCCGCCGACTCGGTCTCCTGCGCCTACGGCAAGGCGGACACGCGCGCCGGCGCCTGGCGCGACGTCGACACCCACGGCACGCACGTGGCCGGCACGATCGCGGCCGCCAAGAACGGCAAGGGCGTCATCGGCGTCGCGCCGGGCGTGAAGATCTCCTCGGTCCGCATCGCCGAGAAGCCGAGTGGACTCTTCTTCGCGGAGAACACCGTCTGCGGCTTCATGTGGGCCGGTGACCACGGCTTCAAGGTCACCAACAACAGCTACTACACCGACCCGTGGCAGTTCAACTGCCCGGACAACGCGGACCAGGCCGCCATCATCGAGGGCGTGCGCCGGGCGCAGGCGTACGCCGAGAGCAAGGGCTCCCTCCAGATCGCGGCGGCGGGCAACTCCAACTACGACCTGGCGAACAAGACGACCGACTCGGAGAGCCCCAACGACTCCACCCCGGTCAGCCGCACGATCACCAACGCCTGCATCGACATCCCGACCGAGCTGCCGGGCGTCGTGACGGTCGCCGCCATGGGCAACGGCAACGTCAAGGCGTCGTACTCCAACTTCGGCAACGCCGTCATCGACGTCGCGGCCCCCGGCGGCGACGGCGCCTCCGGTGTCTACTCGACGCTTCCGGGCGGCAAGTACGGCAACAAGAACGGCACCTCGATGGCCTCCCCGCACGTCGCGGGCGTCGCCGCGCTCATCGCGAGCGTCAACCCGGCCCTGACCCCGGCGCAGATCCGCGACCGGCTCGCCACGCAGGCCGGCGACATCGCCTGCCCCTCGGACAGCCGCTGCACGGGCACCACGTCCAAGAACGGCTTCTTCGGCGACGGACAGGTCGACGCGCTCAAGGCCGTCGGCGGCAGCACCCCGCCGCCCGGGAAGTACTTCGAGAACCCGACCGACGTCACCGTCGCCGACAACGCCACCGTCGAGAGCCCGATCACGGTCAGCGGCGTCAGCGGCAACGCCCCGGCTACCCTCAAGGTGGGCGTCGACATCAAGCACACCTACATCGGTGACCTGAAGGTCGACCTGGTCGCCCCCGACGGCACCGTCTACACCCTCCACAACCGGGCCGGCGGCGGTACGGACAACCTCGTCCAGACCTTCACCGTCAACGCCTCCGCCGAGGTCGCGAACGGCGTCTGGAAGCTCCGCGTGAACGACAACGCCAGCCAGGACACCGGCCGCGTCGACGCCTGGAACCTGACCTTCTGACAGGTCCGGGAGGGCCCGCCCCGCGAGCCCCGACCCGCCCCCGGGCGACAGCACATGGAGCCCGCCCCGGCCATGTCGGCCGGGGCGGGCTCTCGCAGCTCACGACCCGAGGGAGGCCGGTCAGGCGTCCTCACGCAGCAGATCGGCGCACTTCTCGCCGATCATCATCGTCGTGATGCACGGATTGACGGTGACGAGGTCCGGCATGACCGACCCGTCCGCCACCCGCAGACCCTCCACGCCCTTGACCCGCAGACGCGCGTCGAGGGGCGCCAGCGGATCGTCGTCCGCGCCCATCTTCACCGTGCACGCGGGGTGGTAGACGGTGTTGTGTGTCTTGTGGATGTAGTCGAGCAGCTCGTCGTCCGTGTGCACGTCCGGCCCGGGCGCCAGTTCGGCCCCGGCCCAGCCGGCGAGCGCGGGCTGCCCGGCGATCCGGCGGGCGAGCCGGAGACCGTACGTCATCACCCGTACGTCGTGCTCGTGGGTGAAGTACCGCGGGTCGACCTTCGGCTTGTCGCGGTAGTCCCGGGTCCGCAGCCGGACCGTGCCGCGCGACTTGGCCCGGGTGACGTTCGGCGTCAGGCAGAAGGCGTTCTCGGACGTCGGATAGCCGTGCCGCGCGGTGTTCATGTCGAACGGCACGGAGCCGTAGTGGAACATCAGGTCCGGCCGGTCCAGGCCCGGCTCGGTGTCGTAGAAGATGCCCGCCTCCCACCACTGGCTCGACACCGTGGGCATGGGCTGCTTCGCCTCCCACATGATGACGCCCTCGGGATGGTCCTGGAGGTTCTCGCCGACCCCGGCGGAGTCCACCACGACCTCCACGCCCACCTCCCGCAGATGCTCGGCGGGCCCGATGCCGGAGAGCATCAGCAGCTTCGGCGTGTCGATGGAGCCGCACGACACCACGACCTCGCGCCGCGCCCGGACCCGCCGGGTGTGGACGAGATCCGGGTCCAGGTACTCGGCGCCCACGCAGCGGCGCCCTTCGAGGACCAGCTTCTTGGCCCGCACCCCGGTCCGGATCTCCAGGTTGGGGCGCTTGCCCATGATCGGGTGCAGATACGCCACCGAGGAGGACTGGCGGACGTTGTTCTCGTCGGAGTTGATCTGGAACCAGTTGGCGCCGCGCGTCACCGTACGGCCGGTGTTGAAGGGCGTCGTCGGGATGCCGGCCTGGTCACACGCCTTCAGCAGCGCCTCGCCGCACGGGTCGCCGCCCTTGAGCGTGCGGAGCTTCACCGGACCGGTCCGCCCGTGGTGGTCCCCGGGGGCGTCGTTGTTCTCCAGGCGCCGGTACAGCGGGAACAGGTCCGCCGCGCTCCAGCCCGTACAGCCGCCCCGCTCCCAGTCGTCCAGATCCTCCGCCGGCGCCCAGAAGGCGATGCAGGAGTTGTGGGAGGAGCAGCCGCCGAGCACCTTGGCGCGGGCGTGCCGCATGAAGCTGTTGCCGCTGGCCTGCGGCTCGACCGGATAGTCCCAGTCGTAGCC
This sequence comes from Streptomyces sp. NPDC048353, assembly GCF_055587165.1. Taxonomy (NCBI): domain Bacteria; kingdom Bacillati; phylum Actinomycetota; class Actinomycetes; order Kitasatosporales; family Streptomycetaceae; genus Streptomyces; species Streptomyces sp. NPDC048353. The sequence goes on along the minus strand of NZ_JBVJGU010000006.1, from coordinate 308,563 downwards.
GGAGTCCAGCAGGCCCATCCACCGGTCCAGCTTGAGGACGTTGTCGTCGCCGACGTCGCTGGGGCCCGCCTCGAGGACGCAGACCCTCACGGACGGGTCCTCGCTGAGCCGGGCGGCCACGACGTTGCCCGCCGTGCCGCCGCCGACCACGACGTAGTCGAAGACCTCGTCGGCCGCCTCGGTCGCTGTGCGTGCTTCGGTCATGAGGGGATGGTCTCCTTCGCTGCGGCGGCCGCGGGGGCCGCTTCGGCGGCGTGCTCGGCGAGGACGCCGGTACGGTGCCGCTGTACGAACCAGTAGTAGGCGAAGCCGCCCAGCGCGATCGCGCCGACGAACAGCACCGCGCCCCAGCGCAGGTACCAGTGGAACGGGGCGGCGGCGTTGTAGACGGCCGCGCGCGGCCAGATGAGGTTCAGGGTCATCGCGCCGCCCCACAGCACGGCGAGGATGTTCACCGGGACGCCCCAGCGGCCCAGCGAGAACCGGCCCTCGGCCGGCTTCCACCGGCCGCGCAGCCGGGCCACCAGCATCGGCACGGTCACCAGCAGGTAGGCCACGTAGATCATCACGATGCCGATGCTGGTGACGACGGTGAAGATCTGCGGCTGACGGATGTTGACCAGCAGGATCGCCAGCGCGAGCACGCCGATGATGACGGTCGGCAGGATCGGGGTGCCGAACCGCGGGCTGACCTTCGCCAGTCGCGAGGACGCGGGCAGGTTGTTGTCCCGCGCCATGGCGAAGGCGAGCCGGACCGCCGCCGTGTGCACCGCGAGCGCGCAGACGGTGACCGCGATCAGGACGCACCACAGCATGGCCTTGCCGGCCGTCGGGCCGAGGACGTCGAGGACGACGTACTGCAGTCCGTCGGAGGACAGCTTCTCGCCCCGCAGGTTCGACACGCTCATCAGCGCGAGGATGAGGATCAGTCCGCCGAGGACGAAGGAGGCGACGATCGCCCGGATGATGGCGCGCGGGGCGTTGCGCGACGGGTCGAGCGACTCCTCGCCGAGCGAGGCAGCGGTGTCGAAGCCGTACATCACGTACGCCGAGGCGAGCGAGGCGATCAGGAACGCCCCGAGATAGCCGAACGGCTGGCCGGAGCCGGTGCCGGCGGTCTCGGTGACGACCTGCGGGCCGCGGACGACGTTGATGGCGAGCAGCACGATCAGCACGACCGTGGCGATCAGTTCGAGGAAGACCCCGGCGGTGTTGATCCTCGCCATCAGCTTCACGCCGAAGGCGTTGACGACCGTGGTGAAGAGGATGAGCACGGCGGCGAGGAGCACCGCGTTGGTCGCCACGTCGTACGTCCCGGTGCCGTCTCCCACGAACTGGAAGAAGGAGGAGATCTGCGGAAGCGTCAGTTGGTAGGCGAGGGCGACGGCGGCGATCGAGACGACCGAGGCGATGAGCATCATCCAGCCGGCCAGCCAGCCGACGTGCCCGTTCCCCACCTTCTTCGCCCAGTTGTAGATGGAGCCGGCCACGGGATAGCGCGCGGCCAGCTCCGCGAAGCAGAGCGCGACCATGAACTGCCCGGCGAAGACCATCGGCCAGGACCACCAGTAGGCGGGCCCGCCGCTGGCGAAGCCGAAGTAGAAGAGCTGGAAGGTGCCGGTGAGGATCGAGATGTACGAGATCCCGGCGGCGAAGGTGTGGAAGTTGCCGAGCGTCCGCTTGAGTTCGGGGCGGTACCCGAACTCGGTCAGCTCGGCGTCGTCACCCGGCGGGGACGGCGGGGCAGTGGCCATGGGTCGACTCCTGGGCAGTAGCGATGCGGTCAGGCGAGGGACTGGCGAAGGACTGACGAAGGACTGGCGACGAAGGGGCGGGGGACCGGCGAGAGCGCGGCGCGGGGCCGGTCGAGGTGTGGCGAACCAGCCCTGTGGTTCACGAACCGGCCCCGCGTCTCACGGGGTCAGGCGAACCAGCCCTGCGGCTCGGGTGCGGTGTTGCGCCAGATGTGCTTGGTCTCGCGGTACTCCGCCAGGCCGGCCGGACCGAGCTCCCGCCCGGTGCCGGACTGCTTGAAACCGCCCCACTCGGCCTGCGGCACATAGGGGTGGTAGTCGTTGATCCATACGGTTCCCAGGCGCAGGCGTGCCGCCATGCGCCGGGCCTTGCCCTCGTCGCTCGTCCAGACCGCGCCCGCGAGACCGTAGATCGTGTCGTTCGCGAGCCGTACGGCCGCGTCCTCGTCACCGTCGGCGAACCGCTCCACGGTCAGCACCGGCCCGAAGGACTCCTCCCGCACCACCGACATCTCGCTCCGGCAGGCGTCGAGGACGGTCGGCAGGTAGTAGTACCCCTCGTCGTACGCGGGGCCTTCCGGCCGGGCCCCGCCGCAGCGCAGCACCGCGCCCTCGGCGATGCCCCGCTCGACGTACGCCTCGACCTTGGCGCGGTGGGCGGCGGAGATCAGCGGCCCCGTCCGCGCGTCCTCGTCGAACGGGCCGCCGAGCCTGATCTCCTGTGCCCTGCGGACGAGTTCGTCGACGAACCGGTCGTGCAGCGAGTCCTCGACGAGCAGCCGGGCGCCCGCCGAGCAGACCTGGCCCGAATGCAGGAAGACCGCCGTCAGCGCCATGTCCACGGCCGCCTCGAAATCGGCGTCGGCGAAGACGATGTTCGGGTTCTTGCCGCCCAGCTCCAGGGCCACCTTCTTGACCGTCCCGGCGGCCGCCGCCATCAGCCGGCGGCCGGTCTGCAGACCGCCGGTGAAGGAGACCAGGTCGACGTCGGGATGGTCGGCGAGCGGCGCTCCCGCCTCCGGGCCGGCGCCGAGGACCAGGTTGGCGACCCCGTCCGGCAGTCCCGCCTCGGCGAGCAGCCGCATCAGGTGGATCGCGGTGTGCGGGGTGAGTTCGCTCGGCTTCAGCACGAAGGTGTTGCCCGCGGCGAGCGCCGGCGCCACCTTCCACGCGGTCTGGAGCAGCGGATAGTTCCACGGCGTGATCAGCCCGCAGACCCCGACCGGCTCGTATACGACCCGGCTGTCGGCGCCCGCCGTACCCGTGTCGATCACGCGTCCCGCCTCGGCGGCGGCGAGCCGTCCGAAGTAGCGGAAGCAGTTGACGATGTCGTCGATGTCGTACGCGCTCTCCACCAGTCGCTTGCCGGTGTCGAGGGACTCGGCGCGGGCAAGCGCCTCCTTGTCCCGGGCGAGGAGGTCCGCCACGCGCAGCAGCAGGTCACCGCGATCCGCGGCGGGGGTGGTGGGCCACGGGCCCTCGTCGAAGGCGCGGCGCGCGGCCGCGATGGCCTCGACGGTGTCCTTGCCGCTGGCCTCGTCGACGACGGCGACCAGCCCGCCGTCGGCGGGACACCGGATCTCACGGGTGCGCCCGTCGAGCGCGGACTGCCAGCTTCCGTCGATGAAGAGTTCGGGCATGTTCTCGTTCCTCCAGGTCAGCGCCGTCGGGAGGCGCCTTCGCGGCTGGGCACCTATCCGGCGGGCCGTCTTCTATGCCGAATGTGACGGTCGCCACGTCGGCGGGAGGAACTTCGGAGGAGGGTGGGAGGCCAGGAGACCGTGGCTGGGAGGAGAGGGGGGAAGGGGCTCAGGACGCGGCCGGCCGGGTGGAGGTCAGAACGCCGATCTTGTCGATGCGGTGCTCGGGGTTGCCGTTCTCGTCGCGCCAGAAGTTGCCCGCCGCGTCGTCCTCCGGCGTCGCGCAGGTGGATATCGTGATCATGGCCTTGGTGGGCTTCACGCCCGGCTCGCCCGGAACCGCCGCCCGTTGCTCGGCGAGGGAGCGCTCGGACCGGAAGGACGTCTGCCGGGTCTCGACGATCTCGTACGTGTACACCGTGCCGTCCGCCGCCCTGACGGAGACCGAGTCGCCCTTCTTCACCTCGGGGAGGTCCCGCAGCGGCCCTCCCGCCGAGAGCCGGTGGGCCGTCACCAGGAAGTTGCCGACCTCCCCGGGGCCGACCCCGCCGCCCTTGCCGTACGGGCTGGCGGCGACGCCGCGGTCCTGAATCCGGGTGCCCGGCGTGTCGTCGGTCGTCCCCTCGTACGGCACGACCCGCAGGTCCTCGATGCCGATCGCGGGCAGGGAGAGCCGGGACGGCCGTGTCCGCTCGGCGGGATCCGGGGTCGGCGCCGCCGCGACGGGGTCCGCGGGCGGGGCGTCGGGCGGAGTGACCGCCGACGGAAGGGAGGGGCTGGGAGCCGCCGGGGCCGGGGACGTCGTCCCGGGCGCGGGGGAAGGCGCCGTCGCACGGCTGCCGAGGACGGAGCATCCCATCAGCGCGGCGAGGGCCGCGGCGAGGAGGGCGAGGGTGAGGGCTCTGGCACGGATCATGGCGATTCCCGAAGGGCAGCCGAGAAAGCTCGGGTCACCGACGGCGGCGATGACCGCACAACGCCGTAACGACGTCTTTCGATCGCCTATTCCCCTGACGATCGTGCGTACCGCGGGAGGTGCCGCGAGCGACCGGTCTCCGGCCGGGAGGCTCTGGCGCGGCGCCGGTAGAGGCCCGAGTGGGGTCCCGAGGGGCCGTTCCCCAGGCCCCCTTGAAAGATCAAACGACAGCCGGGTTAGCATATGAGCGCCGCCTAGCTCGAAAGATAAGCCTGTGACTGTCAATGACGACTCGTTCACCAACTGGAAGCACCGCGAGGAGATCGCGGAGTCGATGATCCCCATCATCGGGAAGCTGCACCGCGAGCAGGACGTGACCGTCCTCCTCCACAGCCGCTCCCTGGTGAACAAGTCGGTGGTCAGCATTCTCAAGACCCACCGATTCGCTCGGCAGATCGCCGGTGAGGAACTCTCGGTCACCGAGACCCTGCCGTTCCTCCAGGCCCTCACCGCGCTGGACCTCGGCCCCTCCCAGATCGACATCGGCATGCTCGCCGCGACGTACAAGACCGACGACCGCGGTCTGACGGTCGCCGAGTTCACCGCCGAGGCCGTCGCCGGTGCCACGGGCGCCAACAAGATCGAGCGCCGCGACGGACGCGACGTCGTCCTCTACGGCTTCGGCCGCATCGGCCGCCTCGTCGCCCGCCTCCTCATCGAGAAGGCCGGCTCGGGCAACGGTCTGCGCCTGCGCGCCATCGTCGTCCGCCAGGGCGGCGACCAGGACATCGTCAAGCGGGCCTCGCTGCTGCGCCGTGACTCCATCCACGGCCAGTTCCAGGGCACCATCACCGTCGACGAGGCGACCAGCACGATCGTCGCCAACGGCAACGCGATCAAGGTGATCTACGCCAACGACCCCTCCGAGGTCGACTACACGGCGTACGGCATCAAGGACGCCATCCTCATCGACAACACGGGCAAGTGGCGCGACCGCGCGGGCCTCTCCAAGCACCTGCGCCCCGGCGTGGACAAGGTCGTCCTGACGGCCCCCGGCAAGGGCGACGTGCCCAACATCGTCCACGGCGTCAATCACGACACCATCAAGCCGGACGAGCGGGTCCTGTCCTGCGCCTCGTGCACCACGAACGCGATCGTCCCGCCGCTGAAGGCCATGGACGACGAGTACGGCGTTCTGCGCGGTCACGTGGAGACCGTCCACTCGTTCACGAACGACCAGAACCTGCTGGACAACTACCACAAGGCCGACCGTCGCGGCCGCTCGGCGCCGCTGAACATGGTGATCACCGAGACCGGTGCCGCCTCCGCCGTCGCCAAGGCGCTGCCCGACCTGAAGGCGCCCATCACCGGCAGCTCGATCCGCGTCCCCGTCCCGGACGTCTCGATCGCCATCCTGAGCCTGCGCCTGGGCCGCGAGACCACCCGCGACGAGGTCCTGGAGTACCTCCGCGACGTCTCGCTGCACTCGCCGCTCAAGCGTCAGATCGACTTCACCACGGCCCCCGACGCGGTCTCCATGGACTTCGTCGGCTCGCGGCACGCCTCGATCGTCGACGCGGGCGCCACCAAGGTGGACGGCGACAACGCCATCCTCTACCTCTGGTACGACAACGAGTTCGGCTACTCCTGCCAGGTCATCCGGGTCGTCCAGCACGTCTCCGGAGTCGAGTACCCGACCTTCCCGGCCCCGGCGGTCTGATCCCGACGGACATCTGGCACCGGACACCGGCTCGGCCGAAAGGGGCGTCCGACTACCCGTACGGGTCGTCGGACGCCCCTTTCGGCCGCACGGCGCGCTCTCCGCCTCAGGCACGGCGCGCCTGAAGCGGACGCGCGATGCAGGATGGGCGGACGGCGGCCGCGGGACGGGCCGCCCGGCACCGCCGCCCCCGCCTGGAGAGGTCCGGCCATGAGACTGTCCGACGACCCGCAGTCCGACGACCCGCTGTTCCGGTCCCGCGCCGCCCGACGACGGCGGCCCGTCCCGGCCGGCGCCCCCGGCGGCACGACGGCGACGCCGTGACCGCCGCACCGCACGGCTCGGCGCCCCACGGCGCCGGGCCCGGCGGGGGCGCTCCCGGGGGTGCGGCCGGCCCGGACACCCCGGACGGCGGGCGCTACGGCGAGGCCGTCTTCCGCCCCGGCCAGGCGGGCGAGGCCGAGCGCATCGACTTCGGCGCCCTCGCCTACGACGACCTCACCCGGGCACGCCTCCGCGCCCTCGGCGTCGGCCCGGGCTGGCGCTGCCTCGACGTCGGCGCCGGCACGGGGACGGTCTCCCGCTGGCTGCTGGAGGAGGCCGGGGCCGCGCACGTGCTCGCCGTCGACCGCGACGTACGCTTCCTCGGCGCGCGGCCCGCACCCGGGCTCGACGTGCTGGAGGCCGACATCACCGCCCCGGACTTCACGCCGGGCCGGTTCCGCCTGGTCCACGCGCGGTTCGTGCTGATGCACCTGCCCGAGCGGGAGCGGCTGATCACCCGCCTCGCCGAACTCGTCGAGCCCGGCGGTGTGCTGATGCTCAGCGACGCGGTGGACCTGACGAGCGACCGCACGGGTGACCCGCCGGGCGGCAGGCCGGCCGGCACGCCGTACGCCGCGATGATGCGGGCGATGTGGCGGGGGCTGCGGGACACCATCGGCACGGACGTCACCTGGGTTCCGTCCTACCCGGACCTGCTGCGGGCGGCGGGGCTCGGGTCCGTCGCCGCCGAGATCCATGTGCCGCCGCTGGTGCCGGGCAGCCCCATCAGCCGCTTCTGGGCGGACACCTGGGAGCGGAGCAGAACGGCGATGGTCGCCACCGCCCTGGTCGACGACGCCGCCGTCGACGCGGCGATCCGCTACCTGGACTCCGAGGAGTGCGCCGCCCTGTCGGCCGGCATGCTCACCGCCTGGGGCCGAAAGCCCGCGGAGAGCGCCCGCTGAGAGGCGCGGATGCCCGTGGGGGGCGCCCGCTGACCGGCCTGGGGGCGGAAGGCTGCGGACACCCCCTGACCGGCCCGGGGGCGGAAGGCCGTGGACACCCTCTGAGCGCGCGGGGGTGGAAGGCCGTGGGCATCCCCTGGCCGCGTGGGGGCGGAAGGCCGTGGGGGAGCACCCCCTGCCCACGCGGGGCGGAGCGCCTGTCATGTCTCGGTGTGTACGGGGCTCCTGCGCCCCGCTCCCACGGTCGTACCCGCTCGTCTCGCGGCCGGCGGGACTCCGGGGGAGCATGACCGGGACGGTGCCGGGCCGCCCGGCGGCGCCCGGCCCGCTCCCGCGCCGGCCCCCGATCGCCCTACGCCCCCCGACAGAAGGACGAGCCGCGTGACCCCCTCATTCCGCAGGAAGCATCCCGTCCGCGCCCGCGCGGCGAGCGCCGCGTCGGCGGTCGTCCTGGCGGCCCTCTCCGCCACCGCCCTCGTCTCGTGCGGCTCGGACGACGACTCGGGCGGCAGCTCGTCGGTCAGCGACGGGGCCACACCCCCCGACCAGGAGTCCTTCGCCGGCGAACCGCCCTCCGCGCTCGCCTCCGCGGCCGAGTCCGCCGCCGCCGAGGCCCGGGAGTCGGCCTCCTCCGCCGCGGCGTCGGCATCCGCCCGCGAGGCCTCCCGCAAGGCCTCCATCGGGACGGACATCGAGCAGTCCCGCCAGGCGGCCCAGAACGCCTTGAAGGACGTCGACGGCCGAGGCAACGCCCTGAACGAGGTCGGGATGACGGGCAAGCCGCGCGCCGAGACGGGCGGACGCCTCGCCGTCCTCGTCTCGGTCACCAACAAGACGCGGGCGGAGGCCTCCTACGCCGCCCAGGTCGACTTCCTCGACGCCTCCGGCAAGGTCGTCGAGACCCAGTTCGTCGGCACCGAGGACCTCGCCCCCGGGGGCCGCGCCCAACTCCTGGTCACCAGCCGCGAGCCCGCCTCGCCCCCGCTCACCCCCCGGCTGACCAAGGCACAGCGCTACTGACACCGCCTACCCCCGAAGGCCCGCGACGGCTGGCCGGGCCCTGCCCTCCCGGCCTCATACCCGACGGCCCGCGACGGCCGGGCCCCACCCGCCCGGCCTCATACGCGACGGCCCGCGACGGCCGGGCCCGAGCCGCCCGGCCCCACATGCGGCTGCTCCGCCATACCCGGCCGCCGCACCCGGCCCACCCCGCGCCTGGCGTCGCCGCCGAAGCCCGGGTGCGCGCCGACCTCCGTCGCCGCCCGGCCTCGCGAGGCCTTCCGTCGCCCGCCGGGAAGGGGGCGTCTCCTCCGTGCCCTGACCTTCTCGTCCCGTATCGACGGGCGTATGCCCGGACGGCCCCCGGGGCCGCCCGGCGGCGTCCGGCCGCCGCGCCCCGGCGGTTCACCCGCTTGCCGGTCCCCGGCTTGCCGCTAATGTCGATATATAGGCGATATGTGCAACCTCGTTCCCGCGCTCGTCCGAGGGAAGGGGGCGTACGAGAGGAGCCTCCCATGACCCGTACATTGCGCGGGGCGATAGCCCTCGCCGGAGCCGTGGCCCTGTCCCTGGGCGCGGTCGCGACCACCGGCGCATCCTCGTCGGCGGCGGACAGCGCGGCGCAGGGCGAGGTGAAGATCGGGCTGCTGCTGCCGGAGAGCAAGACGACGCGGTACGAGAAGTTCGACCGGCCGTACATCGAGCAGAAGATCAAGGAACTGGCCCCCGACGCGCAGATCGACTACTACAACGCGGCCGAGAGCGCCACGACCCAGCAACAGCAGGTCAACACCGCGCTCGCCAAGGGCGACAAGGTGCTGATCCTGGACGCCGTCGACGCCAAGTCGATCCAGTCCTCCGTGCAGAAGGCCCATGACGCGGGCGTGAAGGTCGTGGCGTACGACCGCCTCGCCCAGGGCCCCGTCGACGCCTACGTCTCGTACGACAACCGCAAGGTGGGCGAGCTGCAGGGCCAGGCCCTGCTCGACGCGCTCGGCGACAAGGCCGGGAGCGGCCAGATCGTGATGCACAACGGCTCGCCGACCGACCCGAACGCCGCCGAGTTCAAGGCCGGCGCCCACTCGGTCCTCGACGGCAAGGTGAAGATCGGCAAGGAGTACGACACCCCTAACTGGGACCCGAACAACGCCAACCAGCAGATGTCGGGCGCCATCAGCTCGCTGGGCAAGGAGAACATCGTCGGCGTCTACTCGGCCAACGACGGTCTCGCCGCCGGCATCGCCACCGCCCTCAAGGCGGCCGGCATGAACGTGCCGCTGACCGGCCAGGACGCCCAGCTCGACGCCGTCCAGCGGATCCTCCTCGGCACCCAGACGATCACGGTCGAGAAGCCGTACAAGCCGGAGGCCGACATCGCCGCGACGATGGCCGTCAACCTCGCGGAGGGCAAGCCGATCCCCGCCGACCTGACGCCCACCACCGTCACCAGCGGCAGCGGACAGAAGGTCCCGGCCAACCTCCTGACACCGATCGTGGTCGACAAGGACAACATCAAGGACACGGTCGTCAAGGACGGCATGTACACCGTCCAGGAGATCTGCACCCCGGCCTACGCCGCGGCCTGCAAGGAAGCCGGTCTCCAGTAACCACGAGACACCGCCCGCCCGACCGGCGGTACGCCGCCGGCAGGACGCCTGTGCGGCGTCCCGCCCGGGCAGCGGAACGCCGGTCCGGCGGGCGGTGACGGGGGCGAACGGGAGGAGGCGGTTCCGATGCCGGAGCCACCCGTGCTCACCCTCCGGGGCATCTCCAAGCGGTTCGGCGCGGTGCAGGCGCTGTCCGGCTTCGACCTGGAGGTCCACCCCGGCGAGGTCGTCGCGCTCGTCGGCGACAACGGCGCCGGCAAGTCGACCGCCGTCAAGGCGATCGCCGGCGTGAACCCGCCCGACGAGGGCGTCATCACCTGGGAGGGCCGCCCGGTCGCCATCAACAGGCCGCACGACGCCCAGCACCTCGGCATCGCGACCGTCTACCAGGACCTGGCGCTCTGCGACAACCTGGACGTGGTGGGCAACCTCTACCTCGGCCGTGAACTGCGCCGCTTCGGCGTACTGGACGAGGTGAGCATGGACAAGCGCTCCCGCGAACTGCTCGCCACGCTCTCCATCCGCATCCCCAGCGTCCGCATCCCCGTCGCCTCCCTCTCCGGCGGCCAGCGCCAGACCGTGGCCATCGCCCGCTCCCTCATCGGCGAGCCCAAGGTCGTCATCCTGGACGAGCCCACCGCCGCCCTCGGCGTGGAACAGACCGCGGAGGTCCTCGACCTGGTCGAGCGACTGCGCGACCGCGGCCTCGGCACCATCCTGATCAGCCACAACATGGTCGACGTCATGGCCGTCGCCGACCGGATCGCGGTCATGCGCCTCGGCCGCAACAACGGCTTCTTCGACAAGCGCTCCACCACCACCGAGGAGATCATCTCCGCCATCACCGGTGCCTCCGACAGCGCCGTCACCCGCCGCCAGGCGCGGAAGCGGGAGGAGGACCGATGAGCCGCGACCGAGGCCCTGACGACGTCTCCGCCCAGGAGCCGGCGCGCGACGCGATGCCCGCCGTCGACAGCCGGCTGCTCGTCCGCGAGGAGGGAGTGCGGGGCTACCTCGGGGAGTTCCGCCGCAAGCTGCGCAGCGGTGAACTCGGGTCCCTCCCCGTGGTCATCGCGGTCATCGTCATCTGGACGGTCTTCGGCAGCCTGAACAGCGCCTTCCTCTCCGCCCAGAACCTCTCCGACCTCAGCCAGCAGATCGTCGGCACCGGCATGATCGCCGTCGGGATCGTCTTCGTGCTGCTGCTCGGCGAGATCGACCTCTCCGTCGGCTCGGTCAGCGGCCTGTGTGCCGCGCTGTTCGCCGTCCTCAACGTCCTCAACGGCATGAACGAGTGGCTGGCGCTCCTCGTCGCCGTGGCGGGCGGAGCCGCCGTCGGCCTGATCCAGGGCTTCTTCTTCGCGAAGGTCGGTGTGCCCGCGTTCGTCGTCACTCTGGCGGGCAACCTCGCCTGGAACGGGCTGATGCTGCAGGTGCTCGGCACCAGCGGCACCGTCAACATCCCCGCCGAGAGCATCGTCACCCGGCTCTACTCGACCATCTTCCACAGCCCGGCCGCCGCCTACATCACCGCGGCCGTGGGCGTCGGCCTCTTCCTGGCCGCCTCCCTGCTGGACGCCAACCGCCGCAGGGCCGCCCAGGTGCCGTTCCGGCCGGTCGCGGAGATAGCGCTGCGTACGGTCGTCCTCGCGGCGATCGCCTTCGCCACCGCCTACATCCTCAACCAGTACCAGGGTCTCCCGCTCGCCCTGCTGATCTTCCTGATCCTGCTGGTGGTGCTCGACTTCGTGCTGCGCCGTACGACCTACGGGCGGCGCGTCTTCGCCGTGGGCGGCAACATCGAGGGCGCGCGACGGGCCGGCATCAGCGTCGCGTTCGTGCGGATGAGCGTCTTCTCGATCTCCGGCGCCATGGCGGCGGTCGGCGGCCTCTTCCTCGCCGGGCAGATCCAGTCCGCGAGCCAGACCTCCGGCGGCGGCAACCTGCTGATGAACGTCATCGCCGCGGCCGTCATCGGCGGCACCAGTCTCTTCGGCGGCCGCGGTTCGGTCTGGTCCGCGCTGCTCGGAGCCCTGGTGATCGGCTCCATCCAGTCCGGGATGAACATCATGGGCGTCAGCAACGCCGTCCAGTTCATGATCACCGGATCGGTGCTGCTGGCCGCCGTGGTCGTCGACTCGCTCTCCCGCCGGAGCCAGAAGGCCGCGGGCCGCGCCTGAGACCGCCCGCCCGAGATCCGCTTTCTCACCTAGGTCCTTCGACCGCCCCGCTCGCCGGGGCGGTCCCTCATGTGCCCGTAAGGGCGTACGGGCCCGTCCTCGCCCCCGCCTTCGGCCTCCTCATGCCGCGCCCCTTCGGCCTCCTCATGCCGCGCCGTCCGACCGGAACCTGACGCTCCGTCGCATCGGTGGCAGACGCGTGCCCCGTGACAGGAACCAACGCGGCGCGTTGGCACTCATGCTCCATGAGTCCCGTGAACGGCGCGCCGTGCTCGCTCCGCCCGGGACCCGACGGCACACCCGACCCGTGTGCCGGAGCCATGAGCCGAGGAAGAAGCCGAGGAAGTCACGTGCCCCTGTCGCCGCGCCGACGTCTTGCCCTGAGCGCCACCCTGATCGCCGTGATCGTCGGCGGTCTCGCCCCCGCCACAGCCGCCTCCGCGGCACCGGCGGCCCCCACCACCCCTGCCGCCCCTGCCGTCCCCGCGACTCCCGCTCCCGACATGGACGGCGTGTCCGCGGCCCTGACCGCCGCCATGGCCAACGGCGCCCCCGGCGCGATGGCCCGCTTCACCGGTCCCGACGGCGTCCGCACGCGGACGGCCGGAGTCCGCGACCGCGTCTCCGGCGCACCGATGGATACTCGGGCGCGCTTCCGGATCGGCAGCGTCAGCAAGACCTTCTCCAGCGTCGTCCTGCTCCAACTGGTCGACGAGGGCAGACTGGAGCTCGACGCGCCGGTCAACCGCTACCTCCCCGGACTGCTGCCCGACGACCGCATCACCGTCCGTCACCTGCTGACCCACCGCAGCGGCCTGGCCGACTACACCGACGCGATGTTCGCCAAGACCGTGCCCGGCTTCGAAGTCGTACGCAACCGCGTCTTCACCTATCAGGAGCTGGTCGACCTCTCGCTCGCCGAGCCCCGCACGACCGAACCGGGCGTGTCGTACAAGTACTCCAACGCCAACTTCGTCGTCGTCGGCATGCTCATCGAGGACGCCTCGGGCACCTCGGTCGCCAAGCAGTACGAGCGCCGTATCATCAAGCCGCTGAAGCTGCGCCACACCTCCTACGTCCACCCCGAGACGCGCATCAAGGGCCCGCACGTCCGCGGTTACCTCCACCCCGACGAGGAGGGCGGACCGCTCGTCGACTCCACGGAACAGACGGTCTCCTGGGCCCAGTCGGCCGGCGCCGTCATCTCCGACCCGGCGGACCTGAACACCTTCACGACCGCGCTGATGCGGGGCAGGCTGCTCTCGCCCCGGACATTGGACGCGATGACCACGGTCACCCCGACCGACGCCACCAACACCCGCTTCTACGGACTCGGCCTGCGCCGCTACGACCTGTCCTGCGGCACCCAGGTGTACGGCCACACCGGCACCGTCCAGGGCTTCTACACCTACGCCTTCGCCACCCGCGACGGCCGGCGCGCGCTCTCCGCGATGGCGAACACGTCGAACCGGGGCTCGGCCAACACGGCGCTCGGCGGAACGCTGGAGGCCGCCTTCTGCGGCAAGAAGGCCCCGGCGGCGACGTCGAAGGCGCGGCGCTCTCTCTCCTCGCTCCCGGCTGAGGCCGACCTCTTCGAACGCCGCTGACCCCGGCCTCGGCCCGAGCCCGCGACGGCCGGCAGGCGGGTCGGCGGGCCGGATGCCATGGGGGCGGTGACACCCCCCAGACATTCGGCCCTGTCTGATCGAATGACCGGGCCGGGACGGGGTAGAACGGGTGCCGGGCGCCCTCTCTTCGGGGAGGGCCCCGCTACTCGACCCGGCCGGGACCCCCGGCAAGATCTGAAGGAACGCAGTATGGCCAGCGGCACCGTGAAGTGGTTCAACGCCGAGAAGGGCTTCGGTTTCATCGCCCAGGACGGCGGGGGACCGGACGTCTTCGCCCACTACTCCAACATCTCCGGCAACGGCTACCGGGAGCTCGTCGAGGGCGAGACGGTCACCTTCGACATCACCCAGGGCCAGAAGGGCCCGCAGGCCGAGAACATCGTCCGCGGCTGACCCGCGGGAAATGCTCAGCGCCCCGCCGGTGCCACCGAGTACGCTGGCGTCACCGACGCGGGGTGGAGCAGCTAGGTAGCTCGCTGGGCTCATAACCCAGAGGTCGCGCGGTTCGAATCCCGCCCCCGCTACGAGCAGTCAGGGGCCCGGCACCAGCCGGGCCCCTGTCGCATTCCTCCACGATGTGCCGCCGCCGTACCGATGCCCCTTCGACATCCGCCCGGTACGCGGCTCGTCTCTTCCCGCACCGGCACACAGGTCAAGGCGCCGCCAGCGTCAGGAACCGGCCCGGACGCGGCGCCGATGCAATGCGTAGCCAAGGCCTGCCGCGGACATGACGGCGAGACCGAGGCCGACAGCGGTCTCTACATCGGTAGGGCCGTAGGTTCCGCCCACACCGCCCTGAGCTCCCCGTGAGGGCATCACCGTCGGCCGGGCAGATGTCGGAAGGGGCACCGGTACGGCAGCGGTACTCCTGCGCGGAAGCACTTCGCAGGCGATCCCGTCGTCGGTGCCCCGGTCCTCGTCGAGCCGGTGCGGATCGCTCGGGTCCCGATTGAACTCGGCTTGGGCATCCTCCTGAAACGCGAAGTCCCTGCAATCCAGGTCTTGGGCGTGCGCGATCCCTGCCGTCGGGACGAGCGTCCCGACGGCCAAGGCGATGCCGGCGACAGCGGCGCGTCGGTTCATCCTGGCCTCCTCGCGATCGGTCGACCGTCGATTCGACGCTACGAGCGCCGCTATCCCACGGCGCGCCGGGTTAGGCCGAACTGTGTCGTACGGGCCCACTGGCCACGGCCTGAACGCCTGGGAGGTGGCGCCGGTTCTAGGCGGGCGCCTGGGCCTCTCGACACCTGCTCGTCCTCCCGTGCCACGGGCTTGACCGGGCGGTGCGGAGGCTCTCCCACCCGCTTCCGAGAGGCGCGGATCGGGTGGTCCTCCGAAGGTGCGCCGTCAGGAGCCCTCGGGGGTGCGGCCGTTGGTCCCGCGCAGGCGGTCGGTGTGGCGGGTGATGGTGTCCACGCGGGCGGCGAGGTCAGGGTGGGCCGCTTCGAGGTGGCGGTGGGTGTCGATCAGGGGGCGGACCAAGGCGGCCGCGTCGTCGTCGCCGAGGGCTTCGGAGAGGCGGGCGACCGGCGCGTCCGAGGCGGCCGGGAGGTCGCCGAGCGTCGTGATCTGGCCGGCGAGACGCCGCAGATCGGCGGCGTTGCCCCGTGCCCAGGCGGTCACCGACCGGTCCGCGGCGCGGCGGTCGCGGGTCGCCTGGACGCGCTGCTCGCCCGTCGTCCCCTCCGCGCCGGGGCGCACCCGGAGATAGCGGCGCTCGGCCGCCTGGCGGCTGGCGACACCGAGGGGGTGAGCCAGTTCGGCCCAGCTGGCGCCCGCCTCGCGGGCCGCCTCGATCAGGGTCGGCTCCCAGCCGGCGAGCCGTTCCCGCAGCTCGCGCAGGAGCAGCAGGGCGGCCAGTGCCTCCTCGGCGGAGCTGCCCTGAGTCGCCTCCGGGGCATCCGCCGGCCCCGCGGCCCGGGTCGAGCGGACGGCCTCGTCGATCGCGGAGAGGGCGGCCGAGGCGGCGAGGAAGGACGGGTCGGCGGGGCCGGCCCGTCGAGGCCGGTCGGCTGCGGTCATGGGATCAGACTCCTTCGTCCGGTGTCACCCTTCCGATGACATCGCAGTTGTCATCGTTCCGATGACATGTTACAACGGTGTCAGGTGAAGCGCATTGGCAGTTTCTGCCCGAACCAACTGGAGGTGTTTCGCGATGTTGATGCGCACCGACCCGTTCCGCGAGCTCGACCGGCTCACCCAGCAGCTTCTGGGCGCGACCGGCACCTGGTCCAAGCCCTCGCCCATGCCGATGGACGCGTATCGCGAAGGGGACGAGTACGTCATCGCCCTGGACCTGCCCGGGGTGTCGAGCGATGCGATCGACGTCGACGTCGAACGGAACATGCTGACCGTGAAGGCCGAGCGCCGGCCGGTCACGCGCGCCGACGACGTGCAGATGGAGCTCTCCGAGCGGCCCCTCGGTGTCTTCTCCCGCCAGCTGATGCTGGCCGACACCCTGGACACGGAGCGGATCACCGCCGACTACGACGCGGGCGTGCTGACCCTGCGGATCCCGATCGCCGAACGCGCCAAGACGCGCCGGATCACCGTCGGCGCCGGATCCGACCGCAAGCAGATCAGCAGCTGAACTGCCCCCCGCGCGGAGGACGGACGACCGCGATTCCTCCCCTTCGCGGGCCGTCCCCCCGGCCCGCTCCCGTCCTCCGCGCGCCCCGGGCCGGGCAAGCCACCGCCCGGCCCCCGCACACGCGTCCACCACGATGAGAAAGGCAGCCCTCCTTCCATGCTGACCCTGTCGGAACAGACCCCGCAGCGCCCGGCCGCGCCTGCCATGACGTTCGACCGGATGCTGGAACGCGTGCGCTACGAAGGCGCCTACCCCACCCGGGAGCGGGCCGAGGAGACCGTGCGCGCGGTCCTGGCCGCCCTCGGTCGGCAGATCACGGGCGACGAACGCGTCGACCTCGCGGCCCGCCTGCCCCTGGAGGCCGCCCGCGCCTTCACCTGCCAGATCCCCACGACCGCCCCCCTCACCGGCTGGGGCTTCGTCAAGGACCTCGCCGAGCGCGTCGGCGGCACGCCCGCCACCGCACGATGGGACACCGGCGCCGTCCTCAACGTGGTCGCCGACCTCGCCGGCCGTGACCTCCTCGACCGCGTCCTCGCCCAGCTCCCGCCGGGGTACGGCCTGCTCTTCGGCCGCGCCGAACTGACCCAGGCCGCCTGAGCCGCCCGCGGCCTCCTGTACCGGCCCCCCCCGCGTCACGCCACGGGCAGCGCCAGGACCGCGACGGGCGCGGAGGTCGGCCGGGGCGAACCGCCCGCGGGCTCCAGCGTGAGGCCGACGGCCGTGGCGCGGTCCACCACGCCGGTGAGCAGCGTGGCCGAGGCAGCGGACCCCGAGGGCAGCAGGCCCGCCGGACGCATCACCCCCCGGTCGTCGAACCAGAGCTGGTACACCTTCCCGTCCGGCGGCTCCGGCAGGTCCGCGGCGGCGAACACGGCACGGTTCGCCGACGGCGCGTACACCACCGTCCCCACCGCGCCGCCCCGCAGGCGCGCCGTGGTGACCCGCGCGTCCGGCGCCGCCAGGACGGCGGCCACGTCCGCCGTCTCCGCCCGGGCCTGGTGCGCCGCCCGCCGGGCGTCCTCGGCCCGCTCGTACTGCAGGGCCGCCACACCCCCGAGGGCGACTGCCCCGACGAGAGACGCGGCGAGGGCCCAGCCCGGCAGCCGCCGCAGGCCGCGCAGGGTACGGGCGGTACGGGCGGAGGACTCCGTCGCGGGTGGGAACTGACGCACGGTGGTGATCCGGCGCAACACGTCCGCGCGCAGCTCCGGGCCGACCGGCTCGGCGACGGCGAGCCCCAGCCGCGCGGCCGTCTCGGACAGCTCGCGGACCTCGTGGGCGCAGGACGCGCAATGCGCCAGGTGCCGCTCGACGGCCTCACGCTCCTCGTCCGTGTCGAGCGCGTCGAGGACATAGGCCCCGGTCATCGTGTGGAGGTCGGCGGCGTTCACGCGGCGACACCCAGGCAGTCGCGCAGCCGGATCAGCCCGTCCCGCATCCGCGTCTTGACGGTGCCGAGCGGCAGCCCCATCAGCTCCGCGACCTCGCGATAGGTCAGGCCCCGGTAGTAGGCGAGGGTCACCGACTGGCGCTGGCGTTCGGTGAGACCGCGCAGGCAGCGCCGTACGCGCTCCCGGTCGAGCCGGTTCTCCACCTCCTCGGCCACCTCGTCGTAGGCCGGGGTGTGCTCGAGGAGCGCGACCCTCCGGGCGCGGTCCGTGGCCGCCTGTTCGGACCGCACCCGGTCGACCGCCCGCCGGTGCGCCAGGGTGAGCGCCCAGTTCAGCACCGACCCCCGGTCGGGCCGGTATCGGGCCGCCGTGCGCCAGACGTCGACCATGACCTCCTGCGTGACCTCCTCCGACTGGGCGGGATCGCGCAGCACCGCACGCACCACACCGAGGACCGGCCCGGAGACGGCGTCGAAGACACCGGCGAACGCCTCCTGGTCCCCGCGGGCGACACGCGCCATGAGCTCTCGCAGGTCCGCGCGCGGCGGCCCCGGCTCCGGACGGGGAGCGGGGCCGCCGCCCACGCGCGCGTTCTCTCTCACCGGGCGATCCTCCTTCACGTACGCGGGTACCGGGGCTCATTCGGCGCCGCCGCCCTCGCGGATTGGTCCGGTACCGGTTCCGCTCCGGCACGGGCCGCCCCCCGGCTCCGTACCGGCCACGCGTTCGGCCTAGAGAAGCGGCTCGCCGCGTCCGTCGGCGCCCCGAGCGGAGAACAATCGACGTAGTGCCCGCGCGACACGGGCGACATCCGTCGCGACAGTGTCCTCCCCGGCCGGAACGGAGCCCCCCTCGTATGGCGACGCACCCCACCACCGCACCCGACGGCCTGCGATGCCTGGTCACCGGAGCCGGCGGCTACATCGGCGGCCGCCTCGTTCCCGAACTGCTCGACGCCGGCCACCAGGTCCGCTGTCTCGCCCGTAAGCCCGCCAACCTCCGCGACCACCCCTGGGCCGGCCGGGCGGAGGTGGTGGGCGGTGACGTCACCGACGCCGAGAGCCTGCGCCCGGCCCTGCGGGACGTGGACGTGGCCTACTACCTGGTGCACTCCATGAGCTCCGGACGGGACTTCGAGGCGACCGACCGCCGCGCGGCGCACATCCTCGCCCGGGAGGCCCGCGCCGCCGGCGTCCGCCGCATCGTCTACCTCGGCGGCCTCACCCCGCGGGACATCCCCGACCCGGAGCTCTCGCCCCACCTGCGGTCGCGGGCCGAGGTGGGCCGGATCCTCCTGGAGTCGGGCGTGCCCACCACCGTGCTGCGCGCCGCCGTCGTCATCGGCTCCGGTTCGGCCTCTTTCGAGATGCTCCGCTACCTCACCGAACGGCTCCCCGTGATGGTGACACCCAGCTGGGTGGCGAGCCGCGTCCAGCCCATCGCGGTCCGCGACGTCCTGCGCTACCTCGTCGGCAGCGCCCGCATGCCGGACGACGTCAACCGCGCCTTCGACATCGGCGGCCCCGACATCCTCACGTACCGCGAGATGATGTTCCGCTACGCGCAGGTCGCGGGCCTGCGGCAGCGGCTGATCCTGCCCGTCCCCATGCTCACCCCCGGCCTGTCCAGCCAGTGGATCGGGCTCGTCACCCCCGTCCCCGCCGCCCTCGCCCGCCCGCTCGCGGAATCGCTGCGGTACGAAGTCGTCTGCGCCGAACACGACATCACCGCCCACGTCCCCGACCCGCCCGGGACCCCGATCTCCTTCGACCGCGCGCTCTCCCTCGCCCTCCAGCGCGTCCGGGACGCCCAGGTCACCACCCGCTGGTCCTCCGCCTCCCTCCCCGGCGCGCCCAGCGACCCGCTGCCCACCGACCCCGACTGGGCGGGCGGCAGCCTGTACACCGACGAACGCGAACGGACGGTCGCGGCGGACCCGCAGTCGCTCTGGCGGGTCATCGAGGGCGTGGGCGGAGAGAACGGCTGGTACTCCTTCCCGCTCGCCTGGGCGGTACGCGGCTGGTTCGACCGGCTCCTCGGCGGTGTCGGCCTGCGCCGCGGCCGCCGGGACGCCGAACGGCTCAGGGTCGGCGACGCGCTCGACTTCTGGCGGGTCGAGGAGATCGAGCGGGGCAGCCTGCTCCGGCTGCGGGCGGAGGTGCGGCTCCCCGGCCTCGCCTGGCTGGAGATGTACGCCGAGCAGGACGACGCCGGCCGCACCCGCTACCGCCAGCGGGCCCTCTTCCACCCCCGCGGACTGGCCGGACAGCTCTACTGGTGGAGCGTGGCACCCTTCCACGCCGTCGTCTTCGGCGGAATGGCCCGCAGCATCACCCGTACGGCGGAGAAGGGCGGCCCCGGAACGCGCGCCGCGACCGACCCCGCCGCCACACCGGAGCCCGCGACCACGCCCGGGACCGCCTCCGGGCCCTCGTCCGCGCGACGGCCGTCGGGAGGGACCTCGTGAACGCTTCCGTCGTCGTCTTCACCTCCGACCTCCGGCTCCACGACCACCCCCCGCTGCGGGCCGCCCTGGACAGGTCGGACGAGATCGTCCCGCTGTTCGTCCGCGACCCGGCCGTGGACCGGGCCGGCTTCGCCGCGCCCAACCGGCTCGCCTTCCTCGCCGACTGCCTGGCCGACCTCGACGCCGGTCTGCGGGAGCGGGGCGGCCGCCTCGTGGTGCGCTCCGGCGACACCGTGGACCAGGTCCTCGCCGTGGCCCGGGAAGCCGACGCGGACGAGGTCCACCTGGCGGCCGGGTGCAGCGGCTTCGCCCACCACCGGGAGGAGCGGCTGCGGCGGGCCCTGGAGGCCGACGGACGCCGTCTGCGCGTCCACGCGGGCGTGATCACGGCGCTGCCGCCCGGTGCGGTGACCCCGCTCGGCTCGGAGCACTTCGCCGTCTTCACCCCGTACTACCGCCGCTGGGCGGCGGAACGGCTGCGCACCCCGCTCACGGCCCCCCGCTCGGTCCGCGTGCCGGACGCGGTGCGCTCCGACGGGCTGCCCGAGCGCTCCGCCGTGCCGTCCGTCTCCGAGGGGCTGGCCACAGGCGGCGAGCGGGAGGGCCGCCGACGGATGACGGCCTGGCTCGCTCGTCACTCCGACGCGTACGAAGCGCGCCACGACGACCTCGCGGGGGACGCGACCTCGCGCCTCTCGCCCTACCTGCACTTCGGCGCCGTGTCGGCGACGGAGGCGCTGCACCGGGCCCGCGCGAGGGGAGGAGCGGGCGCCGAGGCGTTCGTACGACAGCTGTGCTGGCGCGACTTCCACTATCAGGTGCTGTCCGCGCGGCCGGAGGTCGCCACCGAGGACTACCGGACCCGGCACGACCGCTGGCGGCGCGGCGCGGACGCCGAGGAGGACCTGCGGGCGTGGCGCGAGGGCCGGACCGGCTATCCGGTGGTGGACGCCGCCATGCGGCAGCTCGCCCACGAGGGCTGGATGCACAACCGGGCCCGACTGCTCGCCGCGTCCTTCCTGACGAAGACGCTCTACGTCGACTGGCGGGCGGGAGCGCGGCACTTCCTCGACCTCCTCGTCGACGGCGACCTCGCCAACAACCAGCTGAACTGGCAGTGGGCCGCGGGCACCGGCACGGACACCCGGCCCAACCGGATCCTCAACCCGGTCCTGCAGGCCAGGAGGTACGACCCCGCGGGGGCCTACGTCCGCCGGTGGGTGCCCGAACTCGCCGATCTGGAGACCCGGTTCGTCCACGAACCGTGGAAGCTCCCGCATCCGGAACGATCGGCACTCGACTACCCCGAACCCCTGGTGAGCCTCGGCGACGCGCTCGCCCGCTTCCGCCACGCGCGGGACCTGGACTGACCGCCCCCGCGGGCCCCGCCCTCACGCGCCGACCGCCGATGCGGATCCGGACCCATCCGTCACGCCGTCGGCTCCGAAACACCTCCGACAACAGAGCCGCGGCAGCGGAGGGGACGAGCACGAGCCCCCGCGCACCGCGGCCGGAGCGCATCGCCACGTCCGGCCGGGGTGGTCGTGCCGCTCCCTCACCGCGCCACCACCCAGAGGGGTTCGACCCATGCACGCTCTCCGTCTCCGCCGTACCGCCGTCGCCGTCGCCGCGGCGGCTCTCCTCCCCTTCTCCCTGGCCGCCTGCACCGACTCCGGCACGGACACCGCGTCCGAGGCGGGCCCCGAGGCCTCGTCCGCGGCGCCCGGAACGCCCTCCATCGAAGCCGGCACGGCCGCCGCCGGGCCCTTCGGTCCGGCGTGCGCCTCGGTTCCCGCGGACGGCGCGGGTTCGTTCGACGGCATGGCCAAGGACCCGGTGGCCACCGCCGCCTCCCACAACCCGGCCCTGTCCACCCTGGTCTCCGCGGTCAAGCAGGCAGGCCTGGTCGACACCCTGAACAACGCCCAGGACATCACCGTGTTCGCACCCACGAACGACGCCTTCGCCAAGATCCCCAAGGCCGACCTCGACAAGGTCCTCGCCGACAAGGACATGCTGACGAAGATCCTCACTTACCACGTCGTCGGACGGAAGCTGACCCCCCAGCAGCTCGAGAACGGCTCCTTCGAGACCCTTCAGACGGGCACGCTCACCACCAAGGGCTCCGGCGAGGACTACACCGTCAACGACACCTCCCAGGTCGTCTGCGGCAACGTCCCCACCGCCAACGCCACCGTCTACATCGTCGACACCGTCCTCATGCCCAAGTAACCCGGCGGGCAGGGCGGCTCCCCGTCAAGCGTTCCGGACGTCCCCGGCCAAACGAAGATCACCTCCGTGGCCTCAGCGCGGGCCACGGGGGTGCGCGGGGTACGCGAAGGGCCGGCGGCCCCGAAGGGACCGCCGGCCCGAAGTGCCCGCGAGAACTGGTGCGTCGAGCGCCGGAGCCATGAGGTCCGCCGGGCCCTGCACGGTTCCGGCGCCGCCGGTGCGGCGGGGTCGGCTTGTCGCGTTAGAAGACGCTCACGCCGTACGCGCCGAGGGCCTCGGTCACCGGCTGGAAGAACGTGGTCCCGCCGCTGGAGCAGTTGCCGCTGCCGCCGGAGGTGAGCCCGAGGGCGGTGCTGCCGGAGAACAGGGCGCCACCGCTGTCGCCGGGCTCGGCGCAGACGTTGGTCTGGATCATGCCGTAGACGATGTCGCCGTTGCCGTAGTTGACGGTGGCGTTGAGGCCCGTGACCGTACCGCTCCGCAGGCCGGTGGTGCTGCCGCTGCGCTGCACGGACTGGCCCACATAGGCGTTGCCCGCGCCGGTGATGTCGCGGTAGCTGCCGTTGTAGAGGTAGACCCGGCCGTCCGCCGCCGACGCGTTGGAGTGCCGGATGATGCCGTAGTCGTTGGTCGGGAAGCTGGAGCCCGTCCGGGTGCCGAGGACGGTGGTGTTGGCCGAGTTGGTGTACCAGGTGCTGCCGATGTTGGTGCAGTGGCCGGCCGTCAGGGCGTAGTACGTCGAGCCGCTGCGGACGTTGAAGCCGAGCGAGCAGCGCCCGCCGCCCGCGTAGATGGCCTGGCCGCCGGCGATCAGCTTGTTCAGGGTGCCCGGCGTGCGCTTGATCTCCAGGGAGCCGGCGCGCTCGCCGGCCGCCTGTCGGAGCTTCGCGATCTCCGCGGCGGAGACGGTGGAGTCGGCGGTGAGGACGACCTTCCCGGTCGCCTGGTCGGTGTACCAGGCGGTGCCGGGCACGTCGGCCCCGCGCACGGCGGCGCCGACGGCGGTGAGTTCGGCGGTGGTGGCCCGGGTCTCCCCGGTCGTCGCCGCGGACGAGCTGGGCATGGCAAGCGCTGATGCGGCCAGGAGCGCGGAGGTCACGGCGATCAGCCGTGCGCCCTTCGCGACGCCGCCGAGGGGGGACAGGCGCTTGAGGTTCACTGCATCCTCCGGTGGGGGAGTGGGGGCCCGCTGGGTGGGCGGGACCGTAGGGCGGGATCGGTGGCCCGGTGACGGAGGTGACCGCCATGGACCTGTCAATCTCGACGAGAGGAATCCTCGAATCCGGGTGGTCTCCGGGGCAAGGATGCGATTCGGCCGATCTACGCGCGTTCACGTGGTCCAGGAATCACGGAGCGCCGTGGCAGGACGACGGGGCGGCCGTCCGGTCGGGCCGGGCGGGGGTGTGCAAACGCTTGCGGACGTTTTCTGACGCCTTCTCAGGAGGGTGCCCGGTGGCCGGCGTCGACGGCTCTCCTCCCCTACCAGGAAGCGGAGCACGAGCTACCGTTTCGCCAGCTCAGCCGTCCCGCCGTTCCCTCCTCCCGGCCGGCGTCCCCGCCCCGCGCACGGCCGCGCCGGAGTCCCTGCCCGGTGCTCGGTGGGGGTAGCAGGCGCACACGTCGGCCGGCGCCCGGTGCCGGGGGCGGGAGCGGCGGCGGTCCGCCCCGGCCGGGAGGGAGGCGGACGCGGGGGCCAGTGGTACAGGTACCGCGGCCACCCCCATGTCGCGATCGTGCCGTTCGCCCGTACGGCCCGGCGCGGCCCGGTGTCCGGTTCCCGCCACCGGACCGCGTCATGGGCGACGCGTCCGGCGCCAGCGGAGGGGTACCCGTGCCCTACGTGCTGCTGACCCCGCTGCGGGCCAGCGCGAACACGCCGAACACGATCAGGGCGACCCCCATGAGCTGGGGCACCAGCCACCAGCCCGCCCGGACGTGCTCCTCGTACAGCAGGATCCCCAGCATCAGGCTGATGGTCGCGTCCCCGAGGGTCAGCGCGGGCTGGGAGGCGACCAGCGGTCCGCCCTGCATGGCGTGTTCGAGGAGGAGGAGCGCGGCGATGCCGGTCACGCAGAAGGCGTAGGTCTGCCAGGTCGTCAGGAAGGCGGAGATGCCGCCCTCGTCGAGGATGTGCATCGACGCCTTCATCAGGGCCGCGGTCAGGGCGTAGCAGATCGCCGTCGCCGCCCCGAGGCAGCCGGCGCGGGCCCGCCCGGGGGGCCTGCGCAGACCGGCGGCGGCCAGCACCACCACCGCGGCGGCGCAGACCGCGAGCGCCGGCACCCACCGGTCGAGCTCCACATGCGTGCGGTTCCCGGAGGGCGAGGCGGCCACGAGCATCACTGCCAGCCCCCCGACGACCCCCGCCACCGCGAACCACAGTGCCTTGGGAAGCCGCTCCCGGGTCATCAGCGAGGCGATGAGCAGGGCGAGCGGCAGCTCCAGGACGAACAGCGGCTGTACGAGGGTCAGCGGCCCGGTCGCCAGCGCGGCGGCCTGGCCGATGCCGGCGGCGATCACCGCGAGGATGCCCGCCAGCCAGACCGGGCGCCGCAGCAGATCGAGGATCAGCCCGAACCGGAACCCCTCGGACTGCGGGACCTGAAGCGCGGCGCGGCGCTGCAGCACCGTGGCGAGCGCGTTGCTGAACGCCGCGAAGACCGACAACACGATCGGCAGGATGACACCCATCCCCCGATCGTCACCGCCGCCGGCGGGCGGCCCGGTGGCGACACCGGTGTTCGACGGGGGTTCCTGCGGCATTCGCCCGTCCGGACGCAGCCGAGGTGTGGGCGGGGGAATGTGGGGGCGGGGGCGTGGCCCGGCGGCCCCCCGGTGGTACGTCGTCCGTCATGCAGCCAGGCACACCCTCGCCGGTGGTCCCCTTCCTCCGCACCGCCGCCGCCTACGCGTGGCGCGTGCTCGTCGTCGGGGCGCTCGTGTACGGCCTGTTCGCCGTGCTCGGGCGCTTCCACGAGATCGGCGTGGCCCTCTTCCTCGGCCTGGTGATCACCGCCATGCTGCTCCCGGTCGTCCGGCTGCTCGACCGCCGGCTGCCGCGCGCGCTGGCGGTCGCCGTCACCCTCATCGGCAGCATCGTGGTCGTCCTCGGTGTCCTCGCGCTGGTCGGCGAGGCCGTGGCGGGGGAGCGGACGACGCTTGTGCGCGAGTTCCGGGACGGCGTCGGCCGGATCGAGCACTGGCTGGAGCAGCCGCCCTTCCGGCTGAACCCGAACGCGCTGTCGGACGTACAGGCCCGGATCGAGCAGTTCCTGTCGAACCACCGCTCGACGCTGGTCAGCAAGGCGCTGAGCGGGGCGACTCGACTGGTGGAGGTCTTCACGGCGCTGGCCCTCGCGCTGTTCAGCTCGGTGTTCTTCCTCCATTCGGGGGGCCGGCAGTGGGCGTGGTTTCAGGGACAGTTGCCCCGGTCCGTCCGCGCAAGGACCGACACCGGGGGCCGTGCCGCCTGGCGGACCTTCACCGGGTACACGCACGGCATCGTCCTCGTCGCCGCGACGAACGCCGTTCTCGTCGGCATCGCGCTCTGGCTCCTCGGGGTGCCGCTGGCCGTTCCGCTGGCGCTGCTCGAGTTCATGGCGGCCTTCGTCCCGCTGATCGGCTCGCCCGTCGCCCTCGCGATCGCCGCCGTCGTGGCCCTGGCCTCGAAGGGTCCGCTGGTGGCGGGCATCGTGATCGCGCTGATCGTCGTCATCGGGCAGATCGAGGGACACCTGCTGCACCCGCTCGTGATGAGCTGGGCCGTGCGGCTGCACCCGCTGGTGGTGGCGATCTCGGTGATCGCCGGCTCGATCGCCGCCGGCATCGTGGGGGCCGTGGTGGCGGTACCGCTCGTGTCGGTGGTCTGGTCGGTCTACACGGCGCTGCGTCCCGACGCCGGCGGCGGAGGAGCCGGCGCGGCGGGCAAGGACGGGCCGGGAGGGCCGGGCGGACGGGGCGGTAGGCGCGGCAAGGGCGGCTCGGGAGGCACCGGCGGCGCGGGCGACAGGAACGGGGCCGGCGGTTCGGGCGGCGCCGAGGGGAGGGGCGGTTCGGACGGGCGGCCTGACGGTACGACGGGTACGGACCTCGCCGAGGTCACCGCCGAGAGCTCGCAGCGGTGACCTCGGCGTCCGTCCGTGCCTTTGGGGTCCGGACGCCCGCCGTCACGAGGAGGGCGAGGGGGACGTCGACTTGTCCGGGGCCACCGGCGTCGGCAGGTTGTACACGTTGTCCGGAGAGACGATCTCGGTGATCGCCTTCCCGAAGAGCGTGCTGGGTTCCGCCCCGTCGTGGCCGATGTCGGTGTTCAGCATGACGACCAGGGTCGCCTGCACGTCGGGCAGGTAGATCGTCAAGGACTCGTAGCCCGGCAGCGAGCCGTTGTGCCCGATCCAGCCCTGCACGTTGAAGATGCCCAGTCCGTAGGCGGCGCCCGGGATGGTCGTGGGCAGGGTCTTCAGCCGTTCCGCCTGGGTGGCGGGCGTCAGCAGCGTGCCGGTCGCGACGACCTTCGCCCAGGTCCGGAGGTCGCGGAGCTGGGAGATCATCGCTCCGGCGGCCCAGCCCCAGGAGGGGTTCCAGTTCGCGGAGTCCTCGACCTTCCCGGACGCCGTCTGGTCGGTGTAGCCCTGGGCGTGCGGTTCGGGGAACGCGGCGTCGGTCGGGAAGACGGTGTGCCGCAGACCGGCCGGCCCGATGACGTTCTTCTGGAGGAACTCGTTCAGGGGGAGCCCGCCGACCTTCTCCACGACCAGGCCCAGCAGGATCAGATTGGTGTTGGAGTACTCGAACTGCGTGCCCGGGGCGAAGTTCACCGGGTGCTTGAAGGAGTAGTCGAGCAACTGCTGGGGTGTGAAGGGGCGGTCCGGGTCGGACGTCAGGGCCTTGAAGAAGGCGTCGTCCATGGAGTAGTTGAACAACCCGCTGCGCATGCCCGCCAGTTGCCGCAGGGTGATCTTGTCCCCGTTGGGAACGCCCTTGATGTAGTCGCCGATCGGGTCGTCCAGGCCCAGCTTGCCCTGGTCGACGAGTTCCAGCAGCGCGGTCACGGTGAAGGTCTTCGTCTCGCTGCCGATCCGCAGGTAGAGGTCGGGGCGCATCGGCTCGCCGCTGGACTTGTCGGCGACGCCGAAGGCCCGTTCGTAGTTCCCCTTGCCGGGCGCCGAGACGCTGACGAGGACTCCGGGCACGTCCGCCTCGCGCATGACCTGCTTGATCGCGTCGTCCAGTCGCTGGGCGACCGCCGGGGACAGTTCGGCGAACTCGGTGTCGGAGGGCGACGGCGGGGGAGAGGGCGCCGTGAGGGCGGTCGGGGAGGCCGCCGGCGCGGTGCCGCCGTAGGCGGCTCCGGCGGAGACCGGGACCGCCAAGGTCCCGGCCAGGGTCAGACCTACACAGAGCTTGCGCCAGTGGGCTGGTGAGTACCTCATGGCAGATCCTCCCTGTCAGCCGAGGACGGAACCTTCTTCAGGCTAGGCCGGGCACCCCACCCCCGCACGGCGGGAGCGCGGAGCCCGGCCGCCGCCTCAGCTACGGAACACCGTTGCCAGGTGGGCGGCGAGCGCGTCCTCGGCCGGGAGGGGAAGCCGCGCCCCGAGGTATCCGTCGGGCCGCACCAGGAAGACGGTCGGGGCCCGGACGCCATAGCGGTCGGCGAACTCGCCCCGGGCGTCCCGGTACACGGGGAGCCCGGCCTCGGCGGCGGGCGCACCGTCCCCGGCGAGCAGGGCGCACGCCTCGACCCGGCCGCCCGTCGACTCCTTTGCCATGTCGGCGAGTCGGCGCAGGCCGGCGACGGCCTCACCGTCGCCGTAGAGCAGCAGGACGTGGCCGCGGTCGCGCAGCAGGTCGTACAGCCGCAGCGGGTAGGTGGCGATCCGGCCGGTGAGGCCGCCGCAGTCCGGCGCGCGGTCCCCGGCGCGCGGCCCCGCCGTCTTGTCCTCCCGCCCCGCCCCGCCGTCCTGCCCGTGCTCGGGGGCGCCGGTGGTCCGCGGCGCGGCCGCCGCTCCGTCCACGATCGGGCTGCCCCGGTAACCGACGAGGAGTTGGGCCTCGCGGAGCAGCAGCGTCGCGGGGTCCTCCGGGTCCGCTTGCACGCCCTCGGCGGCGTGCCGGACGGTCCGCCCGACGACCTCCTCGCCCACCGGCCGGCGCTCGGCGTCGTAGCTGGCGAGCAGACGCGGGTGGGCGGCGGCGTCGAGGGCGAGGGCGAGCTTCCAGGCCAGGTTGTAGGCGTCCTGGATACCGGTGTTCATGCCCTGCGCCCCGGTGGGCGGATGGATGTGTGCGGCGTCCCCCGCGACGAAGACGCGCCCCTCGCCGTACCGGTCCACTAGCCGGTGGCTGATCCGGAACACCGACGACCAGCGCAGTCCGTACGCGGTGACGGGCTGGGGTGACAGCCGGTCGAGGACCGGCTGGATGTCGGAGAGGGCGGGCCCCTGGGCGCCGTCGAGGCCGTGCGCCACGCCGTCGGGGTTCCCGGCGGTGTCGTGCGCGCGCCGGGCGGCGGAGAGTTCGGCCGGCACCGTCATCGACATGCGGTACCGTCCCCGGCCGGGCAGCGGGATGCACACGAGCGTGTCGTCGACCGTTCCGTCCTCGGCACGGTGCAGGGAGCGCACGCCGTATCCCTCCGGCAGCTCCCAGTCGACCTGGAGGTCGCCCAGCATGTACTCCTCCGGGAACGCGCCTCCCTCGAAGGAGAGCCCCAGCCCCTTGCGTACCGTGCTGTGGGCGCCGTCGCAGCCGATCAGGTACCGGCAGCGGATCTCCTCCCCGCCCGTTCCCGCCGGGTCCGGCACCGGGTCCGGCACGGACTCCAGGCGGGCCGTCACGCCGGTCTCGTCCTGTCGGAACGACACCAGCGCGACACCGCGCTCGATCCGGGTCCCGAAGCGGGCCAGGTGCTCTTCGAGGACGCGCTCCGTCTCGTACTGCGGCAGCGCGGCGAAGCCGTACGGCACCTCGGGCGGCAGGGTGAGCTCGAACCGGCCCGCCTCCGAGCCGTTGACGTAGACGAGCTGGCCGCGCATCGGGACGGCGGCGTCCAGCGCCTCGCGCACCATGCCCATCCGGTCCCAGATCTCCAGTGTCCGGGGCTGGACGCCGACGGCTTTCGCGTACGGGAGCCGCGCGGGCAGCCGGTCGACGATGCGGACGGTGGCGCCCTGCCGGCGCAGCTCGGCCGCGGCGGTGAGCCCGACCGGCCCGGCGCCGACGACCAGGACGTCGGGGGAGTGGTCCCTGCTGTCGCGCATCACCGGCGCCTCCTGAGGTGCGGCCCCCGCCTCCTTGTCTCATGGTCGGCCGGGGCGCGTGGGGCCGCACCTCCGGACGGGCCCGGGCGCGAGGACGCCGGGCGGGGCGTACGGGGGTCCGTATGCCCTGCCCGGCGTCGTTCGTCGTGCGGGAAGTTACGGTGCGACGGTGATCTGCTGGGCCGGGTCGGTGGTGTCGGTGACCTTGTAAACGGCGTTGAAGGTGGATGACGTCGCGCTGGTCGGGCAGCCGAACCCGCCGGTGACCTTGACCGGGACCGAGGCGTTGGTGAAGGTCAGGGAGGGCGGGGCGCCGTTGGCCCAGGAGCCGGGGACGCTCGCCGCGGCGGTGGGCGCGGTGACGACCGTACACGTGGCCAGGCCGGTCGTCTTGACCACGAGCCCGCCGGAGGGGACGGTCATGGTGGCCGTGATCGGCGTCCCGTGCTGCATGGACACCTGCCAGGCACCGCTGGTGGTGACGGTCGGGGTCACGCCCGGCATGCTGGACGTGCAGGAGCTGTAGGTCGGAGCGGAGATCGGCGAGGAGACCGCGCCGGCCGGGTTGTGGTTGCCGGGGGCGGCCGGGACGGTGCCGGTGGAGACGGAGACCGAGCAGGTCACCGTGACCGAGCCCGCCTTGAGGGTGGCCTTGCCGCTGAGCGTGGCCTTGAAGGCGTGGCCGGCCGGGGTGACGGTGGTGGAGCCGGCCGCCGCCGTGGGTAACGGCGCGGCGGTCGCGGCGGCGGCGCCGAGGGTCAGCGCGCCGGCGGCGGCGAGTCCGAGGGCGAGGGGGACGAGGGTGTGCGTACGGCTCATGGCTGTGCTCCTTGGGGATCGGAGTGTGGAGCGGGGACGGAGGGCTTGCCGGGCGTGGGGGAGCGCGGCTGCCAGGCGAACATGAGGCCCCCGCCGAGGATGCCGAGCAGGGTCCCGACGAGGAATCCGCCGAGGTTCGACAGCACCAGTGCGGCGGTGGCGATGAGGACGGTGACGATCCCGGCGAGGGTGCGGTAGTGCGGGGAGAACCAGACGGAGAGACCGAGGACGATCATCACGAGGCCCATGAGGACCGACGGGATGCCCGCGACGCCCTGGGTGAGCATGACCTTCATCGGGGCGAGCGGCAGGACGCAGATCTCGGCCCCGGCGAGGGCGGTGACGAGCCCGCCCCAGAACGGTCGGCTGCGGCGCCACCGCCGGAACCGCGTCCGCCCTCGGGTCAGAAGCATTCCTTCTTGCCCTTGCTGACGTGCATGTTCAGCCCGGAGAGCTTGAAGGTCCCGGCGTTGGTGGCCCAGGCGGTCTGCCTCAGCTTGGTGATGGTGACGGTGTCGGCCTGCTGGGCGAACAGGTCCTGCATGCCCTGTGCGTCCTCCGGACCCTTGTCGAGGGTGGAGGCGTCGCGGCCGATCTCGATGTTGGTGAAGGACGCGTTGCCGGAGAGCTGGGTGGCGTCGACGAAGAGGTTCGTCGCCTCGACGGGGTCCTTCTGACCTGCGGTCAGGTAGAGCGAGATGTCGCCGATGACCGGGAGCGTGGTGACCACCGACTGGCAGAGGCTGTTGAGTTCGGCCTCCTTGATGGCGGTGACCGCCACCGGGATGAGCTCGTTGCGGGCGTTGACGTCGACGCTGCCGTACTGCGCGAAGCCCGTGCCGTTCAGGCTCTCGGCGGAGACCTTGAACTGCTGGCCCGAGACGGCGAAGGAGGCGGCGAGCGCCCCCTGGGCGAGGGCGATGCCGAGGCCGGCGGTGACGGCGACGGCGGGGACGGTCAGGACGGCGAAGCGTCGCCATCTCACCCGGCCGTCCTCCATGTCGGGTAAGTCGTTCGAATCGTGTCCCATGACGGATCCCCTTGGCTGAGTGGGGTGGGGCAGTGGGTGTGAGGTGAGACGGCCCGACCGGTGCGATCCGGCTCCGCACATGCGTTACTCGCCGGTATGACCGTGGAGACGAATGTAAGAGTGCCAATGGCGGTTGGCAAGGTTGTGGGGGAGCGCCCTTTCGGACAAGTCCTACTGCTGCGTACGCAGCAGAGCGGCGACTTCCGCTTCCACCCGCCGCGCCATCGCACGGGCGAACTCCGTGGCCACGACCTCCCCCGCCACCGGGCGCAGCGCCGCGGCGGCCTCCGCGATGTGATCCAACCGCCCGGCCGAAATCCGCTCCAGGCTCTCGGCACCGATCACATGCCGCCGGAACAGCGCGACGAACCGGTCCGCCACCGCCGCTGCCTGCGTCTGCACGAAGTCGCCCGCGTCCAGGATCTCCGCCAGCGGCAGCCCCCGGCGCACCAGCGTGAGCGTCGCCTCCAGCAGCCGCCGGCTCGGGAACGTGACCGTGTCCCCCTCCACCCGTACGTACTCCAGCGCCGCGGCCCGTCGGGTGTCCTGCGCGGTCGCCGTCGAGCCGAACATCTCCCGCAACTCCGCCAGCGTCATCGTGACCGGCTCCTCCTGCACCCAGTCGCGGGTCATCTCCCGCTCGAAACCGAGGAGTTGGGCGATTCCCCCGCCCTGCTCCCAGGCGTCCAGGAGCTCGGCGATGCCGTTCACGGTGTAGCCGCGGCCCAGCAGATCGTCGATCAGCCGCAGCCGGGTCAGGTGCTCGTCGGAGTACCAGGCGATCCTGCCCTCCCTGCGGGGCGGGGGCAGCAGACCGCGTTCCTGGTAGTAGCGCAGATTGCGCACCTTCACCCCGGCCGCCCTGGCCACTTCCTCCCGGCGATACCGCGCCCCGCCCGCCACTGCCGTGTCACCCGCCGCCTCGCTGCTCACGGCCCCGAGCCTAATGCCGCGAGGGGTTCGTTTCAGCCATGCCGCAAGACCCGCGGCTCCCTCCGGCGGCTCGGCTCCGATGCCCCTCTCCGCGTACCGGCGGGCGGCCGAGTTCCGGACGCCGCCCGCGTCGGCGAAGATGGGGGCGTCACTGTTCCGCCCACACGAGGAGCGACGGCAGATGCCCACATCCGGGGCCGGCTCGAGACCACCGACGATCGCCGACGTCGCCAGCGCCGCCGGAGTGTCGCGCACCACGGTCTCCCACGCGCTGAACGGCCTCGGAAAGGTCGACCCCCGGACCCGCGAGCGCATCAAGCGGGTGGCCGGCGAGCTCGGTTACCGGCCCAACCTCCGCGCCCAGCGCCTGCGGCGCGGAGAGGCCAAGGCCATCGCCCTCGCCTCCTCCATGCCGTTCGCCGTGGCCGCCGGACCCTCCCGGCTCGGCTTTTACATGGAGATCGCCGCCGCGGCCGCCGAGAGCGCGCTGCTGCACGAGTATGCGCTCGTCCTCGTCCCGCCCGTACGGTCCGGATCCGGACTGAACTCCGTGGACATCGACGGCGCCATCGTCGTCGAACCGGACGTGAACGACGCCGCGGCGGCCCACCTCACCGAACGCGGCCTGCCGTACGTCGCCCTCGGCCGGCCGGTCTCCCCCGACGAGCAGGCGCCGTACATCGACCTGCACGGCCGGCTCGTCGCCGAGCTGCTCCTCACCCACCTGCGCGATCAGGGCGCCACCCGCCCCGCCCTGATCATCGGAGCCGGCGAACGCCACTCGTCGGTCGACGCGCGCGCCGCGTACGAGCGGCTCGCCGAGGAGCACGGCTGGGAGGCGATCGTGGCGACCGCCCCCGAGGCCGGCGGCGAACAGGCCGGCTACGACCGCTGCGCCGAGCTGCTGGCCCGGCACCCCGGGATCGACGCCGTGTGCGCCCTCGTGGACGCCTTCGCCGTCGGCGCGGTACGGGCGATCCGGGACAGCGGCCGGGCCGTGCCCGACGACGTCATGGTCGCCACGCGGTACGACGGGCTGCGCGCCCGGACCTGCGAGCCGCCGCTCACGGCCGTCGACCTCCATCTGGACCGGGCGGCCTCCGACGCGGTGGAGCTGCTCCTCGGCCGACTGCGCGGCGAGGTGACCACCGGCGCGGTGGTCTCCTCGCCCGAGCCCCGGGTGATCCCGCGCGCCTCGTCCCTGCGGGTCACAGCCCGAGCATGAGCACCACCCCGGAGACCAGCGCGAACCCGAGCACGAACAGGCGCATCCGGGAGGCGTCCAGCCGGTGGTGCACCAGTCGGCTCGACCACGCCCCGAGGGCGATCGCGGGGACCAGCGCCGCCGCCCAGCCCAGGTCCCCCGCCTGACCCTCGCCCGTCGCGAACAGCAGTGCCAGGGAGGCGACTTCGCCGACCAGGAAGCAGGCGGCGACCGTGGAGCGCAGCTCCGCGGGCGGCCGGTGCTGGTAGACCAGAGCGAGCGGCGGACCGCCGACGCCGGTGGCCGTCTCCGTCAGCCCGGTCACCGCGCCCGCGCCGAGGTAGGCGGCCCGCCCGGGCGTGAACGCGGGCGCCGCGAGGCTCACCACCGCCGCCAGGACGGTGGCGCCGCCCACGAAGAGGCCGAGGCTGCGGTCCGGGATCAGCCAGAGCAGCGCCAGACCGGCCGGGGTGGCGGCGAGCCGCGCCGTGGTGATCCAGCCGGCCCCGCGCAGATCGAGCGAGGCCCGTTCGCGCCAGGCCACGTACACGTTCAGCGGGATCATCGACGCGAGGACGAACACGGGGAGCAGGCCGGGATCGAGGATCCCGGCCACGGGCGCGACGATCAGCGCGAAGCCGAGCCCGCTGGTGCCCTGCACGAACGCGGCGACGGCCACGGTGAGGGCGAGGACGGCCAGGGTTTCGGTGCTCACGGCGCGGTGCTCCCTCCGCGGGCCCCGGCGATCGCGCCGGGCGCCCCGGGCGGGACACGGGGCGCCGGTACCCCGCCGCGGTCCGCTGCGCGGGCGCGCGCCACGGTGGACGCGCGGGCCGCCGTGGAGGTGGGGTGGACGCGGGTGACCGGGGCCCGGTCCACCGCGGCGCGGGCCAGTTCGGCCGCCCGGCGGACCAGCGCGGGGCCGTCCCAGGTGGTGGGCAGGCCCCGCCACAGCCGCAACCGGCCCCCGACGAACACCGCCGTGATCTGGTCCCGGTTGCCCCGCCGTACCAGCTCCCAGGGCACGTCCCAGGAGAGGGCCAGTTCGGGGGTGGTGACATCGACGAGGAGGAAGTCGGCCGCCAGACCCTCGGCGACGGTGCCGGTCCTGGCGCCGAGGCCCACGGCGTCGGCGCCGCCGCGCGCGGCGTGCTCCAGCCAGGTCCAGCCGGCCCCGCACGAGGAGTCGCCGGTGGCGAGACCGTACGCGATCCGCTGGGCGAACTCGGCGGCCTCGGCGAGGCGGAAACCGTCGCCCCGGGTCCCGTCGGTGCCGAGGCCGAAGCGGATGCCGCGCTCGGCCATCGTCAGGGCGGGCGCCACGGCGTTGCCCTTCCAGGCGCTGGCGACCGGGTTGTAGCTGACGGCCGTCCCGGTGTCGGCGAGCAGCGTCAGCTCGCGAGGGGTGAGCAGGGTGGCGTGGGCGGCGAGCAGCTGGGGGCCGAGCGCGCCGAGGTGGTGCAGGTACTCCAGCGGGCGCAAGCCGTGCCGGACCAGGGAGCGTTCCACACCGGCCAGGTGTTCGTTGACGTGGATCTGCAGGGTGGCGCCCGCCTCGGCGGCGAGCCGCGCGACACCGCTCAGGGTCGCCGGGGTCGCCGCCTCGGGGATCGAGACGGCGAGGGACGGATGGACGAGCGGGTCGCCGGCGTAGCGGGCGAGGTGCTTCTCCGCGTCGGCGAGGGCCGAACGCCCCCTAGCCGCCGTGGCGTCGGAGCCGTCGGCAGGGGGAGAGGCGCCCGAGCCGTCGGCGTCGTTGGCGACCAGACCCAGGACGCAGCGGATCCCGGCGTCACGGGCGGCCGACGCGACCACCTCGATGTCCACGGCGGCCCGCGTTCCCGCGTCGGCGACGGTGGTGAATCCGCCCCGCAGCGCTTCCAAGGCCGCCAACTTCGCCGCCGAGTAAGCCGATTCCTCGTTCAGTGCCCCCTCCAGCGGGACCCAGACGCGGCGGAAGATCTCCGACGGCTCCCCGAAGGCGAGTGCCGAGCCGAAGCTCTGCGTGAGGTGGTGGTGGGCGTCGACGAAGCCGGGCATGAGCACATGGCCGTGCAACCGCGCCTCCGCGAGGTGCGGATGGGTGCGCCGGACCTGCGCCGTGGGGCCGACGGCGCGGAACGAGCCGTCGGCGACGACGACCGCGAAGTCCTCGGCGGGGCCTTCGGGCAGCAGGACGGCGTCCGGTACGAGCAGGAGCGGGCCGGGCCCGTCGAGGGGCTCCCGGGGGAGCTGGTTCATCGGTCACTTTCCGTACGGTGGGCGGTCAGGCGGGCGGCGATGCCCGGCCTGACGTGGTGGAAGAGGATGTTGAGGACGGCGGCGACGCACGCGCCGACGGCGACGCCGCTCTCCAGGAGGATGCGGAGGTTCGGCGAGAAGCCCGCGTACACGCCCGGGATGAGGATGGGCAGCAGGCCGAGCGCCAGGGCGACCGCGCAGACGAAGGTGTGGGTGTGGCTGTCGAGGTCGGAGCGGCCGAGCATCTGCACGCCGAGCACCGTGATGACCGCGAAGACGACCATGGCGGTGCCGCCGATGACCGCCGACGGGATGACGCTGATCGCGCGGATCACGGGGGCCAGGAAGCCGATGGCGATGAGGACCACGCCGGCCGCGGCGGTGACGTATCGGCTGCGGACGCCGGTGACACGGACGATCCCGATGTTCTCGCCGCTCGTCACCATCAGCGGCAGGCCGACGAAGCCGCCGGCGAGGGAGGTGAGCGCGTCGCCGCGGATGGTCTTGGGGACGGCGGAGCGCCGGTCGATGTCCTTGCCGACGGCCTCGGCGTTGATGACGGTCTGGCCGGTGGCCTCCGCCATGGAGGCGAGGCTGTAGAGCATCAGCGGCAGCGCGGCGAGGAGGTTGAACTGGGGCGAGCCGAACGGCATCAGCTGCGGCAGGCTGACCAGGCCGCCCTCGGCGGCGCGGCTCAGGTCCATGTGCCCGAGGACCGCGGCCAGCGCCGTGCCGGCCAGGAGTCCGAGCATGACCGCGAGTTGACGCAGGATGCCGGTGAACAGCAGGTAGAAGGCGACGGTGAAACCGATCGTCGCCATGCCGAGCATGAGGTTGGTCGGATCGGCGAAGCCCGGCGTGCCGGGGCGGCCGGTGACCAGGACGGCGCCGACCTTCACCAGGTTGATCCCGACGATGACGATCATCGTGCCGATGACGAGGGCCGGGAAGAACGCGAGCAGCCGGGAGAACAGGGGCAGGACCACGAAGATGAAGAGGGCGGTGAGGATCACCGCGCCGGAGGCCGTGCGCAGCCCGTGCTGCTCGGCGATGGCGAGGAAGAGGATCAGGGGGGCGCCGCCCGGCAGCATCACGAAGGGCAGTCGGGGCCCGAACTTCCACGGTCCCAGTGACTGGACCAGGGATCCGACGCCGGAGAGCACGAAGGCCGCGGAGAGCAGGTCGACCGTCAGGCCGGCGTCGAGCCGGAGGGTGGCGCTCATCAGGAAGATCGCCGATATCGGCGTGGCGGCCATGACGAGGACGTGCTGGATGCCGAAGAGGAGGATCCGGCCCCAGGGGCGGGATTCGTCGACGGGGTGGACGGGGGCGGGGTCGAGGGGCTCCGGCGCCGGAGGCTGCTCCGTACCGGGAAGGGTCTGGCGGGGACTGGACACGTTCGAGCTCCGATCGGCGTTCGACACGTTCTGGTTCAGCCGCGATCCGGCCCTGGACGGGGAGCCAAATCGATTTGGCCGTCAGTATGGGAGGCCCGGTGGCGGCCGTCAAGGGCCGGGCCGTCGACCGGCTCGGACAGGGACGGGGGTCCGCCCCGCGGAGGCCGAGGGGCGGGGCGCGGGTCGGGGTACGCGAGCAGGAGCGCCCTCGGGGGCCGGCGAGGGGAGCCGTGGCGGGCCGCTCGTCACAGGTGCGGCGCCCAGGTGGGGCCCCGGTCACCGGGGCCGTTCCCCCGGCCCGGCGCCCGGTCGGCGAGGCACAATCGCGGCATGCAGATCACCGCGCGGGCGCTCAACCGCGCCACCCTCCACCGGCAGTTGCTCCTCGAGCGCGCGCCGCTCGACGTCGCCGACGCCGTCCGGCGCGTGGTCGCCCTGCAGGCACAGGAGCCCGCATCGCCGTACCTGGCGCTGTGGAACCGGCTCCACGCCTTCGACCCCGCCGAACTGGACGCGGCCCTGGCCGGCTACGAGGTGGTCAAGTCGACCCTGATGCGGGTCACCCTGCACGCCGTGCACGCGGCGGACCATCCCGTCTTCTGGGCGGCCATGGAGCCGAGGCTGCGCGACTCCCGGCTCGGCGACCCGCGTTTCACCGCCTCCGGGCTCACGCCCGATGACGTCGCCGGCCTCGTCCCCGACCTGCTGGCGTACGCCGCCGAACCGCGCTCCGGGGCCGAGATCGAGGGCTGGCTGGAGGCGCGCCTGGGTGCGCGCGTGGAGCGGCAGGCCTGGCGGATGCTGCGGCAGTACGCGCCGCTGTGGCACGCGCCGGTCGGCGGACCCTGGTCGTTCGGGACCCGCCAGTCGTTCACCGCCGCCAGGGTCCGGCCGCCGGCGGCCGCGGATCCCGGCCGGGCCGCCGAAGCGCTGGCGACCCTGATCCGCCGCTATGTGGAGGGCTTCGGGCCCGCCTCGGTCGCGGACATGGCGCAGTTCGCGCTGGTCCAGCGCACCCGGGTCAGGGCGGCGGTGGCGGCGCTCGGCGACGGACTGGAGCGCCTGGAGGGCCCGGGCGGGGAGGTGCTGTACGACGTGCCCGGCGCGCCGCGGCCGCCCGAGGACACCCCGGTGCCGCCCCGGCTGCTGCCCATGTGGGACAGCGTCCTGCTCGCCCACGCCGGCCGCAGCCGCCTCGTCCCGGCGGACCACCGGGCGGCCGTGATCCGGATGAACGGCGATGTGCTGCCCACCCTGCTGGTCGACGGGCGGGTCGCCGGCGTCTGGCGGCGCGTCGACGGGGGCGTCGAGGCGTCGCCGTTCCATCCCCTCGCGGACGGTGTCTGGGACGCGCTGGAGGCGGAGGCCGCGGCGCTCGTGGCCTTCCTCGCGGACCGCGACCCCCTGGTGTACCGGCGCTACGACCACTGGTGGGCCAAGGGCCTGCCGGTGGCGGAGACGCGGCTGCTCGGCGCCTGAGCGGGCCGACGCCGCCGGCCCGGCCGAGGCGTCTCCGGAGGCCGGTGTGGCACGCGCCTCCGGCGTGGCTGACGGTCCCTCAGTCGCCACTCACCGCACCGGCAACGAAATCCGCACTTTCGGCGCCCCTTGACCATCGATTCGTAAGTTACCGAAGGGTTTTGCTTCAAGAAGCGCGGCCGCAGGGCTTGCGCTGGACCGGGCGCGTCCGTCAGGATCTGTCTCCGGCCCGGGCCTTCGCCCCGGCCCCTTGACGCCTCCCTGTCTGGACGCCTGGCCGCGCACCGGTAACCCCGTGCCGCCAGACGGTGCACCGCCCGATCCGCGCGGCCGCCCGTACGCCCCTTTCGAGGCCCCTCTCCGCGACCACGGCGACCCGCCGACACCCCGCCGCGGCCCGGCGCGCCCCACACGCCCCGGTGCCGCGCCCCCTCTCATTCACCTACCACAAGGCAAGGCAGAGATGGCACCACCGGCCTCACGCCGACGACCCCCCACCACCGTGCACCCCGTGGACGAGGTCCTTCCGCTTCCCACCCTCGCGCTCTACGGCTTCCAGCACGTCCTGGCGTTCTACGCGGGCGCGGTGCTCGTACCGGTGATCCTCGGCAGCAGCCTCGGACTCTCCCGGCAGGAACTCGTCTACCTCATCAACGCCGACCTGGTCACCGCGGGCATCGCCACCATCATCCAGGCGTGGGGGTTCTGGCGGATCGGAGCGCGGCTGCCGCTCGTCCAGGGCGCGACCTTCACGGCCGTCTCGCCCATGATCGCCATCGGTCAGGGAGCGGGCGGGGGCACCGCCGGGCTGCTCGTCGTGTACGGCGCCGTGATCACCGCAGGACTCGCGGCCTTCCTCCTCGCTCCGTTCGCCGGACGGCTGACCGCGTACTTCCCGCCGATCGTCACCGGCACCCTCCTCACGGTGATCGGCATCGTCCTCATCCCGGTGGCCCTCCAGGACGTCGGCGGCGGGTCGTCGCTGCTCGGCGGCCCGCACTTCGGGGCCCCCGCCCACCTCGCGTACGCAGGCGGGACCCTCCTCTTCATCCTGCTTGTCGTCCGTTTCGGCGGCCCGTTCCTGCGCAGCGTCGCCGTCCTCCTCGGCCTGGTGGGCGGCACCGCCGTCGCCTGGCTGCTCGGCGACGCCGACCTCGGGGCCGTCGACCAGGCCGACTGGCTCGGCGTCAGCACCCCCTTCCACTACGGCATGCCGCACTTCTCCGTCTTCCCGATGCTGGCGATGGTCGTCGTCATGCTCATCACGATGGTGGAGACCACGGGAGACGTGTACGCCATGGGCGAGATCACCGGACGGGAGGTCGACGGCGAGACGGTCAGCCGCGCGCTGCGCGCCGACGGCGTCGCCACCGTGCTCGGCGGAGTGTTCAACTCCTTCCCGTACGTGGCGTTCGCCGAGAACATCGGGCTCGTCAGGATCTCCCGCGTCACCAGCCGCTTCGTCGTGGTCGCGGCGGGCGTCTTCATGATCCTCCTCGGTCTGGTGCCGAAGGCCGGCGCCGTCGTGGCGTCCGTGCCGCACCCCGTGCTGGGCGCCGCGGCCGTCGCGATGTTCGGCATGGTCGCCTCCGTCGGCATCCAGATCCTCGCCAAGGTCGACCTGAGGGAGGAGCGCAACGCCCTCATCCTGGCCGTCAGCCTCGCCGCCGCGATGCTGCCGACCGCCATCGCGCCGTTCTTCGAACGCATGCCGACCGGGCTGCGGGCCGTCCTCGGCAGCGGCATCACCCTCGGCACGCTGACGGCCGTCCTGCTCAACCTGTTCTTCCACGTCTTCGAGAGCCGCCGCGCCAAGGAGGACATCGACTGGGAGGCTCTCGCCGAGGACGACGAACAGCCCCGGTACGGCACCGCTCCGACGCCGTACGGCACCGCTCCGACGCCGTCCGGCGAGGCCTCGGGAGGCTACGGCGAGAGTCGGGGAGGGTACGGCGAGGCCCCGGGCGGCTACGGCGAGGGCCGGGGAGGGTACGACCCGGGAGGGTACGCCCGGGGCGGGTACGGCCGGGGTGGATACGACTCGGGCGAGTACGGCCACGGGCGCACCCCGTACGACGACGGGACGGGGTCGCAGAGCGCATCGGCCCGCTGACCCGCCCCCCGCTCCGGCAGGCCCGCCGCCTCCGGAGCCGCCCCCCGAGGTGATCCGCCCGTGTCCCACCCCCCGTTCTCACCCGCCCAGGCCAGAGCCGCCCGGCTCCGCATCGGCCTGACCCCCGAACAGGTCGTCGCCGCCATGGCGCAGCTGGGGGTGCGCCGCCCGGCGGAGGCCGTCACGGCCTGGGAATCGGGGACGGCGCCGCCTTCGGAGACCGAGCTGTTCGCGCTGGCCGACGCCGTGTGGTGTCCCGTACCGACCCTCATGGCCGTGCGCCCGCGGTCCCTGCGCGAGCACCGCCTGGCCCGGCGGTTCAGCGCCGAGCGGCTGGCCCTGCGGATCGGCATGGCCGCCTCCGCGTACCTCCGCGCCGAGACCGACCACCACTGGAGCGGGACCGACGTCCAGACCGTGCTGCTCGCCGACGCCCTCGACCTCGAACCGGACGAACTGCTCCGCGTCATCGGCCGGGCCGGCGCACTCGACGACCTGCTCCGGCAGGCCGTCGAAGGACGGTGGAAACAGCACACCACCGCCCTCGCCCGGCTCGTCGACGCCCCCGAGCGCAGTGTCGCGGAGGCGCTGCGCACCCTGCACCAGGAGTACGCCCGCTTCGGCGAGCGCTACCGGGGCCACCTCGTCGCCCGCAGCGACGACGCCCGGCTGAAGGAGATCGCCGGCGAGCGCGCCGGCTGGCTGCACGCCCTCCCGGACCGCTTCCTCCGCCTCGTCGGCCCCCACCCCGGCCCGCCCGCCGCCTGAGCGGACCGGTTTCCGCGGCCCGCCCGGCACGGCCACGGCAGACGCCCCGTGACCGTATGAGAGGCCCGCGACCGTACGAGAAGCCGGCCACCGTACGAGAAGCCCGCGACCGTACGAGAAGTCCGCGCCACCCTCCGTACACCCGGCTCGTCCGAGCCCCGGGCGGCGGGGCTCCGCCGTCGGGACGACGCCCGTACGGCCCCCCGATCGCCCCGGGAGAGTGGTTCCCGCCGGAGGCGGCCGCGCGTGCGAACGTCCTCCGGCTGCGTGAGGATCGATAGTGCGGGTACCAGGAGGCAGCCGCGCCGGTCGGCCGTGCGCCGAGGCGGCGCCGCTGCCACGCGCAACCTTTCGAAGGAGCCGGCCGTGACTGACGTATCAAGCATGGGATCCCCGCCCGA
This sequence comes from Streptomyces sp. NPDC048353, assembly GCF_055587165.1. Classification (NCBI taxonomy): domain Bacteria; kingdom Bacillati; phylum Actinomycetota; class Actinomycetes; order Kitasatosporales; family Streptomycetaceae; genus Streptomyces; species Streptomyces sp. NPDC048353. Next base: position 266,560 of record NZ_JBVJGU010000006.1, on the reverse strand, counting down.
CGACGACCGCCCGGTCCTCACCGACCGCCAAGGTCATCCGATCTACGACAACCAGAACCAGCGCACGGTCGGCGCCCGGGGCCCGGCCACCCTGGAGAACTACCACTTCCTGGACAAGATCAGCCACTTCGACCGCGAGCGCATCCCCGAGCGCGTGGTCCACGCCCGCGGCGTCACCACGTACGGCTACTTCGAGGCGTACGGCGCCTGGGGCGACGAGCCGATCAACCGCTTCACCCGGGCCAAGCTGTTCCAGGAGCGCGGCAAGCGCACGGACGTGGCGGTCCGCTTCTCGACCGTCATCGGCGGACGCGACTCCTCCGAGGCCGCCCGCGACCCCCGGGGCTTCGCGGTGAAGTTCTACACCGAGGACGGCAACTGGGACCTGGTCGGCAACAACCTCGGGGTCTTCTTCATCCGGGACGCCGTGAAGTTCCCCGACGTGATCCACGCGCTCAAGCCGGACCCCGTCTCGCACGAGCAGAAGCCCTCCCGGATCTTCGACTTCATGTCGCAGACCCCCGAGTCCATGCACATGCTGATGAACCTCTTCAGCCCCCGCGGCATCCCGGCCGACTACCGGCACATGCAGGGCTTCGGCGTGAACACCTACAAGTGGGTCAACGACGAGGGCAGGACCGTCCTGGTCAAGTACCACTGGATGCCCAAGCAGGGCGTCCGCAGCATGACCGAGGAGGACGCGGCCAACGTCCAGGCGGAGAACCTCGGCCACGCCACGAAGGACCTGTACGAGGCGATCCGCCGCGGCGACCACCCCGAGTGGGAGCTGCTGGTCCAGATGATGGACGACCACGACCACCCCGAGCTGGACTTCGACCCGCTCGACGACACCAAGACCTGGCCCGAGCAGGACTTCCCGCCCCGCCCGGTCGGCCGGATGGTCCTCGACCGCACGGTGGACAACTACTTCGCCGAGAACGACCAGATCGCCTTCGGCACCGGTGTCCTCGTCGACGGTCTGGACTTCTCCGACGACAAGATGCTGGTCGGCCGTACGTTCTCGTACAGCGACACCCAGCGCTACCGCGTCGGGCCGAACTACCTCCAGCTCCCCGTCAACCAGGCCAAGAACGCCGACGTCCGCACCAACCAGCGCGACGGCTTCATGGCGTACGCGGTCGACGGCCGGGGCGAGAACCCGGAGGTCAACTACGAGCCGTCGATCACCGGCGGCCTGCGGGAGGCGCAGTACCCGACGCACGACGACCAGGGGCCCGAGATCCAGGGCCGGCTCACGCGCAAGCGCATCCCGCGGACCAACGACTACCTGCAGGCGGGCCAGCGCTTCCGGCTGCTGGAGGAGTGGGAGCGTGACGACCTGGTCGGCAACTTCGTCACGCTGATCTCCCAGTGCGACCGGGCCGTGCAGGAGCGCATGGTCTGGCACTTCCTGCTGGTGGAGAACGAGCTGGGCCTGCGCGTCGGCGAAGGCCTCGGCATCGCACCGTCCGACGTCTCCCACCTGGAGCCGCTGGCAAGTCAGACCCTGACGGACGACGACCGCAAGCGCCTGGAGAACCTCGGCGACAACCCGCCGCGTGACGTCGAGGGCCTCACCATGACGCACTGCGTCCCGAACGAACGGCACGTCGTCACCCGCTGAACACACGGCAAGGGGTGCCCGGCCGCACACACCGCAGGCGGTGTCCGGCCGGGCATCCCGGCCGCGCGCGTCCGGCGCGCACCCGCACGGGCCCCGACCGCGAGCAGGCGGCCGGGGCCCGCGCACGTCCGGTCAAGGGGCTGCGGCGCCGGAACGCGGGTAGCCGACTGACATGGAACCAGCACCGCGCCGCTCCCTGACCGCGACCGTGCTCGACGCGCCCGATGCCCGCGAGCTGGCGGCCTTCTACGCCGCGCTGCTGGGCTGGCCGGTGAAGGACGACGAGCCGGGCTGGGTCACGCTGGCCCCGCCCGGGGGAGGCGCCGGGCTCTCGTTCCAGACCGAGCCGGAGTTCGTCCGGCCGCGCTGGCCGTCGACCCGCACCGAGCAGCAGATGATGTCCCATCTCGACATCGAGGCGGACGACCTTCCGGCCGCCGTCGGGCACGCCCTCGCCCTGGGCGCGACGCGGGCCGCGTTCCAGCCGCAGGACGACGTGTGCGTCCTGACGGACCCGGCGGGCCATCCGTTCTGCCTCTGGACCCGCGGCGACCGGTCCGGGCATTCCTGACGGGACACGACCGGGCCGCCACCGCCTCCCGGCATCCTCGGGTGGGTCCGTACGGGGAGAGCCTGCGCCGAAGGCGGCGAGCGAGGCCCCTGCGCTCACCGGTCCCCGCCGACCGCCGGCCGGGCGTCGGCGGCGGTCAGGGCGCGCAGCCGGGCGCGGAGCACGGCCAGGTGGACCCGGAGCCGCTGCCACGGGGTGGGCGGCAGGGCGCGGGCGGCTCCGCGCGCGTAGTACCGCTCGACGTAGAACTGGCCCGCGCTGAGCACCGTCGTCACGGCGACGTACCAGACGGTGGCCACCAGCAGCAGGGGGATGACCTGGTACGTCTGGTTGTAGACGAGCTGCACGCTGTAGAGCAGGTCGTGTACGGCGAGCACGCTGACGATGCTGGTGCCCTTTAACGTGCCGATGAGCATGTTCCCGGCGGTCGGCACGATGGAGCGCATCGCCTGGGGGACGACGATCCGGCGCAGGGTGCGCCGTCTGCCGAGCCCGAGCGCCTGGGCGGCCTCGGTCTGGCCGGAGTCCACGGAGAGGATGCCGCCGCGCACCACCTCGGCGGCGTAGGCGGCCTCGTGCAGGGTCAGTCCGATGACGGCGGTGAGGGTGGGGCCGAGCAGGTTGACCGTCTGGACGGAGACGAACTGCGGTCCGTACGGGATGCCGAGGCCGAGGGTGGGGTAGAGGGCGCCGATGTTGAACCAGAACAACAGCTGCACCAGCAGCGGGGTGGACCGGAAGATCCAGACGTAGCCCCAGCTCAGGGTCCGCAGCACCGGATTGCCGGACAGCCGCATCACCGCCAGCGGGGTGCCCAGGAGGAACCCGAGGACCATCACGACGCCGGTCAGCCACAGCGTCAGCAGCAGCCCGTCGAGGACGGCGCCCGTGGTGAAGTACCGCCCCACCACCTCCCATTGGAAGGCCTGGTTGCGGACGACGGAGTCCACCAGCAGGGCGAAGACGAGCAGGGCGGCGGCCGCGGTCAGCCGGCGGCCGACGCGCCGGCGCGGCACGATCCGCGGCAGGTCCTCGACGGCGGTGCGGGGAGCGGGCGGCTCGCCGGGGTGCGGGCCGAGGGGCGGACTGTCGTCCTTCGGTGGTCCGGCGGTCGGGACGGCCGCGGGGTCGGCGGGCGTGACGGGGGAAGGCGAGACCATGGGAGGCACTCCAGGGGCGAGGGACATGCGGCGTGGACGGCATCGGCGGCCCACCCGGTGGCACGCGTACGCGGGCGCCGTGCGGCTCGTGCAGGCGCGGCGACGGCAGGCGTACGGCGCGGCCGGAGCCTCGGCGTCATCACGGGGCCGCGTCCCTCAACGCGGCCGGAGCGGCAGCCGCCCCGGAAGGGGGCACCGCTCCGCCACCGATCGTATGCGCCGACCGTGAGCCCGTGTCAACCACCCTTTCAGAAAAGGACGTTCACGACCCGTCCGGCATCCGGGCGGTGGTTGACGGAATCCCGTGGGACATGGTCAATTGGCCGCATGAACGCTGAGCGGCGACTGGTCACGCGCGACCACATCGACTTCGGTCGGGTGTGGTCCGCGGCGTGTTGCGCCTGACTCGGCAGCGGGCTGTCCGATCGGCCCTTCCCTCCCTCGGTGACCCCGTCGCGGGCCGAGCTCTCCCTGCGTAATCCCGTCGTACACCGGCTCTGACCGGCAGACGTACGGTTCTACGACCCCGGACGCGCGCTGCCGCCGCCCCTGTCCGCCCGAGGCCCCGTCCTCGGCGTCATCACACCCGCCACGCCCCTGTTCTCCCCCTGCCCCGACACGCCGTCACATCGACACATCGACACGCCGTCACATCGACGCGTCGACAGCCAACGGCCGTGCCGAGGGTCGCCCCGCCCTGCCCGCGCGGGGCCGCCCCGGCGCCCACACCCACCGCAGACCGAGGAAAGGCCATCCCGTCATGCCCGTCCAGCCCTCCGCCATCACCGCCACCGACGCCGGATCCGATCCGCACGCCCGGAGTGCGCGCACCCGCGGCAGACGCCGGCTTCGGCCGCGCCTGGCTGCCGTCGTACTGCCGTCCCTGCTGGCCCTGACCGCCTGCGGCTCCGGCGGGGCGACGCCGACGGGCGCGGTGGCGTCCTCCGCGCCGGGCGACGACCCGGTCGCCGCCGTCCGGAAGGTGGATGCCGCCGCCGCCCTGCTGCCCGCCGACGTCCGGACGAAGGGCACCCTGCGGGTCGGCAGCAGCGTCGGCTTCCCGCCCGGCGCCTACTACCCGAACGGCTCCGACAAGCCGCCCGCCGGTCAGGACATCGACCTCGCCGACGCCGTCGCCAAGGTCCTCGGCATCCGCCTGGAGCGCCAGATCGCCTCGTTCGAGACGATCCTGCCCGCCCTCGGCAGCGGGAAGTACGACCTCGGCACCGGAAACTTCGGCGTCACCGCCGCGCGGCTGAAGACCATCGACTTCGTCACCTACGTCAACGACGGCCAGGGCTTCGCGGTCCGCAAGGGCAACACCGCCCTCGGGACGAAGGTCACCGACCTCACCCAGCTGTGCGGGCTCACCATCGGAACCGGGGCCGGCACCACCTTCGAGACCACGCTCGCCGAGCAGAAGGGCGTCTGCGCCAAGGCCGGCAAGAAGCCGTACGACGTGAAGGTGTACTCCGAGAACGGCGCCACCGTCACCGCCCTGCAGCAGGGCCGGATCGACGTGGTGATGTCCACCATCAACGGCCTCCGCCACCAGGCGGCCCAGCCCGCCTCGCAGACCGCGTTCCTCGGCGAGTTCCACCGGCTCGACGTCGGCTTCGCGTTCAAGAAGGGCTCCCCGCTCACCCCCGCCTTCCAGGCCGCCGTCAACCAGCTGATCGAGGACGGCACCTACGCCCGGATCCTCGAGAAGTGGGGCACCGGCCCCTCCGCGATCGAGACCTCGCGCGTCAACCCTCCCGAGCACAAGCGACCGTGAACCCGGTCGACCCCCGCATCCGGTCGACCCCCGCACCCGGCCGGCGCCCTCCAGGCGCCGGCCTCCGCGCTTCGCCCTCTTCGCGCGTCGTCCCGAAGGCCGTCGCGGCGCCCCGCCTCCCCGCGCCGCGGGCCAGGACCGCGTCCCGCTTCCCCGCCCCGACCCACCCCGCCCCGATCCACTCCGCTCCGGAGGTCCCACGTGAGATTCCAGGTCCTGACCATCGTCGGCCACGCCGCGCATCCGCTGACCGGCGCCCTCGGGTCCGCCGCCGACCGGCTCGCCGACGTCGTCGACACCGGCGTCGTGGCCGAGGAGCTCGGCTTCGACGCGTACGCCGTCGGAGAGCGCCACGCCGGCGCCTTCCTCTCCTCCAGCCCCACGGTCCTGCTCGGCGCCCTGGCCGCCCGTACCACCCGCATCAGGCTGCTCACGGGAGTCACCGTCGTGGCCGTCCTGGATCCCGTCCGGGTCGCCGAGGACTACGCCACCCTCGACCAGCTCTCCCGCGGCCGGATCGAGCTCGTCATCGGCAAGGGAGCCGAGAAGGGCCACTTCGACCTCTTCGGGCTCGACGAAAAGCTCCAGTGGGAGTACCAGGCCGAGAAGTACCGGCTGCTGCGCCGGCTGTGGCGCGAGGAGAACGTCAGCTGGCACGGCCGGTTCCGCGCGCCACTGAAGGACGTCACGACCGTTCCCCGCCCCTACGGCGGCCGGCCGCCGCGCGTCTGGCACGGCTCGGCCACCAGCCTCGACTCGCCCGAACTCGCCGCCGAGCACGGCGATCCGCTCTTCAGCGCCAACGCCATCCAGCCCCGCCGGGCGTACGCCCGCCTCATCGACCACTACCGGGAGCGGTTCGAGGCGCACGGGCACGATCCGCGCACCGCCTACGTCGGCGCCGGTTCGGGCGGGCTCTTCATCGCGGACACGACCCAGGAGGCCGTCGCCCGCTTCAAGGACTACTACGAAGCGCGGGTCCGGCAGACGTACGATCCGAGGCTCGAGGGCAGGCCCGGATACAACACGCCGTTCCGCACCGTCGAGGAGGCCGTCGCCGACGGCCCGCACCTCATCGGCAGCCCGCAGCAGATCATCGACAAGATCCTCGGCTTCCACCAGGCCTACCGCCACGACCTGCAGTCGGTCACCGTCGACGGTTCGGGGCTGGCCCTGCCGGAACAGATCGAGCAACTGCGCCGCTTCGCCGACGAGATCGCCCCGGTCGTACGCAAAGAGGCCCCGACCACCCTGTGGCAGGAGCCCTGAGGGGCGGCGCGCACACCGTCGCCGGGCGGGGCGCGGAGCCCCGCCCGGCGACGGTGTTCTCTCAGGCCGCGGCGGGCGTGTAGTGGGAGGCGTCGTCGCCCTCCAGGACCCGGCTGCGCTCGCCGTCGACGCCGACGGGGACATCACCGGCGACCGTCACCCGGTGCAGCAGACGGGGCAGGTCGCCGTAGTCGTCCGGGGCGTAGTGCTGGGTGATGCGGTTGTCGAAGAGGACGACGTCGCCGGGCGCCCACACCACCCGCACGATGTTCTCCGGACGGGTGACGTACGACTGGAAGATGCGCAGCAGGTCGCGGGAGTCCGACGGGCCGAGACCGACGATGCTCTGCGCGAAGCCGCCGATGAAGAGACCGCGCTCCCCGGTCTCGGGGTGGACACGGACGACCGGATGGGCGGTGCGGTACTTCCGGGACACGAACCGCTTGCGGTGCTCGGCCGCCTTCTCGCTCTTCGGCGCGGCGTAGTCGTAGTCGTTGGTGTGCACCGCCCACAGCCGGTCCGCCAGCTCGCGCAGCGGCTCGGGCAGATCGCGGTACGCGGCACCCGAGTCGGCGATCAGGGTGTTGCCGCCGTAGGGCGGGACCACGATGCCCCGCAGCGTGGACGCCTTCGGGGGCGTACGGACGAAGGTGACGTCGGTGTGCCACCGGTTGGCGCGGACGCCCTCCTCGCCGTCGACGGGCAGGATGCCCGGCTGACCGTCGACGGACGGCACGGTCGGGTGCGCGCTGGTCAGCTCGCCGAAGAGGGCGGCGAAGCGGAGCTGGCCGGCGTCGTCCAGGTTCTGGCTCCGGAAGACGAGCGCCTTGTGCTCGAGGAGTGCCGAGTCGATCTCGGCCACGACGGCGGGCGCGAGCTCGCCGGAGAGGTCCACGCCGAGGATCTCGGCGCCGATCCGGCCGCCGATCCTCCGGATGTCGAACGCGGTGCTGCTGGTGGTCATGGGTGCGGTGTCCTTTCACGGGGGCTGCGGTGGTGGGTGCGACGCAGCGGCGTTGGGGTGTGGGGGGTGGGGTCGGGTGTGCTACGCGCCGGCGGCCAGCCGGTTGGCGGGCCGCGGCAGCCCGTAGTGGTCGCGGAGGGTGCGGCCGGTGTACTCCGTACGGAACAGGCCCCGACGCTGGAGGATCGGGACGACCTGGTCGACGAAGTCGTCGAGCCCGCCCGGGAGGTGCGGCGGCATGATGTTGAAGCCGTCGGCCGCGCCTTCGGTGAACCACTCCTGCAGCTGGTCGGCGATCTGCTCGGGTGTCCCCGCGAAGACCCGGTGGCCGCGACCGCCGCCGAGCCGGGCGATGAGTGCGCGCAGTGACAGGCCGTCGCGCCGGGCCAGTTCGGCGACGAGCGTGAAGCGGCTCTTGTTGCCGTTGATGTCCCGCTCCTCGGGCAGGTCGGGCAACGGACCGTCCAGGGGCAGTCCGGTCAGGTCCGTGCCGAGCATCCCCGACAGCTGGGCGAGCCCGTACTCCGGCACCTGGAGGTCGGTCAGCTCCCGCTCCAGGGCGCGGGCCTCCGCCTCGGTGGATCCGATGACGGGGCAGATGCCGGGGAGGATCTTCAGTGCGTTCTCGTCGCGGCCGTAGCGGGCCAGCCGGCTCTTGAGGTCCTTGTAGAAGGTCTGTCCGTCGGCGAGTGTCTGCTGCGCGGTGAACACGGCCTCGGCGTACCGGGCGGCGAACTCCTTGCCGTCCTCGGACGACCCGGCCTGCACGAGCAGCGGGTGGCCCTGCGGGGAGCGCGGCACGTTCAGCGGACCCCGGACACCGAAGTACGGACCGCGGTGGTCGATCTCCCGCACCTTGTCGGTGTCGGCGTAGAGGCCGCGCTCGCGGTCGAGCAGGATCGCGTCGTCCTCCCAGCTGTCCCACAGCTTGGTGGCAACCTCGACGAACTCCCGGGCCCGTTCGTAGCGCAGGCCGTGCTCGAGGTGTTCCTCCTGCCCGAAGTTGCGGGCCTCGTTCACCGTCCCGGAGGTGACGATGTTCCAGCCCGCACGGCCCCCGCTGATGTGGTCGAGGGAGGCGAACTTGCGGGCGGTGTGGAACGGTTCGTTGAAGGTGGTGGAGACGGTGGCGATCAGGCCGACGCGCTCGGTCACCGCGGCCAGCGCGGACAGCAGGGTCAGCGGCTCGAAGCCGCCGAGCGCGTTGTGGCGCACGTTGCCCCACAGCGCCAGGCCGTCCGCGAAGAAGATCGAGTCGAGTCTGCCGCGCTCGGCGGTCCGGGCGAGCTGCTGGAAGTAGGCGAGGTCGGTGACCCGCTCCGGCTGGGTCAGCGGGTGCCGCCAGGCGGCGTCGTGGTGGCCGGCGTTCATCAGGAAGGCGTTGAGGTGCAGCCGGCGGGGCGGGGGTGTGGCGGGCATGGTGGTCCTAGGCGTGAGAGGGGAGGGCGCGCGGCCCTTACGGGGCGGGATGGCGGGGCGGGCCGTCAGGCGGGCAGGCGCCAGGAGCTGAGCCGTCGCTCCACGGCCACGAGGAGTTGGTTGAAGGCCACGCCGATGGCCGAGATGGTGATGATCCCCGCGTACATCTGCGGGATCGCGAAGTTGTACTGCGACGCGTTGATCAGATAGCCGAGCCCGGCCTTGGCGCCGATCATCTCGGCCGCGACCAGCACCAGGATGGACACCGCTCCGGCCAGCCGGATGCCGGTGAAGACGACGGGCACCGAGGCGGGCAGGATCACCTTCTGGAACAGGCGCGGCGCCGACAGGTCCATCGACTTCGCCAGCCGCAGGAGCGTCGGATCGACATGGCGTACGGCGCTGATGGTGTTGAGCAGGATCGGCCAGGTGCAGGCGTAGACGACGATGGAGATCTTGGACGTCTCGCCGATCCCGAGCAGCAGGACGAAGACCGGGAGCAGGGCGAGCGCGGCGGTGTTGCGGAAGAGTTCCAGCAGCGGGCCGAGGACGTTCGCGACGGGCTTGTACCAGCCGATCAGCAGGCCGAGCGGGACGGCCACGGCCACGGCGATGCCGAAGCCGCTGAACGACCGCGTCAGGCTGGCCCCGGTGTTCTCCGCGAGCTGCCCGTCGGCGGCAAGTTGCCACCAGGCCGTGGCGATCTCGCTGAACGGCGGCAGGAAGGTGCGGTCGACCAGATCGAGGCGGGGCGCGGTCTCCCAGAGCAGGAGGAGCCCGAGGACCGCCACCGACTTGACGGCGGCGGTCCGCAGGAGGCGGACCGCGCGGCGTCCGGTGGCCCGTGCGGCAGCGGCCCCGCCGTGCGGCGCGCGGAGGGCTCCCGCCGCCGCGGCCTTCCGCGGCGTGGAGACCGCGTCCGCCGCCGCCTCGGCCACCGCTTCGGCCGTCCCGGCGGCCACGGTCGGGCCGGTGGCCACGGTCGGGCCGGTGGTCTCGGCGGTCTCGGTCGGGCCGGTTGTCCCGGCGGCCACGGTCGGGCCGGTGGTCTCGGCGGTCTCGGTCGGGCCGGTTGTCCCGGCGGCCACGGTCGGGGCGGCGGTGTCGGCGGTCTCGGTCGGGCCGGTCGCCGCGGTCGGGGCGGTGGTGTCGGTCGGGGTCACGGACTGCTCGGTGGGGGTGCGCGTACCGGTCGCGGGGCTCATACGGTGACACCTTCCTTCTCTTCCTGCTGGGCCTTGGCCACCTCGTCGTGCAGCAGGGACCAGATCTCGTGCCGGTGGCGTGCGAACTCGGGGCTGGAGCGCAGGTCGTCCGTCGCGGTGCGGGAGGTGAACTCGATCGGCACCACCTGCTTGATGCGGCCGGGCCGGGACGTCATGACCGCCACCCGGCCGCCCAGGTAGACGGCCTCCTCGATGCCGTGCGTGATGAAGACGATCGTCTTGCCGGTGCGCTCCCAGATGCGGAGCAGTTCGTCCTGGAGGGACTCCCGCGTCTGGGCGTCGAGCGCGGCGAACGGCTCGTCCATCAGCAGGACGTCGGGGTCGTACGCGAGACTGCGGGCGATCGCCACCCGCTGCCGCATCCCGCCCGACAGCTCGTGCGGGTGCCGCGACTCGAACCCGGAGAGGCCGACCAGATCGAGGAACTCCCGGGCCCGGCGGGCGCGTTCGCGCCGGGGGACCCCGGTCGCCTCCAGGCCGAACTCGACGTTCCCCTGCGCGGTGCGCCAGGGCAGCAGCGCGTACTGCTGGAAGACGATGCCGCGGTCGAGGCCGGGCCCGGTCACCGGTTCCCCGTCCAGGAGGACCCGGCCGCCGTCGGGGCGGGTGAGACCGGCGAGCAGGTCGAGGAGCGTCGACTTGCCGCAGCCGCTGGGGCCGACGACCACGACGAACTCGCCGGCCGCGATCTCCAGGTCCACGCCGTCGAGCGCGGCCAGTTCCGTGCTCCCGCCCTTGAGCGGAAAGGTCTTGCGTACGCCCTCGAAAGCGATCTTCGGCGGGGCGGCGGTGGGCTGTGTCACGGGGGATCAGCTCCTTCCCTGAGCGGCCGGGGCCGAGGTGGCGGCGGACGGCCACCGGGTGCCGGCGGCGGCGTTGAACTCGTTGGTGTACAGATCCGCGAGCTTCACGCGGCCCCGGTCGATGTCCCCGCGCTCGGCCAGCCAGTCGATCCACAGCTGGAGTTCCTTGCCGGTGATCAGCCCCGCCTTCTCGGCGACACCGAAGGACTGCCAGTACTTCAGGGGCGTGCTGTCCTCGTTGCGGCCGCGCTTCTCGACGATCTCCGTCATCCGGGCGACGACCTCGGCCCGGGGGGTGGTTCGGGACCACTCGATGGCCTTGCCCACTCCGGTGACGAACGTCCTTGCCGTGTCCGGATTCCGCTCCAGGAAGCGGTCCGTCATCACGAACGTGCCGGCGCTGAACGCCCCGAGCAGCTGGAAGTCCGTGAACAGCGGCCGTATGCCGCCCGTGGCCAGCGCCTTGTCACGCAGGATGCCGCCGAGCACGGCCACGTCGATCTGCCTCTGGCGCAGCGACTGCTCGGTGTTGACCGGGGGCACGACCAGCGGTTCGACCTTGCCCGCCTCCGCCGCGGACAGGCCGGCGCGTCGTAGGTAGATGTCGAGCATCGCCTCGGCGTGGGCGCCGAGGGTGTTCATCCCGACCTTCTTGCCCGGCAGGTCACGCGCCGAGCGGAGGGGACTGTCGGCGAGGACGTAGTAGCCGTTGTACGCGTGCTTGTCGGCGCCGTAGTAGCTGATGACGGCCTTGACGGGGCTGTTGTTCGCGGCGAGCTTGACCACGGCGCCGTTGAACGCGCCACCGAAGTCGGTCTGGCCGGTGGCCGCGGACTGGATGTCCTGCGGACCGCTGATGGTGTTGCCGACCCACTCCAGCTTCACGTCCTCCAGATAGCCGAGGTCCGCGGCCAGTTCCGGCAGGGTGACCGTGCCCGCCCACCCCTGATAACGGAGCGTCCTGGTCTGCCCCGTGGTGGAGGAACCGCCGCCCAGGGCCGTGCCGCAGCCGACGGCGGCGGCGGACAGGCCGAGAAGGGTGAGGAATTGTCGTCGGGTCGATGCGGTCGGGGCCATGGAAGGTCCTGTTCGGGATCGGAGGTGCTGAACGAAGGAATCGGCCGGGGCGCGAAAAAGGGCAGGGGAAATCGCCCGAGGTGTGCCGGTGCGGGGATAGACGAAAAACGGCAGTAAGGGGCCGACGGAATTCGGGGGAATTCAACCGTCGGAATGTCCTGTCACACGGGAGTCCGCGGGGCGCGGTGCGCGCCGTCGTTCACGAGGCGCGCACGGGTGGGACGCCTGACGCGATGCGGGCTGTTCCGGGCGGGACATGAGCTATGACGGAGTACGGACGTGCGGTCCCGCGAGCGTTCACCTGCCCGGTCGGGCCGGGGCATGGGAGGAGAGGAAAGGGGCCGCGGGGTCTATCGACAGGCGGCACAGATGGCGCTGGCCTGGCGTCGCAGATCGACGTGCAGGCGCGCTACGAAATCCTCGGACTGGCTCACAAGCAGGATCCTGGCAGCAGGCCCGTTCCCCGTCAATGTACGCATTGTTACGTCTCACCTTGCGCATTCCCGGGGCGGACGTGCGGAGAGGCGAGGGGCCCTGCTTCGGCGTGATGTCGAGGGGTTCGGCGGGGGGTCGAGCGCCTGGCACGGAGCCGTTCCGGGGCCCTCGCGTAGAGTGGGCGCGGGCCGTGACTGGCGCTTGAGGTGGATCACCACCGGGGAGCGGCTCCGTGGACACCGCGCACCCGCGCGGAACCGCGCTGCCGTGCGCCTGGGCGATCGACCGTGTTCTCGATGACGCCCAGGAGTGGCTTGTGTCCCGTGTCAGCGCTACCCCCAGCAGCACCGCCGCCCTCATGGACGGCACCGCGCTCGCCCGCCGTACGGTCGAGGAGACCGCCGTCCGCGCCGCCGAGATCACCCGCCGCACCGGCGTCACGCCCTGCCTCGCGACCGTCCTCGTCGGCGAGGACCCGGCCTCCGTCACCTACGTACGGATGAAGCAGAACCGCTGCGCGAAGGCCGGAATCCGCTCCCGCCACGTGGAGTTGCCCGCCTCCACCACGACGGCGGAACTGGTCGCCGCGATCACCGCGCTCTCCGAGGACCCCGAGGTCCACGGCATCCTCCTGCAGCACCCCGTCGGCCCGCACATCGACGAGCGCGCCGCCTTCGAGGCGATAGCCCCCGCGAAGGACGTCGACGGCGTCACCATGGCCTCGTTCGCGGCGATGGGCTTCGGACTGCCCGGCTTCGTCTCCTGCACGCCCGGCGGGATCATGCGGCTGCTCGACGCGTACGAGGTCGCTCTGAGCGGCAAGCGCGCCGTCGTCGTCGGCCGTTCCGCGATCCTGGGCAAGCCCGCGGGCCTGCTCCTGCTCGGCCGCGACGCCACCGTGACGTACTGCCACTCCCGTACCACCGACCTCCCCTCCGTCGTCCGCGAGGCGGACGTCCTGGTCGCCGCGGTCGGGAAGCCGAACTTCCTCAAGGGCGAGGACATCAAGCCCGGCGCGGTCGTCATCGACGCCGGCTACAACCCGGGCAACGTCGGCGACGTCGACTTCGCGTCCGCCGCCGAACGGGCCTCCCTGATCACCCCGGTCCCGGGCGGAGTGGGCCCCATGACGATCGCGGTCCTCCTCGCCCAGACGGTCGAGGCCGCCGAACGCCAGCTGGGCCTCTAGGGCGCGTCCGGAAAGTCCCGCCGGGCCCGCGACGCCGGCGGCGGGGGCGGTTCCGGCACCGTCACGCGCAAGCCCGGGCCGCGAACGCCGAGGCGCTGACGCCCTGCGACCCGCGCTGGTGGGGGATGCGTTCGATAGCACAGAGACGACGACGTGAACAGTCGTGGCGCGGGGAGTGATTGTCACGGTTCTGTACGAGACCTGCTGCAACTTGCCCGCAGAGTAGGCGAGCCGGCCGTTCTCGGGTGACCCTGGTCCGTATGGCCCCGTTCTCCGCCGACCCCTCGTCGCCCCTGCGGAACCTCTTCCTGCCGGTCCTGCTCGTCCTCGCGGTCGCCCTGGCGGCGGCCGCGCTGGTCGTGAGCCGTGACGCGGGTGGCCGAACGCCGCCGGGGGACGCGAAGGCCGGCCGGGCCGACGCGGCCGGCCGGACCGATCGGACGACGCAGGCCGGCGCGCAGGAGCCCGCCCCGCTGGGCGGGATCGCCACGCGCCGGCCCTCGCCCACCGCCCCCGCCTCGCCCTCCGCTTCCCCCGCCGCCCCCTCGGCCACGGCTTCTGCCACGGCACCGTCGTCGGCCTCGGCCCCTTCCGGGGTGTCGCCCTCCGCCTCGACGGCGACCAGGCGCCCCGAGCGCCGCCCCGACCCCGCGCCGTCCGCCCTGCCCTACGACCGGCTCCGGGCGGGTGAGTGCTTCGACTTCGACCGGTCCGCGCCCGGCACGGTCACCCGGCGCGCCTGCCATCGCCCCCACGACGCCCAGCTCGTCACCGTGCTGAGGCTGACCGGCGACCTCCTCTCGGACCGGGACGTACGGGAATCGGCGGCACGGCTCTGCCGGGAGCCGCTGCGCCGCAAGGCGGCCGACCAGCCGCTCGGCACCCGTTGGACCACCTTCGTCCAGTACCCGTACCGCACCAGCTATCTCCTCGGCTCCGACACGGTGGCCTGCAGCCTCGCCGCCCACGGCGCACGCGACACCCCGGAGCGGGACCGCAAGCTCACGGCCCCGCTCCTCTGACCGGCTGATGCGAGGAGGCGACCAGAGGGTCGATCACCCTGCCGACGGACACTCAGGCACCATTTAAATACCGGTATAGTTTTACCGGTATAGTTATTGGTTCCATGGAGAGAAGCGGCACATGATCGAGATTCTGAACCCCGCCCAGCTGGCCCGGGCGCGAGACGCGGGCGCTCTGGTCGCAGACATCCTGCACACACTGAAGGGCCGGAGCGCGGTCGGCGCGAATCTCCTGGACATCGACCGGTGGGCCAAGACCATGATCGTCGAGGCGGGGGCCTCGTCCTGCTACGTCGACTACGCGCCGTCCTTCGGGCGCGGCCCGTTCGGCCACTACATCTGCACGGCCGTCAACGATGCGGTGCTCCACGGACGCCCCTACGACTACACGCTCGCCGACGGTGACCTGCTCACACTCGACCTTGCCGTCTCCCGGCGGGGAGTCGCGGCCGATGCCGCCATCAGCTTCGTCGTCGGCGACGCGCAGCCCGCGGAGAGCATCGCGATGATCAAGGCGACCGAACGCGCACTGGCCGCGGGGATCGCCGCCGCCGGCCCCGAAGCCCGCATCGGCGACATCTCGCACGCCATCGGCACCGTCCTCGGGCAGGCCGGATACAAGATCAACACTGAATTCGGAGGGCACGGCATCGGATCGACGATGCACCAGGACCCGCACGTCGCGAACACCGGGCGACCCGGCCGCGGCTACAAACTCCGCCCCGGACTCCTGCTGGCGCTGGAGCCGTGGGTCATGGCCGACACCGCCGAACTGGTCGTCGACGCCGATGGCTGGACGCTCCGAAGCGCGACGGGCTGTCGAGCGGCACACAGCGAGCACACGATCGCCATCACCGAGGACGGGGCCGTTATCCTAACGTTGCCGACGCCGCCGACGCCGACGCAAGCGCAGGGCTGACGTCCCCGAGCTCCGGCCGGCCACCCCGCCCATGGCCCGCCGCTACCCCGCCGCTCGCCGCCCGACTTCCGGGGGATCGGGGCGTGATCGGCACATGATCGGCGCATGGCCCGGGGGCCTTTTTGATCACTTCCGCTGTGGCGGGCAGGTCAGTGGCCCACGTCCGCGGCCGGGCCGGAAGGGCCCGGAACCCTTGCTCGGCTGACTGGAGGAGCTGTCAGGGCGCGAGGTCCTCGTTGGCGGCCAGGATGTCCTCGATGAGGTCAGCAGCGCGCGAGGTGCCGCCCTCGGCCCGGGCGGCGGCCTGCAACTGCACGGATCGGTCCAGGCGTTCCGGATCTGTGACCAGGTCGTTCAGGGCCGCGCGGAGGGTCTCGGCGGTGGCGTCGGCGGTGTCCACCCGGCGGGCGACGCCGAGTTCCACGAGTCGGTCGGCGTTCATGAACTGCTCGGCACCCTGCGGCACGGCGATCATGGGAACGCCGGCGAGGAGCCCTTCGCCGCAGCCGCCCATGCCGGCATGGGTGACGAAGGCGTCGGCCCTTTCCAGGACCGCCCGCTGCGGGACCCAGGAGTGCACCTCGACGTTGGGCGGGATGGTGCCGAGTTCCTCGGGGTCGGTGTACGTGCCGATCTGGAGTACGACGTGCCAGCCGGGCAGGTCGCCGAAGGCGGCGATGCACTGGCGGTAGAACGCGGGCCGGCGCGTGTACGCCGAACCGAGCGAGATCAGCAGGACGTTGTCCGCGGCCGTCGGGCGGGTCCAGCCGTCCGTGTCCGCTCGGGTGTCGAAGCAAGGGCCGACGAAGGTCACCGTGTCGGTGTCGACTCGGTCGGCGTGCGGCTGCATCGCTCGCGGGATCAGGGCGAGGGCACGGGCGGGTGGGCCGGAGAACGTGCCCACGTCCGTGGTGCTCGCCCCGCACCCGGCGAGCCACCGCGCGAACCTGTCCCGGTACGCGTCGGCGCCCGGCAGCTTCCGCAGCTGCGCCGCGACTTCCTCCTGGTAGCCGTCCCAGCTGACGAATGTCGGGGACAGCTGCACGAGGGTACGGCCCTGCGCCTCGGCGAGGGCGCGCGCGGCATAGGCGCCGATGTCGTAGAGGTACAGGTCGGCCGGATCGTCGTCGTAGGCGGCTCGTAGTTGGGGGAGCGCTTGGACGGCGTTGTCCAGGAAGAGGCTTGCCGCGGCGATGGGATCGGCAGGCCAGTCGTTGTCCGCGACGGGCAGCGTGGAGGTGCACGGCACCAGCTCCGCGCCGGCGGACTCGATCCGGTCGGCCACGAACGGGTCGTTGGCGTAGGTGACCCGGTGCCCGCGGGCCACCAGCTCGCGGATGAGCGCGAGGCTGGGCAAAACATGGCTGACGATGGGGATGCCGACCATCGCGATGTGGGCGGGGCGAGAAGACACGGGCGATCACTCGTTTCTGGCACGGGACCGGTGCCGGGCGGTGTGGCGAGGACGCGGTGTCAGGCCTGATCGATCCCCGCGGCGGCCTCCTCCATCTCGGCGACGGTGCCGGACATGATCGTCCGTACGTGCCTGGTGATGTGCCGCAACGGCCAGTCCCACCACGCCACGGCGAGGAGCCGGGCGATGTCCGCGGCGTCGTAGCGGGTGCGGATGAGCCGGGCCGGGTTGCCGCCGACGATGCCGTAGTCGGGGACGTCGCCGGTGACCACCGCTCCGGCGGCGACGATCGCGCCGTGACCGATGCGTACACCGGGCATGACCGTGGCGCCGTGGCCGAACCACACGTCGTTGCCGACGACCGTGTCGCCCCGGCTGGGCAGACCGGTGATCAGGTCGAAGTGCTCCGCCCAGGAGCCCCCCATGGTGGGGAACGGGAAGGTGGAAGGGCCGTCCATGCGGTGGTTGGCGCCGTTCATGATGAATCGGGTGCCCGTCCCCAGCGCGCAGTACTTGCCGATGACAAGCCGCTCGGGACCGTAGTGGTACAGGACGTTGCGCGTCTCGAACGCGGTCGGATCATCAGGATCGTCGTAGTAGGTGAAGTCCCCGACCTCGATCAGCGGCGACTGCACCAACGGCTTGAGCAGAACCACGCGCGGGTGCTCGGGCATCGGGTGGAGCACGGTGGGGTCGGCAGGAACGGGCGGCATCGTGGAGGCGGTTCCTCTCCCGGAAATGTGGAGCGACAACTGTCGCGTTAAGATGCTGGCACAGCCCTGCCGTCCTGATCAACCGGATACTGACTGCCGATGACAGACTCACTGGAAACGACGCCGGACCGCCGTCCGGGTGGTCGCAGCGCCCGCATCCGCGCCCAAGTCCTCGATGCGGTGCGCGCCGAACTCGCCGAGGGCGGTCACGAAGGACTCACGGTGGAGGGTGTCGCGGCGCGGGCCGGAGTGCACAGAGCCACGGTCTACCGGCGTTGGCGCGATGTCGGCGGCCTGCTCGTCGACGTCATCGGCGCCGCCGGCGAGATCGACTGGCAGCCGCCGGACACCGGCTCCCTGCGCGGCGATCTGACGGCCCTCAACCACGAGATCCAGGAGTCCCTGGTCCTACAGCCGTCGTTCGCCATCGCCCTCATGGCCGCCTCGTTCCACTCCGAACAAGCTGCGCGGGCCCAGACGCAGCTGTGGACGGAGCGCTACGCCCAGTGCGAGATCCTCGTCGAGCGCGCCATCGAGCGAGGCGAACTCCCCGCACGGCACACGGACGCGCGGAGCCTGCTGATCGCCGCTACGGCTCCGCTCTACCACCAACTGGTGCTCCTGCGTGCCGATCCCGACCCACAACTCCCGGAACGGGCCGCGGAAGCGGCAGTCCTGGCGGCTGCCGGAGGTGCCTTCTCCCGTCGGGGAGAGAGCGTGTAATCGACGGGAGGGCGATCCGACGCGGCCGTCCCTGTCCGCGTTTACCTGCTGTCTTGAACGTCACCTTCACCCGACGAGGCGCGGGGACCGCGTCTGCGGGGTAGGACCGAGCGGGGGCGGCCGGCATCACCGACCAGGACGGCACCGGTGTCGACACCAGCCCTTTCGGTCACCCGCTGTCGGTCACCGCGGACGCCGCGCCGAGCTGCGCGTTCGCGTCCGGGAGGTGGTCCGGGACGACGACGGCCGTGCGCGGGGCCCTGTGAGGAATGCCACGGGCCGGACCTTAAGCCGCGAGTTGCTGCTCGGTGTCCATCGCCTTGGTCCAGGCTCTGACGAGAGCCTGGTAGATCCGCTGCTCATCGGAGGTGAGCGACCGCTGCTCCCCGTGCGCGCGGGCCCACAGGCCGCGAATCGCGTTGTTAAGGGCAGTCGGTCCGGGGCGCTCTCTGTGCGTGGGTCTCTGGGGCATGCATCCAGGGTAGGCCGGAGGTCTGACAGACACGGACGTCTGAGCCGTGGGATCCGCCACGTCCCGATCGTCATACCCCCGCGTGACTGGGCACCACCGCACAGTGAGCGATCAGGCGCGGGGGTGAAGCCTGGCTGTCCGTGTCGTACGTACGCGAAACCGGGGCCGACCGCGCCGCCCCGCTCAGGGGCCCAGGTGCCCGACGGTACGGGTGAGCGAGTCGTAGTACCGGGCGGAGGCCCACTCCCCGGTCACGGCACACGGCGGCGTGCCGGCGGGGGAGAGCAGCTCCCCGGCAGACACGGCCCACACGGCGTCGCGCCCGCGCCCGAGCGTGATGTGGGGGACCCAGCGAGCCGGGTCCAGGAGAGGGTTGGGCCTTCCGCTGTCCGGCGCGTCGCGCAGGACCCGCCACACCGTCTCGTGCAGAGCCAGCAGGGCGTCGTCGGGCCGGACGGCCCAGGCCAGGGCCTGCACGCGGCCGGAGAACCGGACCAGTCCGTCGAGGCATAGCGGAACGGGCAGGGCCCGTGCCAGTACGTGCAGCAGCCGGTCGCGCGCCCCAGGCGGCAGGTGATCGGCCGCGCCCAGGGTCAGGTGGGGCCGGTTCGTCGCATGCCGGTGGTTCGCCTGGCTGGGCAGCCCCCTGTCCGCAAGGTGCTGCCATACGGCCCGTACGACCCGCTCGGTCTCGCTGTCCGGCATCAGTTCCACGCTGAACACGCCGGCAGCCTACGGCCGCGCGGGTCACGCGCGAGGGTCTCGTGACCGTGTCCCGGGGGCGATCCCTCCTGACGGTGCCCGACAGGGGAGGGTCACGGCTGCTCCAGGCGGCCCTTGGTCTGCACCGCGGGATACGAACTATGGGCCAGACAGGGCGGATTGGTCTTCATGACGAGCCCTGCAGTGCGCCTGGTCAGGCCGCGCAGCGCTTGGGGCAGAGATCCAACGTTCGACACTGCCCACGTGCACGAGGGCGGTGTAGCGTCGCGATCATGAAAGCGTCCAGCGGCAGCATCACTGACCAGGCGCCGGCTGATCCGGTCGCCACAGACGGCATGTTGGCCAGCCAGCCCATCGGCTATTGGGCGGGCCTTGTCCACGAGGCAGTGACCCGGCGTCTGCGTGACGCCATGGCCAGAATCGACGTCACCCAGCCGCAGTACTGGGTACTCAACCGGGTAACCGGCGGGCCCACGGCACCCAGCCGTGAAGAGGTGATTGTCCAGCTGACCCCTCTCGCGGGCGGGCAGCACGAGATTCCTCGGGTCATCGACCAGTTGCTGCACCGAGGCTGGCTACGGATCGACGCTGACCAGAACCTGCACCTCACCGATGCCGGCGAGGCTGCCAGGGCCCGGCTGCGCGGGCTGGCCACAGAGCTGCGGGCGGAGGTCCACAAGGACATCAGTGACGAGGAGTACGTGGCCGCACTCAAGGTACTGCGCACGATGATCGCCAACGTCCAGGGAGACGGGAGCGACATCGCTGGTCGTATGCGGGGCATGTGAACGACTGCGGAAGGTCTCAATGCTGGGGGAAAACTCCAGGAAGCGACCGGGTGCCGCTTCCTGCGGGCGGGTCCCTGATCTGTTCTTGTCAGGGCTACGTCGGCTGAGAAGGTGTCAAACGGGCCACCAGCAGACCGGTAGAAGAGAAGCGATGTTCCGCCGTCTTCGAGGCCCAGGGCGCCGAAAGCCCCGGCGGCGTGATCAGAGGACGCGCGCTCGCTGGCGTCGGTAGCGACGCCGAACTGGGCTGTAGATGATTCGGAAGGGGCGTCCAGCGGCGATGCACGGTGGCAGTGGCCTGCTCAGTCGTCGAACCACACAACGAGACGCACGTTGTCGTCACCGTGCTGTGCTGCGAGTGCTTTCATGGCTTCCCAGACGGGTTGCCACTCGCCGGTTTCGGTGACGGCATCTCTGCGACAGATGGTGACGGATCTGTAGAGCGTGTCTCCGACGAGCCACTCACTTCCTTCGGGCCACTCCCGAATCTCACCGGCTTTGAGACCGACAGACGCGGCGAACGCGCTACTCCAGGAGGCCTTGCTCGTCATCCGGAGCCCGTTCGGCGTCTGGCGGTATTCGTGCAGCCGACTGTCGGGCTTCTCTGCAGGCTCGTCCCAGTCGACGGCCTTCACCTCGGCCCACGTGATCCACGTGGTGCCGTGAAAGCCGTCCTCGCCGTACCACTCGGTCAGCTGGGCGAACCGTGCACTCACAGTGGCAGAGGCATCGATGGGAAACCCCCGGCCTGCGGCCACGGGACGGAAGTTCGCGTAGTTGCGGACCCCGAAGAGACACCCGAACGCGTCGTAGTTACGGACATCGTTGAGAGAGTCGAGGTCGTATGCGCAGTACCAGATCGGTTCCTGATCGTCCTGCGGCGCCCGGTACTCGAGGAAGCCGCTTATGTCTGTACCCATGCCACACATTCTCTCGATGCCGTCAAATGGTTTCGTCTGCACCGGACCGACCACCTACGCATACGTGAGCTGCCTGGCCAGGAGGTGTTGTGGTGGGAACCGCGCCCAGATGGCCTTTCCGTCACAGCACGGACCGCAGCTCTCACCGTGGTCCGGTGTACACGGATGCGACCGGCACCGACGGCATGTGATCCGAACGAAACGGCCTAACCGAGCCCTGTCAACGGCACGAGCGCCGGTCGAACGAAGCATCGCGCGACTCAAGTCCTGGCAAATCCTTCGCCGGGCCCGCTGCAGCCCCAACCGGATGACCGTCATCGCCGCAGCCGCCCTCACCCTGGAACGTCAACGCTGATGCATCTCATTGCCGTTCCAGGGGGTGAGGACGGATTGGCAGTGGCCGTCATCCAGTTGGGAACCGTCTCACGACCAGACAAGTCGACCTTCGGCGAACCGACAGACCGGGTAACCTCCATCGGCGATCCTCGTCAGCATCTCCGCCACGGAGTCGAAATACTGGGCCATCGATTCGTACTCGCCTGTGACCGTGGGCTCACCCACGAACCATCTGCCGACGCGCCCGTCCCTCACATCGACGAACTTTCCCATCCAGCCGTCCTGGTCCGACAGGAACGGGATCCATTCATTACGCCAGAACGGATCGTCCGGCTGGTCCGGAGGGTCGAATCCGCAGGACGTGGAACGGTTCGCGTAGAACCTCTCCATCGCCCGGATGCCCAGAAAGAAGCTTCCCTCGTCTGGAAACCCGTCGAAGCCGCAACATTGCACTTCGTCGTCGACGTCTTCCTCCGGCAGATCCAGATTGTTCTGCGACAGCCACGTCCGCAGGTCCCCATGAAGGGAGATCCCCATCCGTTCCTCGGCTGCCACGAGCATCTCCTCCGTAGCGGGCCCCGGCAGATCCGCATGATCGGCCGGCGCGTGCTCCCGAAGAAGACTCATCACACGCGACCAACTCTCAGCCACACTCATCGCCCTCTGCTCTCTGCCCTCTCTACAGGGATGTCTCCGTCCGACTACCACTGCTGAGGTCGGGAAGTGCCGGCCGGAGAACCTTGCAGGGAGGGTACTTCGAGCATGCGTTCCATCCCTCCCCGCGATCACCTTCCGCCCCGAAGCGCCTTCACAGACAACCCACCGTGCCCGGCGGGCCCAGCCGAGGAGCTTCCAGGACTCAAGCGAGGCGACGGCGTCACCTGGAGTGGCGAAGCTGGAAACGCTCAGTGTTCGCCGCGGTGCTGGCGTGAAAGCCGGGCGGTGCCTCGCTCCGTCCTGTCCGCCACGCCTCCAACTGAGCCTTCAGGTCGGCACTCCTTTCGTCGGCGGCGCGGCGGCTCTGCGCGTCCGGCCGCTGCCCCGCGCCCCCACCCTGAAAGGGTGAGGGCGCGGGCTCCGCTCAACGGAGGTCAGCGCTCCCGCCTGTCGGGGTCTTCTTCGCCCTCGATGTCGATGTGCTCCTTGCGGACCTCGCCGACGACCGTCTCCTCCTCCGTGACCTCCTCAGGGCTGAGGCTGACCCGCTCGACCGGCACGGCCCGGGTCTCCACAACGGGCCGCTCCTCATGGAGGGTGACCTCGTGCTCGGCCTCGGAGATCTCGGGGCCCGACATGGCCTGGTCCCGGTTGGCGTCGGTGATGGGCTCGCGTACCACGCGGACCTCTTCGTGACGCACCGGGATCGTCTGCTGGACCTCCTCGGTGACCACGTACTTGCGCAGTCGTGCCCGGCCCACCTCACGGCGTTCGGTCCCGACGTGCATCTCCTCCTCGGAGCGGGTCATCGCCTCATCGCCCGGGCCGGACCTGTCCGTCTCGCCGCGCATCTCGTCGCCCGTGTCCCCGCTCATCCCCCCGTGAGCCCAACCGCCCTCACCCGGCTGATTGGCCCGCTGCCAGGCGTCGTCCCAGTTGATGCCGTAGTGCTGGTAGAGCCGCCGCTCCTCACCCTCGGACAGGTGGCCATCGGCGTCGACATCGATGTTCGGTGCGTCCTTGATCCTGTCCTTGGGGTACGGGACCTCCAGATGATCCTCGATCACGGCGGCATCCTTGATCGGGACGAAGGACTCACGGGAGCCGAACAGGCCGGTCTTGACGCTGACCCACTCCGGGAGACCGGTCGCGTCGTCGAGGAAGACGTGCTTGGCCTCACCGATCTTGTGCCCCTCGGCGTCGTACACCGGGTGGTCGAGCACGGCGGGGATCTGCTCTCGGGTGATCATGTTCCCTCCTGCTTCCTATCGGGGTCCCCCAGCGCCTAACCGATGCAAAGGGATGAAAACACCCAAACTGGGATCATTTACGCCTTTGCTGCGGCCACCCCACCTGGGGTTCGACTTCAAGCGCAAGGGGCGGGAGGCCGCCGGTAACCGAACGGACGGCGACCGCGTCCGGAGCGCTGCCGAGCCCTCGTCCGGAGCGCTGCGCACACCGCGAGGGCTACGGGGCGGGCGTGTACTGCACGACCGTCGTACCGCATTCCCCCTCGTGGGCCTGGGCGAGCGCCTCCGCCAGTATCCGGTGGGCTCGGGCGGCCGCGTCCGCCGCAAGGAACTTCAGCGCCGCCGGGGCGAGGCCGGGCTCCAGGCTCGTCTCCGGGTCCAGGGACGGCGGCTCGCCCGGCGCCGAGGGCAGGGCCGGGGGAGCGGGCAGCGGTGGCAGGATGTCCCGTGCGGCGAACGCCTCCCGCGCCGACACCCCCGCGACGACGGCCTCCCGCTCCACCGGCGAGGAGGACGCGGCTGACGCGGCCCGGGACGCGCTGCGCTCCTGCAGCTCCCCGAGGAGCGCCCGCTCCCCGCGCCCCCGCATCAGCAGCAGCACGAACGGGTCCTCGTCGAGCAGCCGCGCCATCTGATAGCAGAGCGCGGTCGTATGCGGACAGTGGTCCCAGGCCTCGCACCCGCACTCGGGGTCGAGATCACCGATGCCCGGCAGCAGTTCGAGCCCCGCGGCCGCCGCGTCCTCCACCAGGTGCGGCGGCATCTCGCGGTCGAGCAGGGCCGCGATGTGCCCGGCGCTGTCCACGGCCAGGTCGAGGAGCCGGTCCCACTCGTCCGGCGACAGCTCCCGCAGCAGCACATCGCTGCGGTACGCGGTGCCGTCACGGTCCTTCACGACGGCCGTGATCCTGCCGGGCCGTACCGACACCGCCCCCACCGCGCCCTCGCGCGCGTGCCGCCGCCCCCGCTTCAGCTGCTCGTTGTCGAGCGCGGTGTCCTCCAGTGCCTGCAGCCACGCCCGGCCCCACCAGGTCCGGGCGAAGGCCGCGCCGCGTGCGGCCGGCAGCACCGCGAAGGTCCGCTCCTCGCCCCGGTTCTCGTATCCGCTCATCGTCCGTGCCCTTCCGTGCGCAGCTCCACCAGGTCCGCCAGCTCGGCGTCGGTCAGCTCGGTGAGTGCGGCCTCGCCCCCCGATCCGAGCACGGCGTCGGCCAACGCCCGTTTGCGGACGAGCATGTCGGCGATCCGGTCTTCGATCGTGCCCTCCGCGATCAGCCGGTGGACCTGGACCGGCTGGGTCTGTCCGATGCGGTAGGCGCGGTCGGTGGCCTGCGCCTCCACGGCCGGGTTCCACCACCGGTCGTAGTGGACGACATGACCGGCCCTCGTCAGATTGAGCCCGGTGCCCGCCGCCTTCAGCGAGAGGAGGAAGACGGGCACCTCACCGTTCTGGAAGCCGGCGACCATCGCCTCGCGCTCGGCGATCGGGCTGCCGCCGTGCAGGAACCGCGTCGGCACGCCCCGCTCCGCCAGGTGCCGTTCGAGCAGCCGTGCCATCTGCACGTACTGGGTGAAGACCAGTACACCGGTGTCCTCCGCGAGGATCGTGTCGAGGAGTTCGTCGAGGAGGTCCAGCTTCCCCGACCGGCCCTCGATCAGGGGCCGCTCCTCCTTCAGATACTGGGCGGGGTGGTTGCAGATCTGCTTGAGGGAGGTGAGCAACTTCATCACGAGCCCGCGGCGCTCCATGCCGTCGGCCCCGGCGATCGCCGCCATGGTCTCGCGTACCACCGCCTCGTAAAGCCCGGCCTGCTCCTTCGTCAGGGAGACGGCACGGTCGGTCTCGGTCTTCGGCGGCAGCTCGGGCGCGATGCCCGGATCCGACTTGCGGCGGCGCAGCAGGAACGGCCGGATCAGGGCCGCGAGCCGGGCGGCAGCAGCCGGGTCCTCGCCGCCCTCGACGGCCGAGGCGTAGCGGGAGCGGAAGGTGCCGAGCCGGCCGAGGAGCCCCGGCGTCGTCCAGTCGAGGATGGCCCACAGCTCGGAGAGGTTGTTCTCGACCGGGGTGCCGGACAGGGCGACGCGCGCCTTAGCCTCCAGGGTACGGAGCTGACGGGCCGTGGCGGAGTACGGGTTCTTCACGTGCTGGGCCTCGTCCGCGACGACCATGCCCCACACCCGGCCGACGAGCGTGTCGGTGTCCAGCCGCATGGTGCCGTACGTGGTGAGGACGAACCCGTCCTCGGGCAGGTCCGCCAGATCGCGCGCCGTCCCGTGGAAGCGGCGTACGGGCGTACCCGGCGCGAACTTCTCGATCTCCCGCTGCCAGTTGCCCATCAGGGACGTCGGGCAGACCACGAGGGTCGGCCCGACGGTCGAGGGATCGGTCTGCCGGTGGAGGTGGAGCGCGATGACGGTGATCGTCTTTCCGAGGCCCATGTCGTCGGCGAGGCAGCCACCGAGGCCCAGCGAGGTCATGCGGTGCAGCCAGTCGAGCCCGCGGAGCTGGTAGTCGCGCAGCGTCGCGGCGAGGGCGGCCGGCTGGGCGATCTCCCGGGGCCCGCCTTCCGGGTCGGCGAGGCGGGCGCGCAACTGCTCCAGCCCGCCGGTCGCCTGGACCTCGACGCGCCGGCCGTCGACCTCGGCGGTGCCGGTGAGCGCGGCCCCGAGCGCGTCGACGGGGCTGAGCTCGCGGCCCATGGAGGCGCGGGCACGGCGCAGTTCGGCAGGGTCGATCAGCACCCACTGGTCCCGCAGCCGAACCAGGGGGCGGCCGGCTTCCGCGAGACGGTCCAGCTCCGCGCGGGTGAGTTCCTGGTCGCCCACGGCGAAACGCCAGTCGAAGGTGAAGAGGGAGTCGGCGGAGAGGAGCGAGGGCAGCGCGGAGGAACGTGCGACGTCGAAACCCGCCCCCGCCCCCGTCCCGGTGCCGGTGCCGGTGTCGGGTCTGGTGTCGTTGTCGGTGTCTGTGTGCGAGCCGGTTCCGTACGGCGTACGGTCCGCTCCCGGCACCCGTGTCGTGTCCGTCCCCGACCACTCGCCCCCGGGGCCGATCACCGCTCGCGCGGTGAGGCGGTGGGCCAGTTCGCGGGGCCAGTGGACGCGGACGCCGGTCGCCTGGAGCGCGTGTGCCGCCGGGCCGAGGAGCTCGGTGACCTCCTCGTCGGCCAGCTCCACCGCGTCCGGGACGGCCGCCGAGAGCAGCGGGGTCAGCGGGGCCCAGGCGCGGGCCGCGCGGCGCAGGGCGAGCAGCGCGTCCATCCGGGCGCGGGGCCCGAACGCCGCCCCGGTCGGGCCGGCCCCGGCCCACACCTCGGCCGCGTCCGCCACCAGCGTGGGGTCGGTGGCACTGTGCATCTGCAGGACGGCCCGGAAGGCGGGCGCCTCCAGGTCGGTGAGCCCCGGCAGTTCGACGCGCAGGGAGAGACACACCCCGGCCTCGTGACCTATGGCCCCGCCCGCCGCCGAGGCCCCCTGTCCGGGCAGCGCCTGCGGTTCGTCGGCGGCGAAGGCCGGGCCCCCAGCCGCGATCGGCACGGCCGGCGTGCGCGACAGCCCGTCCACGACCGCGTCGACGAACTCCCGCAGCAGCAGCTCCGGTTCGGGAAGGAGCGGATCGCCGTCGGAGCCCGCTTCCGGGAGCGGTACGGCGTGGGCGGACGGCGGCATGGAGGCCGCGAGCGTCCGCAGCGCGGCGAGCTCCTCGGGGCCGAGCGGCCCCGCACGCCAGGCGTCCCGGTCGCTACCGGTCAGGCCGGGCAGGAGCAGCCCCCGCGCCACCCACTCCAGGGCGAGAAGGGTGGCGGCGCCCCAGAACGCGGACGCGGACGACGCCGTCCCGGAGAAGCGGGCGCGGGTGAGGAGCGGCAGGGCGTCCCGTACGGGAAGAACCGACGCGGCCACGGTCCGCGGACGGAGGTCGTCGGCCACCACGGTCAGGTCCGCCGCCGCGGTCGTATCCGCCGTTACGGGGGCGGGTGCGGTCGCCGTCGCGTGCGTCGGTCCGGCGGCGGGCCCGGGGGCCGCCTCGCCGGGGACCTCTCCGCCCGGCTCCCGGCCTTCCCGTGCACCTCCCTCGCGTGTGGCTACATCGGGTGCGGGGTCGTCGAGTGCGGAGAACTCGGGCAAGGAGAGCTCGGGTGCGGTGAGCTCGGGTGCGTAGAAGGCGATGCGGCCGGTTCGGGGCGGGTCGGAGGGCAGGAAGACGGCGGAGCGGCGGGCGAGATCATCGGGTGCTGACGACAGCGACAACGCATTCCTCAAATTTGACTAGCGGGGGCCGAGCGGTCGAGGGTACCCGAAGTGGAGGTCCGCCGTGCGGGAGAGCCCGGTGACCTGCGTCACGCGTGGCGGCGCCGGCCCGGCGTCGCGCACAGCAGCCCGATGTGCCTTCGGGGGGCGGGGGTGGAGCCAGCCCCACCCTCGTCCCCGGGGCACCCCCCGGAGGCCCCGGGGGATGCCGTCATGGCCGTGGGCGATCCCCGATCCGTAGGTTCGAAGGAGCCGGGCGGACCGCGCCCGGGCCCCCGCCCACGGACCCCGGAGACCGCCATGCCCCAGGCCACCGCCACGCTCACGGCGCCCGATCGGAGCGCAGCCCCGGCCACCGATCCCGACTCGGGCACCGAACCCGCCTCGGCGACCGAAGCAGCTCCGGCGGCCGAACCCGCCTCGGCCAGCGCCCCCGGAACCGGTGCCAGAAGCGCCGGCAGTGACTTCGCCCCGCTGCTGCGCACCGTCAGGGGGCAGGGCCTGCTCGAGCGCAGGCCCGGCTGGTACGCCCGGGGCATCGCGGTCAATCTCCTCGGCCTCGCCGCCGTGGTGACCGGCCTGTTCCTGATCGGCCCCTCCTGGTGGGCGCTCCTCCTCGCCGTACCCCTGGCCTTGCTCTCCGCCCGGATCGCCTTCGTGGGACATGACGCGGGGCACGCACAGATCACCGCCGACCGCCGCCTGGGCCGGCTGATCCAGCTCGTCCATGCCGACCTGCTGCTCGGCATGAGCCAGGAGTGGTGGAACGACAAGCACAACCGTCACCACGCCAACCCCAACCACCTCGACAAGGACCCGGACGTCGCCGCCGACATCCTCGTCTTCGCCCAGCACCAGACCGAGGGCCGCGCGGGTCTGCGCGGTTGGCTCACCCGCCACCAGGCCTGGCTGTTCTTCCCGCTGACCACCCTGGAGGGCATCGCCCTCAAGGTGTACGGATTCCAGGCGCTGTTCTCCCAGGACGGACCCTTCAGGACGCGGCGCGAACGGCTCGTCGAAGGCGCCCTGCTCCTCGCCCACGTCATCGGCTACGCGGCCCTGCTGCTCTCCACCCTCACCCTCGGCCAGGCGCTGCTCTTCGCCCTGATCCACCAGATGCTCCTCGGCCTCCACCTGGGCCTGGCCTTCGCCCCCAACCACAAGGGCATGGAGATGCCCGACGCCCACCCGGACGGCGACAGCTGGGGCCATCTGCGCCGCCAGGTGCTCACCTCCCGCAACATCCGGGGCGGCGCCCTCACCGACTGGTTCCTCGGCGGACTCAACTACCAGATCGAGCACCACCTCTTCCCGAGCATGCCGCGGCCGCATCTCCGGCTCGCCCAGCCCGCCGTGCGTGCCCACTGCCGCACACTGGGTATCCCCTACACGGAGACGGGATTCGTCGAGTCCTACCGGCAGGCGCTCGGCCACCTGCACGAGGTCGGCGAGCCGCTCCGTACGGCGGCCTGAGCGCTCACGCGCGGCGGCCACGACTGAAGAGACGGGACGACGATCATGACGACACGTACGAAGGTAGTGATCGGGGGAGTGGCCGTGGGCCTGCTCCTGATGCCCCTCATCGGGTTCTGGATGTCGCTCCTCGTGGTCCTCGGCGTCCCCGCCGTGGCCTATCTGGCGCTCGACCCGGGCCAGCGGCGCCGGCTGCGCCGGATCTCCCGCAAGGAGCTGCGCCGCTGACCGTCCCTCCCGGGGGCACCCGTACGGGCCCGCATAGGGTCGGAGGCGATCAGCAGCCGGAGAGAGGGAGGCCACCATGGGCGCGAGCGACACGGTGGGCGGGACGGTCCTGACCGTCAGCAGCAACGGCGTGTACGCGTTCACCAAGCCGAACCGGGAGAGCGTCACCCTGCTCGCCGGCCTCGGCGTGGAGGGCGACGTCCATGCGGGCGTCACGGTCAAGCACCGCTCGCGGATGGCCAAGGACCCGACCGTGCCGAACCTGCGCCAGGTGCACCTGATCCACGCCGAACTCCTCGACGAGGTCGCCGGTTCCGGCTTCGACGTCCCGCCGGGCGCCCTCGGCGAGAACATCACCACCCGGGGGATCGACCTCCTCGGCCTGCCGACCGGCACCCGCCTCCGCCTCGGCGCCGAGGCCGTCGTGGAGGTCACCGGCCTGCGCAATCCGTGCGCCCAGATCGACGGCTACCGGCACGGGTTGCTCAAGCAGGTGCTCGGCCGCGACGAGGAGGGGCGCCTCATCCGCAAGGCCGGGATCATGGCCGTCGTCCTGACCGGTGGGGTGGTCCGGCCCGGCGACCCGATCGCCGTCGAGCTGCCGGCCGGGCCGCACCGCCCTCTGGAGAAGGTCTGAGTCCTCGCTCCGCCGGTCGGTCCGATCGCCCTGGAGAACGTCTGAGTCCCGGCTCCGGCTGTGGGTCCGTACTGCCCTGGAGAGGTCTGAGCCCCGGCTCGCCGCTCGGCCCGTACCGCCCCCCGGCGGAGACTGAAGCCTCGGCTTCCCCCCACCCCCCGGGGCCGGACTGCCTGCCCCCTGCAGAACGTCGGAAGCCTCAGCTCCGCCCGCCGAGCCCATCCGGCGCGCAGGAGTTGACGACGTCGCCCGACGCCGGCCGGGCGACCGTCCGGTCCGCGGGTGGCGCCACGTCCCGTTCGACCCAGCGCCGCAGCGCCGCGAACGCCGAGCGGTAGCAGGGCAGGATCGGCCGCAGCTGGCCCGGGTGCGTGTCGTAGAGGCCGTCGGTGTGGGTGCCGTCCTCGATCGTGTAGAAGCGGTGCGAACCGCCCCGGCCCCGGTCGTCGATCATCCGCGCGTAGACCTCCGAGTCGGTCGCGATCGGCAGCAGCGCGTCGAGATCGCCGTGCAGGGTGATCAGCGGCTTGCCGATCCGGCCCGTCAGCGCGATCCCCGCGACCGCCCGGTGGACCGAACGCGGCCGTGCGGCGTAGTCGTAGGCGGCGTCGGAGGCGCACGGCGCGAGGATCTCCTCGACGGTCGTACCGGCCGTCCCGCCCGGGCAGTGCGGATCGTACGTCGGGTCGAACTCGGCCCGGAAGATCTTCTGGGTCAGCCCCCAGTACGCCTTCTCGTGGTACGGCCACAGGAAGCGGGAGCCGGGCGCGAACCCCGCGTCGACGAGGTCGTCGTCGGAGGCGCGGCCGAAGGAGCGGGCCACGGTCACGGGCAGGGTGGTCAGCAGGTTCGGCCCGCGGGCGGTCCAGAGCACGCCCTCCCAGTCCAGCCCTCCGTCGTACAGCTCGGGGTGGTTCTCCAGCTGCCAGCGGGTCAGATAGCCGGCGTTCGAGATACCCGTGATGTACGTGTGCTCGGGGGCGCGGCCGTACCGCTGCCGGACGGCCTTCCCGGCGGCCTTGGTCAGCTCGGTCACCCGGTGGTTCCACTCGGCGACCGCGTCGCCCGGTTTCCGCCCGTCGGTGAAGAAGTCCGGCCCGGTGTTGCCCTTGTCGGTGGCGGCGTAGGCGAAGCCCTGGGCGAGGACGTGGTCGGAGATCAGCGCGTCGGTGGAGTACTGACGGCGGGTGCCGGGCGCACCGGTGACGACCAGGCCGCCGTTCCAGCGGGCGGGCAGCCGGATCACGAACTGGGAGTCGTGCGCCCAGCCGTGGGTGGCGTTGAGCCGGGAGTCGTCGGGGAAGTAGCCGTCGATCTGGATGCCGGGGACGCCGGAGGGGTTCACGGTGCCCTTCGCGGCGAGGCCGGCCTGGTCGGCCGTGTCGGTGTACGGCGTACCCGCCAGGCCGGCCGTGGTCAGGTCCGGCAGGCAGGCGGTCTCCTGGTGGGCGGCGCCGGGCACCTTGAGCCGGTCCTGGTGGGCGCAGGCGGCGAGCGGGACGGCGGGGGAGCCGGTGTCGGCGCCGGCGGGCGCGGCGGGTCCGACGGCGGTCACCCCCACCAGGAGCGCGGCGAGCAGCGGGACGCCTCGGATCGGGCGCATGGACGGCCTCCGGTGGGACGACGGGAACGGGGTGCGCCGCCACATCGTGCGGGGGGCCGACAGAGCGGGCCATGGGTCCGGACCACACCTCGGGCCACGAGGTCGTGTGGTTCTGGCGGGCATCGCGCCGCCCGAGGGTTCGCGGCCCGCTTCGACGACCTGCCGGCCGAGCCGATCCGGCGGTTCTGGCTGTGCGGGGGGCCACGCGCCCGCGGCCCGCTTCGACGACCTGCCGGCCGAGCCGATCCGGCGGGTCCGGCTGTGCGGGGGCCACGCGCTCGCGGCCCTGCCGCCCGATCCGCCAGGTCACCATCCGGCTACGCCTGCTCCCGCCCCTCCCCACGCACCTGACCATCGGCAGAGGCGAACCCGGCTGATCTCTGCCCAGGTTCCCCGGTCGGTCCGTGCGTCAGGAAGGACGTACCGCCATCGCGTCCAGGGCCTCTAGGAGACCCGGCAGCTCGGGGCCGCGGGTGACCGGAAGGACCTCGCGCGGTGCGTCGTCCAGCAGGACGAAGGCCATGTCGTCCGTGCGGGCGACCAGCGACCAGCCGGGCCCGTCGGCGCGCAGCATCCGCGCCCCGCCGGTCGCGAAGCTCGACCGCACCCGGCCCACCGGCGGCGGGTCCGTCACATAGCCGCGCAGCTCGGCGAGGGCGCGCCGGACACCGGTGGAGGGGCCCGCGGGCGCGTCGGCGTTCCCGCCCTCGGCGCCGCCCGTCGGCGCCTCCCGGTCGGCTGCCACGCCACCCGTCACCGCGCCGCCGTCCGTCCCTCCGCCGTCTATTTCCCCGCGCTCCGTCTCCCCGCGCTCCGTCTTCCCGGTTTCCGCTTCGTCCGCTTCGTCCGCGTCGTCCATCTGGTCACGCCAGGCCGCCCACTGCAGAGCCACCTCGTCGGCGCCGAGACGGCGCTGGGCCGGGCCCCAGACCTCGGCGGACGGCGGGGTCAGGGGGGCGCGGTCGCCCTCCTCCGGCTCCGGGTCGTGCGGCGCGGGCAGATCGGGCGCGGCGGTGGCCACGGCGAGCGGCCAGCCGGGGAGCGCGGCCACGACCGAGCGCTCGTCGGGCGAGAGGTCGTACGCCATCCCGCAGTCCCAGGAGGCGATCGCGACCGCGACCAGCGACACGTCATCGACCACCACGGTCCACCGGGCGCCTTCGCCGTCCTGGCCGAGCACGAGCCCGTACCCCTCGGCGTACGGCTCCAGGCCCAGCGCCGCGCACGCCGCCGGGTAGTCGTCGCCGAGCACGCTGGGGAACCGGGCGGGCGTGAGCAGCACCGCCGTCAATACGTACAGCGCGTCGTCGTCGGTGCCGTCGACGGTGTCGCCGGCGGCAGGGTCCGTAACGGCCACGGCAGCCTCCCCATCTGGTCGTCGGCGCACCTTAACCAGTGGGTAACCCACACGTCGAGGGTCTCCGGGGAACCTCACGGGCGAGGAGACGGGCGACGGCGGGGTGCCGGGGTGGTCCGTCAGCGGGGACGGGTGGGCAACTGCGGGGCGAGGGGCGGGCGCTCGCGCGACGAGGGGCGGGCCGTCGCGCGGCGGGGGGCGGGCGACGGCAGGGCGAGGGGCGGTCCGTCGCGCGGCGCGGGGCCGGCGCTCGCGCGGGGGCCGGTCAGCGGTCCGGCAGCCCGAGGAGCGCACGGGCCACGGTCTGCGGGGACTCGTCCCGCTCCCGGGCGAGCGCGATCACCGCCCGGCAGGCCAGTTCGTTGACGCCGAAGGAGAGCGCCTCGGGCGAGACCCAGCCCGACGCCTCCTCGGCCCGCCGCGGATCGTCCTCGACGCAGCCGACGACGTATTCGGAGGCGGCCTCGAAGACGTTGTGCCGCCGCCCGTGCGCGGGAGTGGGCGCCGGCGGGTGCGGGGTCTGTGCCGCCCGGCGGGCGGCGGGCAGGATGCCGCGAAGAATCGCGGATATACGGGCCACGGCCTGCCGCCTTCCTCCGGGCAGGGCTGCCCGGAACCTCCACCGTAGCCACCACGGCGCAGGCGCAGAAGGGCGCCGCTTCCGGCCGCCCCGGCCCCCGGGCCGTCTCGGGGGCGGTCATCCCTCCCGTACGGCGAGCGCCAGGTAGCGGTCGTCCCGGTCCACGTACTCGGTGAGCCGCCAGCCGGCGCCGGCGAGGAGCGGACGGAGGTTCGGCTCGGCGCGCAGGTCGTCCTCCGTGATCCGCCGTCCGTGGCGGGCCGCGAGGGCGGCCCGGCCGATCGGGTGGAAGAGGGCGAGGCGGCCGCCGGCGCGCACGACACGGGCCAGCTCCGCCAGGTCCTCGGCAGGACGCGCCAGATGGGAGATCAGGCCGGCTCCGAAGACCGCGTCGAGCGCCCCGTCGCGCAGCGGCAGCCGGGCCACGTCCGTGAGCAGCAGCGCCGCCGCGCCGTCGCGCCCCGCTCGGACCGCCTCGGCGAGCATCTCGGGGGTCAGGTCCGCCCCCAGGACCGTTCCCGCGGCGCCGACCGCCTGGCGCAGCGCGGGGAGCGCCCGGCCGGTGCCGCAGCCCGCGTCGAGCACGGTGTCGCCCGGGCGCAGGCGGAGGTCGGCGACGGCGGAGGCGTAGGCGGGCCCGTCGTCGGGGAACCGGGAGTCCCAGCCGGCGGCGCGGCTGCCGAAGAATTCCTGGACACGCGTGGGGTCGTCGCTCATGCGTCCATGATCCCCCACGGGCGCGTTCAGTCCCAGGGGTGAACGTCCTGCGCGCACGTTCGACCGCGGCACGATCGTTCTGGAACATCTCGTTGTCATATTCCATCAGGTTTCGAAATGCGCCCCTGATGCGCCCCGTTCTGCGCACTAGCGTCCCTGGGTCATGGGACACCTGGACCACGCCACCTTCGGCTGGCTGACCCCCGTGCTGTCGTACGCGATGGCCTGCACCGGCGCCGCCCTCGGGCTGCGCTGCACCGTACGAGCGCTCGACGCCACCGGCCGGTCGCGGCGCAACTGGCTGCTCACCGCCGCGTCCGCGATCGGCACCGGCATCTGGACGATGCACTTCGTCGCGATGCTCGGCTTCGGCGCCACCGGCACCGACATCCGCTACGACGTGCCGCTGACCATCCTCAGCCTGCTGATCGCCATGGCCGTCGTCGGTGTCGGCGTCTTCGCCGTCGGCTACGGCCGCGACCGGATCCGCTCCCTCCTCGTCGGCGGACTCACCACCGGCGTGGGCGTCGCGAGCATGCACTACATGGGCATGGCGGCGCTGCGACTGCATGGACAAGTGCGGTACGACCCGTTGCTCGTCGCGCTCTCCGTCGGCATCGCCGTCGTCGCCGCGACGGCGGCGCTGTGGGCGGCCCTCCACATCCACGCACCGGCGGCGGTCGCGGTCGCGTCGCTGGTCATGGGCGCGGCGGTCAGCAGCATGCACTACACCGGGATGTTTGCCGTCGAGGTCGAGGTCACCCCCTCGGCGGCCGCCCTCCCGGGGGCGTCGGCGATGCAGTTCATCTTCCCTCTCGCGGTCGGCCTCGGCTCCTACCTCTTCATCACCTCGGCCTTCGTGGCGCTCTCCCCGACCGCCCGGGAACGCGCCGCGTACGCCTCGGCGGAACGCCTCGCCGAACCCGACGAGCGGGGCGCCGACACGGCGGCCCCCCTCCACCACGACCCGCCGGCCCCCGCCGGGACCCGGGCCTGACACGCCGGCCTGACACCCGGGCCGGAACCAGCGGCACTCCGCACGCCGGGCGCACCCCCCGGCACGCCCCCGCACTACCGAGCGCCCGGCGCACACCCCGCACCACGTAACGCACCGCGCACGACCCACCGCACGCCGGGGGCGCCGTCGCCTACCGCACCCCACACGCGCACCGCACCGCACCACCAGGAAGACGCAGCCGGAACGAGGAGGCCATGCGAACTCCCCGCAGGACCCAGGACACCGACGCGACGGCGAAGCCGCGCCCGGGAGCCCC
Organism: Streptomyces sp. NPDC048353; assembly: GCF_055587165.1. Taxonomy (NCBI): domain Bacteria; kingdom Bacillati; phylum Actinomycetota; class Actinomycetes; order Kitasatosporales; family Streptomycetaceae; genus Streptomyces; species Streptomyces sp. NPDC048353. The sequence goes on along the minus strand of NZ_JBVJGU010000006.1, from coordinate 230,989 downwards.
GCGTGGACGGCGCGCGCACGCCGCCCCGCCCGCTCCGGAGCAGCCGGGGCGCCCGCCGCACGCGCCGGAGCGAGCCGCGCGGACCTCCGCCGAACGGCCGTCCGCCGCGCAGGGACCGCCCGGGCCGCCGGAGACGCGGACCCGGCGCCGACGGCTCGGTCTGCGCCCCCGCACCGTCCGCGCGAAGATCGTCTCGCTCCTGATGGTGCCCGTCGTGTCGCTGCTCGCCCTCTGGGGGTTCGCCACCGTCACCACCGCCCAGGACATCGCCCGGCTGCGCCAGCTCCAGCGGGTCGACGCCGAGATCCGCGAACCCGTCGCCGCCGCCGTCGCCGCCCTCCAGGCCGAACGCCGGGCCGCGCTCCGGCAGATCGCCGCGCCCGGCACCGGACGCGCCACGGAGCTGGAGGAGAGCGCCGGACGCACCGACGCCGCCGTCGCCCGGCTCCGCCTGGACGGCGGCCCCACGGTCGGCAACACCGGAGACCTGCCCCGCGAGGTCGCCGACCGCATCGGCCGATTCGTCACCCGGGCCGAAGGTCTCGGACAGTCCCGTACCACCGCGGGCGCGGGCCGCGGTGACTGGGACCGGACGTACGACGAGTACACCGCGACGATCTCCGCCGCCTTCGCCGTCGGCGGCGCCCTGAGCGGCATCCAGGACGCCGAAATCGGATCCGACGCACGCGTGCTCCTGGAATTCGGCCGGGCGGGCGAGATGCTGGCGCGTGAGGACGCGCTGCTCGGCTCCGCCCATCTCGACGGAGAGATGCCCGCCGGACGGCTCCAGCGGTTCGCCGGCGCGGTCGACACCCGCCGCACCCTCGTCGAGTCCGCCACCGCCGATCTCCGCGGCCCCGAGCGCGACGCCTGGCAGGCGCTCACCGCCCAGCGCGGCCACCAGCAGCTCGTCGCGGCCGAGGACCGCGTCCGCGCCGCCGCCCCGGGACGCAAGGCCGCCCAAGCCGTGCCCGCCGCCACCTGGGACGACGCGGTGGCCGTCGTACGCACCGGACTCGCCCAGATCGAGACCGACGCCCGCCGGGGCGCCGCCGACCGCACCGACCCGTTCACCGGCGGCGCGCTCACGGCCGGCGGCGCCGCGGTCCTGCTCGGCCTCGGCGCGGTCGCCGCCTCCCTCGTCATCTCCGTGCGCATCGGACGCGCCCTGGTCATCGAACTGATCAGCCTGCGCAACACCGCTCTGGAGATCGCCCGGCGTAAACTCCCCGCCGCCATGCGCCGGCTGCGCGCCGGAGAGGAGATCGACGTCCAGGCCGAAGCCGCACCCGGAGCCGTCCCCCAGGACGAGATCGGCCAGGTCGGCGAGGCACTGACCACCGTCCACCGGGCCGCGCTCTCCGCCGCCGTCGAACGCGCCGAACTCGCCAGCGGGATCTCCGGCGTCTTCGTCAACCTCGCCCGCCGCAGCCAGGTCCTGGTCCACCGCCAGCTCAACCTCCTGGACAGCATGGAACGCCGGGCCGACGACCCGAACGAACTCGGCGACCTCTTCCGGCTCGACCACCTCACCACCCGGATGCGCCGGCACGCCGAGAGCCTCATCATCCTCTCCGGCGCCGCCCCCGGCCGCGCCTGGCGGATGCCGGTTCCGCTCACCAACGTCGTACGCGCCGCCGTCTCCGAGATCGAGGACTACGCGCGCGTGGAGGTGCGCCGGCTGCCCGAGACGGCCGTCGTCGGCGGTGCCGTCGCCGACCTCACCCACCTCCTCGCCGAACTTATCGAGAACGCGGCCCAGTTCTCCCCGCCCCATACCAAGGTGCGGATCAGCGGCGAACCGGTCGGCAACGGCTACGCCCTCGAAATCGAGGACCGGGGCCTCGGCATGGGCAAGGAATCGCTCGCCGAGGCCAACACCCGGATCGAACAGTCCGAAGCGCTCGACCTGTTCGACAGCGACCGGCTCGGCCTGTTCGTCGTCAGCCGGCTCTCCTCCCGCCACGACATCAAGGTCCACCTGCGGACCTCGCCGTACGGGGGCACGACGGCGGTCGTCCTGCTGCCGACTGACCTTCTCCAGGGCGCCCTCCCGCCCGGCACGGGGGAGCGGACGGCCGGCCCCGAGGCCAGCGGCTCCGAGGCGGCGGATCAGTCTCCGACGCCGTGGGCTCCGGCCGTCACCGCCGTACAGCCCCCGCCGTCCCACCGTCCGCCGCGCATCCCCGCTCTCGCCCCCCGGCCGGACACACCCGCCGCCGATCCCGCACGAGCCCCCGGCGCCGACCCACGGCGAGCCCCCGACGCCGACTCCTCGCGCACGCCGACGGCGGGTGTCACCGCCCTGCGCCTGCGGGGCCGTTCCGCCGCCCAGGAGATGTCCGTGACCCCGTCGCAGCCGACCTCGCAGCCGGCCCCGCCGCAGACCGCGCAGCCGACCCGGCATGCACCCGCGCCGGCGGCCCCGCAGACCCCGCCGCCTCCGCCCGAGGCCGGTGCCCGGAGCGAATCGGGCGACCTGCCCCGCAGGGTCCGCCAGGCGAGCCTTGCCCCCCAGCTGCGCGAGGCGCCCGCGGCGGACCCCTTCCCCGCCCCGACCGTCCAGGGCGAACACGAACGCACCCCCGAACACGTCAGGGACCGCATGACCGCCTACCGCGACGGCTGGACGCGCGGCGGCGGCGAGGCCCCCGGCACCAGACGCCCCCTCGGAAACGGCTTCGGCAGAGAAGGAGACCAGGAATGATCGACCACGAGAGGATCTCCCACCATCGCTCCGGCGAACTCGACTGGCTCCTCGACGACCTCGTCGTCCGGGTCCGCGAGGTCCGCCACACGGTCGTGCTGTCCAACGACGGGCTCGCCGTCGGCTCCTCCAGCGGCCTCAGCAGGGAGGACGCGGAGCACCTCGCCGCCATCGCCTCCGGATTCAACAGCCTGGCCAAGGGTGCCGGTCGGCACTTCCACACCGGCGGCGTGCGCCAGACCATGGTCGAGATGGACGATGGCTTCCTCTTCGTGGCCGCGGCGGGGGACGGTTCGTGCCTGGCCGTCCTCAGCTCGGTGAGCGCCGACATCGGTCTCATCGCCTACGAGATGGCGCGTTTGGTCAAACGGGTCGGCGAGCACCTGCACACCCCGCCGCGGCTCACCGTGACCCCACCGGCCGCCGGCTGACCCGGAGAAACCCATGAACGAGGACAGCACCGGCGAGGCCCCCGGCCCCGGACACCGGCCCGGGTTCGGCGACGAGGCGGGGGCGCCGGGCAGTCACTGGTACGACGCCGACGCCGGGCCGCTCGTACGGCCGTACGCCATGACCGGCGGGCGCACCAAGCCGGGCCCCAGCAACGTCCGGTTCGACCTCATCGCGCTGGTCGTCGTCGACGACGATCCTCCCGGCCGGGCCGAGGAATCCCTCCTCGGCCCCGAACACCGGGCCCTGCTCTCCCTGTGCCGGTCCGAGACCCAGTCCGTGGCGGAACTCGCCGCCGACGCCGACCTGCCCGTCGGCGTGGTCCGGGTCCTCCTCGGCGACCTCCTCGAAGCGGGCTTCGTCAAGGTCAGCAGGCCCGTACCGCCCGCACAGCTGCCCGACGAACGGATCCTGAGGGAAGTCATCGATGGCCTACGAGCGCTCTGACAGCACCGGCGAGGACGACGGCGTGGACAGCACGGCCCTCGCGCTGAAGATCCTGGTCGCCGGCGGATTCGGCGTCGGCAAGACGACCCTGGTGGGCGCGGTCAGCGAGATCCGCCCCCTGCGGACGGAGGAACGGCTCAGCAGGGCCGGGGAGTCCGTGGACGACACGGGAGGTGTCGACCAGAAGACCACCACGACCGTGGCGATGGACTTCGGCCGGATCACGATCCGGTCCGGGCTGTCGCTGTACCTCTTCGGCACGCCGGGGCAGGACCGGTTCTGGTTCCTCTGGGACGAGCTGTCCCAGGGCGCGCTCGGGGCGGTCGTGCTCGCCGACACCCGGCGCCTGGAGGACTGTTTCCCGGCCGTGGACTACTTCGAGCACCGCAAGATCCCGTTCGTGGTCGCCGTCAACTGCTTCGTCGGCGCCCGCAACTACGGCGCCCACGAGGTCTCCCGGGCGCTCGACCTCGACCGGGGCACCCCCGTGGTCCTGTGCGACGCGCGGGACCGGGATTCGGGCAAGGAGGTGCTGATCCGGCTGGTCGAGTACGCGGGGCGGATGCATACCGCACGGCTCCTCGATTCCGTCGGCTGAAGAAGGCGGCCGGTCGGGGAAGGAGGCCGGCTGAGGAAGTCGGCCGGCTGAGCAAGTCCTCCCCGGCACACGAGGCCGCCGGGGGTGCTTGCCCTGTCCACGACAGTGCGTAAGGCTTGCTCGCGACACGCGGACCACGGGGACTACGGGTCGACGGGGACGCGCACACAGGGGGAGGACCGAACGATGGCGCTCGACAAGGGACTGGACTGGCTCTTGGACGACCTGACCCGGCGGGTCGGGTCCATACGGCACGCGCTGGTCCTGTCGAACGACGGGCTGGTGACGGGGGCCAGCAGTGAACTGGAGCGGGAGGACGCCGAGCACCTGGCCGCGGTCTCTTCGGGCCTGCACAGCCTGGCCCGGGGCTCGGGCCGCCACTTCAAGGCGGGGCGGGCCCGGCAGACGATGGTGGAGTTCGACGACGCGCTGCTCTTCGTGACGGCCGCCGGGGAGGGCAGCTGCCTGTGCGTGCTCAGCGCGGCGGAGGCCGATGTCGGGCAGGTGGCCTACGAGATGACGCTGCTGGTCAACCGTGTAGGGGAGCACCTCGCCGTCGCGGCGCGGCAACCGGGCAGGACGGGCTACGCCGAACTCTGACCCGTGACCGCTTCGGGCCGGGAAGGCGCCGGGGCCAGGGTTATCCACAGGCCCGAGCGACGTCGGTCACCAGGAGCTACGGTCGTCACCGAGAGTATTCGTCACTCACGGGGGAGATCGTCATGACGCTGGAGGAGAGCGCGCGCACGCTCGCGCTGGGGCGGGCCGCGCAGGAGCTGGAACTGCGGCGCGAGGAGTTCCGCCTCGCCGTGCAGCTCGGCCTGGTCCGCACGGTGCCGGGCGCGGCATCCGGCGCTCCGGGACGCGGCGGCGCGACCGGCACGCGGGGTACGCGCGGTGCCTTGGCCGCCGGCGGCGCGCGGCGGCGCGTGGACCGGCAGGAGATCGACCGGCTCCGCGCCGCACCGGACTTCCCGGACGGCCTGCGCGAGCGCGTCCGCGCGGTCGGTACGACGGAGGCGGCCGAACTGCTGTCGGTGACCCCGGACCGCTTCACCAAGCTCGCCAGGACCGGGCACGTCAGCCCGGTGCGGTTCTATCTGAACCGCTATCGGGCGGTGGTGTGGCTCTACCTCGCCGGTGAACTCGGCGAGTTCGCACGGGCACGTCCGGACCTGCTGACCGGCAGGCTGCCGCGACCCGTCCGCGAGAAGCTCGACGCGGGAGACGACCACCGGCCGCGGAACTGGCGCGCCAGGCGGCTCGGCCTGCTCCTGCGGGCGACCGAGGACCCGTGGCAGCGGGCGGCCGCCATCGCCTCACTCCTCGATCCGCTCCAACTCGCCGAGGTCGTCGACGACCCCTACGAACGCGCGTATCTGGACAGGCTGCGCCCGGAGCCGCCGTCCGGACGCACCGACTCCGCCGCCGCCGTCGAGATCACCGACCGGCTGCTCCTCGCGGACGACCCGGACGAGATCCTCTGGCACCGCCTGAGCCTGATCCTCGCCCTCGACGCGGCCCGCGAGGAGCGGCCCGCCCCGCGCCCCGACGGCGGAGCGCGCCCCCTCCCGGCGTTCCCGCCCGTCGCTCTGCCACACCGCCTGACGGCGCTCCCCGAGGATCCGGCTGTGACCCCCGAACTTCCGGCGGCGGCGCCCCCACGCACGGCGGTGCTCCCGCGGCCGGCCCGGCGACGGACCGCCCGCGGGCTGCTCGACCGCCTTCGCCGGCGGAAGGAGACCCGAGCGAGCGGAGGACCCGGCCGCGCGGCCCTGGCGCGGCCCGGTGCGGCGGGGGACCGGCCGGGGACGGAAGGGGGAGGGGGTGCGGATGCAAGTCGGCCGGGGACGGAAGGCCGTGCGGGTGCGGGTGCGGGTGCGGGTGCGCGGGCGGACCGGCCGACGGCCGAGGGGCGGGCGGGGGGCGAGACGTGATCGAGGGAAAGTCCGAGGTGCGGGCGCGCCCTCGCGCGGGCACGATGACCGCATGCTGCTGGCCCGACTCGCCGAAGCCTCCCACCAGGTGGCCGCCACCTCCGCCCGGTCACGGAAGATCGCCGTCCTGGCCGAGCTGTTCTCCGAGGCCGTCCCCGAGGAGAGCCCGCTCGTCATCGCGTATCTCTCCGGGCGGCTCCCGCAGGGTCGTATCGGCGTGGGCTGGAGCGTGCTGAAGGACGCGGCCCCGCCCGCCGTGGAGCCGGCCCGCGAGCCCGCCCTCACGCTCGCCGGCACCGACGCCGTCATGGCGGCTCTCGCCGCCGTCTCCGGAGCCGGGTCACAGGCGCGGCGGGCCGGCCTCGTTCACGAGCTGATGGCCGCCGCGACCCTGCCCGAGCAGGAGTTCCTGCTCCGGCTGCTCTCCGGCGAGGTGCGCCAGGGCGCTCTCGACGCCATCGCGCTCGAAGGCGTCGCCCGCGCCGCGACCGTTCCCGCGGCCGACCTCCGCCGCGCCGTGATGCTCGAAGGGTCTCTGCCCCGCGTGGCGCGGGCCGTTCTCGCCGAAGGTCCCGCTGCGCTGGAAGCCTTCGCCCTGCGGGTCGGCGTCCCGGTCCAGCCGATGCTCGCCCACACCGCCGCCTCCGTCACCGAGGCCGTCGCCGCGCTCGGCCCCTGCGTGGTCGAGGAGAAGCTCGACGGCATCCGGATCCAGGTGCACCGCCAGGGCGACGACGTCCGGATCTTCACCCGTTCCCTGGACGACATCACCGACCGGCTGCCCGAGGTCGTCGCGCAGGCCCACCGGACGACCGCAGACTCCTTCATCCTGGACGGTGAGGTCATCGCGCTCGACCCCGCCACCGGCCGCCCCATGGCCTTCCAGGACATCGCCTCCCGGGTCGGCTCCCGTGTCGACGTCGCGACCGCCCACGCCACCCTCCCTCTGTCTCCCGTCTTCTTCGACGTCCTCGCCGCCGACGGCGAAGTCCTCATCGACCACCCCGGCCACGAACGCCACCGGGTCCTCACCCGGCTGCTCCCCGAGCCGCTGCGGGTCCGCCGCACCGTCGTGGACGACCCGGCCGCCGCCGACCGTGTCGAGGAGGCCGAGCGGTTCTTCACCGAGACGCTGGACCGCGGCCACGAAGGCGTGCTCGTGAAGGCCCTCGACGCGCCCTATGTGGCCGGGCGCCGCGGCCGCACGTGGTTGAAGGTCAAGCCCGTTCACACCCTCGACCTCGTCGTCCTCGCCGCCGAGTGGGGACACGGGCGACGCACCGGGCTGCTCTCCAACCTCCATCTCGGGGCCCGGGCCGCCGACGGCACGTTCGTGATGCTCGGCAAGACCTTCAAGGGCCTCACCGACGAGATGCTCCGCCGACAGACCGAGATCCTGCGCGACATCGCCGTCGAGGACGACGGCTTCACCGTGCGCGTGCGGCCCGAACTGGTCGTGGAGATCGCCTACGACGGACTGCAGCGCTCCACCCGCTACCCGGCCGGGGTGACCCTGCGCTTCGCGCGGGTCCTGCGCCACCGGCCCGACAAGCCGGCCTCCCAGGCCGACACGATCGAACAGGTCACCGGCGCCGGTTGACCCGGGACCCCGTACCGGCCCCCTCGCCCCCGGACCTCCCGCGCTTCCCGACGCCCGCGGGCCCGGGCCTGCGGCTTCCGCCGTCACCCTGGTCAGCACGGTCAGCACGGTCAGCACGGTCAGCACGGTCAGTACGGCCGGCGCGGGCACCGGCATTGTTGCCGTTGTCGCCGTTGGTGTACCGACGGCGCACCCAGAGCGGCAGCACGTACCAGCTCAGCAGGTACCAGGCGACCAGGCCTCCGACCAGCCACGGGACGTAGTCCGCCCCGGTCGCCACTCGCAGGATCAGCGTCAGGGCCGAAGCGAGGGTGGCGAGGAGCAGGAGCAGCCCGATGGCGGTCAGGCGCGAGGCCCACTCCACCGCCTGCGGCTTGATGCGCTGCCCTGCCACCAGACGGTGGAACGACACCGGACCGATGAGCGCGCCGGTCGCCGCCGCGCCCAGGGACACGGTGATGATGTAGATCATCCGGTCGGAAGCGGAGAGGTCCGGGAAACGGGCGGTGAAGACGACGGTGAGCAGAAAGCCGAAGAGGATCTGGACGCCGGTCTGGGCCACCCGGATCTCCTGCATCAGCTCGCCCCACTGCCGGTCGGCGCGCTGCTCGGGCGTCTCGCGACGGCCCCTGACCAGCCCGTCCCCCCCGCCCGTCTGTGCTGGATCCGACCGGCTGGACACGGGACCTCCCGTTTTCGCTCCTGTGCCGCGACTAACCGCCCGCACCGGCTCTCAACCCCCGCGGGGCGGAACAATGAGGGCGCGTCGCACGGTGCCGCGGGCGTCGAGGGCTGAGCCCGCCGCAAGCCCACCCACCCCGCAAGCCCGTTCCCGTCGCCAGCCCGCTCCCGCCGCCGGCCCGTTCCCGCCGGTGCCGTGCCGCCCGGCACCCCGGAGGCCGGGCCTCGCGGGAAGGGCGGGCGCGAGGGATGCTGGAGTCGAAGGCACGACGAGCGATCCGTCGGGGCGCGAGGAGATGAGCGACGTGTACGACACTCACATCGACACCGACGTCACCGTGCAGCTGAGCGACTGCTCACGGGAGGACGCCCAGGCCGTCTTCCGCGTCCTTGACGGCGTCTACGCCCTCGAGGACATGACCGCACCCGGACCGGCCGCGGCGACGGCCCCCGAACCCACGGTCTGGACGGCCACCTTCGACACCGCGGCCGGGCGCCGTGAGGAGACCCGGCCGGCCCCGCTGACGGGCATGGTCGAGGCGGTGCTGTCGGGCGGCTATCACGCCGTCGACGAGGTACAGAAGACCCTCGCCGCGGGCTTCGACGTCAAGTCGGCGCACTCGGTCTCGGGCGACCAGGAGACCGAGGCCCGGCTCCTCCTCGCCCCGCGCTGACCCCTCGACCGGTCAGGCGGACCCCACCGCCTGACCCGTCGACCGGCTGACCCACCGGCCCTTTCGAGCCGGGCCACGTACCTCCGGGCGGAGCGGACGGGCGCCGCCCGGGGCCGGCCTCCGAGCGTCCCGGCCCCTTCTCCCGTACGCCCCTTCTCCGTACGCCCCGCCTCCCGCGCCTCTCCCCGCGCGCCCTCCCCGCGACGCGCCCCCTCCCCGTACGCCCGCACCTCTGTCGCACCGGCACCGCGCCCCCGGCCACCCCCCTATGCACCCCGTGTATACATCCTGTGTAGAGTGCTCGGCGAACCCCTCGGAACCGCCCCTGACCAGGCGGGAGTGGGTGACCGATCACATCGACACGGGGAAGCGGGTTGCACATGTTGGGAAGGAAGCCGGGCAGGCGCCGGGGGCCGGCCGTCGCGATTCTCGCGGCGTCCTCGCTGATGCTCGCGATCGCCGGTTGCGGGGTGGACACGGTGACGCCGGGGGATGCCCGGGGCGAGGCCGCGCCCGCGGACGGCAAGGGCGGAGCGGCGGGCGACGGCGGCGCGGTCGACTGCGGCAAGGTGAAGTGCATCGCCCTCACCTTCGACGCGGGTCCGGGCAAGGACACCCCGCACCTGCTCGACATACTCCGCGAGAAGAAGGTGCCGGCGACCTTCTTCCTGCTCGGCAAGAAGCACGTGGACCGCTATCCCGAGGTCGTCAAGCGCATCGCGGACGAGGGCCACGAGGTCGCCAACCACACCTGGACCCACCGCATCCTCACCGACCTGGACGCCGACCAGGTCCGGGACGAACTCTCCCGCACCCAGAACGCCATAGAGAAGATCACCGGCCGCAAGCCCACCCTGATGCGGCCGCCGCAGGGGCGCACCGACGACACGGTCTCCGAGGTCAGCCGCGAACTGGGCCTCGCGCAGATCCTCTGGAGCGTCACGGCCAAGGACTACGCCACGACCGATTCGGCGCTCATACGTCAGCGGACGGTCGACGGCGCCAAGGGCGACGGCATCATCCTGCTGCACGACATCTACGACGGTACGGTTCCGGCCGTACCCGGGATCATCGACGAGCTGAAGCAGCGGGGCTTCACCTTCGTGACCGTCCCCCAGCTCCTGGCGCCCGGCACGGCCGAGCCCGGCACCGTCTACCGCCCCTAGGGCGTGTTCGGAAGTCCCGTCTGAACTGCGACTGGGGGGCGAGGCTCGGGTGCGTGCGCGCGGTGAGCCGTGTCACAGCGTTCATAAGGGGTTCTCGGAACAATGGCAGAAGGTTCACCGTTCATCCATATGTGACGTCGAAGGGGTCCGGTCCCCGAGTCCCCCCTTGAGGCGACCGCTCTTCACGCGTCACGGCAGTCGGCCCCGGTTGGAATCCCCCGTCCTACCGGGGCTCTGTCGTTCCCGCCCTCGCACTGCCGCCCCCGGCTTCCGCCCTTCCGTGGCCCACGCCCCCAGGCGTCCCGGAGCCTCCCCGGAGCGCTCGGAGGGCTCGCGAGGGGCGCGCGCTCCGGCTCTTTGAACCCCTTCGGGTGAGGCTCCGCATGCGCCGTGTCCGGCCGGGCAAGGATCGCCGCGGGGCGCGACGATCACGGCGACGACCCCGCTGACCAGGTGTGGAGCACGGGGGGACGTTCATGGTCGATAAGCCTGCGCGGGTGCGCCGCCTGCTCGGAAGCGCGGCCGCCGTGCTCCTGCTCTCGGGGTGCGCCACCGTCACGGGAGGCCCCTCGCTCCCCACCGACGCCAGGGAGCGGGACACCCTCCTCAGGACCGCCGAGCGCTCCGTGATCGAGCGCTGCCTCGCCGCCCGGGGCTTCGCGCCGCCGGCCCGGCCGCGTAGCCCCGCCGAGGACAGCCGGCTCCAGGCGGCCCTCTTCGGAACCGGCCCGCGCGAGCTGTCCGTCACCCTCGCCACCGGCCAGACCGTCACCGCCCACAGCGACGGCTGCCTCGCCACCGCCCGGAGCACCCTCTACGGCGACCAGGCGCGCTGGTTCCGCGCCCAGGTCACCGTCGACAACCTGCGGACCGAGGCCCAGGCCCGGATGAAGACCGATCCGGCACACCGCGCCGCGTTCGACCGCTGGGCCCGGTGCGCCGCACCGCCCGGCCGCCCCCGCCCCGCACGTCCCGAACCCGCCGTCGCCGCCCGTTGCGAGCGCGAGAGCGGCCTCGCGGACGTCAGGGCCCGGCTGGAACCCGTCGAGCTGGCACGGGTGCGCACCCTGCGCCGGGACCAGCTCGCCACCTACCAGCAGCTGCGCACCCGCGCGCTGCGACGGGCAGCGGAGCTGTCCGTCCGCACCACCACCGCAGAGAAAGGCAAAGACGCCTCATGAAGCGCATTCTCGCCACCACCGCCGCGGCTCTGCTCGCCCTGACCGGCGGGCTGGCCCTGACGGGCCCCGCCCAGGCGGCCGACTGCCCGAGCGGTCACTTCTGCGTCTGGCAGGAGGCGAACTTCGGCGGTCAGCGGGCCAACTGGAGCGGTGACGACGGCTGGTGGGAGGGCTGGATCGCCGACACCGACTCCTCCTGGGCCAACCACGGGATCACCGGTCCGGGCGTCAAGGACCATGTCCGCGTCTACGAGAACGCCTGGCAGGGCGGCGCCATGACCATCTGTCTGGCCCCCGGTCAAGAGGTCGGCTACAACGGCGCCGCCAACGACCGGGGCGACTCCCACACCTGGGCCATGAGCTGCTGAACACCCCCGGCTTCCGAGCTCGGCCCCTCCCGCCCCACGCCCCTCGCGGGACGGGAGGGCGCCGAGCGAGGGCACGGCCCCGAGGTCAGGACGTGCGGGCCCGGAGCGCCGCCAGCGCGCGATCCGCGTGGGCGCTCATGCGCAGTTCGCTGCGGACGACCTCCAGGACCCGGCGGTTCTCGTCGATCACGAACGTGACCCGCTTGGTCGGGGCCAGCGAGAAGCCGCGCGTCACCCCGAAGCGGTCCCGTATCGCGCCCTCCGGGTCCGACAGCAGCGGATAGCCGAGCGAGTGCCGGTCGGCGAACTCCTGCTGACGCTCGACCAGGTCCGCGCTGATGCCGACCGGCGTGGCGCCGGCGGCCCGGAACTCCCCGGCCAGGTCCCGGAAGTGGCACGCCTCGGCCGTGCAGCCCGGCGTGAGGGCCGCCGGGTAGAAGAAGAGGACGACCGGCCCCTCGGCGAGCAGGCCCGTCAACGAACGAGGCTTCCCCGTTTCGTCCGGAAGGGTGAAGTCCTCCACGATGTCACCGACGTTCATCAAGCCCAGCCCCTTGTCCGCCACCGGCCCCTCCGGTCGCCGACCGGTGACGTTACCCCTGAAGACGCCTCTCACGGTTGCCGGACGGCGCTGCGCCGTTCCAGGACGGCCAGGGCCCGCTCGCCCCAGCGCAGGTTCTCCTCCTCGAAGGAGCGGCCCCGCATCAGGGTGAGGTACGGTCCGATCCGCTCGGCCTCGCGCAGATACGTCTCCTCGTCCCGGCCGCCGAGCAGCCATTCCCTCGTCCGGTCGTAGCGGGCGAGCTTGCCGCGCGCCCACTCCATCCGCTCCGTGATGAACCCGCGGATCGCCTCGGTGTCACCCTCGTCGCACGCCTGGACCTGGACCATCAGCTCGTCGCGAATGGCGGTCGGCCGGGGCGCCTCGGCCGTGTAGGCGACCAGGTCCGCCCGGCCCGCGTCCGTCAGCGTGAACATGCGCTTGTTGGGCCGTCGCTCCTGCTGCACGACGCGGGCGGCGATCAGCCCGGCGTCGGCCAGCCGGTCCAGCTCGCGGTAGAGCTGCTGCGGGGTGGCGGCCCAGAAGTTGGCGACGGACACGTCGAAGAGCTTGGCCAGGTCGTATCCGGACGCCTCGCCCTCCAGAAGAGCGGCGAGAACAGCGTGCTTGAGGGACATCCCGACACGCTAGCAGTCCGTTGAATAGTTCCTTCCACACCTATTCAACGGATTCCTCCCGTGGCGTTTATCCCCGTCCGCGTGCCCCGAGCGCGTGCGCGTCCCCGGACTCCGCGAAATCCTGGATCCGGGGGGACCCGCGACACGGTCGGCCGGTTCCTCGCCGCGAAGGGCGTCGAGGACCCGGGGGTCGTACGCTCGCACTCGAGCCAGCATGGGAGCAGACCCCGATGGACAGCAAAGCGTTCGTCTACACCACCTACCTCCGCACGACCCCGGACGAGCTCTGGCAGGCCCTGACGGATCCGGCGCTCACCCGCCGGTACTGGGGGGTGGCCTTCGAGACGGAGTGGACCACCGGCGCGCCGATGGTCTGGGACGAGGGCGGCCGCAGCACCGCCGACCCCGAGCAGGTCGTCCTCGCGGCCGAACCCGGCCGGCTCCTGTCGTACACCTGGCACACCTTCACCTCGGAGTGGGCCGAGGCGGTCGGGATCGGCCAGGAGGTGTACCGCAGGCTCGCCAAGGAACGCCGGTCGAAGGTGACGTTCACGATCGAGCCGGCCGGGGACATCGTCAAACTCACCGTCGTCCACGACGACCTGGAGCCCGACGGCATGATCGGCGACCTGATCAGCGAGGGCTGGCCCGCACTCCTCTCCAGCCTCAAGTCCCTCCTCGAGACGGGCGAGGAACTACCGGAACCGCCCCGCTGACCCCCCTCGCACGTCAGCGGTACTCGACCGTCAGCGTCACCGGCGCGTCCTTGTCGACGAAGAGATACGCCGTCGAGGGCGGGGCCGTCTCGAAACGCAGCCGGACCTGCGTCATGCCGGACCGGTCCAGGGCGGCGAGCGCCTCCGCCGACAGGTCCGTCGACGCGGCACTGCCGGAGGTGAACCCCGCGATCCGGGCCGCGCCCGCGACCGTGGCCGCGGCCGACCAGTCCGATGCTTCGACGGTGCAGCCGCCGAAGCAGCCCGTTCGGACGTCCGCCAGCAACCGGTTGCCGGCCGGCGATGACCACGGGTCGCCCGATCCGCTGCCGCGCCGCACCGTCAGATACGCCCGGGTGATCTCCTTGCCGGCCGGGATGCGCGAGGTGTCGAAGGAGAGCAGCGTCCGGTTCACCTTGCCGTCCGTGCCGCGCCCGAGCGCGAGACCCAGGGTGTCCTCCAACGTCCCCACCGCCGCGGAACCGTCGGCCGCGGCCTTCACGTAGCCGTCCTGCGCGTCCGTGCTCGGCAGCGTCACCTCGCCCGCCGCGGGCGGGGGAGTGGAACCGCCGCGCAGCGCCCCGACCATGCCCATGATCGCCTCGATCTGCTTGCCGCCGTGCCGGGCGTGGGCGGAATCGCCGAGGTAACCCCACCAGTTCCAGCAGCCGTTGGGGTTCTCCAGGGTCGCCGTCGCGGTCGCCTGCGGGTAGAGCACGATCATGTCGTTGGTGTCGGCGTACTCGTTGAGGTACGCGGACTCGATGAATCGCGTCCCGAAGCCCTGATAGCCGTAGCCCTGTTTGCAGCCGTGCAGCGCCACCATGAGGGTGCAGGTGGCGCCTTCGGCGCACGACGTCGGGACGTACAGGAAGCCCTTGTCGCCCATGGACAGCGGCGCCGCGGCCCCGCCCGGGGCGTAGGCGTTCTGGTCGAACTGGATCAGCGAGCCGCCGGGGGTGGCGCTCGGCGCCGCGGGCGTGCCGCCGAGGAGGTGGCCCAGCAGCTCACCCTCGGCGTCGATCCCGCAGTCGTTGACCCACGGACTCTGGGTGGCCGTGCAGGAGTTGGGGCCGAGCGGGCTGATCCAGGCGTGCCCGGCGGCGGTGGTGCGGTTGTACCGCACGCGGGCGCCGAAGCGGCCGTAGTAGTCGGCGAGCGCGTCGGCCACCGGTCGCTTCACGGTCGAGTCGTTCGAGCCGCTGAAGACATAGACCGGGTCACCGGCGAGATGCGCGACGGGGTCGACCAGACCGCGGGCCGACCAGTCACGGGTGGTCTGTTCCAGTTGCGCGAGCTGGAGGTCCTGCGTGGTGTTCATGCACGCGTTGAGGGCGGTGGCCAGGGTGTTCCGGGCGCAGTTGTACGGCCCCGAGGCGAAGACCGCCGAGCCGCTGAAGGTACCCGAGTAGGCGACGTGCAGCTGGGTCGCCATGTAGCCGCCGGACGAGATGCCGGCGCTGTGGACGGTGCCGATGGCGTAGGGACGCAGCTGACCCGGGACGGGAGCGGGGGCCGCCGCCGCGACGGGCACCGCCGCGGGAGCCGCCTCGGCTGCGGTCGTCGCCGGGGGAGAGACAAGAGGGAGGAGGAAGGCGAGCACGACTGAGGCGGCCACCAGCATCGATACGGCGAACGCCGGCCGGCGCGCCGGGTACGGAGGGCGCGGTGGACGGCGACGGGCGGTGGGGCGGGGTGGACGCATACGGACTCCCAAGTGGCTCGATCGTGTCGGGGTGATGGCCGGGAGGCTAGGGGCGCCCCGCACCCGGCTCCTATGGGCCCGGACGACACAAGGACCCCGCCCCGCTATGGCTTTCCCCGACCTGGCACCCGGTCCGGCGCCCCACGGCGGACGCCCGCAACCCGCCTGCGAGGATGGGCACATGAGCGACGACGCGAACAGCGGGACGAGGGACCGGCTGCTGGCCGAGGCGGTCGGACTACGGGAAGCGGGCGAGCGGGAGGAGGCGCGGACCAGGCTTCTCGCACTCGCCGCGCAGCACCCCGGCGACGCCGAAGTGGCCTACCAGACGGCCTGGGCCCACGACGTCCTCGGCCTGGAAGCGGAAGCCGCCCCCTTCTACGAGCGGGCGCTGGACGACACGGCCGCCCCCCGACTGGGGGAGGAGGACCGGCGCGGGGCGCTCCTCGGCCTCGGCAGCACCTACCGCGTCCTCGGCCGCTACGACCAGGCCGTCACCACCCTGCGCCGCGCCACCGAGGAGTTCCCGGAGGATGCCGCCCTGCGCACCTTCCTGGCGATGGCCCTGTTCAACACCGGGCGCCACGAGGAGTCCACCCGGCTGCTGCTGGGCGTGGTCGCGGCCACCAGCGACGACCCGTACGTACGCCGGTACCGGCGGGCCATCGAGTACTACGCCGGGAACCTCGACGAGACGGTGTGAACGCGTGAACGCGTGACACGCGGGCGGGCGCCGACCGTGGGAACCGGCCAGGTGCGGTGCGGCGCCGTCAGTCGTTGACGGCGGTGAGCAGCACCACGGCGTCCTCCAGGGCGACGAGCCCGTGCCGCTCCTTGGGGATCATCTGCAGCTCGCCCGCCGCCAGCTCCTCGGAACGCCCGGCCGCCGTCACCTTCACCCGTCCGCGCAGGACCTGCAGGCTGGCGGCGGGCGGCGCGTTGTGCTCGTCCAGCACCGTCTGCGACGTCATGGCGATGACGCTCTGCCGGAGCACTCCGTCGTGGACCAGCAGCTGCGCGCTCCTGCCGTGCGCGTCGGCGCGCGCCTTCGTCAGGTGCTCCTCGACGAGGGCGGCGAGATCGAGAGGTACGGAATCGGGCATCGTTTCTCCCTGCGAGTGCGCCGGCGCGCGGCTTCCGCCTCCCAGCCTTGCGCGTGTCCGGGGGAACGCAACTCGGGACGCCGCCTGCCGGCCGGCCCGCGTCATCCGGCGGGCGTTCGCGACCGGGGGCGGAACCGGACCGTACGGGCGGCGCGTCCAGCGACGTACAAGATCGTCCAGGGGCGCGAAGGAGTACGCGATGACCGGCACGGCCACCCGATACCTGTACCTGGTGCGGCACGGCGAGGCCCTGCCCGACGAGAGCGGGCTGACGGAGGCCGGGCGGCGACAGGCCCGGCTGCTCGGCCGCCGCCTCCGGGACGTGCCCTTCGCCGCGGTCCATCACGGTCCGCTGCCCCGGGCGGAGCAGACCGCACGCCTGATCGGCGCCGAGCTGCCGGACGTCCCGCTGCGCGTCTCGGAACCGGCCGGCGACTACGTTCCCTACGTGCCCGCGTGGGACGAGCTCCCGGCCGAGTCGGCCGATTTCTTCCTCCGCTTCCTCACGGATGCCACGGAAGAGGAACGCCGGCACGGGCCCGTGCTGGCCCGGCGGGCGCTCGACCTCTTCACCGGCCCGGTGGACGGGCTGGAGGACCGGCACGAACTGGTCGTCACCCACAACTTCCTGGTCGCGTGGCTCGTACGGGACGCCCTGGACGCGCCGGAGTGGCGCTGGCTCGGTATGAACCAGGGCAACGCCGCCCTGACGGTCATCCGCTACGCGCCGGGCCGGCCGGCATCCGTCCTCGTCTCCAACGACGTGCGGCACCTGCCGTCCGAACTGCGCTGGACCGGCTTTCCTCCCGAGCTGCACATCTGACCCGGACGGGCGGGGCTGAACCCGCTCGGCCGGACCCGGCTCCCGCCACCCGGGGCACCTCGGGCGGCGGGCGCACCCGCTGCGGGGCCGCCTCCTACGTCGTACCCGTCCGACCGGCCCCTGGGGCGAAGCCGTACCCGTCCGACCTGCCCGGGTGGGCACCCATGCCGTACCCACCCGACCCGCCCCCGCCCCCCGGCCCTGCAAGCCGTACCCCGTCGAGGGCCCGCCCGGTCGGCACGCAGCTGCAGTCCGGCCGACCGGGCCCCCGTGCGGTTCAGTCGCCGTCGGGCGTCCGAGGCGTGCCGCGCTCGATGATCGCCGCCGTGTCCAGGCCGGGCGGCAGGGTGCCGAAGGCGATGCCCCAGTCGCTGTCCAGGCGCGAGGCGCAGAACGCGTCCGCCACCGCCGGGTGGCCGTGCCGGACGAGCAGTGAGCCCTGGAGGACGAGCGCCATGTGCTCGACCAGCCGGCGTGCCCGGTACTCGACAGCGGCGGGATCGCCGAGGTCGGCCAGGTCCTTGCGCAGCCGGGCCGTCGCCGCGTCGAGCCGGCGGTCGGCGCCGGCCGCCCGGTCGACCTCGGCGAAGAATGCCTCGACGGCCTGCGGCTGCCGGGCCATCGCCCGCAGCACGTCGAGGGCGGCGACGTTGCCCGAGCCCTCCCAGATGGAGGGCAGCGGCGACTCGCGGTAGAGACGGGGCAGCCCCGAGTCCTCGACGTAGCCGTTGCCGCCCAGACACTCCAGGGCTTCGGCGGCGTGCGCGGGAGCCCGCTTGCACACCCAGTACTTGGTCACGGCGAGGCCGATCCGGCGCAGCAGTTCCTCCTCGGCGTCGCCCGCCGCCGCGCGGTCCACGGCGCCCGCGAGTCGCAGCCCGGCGACCGTCGCCGCCTCCGCCTCCACGGCCAGGTCGGCGAGGACGTTCGTCATCAGCGGCTGGTCGACCAGTCGCGCCCCGAACGCGCTGCGGTGGGTGGCGTGGTGGACGGCCTGCACCAGCCCCTGCCGCATGCCGGACGCCGAGCTGACCGCGCAGTCCAGACGTGTCATGTTCACCATCCGGATGATGGTGGCGACGCCCCTGCCCTCCTCGCCGACGAGCCGGCCGAGGGCCCCTTCGTACTCGATCTCGGAGGAGGCGTTGGAGCGGTTGCCGAGCTTGTCCTTGAGCCGCTGGAGGCGGATCGCGTTGCGCGAGCCGTCGGGCAGCACGCGGGGCACCAGGAAGCAGGAGAGGCCGCCGGGCGCCTGGGCCAGCGTGAGGAAGACATCCGACATCGGGGCGGAGGTGAACCACTTGTGGCCGGTCAGCGCGTAGAAGCCGTCCTCGCCGGTCGGCACCGCGCGGGTGGTGTTCGCCCGGACGTCCGAGCCGCCCTGCTTCTCGGTCATCGACATCCCGGCGATGATCCCGCGCTTGGAGGTCGGTTCGCGCAGCCCGAAGTCGTAGAAGGGCGAGGTGAGGAGGGGTTCGTACACCTCGGCCAGCTCGGGCTGGACCCGCAGCGCGGGTACGGCCGCGTAGGTCATCGACACCGGGCAGAGATGCCCGGGATCGGCCTGCCCCCACACGAACACCTTCGCCGCGCGAGCCACATGGGCCCCGGGGCGCGCGTCGCGCCAGGGCGCGCCGTGCAGGCCGTGGCGTACGGCGACCGACATCAACTCGTGCCAGTACGGGTGGAACTCGACCTCGTCGACACGGTGGCCGTAGCGGTCGTGCGTGTGCAGCACGGGGGAGTTCCGCTCGGCGGCGCGGCCCCACTCCTGGGCCTCCTCGCCACCGGCCCGCACCCCCAGCTCCCGGACCTCCGCCTCGGCCCAGCCCGCGCCCTCCCGGCGCAGCCCCTCCAGCAGGGCCGGGTCGGCCGACACGTCGTAACCGATCAGCGGCGGGACTTGGTTGGTGACCTCATGCGTGGTCGGCATCGGGAACTCCCAGGGCTCGCAGGGTGAAGGTGACCAGGGCGGGTACGGTGTCCGGCCCGACCGAGCCCGCCGTCAGCGGGCCGACGAGCGCCTCCGCTCCGGCTCCCACCAGCGCGGACGCCGTCAGCGAGGCGTCCTGGGGCGGGAGCTGTCCGGTGCGCACGCCCTCGGCGACCCGCTCGGCGAACACATCGCGGAACGCCCGCCGGAAGACGAGCCGTTCGGCGTCGACGGCCGGGTCGACGGGCTCGGCGAGCAGGGCGTAGGCCAGGCGCGGTGACTTCAGGGCGCGGTGCGCGAAGGTCTCGATGACGGCGACGACCCGTGCGGCGGCGTCCGGGTGGTCGGTGCGTCCGGCCGCTTCGGAGACGGCGGCCACTTCGCGGGAGACCACCGTACGGAAGAGCTCGACGGCCAGCTCCGCCTTGCTCGGGAAGTGGCGGTACACGCTTCCGGTGGCGATCCCGGCGCGCGCGGCGACGGCGGCCACCGTGCAGCCGGCGTAGCCGTGCTCGGCGAGCAGGCCGATGGCCGCGTCGACGACGGTGGCGCGCTGGGCGTCGAGCCGGGCCTGGACGGCGGGGGTACGTCGGTAGGGCACGGAAGAAGTGAAGCAGTGATTCACCGCTTCAACAAGAGCGGGCGCGGGGCGTGAACGACGCATCGGGGAGCGGAGCGTGCCCGGTCCGGGGAGGCCCCCGGGCCGGGCCTGCGTCCTGCGCGGCCTACGACTCGTGTCGTCTGCGCCCCGTGTCGTCCTGCAGGTCAGCCGACGAAGATCTCCGTCAGGGACCAGATCGCGAGCGCCGCCATGCACAGGCCGCCGATGCGCTGCACGGTCTTGAGGGGCACGCGCTTGGCGATGAAGCGGCCGGCGACCAGCGCGAGGGCCGAGACGCTCATCAGGGCGGCGGCGGAGCCGATCGCCGTGGACCAGGTGCCGTCGGTCGCGGCCAGGTTGGCCGTCGTGATCTGGGTCAGGTCGCCCCATTCGCTGATGAAGACGGCCATGAACGCAGTGGAGTAGACGGGCCAGAAACCGGTAACGGTCCTGCCGCCGGCCTCGTCCTCGTCGTCGTCGCCCCCGCCACGCAGCAACATGAAGGCGCCGAAGGCGAACAGTAGGGCCGAGATCAGTTTGACGATCCAGTCGGGCAGCAGGCCGATGAGGCTGCCCGCGCCGACGGCGATCGCGACGTGCACGAGGAACGCGGTCGAGGTGCCGAACCAGACGTACAGCGGACGCATGCGCGTGCCCATGGCGAGGGACGCGAACATCGTCTTGTCGGGAAGCTCGGCGAGGAAGATCAGCCCGAAGGCGGTGAGGATCGCCAAGGGGTCGAGGTGCATACCGGGGCTCTCTGCTCGGTCCGGGCCCGGGATCCGCACGGCACCACGGCGGGCGACGGGAAGAACCACTCGGCCCGGCACGTCGGACCACGCCCGCGGGGTGCGGGCATGGTGAATGCCTGGCCGAAGGTCTCGCCCGTCCGCGCTCTCGCGCGGACCCGGTCACCGGGAACCCGGGGGTTCCAGTGTGTCGACGACCGGTTCTCGGGGCTACTCCCCTTCGCTGTCCCCGAGTCTAACGGACGCCCTGTTCGATCTTGGTGGGCGCTCCTTGTCGGGGTGGTAGACACTGTCTACGCAGCCCTGGTAGACAGTGTCTATGACTCAAGATCGAGAAGCCGAGGGGCTGCGTCGCCGACTCGTCGACGCGGGTGTCGAGCTGGTCGACGGGGAAGGGGCGCAAGCCCTGTCCCTCCGGGAGATCGCCCGGCGCGCCGGGGTGTCCCACGGCGCGCCCCGCCGCTACTTCCCCACCCATCTCGACCTGCTCTCGGCCATCGCCCGCGAGGGTTTCGCCGAGCTGACCGCCCGCGTCGCGGACACGGTCGGTACGGGGCCCGGGGGCGCGGTCGGTACGGGCGGCGGGGGCGGGGCGCTGCCTGGCGGCGGGGACGGGGCGCTGCCCGGCGGCGCGGAGGACGATCCGCGCGCGCGGCTGTACGCCCTCGCCGAGGCCTACCTCGACTTCGCGCTGTCGCGCCGAGGGATGTACGAGCTGATGTTCCGCCACGACCTGCTGGAGAGCGGGCGGCTCGGGCTGCGGGAGACGAGCCTTCCGCTCTTCGAACTGCTGACGCGTCTCGTGGCGCACGCAAGGGGCGACGCCGCCGACGACGGCACCACAACCGGTGCCGATACGGGCACCGCCGCCACCGACCGTCCCGACGGCGCCGCAACCGGTGCTAATACGGGCACCGCCACCACCGGCCGCCCCGACCACCCCGGCCGCCCCGACGGCGCCGTCCCCGCCCTCACCCCGCCGGCCGTCGTCGCCGGGGCGCTGTGGGCCGGCCTCCACGGGATCGCCCAGCTGTGGGGGTGGGGCAGCCTCCAGCTCGCCACCGGTGCCGACGAGGTGGCGCCGCTGCTGCGGGCCGCCGTCGACGCGCACCTCGGGCCCGCGGGACGCGCGCGGTGACGGCCCGCCGCCATGTCGCCGTCGCCTGCAGCGTCCTCGGCGCGGCCGTCGTCGCCCTCGACGGCACCGTGCTCACCATCGCCCAGCCCGCGCTCCAGCACGATCTGCGCGCGGACGTCGACCAGGTGCAGTGGACCAGTACGGGATACCTCATCGCCGTCGCGAGCCTCCTCGTCTTCGCCGGACGGCTCGGCGACCGCTACGGTCACCGGCGGCTCTTCGCCCTCGGCACCCTCGGCTTCGCCGTCACCTCGGCCTGCGTCGCGTACGCGCCCGGCATCGGCTGGGTGACGGGACTGCGCGTCGCGCAGGGCGTCTGCGGCGCGCTGCTGCAACCTGCCACCCTCGGCATGCTCCGCGCCGCCTTCCCGGCGGACCGGCTGGCGATGCCGATCGCCCTGCGCACCAGCGCCATCGGCCTCGCGGCGGCGGCCGGGCCCCTCGTCGGGGGCGCGCTGGTGAGCGCGTACGGCTGGCGCTCCGTCTTCCTCCTCACCGCCGTCCCGGCCCTGGCCGTCGGAGTGCTCGCCGTCGCCGTCCCCCTGCCGGACGTGTCCAAGGCGCTCCGTTCCTCGCGCCCGCCCCGGGACCTCGACCTGCCCGGCGCCTGTCTCCTCGCGATCGCCCTCGCCTGCCTGGTCCATGCCCTGGTCGCCGTCGCCGACCCCGGCCGCCTTTCCCGGACGATCCCGCTCGCGCTCGCCGCGGCGCTCGTGGCCGGTGCGGCGCTCGTCCGGTGCGAGCGCCGCACCCCGCACCCCCTCCTGCCGCCCGACGTCCTCCGCTCGGCGCCCGTCCTCGCCGGGCTCGGCGCTCTCCTCGCCGCCTCCGCGGCCCTCTTCGGGACGCTGTTCGTGACGACGTACTTCCTCCAGGACACCCTCGGCCTCGACCCGCTGGAGAGCGCCCTATGGGTCCTGCCGCTCGCGGTGACGATGGTCCTCGGCGCGCCGGTCGCCGCGCTGCTCACGCGTCGCTTCGGTGCCCGCCGTACGACCGTCTCCGGCGCGGGCCTGCTCGCCCTCGGCGTGCTGCTGCTCTCCCGGCTCGGCGACGAGGCGACGGCCCTGGCGGCCGGCGGCTGCTTCGCCCTGGTCGGCGCCGGTTTCAGTACGGTCATGGTCACCGCCACCGCCGTGCTCGTGCACCGGGCGGACGTGGCCGACGCCGGGGTCGCCGGCGGACTGCAGCAGACAGCCATGAACGTCGGCCCGGCCTTCGGCGTCGCCGCCGCGACCCTCCTGATGACCGTCACCCCGGCCGGGGCACCGACCGGCGGGTCGACCACCGGCCTCCTGGCCCTGGCCGCCCTCGCCGCCCTCGGCGCCGCGGCGGCCCTCGGACTCCCGGGCAGGGCACCGTCCCCGGACCCCGACGAGCAGGCGGCCCCGACAGCGATCACACCACCGCACCCGGCGCCCCCGACAGAGGCGGCACAGCCGCACCCGGCGCCCCCGCCCCCGACCGTGCACCGCCCCTGAACAGGGGCTGCCCCCGCCCGGGCGACCCCGGCCGCTTGATCACTTCGTAACCCGTCGGGGGACAACCTTTCGGTTCGGCTCCCGGTCATGCTCACGTGATCCGTTCCTTCGCCCGTTCCGTCGTGCCGCCGCTCGCCGCCGCGTCCCTCCTCCTCACCGCCTGCTCCGGCGGCGACGGAGGCACGCGGCCGGCGGCCGCCCGGCACGCGGTCTTCGACCAGCCGCTCGACGGACAGGTCGTCCTTGCCCTGCGCCAGACGCAGAAGGCCGGCACCGCGGCCTTCACCCAGACCGTCACCCTCTCCTCCGCGAAGGCCAAGGCCACCCAGACCCTCACCGGGCGGCTGGACTTCGCTGCCAAACGAGGCGAGGCCACCGTGAAATGGAACGTTGGGAAGGGCTTTCTGCGGGCCGCCCGGGAGGCGGTCCTGGGGACGACGCCTAGCGAGGGTGAGGCCGACGCCGCCGGCGAGATCCTCACCGACCCCGCGCGCATTCACTACCGCCCCGACTCGTCCCTCTACTGGCTCCGGTACGCGTCGTGGGACAGGGACCCGAACTACGGCACCGGGGTCATCGACCACCTGCGTGGATTCGAGGCCCCGATAGGCGGCACGCTTCTCGAAGGGCTCGGTGCCGCGGAGGCCACCGCCCGGCGGGCCGCCGGCGCCGGCCGGACGTATCAGGCGACCATGCGCAGCACCCTCACCTGGAAGCTGTTCCCGCCGGACCTGATGCGGGAGCTGTCCGCTCAGAGCCCGCCCATGGTCAGCTACGCCAAGAGTGATCCGGTTCCCGTGACGGTGACCGTGGACGCCCGGGGCCGTGTCACCCACGTCCGGGCCGACTTCTCCTGGGCCCTGGGCAAGAAGGACAGCGCCTTCCAGGACATGAAGTCGCTCCGGATCGACCTCGCCCTCACCGGGCACGGGGCCGGCGCCTCCCGGCCCGCCGTCACCCCCGGCAGCCCTCCGCGCGACGCGAGCACCGTTCTGCGTCGGTTCTCCCGGGTCAAGGCGGGCGACTGCGTCGACTTCAACACCGGCCAGCGGACGCCGCGGCTGGTCGTGACCGTGCCGTGCGCGGGTGACCACGACGGTCGCGTCTTCGCCCAGAAGTCCCTCCGTCCGCGGACGTTTCCCGGGGTCGGCGCGGCGAAGCGACTCGCGGTCGACACCTGCCGCGATGCCTATCGCGAAGCCCCCGACGCGTGGACGGAGGACAGCAGCTCCTGGTGGTACAGGTGGCCCCAGAAGGAAGAGTGGGACAGGGACGGCGGCGGGCACGTCACCTGCTACATCGCCACCTAGGCCACGTCCGGAGCGTGGCACCGTCTCCCCGGCGGGCCACCAGTGACCTTCCGGCTCCGGCCTAGGCGGCGCCCGCTCCGCGTGCGGCGGCGCCCTTCTGCCACTCGCGGCCGATCCCGCGGATCAGGGCGGGGTAGACGCCCAGGTAGCGGAACGGCTTGATCCCCAGCATGTACAGGGCGCCGAGTCGCCCGTTCGGTTTCACCAGTACCGCCATCTGTCCGCTGTAGCCGCCGGCCCCGTCCGGGACCCAGCCGATGTGCAGCACCCCGTGCATGGTCCGGTTGGCCATCTCCGCCGCCCACTCGTCATGCGTCAAGAAGACCGAGGTGAACGGCACGGCCTTGGTGTCCGGCCCCCGCGGGCCCTCACGCAGGTCCGCCGGGAGGCGGTCGCGCAGGGTGGGTACCCGGCCGCCGAGACCACCGGAGGGCGCGTCCCAGCCGAGCAGGGCGCCGAGCTTCCAGCGAAGCGCGAAGAGCGCCCGCCCCACCGGCGAGGGCACGGGGTCCCCCTCGCCGTTCGCGAACTGGTCGACGAGCAGGGCGAGATCGTCGGGCCCACCCGGTGTGGGCAGCTGCCAAACATCCTCGACGTGGAAGTCACCGGTGATCTCGTGGACCCGCCACGGGCGGGAGGTGTGCGCGGAAATCGGAAGTCTCACGAGCAGGCTCCTGTCTATACGATGCCGTATAGAAGAAGAGTAGCGCTCGTCTATACGGTCCCGTATAGACGGGTGGAGGTGAGGGAGACGGACAGTGGGCGTGACCCGCACACCACGCGGCAAGTGGATCGAGGAAGGCCTGCGCGCGCTCGCCTCCGGTGGCCCCGAGGCCGTCCGGATCGAGCCGCTGGCGCAGGCGCTCGGGGTCAGCAAGGGCGGCTTCTACGGCTACTTCCGCAACCGGGACGCGCTGCTCGACGAGATGCTCGACACCTGGGAGCGCGCGGTGGCCGAAGCCGTGATCGAGCAGGTGGAGAGCGAGGGTGGCGAGGCACGGGCCAAGCTGGAGCGGCTGTTCACGATCGCCTCATCGGCCGAAGGGCCGACGATGGGCGTGGCGGCCGAACTGGCGATCCGTGACTGGGCCCGGCGTGACGCGTCCGTCGCGGAGCGGCTGCGACGCGTCGACAACCGCCGGATGGACTACCTCCGCTCGCTGTTCGGCGCCTTCTGCTCTGACGAGGCCGAGGTGGAGATCCGCTGCATGTTCGCCCTCTCGGTGCGGATCGGCGAGTACTTCATCGCCGCCGACCACGGCACCCGCAGCCGGGCCGAGGTGATGGAACTGACCCGGGACCGGCTGCTCAGCTAGGGGGGTGCCCTTCTGATCGCGGCACGCCGCCCGCAACACACCGATCCGCGGCACGCCGCCCGCAACACACCGATCCACGGCACGCCGCCCGGACACACCACCCGACGGAGCCGGGACCCGACGCGCCCGCTGCGTACGATCACGGAATGCCCACAGGTGGTCACCGTCAGCTCCCCGCCTCCCGGACGCGTACACAGATCACCCTCGGCCGCATCCTGCCCTTCCTGGTGATGGCGCTGACCGTCGCCGCCGACCTGCTCACCCCCGAGCGGGAACGCTTCGACCGGCTCCTGGTCGCCGCCCCCGCGCTCGGGGCCGTCACCTGGGGCGTCCGCGGCACCTGCGTCATCGGCGCGCTCGCCATGGCGGTGCGCGGGGCGCTGGGGGCGGCGAGGGGGGAGCCGCTCGTTCCCGATCTGCTCGCCAACGAGGCGGTACTCGCGACGGTGACCGCGGCCGCCGTCTGGGCCAGCCGGGTGCGGCTGCGGTACGAACGGGACCTGCGGGAGGTCACGGCCGTCGCCGAGGTCGTCCAGCGGGTGGTCCTGCGCCCGCTCTCGCCACGGCTCGGCCCGCTGCGCCTGCACCTGCTGTACGTCGCCGCGGCCGCCAAGGCCCGGATCGGAGGCGACTTCTACGAAGCCGTCCGCGTCCCCGGGGGCGTACGCCTGATGCTCGGCGACGTCCAGGGCAAGGGCCTCGGGGCCGTCGAGACCGCGTCCGTGATCCTCGGCTCCTTCCGCGCCGCCGTCGACGACGCGGATGGTCTGCCCGCACTGGCCGCCCGGCTGGAACGCGGCCTCGACCGCTACAGCGCCTGGGACCCGGACTCGGACGCCGCCGAACGCTTTGCGACCGTCGTCCTGGTGGAGATCCCCGACGACGCGCACGTCGCCCGGCTCCTCAGCTGCGGCCACCCGGCCCCGCTGCTGCAACGCGGCTCCGAGGTGCGGGCCGTGGACTTCGCCGACCCGTCCCTGCCGCTGAGCCTGGCGGGCCTCGCGGAAGAGCGGCACCGGGTCGAGGAGATCCCGTTCGGACCGGGGGACCGGCTGTTGCTCTTCACCGACGGGGTGAGCGAGACGCGTGACCGAGCCGGGGTCTTCTATCCGCTGGAGGAACGGCTCCGCGGCTGGGCGCGGGAGCCGGGCGAACGCCTCCCGGCCCTGCTCCACACCGATCTCGTCGCCTATGGGGCCGGCGGCCTCGATGACGACGTCGCCGCCATCCTCGTCGAACGTCCGGAGGAGCAGCCCGACCGGCGCTGACCGCCCGCGCCCGCGCTCGGCTGCGCCACGCCGACCCGGTCTCGCCTTGGGGCCTGCCGCCCGTGCTCGGCTTCCGCCACGCCGGCCCCGTCTCCGTGCCTGCCGCCTCCGCCACGCCGATCCCGTCTCCGTGCCTGCCGCCCGCCCCGGCCGCTCGGACGCCCCGCTCAGCCGAGTGCGTGGCCCGTCGTGGCGTCCACGTGGTCCGGGATCTCCTCGTGCCGGTCGCCGACCGACAGCGTGCCGGTGGGCTCGAACAGCAGGATCGATGCCCCGGTCGGGGCGTACGGCCGGTGCTCCACGCCCTTGGGCACGGTGAAGACGGAGCCGCGGGCCAGCGTGACCTCACGCTCCGAGCCGTCCTCCCGGAGCGCGATGCGCAGCTCCCCGTCCAGGACCAGGAAGAACTCGTCGGTGTCGTCATGGGCGTGCCACACGTGCTCGCCCGCCACCTTGGCGACGCGGACGTCGTAGTCGTTCACCCGGGTCACGATTCGGGGGCTCCACAACTCCTCGAAGGAGGCGAGGGCCTGGGGAAGGGCGATGGGTTCGTTGGTCAGATCGCTCATGCGCCCATCCTGCGTCGTGACCGCGTAACGCCGCGAGTGCTAGAAAGAGCACATGTCGCAAGGATCCTCGCATGCGGAGGAGCGTGCCGATACGGGCCTCCACCGGGTCGTCGTCATCGTCGATGCCCACTCCAACCCCTTCGAACTCGGCTGTGCCACCGAGGTCTTCGGACTGCGCCGCCCCGAGATCGGCCGCGAGCTGTACGACTTCCGGCTCTGCTCACCCGAGCCGCGAACCCTCATGCGCGACGGCTTCTTCACCCTCACGGGTGTCGCCGGACTCGACGCCGCGGACGAGGCGGACACCCTGATCGTCCCCAACCGCCCGGA
Source organism: Streptomyces sp. NPDC048353 (assembly GCF_055587165.1). Classification (NCBI taxonomy): domain Bacteria; kingdom Bacillati; phylum Actinomycetota; class Actinomycetes; order Kitasatosporales; family Streptomycetaceae; genus Streptomyces; species Streptomyces sp. NPDC048353. Next base: position 202,959 of record NZ_JBVJGU010000006.1, on the reverse strand, counting down.
CGTGGAGGTGCCCCGCCGCCCCGCCGTACTCGCCGCGATCCGCCGGGCCCACGCGCGCGGAACGCGCCTGATCGGCTTCTGCAGCGGCGCCTTCACCCTCGCCGAGGCCGGGGTCCTGGACGGCCGCCGGGCCACCGCGCACTGGCAGTGGGCGGACTCCTTCCGGGCGCGCTTCCCCTCCGTACGCCTCGAACCGGACGTCCTCTTCGTCGACGACGGCGACATCCTCACCGCCGCCGGCAGCGCCGCCGCGCTCGACCTCGGGCTCCACGTCGTCCGCCGCGACCACGGCGCCGAGGTGGCCAACGCGGTCAGCCGACGGTTGGTCTTCGCGGCCCACCGGGACGGCGGGCAGCGCCAGTTCGTCGAGCGACCGGTCCCGGACCTGCCCGAGGAGTCCCTCGCGCCGCTGCTCGCCTGGGCGCAGGAGCGGCTCGGCTCCCCACTGGCCGTCCCCGAGCTCGCCGCCCGCGCGGCGGTCAGCCCGGCCACGCTCCACCGCCGCTTCCGGGCCCAGCTCGGCACCACCCCGCTGGCCTGGCTCACCGGCGAGCGGGTGGCCCTCGCCTGCCGGCTCCTCGAACGCGGCGAGGCCGGGCTCGACGTCGTCGCCCGCTCCAGCGGCCTGGGCACCGCCGCCAACCTGCGCGCCCTGATGCACCGGGAGACCGGGCTCAGCCCCTCCGCGTACCGCCGCCGCTTCGGCCCGGCAGCCGGCTGAACCCCCCGGGGCTCGAAAGCCCCCCTCCGCGCCCCCGGCCCGAGCGGCCGATCCGGGGCCCCGAGCCGCTTCGGCCCGGCTGCCGGCTGAACCCCCAGGGCTCGATGTCCCCCCTCCGCGCCCCGGCCCGAGCGACCGATCCGGGGCGCGGGGCCCCGACGCCTCCCCGGAGCCGTCGACGGACCCCGGGCGCGTCAGCCGCGGTACGGAGTGTTCGCCGCGGCCCAGTCGGCGAGGGCCCGGGCGCAGTCGGCCACCGATTCGCGCCAGGTCCTGGCCGCGCCGTCGCCCGCCTCGTCGCTGACGTGCTTGACGATGCGCAGCGGAACGCCGGCGACGGCGGCAGCGGACGCCAGGGCGTACCCCTCCATGTCCACCAGCGGGGCGCGCGCGGCGAGCCGGGCGCGGGCCACCTCGTCCGAGATGAAGGCGTCGCCGGTGGCGAGGACCACCTCGCCGCCGTCAGGGAGCGCCAGCGGCTCGCCGTAGGACTCACCGGTCAGCGTGGCGAGCAGTTCGCCGTCGAGGTCGTGCTGGATCACCGTGCCCACGACATGGGTCCCCGTCCAGCCGGGCCGCAGAGCCCCGGCCGTGCCCAGATTCACGATGCCGGACGGTCGGGGGCCCCGGCCGAGCACGGTGGCGAGCGCGGTCGCCGCGTTCACCTTCCCCATGCCGGTCAGCAGGACCGGCAGATCCGTGTCGAGGAACTGCGCCTCCTCCTTCACGGCCAGCACGAGCAGGGGCCGGTCGGCCGCGATCTTCCCGATGAGTTCCATGGGGCCACGCTAGTTCGAGGCACCCCCGTGCGTACAACCGGCTGGGACCGGCTTCCGGCGAGACCTCCGAGGGGCGATTTCACGCCTCGGCGTGTTTCTTGCTGCAGGACGCTTGTGCGCGGGCCCCGGCCCCGGCACGCTCCTCCGTATGAACACAGCCAGGCACGCCAGTGAACGCCTGATGAGCTGGCCCTCGCTGGTCGCCGACCCCGCCCTCTGCGGCGCCGAGGTCGGCCTGCGGACCGCCACCCGGGAGATCGTCCACTTCCACGGGGAGCACGAGGCGGACGTCCATCTCAGCCGAGCCATGATCGCGAGGCTGCGGCCGGCCCTCCTGGGGTCCAGCGCCGTGCGGTTGCGGGCCGGCTCGGGCTGGGTGACGGTCCGTCTGGACATGGGCTCGGACATCGACTTGCTGGCCACGCTGGTGAGCGCCGCACTCCAGGCCTCCAGCGGCGCCCTGGAGACGGCGGACACCCTGCCGGACGGCTGCACCCGCACCTGACGCCGTCCCGGGCGGCCGCACGCGGCACCGCGCGGACGGCGGTACCCGCGCCCGACGCCGCGTACCCCGTTCGGCGGCAAGCCGGAGGTGTCCGGTCCCGGTGCGGGTACTCCCCGTGGCATGCCCCCCACATCCGGTGCGCCCCACGACGCTGCCCCCGCCGAGCACGGCCACTGGTTCCACCGGCTCTACCAGCGCCTCCTGACCTCGGTCATCGGGCTCGCCTGGAGCCGGGGGCGCGAGATGGAGCTGATGCACCGCGCCATGGGATTCGCCGCCCTCAGCCTGCTCACCCTCGTCCCGCTGCTCATCATCGTCGCCGCGGCCGACCTCGCCAGCGGCCGGGGCTTCGCCCGCTGGCTGGTCCAGGGCCTCGGTGTCTCCGAGGTCTCGGAGGAGGAGGTCGAGCAGCTCTTCGGCCAGCCCGGGCAGGCGCTGCAGCGGACGACCGCGTTCGGCCTCGCGGCCCTCGCGGCGTTCGGTGTGACCTTCGGGTCGGCCGTACAGACGGGATACGAACGGGTGTGGGACCTGCCCACCGCCCGCTGGCACACCATGTGGCGTCACGTCGTCTGGCTCGCGATCCTCGTCGCCGCGCTCCTGGTCTTCGCCGCGACGCCCCCACCTGAGGGCACCGCCAACACCGTCACGGTCGCCGCCGCCGACACCGTGGGGACCGCCCTCTTCTTCTGGTGGTCCCAGCGCTTCCTCCTCTGCGGCCGCATCCGCTGGCGCGCCCTCGCCCCGGGCGCGATCTGCACGGCCGTGGGGCTCTTCGGCCTGCGGATCTTCTCCCAGTTCGTCTTCTCCCCCCTCATCGCCTCGAACGCCGTCACCTACGGCCAGTTCGGCACGGTCCTCGTGCTGCAGTCCTGGCTGGTCGGCGTCGGATTCGTGGTCTACGGAGGAGCGCTGGTCGGCCGGCTGATCCACGAGCGCCGGGTCGCACGACGGCTCGACATCGAGCCCCTCGGACCACCCCACTGGCCGCCACCCGACGCGCCCCCCGATCCGCCCCGCGAAGCGAGCTGAGAGCCGGCCGGGCCGCTGACCACGGCCGCGCGGCGGGCGCGCGACGGCGAGTCCGCGGCCATGATCACCCGATCCGGTGATGTGCTCCCGGGTCGGCCGGATCCGCCGCCCGGACCGCTTGGATGGGACCGTCCACCGGCCCGTCCGTCGAGAGAGAGCCGCCCCATGGCGAACACCTGGCTGCCGCCCGCCGAGTACGTCGCGACGCTGCCGAGAGCGACGGCGTACGCCTGCCTGTACTTCACCGACACCGACGGCCGGCCCTTCCAGCTCCGCGCTTCGTACCGCGCCGAGCTGTGGCAGTGGCCCGGCGGGAACATGGACCCGGGGGAGACGCCCTGGCAGACGGCGGTCCGCGAATGCCACGAGGAGACGGGCATCGTCTTCCGCGGCGAACCCCGGCTCCTGGGCACCTACTTCGTCACCGACCGGGGCGAGGAGTGGCCGGCCAACCACATCGGGTTCATCTTCGACGGCGGGGTCCTGACCGCCGAACAGCTCGACGCCATCGTGCTCGACCCCGACGAGCACAGCGAGTTCAGCGTGCGGACCATGGCCGAGTGGGAGCGGGAGCTGCCGCCGTGGAACTTCGCGCGCCTGGTGGAGATCGACCGGGCGCGCCGCCTCGGCACCACCGTCTACGTGGAGACCTGCGCCGAGGCCTGACCCGGACCCGCCGCGCCGTGCCGGACCCGCCGGGCCGGGCCGGCACCGCGTGGTGCGGGCGCGTGAGCGGCGATGCGTCTGATATGCCTGGTCCGTGTGCTGGAGTGCGACGGCCGACCTCGTGGCGGGAACCGCCATCGGCGCCGTCGGCGTGGCCTGCCTCGCCGCCGTACGGCGGCCCGCCGACCTCCTCCTCGCCGCTCTGCCCCTGCTGCTCGGCGCCCACCAGATCGTCGAGTCCGTCGTCTGGCGGGCGGGCGGCGGGGCCGGCCCGGCCACCCTCGCCTGGGCGGTGATCGCCCTGCCCCTGCTGGCCCTCTGGGTCCCGCTCGGCGTCCTCGCCGCCTCCCCGCCCGGCGACCGGCGGCGCCTGGCGGCCCCCGTCCTGGCCGGCGCGCTCGCCGCCGCCGGCCTCGCGTACCGCCTCGCCGTACGGCCCGTCACGGCCGAGGTCCGCGGCCGCACCCTCGGATACGTGCTCGACCTGCCGTACGCGCTCCCGCTGATCGCGGCCTACCTCCTCGCCACCGTCGGCGCGCTGCTGCTCGCCCGCGACCGGCTCCTGCGCCTCCTCGGCCTCCTGACCGGCGCCGGAGCGGTCGTCTGCGTCCTGCTGTGGCGGACGGAGTTCGTCTCCACGTGGTGCGCCTTCGCCGCCGTCGCCTCGCTCGTTCTGCTCGTCTGGGTCCGAGGCCGTAACCCCCGGGCGCCTCGGCAGTTGACCAGGGCATGAAGAAGCGCAGCATGCTCGCCATCGCCTCCCTCGCCGCGGGCGTCGTCACGGCCCTCGTCACCCCGCCGCCCCACGCGACCGCCGCCACCGGCGCGGACGGGGGCGCGACCGGCACCACCGGACTGTCGCAGAGCGACGCCCCCGTCGAGTCCCTGTTGGAGGACGCCGCGCCCGTCCTGCCCGACGGCGGCCTCCAGCTCCCCGAGGGCGGTCCCCTGGCGTAGCGGTCCTTCCGGAGCGCGGCCTCCCTCAGGGCCGCGGCCGGGCTCTCGGACCGCGGCATCGTCCGGATCCTCGGATCCCCGTACCCACGGCGGAGTACGGGGATCCGGCGTGTGGCGGCAGCCCGTGCGCGCGAGGCGGGCAGGGAATGACAGGATGTCCCCATGAGCAACAACGTTTACTTCGACATCACCATCAACGGCGAGGCCGCCGGCCGGATCGTCTTCCAGCTGTTCGACGACGTCGTCCCGAAGACGGCGCGGAACTTCCGCGAGCTCGCCACCGGCGAGCACGGCTTCGGCTACGCCGGCTCCCCGTTCCACCGCGTCATCCCCCAGTTCATGCTCCAGGGCGGTGACTTCACCAACGGCAACGGCACCGGCGGCAAGAGCATCTACGGCGAGAAGTTCGCGGACGAGAACTTCACCCTCAAGCACGACCGCCCGTACCTGCTCTCCATGGCGAACGCGGGCAAGAACACCAACGGCTCGCAGTTCTTCATCACCACCATCGTGACCGACTGGCTCGACGGCAAGCACGTCGTCTTCGGCGAGGTCGTCGAGGGCCAGGACCTGGTCAAGAAGATCGAGTCCCTCGGCTCCCGCTCCGGCACCACCAGCGCCAAGATCGCCGTCGCCGCCTCCGGCGTCGTCGAGGCCTGAGCGCCCTCCCTCGTACATACACCGGCGCACCCCTGAGGGGTATGCCCGACCGCCCCTGCGGAGCCCGCGGGGGCGGTCTTCGTCTCGTCGCCCGTCCGGCCCCGCGGCGAACGGCCGGCCCGGGGGGTCGTCGGACGGTATCCGGATGCGCCCGTCCGGTGCGGCGGGTACGGTCGCACCCCATGCCGCTCACGTACAGCCGCGGCGGACACCCCGCCTCCGGACGGCGGGCCCGCCCGTGCGCACGCGGCATCCGGGGCGCGCGCCACACCGCACCGGTACGACTGCAGCACTCGCCGACCCGGCCGAAGGAACCATGACCGTCACCCCTTTCCGGATCTCCGTCGCCGACGACGTCCTGCACGACCTGCGCCACCGCCTCGGTCGCACGCTCTACACCGAGCCGTCCGACTCCACCTACTGGGCGGCCGGCACCGACCCCGGCTTTCTCCGGGGGCTCGTCGCCTACTGGGCGGACGGCTTCGACTGGGCCAAGGCCGAAACGCGCTTGAACGCCCTTCCGCACTTCCTCGCCGACGTCGACGGACGCCCGGTCCACTTCGTCCGCCTCCGCGGCCGGGGCGCCGAGGGGGCGCCCGCGCCGTTGCCGCTGATCCTGACGCACGGCTGGCCGAGCAGCTTCGTCGAGATGCTGCCCGTCGCCGAACTCCTCGCCGACCCGGCCGCGCACGGCGGCGACCCGGCCGACGCCTTCGACGTGGTCGTACCGTCGCTGCCTGGATTCCTGTACTCCGCTCCGCCGGCCGGCCCCTTCACCCGGCGGGGCGTCGCCGAGACCTGGCACCGGCTGATGACCGAGACGCTCGGCTACGCGCGCTTCGGCGCGTTCGGCGGGGACATCGGCGGCGGGGTGACGCAATGGCTCGGCGCCCTCCACCCGGCCGAGGTGGCCGGCGTGCACATCACCTCCGCCGTCGTCACCTCCGACTTCGAGGCGGAGCCGCCCACGGCCGAGGAGCGGACCTACCTCGACGCCCTCACCGCCTACGACGCCCAGGACCAGGGCTACAGCGAGATCATGTGCACGCGGCCCGACACCCTCGCCGCCGCCCTGCGGGACTCGCCCGCCGGACTGCTGGCCTGGATCGTCGACAAGTACCGCGACTGGAGCGACTGCGAAGGGGACGTCGAGTCCCGCTGGGACCGGGACACGCTGCTGACGGTGGCGACGCTGTACTGGGCCACCGGCTGCATCGGCTCGTCCTTCCGGCAGTACTACGACTACCCGCGCAACCGGCCCGTGCCGCCCGTCGAGGTGCCGGCCGCGGTCACCCTCAGCCATGAACCGGCGTACGCGGACTACCCGCGGAGCCTCGCGGAACGCACCTTCCGCGATCTGCGCCACTGGAACGCCCCGGGCCGGGGCGGCCACTTCATGGCGCACGAGGAGCCCGAACAGGTCGCCGCCGAACTCCGCTCCTTCTTCCGCCCGTTGCGGTAGGCGACCGGGTTCGGCCTCAGCTTCCGTCGCGCCCGCGGCGGTTCGGCGGCCCCGTGGCGCCGTCCCGGGTCAGGACGTCTCCTCGCCGTAGCGGCGTTCGAACCTGGCGATGCGGCCCTCGGAGTCGACCGTACGGGCCTTGCCCGTGTAGAAGGGGTGGCTCTCCGAGGAGATCTCCACGTCCACGACGGGGTACGTGTGGCCGTCGTCCCATTCGATGGTCTGGTCGCTCGTCGCCGTGGACCGGGTCAGGAAGGCGAATCCGGCCGAGCGGTCGCGGAACACCACGGGGCCGTAGTCCGGCTGCTTGTCCTGCTGCACGTGTCCTCCTTCGGCGGCCTGCGTCTGGGGACAGCCTCGCCCGCGGGGGACAGGGGGACCAATGACCGGGGGCCGACCGGGTGAGGGCGTTCCCTTGTGATCGATCCCGGGCTACCGTGGGCCGCAGGGAAAACACGGAACGCATGCTCGGGGGGAGCACCATGGTGGCCGTACTCGTCTTGTTCGGAGTCATCGCAAGCGCCGTCGTCCTGCTCATCGTGACGCTGCTGCGGCGCGGCAGCGGACCGACCGGCAACGCCGACGGTCTGCTCATGGAGCAGGAACGCCGGGACCAGGCATACCGCGACCGGGTTTCGTTCTCGTCCGTCGCCCAGCACAGCTCGCTGCCGACCATCGGCGACCACCACCACCGCCGGCGCTGAACCGGACGTCGAGCCCCTCAGGCCTGCCGTGCCCAACGGGCGGCCAGCAGCAGGGCGATGTCGTCCGGCCGGTCCGTGGCGCGGCGGGCGTCGCGGATCAGGCGGTCCGCCGTCTCCGCGAGCGGGGCGGAGCCCGTGGCCGAGAACGTACGGCGCAGCCGTTCCACGCCCTCGTCGATGTCGTGGCCCGGCTGCTCCACGAGGCCGTCCGTGAACAGGGCGAGGACCGCGCCCGGCGCGAGCCGTAGGTCGTTGAGCGGGTACGTCGCGTCGGTGTCGATGCCGAGGACCAGCCCGCCCGTGAGGTCCAGGACCTCCGTCTCGCCGTCCGGGTGACGCACCAGGGGCTGGGGATGTCCGGCCCGCACGGCCTGGGTCGCACCGGTCCGCGGGTCGAGGACGATGTAGCAACAGCTCGCGAACTGCCCGGGGTCGAGGGCGATCAGCAGCCGGTTGGTGCCCTGCACCACCTCCTGCGGCGGATGCCCGCCGATCGCGAACGCCCGTACGGCGCTGCGCAGTTGTCCCATCGTGGCGGCCGCGGCCACCCCGTGTCCCTGGACGTCGCCGACCACCAGCGCCAGTTGTCCCTGGGGCGTCTCGATCACGTCGTACCAGTCCCCGCCGACGTCCATGCCCTGCGTGCCGGGCAGATAGCGGGCCACCGTGTCGACCTGGTCGAGCACGGGGAGGCGGTGGGGGAGCAGGGCGTCCTGCAGACCGCGGGCCAGCGCGGACTCGGAGTCGTAACGCCGGGCCCGTTCGAGCGCCTGGGCGATGAGCCCGGCGAGCGCCGTCAGGACGGTGCGCTCCTCCGGGCTGAAGCCGCGCGGCCGGTCGAAGCCGAGGATGCACGAGCCGACGGGCCGGCCGGAGGCGATGAGCGGCAGGAAGGCCCTGGCCCCCGTGTCCGCGTCCAGGGGAAGGTCCGGATAGGCCGTACGGAGCTGGTCCATCGACTCGTAGAAGAGCGGGCGGCCGCTCGTGAGCGTCTCCACGCCCGGCAGCCGGGCGTGCAGACCGACGCCGTCGAACGGCTCGAGGAAGCCGGGCGGGAAGCCGGTCTCCCACGCCAGATAGAGGTGGCGCTCGCTCAGCAGATAGATCGCGAGCTGGCGGCCGCCGAAGGCGGGGAGCAGCTCGTCGGTGACCACCGCCGACACCTGCCGTGCGGTGACGGCCTCGGTCAGCGCGATCGCCAGCGCCACCGGCCGGTACAGCGCCGAGGCACGGTCGGCCGGGGAGCCGAAGCCCATGTCCGGCCGGGTCACGGAGGCGGGCTGGTAGCTGGGGTCCTCCTCGGGGAGCAGGACCAGTGTCACCCCGTCGTGGCCGGGATAGAGCGAGACGGAGAGCCATTCCCCCTCGGAGGGGTGGGCGAGGAAGTGCACCGCCTCGTCCGAGAGCAGCGCCGCGCGGAGCTGTTCCTCGTGGGCGGGGTGGTCGAACCAGGGGAAGATCTCCGTGAGGGGCCGCCCGGCCAGCGCCGAGCGGGGGCGGCCCACGAGGTCCTCGGTGCGGTGGTTGATGTACGTGATCCGTCCGAGGCGGTCGATGGCGAGGATGGCGCGGGGGAGCCGGTCGGTGGCGTCCGAGCCGACCAGGCCGGTGCCCAGGTCGACGAGCGAGCCGGTCAGCCGCCCGCCGCCCTCGCCGGGCACGACGACGGCCCCCGGCTCACTGCCCAAGGCGCCGTCTTCCGGCCGGGAGGCGGTGCCTGCGGCGGGCCCCGGCGCGGCGCGGGCGGAGACCTCCAGCAGGTGCAGCCCCCCGTCAGGACCCCGCAGCCGGATCCGGCGGGCCACCGGGGCGCCGGACTCGGCGGCCCGGCGGGCGATGGTCCAGAGGGCGTACGTGTCCGCCGGGTCGAGGCGGGCCGTGAGCGCCTCGATCGTCCCGGGGAAAGGCGCGTCGTCACCGAGGATCGCCCGCAGGCCGTCGTCGGCGGTGACCCGGCCCGAGTCCAGGTCCCAGTCGAAGTAGCCGATCCGGATGGGCGGCGCGCCGGACGACGGGAGCTGGACGCAGACGGGTTCCACCGCCCACTCCACCGACGTCCCGTCGGCGGCCAGTTCCGCGAGCGCCCCGCCGAGCCGGCGGGCCTCCTGGGCCAGCCGCCCCCGGTCGCGGGCGTTGACGGGCACGCCGGGGCTCGGCGGACGCAGCACCACCAGCACCCCGATCCGTTCACGGCCGCTGATGACCGGCGCGTAGAGGGAGGCGAAGGGGAACGGGAGGCTCGCCACGAGCTGGGGGAAGAGCCGCATGGCCTCTTCCGCGTCGGCCAGGTGCACCGGCTGCCCCGAACGGTAGGCCTCGGCGACGGGGAACGGGCGGTTCACGTGCATGCGCCACCACGGGCGGAACAGGCCGCCCGGAAGCCCCGCGAGGACCGCGAGCCGCAGCAGACCGGGCGTACCCGACCGCAGGTACACACCGCCCGCGTAGCCGCCGAGCGCTTCGATCGTCCGCAGGGCGGCCTCGGCCAGCGTCAGCGACAGCGCGCCCATCTCCGGCCCGCCGACGCTCGCTGTCCGGGCCGCGTCCTCGGCCTCGGCCGACGACTCGGGGCCGGCCGCACCGTACGACGTCACACCCTCAGCATGCTCCCCGGCCGACGAGCCCCGCATCTCGGCGGGCCGGCGCGCGGGGCCGTCCGCCCCTTCGCCCGGAACGCACGGACGGGATCCGTTCCGGCGGCCGGACGACGCCGGGGGAGGAGACCTTGTCCTGTCGTCGCCGCGGAGGGCGGCCCATGGGGGAGCATGGAGGGCGGAGCGGGAAGGCGGGTGCCATGGACGCGAGCGTGCTGACGGCGGCGATCGCCGCGGCGGCGCTCGTCTGCCGTGTGGCGTTCCTGGAGTGGCGCGATCCGGGCGCCGGCCGGCGCGTCTGGTCCTTCGTCCGAGACCGGCGGGCGCTCGGCGCCGGGCTGGCCACGGCCGTCCTCCTCGGCGCCGTCGGCTGGAGCCGCGCCGGAGCGGACGCGCTCGTCTGGGCGGCGCTCGCCGGAGTCATCGTCGCGTCGCTGACGGCGGGCAGGCGGCAGCCCAACGAGCGGGGCGGCCCTCCGGAGAGCTGACCGACGCAACAGTCGTTGCCAAGCCCCTTGACGCACGACTTAACTCACTCCTTGAATCATGCGTGCAACAAAGAAGCGGAGACAGGTGACGTCTCCGCAGCGGAATGTCATGGGCATGACATTCCGTGTCCTCCCCCCACCCAACGGAAGCGAGAGTCATGCGCTCCTCCCGCACACCACGGCGCGCGCTCTGGTCGGCCCTGACGGCGGTGACGGTCCTCGCCGTCGCCGCCCTGGGGCTCGACATGCCGGACGCCGACACGGATCCGCCCCTCGCCTCGGCGCGGGCGGCCGTCGCCCCCGTCGCACAGACCGCCGCCGTCACCTTCGCCGACGAGTTCGACGGCCCGGCGGGCGCGGCCGTGGACGGCGGCCGATGGCAGACGGAGACCGGCGACAACGTCAACAACCACGAGCGGCAGTACTACACCGCCGGCAACCGCAACGCCGCGCTCGACGGCCAGGGCCACCTCGTGATCACCGCGCGCAAGGAGAATCCCGGCAACTACTCCTGCTGGTACGGCCGGTGCGAGTACACCTCCGCCCGCCTCAACACGGCCGGCAAGTTCACCGCCCAGTACGGCAGGGTCGAGGCACGGATGAAGGTGCCGCGCGGCCAGGGCATGTGGCCCGCCTTCTGGATGCTGGGCCACGACCTCGGCCAGGTCGGATGGCCGGCCTCGGGCGAGATCGACATCATGGAGAACGTCGGCTTCGAACCGTCCACGGTCCACGGCACGCTCCACGGCCCGGGCTACTCCGGCAGCGGTGGCATCGGAGCCGGCTACACCCTGCCGGGCGGGCAGGCCTTCGCCGACGCCTTCCACACCTTCGCCGTCGACTGGGCGCCCGGCCGGATCACCTGGTCCGTCGACGGAGCCGTCTACCAGACCCGCACGCCCGCGGACCTCGGCGGCCGCTCCTGGGTCTTCGACAAGCCGTTCTTCCTGATCCTCAACCTCGCGGTCGGCGGGTACTGGCCCGGCGACCCGGACGGCTCCACCGCCTTCCCGCAGCAGCTCGTCGTCGACCACGTCCGCGTCACCACCGCCGACGGCCCCACCGGCGGCGGACCCATCACCGGCCTCGGCGGCAAGTGCGTGGACGTCGCCGGCGCGAACCCCGCGAACGGCACGGCCGTGCAGCTCTACGACTGCAACGGCACCGCGGCCCAGCGGTGGACCGTCGGCGCGGACGGCACCGTCCGCGCGCTCGGCAAGTGCCTCGACGTCGCGTCCGGCGGCACCGCCGACGGAACCGCCGTCCAGCTCTGGGACTGCAACGGCTCCGCCGCGCAGCGATGGGTCGCCAACGCGGCCCGGGACATCGTCAACCCGCAGGCCGACAAGTGCCTGGACGCGACGGGCAACAGCTCCGCCAACGGCACCCGGCTGCAGATCTGGACCTGCGGCGGTGGCGCGAACCAGAAATGGACGGTGACCCGCTGAGCCGGCGGCGGGTGACCCGGACCCGATGAGCCCGGGCCCGGCCCGGAAGCGACTCTTCCGGGCCGGGCAGGCCGATCACGGCTTAACTTATCGTCTGACCCCATCCCCCGGATCAGGCGCGCGTCAGGAGTCACGCGGCGGTATGTTGCGTACAGGAACGTGACGACAGGGGGCAGGGTGACACAGCGCAGTGGCCGTACGGTGCGTGACCTGCGGCGCGAGAACCGCACCGCCGTACTGCAACGCCTGTACTTCGACGGGCCCCTGAGCCGCTTCTCGCTCGGCCCGGTCACGGGCCTGAGCTCGGGTTCCGTGAGCAACGTGGTGGCCGAACTGGTCGCCGAGGGGCTGGTGGAGGAGGCCGGCAGCGTCGACTCCGCCGGTGGCCGCCCCCGCACCCTGCTCCGCATCCGGCCGGACAGCGGCTACATGATCGGCGTCGACGTCGGCGAGACCCGGATCCGGGTGGAGCTCTTCGACCTGGCCCTCACGGAGCTCGCACGGGTGGAGAGACCGCTCGCGACCGAGGGTCCGCGGGGCACCGACCGCTACGACGTCGGGGTCGTCGTCGGCCATCTCCGCGAGGGCATCGCCGAGGTCCTGGAGCGGGCCGGCATCGCGGCGGAGGCCCTGCTCGGCGTCGGCGTCGGCGTCCCGGGCATCGTCGCCAGGACGCCGGAGGACGGCGCCGTGGTGCACGGCCAGACCATCGGCTGGGACGGCGTGCCGCTGGAGCGCCTGCTCCGCGCGTCCGGACTGCTCCCCGACAGCGTGCCGTACTACATCGACAACGGCGCCAAGACGCTCGGACAGGCGGAGATGTGGTTCGGCGCCGGGCGCGGCGCCCGCAACGCCGTGGTCGTGCTCTTCGGCTCCGGCGTCGGCGCCTGTGTCGTCTCCGACGACATGCGCCCCGGCCGCGCCGTGGAGTGGGGGCACCTGACCGTACGGGTACGGGGGCGGCGGTGCCGCTGCGGCGCCCAGGGCTGCCTGGAGGCGTACGCCGGAGCCGAAGCCCTCCTGGAACGGTGGGCGGAGGCGGGCGGACGGCCTCCGGCCGGCGTGGACGAGGAGACCGCGCTGACCGCGATGCTCGCCGCCGCGTACCCGGATCAGACCGCGGCCCCCGGCACCGAGGACGGGCCCGGCACCGAACAGGGCGCCGACCACGGACCCGGCACCGGGCAGGGCGCCGACCGTACGGCGCGCGAGGCCGACGCCACCGCGCTGGCCGTCCTGGAGGAGACCGCCGAGTACCTGGGTGCCGGGTTCTCCGACCTGATCAACCTCTTCCAGCCCGAGCGGATCCTCGTCGGAGGGTGGGCCGGACTCCAGCTCGGCTCCCGCTTCCTCGACTCCGTCCGTACCCACGCCACCGCCTACGCCCTCGCCTACCCGGCCGCCCACGTGCGGATCGACCTCGGCACCCTGGGGCCGGACGCCGTGACGGTCGGCGCCGCGATCCTGCCGCTCACCGACTTCTTCGGGCGCGGCGGCCGCCGCGCCGAGACGGACCCCGAGGAGCCCACCCCGGCCTGGCGCGCGACCCTGGAGGAGCGCACCGCGCCCTGAGGCTCCGGATCGGACCCTGGCTCCCTGCCCCATCCGGATACGCGGGGATACGGGCCGTCACCGGAGCCCCGGCCCCCGCTGCCGAGCCCCGGCCCCCGCAACCGGAGCCCCGGCCGCCGTCACTCCTCCAGGCCCGGCAGGCCGTCCGGGGCCGGGCAGACGCGGCGGCCGCCGTGGTCGAACACGTACAGCTGCGCCAGATCGACCAGCAGCGGAATCTGCGCCCCCACCCGCACGCGTACGTGCGGGCCCGTCCGCACCACGAGGTCGCTGCGGCCGAACGCCCGCCGCTCCGCCGAGGCCGGTGTCTCCGGGAGACCGGACTCCGGGGCGGTGGCCTCGGCGACGTCCGGCCCGGCGCCAGGCCGCGACGACAGGGCCGTCGCGTGCTGCCGCAGACGGGAGAGGACGTTCCGCCGCGGCGGGCGACGGCGCCGTCCGGCGGCCGGCCGGGGGCGAGGCGCCTCCAGCTCGGCCACCACCGCCGGCTGCGAACCCGTGTTCACATGCACCAACGCCTCATGGCCCTGGTACTCCACATGCTCGACGATCCCGGTCAGTGCCACCTCACCCGGCCGGGCCTGGCTCGGCGGGGCGATCCGCACCGCCTCCGAGCGCAGCCCGACGATGATCCGGCGCCCCTGCTGGATGCGGAGCAACTGATGGTCGGAGCTGAGCGGTTCCGGCAGGACGAGGCGCTGCCGGCCGAGGTCGATCGACATCCGGGCGTCCAGCGGCGCATGCACCACGGCCTGCAGCAGACTGATGCGCGGAGTGCCGATGAACGCGGCGACGAAGACGTTCGCGGGCAGGGCGTACGTCTCGCGCGGAGTGCTGATCTGCTGGAGCACACCGCCCCGCATCACGGCCACCCGATGACCCAGGGACATCGCCTCCGACTGGTCATGGGTCACGTACACCGTCGTCACCCCCAGCTCGGCGGTCAGGCGGGCGATCTCGGCCCGGAGGTGGCTGCGCAGCTTGGCGTCGAGGCTGGACAGCGGCTCGTCCATCAGGAAGACGGACGGCTGCCGGGAGATCGCCCGGCCCATCGCGACCCGCTGCCGTTCGCCGCCCGACAGCTGCCCGGGGAACCGGTCGAGGAGGTCCTCGATGGCGAGCATCCGGGCGGTCGCCTCCACCTGCGGGGCGTGGTCCCCACGCGGATCCCGCAGCTTGAGGGGGAAGCCGATGTTGGCCCGGCCGGTCATGTTCGGATACAGCGCGAAGCTCTGGAAGACCATGGCGATGTCCCGCTCGCGGGGCGGTACGTCGTTGGCGTACTCCCCGTCGAGCAGCAGCTCCCCCTCGGTGATGTCCTCCAGACCGGCGATCATGCGCAGCACCGTGGACTTGCCGCAGCCGGACGGCCCCAGCAGCACCAGGAACTCACCCGGTCGGACGGTGAGGGAGACCCGTTCGACGGCCAGGGAGTCGCGCCCGTATCTCTTGCTGACTTCGCGCAGTGCGATGGCACGGCTCATGGCGATCCGCCCGGGGAGAGGAGAAGGGTGCAGGGATGTGACGCCAGAAGCTAGCCGACGAATGCCCATCAGGGAACGCCTTGCGCCAAGATCGGGAGAAGCGGGCCGGGAAAGGGCAAGAGGTGAACCGGCCAATCAACTCCCGCCGCTCGCATGGGAGTTGCCGCTCTCTGACGAGCGCGCTCCGGGGCGGGACGCGAGCCGGTGCCCGCCGCCCCGAGCCGGGGCGCCCGCGCTCCCCGGCGGGCGGCGGAGCGCCGCATCGACGACAGTGGGGGCGTGGACGTGGATGTGGACGAGGTCGCCTCGGAGCTGTACGGGCTGCTGCCCGCGGAGTTCACCGCCGGCCGGAACGCCGCCGTCGCCCGGGCCCGCGCCGCGGGGGACGCCGACGCGGCACGGCGGATCGCCGACCTGCGCAAGCCCACGCTCGCGGCCTGGGCCTCCACCCTCCTCGTACGGCACAGGCCGGAGGAGACCGAGGGGCTGCTCCAGCTCGGCCGGGCGCTCAGGGAGGCCCACCGGAACCTGGACGGCCCACGCCTGAAGGAGCTCGGCCACCAGCAGCACGCCGTCCTGGCGGCGCTCGCCAGGCAGGCCCGGGACCTCGCCGCCGAGGCCGGCCAGCCGGTGAGCGAGACCGTGGTGCGGGAGATCGAGGAGATCGTGCGCGCCGTCGTCGCCGACGAGGCGGTGGCGGAGCAGTGGTCCACGGGAGTCCTGGAGAAGGCCCCGCAGGCCAGGGTCGGCTTCACCGGCCTTGAACCCGGGCCGGCCGCCGTGCCGAGCCCGCCGGAGCGTGGCGGGACCGCCCGTCCGGAGCAGCCCCAGGACCGGCGGAAGAAGACGGTGAGGGAACGGGAGAGCGAGCGGCGGGAGAGAGCCCGGGAGGAGGAACGGAGGAAGGAGGCGGAGCTGGCGGCGGCCCGGCGGGAGACGGAGCGGCGCGACAAGGAGCTGCGGCGGGCCGAGGAGAGTCGGCGGACGGCCGACCGGCGTCTGTCCCAGGCGGAGGACCGCCTCGCCGATCTGGAACGGCGCCGCCGCGAGGCCGAACAGGCCCGGGACCGGGCACGCGACGACGCCGCAACGGCCGAAGGCCGGGCCGCGGAGGCCGGACGGGCCGCACAGGCCGCGCGGGAGAAGCTGGAGCGCCTCGGGAGCTAGGTCGTGCCTTGTCGATCAGGCCGGGGTCGCGCCGCTCGGTGCGCGACGGGCCGGGCGATTGTCAGTGGTGGATGCGATGCTGCCGGGTATGGACGAGCTGATGAGAGGCCGTGTGTACGGCGCCGACCACGACGACCCCGACCCGGGGCCCAGGCCGGGGCGCGACTACCGGGAATTGGTGGCCGGGCCCCTGGACGGACTGCTCCTCGACGTCACCGGCTGGACCCCGGCGCAGCTCCGGGAGCCGGCCGCCCTGGCGACCGAGATAGGGACGTACGGCCCCGGTGGCCGCGCCCAGTACGGCCCGCGCGATGGCGACCCGCTGCACTGGGACTGGGAGGGCGACGTCCGCTGAGACGCGCCCGCCGGCCCCCGGCCCTGGCGGGACCGGGGGCCGGGTGCGTCACAGCGCCGGGTGGGCGTTCTTCAGCAGCTCCTGGAATTGGGCGGAGAACCACCGGCCCGAGATCGGCGCGTCGGGCAGCGCGCCCGACATGCTGTTGCCGTTGCGCGCGTTCCCGGTGTAGGTCGGATCGCACATCCGGTCGAAGCCCTTGCCCTCGTCGTTCGGGATCTCCTTGCTGGCCCCGTCCGACTCGCCCGGCGGCTTCATCCACACGTACGCGTCGATCCCGGCGGCCGGTGCGGCCTGGGGCCGTTCGCCGAGGCCCGCCCCCGACTGGTTGCACCAGTTCCCGAGGTGGATCCGCCGGTCGTAGCGCCCCCCGTCGACGTACGTGTCGACCGAGGTGCGCGCGCCCGGAGCGGTCGGCCGCGCGGTGCCGCCCCAGCCGTTGCGGGAGGTGTCGATCAGCATCCCGAGCCTCTGATCGAAGCCGAGCGAGACCAGCTTGTCGCGCATCGCCTGGGCGTAGGACAGCTCGTCGACGTAGCGGTTCCAGTCGACCCACTTCGACTGGCGCACCGAGACCCCGTTCACGGAGTCGCCGATGCCGAAGTGGCTCTCCTTCAGCGCGCTGTAGTTGGCGGTGTTCACGATGAAGCCGTGGACGTGGCCGACCGTGGCGCCCTCGGCGGTCGCCGCCTGTTTGAACAGTTCGGCGGAGGCGCCGAAGTTGTCGTCCCAGCCCAGCCAGCCGTGGTGGCCGGCGTCGACGTAGTTGTAGACGTTGGCGATCGAGCCGAGCTTGTTCAGCGCGTAGCCGACGCCCTTGACATAGTTGCCGTTGGCCTTCATCACGTCGCAGTTCGGGGTGGCCGTGGGGCGCCCGGAGACGTTGGTGACCAGGTTGGGCAGGGAGTCGATCTCGACCGTGGTGACGATCCGCAGCCCCGCGTACTTGGGGTCGGCGAGGACGGCGGCGATCGGGTCGATGTACTGCGTCTTGTACCGGTCGATCTCGGTCGGGCCCAGCTCGCCGTTGGACGCGAGCGCGGCACAGTCCCGCCCCGGCAGGTTGTAGATCACCAGCTGGACGACCAGCTCACCGCCGCCCTTCTGCGCCAGGGCGGCGTCGAGGTGGTCGCGCAGGCCCATGCCGCCGTTCGCGCCGCCGATGGCGGCGATGCGGTCGAGCCAGACACCGGTGGGCTGGTTCGAGACCTTCGTCCCGCCGGGCTCGGCGGCGGCCTTCGCCGACCACTCGGGGTTCACGTACACCCGTGCGCCCGCGTACGGGTTGTCGGCCTTGCCGCCGGCCGGCGGCGGTGTCGTGGGCGGGGTGGTCGGGGGAGTGGTGGGCGTGTCGGTCGGCGGGGTGGCGCCGTTGCAGGTGACGCCGTTCAGCCGGAACGTCGCCGGCACCGCGTTCGTACCGCTGTACGACCCGTTGAAGCCGAAGGAGGCCGAACCGCCCGTGGTTAAGGAGCCGTTGTAGGACAGGCTCTTCGCGGTGACGGCCGCCCCGGACTGGGTGATGGCGGCGTTCCAGCCCTGGGTGACCTTCTGGTCGCCGGCGTAGGACCACTCCAGGGTCCACGAGGCCACCGGGTCACCGGTGTTGGTGACGACGACGTCCGCGCCGAAGCCGGTGTTCCACTGGTGGGTGATCCGGTAGTCGACCGTGCAGCCCGCGGCCGCGGCGCCGGCGGTGGAGGTCATCACGGTCGCCGTCGCGCCGGTCGCCGTGATCAGTCCGGCGGCCGCGAGCAGGGCGGTGCGGCCGGAGGTCCGACGGGCCGCGCGGCCGGTCGTGGTGGTGCGGAGGCTTGTGCGGCTCATGTCCGGAGTGCCTTTCCGTTCAGGGCGCGCAGACGGTCGCGCAGCCCGATGCCGAAGGAGGTGGGTGTGCCGTCGTACGAGGTGATCAGGGCCGGGCCCGATGAGCAGTTCCAGGTGTTCCAGGTCCAGCCGAGATACGAGAGGGAGCGGTCGTCGAACCACTTCATGACCCGGTCGATGAAGCCGTGACCGCAGGTGTTCTCACCGATCTCGCCCGCCACCAGGGGGACGCGGGCGGCGACGGGGGCGAGGGCGCCGTCCCAGCACGCCTGGGTGGAACAGGCGTTGAAGTTGTACACGTGCCAGGCCGCCGCGAGATTGCCCGCGGGGTCGGTGGGGGCGTGGGCGAGCCACTGGCTCAGGTCGTTGGAGTACGCGACGCCGGGCACCAGGACGAGGTTGCGGGCCCCGGTCGCGCGGACCGCGTCCAGCAGGTCCTGCATTCCGGCGACCTCGTAGCCGATGCCCGGGCAGGTGCCGCCGTCGCGCCAGCAGGTCCAGGCCTGGCCGGCGGTGGGGGTCGCCCGGTCCGGGTAGGGCTCGTTGAACAGGTCGAAGACCACCCGGCGGTCGTTCTTGAAGGTCTCCGCGACCGAGGTCCAGAACGCCGGTGCGTACCGGGCGCCGGGCATCGGCTTCTGACAGGAGGCGTGGACGTCGGAGCAGCCCGCCGAGTTGCCGGTGTACAGGCCGTGGGTCCAGTGCAGCTCGACGATCGGCGTCATGCCGTGGGCGAGGACGCGTCCGACCAGCCCCTTGACGGCGTCGATGTAGGCGGCGCCGCGGTAGGCGGGGGCGATGTTGTCCAGACCCAGCCAGCACTCCTCGTTGAGGGGGATGCGGACGGTGTCGGCCTCCCACTCCGCGATGGCGCGGACCGAGGCGTCGTCGACGGGGCCGTCGAAGATGCCGTGGCCCTGGACGCACATGAACTCGCCGCCGGACCGGTTGACTCCGAGGAGCCGGCGGGGCGCGCCGTTCTGGTCGACGAGGCGGTTGCCGGCCACGCTCAGCTCCGGCGCGCCCGGGACGGGAGCCGGCGGATCGGGCGGATCCGTGGGGTCGGTGGGGTCGGGGGGATTCGGGGTGGGTGTCGGGGTCGGTGGGGGAGTGGGGTCGGTCGGGTCGGGGCCCGGAGCGACGGCGCAGGCCGATCCGTTGAGCGTGAAGGCCGTGGGCGTGGTGTTGCCGCCCGACCAGCTCGCGAGGAAGCCGGCCGTGACGCGCGCGCCGGTGCCGAGCGAACCGTTCCAGCTCTCGTTGGCCGCCGTGGCCCGGGCGCCGGACTGGGTCCACTTCGCGCCCCAGCCCTGGCCCACCCGCTGGCCGGCCGGTAAGTCGAAGCCGAGGCTCCAACCGTTCAGCGGCGTACTGCCGTTGGTGACGGTCACCGAACCCTGGAAGCCGCCGGCCCATTGGCCGACGACGGCGTACTCGACCGTGCAGGACGGCGCGGCCCCTGCTCCGGAGGCCGTACCGGCCACGGCGAACGCGGTGCTCGCCATCGTGAGCGCCGCTCCGGCGAGCAGCGCGGACAGACGTGGGGGATGTCGCATGAGCGACTCCTTGCAGCGAGGGCGCGTCTCTCACGACGCGCCGACTGACGGAATCGCTCCCACTGGTGGGGCCAGACCGTAGCGGCAACCGCCGCCACGCAAAAGAGGGTGCGGAGAAGTTCCCGGTCCGATGCGTTCGACTCTTCACGCACCTTGACGCCCTCGCGTCCCGTCTGCACAGTGGGAGCGCTCCCACTGGTTCAGTGCTTGCGCACTTCTCTCCGCACGCCCCTTTTCCGAGCCGCGAGGAGAACCACTCTCATGCCCTCTCGTCCGACCCGCGGACCGCGCGGACCAGGAAGAACACCCGGAGTGCGCCCCCTGCCGGCGGAGGCGCGGGCCGTCTACCGTCGGCGGTGGGTCACACGGCGGGCCGGTCGAGCGCCGTGAAGGTGAAGGAGAACGTGGCGGGGGCGGCGAGCAGCCGGTGCGGGGGCAGCACGCCCGGGCCGCAGGAGCCCGAGCCGATCCCCTGCTGGGCATGGTCGAGCCGAAGCCAGACGGTGTCTCCGGGGACGAGATCGCTCCGGTGCTCCGCCGCGTCGAGCTGCTCGTCGGTCCAGCGGCGCGCGGCGAACCAGAACGCGGGATCGCCCTCCACCCGCAGTCCTCCGTGCTCCCCGCTCAGGTCGAGCCACCGGGTGTCGGCCCGGGCGCCGTTCTCCTGCGGACGGACGTACGGGGTGTGGAGCCCGTCCACGGTGGTCTCCCAACGGCCGAGCCGGGCGGCGGCGCGGGTGTCCGGGTAGGCCTCGCCCGGGCCGGCGCCGAACCAGGTGACCCGGTCCAGGGCGGCCGGCAGGCCGAGCCGGACCCCGAGCCGGGGGAGGGGCAGCGGCCAGTCGCCCTCGGGGACGACGCGGACCGTGAGCCGCAGCCGGGTCCCGTCGGAGGTCCAGCGGTACGCGGTGGCGAGTCCCGCGTCCAGGGCGGCGGGCGCCACCCGGGTCCGTACCGTCAGCCCCTCCCCGTCCGTCTCCACCGCGTCGACGCGGTGCCGCAGCCGGTGCAGGCCCGCCTCGCGCCAGCGCGCTCCGTAACACTCGTCCGGCTTCCACCACGCGCCGTTGTCGTTGTCGGTCGGCGCCCGCCAGACGTCGAGGCGCAGTCCGCGGACGGGGATGCCCGCGAGGGAGAGCGGTTCGCCCGTCCGGGCGTCGAAGGACGCCGGGCCGAGCGTGATGAGCCCCGAGGCCGCGCCCGGCCGCGCCCCGAGCACCTCGCGCCGGGTCACGGCCGGTGCGGGGAGCGGGAGTTGGCCCCAGGCGATCTCGTGGCCCATGGGCGCCCAGGCGGTGTCGGCGGCGAGCAGCGCCCGTACGGTCCAGGTCCGCTCCCTCCGCCCCTCCCCGTCTCCGTCGTGCGCGGGCGGAGCGGGCAGGGCGACCTCGGCGCTCTCCCCGGGGGCGAGGGCGGGCACGGCCAGCGGGCCGTCGGCGACGGCCACTCCGTCCACCAGGTACGACCAGGTGAAGGAGAGCCCGGAGAGGTCGACGACGTCGTACAGATTGGTGATCCGCACGGATCCGCCACCCGAGTCGACGCCCGAGCCGCCGCCGGCACCGTCCCCGTCGGCCTTCGAACCGCCCCCGGCCGGTTCGATGCGCACCGGCTCGATCACCTTCTTGTACTCGACCAGGCCGGGCGACGGGGTCCGGTCGGGGAACAGCAGTCCGTCGCAGACGAAGTTGCCGTCGTGCAGCTCCTCGCCGAAGTCGCCGCCGTAGCCGTAGCCGTACTCGGGATGGGCGAGGCCGTGGTCGATCCACTCCCAGACGAAGCCGCCCTGGCAGCGTTCGTACCGCTCGAAGAGCCGCTGGTACTCGGAGAGGCCGCCGGGCCCGTTGCCCATGGCGTGCGCGTACTCGCAGAGGATGAAGGGGAGCGCGCGCCGGGCCTCGGGGCCTTCGTCCTCCCGGCGGCCGATCTCCTCGACCTCGGCGTGCGAGGCGTACATCCGGGAGTAGAGGTCCGTGTCCGCGCAGGACCGGTCGCCTTCGTAGTGGAGGGGCCGTGACGGATCGCGGTCGCGGATCCACGCCGCCATCGCGGTCAGCCCCGCGCCGGTCCCGCACTCGTTGCCGAGCGACCAGATGATCACCGAGGCGTGGTTCTTGTCGCGCTCCACCGTCCGGGCCGCCCGGTCGAGCAGCGCCGGGGTCCAGGAGTCGTCGGCCACCGGATTGCCCCGCCAGCCGAACCGCTGGAAGCCGTGGGTCTCCAGATCGCACTCGTCGATCACCCACAGGCCGTACTCGTCGCACAGGTCCAGGAAGGCGGGATGCGGCGGATAGTGCGAGGTGCGCACCGCGTTGATGTTGTGCCGCTTCATCAGCTCCACGTCCTGGCGCATGGTCGCCGGGTCGAGGCTCCGGCCGGTCTCCGGGTGGAACTCGTGCCGGTTCACCCCGCGGAAGAGGATCCGGCGGCCGTTCACCGTGAGGACTCCGTCCTCGACCAGGACCGTGCGGAACCCGATGCGCAGACGGACGCGTTCGCCGCCGACGGCCAGCTCGCCGTCGTAGAGGCGGGGCGACTCCGCGGACCACGGCTCGACCGCCACCGTCACCGCGTCACCGGTCGCGCCGTCGACGCCCAGCTCCGGCACGACGACCCGTCCCGGCACGTCGCTCTCCACGCGCAGGGTGCCCGTGGCGGTGGTGTGGTCGTACGAGGCGTGCACGAAGAAGTCCCCGACGGCGCCCTCGGGGCGGTGGTGCAGAGTGACGTCCCGGAAGACGCCCGGCAGCCACCACTGGTCCTGGTCCTCCAGATACGAGCCGGACGACCACTGGTGGACCCGGACGGCGAGCACGTTGCCCCGAGGCTTCAGCAGCGCCCCGACCGCGAACTCGTGCGGCAGCCGGGAGCCCTTGAACGTGCCCAGCTCCTCGCCGTTGAGCCACACCCGCGCCGCGGACTCCACGCCGTCGAAGCGCAGCACGGCGCCGCCCTCCTCCGGCCAGCCGTCCGGGAGGTCGAAGCGGCGCAGATGATCGCCGGTGGGGTTCTCGCTGGGGACGCGGGGCGGGTCGACCGGGAAGGGATAGAGGATGTTGGTGTACGCGGGGGAGCCGCGGTCCTTGCCCTGGAGCACCCAGTGGCCGGGGACCGCGATCTCGTCCCAGCCGCCGGAGTCGTACCCCTCGGCGGCGAAGGAGGTGTCCTCGGCGTCGGCGGTGGGGGAGAGCCGGAAGGCCCATGTCCCGTTCAGCGAGAGGGAGACGGCGTCCGAGCGGGCGTACCAGGCGCGGGGCGGCAGGCAGCCGCGGCCGGGGGAGACGTCTTCGTACCAGGGCAGGGAGGACATGAAGCTCCTGCGGGAGAGGACGGAGAGGACACGGAGGACGGCATCCCGTCCATCCCATCCTGACGACTTCCTCCGCACAACCCCGTCGGCGCGCCCGACTGTTGGACTCTTCGCGCCGGGTTGGCCCCTTCACGACGTGGGCTCATCCCGGCCGGACGCCGGACGCCGGACGCCGGACACAGGATGCCGGACGCCGGACGCCGAACCCGGCCGGACGCCGGACGCCGGACCCCGGGGCCGCCCGCTGCCCGGGGGCCCGGGGGATCAGCGCAGCCGGCCCGCGCCCGCGCGGTGCCCGACCAGGGCCGGCACGGCCCTCGGGTGGTCCACCCGGGTGCGGAGCACCGGCGTCCAGCCGGCGTCCCCGCGCAGGGCCTCGTCCGGGAACTCCGCGTTGTGGACGGCCAACAGGTCGACGGGCCGGCCGTTGACGTGATTGTCCGCCGTCGTGACCGGGGAGTCCTTCCACTTCTTCAGGATCTTCCCGGCGCCGACGCCCGTCGGCACCGTGAACGCGTTCTTCTCGGCGACGAGCCGGGACTCCTGTCCGACGCCGAGGCTGTACTGGTATCCGGCCGCCGGCACGACGAAGTGGTTGTTGTACGCGTCGACCTTGCCGAAGCGGACGCGCGGCGCCCGTTCGATCACGTTCTCGAAGAGGTTGTGGTGCAGCGTGACCCGCAGCCTGTCCCGGTCGGTCGCGCCCGCGCTGTCGCTGTTGCCGATCATCAGGGTCTTGTCGTGGTCGGCGAAGACGTTCCAGGAGACGGTCACGAGGTCGGCGCCGCGCACCACGTCCAGTTCGCCGTCGTGCTGCTGGTAGACCTCGCCGTAGTACGAGGGCAGCGAACTGTCCGGGTGCGCGCCGTCCGTGAACGTGTTGTGGTCGATCCACACGTGCGTGGAGCCGTACACCACCATGCTGTCGTACTCGGAGTTCCAGGCGCCGGTCGCGCCGTCCGTCGGATCCCACTGCGGGAAGCAGTCGAGCGGGCTCTCCAGCGTCAGGTTCCGGACCACCACGTTGTCGACGCCCTGGATCTGCAGACTCCCGCCGGTGATCCCGGCGTTCCGGCCGATGCCGATGATCGTCGTGTCGGCGGGGACGTACGCCTTGATCGCCTGGGCCTGCGCCTCGGCGGAGGCCGCCCGCCGTTCCTCCTGCGGACCGCTCACCGGCGTGTCGTACCCCCAGACGGCCGGGTCGTAGTCGGCGAGGTATCGGTCGAAGTCGTATCCGGCGGCCTCGAAGGCCGGGCAGCCGGCGGCGGTCGCGTCCAGCGTCCCCCTGACCTTGACGATCCTCGGGCCGGTGCCGGGGGCGGCGAGCGCGGCTCGCAGCTGCTCCCAGGTGGTGACGGTGAAGACCCGGGAGGGGGTGGCTTCGGCGCCGCCGCTGGTCCCGGCGCCCTCGGAGGCCCATCCGTCCCCGGCGGGGAGGCTCTGCCGGGCCGGATCCGGCCCGGTGTGCGCCGTGGCGGCGGGACCGGTGACGGTCAGGGCGAGGGCGGTCGCGCCCACGGCCCACAGATGTGTATGTCTCACGGTCAGCTCTCCTTGGGTTCGGACCAGGTGATCCACTCGGCGGGGGCCTCGGCCGGGGCGGGCGGGAGGCCCGTCCCGGCCGCGAGCACCGCACGGCGTGCGGGGTCCGGCGTCACTTCTTCTGCGCCTTCCACTCGGCCTGCGCCGCGTTCAGCTGCTCGGCCAGGCCGTCCAGGAACTCCTTGGCCGTGGCCTTGCCCAGCAGCACCTTCTGGAAGGCGGGCTCGTTGTCGGCCTTGGAGATGGTGTTCCAGTCCGGCAGGTAGTACGGCAGCTGCACGATGGCGGCCTTGCCGCCGAACAGGACGTCGGCGGCGAGCTTCGTCGGCTCGGCCTTCCGGATCCAGGCGTCCTCGGCCGCCTCGGTGTGGGCCGGGATGGCGCCGGCCGACTCGTTCCACTTGCTGTTCGAGGCGTGCGAGGCGGCGAACTCGATGAACTTCCAGGCCGCGGCCTTGTTCCTGCTCGACGAGAACAGCCCCAGGCCGTCGACGGGGTGCGAGACCTGGACCCGGGTGCCGTCGTCCCGCGTCGGGTTCGGGATGCCCCGGAACTTCGCCGTGCCGAGGGCCTTCACATGGTCTTTGTACGATCCCAGGTTGTGGTTCAGCATGCCGATCTCGCCGCTGTCCCACTGCGCGACCATCTTGGTGAAGTCGTTGTTGACGTCCGCCGCCGGGGTGTTCTTCTTGAACAGACCGGCGTACTTCTCCAGCGCGGCCACGTTCGCGGGGTCGTTGACCGTGGTCGTGTCGCCGTTCCAGAAGCTCGTGATGCCGCTCTGGCCGTACATGGCGTCCAGCGCCTGGGCGATGGAGCCGGAGCCGCCGCGGATGGTGTAGCCGAACCTGTTCCGGTCCTTGGCCGTGAGCTTGTCGGCGGCGGTGTAGAACGCCGACCAGGTGGTGGGCTCCGCCAGGCCCGCGGCGGCGAAGAGGTCGGTGCGGTAGTAGAGGACGCCGTTGCTCGCCGAGGTCGGGACGGTGAAGAGCCTGCCCTGGCCGCCCGCCGACTTCACGCTCTCGACCATGCCCGCGTTCAGCTTGCCCCGGAGCGAGCTGCCCTCGATCCGGGCGTCCAGTGGTTCCAGGGCGTTCTGGGCGGCGATCCCGGCGAGCATCGCCGCTCCGACACCACCGACGTCCGGCAGGCCGCCGCCCTGGATGGCCGTGTCGTACTTGGACTGCACCTCGGTGGAGGCGATCCCGACGTACGTCACCTCGATGTCGGGGTTCTGCTTCTCGAAGTCCTCGATGATCTCCTTCCAGACGTCGGTGCGGACACCGCCGTTGTTGTCCCAGAAGGTGATCTCTCCCTTGCCCGAACCCTCGTCGCCCTTGTCGCCGCCCGCTCCGCTGCCGTCGTCTCCGCAAGCGGCGGTCAGGGCGAGCACGGTCGTCAGGGCGAGGGCGCGGACGGCTCGGCGCCGTCCGCCACGGGGAATGGTCATCGTCGGCTCTCTTCTCTCGGGTCCTACGCGGGACTTGCGGGGGTGGTGCCGGGGGGTCTTCAGACGTGGGGGAGTACGGGAGGTACGGCTCGGGAGGGTGACGGGCGACGGTCAGGGGGTGCCGGGACCGCGGTGGCCGCTCGTGGCGGGAGCCGTCCCGGGGGTGCGCGTCCCGCCCCGGGCGTCGCTCGCGGTGACCGCCTCGCGGACCAGCGCCGCGGCCTCGGAGCGGCCCAGGCGGCCGTCGGCGACCACGGTGACCACCCGGCGTACGACGCTTCCGCCGGCCTCCACCATCAGCCGCCGGTCAGGGGCCAGCGAGGAGCCGACCCCCGGATACTCGGCGGCCCGGACGAACCACGGATCACGCCGGGTCCGCTCCGTCGCCCCGGCGAACACCAGCGTCCAGCCCGCACCCGCCAGCGCCACCCAGTCGGAGCAGGCACCGTGCACCGCCTCCTCGCCGTCCGCGTCGGCGCTGAACACGGCCGGCGCGGCCGCCTCCTTCGGCGCGCGCCAGAAGAAGCCGCCGTAGGCCGCGCCCGGGCGCCCGTTGGTGGCGGGGCTGCCCACCGAAAGGTCCGCGCCCGAGACGTTGGTGAGGGAGAACGCGACGTCCAGCGCCCACGCCGGGCCGGTCAGCGTCGTCACGGCCACCGTCCGGTGCTCCCGCAGCAGCACGCGGTCCGCCGCCGTCCAGCGCAACACCTGCGCGAATCCGCCAGGACCGCGCCGGACGAATCCGTCGTGCCGCTGCACGCCGTGGTTGTCGAGCACCGTCGGGCCCCGGTCGCGGACGAAGGTGCGCCCGCCCCAGAAGTTGTGCCCCGCCACGTCGGCCACGGCCAGGCCCGCCCCGAGGTGGTGCGGATGGTCCGCGGGCAGCAGCTCGGTGACCCGGACCCCCGCCAGGGTGGTGACGGGGTGCAGATACGGCCGGGGCGCGTGGTCGGCCGACAGCTCGGGCCCGGTGACATAGCGGGCGACCGGACGGCCGGCGCAGCGCAGGACGAGCGCGGGGTTCACCGGACCTCCGCCGCGGCCGCGAGCGCCCAGGGGGCGCCGAGTTCGGAGTAGAGGCCGAGGGTGTCGGCGCTCCGCCCGACGAGGGCGTCGATGCCGGCGACGACCCGGCGCGGCCCGTTCTCCCCGGCCTCGGCGCGCCAGTACGCCTCCGGCAACGGCACGGGGTCGGGGGCCAGCCGGATCGCCTCCACCACCCGCATGAAGGCACCGGTGTCCTCGGGCGGCACGCACAGCGCCTCACCCCGGGTCACGTGCGCTATCAGGTTCTCCAGCAGGTCGGTGCGGCCGTGGACGGTCTCCTCAGGGCCGTGGCCGCCCCGTTGGAGCAGCACCCGGTCCTGCTTGTACCAGAACGTGATCCGGCCCCGGCTGCCGTGGACGAGGACGTACGGTTCCGCCGCCGTCTCGGCGCACAGCGTCGCCGCCACCGTCACCCGGACGCCCCGGGCCGTCACGACCCGCACGCACGAGGTGTCGTCGGCCTCGATCGCGTGGGCGCGCAGCAGCTCCGTCTCGATGCGCTCCACCTCCTCCGCCCGGGTGCTCCCGGCGAGCGCGAGCGCCGTCGCGACGGCGTGCGCCAGCGGATTGGTGAGCGCCCCGTCGACGACGTCGGCCCCGCCCAGACGCCGCCGCCCCGACCACGGCGCGCGCCGGAAGTACGCCTCGTCGCGGACCCAGGCCCCGGCCGCGCCGATGCCGAGGAGTTCGCCGATGGCGCCCTCGGCCACCAGCCGGCGGATCGCGGGGACGGCGTGCGACCCCATCGACTGGAAGCCGATCTGGCAGGCGACCCCCGCCGCCGCCACCCCGTCCGCCATCCGCCGGAACTCCTCGAACGACGGGGCCGGCGGCTTCTCCAGGAGCACGTGGGCGCCTCGGCGGGCGGCGGTCAGCGCCAGGTCGGTGTGGGTCTGGATCGGCGTGCAGACCACCGCGATCCGCGCCCCGGTGGAGGCCAGGAGCGCGTCGAGGTCGGCGGACTGCTCCGGCCCACCGGAGCTCCGGGCGTCAGGCGCGCCCGACTCCCGCGACCGCGGCGCGCCGGAGCCGAGCGGCCCCGCCGCGTCCCGCAGCTCCGCCGCGTCGAGCGGCCGGGGCTCGCAGATCCCGGCCAGCCGGACGAGCCCGAGCCCTTCCAGACGGCGGATGTTGCGCAGGTGCCAGCGGCCGTGGCCGCGCGCGCCGGCCAGGACCAGGGGGAGGGGAGCGGACGCGGGTGCGGGCCCGGAGGTGGCGTTCATCCCTTCACCGCCCCCGCGCTGAACCCGGTGACCAGCCACTTCTGGATGAAAGGCGAACACGATCACGACGGGCACGGCCGCGATGACACCACCGGCGGCGAGCGCCCCCAGGTCGACGCTGTCGGCGCCCATGAGGGTGTTGAGGCCCACCGGGATCGTCTGCTTCTCCTGGCTGCTGAGGAACATCAGCGCGAAGAGGAAGTGGTTCCAGGCATGGACGAAGGCGAAGGAGCCGACGGCGACCAGACCGGGGCGCAGCAGCGGCAGGACCACGATGCGGAACGCCGCGAAACGACCGCAGCCGTCGACCCAGGCGGCCTCCTCCAGGGAGTACGGCACGTTCCTGATGAAGCCGCTGATGAGGATCATCGACAGCGGGAGCTGGAAGACGGTCTCCGCGATGATGACGCTGCCCAGCGAGTTGATCATCCGTAGATTGGCGAAGATCTGGAACAACGGGACCAGCAGCAGCGCCCCCGGGACGAACTGGGAGCAGAGCAGGGCCAGCATGAAGCCCTTCTTGATCCGGAAGTCGAAGCGCGCCAGGGCGTAGCCGCCGGCCAGGGCGACCACGGTGGTCATCACCAGCGTCGCCACGCCGATGAGCAGACTGTTCTGGAAGAAGGTGGCGAAGCCGCGCTCGGTCCACGCCTTCTCGAAGTGCTCGGTGGTCATCGGCCAGGGCACGAGCGAGGTCGAGCCGGCCGGGCGGAGGGCGAAGAGCAGGATCCAGTAGAAGGGGATCAGGGTGAAGAGGAGATACACGCCGAGCGGGAGGTAGATCTGCCAGCGCGGGGCCTCGTCCCAGGCGCGGCGGCGCCGGCGGGTGACGGGCGCCGGGGTGCGCGGCGGCGGACCTCCCGGCACCGTCGCGGGCGCGGTCGGCGCGGTCAACGTGTGTTCCGGGGCCGTCACTTGCTCTCGCCTCCGAACTTGCTCAGGCGCAGATAGACCATCGAGCAGAAGAGAAGGATCACGAACGCGACCGTGGTGAGCGCGGAGGCGTAGCCGAAGTTGTGCGCGTCGACGCTGGTGTTGGCGATGTACAGCGGCAGCGTGGTCGTCTCGCCGGCCGGGCCGCCGCCGGTCAGGGTGTAGAGCAGGTCCACGTTGTTGAACTCCCACACCGCCCGCAGCAGGGTGGAGAGGACGATCGCGTCCTTCAGGTGCGGCAGCGTGATGTGGAGGAACTGCCGCAGCCTGCCCGCACCGTCGACCTCGGCGGCCTCGTACAGGTCCTTCGGCACGGACTGCAGATCGGCGAGGATGAGGATCGCGAAGAACGGCACCCCTCGCCACAGGTCGGCGACGACCACGGCGGGGAAGACGGTGGCCGTGTCGGACAGCCAGGACGTGCCGTACTCCCCGATCCCCAGGTCCGCGAGGTAACGGGTCACACCCGTCTGGGAGTTGTAGAGCAGCACCCAGATGGCGGAGGTCAGGACGCCGGAGACGGCCCACGGCGAGAAGACCAGGGCGCGGCCCACGGCACGGCCGACGAAGGTCTGGTTGACGATCAGCGCGAGGGCCAGGCCGAACAGCAGCTGCAGGGTCACCTCCACGACGACCCACTTGAGGCTGAAGCTCAGCGTGCCCCAGAAGTGCGGGTCGTCGGTGAAGACGCGGACGAAGTTGTCCCAGCCGGCGAAGCCGTTGCGCCAGGGCTTGGTGGGGTTGTAGTGCTGAAGGCTGTAGAAGAAGACGCTGATGACGGGATAGGCGATGAAGCCCAGCATCAGCAGCCCGGCGGGGGCGATGAGCAGATACGGAAGTCGGCGGGGCGCCGCGCCGGTGCGGCGGCTGGGTGCCTTGGGGGGCGGGGTCACGGCTGTGGCCATGACGGCGGCTCCGTTCTCGGGCGCGAGGCGCGTCGCGGGACGGTGTGACAGGGGTGCGGGTCAGCCCGCGTAGGGGTCCGGGGTCGCGCCCGGCCGTGCCAGGAACGCGAAGTCGCAGCCGGTGTCGGCCTGGGTGATCTGCTCGGCGTACAGCGCTCCGTAGCCGCGTTCGTAGCGGACCGGCGGCGGCGTCCACTCCGCCCGCCGGCGCGCCAGCTCCTCCTCCGGTACCTCCAGCCGCAGGGAGCGGCCCGGCACGTCGAGGGTGATCGTGTCGCCGGTACGGACGAGGGCCAGCGGCCCGCCGACGTACGACTCGGGGGCCACGTGCAGCACACAGGTGCCGTAGCTCGTGCCGCTCATCCGGGCATCGGAGATCCGGACCATGTCCCGCACCCCCTGCTCCAGGAGGTGGCGGGGGATCGGCAGCATGCCGTACTCCGGCATGCCCGGGCCCCCCTTGGGCCCCGCGCCCCGCAGGACCAGGACGTGGTCCGCGGTGATGCCGAGCGCGGGATCGTCGATGGTCCGCTGCAGGGTGCGGTAGTCGTCGAAGACGACCGCGGGGCCGGTGTGCTTCCACAGACGCGGCTCGGCGGCGATGTGCTTGATGACGGCGCCGTCCGGGCAGAGGTTGCCCCGGAGCACCGCGACCCCGCCCTCGTCGGCGAGCGGACGGTCCCGCGGGCGGATGACCCGGTCGTCGTGGACCGGCGCACCGCCGAGCTGCTCGCGCAGGGTGGCGTGGGAGACCGTGGGCCGGTCGAGGTGGAGCAGGTCGGTGAGGCGGGAGAGGAAGCCGGGCATCCCGCCGGCGAAGTGGAAGTCCTCCATCAGATAGCGCCCGCCGGGACGGAGATCGGCCAGCACCGGCACCGTGCGGGCGATGCGGTCGAAGTCGTCCAGGGTCAGCCGCACCCCCGAGCGGCCGGCCATGGCGATCAGATGGATCACCGCGTTCGTCGAGCCGCCGAGCGCCAGGACGGCCGCCACCGCGTCCTCGTACGCCTCCCGGGTGAGGATCCGCGACAGCCGCAGGTCCTGCCGTACGAGCTCGACGATCCGCATCCCGGAGGCCGCTGCCATCCGGTCGTGGCCGGAGTCGACCGCCGGGATGGACGAGGCCCCGGGCACCGTCACGCCGAGCGTCTCGGCCGCCGCCGTGAGGGTGGAGGCCGTCCCCATCGTCATGCAGTGACCGGGGGAGCGGGCCAGGCCGTTCTCCAGCTCGGCCATCTCGCAGTCGCCGATCAGGCCCGCCCGCTTGTCGTCCCAGTACTTCCACATGTCCGTGCCGGAGCCGAGGGTCTCGCCCCGCCAGTGCCCCGGCAGCATCGGCCCGGCGGGCACGAAGACCGCCGGCAGGTCCACCGACGCGGCGCCCATCAGCAGCGCGGGCGTCGACTTGTCGCAGCCGCCGAGCAGCACGGCGCCGTCGACGGGGTAGGACCGCAGCAGCTCCTCGGTCTCCATCGCCAGCAGATTGCGGTACAGCATCGGCGTCGGTTTCTGGAACGTCTCCGAGAGCGTGGAGACCGGGAACTCCAGCGGGAAGCCGCCGGCCTGCCAGACCCCCCGCTTCACCGCCTGCGCGCGGTCGCGCAGATGGACGTGGCAGGGATTGATGTCGGACCAGGTGTTGAGGATCGCGACGACCGGCTTGCCCAGGTGCTCCTCGGGGAGGTAACCGAGCTGGCGGGTGCGGGCCCGGTGGCTGAACGAGCGCAGCCCGTCCGTGCCGTACCACTGGTGGCTGCGCAGCTCCTCGGGGCGGCGGCTCACACCGGCCACCCGGCGGCTATCGCGGCGACCTCGGCCCGCGCGGACGGGGGCAGTTCCCGGCTCGGCGGCCGGATGTCGCGGCGGCACAGGCCCAGCGAGGCGAGCGCCTCCTTGACGACGGTGACGTTGTCGGCGCTGCCGTCGGCCGCCCGCAGCTCCTCGAAGCGGCGGATCCGCTCCCACACCTTCATCGCGGCCGGATAGTCGCCGGCCCGCAGCGCGTGCAGCAGTTCGAGGGAGACGGCGGGGGAGACGTTGACCAGACCGGAGGTGAAGCCGGTCGCGCCGCACGCGAAGTAGGCGGGGGCATAGGGCTCGGCGAGACCCGCCACCCAGACGAAACGGTCGAGACCCGCGTCCCGCGCGAAACCGGCGAAGTGCGTGGAGTCCGCGACGGCGTACTTCACCCCGATGACGTTGGGGCACGCCTCGCCGAGCTCCGCGAGCCGGGCGCCGCTCAGCAGCGGACTGCGGATGTACGGGACGACGCCGAGCTCCGGTACGGCCTCGGCGATGGCCCGGTGGTAGTCGACCCAGCCCGCCTCGGAGACGTACGGATGGACCGGCTGGTGCACCATCAGCATCCGCGCGCCGGTGTCCCTCGCGTGCCGGGCCGCCTCGACCGCCGTCGGCACGTCGTGGCCGACCCCGACCAGGACCACACCGCGGTCGCCCGCCTCCTCGACCGTCAACTCCGTGACCCGGCGGCGTTCTTCGGGGGTCAGGGCGTAGAACTCGCCGGTGTTGCCGTTGGGGGTGAGGGTGCGCACGCCGGCGTCGAGGAGCCGGCGCAGCAGCGCGCGGTGGGCCTCGGTGTCGAGTCCGCCCTCGGCGGTGAAGGGGGTGACGGGGATGGCCACGACATCGGCGAGGGCGTCCCTCAGGGGCTCGAACGTCATGGTCACTGGCTCTCCTGGGGGAAGGCGCGCTCGACGAAGGAGGCGATGTGGGCGTGGACCGCCCGGCCCGCGCCGACGATGTCGCCGGCGGCGGCCAGCCGCAGGATCTCCTGGTGCTCGGCCGCCTCGCGCTCCCAGGAGGGTTCGGCGGCCCAGGCGACGGTGGACACGAGGGCGGCCTGGTCGCGGACCTCGTCGAGCATCCGGCCGAGCAGCGGATTGCCGCAGGGGAGGTAGAGCGCGCGGTGGAAGTCCCGGTTGGCCAGGGAGCGTTCGGCCGGGTCCTGGGCGGTGGCCGCCCTGCGCAGCGCGTCCGCGGCCGCGTCGAGCGGTGCGCTCGCGGCGACGGTGCGGCGCACCGCCTCGGGCTCCAGGAGCAGCCGGACGTCGTAGACCTCGCGGGCCATGTCGGCGTCGACCATCCGGACGGTCACGCCCTTGTACTGGCTCATCACGACGAGTCCGCTGCCGGCGAGCGTCTTCAGGGCCTCCCGCACGGGGGTCTTCGACACCCCGAAACGTGCGGCGAGTTCGGTCTCCACCAGGGCCTGGCCGGGGCTCAGGCCGCCGGTGAGGATGTCGTGTTTGATCGCCTCCAGGACGAACTGGGTGCGGGACGGGATGGGGCTGGGGGCGAAGGCCATGACGCACTCTCAGATCTCATGTATCGCGTCTCATATATGACGTACGAAGTGCAATGCGTTGAAGCTAGGGGGCCGGTGAGGGTACGTCAATGCTTCGCGCAGGATCTTTAGAAAGCGCTTGCTGTGCGGGTGCCGCCCCCCCCGGGTGGAGGGGAGGGGGAGGGAGGGAGCGTTGGAGGGCCGGCCGGGCAGGCGGCTCAGCCGGCTCAGCCGGCGAGACGCGCGGCCGCGATCCGCTGGACCGCCTCGGTGAGTTGCTCGGTACTGGCGCAAACCGTCAGGCGGACGAATCCCTCTCCGCCCGGCCCGAACGCCGTACCGGGGATGGTGGACACGCCCGCGCGGTGGAGCAGTTCCTCGGAGAACCACTCGCTCGACGCGCCCCCGGGTGTGCGGACCAGGGCGTACACCGCCGCGCGGGGGCGCAGCACCTCCAGGCCGGCCGCCTCGAGACCGTCGCAGAGCAGGTTCATCCGCGCGCGGTAGACGTCCCGCAGCCGGTCCGGATAGCCCGTCGTGTCGGTGAGCGCGGTGACCGCGGCGTGCTGGACGGTGCCGAGCCTGCCCGCCTCGGCGTGCTTCTTCACCGCCCGCAGGGCCCCGACGGCGTGCGGGTTGCCGGCCACGAAACCCACCCTGCGGCCCGGCATCCGGTAGGCCGGGGACAGCGAGTGGAACTCGATCCCGCACTCCATGGCCCCGGGGGAGCCCAGGAACGACGGCGGGGGCGCGGTGTCGTAGTAAATCTCGCTGTACGCCGCGTCGGAGGCCACCAGGATGTCGTGACGGAGCGCGAAGCGGGCCAGCTCGTCGAAGAATGCCCGGGGCGCCACCGCTCCCGTGGGGTTGTTGGGATAGCAGATCCAGAACAGTTTGGCCCGGCGCGCCGTGTCCGCGGGGATGGCGTCCAGGTCCGGCAGGAACCCGTGCCCTTCCCGCAACGGCACCCGCACCACCTCCGCCCCGCAGAACCTCGCCCAGGTGGCGTACACGGGATAGGCGGGATCCGGAACGAGCACCACGTCGTCCCAGTCCAGATAGGCGAGCGCCAGATGGGCCATGGCCTCCCGGCTGCCGAGGGTCACCTGCACCTCGCTGTCCGGGTCGGCGGCGACCCCGAAGCGCCGGGACAGGAAACCGCTCGCCGCCTCCCGCAGCAGACGCGCGCCCCGGCACGGCGGCTGGCGGTGCCGCGCCGGGTCCCGGGCCGCCCTGCGCATCGCCTCGACGATGTGGGGAGGGGTCGGCAGATCACAATCGCCGACACCGAGGGGGACCGGCGGATGTCCGGTCCGCTCGGCCAGCTCCCTCTCGCGGTCGACGAACGAGAACAGATAGTCGTCCGTGGACGCCGGACGACGGGCGGGCTCGGGCGGCACGTCCACACTCCTCAAGATCGGGAACGCCGAGGACGAACGTATCGACTTCCCCGTGGTGGAACGGCGACTCCGTGCACCCGGTGACGAGTTCTCGCCATTGCCTCCCGCATCCGGCCCGCAGCCCACTAAGGTGCTGCGCAAAATGGCCTCGGGCCCAGCCGCATCACGCACCCGCACACGCGGCCGGCCGGACGCCGAGCCCACCGGGCGCCAGGCCCTCCCGTCCTCAGGGCGCGGGAGCCGGCGGGACCACCGCCACCGGACAGTGCGCGTGATGCAGCACCGCATGCGCCACCGACCCCATCAGCAGCGACTCCACCCGGTGACCGCGATGCCGCCCCACCACCACCAGACCCGCGCTCCGCGACCCCTCGACGAGCCGCCCCGCGGCGTCCGCCGGCACGACCGAAGGCACCACCTGCACCTCCGGATACCGCCCGGTGAACGGCGACAACCGCTCCCGCTGCCGCTCGACCGTCTCCCGCACCAACTCCGGGGTGTCGTCCACCGGAAGCGGCGGCGGCACCTGCAAGGCCGGAGCCGGCGGCCCGATCAGCATCACCGGAGACGGCGGCAGACGGTACGCCGTCACCACCTCCAGCCCCACACCCCGCTGCCGGGCCGCCTCGAAGGCGAAACCGATCACCTCGTCCGAGGTCTCCTCCGGGTGCACACCCACCAGGATCCGCCCCGCCTCCGCGCCGCTCTCCAACGACAGCGCACGCGCCTCGTGCGGCACCACCACCACCGGACAGGCCGACGCCGACGCCAACGCCCGGCTGGTCGACCCGAGCAGCAGAGTCGCGAAGCCACCCCGCCCCCGCGAACCGACCACCAACAGACGCGCGCCACGCGCCTCGGCCAGCAGCGCGTCCGTCACCGAACCGTCGAGCGACACGTACCGCACGGGCACACCCCCGCCCCCCGGCTCCCCGGCCTGCTTCCCACCCGCCGCCCGGCCGCCGCCGGCCCGCTCCTCGTCCACGACCACACCGCCCCGCTGCTCGATCCACGCGTGGACGCCGTCGGTGACCGCGTCGCGGATCTCGGGAGACTCGCCCAGCGACGCGATCCGGGCGGCACCGAGCTGCAACGCGTCCGAGCGCACATGGGCGACCACGAGCGGCGCGCCGAACCCCCGGGCCGCGCTCAGCGCCCACTCGAGGGCCCGCAGACTGTGCTCGGAACCGTCGAAGCCGACGATGACAGACTTCTCACTCATACCGGGATCATTTCCCGCGCGTCCGATGCGGCGCCGGACCGCCACGCCGGGGTCCGCCCACGGACCCCCGGGTCAGGAGCCGCCTGGACGTGGGATCAGGAGCCCTCGATCCGCTCGGCGTTCAGCGCGTCCACCGCGGCCCGCGCCTCGCCGATCGTCACGTAGTCGACGGCCACGAAGGTGACGGGTCTGCCGCGCGCGCGTTCGCACGCGCGCGCCCGGTCCAGGACGCTGTCGCGCGCGTTCACCCGCGCCGCGTCAAGGCGGCTGCCCCCGTCGATCGTGACGAAGTGGTTCAGCAGGAAGAGCCGCTTGTCCGTACCCCCGCGGTGCGGCACGCAGGACATCTCCGCCGGGTCGCGGAAGGCGTACGGCGTCTCCATGGCGTAGTCGTAGAAGTTGCGGTACCAGGGCGCCGGGCCGTCGCCGCGCTCGGCGAACACGACGAGTCTGCGCCCGGAGTCGATCATGTCGCCGAGCGTCGGCCAGCGCCGGTCCGGGTCCCGGTCGGGCGTGTGGAGCAGATCCTCGAGACCCGCCTCGCGGAAGGCCGCCTCGGTGTCCGCGCCGCCGACGGAGTCCTGCACGACGAGGGTGACGACCTCGGTCGGATGCGCGCGCAGCCAGTCCCCGATCCGCCGCAGGGCGGGCACCAGCTCCACCGCCCCCGCCCGGCAGACGGAGTGGCACAGCCACAGGCCCGGCCGCGGCGGATTGAACCGCGTGACGGCGTCGACGATCCGCTGCCGGGTCTCCGGCGGGAAGTCCGACTCGGCCAGCCGGGCCGTCACCTCCTCGGGCCGCTCCCAGCGGTACGTGTCGAGCTGCAGCGCCCGTACGCCCGCGTTGAGCTGGCCGGTGACGTCCGGGTCCTGGAGCGGGCCGATGAACCGGTCCGCGGTCGTCGACATGGCGTTGTGCGAGGTGAGCTGGGCGACCTCGTCGTACCGCAGGTCGCACAGCCGCGCGTCCCCCTGGCAGACCCGTGACCCGCCCCCGGCGAAGGCGAGCGGGACCAGCGCCACACCGCTGAGCGCCACCGCCGTCACCCCGGCCGCCGACCAGACCGACGCCCGGCGCGCCACCTCCAGGACCGGGCGGCGCTGGACCGCCAGCCCCAGCGCCAGGACCGTGGCTCCGGCGGCCAGTGCGACCAGCGCGGCCGTCACCGCTCCGGAGAGGACCCGGTCGAGCGCGGTGCTCTGGATGTCGTCGACGAGCCGGGAGAGCGAATCCGGCCAGGACGGCGGGGGAGTGACGACCCGTCCGCCGGCGGCCAGGCTCAGGACGGCCACCGCGAGCGCGGTCAGGATGCCGCCCGCCGCAAGCGTCCACCCCAGGTGGCGCAGGCGCCGGGCCAGGGAGTCGGGTCCGGTGAACCAGAGCGCGGCGAGCGCCGCGGCGCCCAGCAGCGCCGCCAGCGGCTCCATCACCCCGAGGGTGAGGTGGGTGGCGCCGCGGATCCGGTGCACGGTGTCGAGGGAACCGTCCCCGCGTTCGAGGTCGGCCGTGATGTTCCAGCTTCCGTTGTCGGCGGCCGTACGCACCCGCTCGACGGCCTCGCGCGTCCGGTCGGAGAAGACCGCGGGCCCTACGGACGCCAGGGCCGTCGCCACGTCACCGTCGCGCAGGGCGAGCTCGACCTCGGGACGCAGGGCCTCGCGCCGCCCCTCGGGGACGAGCCGGAGCAGGGCGTCGGAGGCGGTCGCCGCCTGAGCGGAGGTCAGCGACAGCTTCGGCAGCCCGGCCGGCGGCTCCCCGGCCGCCACCTGCGCGAGGGAGGCGTCGAGTTCGCGCAGGAAGGCGGGGAAGTCCGGAGCGGGCCTCTCCTGGAGGGAGGCGACGAGATCGCCGAAGTACGTCTGGGTGAGATGGCCGAGGTTGTCCACGACGGGCCTCAGATCGGCGGAGAGCGTCAGCGCGTCCCGGTCGCCCCGCAGATACTCGATCAGGTGCGCGATCTGCTCGTCGGTCAGCGCCCGGAGGGTCTCGGGCGGCAGGACCGTCTTCAGGTTGGATGTCAGCACGGCCTCGTTGACCGGGAGCCGCCCCAGCAGCTCACGGGTGACGGGCGTGAGGTCGGGGTCGACGAGCACCTCGTCGTACAACCGGTCGTACGCCCGCTCCCTGGCCAGGACGTCCCGGTGGAAGCCCGCGTTCAGGACGGTGCCGCGGGCCGTCGCCGTGGCGGCGACGATCACCACGCACAACACCGCGCAGACGCAGGCCACACCGCGAAGGACCGGCATCCACGGAGGCGCACGCATCCCCTCATCCTGAGCCATTCGGGCCGCCGACGCGAGGGGGAGCGGGACCCGGGCGCGTCGGAGCAGGAGGGGGCGCGGCCTGGCGGCGCCCCTCGGCGGGTGCGCCTTCGGAACCGGCGGAGGTGGAGCGGGGCGGCGCGCGGCTCGGAATCGGTGGGCGTGTGGCGGGGTGGGGTGTGGCTCGGAATCGGTGGGCGTGTGGCGGGGTGGGGTGGGGTGCGGCTCTGCGGTGCGGGGCCCGGGGGCCGGCGGCCGTCGAGCCGCCGGGCCCCGCCGTGTGGGCTCAGTAGCGCAGGACGCTCGCGATGCGCCCCGCCGCCGAGAGCGTGCCGTCGGGGACGAACCGCACCCGGGCGCCGGAGGCCAGCGCCCGCTCGACGATCTCGTCCACGATGTCCTCCCGGGCGTCCGCCTCGCCCACCCCGGCGGGTTCGAGATGGCCGGCGTGGTCCCGTACCGTCGCCCGGAAGGTGTCCTCCACGGCCAGCAGCCCCACCCGGCTCCCGGACACGCCCCGCCAGACCTCGTCGAGACCGCCCGCGAAGGTCTTCTGGCTGCGCGCCCGGTCCAGTTGGCCCAGCACCGACTCCACCTCGTGCCGCGACTGCTCCTCGACCGCCGGCGCGACCGCGTCGCGTACGGCGGCGGCCGGGCCCGCCGCGAGGCCGCCGTGCGTGACCGTGGCAAGGGCGTGCTTGGCGACGGTGCCGACCTCGGCGAGGAGCGAGAGGGCGGCGACGTCCCCGACCACGTACAGCGGCCGGGGATCGGCGTCCAGCGCCATCACCGTCGCGGAATCCGCCTCGCGCAGGAACTGACGTGTCCGCTCGTCCTGGTAGGTGCCGGGGACGTCGCCGACGCGCTCCTCGCGCTGCACGTCCGCGTCGCCGGGGCTCCGGGTCGCGGGGAAGGCGTCGTCGGACCGCTCGGTGAGCCGCTCACCCGCACCGCTCCACAGGGACACCCGGTCGGCCGCGACCACCAGGACCCAGTACGGCCGGTCGAGTGTGCGCGCGGCGACGAGGTGGCGGGTCAGAAACGTGTCCGAGAGGACGACCCGCTCCGGCACGGCGCGCGGCAGGGTCCACACATGGTGCTCGCCGGGGGCGGCGAAGAGGACCAGGGCGTCCTCGGCGTGCGCGGGGTCGACCTCGGCGAGGGCCGCGTCCAACTGCGCCTCCACGTCCAGGCGCCCTTCACGGGTGACGGCCGGGTCCGCGCGCAGACGCTCCCGCGCCTCGGCGACGAGATTGCGCAGCCGGACCGGATCCTGGGCGGCGTCGGGCTCGCGGCGGTGCGTGGGCATGACGATCGACAGCGCCGGGTACGGTCGCGGCTCGCGCAGCCGGGCCAGGACGGGGGTAGTGAGGTGGGGGTGCATCGAGTCCCTTCCGACATGAGGGGGCGGCCGCCTCGGGCTGCCCGCCCCGGGGTGCCCGGTGGGGCGGCGGCACGTCGCCGAAAAGCACCCTATGTCCGATTCTCGCGGAAGGCAGAACTTCCCCGTGCGCGCGGCGAACCCCGGCAGGGCTCGGCCCCCGGGCGCCATACTGGGCGGCGGCGGGAGCAGAGAGGCAGACGCATGTGATGCGACGGAACGCGGCGTACGACGTGCTCGTGGTCGGTGGCGGCGGCGTGGACACCATCGTCCGTGTCGACTCCCTGCCGGTCCCCCTCGCCGACTCGGTCCACGTCGGACCGATCGAGGAGTGGGCCGGACACACGGGAGGGAACGTGGCCCTCGGTGCCCGGGCGCTCGGCCTGCGCGTGGCGATGCTCGACTGCGTCGGCGACGACTGGATCGGCACGCTGGTGCGGGAGCGTCTGACCAAGGGCGGGGTGGAGTTCCATCCGCTGATCTCGCCCGCCGGCACCCGACGGGCCGTGAACCTGGTCGACGCGACGGGCCGCCGGATGTCGTTCTACGACGCGCGCGACCCCGACGACCTGCGGATGCCGAGGGACTTCTACCTCCCCCGGCTGCGCGGCACGCGCCACGTCCACCTCTCCATCATGAACTTCACGCGGTTCCTCTACGACGACATCGAGGACCTCGGTGTCCCGGTCTCCACGGACCTCCACGACTGGGACGGACTGGCCGAGCACCACCGGGAGTTCGCGCTGCGCTCCGATCTCGTCTTCCTCAGCGCGGCGGGGGCCGGCGACGGCGTCGACGCGCTGATGCGGGACATCCTCCGCGAGGGCCGGGCCGGGACGGTGATCGCCACGGCCGGCGCCGACGGCTCCTACGTCCTCACCCGGGACGGCGGCTCCACCCCCCGTCACATCCCGGCGGTGGCACCGTCGGCGCCGGTGGTGGACTCCAACGGCGCGGGCGACGCGTTCGTCGCCGGCTTCCTCTACGGCAGGCTCGCCGGCCGCGACGTCCTGGACTGCGCCCGCTTGGGAGCGGTGGCGGGCGCCCACGCGTGCACCGGCCCGGGCTCCACGGCCCTCATCGACGAGGAGTCCCTGCTCGCGAGCGACCGGACGGGGGACGGCGCTCCGTAGGGGGCGCGAGGACGCCGGGCCTCCAGCGGCTCATCCGGCCGTGGCGCCCGGCGACGACCGGGAGGAGACCGGTGCAGGCTCCGGGCCGGATGGGGCCTCGGACACGGCCGGGAAGCCGAGACCCCGTCGGCCCGCCCGGACCTGCTCATGCCGCCGGGCGCGTGTCGGAGGCACGCGCCCGGCGTCCGGGCCGCAGGATGTGCGGACCGGCCGTGTCGAGAGGGAACCGAGGAGGCCATGCCGTCATGGGCGATCTACTGCTGGTGCGCCACGGCGAGACCGAGTGGAGCGCCACCGGTCGTCACACCGGGCGCACGGACATCCCCCTCACCCCGAAGGGCGAACACCAGGCCGCCACGCTCGCCCCGTACTTCGCCGGCCGCGCCGTCGCCGTCGTCCTGACCAGCACCCTGCGCCGGGCCGCGCACACGGCCGAACTCGCCGGGCTGACCCCGGCCGTCGCCGACCCCGACCTCTGCGAGTGGGACTACGGCGCCTACGAAGGGCTCACCACCCCCGACATCCGGCGGACCCGGCCGGAGTGGTCGCTGTGGACCGACGGCGTACCCGACGGCCCTCCCGACCACCCCGGCGAGAACGCCGCGCAGGTGGGCGCGCGCGCCGACCGCGTCCTGGCCCGGGCGGCCGCGGCGACCCACGCCTCGGGCGGCGACGCCGTACTGGTCGCCCACGCCCACGTGCTGCGCGTCCTCACCGCCCGCTACCTCGGCCTGCCGCCCGAGGAAGGACGGCTGTTCCTCCTGGAGACCGGTACGGTCAGCCGCCTGTCCACGGAACACTCCCTACCCGTCGTCGCCGGCTGGAACACCCGCCCCTGAAGCCCTTCCCGGCCCGGGCGCGGCGCCGGCCGGTCAGCGCTGAGGCGTGGCCCCGCCGCGCAGGTGCTGCCAGGCGAGCGGGCCGTCGACCAGCGGGAGGTGCCGAGGTGCCCGCGCCTGTTCGCGCTGCGGCGACGCGGCGGCTCCGGCGGGCGTGCGCGGGGTCGCGAGGGCACCGTCGACGTACGCGTACAGCGCGTCGCCGATGGGGTCGGGCAACGGACGGCCCTCGGCGTCGAAGCGCTGGTACTTCATCAGGTTGTAGCCGATGGAGACCTGTCGGCGGCCGTCCTCCGTGGACAGGGCCCACGTCCCGGCGCCGAAGACGCCGCCGTCGTGG
Organism: Streptomyces sp. NPDC048353; assembly: GCF_055587165.1. Taxonomy (NCBI): domain Bacteria; kingdom Bacillati; phylum Actinomycetota; class Actinomycetes; order Kitasatosporales; family Streptomycetaceae; genus Streptomyces; species Streptomyces sp. NPDC048353. Next base: position 160,686 of record NZ_JBVJGU010000006.1, on the reverse strand, counting down.
CCCCAGAACCATCCGCCGTTCGGCAGCCGCATCGTGTAGATGCCCAGGCCGTAGCGCAGCAGGGCCTCCTGCCCCGGTTCCGGTTCGTAGCCGGGGACGGTCGTCTTCATCGCGCGCAGCTCGGCCGGGCCGAGCAGCTTGCCGCCGAGCAGCTTGCGGTAGAAGTCGTTCAGATCGCTGGTCGTCGAGACCATGGCGCCTGCGGCGCCGGCCCACGACATGTCGTACACGCTGTAGTCGCGGGCGGGTTCGATGAGGCCGAACATCGACTCGTACATCCTGGAGTGCGGCCCGCGGATGTACGGCGAGCGCGGGAAGTACGTGTGGCGCAGGCCCGCCTTGCGTATGACGTGGCGGGTGATGTACGCCTCGGGCTCCTGGCCCGTGACCCGCTTCAGGAGCAGCCCGGCCAGGATGTAGTTGGTGTTGGCGTACGCGTGCGTCCCCCGCTCCGCGACGGGCTGCGCGGCGAGCCCCAGGCGGGCGAGCTCCTCCGGGGCGACGTGCCGGAAGCGGTTCGCGTCGAGGGTCCTGCCCGGGTCCTCGAGGATGCCGGGGAAGGCCGGCAGGACGTAGTCGGCGATGCCGCTGGTGTGGTTCAGGAGCATCCGTACGGTGACCAGCCGTCCGCGCTCGCCCGGAACGACATCGGGGAGATAGCGGCCGATGGGGGCGTCCAGGTCGACGCGCCCGGCGGCGACCTGCTGGAGGACCGCGACGGCGGTGAAGGTCTTGGTGACGCTGCCGATCCGGTGCTCGTGGCCGGGCCGCGTCGGCCGTCCGGTGGCCACGTCGGCGACACCGGTGGCGCCGTCCCACCGCGCGGATCCGTCACGGACCGACGTGTAGGCGCCGTACATCCCGGCCTTGTGGAACGCGTCCAACGACGCGCGCAGCGCCTTCCGGTCCAGCGCGGGACGCTGAGCGGAGGCGGCCGCGCCGAAGGCCGTGAGGCCCGGGGCGGTCGTGCCGACGGAGGCGCGGGCGTCCGCCGACGCGTGCGCGGGCAGCACACCGAGGGAGAGGGCCAGGGCGGCGAGGGGCGCCACGGTGGCCAGACGGGTGCGGGACCGGCGCGTTAAGGGCCGGGCGTGAGGGGTCGAGGTCATGAACGTTCCCCGTTCGGTCGGTGCGGTGTGGTCGATGCGGCGCACGAGCCTGTGCGCGCCGCTCACCATCCTCACGTCGGCGACGGACGCCCGGCCTCCTCCTTCGGCAGGATCTTGTGCGGGGAAACCACATGACATTTGTCAGTGCCGCGGGGCGGGCGCGGGGACGTCAGGTTCCGTGCGGGCAGGGCGTCTTGGGGCGGGGACGCGTGGGTCCGGGCGGGGCGCCTCGGGTCGCGGATCCGGGCCCATGCGCCGGGCGCCGGGTCGCCGTGCGGGGCCGGGCCGGGCGGCGTGCGTCCGGGGCCCGCACCCCGCACCCCGGGTCCCTGGGCCCCGCACCCCGCACCCCGGGACTGGGTCCTGGGTCAGCCGAGTGGAGGCGCGACCAGTGCGTCGGACTGCCCGGCCCGCCGGAGGGCGTCGGCCACGAAGCCGTCGCGCCGCAGCTCCTCCACCAGCTCCCGCAGGAACAGGACCGACTCCGGGCGGCGACCGGCGGTCGTGCCCACCGCCTGCCGGATCCGCATGAAACGCCCCTCGATCAGCCGCAGATCAGGACGCGCCGCGACGAACTCCGCCATCGGCTGCCGGATCCCGGCCGCGACTTCAAGACCTTCGGCACGGAACGCGTCCACCCCGTCCTCCCCGCGGACGACGCTCGCGTGCCGCAGCGTACGGCTGAGATGGAGGTCGTAGGCGGACCCGCCCTTCACCCCGACGCGCACCCCGGGACGGTCGACGTCGTCGACCGTGACGAGGGGGGAGTCCTGGGGGACGGCGTACACGCCCTCGATCACGACGTACGGCGCGGTGAAGGCGACCTCGGCCTCCCGCGCCGGATCCACGGCGAGGAAGCAGAGGTCGGCGCGGCCCGACACCATCGCCTCGTACGACCGGCGGGCCGCGTCGAAGCAGAGAAGCTCTACCGGCACCCCCAGCCGGGCCGCGACCTCACGGGCGAGGTCCACCGTGACGCCGCCCGGCGCCTCGGGCGTGCCGTGGGCCAGCACGGGATTGCCCAGATTGATCGAGGCCCGCAGCACCCCGGTGGGCGCCAGGTCCTCGACGACGGTGGCGGACGCGATCTCCATGGGCGGGAGTCTAGGCCGAAGGTCGCGAGTCCCGTCCGGCCGAGGTGCGGCGCCCCGCGCGCGGCCACGTGATCCGGGCACCCGTGGTGTCGTGTGGGGGAAGGACGGGCAGGTGGGAGGCTGCCGATCGATGGCACACTGGCCGCCGATCGTTCCGAGGAGTCCACCGTGCCGCTCATCCGCAACCTCCGGCGTACCGTCCGTCGGGCCTACCGGCGGACCGTCGACCTGAGCCACCCCGCGCGCTCGCCGCTGGGCAGCGCCGTGGTCAACTGCGTGCTGTACGAGGACGGCGCCCGCCAGAAGGGTGCCTGCGCTGCCCCCGAGGCGGTGCGCCGCGTCCGCAGCTCGGGTGATGGGTTCGTCTGGATCGGCCTGCACGAGCCGTCCGTGGAGGAGCTCGCCGGCCTCGCGGAGCTGTTCGGACTGCATCCGCTGGCCGTCGAGGACGCCGTCCACGCCCATCAACGGCCCAAACTCGAACGGTACGACGACACGCTGTTCGCCGTGTTCAAGACCGTCCGCTACGTCGAGCACGAGGAGCTGACCGCCACCAGCGAGGTCGTGGACACCGGCGAGCTGATGGTCTTCGCGGGCGCCGACTTCGTCATCACCGTCCGGCACGGCCGGCACGGCTCCCTCGGCCCGCTCCGGGAGGCGCTGGAAGCCGACCCCGAACAGCTCGCCAAGGGCCCCGCGGCGGTGCTGTACGCCATAGCCGACCACGTCGTGGACGACTATCTGGCGGTGGCCGACGCCGTGCAGGACGACATCGACGCCGTCGAGACCGCCGTCTTCAGCGAGCAGGCGTCCCGCGGCGACGCCGGCCGCGTCTACCAGCTCAAGCGCGAGCTCCTGGAGCTCAAGCGGGCCGTGACCCCGCTGGACCGCCCGCTGCAGATGCTGGCCGCGCGCCCGCTGCCGCTCGTGGGCCCGGACATCCAGCCGTACTTCCGCGACGTCGCCGACCACCTGTCCCGGATCACCGAGCAGATCACCTCCTTCGACGCGCTCCTGGACTCGATCCTCCAGGCCCACCTCGCGCAGGTGACCGTCGCGCAGAACGAGGACATGCGGAAGATCACGGCGTGGGCGGCCATCATCGCCGTACCCACCATGGTGTGCGGCGTGTACGGCATGAACTTCGATCACATGCCGGAACTGCGCTGGACCTACGGTTACCCCCTCGTCGTCGGGGCGATGGCCGTGGCGTGTTTCCTGCTCCACCGCAGCTTCCGGCGCAACGGCTGGCTCTGAGCGGAGGTGCCCGGTCCGGGCCCCCGGTCCGGCCCCGGTCCGGTGGCGGGACGGCCGGGCGCGTTCGGACGCGCGGAGATGGCGGCCCGTCCGAGGCGGTGGAAGAGTCGCAGGGACTGTACGCCCACCGTGGCCACGGGCGGCCCACCCTCCGGTCCCGGCGGACGCCTGTGGCGCGACGAGAGGAGGTGTCCATGCCGCCCTCCACGGAACCGCTGTTCGTCATGGACGACCGTGGCCTGGTGCTGCGCTGGAGCGCCGACGCCCGACGCCTGTTCGGGCACACGGCGGAGCAGGCCCTCGGGACGGCCGGCGTGGAGGCGCTGGCCGGAGCCGCGCCGCCGCGGAGCTGGCGCGTCGGACCCCTTCCGGAGCGGTCCGGCGGCGCGCCGGAGTGGGGGGTCTGGGCCGCCGACGAAGGCGCGTCCGCGGTCGGGGACGGCGTGTCCGTCGGCGCGGACGACCCGGTGGGCCGGGGCGACCTACCGAGCGGGCTGGACGAGGCCGTCCTGGAAGCCGTCTTCACCCAGTCGTCGGTGGGGCTGCACGTCCTCGGCCCTGATCTGCGCATCCTGCGCGTGAACGCCGTGGCCGTCGGCATGCGCGGCATCCCCGAGGAGGAGATCCTGGGCCGTCCCGTCGGCGAGGCGTACGCGCCGTACCACTTCGACGTCCCCGAGGACACCCTCCGCGACGTGCTGGCCACCGGACGCCCGCGTCAGGAGGTGCTCATCCACGGCCACCCGCCCGCCGACCCGGACAGGCTCCACGTGTTCTCGACCTCCGCCTACCGGATCCACGACCGGTCGGGCCTGCCGCTCGGGGTGGTGGCGACCGCGGTCGACGTCACCCGCCGGGAGCGCGCCCAGGCGCGGCTGCGCCTCCTGCACTCCGTCCACGAGCGGATCGGGAACAGCCTGGACGTGCTGCGCACCGCACAGGAGCTGGTCGACGTGATGGTCCCGGGGTTCGCGGACTCGGCGATCGTCGCGCTCGCGGACCCCGTCCTGCGCGGCCAGGAACCGGAACTGCTGCCGGAGGAGGGCCTGCCGCTGCTGCGCTGTGCGGCGACGGCGGGGGAGCACGCCGACTGCGGGCCGCCGGCGGCCGGCGCGGTCCTGCTCCCCGGCCTCTTCGGCTCCCCGCTCCCGGACAGGTCGGTCCTGCTGGGCGACACTGGGACCGGCCCGGGGGCCGACACCGGGACCGGCCCGGAGAACGGCACCGGGGCGGGGACCGATGCCGGGACTGCGTCCGGGACCGGGTCGGACACCGATTCCGGAACCCGGTCCGGCCCGGAGGCCGAAGCCGTCGCCCGGTCCGGCCCGAAGGCCGACGCCGTCACTCGGCCCGGCCCGGAGGCCGAAGCCGCGCCCGCCCCTGCCCCCGCGCCCGCCCCCGGCCCGTCCTGGGCCGCCAGGCGGCAGACGCTGGTGGCGCCGCTCACGGTACGCGGCCAGGTCTTCGGCGTCGCCGCCTTCGAACGGCCGGCCCGCGCCGAGGCGTTCGAGCGGGACGACCTGGCGCTCGTCGACCAGATCGCCGCCCACACCGCGACCTGCATGGAGAACGCCCTCCGCTTCACCCGGGAGCACGTCGTCATGACCGCGCTCCAGGGGTGGCCGCTGCGGCAGGAGAAGGCGACGCAGCGCGCCTTCGAGGTCGCCCAGCGGCACCGGCCGGGCGGCACCGGAGCCGGCTCCTGGTTCGACGTGATCCCCCTGCCGGGCGCGCGGGCGGGCCTCGTGGTGGGGCAGGTCGAACAGCCGGGCATGAGCGCCGTGGCGACGATGAGCCAGCTGAGGACCGCCGTCCACAGCCTCAGCACGCTCGACCTCGACCCCCACGAACTCCTCGCGCGGCTGCACGCCACCACGCTCCGGCTCGCCCGTGAACAGGGCAAGCTGCCCGGCGTCGAAGAGCCCACCGCGAGCTGCACCTTCGTGGTCCACGATCCGGTCAGCGGGCGGATCGAGGTCGCCCGGGCGGGCACGTCGCTCTTCGCCGTCGTCCGGCCGAACGGCACGGTCGACCCCGTCCCCCTGCCCAGCGGCCCCCTCCTGGGCGCCGACGGACCGCCCTTCGCCAACGCCGAGTTCACCCTCCCGGAGGGCAGCACGCTCTGTCTGGCCTCCGCCGACGCCGCGGCCGGGTCCGGCCCTCCCCTGGAGCTGTTGGTCCAGGCGCTCTCGCACCCGGACCGCGGCCCCGAGCGGATGGCCGACGAGGTCGAGAAGCTGCTCGCCCCCGACGCGGTCCTGCTCGTCGCCCGCACGCGGCACCTGCCGGATGGGGAACTGGCGCGCTGGGACGTCCCGGCCGACGCCTCCGCGATCGGCCGCACCCGCCGGGACGTCGGGCGGCGTGTGCGCGAGTGGGGGACGGACGTCGACCCGTACGCCGTGGAACTCGTGGTCAGCGAGCTGCTCACCAATGCCCTCCGTTACGGTTCCGAGCCCATCACCCTGCGTCTCATCAAGGGCGAGCACACGCTCACCTGCGAAGTCAGCGACGGCGCCCTCACCGCCCCGCACCTGCGCCACGCCAAGGCGAACGACGAGGGCGGACGGGGCCTGCACATCTCCGCCAGCCTGACCGACGGCTGGGGCGTCCGGTTCTCGGGGCGCGACAAGACGGTCTGGGCGGAGATCTCCGACGACGCCACCCTCTGACGGGGCTGCTGTTCAAGGGCGCGAGCGGAGTCGACCCCTGTGACGGACGGGCCCCAGCGGCTACGGTGGTCGGAAGATCGTTCCGGACGGAAGAGACGGGAACATGCGAGCCTTCGACGCCCACCGCCCGGTGGAGCCCCCGCGATGACGGCGACCGACGAGCCGCAGGTGCTGCTTCGCACCGAAGGCCGCGCGGCTTTCGTCACGCTGAACCGGCCGCGCGCCCTCAACGCCCTCACCCATCCCATGGTGCTCCGCATCGACGAGGCCCTGACCGCCTGGGAGGACGACCCGGCCGTCGAGACCGTCGTCATCGAAGGCGCGGGGGAGCGGGGGTTGTGCGCCGGCGGGGACATCCGGGCCATCCACGACGACGCCCGCCGGGGCGGCTCCGCGTCGGTCGGGTTCTGGCGCGACGAATACCGCCTCAACGCCCACATCGCGAGGTTCCGCAAGCCGTACGTGGCGTTCATGGACGGCATCGTGATGGGCGGCGGAGTCGGCGTCTCGGCGCACGGCTCCGTCCGCGTCGTCACCGAACGCTCCCGCGTGGCGATGCCGGAGACGGGCATCGGCTTCGTGCCCGACGTCGGCGGTACGTATCTGCTGAGCCGGGCGCCGGGCGAACTGGGCACCCACCTCGCGCTGACCGGCGCCCCGGTGGGCGCCGCGGACGCGCTGCTGACCGGTCTCGCGGACCATGTCGTACGCTCCCGTGACCTGCCCCGACTCGCGGCCGAGCTCACCCGTATCCCCGTCTCCGAAGCGTTGGCGCCGTACACGGAAGCGGCGCGGGCACCGGAAGCGGCCGGCGCGGCCGAAGCCGGCGGTCGGCTGGCTGCCCAGCGCCCCTGGATCGACGCCTGCTACGCCGCCGACACGGTGGAGGAGATCATCGACCGGCTCGTCGACAGCGGCGTGCCCGAGGCGAAGGAGACGGCGGCCACGCTGCTGGCCAAGTCGCCGACCGCGCTCAAGGTGACCCTCGCCGCCCTCCGCCGCGCGCGTCGCCTCGACTCCCTGGAAGCCGTGCTGGACATGGAGTTCAGGCTCTCCTGCGCGGCCCTCTCCTCGCCCGACCTCGTGGAGGGCATCCGGGCCCAGGTGATCGACAAGGACCGCGCGCCACGATGGTCGCCGCCCGCGCTCTCCGCGGTCACCGACGAGGACGTGGCCCGCTCCTTCACCCCGCCGAGCGCCGGCGATCTCGGCCTGGCCGGCGCCCACGGCACCGAGGCGGGCCCAGGACGCCCTTGATCCGGCGGCCGGGCCGGTGCCCCGTGTACCTTCAGCCGTCCCGGGCAGGCGCCTGTCATGGAACCCCCAGGCGACCCCGAGCGACCGGACGTACCCCATGCGGGCGTGTCCGACACGGACGCGGTCCGAGCGGACGCGGCGGATCTGGACCCCTTCACGGCGGTGCTCGACTATCCGATGTACGTGGTGACGGCGGCGGCCGCGGACGACGGGGAGCGCTCCGGCTGCCTCGTCGGATTCGCCTCGCAGTGCTCGATCGGCCCGGCGCGCTTCATGGTCTGGCTGTCGCGGGAGAACCGTACGTACCGCGTCGCGTGCCGGGCCACCCATCTCGCGGTCCACGTCCTGCGCCGCGACCAGGAGGAGACGGCGCGCCTCTTCGGCGAAGAGACCGGGGACAGCGTCGACAAGTTCGCGCGCGTCCCCTGGGAGGCCGGGCCGGGCGGGGCGCCCGTGCTCTCCGAGGCGCCCGCCTGGTTCACCGGCCGGGTGGATGACCACTTCGCGGGCGGTGACCACGTCGGCTTCCTGCTCGCACCGGTCACCACGGGCCCCTCCGCCCCTCCCGGCCACTCGCGGCCGGCCCTCCTCCGTCTCGGCGACGTCACGCACTTCTCTCCGGGCCACCCCGCCTGACCGCGCGCGGCCCGTCGCCTGGTGGTGCCGACACCAGGATCACCACCCGCTCCCCAGCCGCGCGCCCCACCGGACAGGATCGGCGCCATGAACCGACGTACCGTCCTCATCACCGGAACCACCCAGGGCCTCGGCCGCGGGATCGCCCTCGACCTCGCCTCCCGTGGCCACACCGTCCTGCTGCACGGCCGCGACTCCGCCCGTCTCGCCGCCGTCGCCGACGAGGTCCGGACCGCCCACCCGGACGCCACCGTCCGCACCTACCGCGCCGACCTCGCGGACCTGACCCAGGTCCGCGAGCTGGCCGACCGGGTCCGCGCCGCCGAGACCCGCCTCGACGCCCTCGTCCACAACGCCGTCGCGGGAGGCGGAGCCGACCCCCTGCGCCGGGAATGGAGCGCCCAGGGGTACGAGCTGCGGTTCGCCGTCAACCACCTCGCGCCGTACGCGCTGACCCGCGCCCTCCTCCCCCTCCTCACGGCCTCCTCCCCCGCCCGGGTGGTCAACATCGCCTCCCTCGGGCAGGAGCGCATCGACTTCGACGACGTCATGCTCGACGAGGGGTACGAAGGGCTCCGCGCCTACTGCCGCAGCAAGCTCGCGATGATCATGGCGACCTTCGAGCTGGCGACGGAGCTGAAGGGCACCGGCGTCACGGTGAACGCGCTCCACCCCGCGCACCTCATGGACACCGCGGGGGTGCGCGCGTACGGCCTCACGCCGCTGACCGGCGTCGAGGAAGGCGTACGCCCGACCGTGCGGCTGGTTCTCGACCCCGAACTCGCCGACACCACCGGACGCTACTTCGACCGGTTCACGGACGCCCGCGCCCACGAACAGGCGTACGATCCGGAGGCCCGCGAACGGCTGATGACCCTCACCCGCGCCCTCGTGGACGGCCCCTCGGCGTCCCGACCGGTCAGGGACTCGTGAGTTCGCCGCTGAGGCGGCCGTGGAGCACGGCGCTGCGGCCGTCGAGCCCGGTGATCTCGACGGTCTTGCCCCGGCGGCCGTAGGCGGTCTCGATGGCGTCGAGCGTCGCCACGGAGGAGGCGTCCCAGATCTGCGCGGCGCTCAGGTCGATGACGACCCTGTCGGGATCGTTCGCGTAGTCGAACTGCCCGACGAGGTCGTTGGAGGACGCGAAGAACAACTGTCCCGTGACCCGGTAGACCACCGTGGTGCCGTCGGCGTCCACGACCGAGGTGACCTCGGCGAAGTGGGCGACCCGACGGGCGAAGACGACCATCGCCGTCACGGAACCGACGACGACGCCGATGGCGAGGTTGTGCGTGCCGATGACGACCGCGACGGTCACGAACATGACGAGGAGCTCGCCCGCCGGCATCCGCCGGAGGGTCCGGGGCGCGATCGAGTGCCAGTCGAAGGTGGCGACCGACACCATGATCATGACGGCGACCAGGGCCGCCATCGGGATCTCGGAGACGACGGGGCCGAAGACGATGCACAGCACCAGCAGGAACACACCGGCCAGGAAGGTGGAGAGCCGGGTGCGGGCGCCGGAGACCTTCACGTTGATCATCGTCTGGCCGATCATGGCGCAACCGCCCATGCCGCCGAAGAAGCCGGTGACGATGTTGGCGATGCCCTGGCCGACCGACTCGCGGGTCTTGCTGGAGCGGGTGTCGGTGATCTCGTCGACCAGCTTGGCCGTCATCAACGACTCCATCAGGCCGACGAGGGCCATGGCGAAGGCGTAGGGCGCGATCGTGGTCAGGGTGTCCAGGGTGAACGGCACATCGGGCAGACCGGGCACCGGCAGCGACGACGGCAGGGCGCCCCGGTCGCCGACGGTCGGCACCGCGATCCCGGCCGCGACGGTGATCGAGGTCAGGATGACGATGGAGACCAGCGGCGCCGGGACCACGGTGGTGATCCTCGGGAAGAACACCATCATCGCCAGCCCGCCCGCGACCAGCGGATAGACCGCCCAAGGGACGTCCCGCATCTCGGGGATCTGGGTGATGAACACCAGGATCGACAGGGAGTTGACGAACCCGACCATCACCGAGCGGGGAATGAACCGCATCAGCTTCGCCACACCCAGCGCCCCGAGGGCGATCTGGAAGATCCCGGCGAGGATCACGGCGGCGACGAGGTGGCCGAGGCCGTGCTCGCGGTTCAACGGGGCGATGACCAGCGCCACCGCTCCCGTGGCGGCGGAGATCATGGCCCGGCGGCCGCCGACGACGGAGATGACCACGGCCATGGTGAAGGAGGCGAAGAGGCCGATCGCGGGGTCGACACCGGCGATGATCGAGAAGGAGATCGCCTCCGGGATCAGCGCCAGCCCGACCACCAGGCCGGCCAGCACCTCGGTGCGCCACACCTTCGGATCGTTCAGCCACGGCGGGCGCAGGACGCACGGTCGGCCGGCGGGGGGCGCGGGGGAGGGGGGCGGGGACGACGGAGCGGGCGGTGCGGAGGAGGACAACGGAGCGCAGGACCTGTCGGGCTCGGGTGCGTTCCGCTCCGGCGGGCGGGCGGTACGCAGGGGGAGGACGCGGGGGCCGGGCCGGACACCGCGAACGGCCCGCCGGGGCGGGCCGGACGTCACACCGGACGTCGCACGGGGACGGGGCGGAGGCGGTGCGGGAGCCTGAGGGGGCTCACGTCACGGCCGGGCCCGCGTCCGGGCGAGGGGTGTCACGGCGGACAGGCGGCGGTGCCGTGCGGCATGGGCTCGCGCACGCTCTCTCCCGCGGGGGTTCGGATCACGGCCGGGGACGGCTTCGGGCCCGGCGTTCGACGGAGTTCTCGGGGCGGCGGCGGACCGTGTCGGGCCGCTCTCGCCCCGGCAACTCTACCGCGCCGCCCCGTCACGCCCCGCGCCCGCCGACGGCGGACGCGGTCGCTCGGGCGGTGGTGCCGCGAGGCGGGCGGGCGGCGCGGTCGTTCGAGCGGTGGTGGCGCGAAGCGGGCGGGCGGGCGAGCGGCGCGGTCGTCCAGGCGGGGTGCCGCGAGGCGGGCGGGAGGCCTGGCGGTGGAGGGCCCGGGTGGTGAGGCGCCGCTCGTCGTCAGTGGCCCGCGCGGGCCACGACGAAGCGGCCGCGGTGCTCCGTGCCGTCCGGCAGGTGCCACCCGGCCGTGACGTCTCCGAGAGGCGACCCGTCCGCGGCGGACGAGTCGGACGGACGCAGGACGCGCGTCACCCGGAGGAGGAGCGGGGCGTCCGGCGCGCTCGGCGACGTGCCCGTGTCCCCGGTGAGCGGCACGAGGACGTCGGTCCCCTGAGGACCGTCCGTCACCGTCGAAGGACCGGCCACGTCCCCCCGCGCGGGCCCCGAGAAGGAGGGGACCACGGAGGGGTCCGGGGTGTCGGTCTCGCTCTGTGCCTGCGGCTCGGCGCGGCCCTGGAGGAGGGCCAGCACCTGGGCGACCGCGACCGGGTCGTGCGCGGCGTCGTACACGTACCGCAGTCCCAGCACGCCGTGCTCCAGCGTGCCGACGAGACCGTGCTCGGCATCCGCTGCGCCGTCGATCGGGGCCGCGCGGTAGGTGAGCGGTACGTGGTACGAGACCGGCTCGCTGCCGGACGTGTCCGTGACGACCATGAACTCCATGCCGACCTCGCCCTCGGGGTCGTCGAGCCGGAAGCCGCCCCCCTTGACGAGCCGCGGCTCGCCCTTCGCGTCGCCGACGTACCACGGCCGGTCGGGAAGCCAGGAGGTCAGCAGCTCCAGCTTGGTGGGCTTCAGGGTGGTGTGGTGGATGACAGCCATGATCCGAACCTACCGGGTGCGCGGCCGATCGCCTCCGCGGGGGTGCGGGCGGCGGGGCGTCCTCAGGCGGGGAACCGGCCACAGCGGCAGGGGAGTTGCCTGTGCGCCCGGAAGCCCACCCGGAGACGTACCGGGCGAGGCAGGCGAGGCAGGCGAGGGGGATGGCCGGGCGCTCGGCGTCCCACCCGTATCGCCGGCGTGTCCCGGGGCCCCCGGGGTAGGCGGCCTTCGCGGAGACGGAGACGGAGCCGGAGCCGGAGACGGAACCGGAGGCGGGAGCGTGCGGCACTCGGAGGATTCGAGCGGGTCGCGCCGGGAAGGGGCCCGTTATCCACTGTTATGTTCCCCCGCGGAGGTGTGTGCCGATGGAGCACCGTGACGACGCAGTACCGAACCCGGCCGACCGATACCCGCGGCCGGACTTCCCCGCCCAGGACCAGGAGCACCCCGGCTGGACCGGGCCGATGGACCCGCCGCCCGACCACGGCGAGACGACCTATCACGGCCACGCCCTGCTGTACGACCGCAAGGCCCTCATCACCGGCGCCGACTCGGGCATCGGCCGTGCCGTGGCCCTCGCCTTCGCGCGCGAGGGCGCCGACGTGGTCTTCACCCATCTCCCGGAGGAGGAGTCCGAGGCGGAGGAGACCAGGCGCCTGGTCCAGGACGCGGGCCGCAAGGCGGTGGCCGTCCCGTGCGACATCCGCGACGAAGAGCAGTGCGCCCGGCTCGTCGCCCGGGCCGTCGAGGAGCTGGGCCGGATCGACATCCTCGTCAACAACGCCGCCTATCAAATGTCCCAGCCCGCCGGCATCCAGGACATCACCACCGAACAGTTCGACCGCGTCATGCGGACGAACCTCTACGGCATGTTCTGGCTGACGAAGATGTCCCTGCCCCACATGCCCAAGGGCGGCGTCGTCATCAACTCCACGTCGGTGCAGGGGTACCAGCCGAGCCCGCACCTCCTGGACTACGCGATGACCAAGGGCGCGATCGTCACCTTCACCCAGGGGCTCGCGCAGATGCTCGCCTCCGACGGCATCCGCGTCAACGCGGTCGCTCCCGGGCCGGTCTGGACGCCGCTCATCCCGGCGACCCTGCCGGACACCGTGGAGTTCGGGAAGCAGTCGCCGCTGGGCCGCCCGGCGCAGCCCGCCGAGATGGCCCCCGCCTACGTCTTCCTCGCCTCCCCGCAGGCGAGTTACATCACCGGCGAGATCGTCAACGCGACCGGCGGCACCCCGCTGCCCTGACCCGCGCTCTGCCAGAGCTGCCTGCCCGCCGTCCCACGCGGTCTTCGCATAGGGGGGTGTGAGGTGAGGGATCCGGGGAAGGCGCTCCTCGTCCCCCCACGGGCAGCGGCCGCGAGGCTCCGGGGGCGGCCCCGCCGATCCCCTTCCGGCGGGACCGCCCCCGGAGCCCGCGATCACCCCGCTCCGTACGGGCGGAACGTCACACGATCTGCGAGCCGCGCGCCAGGAGCAGTGCCACGTCCGCCGCAGCCACGGCCACCGCCCCCGCGAACGCCGCCTTGCGCCACCACCGTCCGAGCACCGGGCCCGCGCAGCCGACGGCCGCCGCCACCGCCACGAGTGCGGCCGGGCCCCCGCCGGATTCCCCGGCAGGCGGACCCAGCGCCAGGACGGCCGTCGCCACCACGAGCGGGACCGGCAGCACGCGCCGGGTCCACGCGGACCCCAGCCGGTGCGGCAAGCCCCGCACACCGGCGGCCTCGTCGTCGGCGAGGTCCGGCAGCGCGTCCGCCAGATGGGCCGCGAGTCCGAGGAGGGCCCCGGCGGTCATCGCCCACCAGGCAGGCCAGGGGTGCCCCGGCAGACTCAGCGTGACGACCGCCGGCAGACCGCCGAAACCGATGACGTACGGCAGCCAGGAGAGTGCGGTCGCCTTCAGCCACACGTTGTACAGCCACGCCGCCGCGACCGCCGCGAGATGCGCCGTACCCGCGAGGAGACCGCAGGCCAGGGAGAGCGGCACGCACAGCGCGAGGGCGGTGAACGCCGCTGCCCACACCGCGCGCCGGGACACCGTGCCGTCGGCCACCGGCTTGCCCCGCCGCCCGGCCCCGGCGTCGCGACGGGCGTCGAAGGCGTCGTTGCACCATCCGACCGAGAGCTGGCCGGCCAGGACGGCGCCGACGACCGCCAGGCCGTCGAAGACGCCCAGACCCGCCACGGCGCACAAGGCGGCCGTCAGGGTCACGACGGCGACCACCGGCCCCGGGTGGCAGGACAGCGCCAGACCCGCCACCCGCCCGCGCGGCCGCGCCGACGCGGCGCCCGCCCGCGGCTCTTGCACGGCCTGCGCCGCCTCCACGGTGTCCATCCGGCGATCGTAATGACGCCCACCCGCCGGAAACCGCGTGAAACGCGCACCAAAGCGGCGGACGCGCGGGAGCAATGTCACCTTCGCCCCGATTCCGCGTGCAGGATGACGCCATGACGCCTCCCCCTCAGGAGACCGGATGACCCGGATCGCGGCCGTGCACGGTGTCGTCCCTCCCCATCGCCACACCCAGCGCGACGTGACCGACATGGTGGCGCGCACCTGCCTCCCGCCGGGCGCCGACCGCCGGGTCCTCGACCGGATCCACCGCAACGCCCGGGTGGACACCCGCCACATGGTGCTGCCCCTGGAGCGGTACGGCGCCATCGAAGGCTTCGGGGCGGCCAACGACGTCTTCATCGACGAGGCCGTCGAGCTCGGCGGCCGGGCGGTCCGGGGCGCGCTGCGGACCGCGGGGCTGCGGCCCACCGACGTGGACCTGCTGATGTTCACCTCCGTCACCGGCGTCGCCGCCCCCTCCGTCGACGCCCGGCTCGTCGGACGCCTGGGGCTGCGACCCGATGTGAAGCGCCTGCCCGTCTTCGGCCTGGGCTGTGTCGCCGGAGCCGCCGGAGTCGCCCGGCTCCACGACTATCTCGTCGGCCGGCCCGACCACGTGGCCGTCCTCCTCTCCGTCGAGCTCTGCACCCTCACCTTCCAGCGCCAGGACGCCGCTCCCGCCAACCTGGTGGCGACCGCGCTCTTCGGCGACGGCGCGGCGGCCGTGGTCGCCACCGGCGACCGTCACGAGCCCCGCGCCACCGCCGCCCCGCCCGGACCCGCGTCACCCGGGCCCGGAACCCCGGACCCACGCGAGGCGGACATGCGCGAGCCGGGCGGGCGAGGGCCGGGCGGGCGAGGGCCCGAGGTCGTGGACACGCGGAGCCGGATGTACCCGGACAGCGAAGGCGTCATGGGCTGGGAGATCCGCGACTCCGGCTTCAAGGTCGTGCTCGACCCCGGAGTGCCCGACGTCGTACGCCGCTACCTCGCCGACGACGTCCGCGGCTTCCTGGAGGAACACGGCCTCAAGCCGAAGGACATCGCCCACTGGGTCTGCCACCCCGGCGGCCCCAAGGTCCTCGAAGCCGTCTCCGAGGTGCTCGAACTGCCCGAGGGCGCCCTCGACATCACCTGGCGCTCCCTCGCCGAGGTGGGGAACCTCTCCTCCTCGTCGGTCCTCCACGTCCTCAGGGACACCCTGGAGCAGCGACGACCCGAGCCGGGAACGCCCGGCCTGCTCATGGCCATGGGACCGGGATTCTGCAGCGAACTGGTGCTCCTGCGCTGGTAGGACGGAGGACACGTGATCTGGTACACCGGCCTGGTGCTGGCCGTGGCGGTGGAACGCCTCGCCGAACTCGGCGTCGCCTTGCGCAACACCCGCTGGAGCAGGGCCAGAGGAGGCAGGGAGAGCGGCCGCGGCCACTATCCGGCGATGGTCGCCCTGCACACCGGCCTGCTGGCCGGCTGCCTCGCCGAAACCGCACTGGCCGGGCGCCCGTTCGTACCGTGGCTCGGCTGGACCATGGTCGTCGGCGTCATCGCCGCGCAGGCGCTGCGCTGGTGGTGCGTCGCCACGCTCGGACCACGGTGGAACACCCGTGTCATCGTCGTGCCGGGCCTCCCCCTCGTCACCGGGGGGCCGTACCGGTGGCTGCGCCACCCCAACTACGTCGCCGTCGCCGTCGAAGGGCTCGCGCTGCCGCTCGTCCACGGCGCCTGGATCACGGCCCTCGTCTTCACCCTGCTCAACACCGTGCTCATGACCGTGCGCATCCGCTGCGAGGAGACGGCGCTCGGCGCCGCCGCCACCCCGAGCCCCGCGCGTACGGCGGGCGGAGCGGACGTCCGCGCGTGATCGACCTCCTGGTGGCCGGCGGCGGACCCGCGGGCCTGGCCGCCGCGATCCAGGCCGCGCGGGCGGGCCTGGAGACCGTCGTCGTCGAACCGCGCGCCCGGCCCGTCGACAAGGCCTGCGGCGAAGGAATCATGCCCAGCGGGGTGACGGCCCTGCGCCGGCTCGGCGTACAACCGGCCGGCCGGGACCTGCGCGGCATCCGCTACACCGACGGCGGCCGCGAGGTCGAAGCCGCCTTCCACGGCGGTACGGGCCTCGGCGTCCGGCGGACCACGCTGCACGAGGCCCTGCACCGACGGGCCGTGGAACTCGGCGTCCGGATCGTCCCCGGCAAGGTGGGGCACGTCCACCAGGACGACACCCGCGTCACGGCCGCCGGCACGACGGCCCGCTGGCTGATCGCCGCCGACGGCCTGCACTCCCCGCTCCGCCGCGAACTGGGCCTCGACCTGCCCGTCGGCGCCGTCCGGCGCTACGGCCTGCGCCGCCACTACCGGATCCCGCCCTGGACGGACCTCGTGGAGGTGCACTGGTCGTCCCGGGGCGAGGCGTACGTGACACCGGTCGGGGACCGTCTGGTGGGCGTGGCCCTCCTCGGCCACGACCGCCGCCCCTACGAGGAACGGCTGGCCGCCTTCCCCGGCCTCGCCGCCTCGCTCCGGGGCCTGGAGGCGGGTCCCGTGCGCGGCGCCGGACCGCTGCGCCGACGGGCACGCGAGGTGCGGGCCGGGCGCGTGCTGCTCATCGGCGACGCCGCCGGCTACGTCGACGCCCTCACGGGGGAGGGCATCGCCCTCGCGGCGGCCACCGCCACGGCCGCCGTCGCCTGCCTCGCCGCCGGACGGCCCGAGGAGTACCCCGCGCGCTGGGCGCGGCTGACGCGGCGGCACCGCCTGCTGACCGAGGCCCTCCTGTGCGCCACCCGCCACCCCGCCGCCGCCCGCCTGGTCGTCCCCGCCGCGCGCCGCGCACCGGCGCTCTTCCGGGCGGCGGTGCGCGCCCTGCAGTGAGCCACGGCGCGCGGCCCTGCGGTGAGCCGCGGCGCGCGGCCCTGCGGTGACCGGGGCTCCGGGGGCGCAGCGCCCCGGAGCGTGACCCGTTCGGCGGCGACACCGGTCGCCGCCGACGCGCCGGGACACCCGCGCGGCTCCCCGACCGGCCCCCGAGGAGCCGGCCGCACGGTCTCCCGGCACATGCGCGGTTCCTGGCCCCGATCGGTATAAAGGGCGCATGGGAAGCGTCGAACGGTACGAGCTGACATTTCCGGTCTCGGGCGACTCCATCGTGGTCACCCGCACCGACCGCAAGGGCGCGGGCGGGCACCCCGTCTACGCCGACGACACGGGCATCGTCCAGGCCGAGATCAACGACGAGGGACAGGTGCGCATGGTGGCCAGCGGCGGACACCAGAGCCACGGCGGCCCGGTCCGCGCCGTCCCCCTGTCCTGATCCCGCCCCGGCGCCCTCCCCCGCCCTCCCCTGACCTGGCCTCTTCGCGCCTGAGATGATCTCCCGGCGTCCGGGCCCGCGTCGGGACCGGACCTCAGGGGAGGAACGACGTTGAAGAGAGTGACAACGGCAGCGCTGGGACTGGCCGTCGCCGGCGGCCTGCTGCTCGGCGCGCCGGTACAGGCGGCGCCCGCGGTCGAGACGGCGGCGGCAGCCCGGACGGCACAGGCGACCCTGCCGTACCCGGGGGAGACGCGGGTCGTCACCTGGAACATCTGTGGAGAGGCCGGCAGCCCCCGCGGCGTGGAGGGTTATTGCGCCTTCCGCAACGAGCCCGACCGCAAGGCGGAGCAGGTCGCCCAGCTGGTCACCGAGCACCAGGCGAACGTGGTGATGCTCCAGGAGGTCTGCGGCTACGACGAGGCCACGCCCGAGGCCGAGCGCCGTGCCAACTGGCGCAAGAGCCACATGGCGCTCCTGAAGGAACGTCTCGGCGACGGCTGGTCCTTCGCGCACGCGCCCGGCAACCGCGAGTCGGACCTGGACAGCCGCTGCCGCGGTGAGGCGCTCGGCGGCGACCTGGGCGTCCTGCTCGCCGTCAAGGGCACGTTCGACGGCCCCGTCGAGCGGGTCGAGACGGTGCCCGCCGACCTGTCCTCGCGCAAGCTGCCGATGGTGTGCGCCCGGGTCACCGGCCTGCCCGACACGTTCTGCAGCACGCACCTGATCCCCGGCGAGTCGGCCATCGCCAAGCGCCAGTCCGAGACCATCGCCGCCCACCTCGCGGACGACATCCCGGCCGGAGTGGTGATCGGCGGCGACTTCAACCGCAACGCCGCCTCCGCCGACCTGACCCCGATCACCTCGAAGCTGGACCGCTGCGTCGACGGCGACCACACCTACCAGTACTGGGCCCCCACCGCGGCCGCGCCCAGCCGCCACTGGCTCGACCACCTGTTCACCACCCCGCGCGCCGCCGGCGCCCGCTTCGTGGCCTGCACCGTCGACCAGTCCCGTATGGACCGGACCCGGAACGCCGGCTCCGAGGCGACCAACCCGCCGAACGGCTACTCCGACCACGCCCCCGTCATCGCCTATCTCCGCGACGCACCCGTCCCCGGCGACATGACCGGTGACGGCAAGCCGGACCTGCTGGCCGTCGACGACCTGGGCAAGCTGCGCCTCTACCACGGCAAGGGGACCGGCGGCGTGCCCGGCGCCCACGACATCGTCGGCACCGGCGGCTGGGGGAGCGCCTCCGTGGCGCACCGCGGCGACTGGACCGGAGACGGCACGGAGGACGTCGTCGCCCGGGTGGGCGGCGACCTGCGCGTCTACGCCAACCGTGGCGACGGCTCACTGGCCGCCCCCGTCACGGTCGCCGGCGGTCTGCCCGCGGACGCGAAGGTCGTCAGCCCCGGGGACGTCACCCGGGACGGCCACCCCGACGCGGTCCTCTCGTACGACGACAAGCTCTTCCTCTACGCGGGTGTGCGCGGCGCCGCCCCCGCCGTGGCCGCCCCCGTCCTCATCGGGAACGGCGGCTGGGACGCGATGACCCTCACCGCCCCCGGCGACGCCGACCGGGACGGCCGGCCCGACCTGCTGGCCCGCAACACCTCCACCGGCGACCTGTGGCTCTACCGGGGCCGCGACGGCGGAGGCTTCGACGACCGCACCCTCTACGGCCACGGCTACGGCCTCGTCAACCGCCCCCTGATCGCGGGTGCGGCCGACGCCGACGGCAACGGCGTCGCCGACCTGTGGACCACGACGAACGAGGGCGCCGGCACCCTGATGTTCTACGCCGGCGAGACCGGTTCGGCCGGCCACCCGGTGGACGGCGAGCGCACGACGGTCGGCGCGAGCGGCTGGAACACCATCCGGTCCATCGGCTGACCCCGGCTCGGACCGCGCCGCGTGGGCGTGCGCGACCGGAAGGCCCGGGACCCGAACGGGTCCCGGGCCTTCGGGTCAGGCGGCCAGGGCGACCGGCTCGCCGAGGTGGGCGGCCGCCGTGCGCCAGGCCGCCGTCACCGCCGCGCGGGCGTGCGCGGTCCGTTCCGGGCCCTCGCCCGTCAGCACCACGGGCGCACCGACGTGCACGTGCAGGCCCGGCCGGCGCAGCGGCGCCGTGACCAGCCCCGCGATCTGCTTCGTGAGGCTCCCCGAGGTGATGCGCCGGGCGCCCGCCTGACCGAGCGGCACGACGGGCGCTCCCGTGTGCGCGACGAGCCGGGACAGCCCGCTCCGGAACGCCTCCGGGGCCGCCTCGTCCGCGTCCGCGCGGCTCGGGATCCCGCCCTCGCCGTAGATCAGGACGATCCGGCCGTCCGCCAGGGCCCGCGCCGCGCCCGTCAGGGAGTCGGCGGCCCTGCGGTCGCCGCGGTGGACGGGAACGTACCCCTCACGGGCCAGCGCGCGCCCGAGCAGCGGGATCCGCCACAGGCCGGCGGTGGCCAGGACGACCGGCTCGACGCCCAGGCGCCGCAGCGCCGCCAGCACGACGGCGGGGTCGGCGAGCGAGGTGTGGTTGGCGGCGATGACGCTGCCGGGCGCGAAGGCGGTGTCGGTGTCGGTGGTGACCGTCAGGCGGCCGACGGCGGGCACCAGGACGTCGGCGATGCGGCTGAGCATGGGCGGTTCTCCCGGACTCGGACTCGGCGGTGTCGTACCCCTCCATCGTCGGCGGCGGGCCGGCCGCCGACGTGAGTACCGGTACTCAACCGCCGCGTCCGCCCTACCCAGAGGGAGGCGGGCACGTCCGGGCGCGGGACTACTCGAAGGGCGTGGTGTCTCCCGCTCCCCGGCGGACGATCTCCACGCCGTCGCCGGAGAAGTCGATCACGGTGGTCGGCTCGGTGCCGCAGTCGCCCGAGTCGAGGACGGCGTCCACCAGATGGTCCAGCCGTTCCTTGATCTCCCAGCCCTGCGTCAGCGGTTCGGCCTCGTCGGGCAGCAGCAGGGTGCTGGACAGCAGCGGTTCGCCCAGCTCGGCGAGGAGCGCCTGGACGACGGTGTGGTCGGGGATCCGGACGCCGACCGTCTTCTTCTTGGGGTGCAGCAGCTGGCGCGGCACCTCCTTCGTCGCGGGCAGGATGAAGGTGTAGCTGCCGGGCGTCGCCGCCTTGATCGCGCGGAAGACGTTGTTGTCGATGTGCACGTACTGCCCCAGCTGCGCGAAGCTCTCGCAGACGAGGGTGAAGTGGTGCCGGTCGTCGAGGTTCCGGATCGTCCGGATGCGGCTGATGCCGTCCCGGCTGCCCACCCGGCACCCCAGGGCGTAACAGGAGTCCGTCGGATAGGCGACGAGCGCGCCGGAACGGATGCTGTCGGCCACCGTGCCGATGGTGCGCGGCTGCGGGTTGTCGGGGTGGACGTCGAAGTACTTGGCCATCCGCCGAGTCTAGGGCCTCTCGTTCGGATCAGGCCGGGCCCGCGGCCCTGGTGACGCCGGCGCCGGGGCTCCGGCGAGGGCGTTCTGTGGCCGGCCCGGGGGCGGGGGTGCTGCCCGGGCCGGCCAGGTGGCCCGGGTGGCGAGGGTGCCGCCAGGGCCGGCGGACCGGCGGCGAGGGTGCCGTCGGGACGCCGCGGCCCACGGCGGCGAGGGTGCCGTCCTGGGCCGGTCGCGGGCCCAGGTGACAGGGGGATGTCGTACTGGTGTACCCGCTGCGGCCGGTACCGAGGACGCTACGCAATGGCGATTGTCGACACCGGCCGCGGTCTTACCCGTCCCGTCCGTGAAGAGGGGGGTGAGTTCCGTGGGTCAGAGTCTCGCGCCCCGGGGGCGGAGCTTTCCAGGGAGTACGGATGCAGATAATTGACGCGACAAGACCGACGCCGTCCCGTCGGCGAAGTCCGAGCGAGCGAAGGTGTGTCACGTGCGAGTCGCAAGTGTCCGCGGGCCGTTGAAGCAGCTCCTCCGGGAGCGCCGGGCCGCGATCGATCCCGTCTCGGCGGGATTCCCGCCCCGCATACCCGGGCCCGGCCGCCGGGCGGCCGGGCTGAGCCAGGAGCAGATGGACGAGCTGCTGAACCGCGCCCCCGGGACCTACAACCGGTTCGAGAACGGCCAGTTGGCCAACCCCGGCAACGAATTCCTCACCTCGGTGGCGAAGGTCCTCCGGCTGAACGAACAGGAGTGGACGTTCCTGTGGCGCCTGGCCCGCCGCGAGAACCCGCCGTTCACCCTGCACCGCGACTCGGGCATGTCCGTACCCGGCGTATGGCAGCGGGTCGTCGACCAGATCACCGGTGCCCTGGCCTACATCAACGACGCCGAGTGGAACGTCCTCGCCCACAACCGGGAGTACCGCCACCTCTTCCCCGGCGGCCGGCCGCCCGCCAACACCATGCGCTGGATGCTGCTCGACCCCGAGGCCCGCTCCGAGGTCCTCATCGACTGGGAGACCCGCTGGGCGCCCCTCGTCATGCCCCAGCTGCGCCACGCCGTGGAGATGCGGCCGCACAACCCGGCGCTCGCGCGGATGGAGGCCGAGGTGCTGAAGGACCCGGTCGCCGGCCCCCTCTACCGCGAGACCGCCACCTCCCCGGTCCCGTACCCCGACGGCTCCGAACGGCCCGTCAACCACGCGGTCCACGGCCCCGGCTGGGTCACCACCTGCGTCGCCGAGCCCGTCACCTCGCCCGGCGCCCGCGTCATGCTCCTGCTCTACACCCCCGGCGCGTCGCTGACCGAACGCGACCCCGTCCTCACCGCCCCCCTGCGCTCCTGACGCCCGCCGTACGGGACATCGGCGAGGACTCCTCGCTTACCGTTCCCGTACGCCCGCCCGACCCACCCAGGGGAGTCAGCCTTGACGTATCTCGCCCGGCCCGCCATCGCCCTGCCCGAGCACGTCGTCACCACCGACGAGCTGTGCGAGGACATCCGGCGCGCCCATCCCGACCTGCCCCGGCTCGACGCGTTCCTGCGGATCGCCCGCGCGACGACGGTCGCGACCCGCCACTTCACCCGGCCCCTGTCCGCCCCCACCGTCTCCGGCGACGCCCCCGTCGAGGAACGCAACCGGGCCGCCTACGCGGACGCCCTGCGGCTGGCGGTCCAGGCCGGCCGGCAGGCCCTGACCCACGCCGGCCTGGAGCCCGAGGACGTCGACTGCGTCGTCACCAGCCACACCACCTCCTGGACCGTGCCGTCCCTCGACATCCACCTCGTCCACGAACTGGGCCTGAGACCCGACATACGCCGCATCCCCCTGGCCACCCTGGGCTGCGCGGGCGGCGCGCAGTCCCTGGTCTACGCCCACCGGGACATCGCCCTCCACCCCGGCGCCCACGTCCTCGTCGTGGTGGCCGAGTGCCTGTCCGCGGCCACGTACAACCACGCCGACACCAGCCGCGAATCGATGATCTACAAAGCGCTGTTCGGGGACGGGGCCGCCGCCGTCGTCGCCTCCGGCGCACCGGCACGGCCGGGCCCGCGCCTCCTGCTCGACGACACCTACGAGTACGTCCTGCCCGACAGCATCGAGCGCTACCGGGGCCGGCTGTCCGCGGCGGGCCTCGCCTTCGACTCCGCACCGTCGGCCACCCGCGCCCTGAACGACTGCCTGCCCGCCCTCACGAAATGGCTCGGCGGACGCCCGCTCGACTTCGCGGTCGTCCACCCCGGCGGTCCCCGGATCCTCACCGACGCCGCCCACGGACTCGGCCTGGACCCCGACCCGGCCACCGGCGACCTGACACACTCGTGGGCCAGTCTCGCCGCCCGCGGCAACCTCGGCGGGGGGGCCGTCCTCGACGTCCTGGCCCGGACGTTCGACGCACCGCCCCCTCACGACGCCGAGGGCCTGCTCATCGGATTCGGCCCCGGTTTCACCCTCGCGGCCGCGCGGGGTCGTTTCCTGGATCCGGCCCGTCCGTGAGGTGGGGGAGGAGACGGTCCGGCGTCAGCGGCAGGTCCCGGAGCCGCACGCCCACCGCGTGGTGGACGGCGTTGGCGAGGGCGGCGGCGGTGCCGACGATGCCGATCTCGCCGATCCCCTTGCTCCCCATCGGGTTGAGGTGCGGATCGTCCTCCTCCAGCCAGTGCGCCTCGATCGCCGGCACGTCCGCGCAGGACGGCACGTGGTATGACGCCAGATCGCGCTCGGTGAAGCCGCCGAAGGCCGCGTCGAGGGAGCTGGTCTCCGTCAGGGCCATCCCGATGCCCATCGTCATCCCGCCGATGAACTGGGAGCGGGCGGTACGGGGATTGAGCACGCGGCCCGCGGCGTAGACGCCGAGGAGCCGGCGCACCCGGACCTCGCCGGTCACGGTGTCGACCTGGACCTCCGCGAAGTGCGCCCCGAACGCGTGCCGCGCGTAAGGGGTCTCGCGCCCGGCCTCCTCCGCGGTGTCGGCCGTCGCGGACAGGCCGTCAGGCGGCAGCGCCCCGGAGTGTCCGCGCAGCTTCCCGGCGAGCTCGGTGCACGCCTTGTGCACCGACCAGCCCCAGGACGCGGTGCCCGACGAACCGCCCGCGAGCGAGGCGTCGGGCAGCCCGCTGCTGCCGATCTCGACGCGCACCGACTCCACGGGCGCGCCCAGGGCGTCGGCGGCGATCTGCGCGAGCACGGTCCGCGCGCCCGTACCGATGTCGGTGGCGTTGACGCGGACGGTGTACGTGCCGTCCGGCGCGGCGTGCGCGGCGGCCGTGGAGGGGCTGACCAGCACGGGATAGGTGGCGGCGGCCACGCCGGTGCCGAGCAGCAGGTCCCCTTCACGGCGCACGCCGGGCCGGGGGTCGCGGCGGTCCCAGCCGAAGCGCCGGGCCCCCTCGCGGAGGCAGTCGACGAGGTGCCGGCTGCTGAACGGCCGCCCGCTGTCCGGCTCGGTGTCCGGTTCGTTGCGCACGCGCAGTTCCACCGGGTCGATACCGGTGGCGACGGCGAGTTCGTCCATCGCCGACTCCAGGGCGTACATCCCCGAGGCCTCGCCCGGAGCGCGCATCCAGGAGGGCGTCGGCACGTCGAGGGCGACCACCCGGTGGACGGTGCGGCCGGCCGGCGAGGTGTACATCGTCCGGGCCGGGACGGCGGCCTGCTCGACGAACTCCTTGACCGTGGACGTGTGGGTGACGATCTCGTGGGCGAGCGCCGTGATGACGCCGTCGCCGCCCGCGCCGATCCGGACGCGCTGCACGGTCGGCGCCCGGTGGCCCACGACGGCGGCGAGGTGCGGGCGGGGGAGGGCCAGCTTCACCGGCAGACCGGTGTGCCGGGCGGCCATCGCCGCGAGCACCACATGGGGGCGGGGCGTGCCCTTGCTGCCGAAGCCGCCGCCGACGTGCTCGGACACGACGGTGATCGCCTCGGAGGGCAGGCCGAACAGGCCCGCCAGGGTGTCGCGTACCGTCGTCGACCCCTGACTCGAGTCGTGCACGGTCAGCCGGCCCTCGTCGTCCCACCAGGCGGTGGCGGCGTGCGGTTCCATCGGATGGTTGTGCTGCGCCGTCATGGTGTACGTCGCGTCGACCCGGACGTCGGCGGCGTCGAAGGCCGCGTCGAAGTCGCCGCGTTCCCGCACGGCCGGGTGGCCGCCGTTGGCCTCCTCCGGGGTGTAGAGCCCCGGGTGGTCGGCCCGGAGCCGTACGTCGTGCTCCTCGGTCGCGTACTCCACGCCCAGCGCCTCGGCGGCGGCCCGGGCGTTCTCCGGGGTGTCGGCCACCACGACGGCGACGTACCACCCCCGGTGGGGGACCCGGTCGTCCTGCAGCACGGCGAGCGTCGGGTCGTCCGGGGTGCCCAGACGGGGCGCGTTCGTATGGCTGAGGACGGCCTGGACACCGGGGAGCGCCAGAGCGGCGTCACTGTGGACGGCGGTGACGCGGCCGCGGGCGACGGTCGCCGGCACGGGCCAGGCGTACGCGCAGCCGGGGGGCGTGTGTTCGGCCGCGTACCGGGCCGCGCCCGTCACCTTCAGCCGGGCCTCGCGGCGCGGCACGTCGCTGCCGAGGGCGTCGGCGGGCTTCCGGCCGGCCGCGGTCCTCGGCTCCGCGGCGGATGCCGTGGCCCGCGGGGAGGCGGCGTCCTGCCGGTCGTCGTCGGCGAGGCGATCGGTGGGGGAGAGTCGGTCGTTCATGACGGGGTCCGGTCTCCTTCGGCGCCGCCCGCTCCGTCGGAGGAGGCGGCGAGGTGGCTGAGGACGTCGACGGCGAGGTTCCGCGCCAGCGTCACCTTGAAGCCGTTGTCGCGCAGCGGCTCGGCCGCGGCGAGTTCCGCGTCGGCCGCCCGGGCGAAGGTCTCGGCGGTGGCGGGCGCCCCGCGCAGCACGTCCTCGGCGGCCCGGGCGCGCCACGGCCGGTGCGCGAGCCCGCCGAAGGCGAGCGCCGCGTCCGCGACGACCCCGTCCTCCACACGCACGACGGCGGCGACGGAGGCGAGGGCGAACGCGTACGACGCGCGGTCCCGGGCCTTGCGGTAGGCGCTGCGCGTTCCCGCCGGGCGGGGCGGCAGGGTGATGCCCGTGACGAGTTCACCCGGGCGGATGACGGTGTCCCGCTCGGGGGAGTCGCCGGGCAGCCGGTGGAAGTCCGTCACGGGGACCGAGCGCGTCCCGTCCGCGCCGCGCAGCCGCACCACGGCGTCGAGGGCGGCCAGCGCGACGGCCATGTCCGAGGGATGGGTCGCCACGCAGTGGGCCGAGTGGCCGAGGACCGCGAGATCGCGGTGGGCCCCCTCCCGGGCGGGACAGCCCGTGCCCGGCTCCCGCTTGTTGCAGGGCTTCGACGGGTCCTGGAAGTACGGGCAACGGGTGCGCTGGAGCAGGTTCCCGCCGGTGGTGGCGGTGTTGCGCAACTGCCCGGAGGCACCGGACAACAAGGCCTGCGAGAGAGCGGGGTACCGCCTCCGGACCGCCGGATGGGCGGCCAGGTCGCTGTTGCGGACGCTCGCCCCGATGTCGAGGCCCCCTTCGGGCGTCTCCTCGACCGTGTCCAGCGGCAGCCGGCTCACGTCGATGAGGAGTTCCGGGGCGGCGACCCCCAGCTTCATCAGGTCCACCAGATTGGTCCCGCCGCCGAGGAACTGGGCCTCGGGGTGGGTGCCGAACGCTTCGATGGCCTCGTCGGCCGTACCGGCGCGGAGATAGGCGAACGGCTTCATGGCGTCGCCACCTCCTGGATCGCGTCGACGATGTTCGGATAGGCGCCGCAGCGGCAGAGGTTGCCGCTCATGCGCTCCCGGATCTCCTCGGCGTCGAGCGCGGCGGGACCGCCCTCGGACGGCCGGTCCGGGGGCGTCACCAGGGAGGGGTGCCCCTCGGCGGCCTCGCCGAGCATGCCGACGGCGGAACAGATCTGCCCGGGGGTGCAGTAGCCGCACTGCAGGGCGTCCCGGGCGACGAACGACTCCTGGACCGGGTGGAGCAGGCCGTCCGCGCCGAGGCCCTCCACCGTGGTGACCTCCGAGCCGTCGCACGCCACGGCGAGCAGCAGGCAGCTGTTGGCCCGCCGCCCGTCGACGAGGACCGTGCACGCCCCGCACTGCCCGTGGTCGCAGCCCTTCTTGGCGCCGACGAGGTCCAGGTGCTCCCGCAGGGCGTCCAGCAGGGTGGTGCGGTTGTCCAGACGCAGCGTCCGCGGCGAGCCGTTCACGGCCAGCGAGACGTCACCGGTCCCGCCCGGTGCCGGGGCGGGGCTAGGCATCGGTGGCGCTGGGGACGGCGAGCGGGTCGCGCGGAGCCGACTCCTTGGCCTTCCGCATCTCGTCGCCGAGTTCGACCAGGCGGTTGCGCCCCAGGGCCTTGCGGACCTCGGGGAACCACTCCTGCTCCTCCTCCTCGACGTGGTGGCGGACGTTCTCCATCAGGACCGACATCTTCGCCTTGAAACGCTCGTCGGCGGGCTCCATGTCCTTGAGCTCGGAGAGCATCCACACCACCGCGTGGTGCTCCTCGACGCTCTCCAGGATGTGATCGGTCGTGTCGGGGGCGCCTTCGCGGGCCGCCGGATAGAAGATTTGCTCCTCGATCCAGGCGTGCACCGTCAGCTCCTCGATCACCTGGTCGACGATGCTCCGCCGCTCTGAGTGCGCGTCGTCGTCGGTCTTCTCGAACTGCTTGAACAGCTTCTCGACCGTCTTGTGGTCCTCGCGCAACAGCACGATCCCGTCCATGGAGGGCTCGCCTTTCTGTCATGGTTTGTGGTGGTGAATACCCTGGGGGGCTTCCCTTCCCCCGATCCGTCGGTCGTATGTCAGTCGACCCGGATCGCCAGCAGGCACGCGTCGTCGTCGTGCCCCGAGCGGGCGTGGTCCTCGACCAGCCGGTCGATGGTCTGGTGCGGGGTGAGCCCCGCCGCGTCCCCCACCGTCCGCACGAGCCGGTCGATGCCCTCCGTGATGTCCTCGCCGCGCCGCTCCACCATGCCGTCCGTGTACATCAGCAGCAGGTCACCGCGTTGCAGTGGGTACGCCGACGTCTCGTACGCGTACCCCGGCAACGCCCCGAGCAGCGGCCCCCGCTGCTCGGTGGCGAGCGGGAAGGCGCGGCCCTCGCGGCGCACCACCGGCGCCGGGTGCCCCGCGTCGGCCCAGTGCAGGACCCGGTCGGCGTCGAGGTGGCCGGCGATCGCCGTGGCCGTCTGGCCCGACGGATCGCTGCACACCAGCTCGTTCAGCCACGTCATGATCTCCCCGGCCGGGGCGCCGGTCTGCGCCAGACCCGCCAGCGCGTGACGCTGCTGCGCCATCCGGGCCACGGCCTCCAGCCCGTGCCCGCAGGCGTCGCCCATCGCGACCAGCACCCGCCCGTCGGGAAGGAGACGGCACTTGTACCAGTCGCCCCCGACGGCCGAGTCGGCCTCGGAGGGCTGGTACGCCGCCGCCACCGTCAGACCGACCGCGGCCAGCTGCTCCGAGTGGGTGGGCAGCAGCGCCTCCCGGAGCATCCCCGCGACCTCGCGCTCCGCCTCCGCCTGCTGCCGCAGGCGTTCCGTCTCCCGCTCCGTCTCCACCAGCCGACGGCGGCTGCGCATCTGCGGCGTGAGGTCGCGGGCGACGAGGTGCACGGCCCACGGCCGCCCGTCCGTCCCGGCGACCGGCCGGCCCAGCAGGTCGAGGGTCCGCACCTCTCCGAGGACCAGGAAGCGGATCCGGGTCCACGCGGGCTCCTCCCCGGCGAGGACGGCCGTGATGAACTCGGCGAAGGCCGTGGTGTCCGCGGGGAGCAGCGCGTCGCAGAGCTCCTCCAGCGACCACGGCATGTTCAGGTCCGTACGGAAAATCCGGCTCAGCCCCTCGGACCACGTCACCTTGCCCGACAGCAGGTCCCAGTGGCCCCAGCCCATCGACGCGAGGTGCTGGGCGTCCACGGTCAGCAGCTCCGCCTGGCTGCGGACCGGGCGCCAGGTGGCGACCAGCTGGCCGCCGCAGGAGGCGGCGCAGTAGAGCAGCTGGGCGCGGTGGAGGCGGCCGAGCCGTTCCTCGGTGTAGTCCACGACCACGCTCTCCATGGGGAGCCCGGTGGTGAGGGTCTCGCTGAGCGCCGCGAGCAGACCGCTCGCGGCGGCGCCCGGCCGTGCCTCCATGAACCGCTGGCCCACCTGATGGGCCGGCGCCTCCAGCCACTCCGCCGACCGGATGTGGTTCCCGGCCCGGATGACGAAGTCCACGACGCCGCCGTCGTCGTCGCGCACCGGCGCGAGGAGCGCCGCCGACACGGGGATCGCGGGCAGGGTGGCGCAGATGCACGACCAGGGATCGTGCTCCTCGTCGTCCACGCCGACGGGCCTGCCGTCCTCCTGCTTGCCGCACACGCAGGACGTGGAGAGCGAGGCGTCGGCCCTCCGGGGCAGGACGGCCGTGCTCTGCAGCGGGGAGGCGCGGTCCTGGGCCAGCGGCGGAGGCTGGCGCGTCCCCGTCTTGCGCCGTACGTCGGCGCGCAGGGCGGCGATCTCGCGCCCGATGACCGCCTTGAGCTCGGTCACGTCGTCGGGCAGAGGAAAGTTCATGACTACCTCGGGGGTAGTGGGGGTGGGGGTGACGCCCGTCGGCCGGACGACCCCCAGAATCCCGTGCCGGACCGGTCCCGCCGTGGTGCCGCGCCGGGCGGGTGGGACGCGGGGGAGCGGGATCCCGCCCGGCCCTGCGGCCGGCGGCGGATCCCGCCCGCGATGCCCCGTCAGCCGTGCCGCATGTCGTCCGGGTCGACCGGCAGGTCGGAGCCGGGCCCCGGCATGGGACGGCCGGGCCCGGGGTTCCCGGCGGCGGGCACGCCCATCGTCCCGGTCCCGCTGCTGGTACCGGTGGCGGAGGTTCCGGTGTCCGTGGCGGCGTGTGCGGTGCCGGTGCCCGTGCCGGTGGCGGTCTGGCCGGGGGCGATGCGCCCACGCCAGCCACCGGTCTCCCGGCCCCGCTCCTCGATGAAGCCCTTGAACCGCTTCAGATCGCCCTTGACCCGCCGGTCGAGGACGCCCATGGCGTCACCGGCCTTCTCCGCCACGCCTTCCGGCTCGAAGTCCATGGCCAGACTCACCCGGGTGTGCGCATCGTCCAGCCGCTGGAAGGTCACCACACCCTTCTGCCGGCTGTCACCGCCCACCGTCCGCCACGAGATCCGCTCGTCCGGCAACTGGTCCACGATCTCCGTGTCGAACTCCCGCCGCACCCCCGCCACCTTCGTCTTCCAGTGACACAGCCGGTCGTCCACCTGCCGGACGTCCTCGACCCCCTCCATGAAGCTCGGGAACTCCTCGAACTGGGTCCACTGGTTGTACACGTGCCGTACCGGCACATCCACCTCGATGGACTCCTTCACCATGCTCACGGAAACTCCTCCTCGACTCACACGGAAAACGGCGGTGCGCCGGGTGCCAGGACCGCACTCACAGCCTGGCAAACCCGGGCAAAATGCGCTTTCCCGTGGATGAGGGGTTCAACCCCGCGGGGCCATACGCCGTCCCGCCGCGCGGGTCTCCCGGCCGCCCGGTCACTCCTCCGGATCCCGCCGTTCCAAGGGCTTCAGGGCCGGTCCTTGCAGGACCTCTCCGTCGACGTCGAAACGGGAGCCGTGGCAGGGACACTCCCAGGTCCGTTCGGCGTCGTTGAAGGCCACCAGGCACCCCAGGTGCGTACAAACCGCCGACACGGCGTGAACGGTCCCGCCGTCCTCCCGGAACACCGCGCACGGGTGGCCTCCGAGCCGCAGCACCTCGCCCGAGCCGGGAGCCACGTCGGCCACCGTGCGCCCCGCACCGGAGCCGAGCGTGTCCAGGCGGTCCTTGACGAAGTGCTTGCCCGCGTCCCACTGGGCCTTGAGCACGGAGGGCGCCGAGCGCGCCACGGTGGCGGGCCGGCGCGGGTCGTAGAGCTCGACCCACTCCGGCTCCGCCGGGGCGTCCCCCAGCAGCGAGCCGAGCAGCAGGCCGGCGAGCACGCCGCCGGCCATGCCCCAGCCGCCGAAGCCCGTCACCACGTACACATGGCCGTCGCCGTGGTGCAGCGGGCCGATGAGCGGCACGGTGTCGGTCGCGGCGTTGTCCTGGGCCGCCCAGCGGTGACTGATCTCCACGCCGGGGAACCGCTCGCGCGTCCACCCCTCCAGCCGGCGGTAGCGCTCCTCGGTGTCCGGTTCGGTGCCCGGCGTGAAGGCCTCACCGGTCACGATCAGGAGCCTGCCGTCGCCGTACGGGGCCGTGCGTACGGAACGTTTCCCCTGTTCGCGGGTGATGTACATGCCGGCGGGATCCTGGTCCGCGGGAAGCGGCCCCGCCACCACCAGGTCCCGGTGCTGGGTGAGACGGGTGGTGAGCATCCCCCGGTCGAAGACCGGGTGGTGGGTGGCGACGACCACGTCCCGCGCGGTGACCGTGGCACCGGACTCCGTCGTCAGCCGGCAGGGCTCGCCCCGGTGCAGGCCCACGACGCGGGTCTCCTCGTGGATCCGTCCGCCGCGCGCCGTCAGGTCGTCGGCCAGCCCCCGGAGGTACTTCCGTACGTGGAACTGGGCCTGACCCTCGACGCGCACCGCGCCCGCGACGGGGTACGGCAGACCCGTCTCGGTCGTGAAGGAGGCGTCGAGGCCCGCCTCCCGGGCGGCCTCGGCCTCGGCACGCAGCTCCTCGACGCCGTCCGGGTCCTCGCAGTAGGTCAGGGCCGGCCGCTCCTCCAGCTCGCAGTCGATCCCCAGCTCGGCGGCCACGTCGCCCACGTGGCGCAGGGCGGCCATCTGGGAGCCGGCGTACGCGCGGGCCGCCTCCGCGCCTCGCGACGCGCGCAGCTCGGCATAGACGAGGGTGTGCAGGGCGGACAGCTTGCCGGTGGTGTGACCGGTGACGCCGGCCGCGATCCGGTGCGCCTCCAGGACGACCACGGACAGGCCCGCGCGGCTGAGCTCCCAGGCCACGCTGAGCCCGGCGACGCCCGCCCCGATCACCGCCACATCGGCCTCGGTGTCGGCGGTCAGCGGCGGATACGCGGGGATCGCCGCCGTCCGCATCCAGTGGGAGCCATGGGGAGCGGAGAGTTCGTTCATGCGGCGCGCTTGCCCGGAAACGCCCGGAGAATGCGTGCCGGGCGGGCCGGGGCGCGGGCGCCCGGGGCGGGGTTCACTCCGGTGCCAGCGGGCTCTCCGCCAGCCGGGCGAGCAGCTCCGCGGGGTTTGCGTACACGGCGCCGGCCCCGGCGGCCCGCAGATCGTCGGCCGGGATGCCGCCGCACAGCAGCCCGACGCAGGAGACCCCCGCGCGGGTCCCCGCCTTCATGTCCCACACGGTGTCCCCGACCAGGACGGCCCGCTCCGGCTCTCCGCCGACCAGGTCCAGGGCGTGGCGTACGGGCTCGGGCGCCGGCTTGCCGTCCTCGACGTCGTCGGAGCTCGCCGTCCGCGCGATCACGTCGTCCGCGTCGACGGCCCGGCGCAGCGCCTCCAGCTCGCGTCCGCTCGCCGAGGTGACCAGGACGACCGTCCAGCCCTGCGCGGCCACCGTCCGCAGCAGCGTCCCCGCGGAGTCCATGGCCGGCAGCCGGTCGAAGTAGGTGGCGTACAGCGTCTTGTGCGCGGCGCTGATGGCAGAATCCTCCGCCGTGTCGCGGTCGTCGCCCAGCAGCCGGGCGATGAGGTCCTCGCCGCCGAGCCCGATGGACCGGTGGATGGCGTGCATGGGGACGTCGTGGCCCGCTTGGCGGAACGCCTCCCACCATGCCGTGACGTGCAGATGGTTGGTGTCGGTCAGGGTGCCGTCGACGTCGAACAGGGCTGCACGGGTCATCCTCGGTCGCCTCCTCCGCGTGGTGTCGCGTTGCGGCGCGGCTACCCCTTCACCAGGGGAGAAATCGTCGCCGATCCGTCAGGAGTGGAAACCCGCCGTGCGGGCACTTGCGGTTCATGCGCATGATCAAGCCTCCGGGCGTGTACGCCCCCCAGGGAGACACGGAACTGCTGCTGGAGGGCCTGGCCGGCGAGGAGGTGCCGTCGGGCACCCGTTCGCTGGACCTGTGCACCGGCACCGGCGTCCTCGCCATCGCCGCCGCCCGCCGCGGTACCGCCGCCACCGCCGTCGACGTCTCGCACAAGGCCGTCGCGACGGCCTGGGTCAACGCACGACTGCACGGCTGCCGGATCCGGCTGCGCCGGGGAGACCTGGGCGAGCCGGTGGCGGGGGAGCGGTTCGACCTGGTCACCGCCAACCCGCCGTACGTACCGGCCGAGAACCCCGAGGTGCCCACGCGCGGCCTGGACCGCGCCTGGGACGCGGGCCACGACGGGCGCCTGCTCCTCGACCGCATCTGCCGGCAGGCCCCCGTGCTCCTGTCCCCGACCGGGGTCCTGCTGCTCGTCCAGTCCTCGCTCTCGGGCGTCACGGCGACGCTGGACGCGCTGCGCCGCGCCGGCCTGGGCGCCGACGTCGTCCGCAGCCGCGCGCAGCCCTTCGGTCCGGTGATGTCGGCGCGGGCCCGGTGGTTCGAGGACCGGGGCCTGGTCGCCACCGGTCTGCGCACCGAGGAACTGGTCGTCATCCGGGCGACCCCGGCGCGCTGACGGCGGGCGGACCGGGCGGACCGGGCGGACCGGGCGGACCGGGCGGGACGACGACCTTGCACCGCACCGACGGAGGAGGGCGATGACCGGCGCGAAGAAGAGCATCCGGATCGGCGGGCACGCCGTCGAGTACAGCCGTCCCGAGAAGCCGCTGTTCCCCGACGACGGCCTCACCAAGGCCGACCTCGTCGCCTACTACCGCCGGATCGCCCCGAGGATGCTGCCGCATCTGCGCGGGCGGCCGCTGATGCTGGAGCGTCACCCCGACGGGATCGACGGCGGGGCGTTCATGCAGAAGGATCTGCCCGACCACTTCCCCGACTGGGTGCACCACGCCGAGCTGCCCAAGTCCGACGGCTCGGTCGCCTATGTGCTCTGCGACGACACCGCCACCCTGGTCTATCTCGCCGGGCAGGCGTGCATCACCCCGCACCGCTTCCTGTCCAAGGCCGACCGGCCGGACCACCCCGACCGGCTGGTCTTCGACCTCGACCCCTCCGGCGACGACTTCGCCCTCGTGCGGGAAGCGGCCCGGCAGCTGCACACCCTCCTGGAGGAGGTCGACCTGCCGTCCTCCGTCATGACGACGGGCTCGCGCGGTCTGCACGTCATCGTCCCGCTGGACCGCCGCGCCCCCTTCGACGACGTCCGCGCGTTCGCCCGCGACCTCACCGGACTCCTCGCGGCCCGACACCCCGACACCCTCACCACGGAGGCCCGGAAGAAGGCACGCGGAGACCGGTTGTACCTCGACATCCAGCGCAACGCGTACGCCCAGACCGCCGTGGCGCCCTATGCCGTACGCGCCCGCCCCGGCGCCCCCGTCGCCGCCCCCGTCACCTGGGACGACGTCGAATCCGCGGAACTCACCGCGGACCACCGCCGGCTGGCCGACATCGAGGAGCTGCTCGCGGAGGACCCCTGGCGGGACGCCCCGCGCCGCGGCCGCTCCCTCGCTCCGGCCCGCCGACGCCTCGCGGCCCTCCGCCGCTGAGGGCACACCGGAACCCGGGAGCGGGGCGAGCGGCCCGGGCCGTGGGGGAGTCCGAAGCGGAACTCGGAGCAGGAGACGAAGGGGGAGGGGGACCCACCGAGTGAGGGAGAGGATTTCCGTGTCGATGAAGGTGTCCGACTACGTGCTGCGACGGCTGCGCGCCTGGGACGTGGAACAGGTCTTCGGCTACGCGGGCGACGGCATCAACGGCCTGCTCGCCGCCTGGGGCCGAGCCGACGACCACCCCAGGTTCGTCCAGGCCCGGCACGAGGAGACGGCCGCGCTCCAGGCGGTGGGCTACGCCAAGTTCTCCGGCCGCACCGGCGTCTGCGTGGCGACCTCGGGGCCCGGCGCCATCCATCTGCTCAACGGCCTCTACGACGCCAAGCTCGACCACGTCCCGGTGGTGGCGATCGTGGGGCAGACCAACCGCAGCGCCATGGGCGGCTCCTATATGCAGGAGGTCGACCTCCACAGCCTCTTCAAGGACGTCGCCGCGGACTACTGCGAGACGGTCACCGTGCCGGAGCAGCTGCCGAACGTCATCGACCGCGCGATGCGGACGGCCACCGCCAAGCGGACCGTCACCGCCGTCATCATCCCCGCCGACGTGCAGGAACTCGACTACTCCCCGCCCGAGCACGCCTTCAAGATGGTGCCCTCCAGCCTCGGGGGCGCCTCCTACGCCCCGCTGCCCGGCGACGAGGACCTGGCCCGCGCGGCCGAGATCCTGAACGCGGGGGAACGGGTCGCCGTGCTCATCGGCCAGGGAGCGCGCGGGGCGCGGCCGGAGGTCGAGATGGTGGCCGAGACGCTCGGCGCCGGAGTGGCCAAGGCCCTGCTCGGCAAAGACGCGCTGCCCGACGACCTCCCGTACGTCACCGGGGCGATCGGCCTCCTCGGGACCAGGCCCAGCTATGAACTGATGCGGGACTGCGACACCCTCCTGGTGATCGGCTCCAGCTTCCCGTACACCCAGTTCCTGCCGGAGTTCGATCAGGCGCGGTCGGTACAGATCGACATCGATCCGTTCATGATCGGACTGCGCTATCCGTTCGAGGTCAATCTGGTGGGCGACGCCAAGGCCACCCTGACCCGGCTCCTGCCGCTGCTCCACCGCAAGAAGAGCCGGAAGTGGCGCGAGAAGACCGAGAAGAACATCGCCCACTGGGCGGAGGTCATGGAGCGCCGGGCCGCCGTGGAGGCCGACCCCGTCAACCCGGAGTACGTCGTCCACGCCCTCGACCCGCTGCTCCCCGACGACGTCATCGTGACCGCGGACTCCGGCTCCTCGGCCAACTGGTACGCCCGCCACCTGACGTTCCGCGGCACGATGCGGGGCTCGCTGTCGGGCACGCTCGCCACCATGGGGTGTGCCGTGCCGTACGCGCTCGGTGCCAAGTTCGCCCACCCCGGCCGGCCCGTCGTGGCGATCGTCGGAGACGGCGCCATGCAGATGAACGGCATGGCCGAACTCGTCAGCGCCGCCAAGTACTGGCAGGAGTGGGACGATCCGCGACTGGTCGTCGCCGTCCTCAACAACCGCGACCTCAACCAGGTCACCTGGGAGATGCGGGCGATGAGCGGCGCACCGCAGTTCCTGCCCTCCCAGGCGCTGCCCGACGTGCCGTACGCCGACTTCGCCCGGTCCATCGGGCTGGGCGGCCGGCGCGTGGAGAAGCCCGATGACGTGCGGGGCGCGTGGGAGTGGGCGCTGGCCCAGGACCGGCCCTGCGTCCTCGACTTCCTCACCGACCCCGCCGTACCGCCCATCCCGCCCCACGCCTCGCCCGACCAGATCGAGGCGGCCACCCAGGCCGTTCTCCAGGGGGACAGCGACCGGGCCGCGGTCGTCAAGCAGGGAGTGAAGGCGAAGGTCCAGGAGCTGCTGGCCTTCCGCAAGTCGCCGTCCGGAAAGAAGCGTTGACGACGGACGGCCCGAGCCCCGGTCGCGGAGCCGTCGCCGGACCGGCACGGCGATACGGCGGGAAGGGCCCACCCGGCCCTTCCCGCCGTACCGTGCTGGGCCTACGCCTCGCCGTCCTCGGCCTCGATACCGGTGTCCACGTGCATCGCGGCCTCCTCGGCCGCGGCGGCTCCGCCGTCGATGCCGACATCCCGGGCCAGTACGCCGACGCTCCGGCCGGGTGCCGGCTCGACCACCGGCACCAGGCGACCCGCGCGCGTGGCGCCGGACTCCCGGTCCACGGGCTCGCCCTCGCCGCCCGGGAGATCGCCGATCCCGTCACCCGCCGGGGGCTGGGTGTCGGGCAGTTCCTGGGCCAGACGCGCGTCCAGCGACTCGCCCTCGCTCTGCTCGCGGCCGGTCGTGCCGTGACGGGTGACGGCGTGCGGCCGGTCGGGCGGGGCGTAGCCCTGGTCGAGGGTGACGTCGAGTTCCTCGGCTCCGATGGCGTTCTGCAGATCGAGGTCGTCGGTGGGACGGTTGCCGACGTCGGAGTGGGTCGGCTGGTACACGTCGTCGCCGCGCCCCTCGATGTCAGGCGACGCCGGGTCGCCGTCGGTCCGGTCGGCTTCGTCGTGGGGCATCATCCGCTCCTTCCCGCGTGGCGCCGCCCCCGCGGGGCGGAGCTACCGTGCGCGGTTGTCGTCGTGGTCGTCCGGCGGCGGCTCCTGCCCGAACCGGGCGGCTCCACGGCGCAGGCGTACCGCGGCCTCTCCCATCTCCCGGAGCAGGCGGCTCGCCACCTCGTCCATGGAGTCTCCGGAGGGGTCGCTCTGTTTGCGCTCTTCCTCGTGATCCGGTGTCACGGGGCGCGGGTACCCGGAATCCATCCCTCCAGTCCCGTGCCCCCGTCTTCCCTCCCCGGCGCCGCCGCATCCCCGCGCCGAATCAAGATCGTCCCGGAGTGCATAGCGGCGTCGCGCGGGGGCACCAGCTCACCATGAAAGCCCTGATCACGGTGCACAGGCTCTCCCCGACGGGCGGACGGCGAGTGACGACGCACGGCACCATCCTCGGTATCGCCTATGACGACTGGGATCTCATCGAGCTCGCCCGCGGCGCCGGCATCGAGGACCCGGAGTCCCTCGTCGGCGACGACCGGCAGGTCGAATGGCGTGGCGGCCACCCGCACCAGTACGAGGCCGCGTAACGCGTCCCGAAGCCCGCCGGGCGGCGCGCGCCCCCACCCGGGCACGCCCGTCGGCCGTGCCTTTCCTCCGGCCGGGAACCCTCCCGCGAGGGCTCCCGGCCCGGGCTTCTAGCCCAGGGAAGCCATGAGGTCCGCGCAGGCCTGTTCGCACGAGCGGCACGCCTCGGCGCACACGCGGCAGTGCTCGTGGAGGTCGGCGTGGGACGCGCATTCGTCGCCGCAGGCCTTGCAGGCCACGGCGCACGCCTGGAGGATCGCGGCGGTGATGTGAGCGTCGTACCCCGTGTGACGGGAGAGGACGGAGGCCGTCGCCGTGCAGATGTCGGCGCAGTCCATGTCCGTACGGATGCACTTCGTCAGGTCGCCCACCATGCCCTCGGAGAGACAGGCGTCCGCGCAGGCGGTACACGCCTGGGCGCAGGCGACGCACTCCTCGATGCAGCGGGTGAGCTTGGCCTGGTCGATGCCGCCCAGGTCGGCCGGGTACGTGGCGATCATGTCCCTCACAGTGCTGGACATCAGGATCGGCCTCCTCACCCCGGAGGGCCGGCGGAACCGGATCGGCCGCCCGTGAGCCCCCGGTACTCCCATCTCACCTCTCCCGGCCCGCGTCCGCGCGCCGAAGACGATGCCGGGAGGGCACCCCGAGGGGGTGTCCGGGGCGGCGGCCGTCCACCCGTCCGGCCCCTCGCCGGGTGTCGGCGGAGAAGCGTCGGGTAGGCGACGCTCATCACCTCGACCCCGTACAGGACGAGGGTCGACCGACCACGACGACCAGGTGGTGTCATGGGTACTCCTCCCACCGATCCCGTACCTCCGAGCCCCACGCCCTCGCCGGGGCCGGGCCCAGGACCCGAGCCGGTCCTGTCCCCGGACCGGTGCCCGGCCCCGGCGGGCCCGACCCGGTGCCTCCGACGCCGCCCCGGCCCGAGCCCGATCCCGAGCCGCCGCCGGCCCCGCGCCCCGACCCGCACCCGAGGCCCGGCCCGCTGCCCGGGCCCGTGCCGGCCCCCGGACCCGCGACCTGAAGGCGGCGGCCCGCGCGCGAGGCCGCCGTCGTCGCCGGCGGAAAGCGCGGGCGGCTGTCCCGGCGGCCGCTTCCGGCACCCCTTCAGGGCGGAGGCGGCCCGGCGGTCTCCGCGGATACGCGAACGCCCGCCAGCCAGTCGTCCAGCAGCCGGACCTGCCGCTCCGGGGGCAGCTCCGCCGGCGCGAAGAGCGCCTGGACGACCAGGCCGAGGGCGAAACTCTGCGCGGCCGCCGCCAGATCCTCTGCCGAGGACCCAGTGGGGAGTTCACCGAGCCGCTGGGCGTCCGTGACGTGCCCGGTGAGCCGGGTCCGGGAACGGCGGTAGCGCTCCGCGTGCTCGTCGGCGAGTTCGGGATCGGCGAGCGCGATGTCCCATGAGGCCACCCAGGTCCGGTTGGCGGCGGCCGCCTCAGGAGTGAGCGGCAGGATGTCGAGCAGCGCCGCGCGCAGGGCGGCGAGGCCCTGGCCCGAGGCCGTGCGGCGCGGCCGCCGCTCGGACCGCTCGGCGAGCACCTCCAGGGCGGTCCGGAGCAGGGCCCGCTTGCTCGGGAAGTAGTGGGTGAGCAGCCCGGTCGTCGCGCCCATCTCGCCGGCCACCGCCCGCAGGGTCAGCCCGCCGAAGCCCCGGTCGGCGAGGACGCGCCAGACGGCCTCGGAGACATCGCGTCGACGGGCGTCATGGTCTCCACGAGCAGGGGGCATGCCGCCATCGTACATAGCAAGCGTTTGGTACGTCCCCGTCCCCGTCCCCGTCATCGGCAAGGGCCCCGGCCTCCGCCCCCGCCCGCCCGGCCCGCCTGCGCGAAAACCCTTGGCGCGGCGGTGCGGCGCCCTCCTACAGTGATCCACGTCCGGGTGCGACACCCAGCGGCACCCCGGACGCCACGACATCACGACAGCACGCACCTCCCGGTGCGCAGGCGGCGGCTCCTTCATTCCATGAACTCAGGCCGCAGCCACTTCTGATCTCGGGAGGCACAGCAGTCGACGAGGGTGCCCGGTGCGCAGGCAACGGATACTTCATGGGGAACCGCCGGTTGCGGGTTCAAGTCCCGCCGCGCCTCCGGGCGTGTAGCTCAATCGGTAGAGCAGCAGTTATATGGACCGTTGCCGACTCCTGATCTCGGGCACCCTCGCTCACTCCCGCCGCTGTGTCCCCGGGCCCGTTCGAATTCGGGGGAATTCGCCATGGCTCGTTTCAACACCCGCGCCACCAGGACGCGCATCGTCTCGCCCGTCGTCTCCACCGCCGTTCCGGCCCGCACCCACGAGGGCGGGGCGAGCGTCCTCCGGGACGCCCGGTCCGAGCTGTTCGTGCTCGCGGTCGCCAACTTCGTGTCGCAGTCGACCTTCTACGAGACCGGCGCGCGCCGTGACGACCGCTTCGGCGCGCTCGTCCGCGCGCTGGCCGTCGACGACCCGGAGTGGACCGCGGGGCTGCTCGCCTGGCTGCGGCGCGACGGCAACATGCGGACCGCGTCCCTCGTCGGCGCGGCCGAGTACGTCAAGGCACGCCTCGACGCGGGCGCCGAGGACGGCCCCGCCAACCGGCAGGTCGTCGCATCCGTCCTGCT
Organism: Streptomyces sp. NPDC048353; assembly: GCF_055587165.1. Classification (NCBI taxonomy): domain Bacteria; kingdom Bacillati; phylum Actinomycetota; class Actinomycetes; order Kitasatosporales; family Streptomycetaceae; genus Streptomyces; species Streptomyces sp. NPDC048353. The sequence goes on along the minus strand of NZ_JBVJGU010000006.1, from coordinate 120,567 downwards.
GCGCGCCGACGAGCCCGGCGAACTGCTCGGCTACTGGACCTCCACGTACGGACGCGCCGTCCCCAAGCCCGTCAAGCGCGGCATCGCCGACGCCGTGCGCCGGCTCTACACCGCCAGAACGCTGCTGAAGTACGACACCGCCTCCAAGGGCTACCGCTTCGGCGACGTCCTCAACCTGGTCCACGCCTCGCCCGACCCCGACAAGCCGGGCCAGGGCGAGCTGTTCCGCTACGCGCTGGACCGCCGGCACCACCCGGAGACCGCCGTGCCCCCGGCCTCCGCGAGCACCCTCGTCGCCCACCGGGCGCTGATGGAGCTGCCCGTCGAAGAACGGCGCGCGGTCGTCACGGCGCCCGACGGACCGCGCCGGCTCGCCGACGCGGGGATGACCTGGGAGGCCCTCGCGGGATGGCTGCAGGGTCCGATGGACGCCGCGGCCTGGGAGGCGGTCATCCCGTCGATGGGCGCCATGGCGCTCGTCCGCAACCTGCGCAACTTCGACCAGGCGGGAGTCGGCGACGAGGTCGCGGCCCGGGTCGCCGCGCGGATCTCCGACCCGGCCGTGGTGGCGGCCTCGCGTCAGTTCCCCTTCCGCTACCTCGCCGCCTACCAGCACGCGCCGTCGCTGCGCTGGGCCCACCCGCTGGAGAAGGCGCTCGGCCACTCCCTGGCGAACGTGCCGGAGCTGCCCGGCCGGACGCTGGTCCTGGTCGACCGCTCGGCCTCCATGTGGGACCGGCTCTCGGACCGCTCGCAGCTCAACCGGGCCGACGCGGCGGCCCTCTTCGGCGCGGCGGTCGCCCTGCGGGCCGCCGAGGCGGACCTGGTGGAGTTCGGAACCGGCAGCGCCCGCGTGCGGTACGGCGAGGGCGAGTCGCTCCTGAAGGTCCTCGGCCGCTTCGGCAGCCTGGGCGGCACCGACACCACCGCGGCCGTCCGCGCGCACTACCGGGGCCACGACCGGGTCCTGATCGTCACCGACGAACAGGCGGCGTACAGCAGGTACGGCGACCCGACCCGGCAGGTCCCGGACCACGTGCCCGTCTACACCTGGAACCTCGCCGGCTACCGGGTGGGCCACGCCCCCTCGGGCAGCGGCAACCGGCACACCTTCGCGGGCCTGAGCGACGCGGCGTTCCGCATGGTCCCGCTGCTGGAAGCGGGCCGGAACGCCGACTGGCCCTGGAAGGGAGCGGAGTCCGCCCGCTGACGGCGGGCCGCTCGCCACACCGGACGGCACCACGCCCTTGTCCGGCGGTGAGACCGCCGGACAGGCCCCGGGACCTGTTGCGAACGTCCCGTCCGGCTGGGGACGGCCGGGCGCGGTCCGCCCGCCGGTGGTGGGTGGACGCGCGCGAAATCCGCTCGACCGGTCGTCACCACGCCCCTACAGTGGCGCGGTGACGACCCGGATGATCATTCTCAACGGCGGTTCCAGCACGGGGAAGACCGGCATCGTCCGGTGCCTCCAGGCCGTCCTGCCGGACCCCTGGCTGGCCTTCGGCGTCGACGCGTTCGTCGACGCCCTGCCCGCCTCCCTCCGGAGCTCCGACGACGGAATCGCCTTCGCCCCTGGCGGCGAGGTGAGCGTCGGGCCGGAGTTCGCGGCGCTGGAGGCGGCCTGGCGGGAGGGGATCGCCGCGATGGCGCGGGCCGGTGCCCGGATCGTCGTCGACGACGTCTTCCTCGGCGGGGCGGCTTCCCAGGAGCGCTGGCTGCGGGCGCTCGGCGGGCTGCCGGCCTTGTGGGTCGGCGTCCGCTGCGACGCCGAGGTGGCCGCCGGCCGCGAGCTCGCCCGGGGCGACCGGACGGTCGGCATGGCCGCCCTCCAGTCGGAGGTGGTGCACCGGGGCGTGCGCTACGACCTGGAGGTGGACACCACCCGCGCCGAGTCGCTGGACTCCGCGCGGACCATCGCCGCCCACCTCCCCTGACCGGCCGTCAGCGGCGGCGTCCGCGCGGAGCGACGCGCCGCACACGCGGGGGGTACGAGGCCGGTCGCCCGGCCCCGCACCCCCCGCCTCCCGTGCCGCTCCCCGTCCTCCGGCCCGCTCAGGCGGCCCGGTAGGCGGCGGTCAGGCGGGCGACGGCTCCCGTCAGGTCCCCGGTGAGCAGCCGGTGGTCCGCCTCGGCGAACGGCTTGGCCGTCGCCTCCGTGATGTCCTGGCCGATCTTCTGCTGGACGATCAGCCGCGCCCTGCCGACCAGCTCCCTGCCCTGCGCCGAGCCCCCGAGGCCCGTCGCCTGCAGCACCTTGGCGGCGACACCGATGGCCCGCAGCGCGGTCTCCCCGCCCGCCGGAGCCTTGCCGAGCGTGGTCAGCCCCCACCCGTACGGGAACTGCGGGTCGTAGGCGGTGTCACCGACGTTGATCGGCATCTGGGCCTCGGACTTCGGCCAGGTGACGGGGAGCTGACCGGTGAACGGCTGCTTGCCGTACAGGACGTCGGCCACGCCGCCGCCCTCCGTGCCGGGTAGCCAGGACGCGACCAGCGCGTCGATCGCGCCCAGCCGGTCGCCGATGAGCTGCGGCCGGCCGGAGACGACCAGGACCGCGCACGTCATCGCGGCGCAGACCTTGTCGACCGCGGCCTTGTCGGCGGCGGACAGTTCGAGGTCGTGGCCGTTTCCGACGTCCCCGAAGCCCTCGGCGTAGGGCGTCTCGCCGACCACGACGACACCGATGTCGTAGCCGTCGGTCGGCTCCGACGCGTCCTTGGAGTACGAGATCCGGGCGCCGGGGGCGGCCTTCCTCATCCCTTCGAGGATCGTGGTGCCGGTGGTGGTCCGGCCCGACGAGCCCTGCCAGCTGATGGTCCAGCCACCGGCCTGATTGCCGAGGTCGTCGGCGTTCGATCCGGCGACATACACCTTCTGCGACGTCTTCAGCGGCAGCGCGGCCCCGTCGTTCTTGAGCAGCACCTGGGACGCGGCGACCGCCTCCCGCGCCACGGCACGGTGCTCGGGCGAGCCGACCGCACCGAGGTGCGTGGTGTCGGCGTACGGCTGCTCGAAGAGACCGAGCCTGAACTTCTGCGTCAGGATCCGCGAGACCGCGTCGTCGACACGGGCCTGGCTGACCCGCCCGGCCGTCACCTCCTCCCGCAGGATCCGGGTGAAGTCCTGGTAGTTGGTCGGCACCATGATCATGTCGAGCCCGGCGTTGACCGACGTGCGCACGTCGCTCGGGTAGTCACCGGGGATCTGGTCGATGGCCTGCCAGTCGCTGATGACGAAGCCCTCGAAGCCCATCCGGTCCTTGAGCACCCCGTTGATCATCTCGGCGTTGGCGTGCATCTTCACCGGGCCGCTGTCGTCGCCCAGGATGTCCAGCGAGGAGTACGACGGCATGACCGTGCCCGCGCCCCGCTCGACCGCCTCGGCGAACGGCGCGAGGTGCACCGCCTCCAGCTCCTCACGGGTGACCTTGGTGACGCCCTGGTCGATGGTGTACGAGCCGGTGGTCGAGGAGCCGAACGCGGTGCCGCCGTCACCGACGAAGTGCTTGGCGCTGGTGAGCACCTTGTCGTTCCGGTCGAGGTCCGTGCCGTTCCGGGCCCCCTGCATGCCGTTGATCACGGTCTCCATGGCCGTCACCAGGGCGGGGTCCTCGCCGAACGCCTCGTACGACCGGCCCCAGCGCTCGTCCCGGGTCACGCAGAGGCAGGGCGCGAAGTCCCAGGGGATGCCGGTGGCGCGCACCTCCTTCGCGGTGACGGCGCCCGTCCGCTCGGCGATCCGCGGGTCACGGCCGGCGCCGATGCCGATGTTGTGCGGCATGATCGTCGACCCGATGACGTTGTTGTGACCGTGCACGGCGTCGACGCCGTAGATCAGCGGGATCTGGAAGCGGGTCGCCTGGGCGCGCAGCTGGTAGGCGTCGACCATCTTCGCCCAGGCCTCGGGGGTGTTGGGCGTGGGCACGGAGCCGCCGCCGGAGAGCAGCGAACCGAGGTCGTAGGAGGCGATGTCGCCCTGCGACTTCAGCGCGTTGCGCTCGGCCTGCGTCATCTGGCCGGCCTTCTCCGCGAGGGTCATCCGCCCCAGCAGGTCGGCGACCCGCTTCTTCACCGGCAGCCGCTTGTCGAGGTACGGCAGACCATGGGCGTTCACCACGACCAGTGGCGTCTCGGCCGGGGCCTTGGCTCCGGTGACGGTCAGCCTGAGCGGGATCGTCTCGGCGGCCTCGGCCGCACCGTCCTTCGTGGTCGCCACGGCGACCGTCCGGGAGGTGCCTGAGGGGGTGCCGGCCGGGAAGGTGACGCTGCCGGCGACCGGGGTGAAGTCCCGGCCCGCCTCGGCTCCCGCGCCCTCGCCCTCCGTCGTGTACGCGACGGTGACGGGCTCGTCGATCGGTCCGGAGCCCGTGGTGGCGACCGTCAGCTTCACCCGGGCGGTGCCGCCCTCGGCGACCGGGTACACGGCGGCGTCGGTGACGACCTTGGTGTTCAGGGCCGGTTCGGCCTTCCCGTACACCTCCACACCGTCGAGGGCGAAGGAGCCGGGGGAGCCGGGCGGCAGGGTCAGGGCGTACCCCCACATCGCGTTCAGGCCGAGGATCTGGTCGATTCCGCCGACGGGCTGGTAATCCGCGCGGTACTGGAAGTCGGCGAACGGGATCTCGACGAGGTGCCAGCCCTCCCAGTCGTCGGTGAACGACGTGGTCCACAGCTCGGACGCCTCGCCGTTCGCGCCGCCGTCCTTGAGCTCGAAGTGGACGCGCTTGCCCGAACCGGGCGGCAGCGGAGCCGTGTTCTGGCCGTACCACCAGAAGCGGATGCCCTTGAACGCCGTCCAGTCGTGCGGCGGCGCGTCGAAGGCGAAGTCGTGGCTGAGGCCGCCCCAGCCGCTGATGTCGTAGTCGCCCTCCAGGACCTTGTCGCCCTCGGGGGCGTCGGCCCGCTCCGCGATCCGCAGCGTCGGCTGGTCGTCGGCATCGCTGCCCCAGGTGAAGATGCCCTCAGCGGGCGGGTTCGCGAAGGGGATCTCCCCCTCGAACCGGTCGACGGCCACCGGTACGGGCTCCTCGGCGCGCGCCCCGGTGCCGGCGGCCGCGCTCGGCAGGGCGCCGGCGAGGAGACCGCCGAGGACGGCGGTGGCCGCGACCAGCGCCGTACTCGTTCTGCTCCTGAAGCGGGATCGTGGCATTGCGGCTCCTTCTGCGGACGGACGGACTGACTGACGGACGGGTCGGCGGGTGGACGGGCGGCGGGCGGCCGAGGGCCTCGGCCGGTGGTGCGCCGCGGTCAGGGTGTGCGAGCCGGGTGGTCAGGGGCCGGGGCGGAGCGGCGCACGACGAGTTCGGTGGGCAGGACGACGGGTTCGTCAGGGAGCGTGCCTCCGGCGAGTCCGGCGAGCAGCATCCCGGCGGCCGTCTCGCCCATCCGCCGCATGGGCTGCCGGACGGTGGTCAGCGGCGGCTCGGTGTGACGGGCCATCGGGATGTCGTCGAACCCCACGACCGCGACGTCCTCCGGGACCCGCCGGCCTGCCTTCCGCAGGGCGCGCAGGGCGCCCGCGGCGATGAGGTCGTTGTGCGCGAAGACGCAGTCGAAGTCCCGGCCCCCGGCGAGGGCCCGCTCCACACCGGCCCGCCCGGTCTCCTCGGTGAACTCGCCCTCGACGACCAGGTCGGAGGGCAGGACGTCCAGGAATCCGGCCAGCCGGTCCCGGACGCACCCGAAGTCCCGGCGTCCGGTGATGACCAGGGGACGGGTCCGGCCGGAGGCGGCCAGATGGGCGGCGGCGGACGAGCCGCCGGCGTGGTTGGTGGTGGCGACGGAGGGGAACTCCGGGTGGTGGCCGCGGTCGTCGACGAGGACGACCGGCAGCCCCCGGCGGTGCATGGCGGTGATCGTGTCGAGGGTGTTCTCCGGCTCGACGACCAGCAGCCCGTCGAACGCCCGGGCGGAGACCTGCCCGGCGAAGTGGGCGACGGAGTCTGCGCCCCGGTTGCAGGTGAAGAGCAGCAGTCCGTAGCCCGCGGCTTCGACGGTGTCGGCGACCCCCTGGAGGACTTCGCCGACCCAGGGCCAGGTCAGCGACGGGATCAGCATGCCGATGGTCCGGCTGCTGCCGCGCGCCAGTCCGACCGCCCCGGAGCTGGGCACGTATCCCAGGACACCGATCACTTCACGAACGCGGGCGGCGGTCGCGGCGTCCACCTCGGCGCCGGTGTTCAGGACCCGGGAGACGGTGGTCTTGCTGACACCCGCCTCACGTGCGACGTCGGCGATGGTGACACGCATCGGGGGAGCCTCCGCGGCGGGGGACGGGCAGGGCTGACATCGGTGTCGGAACCGGTACCGGAACCGGTTCCGGCACGGTGCGGTGAGTCAACCGCCCGCCCTCCGTGCCGTCAATACTTCACGTCGACATCGGCCGAATCCCAAGTGCCGCCTCTTGGGGGCCGGTTGCGTGTTCAAGTCATGAATACTGGGTCCCCCCGGGGTCACGGGCCGTCTCAGGCCGCAATCTCCTGAGGGGCACGGCGGGTCCCGGCAGCGGCCAGCTCTGCCGCTCGCCCGACTACATCGGCGGAGGCGGCCAGCAGCGGCAGCCGGACGGCCGGGCTGGGGATACGGCCCTGGGCGTGCAGCACCCCCTTGATCACGGTCGGGTTCGGCTCGGCGAAGAGCGCGGCGGACAGCCGGGCCAGCTCGGCTCCCAGCCTGCGGGCCGGCCCGGTGGCGTCGCGCTGCCACAGCGAGATCAACTCGGCGTAATCAGCGGTGCGGACATTGGCCGACGCGAGGACGCCGCCGTGGGCGCCCGCCGCGAGCAGCGGCGAGATGACGGCGTCATCGCCGCCGAGCACCGCGAAGCCCGGGATCGACGACCCGAGCAGTTCCATCGCGGCAGCGTCGATCACCCCGGTCGCGTACTTGACCCCGACGACCTGCGGGAGTCGCCCGATCGCGTGCAGCGCGCCGGTGCCGAGGGGCTGAGCGGTGCGGTACGGGATGTCGTAGACGACCAGCGGCAGACCCCCGTGTGCGGCGAGCGCCGTGAAGTGCGCCAGCGTTCCCGCCTCGCCGGGCCGGGTGTAGGGCGGCGCGGGAACCAGCGCCGCGGCGACGTCACCGCTCCGAGCGAGCTCCCGCAGGGTCGTGACGGCGGCGGCGGTGTCGTTCGTGCCGACGCCGACGATCAGCGGAACTCCGTAGGCCCGGCAGGCGTCCGCGCAGATACGGACCACGGTCCGCTTCTCCTCGGGGGTCAGCGTGGCCGCCTCCGCGGTGGTGCCCAGGGCGACGAGTCCCCGGGCGCCGCCGGCCGACAACGCCTCGTCGGCGAGGCGGGCGAGCGCGTCCGGGGCGAGACGCAGGTCGTCGGTGAACGGGGTCACCAGGGGGACGAACAGGCCGGTGAGATGCGCTTCGGGCTTCATGCGCCCAGCCTGACCGACATCGACCCGGTAGTTCCAGCTCATGTTTCTACGCCTATGCGTAAGCTCAGCTTATGCTCGATGTCCGACGTCTCCACCTGCTGCGCGAACTGGACCGACGCGGCACCATCGCGGCCGTCGCCGAGGCCCTGACCTTCACCGCCTCGGCCGTCTCCCAGCAACTGAGCGTGCTGGAACGCGAGGCGGGCGTACCCCTGCTGGAACGCAGCGGCAGACGGGTGGTGCTCACTCCCGCCGGCCGCACCCTCGTCACCCACGCCGATGCCGTCATCGAACGCCTCGAACGGGCGGTCTCCGAGCTGGCCGGGGCACGCGAGGGCATCGGCGGGCCGCTGCGGATCGGGACGTTTCCCTCCGGCGGCCCCGCGATCGTGCCCGCCACACTGGCCGAACTGGCCCGGCGGCATCCCGCGCTGGAACCCATGGTGAAGGAGATCGACTCGGCGCGGGTCTCCGACGGCCTGCGCGCCGGCGAACTCGACGTGGCCCTCGTCCACGACTACGACTTCGTGCCCGCGTCACCGGACGCCACGGTCGACCGGGTGCCCCTGCTGGAGGAGCCGGTGTACCTGGCCACCGGCGGCGCTCCCGCCACCGGTCGCACCGCCCCCGGCGAAACCCTGGCGGAGCTGCTCGGACCATGGGCCACGTCCCCGTGGATCACCGCCAGGGACGGCACGACCGGTCACGCGATGGCGGTACGCGCCTGTCAGGCGGCCGGTTTCCAGCCGCGCATCCGCCATCAGGTCAACGACTTCCGTACGGTCCTGGCACTGGCCGCCATCGGGCAAGGCGCCGGATTTGTACCGGAGATGGCCACCGCCCACGCTCCCGATGACGTGGTCCTGACCCGGCTTCCCCTCTTCCGCCGCTCGAAGGTCGCCTTCCGCGCGGGCGGCGGCACCCACCCGGCGATCGCGGCCTTCGTGGCGGCGGCGCGCACGGCGGTGGGCGCCACGGCCGTGGCTCCTCACTGATCGCTTCCGTGGTCACAGCCGTGTGCGCCCGACCGGTACGGCAGCCGCGCCGACCCGCCCCGGAAACCGAACGGCGGGGGCCCGTGGTGCACGGGCCCCCGCCGGAGAGCGGACGGGGTGGTGGATCAGCCGTTCCGTGGGGCCGTCGGCCCGCGGTCGGAGGAGCGGGGGGTCAGGGGGTGACGGTCAGCGGCGCGCAGGCCGGGTCGAGCCGCAGCCGGGCCAGATCGCGGCCCGCGAGCGCCCACGCCTTCCAGCCGCTCGGCTCGAACGCGAGCTGCGGATTGGTGTACCAGTCGTCACCGAGACCGGTGGCGAGCAGCTTCGGGTCCGCCAGCCCCGGGCCGAGCAGATGGACGTTGCCGCCGCCGAAGTACGTCGAGGTGAACACCTTGTCCTGGTGCACCTCGATCTCGCCATAGCCGGACAAGGTGCCCTTGTCGAGGACCTTGCGGGTCGCCAGGTCGAGCGTGAACCAGCCCGCGTTGCGCTTGAGGACGCCGTACAGGATGCCGTCGTGCACCTTGATGTCCTGCAGCGTCTGGTTGTTCGCGACCGGCAGGACCTCCCACTTCACGGTCCGCGAGGCCAGGTCGAAGGCGGCCACGGCCGCGGTGGTACGCGTCGGAGGCGTGCCGCCGCCGCCCCGGACGTCACCGCCGAGGTACACCACACCGCCGGGACCGAGGCTGAGGGTCATCAGACTCTGGTCCTTGATCACGTCGGGGTACACCTCGATCTGCGCGGTGTCGGGGTCCACGACCGACAGGGCGCCCTTCAGGGAGGCGCCGAGCGGCGCGCTGGCCACCAGCAGCTTGTCGGTGGCGGGGTCGTACTCGAGGTCCCAGGGGCGCTGCTGGCCGTGACCGAGGTAGCCGAGACTGCGCATCGCGTCGGTCTGCGCGTCGATCTCGACGATCTGACCGCTCGGATAGATCGCCGCGTAGATCTTGTCGCCGCGGCGGGTCAGCGCCTTCGGCTCGCCCGGCACCCAGATACGGCGCTGGGTTCCCGTGGCGGGATGGTGGACCGTCACGGAGAAGTGCCCGCCGACCCAGACCGCACCGCGCTCCGCGTCCAGCAGCATCGACTGGGGACGCTCGGCGCCGCCGGTGAGACCCGCGGCCAGCAGATCGGTGTACGCCGACTGCCCCGTGGTCACGTCCATCGTCCAGACCCCGCCGCTGCCGGCCAAACCGGTGAGCGTGGTCCCGTCCAGGACCATGCCCCGGGTCTCCTCCTGGGAGCGGGGCGTACCGATCTCGACCAGCGGCTCGGCGGTGCGGTAGCGGTACACGGTGCCGTGCGGGCGGGTGGAGAGGTAGGCGGTGTAGTCCGGCGCCAGGCCGATCGAGTCGACCGAGTTCCCGCCCAGGTCGACCTTGCGCAGGTCGGTGCCGTCGGTGCGGACGTCGTACAGCGTGTCGCCGCTGGCGGCCCGCACCCGGGTGCGGCCGACGGAGACCGCGGCGAAGCCGGTGTCCCCCTGCGCCAGGAGGCGCGTCGCGCCGGTGGAGCGGTTGACGGAGACCAGCTTGCCGGTGTCGAGCAGACCGGCGTAGACATGGGTCGCGTCGACGTCGAGGGAGCGGACGTAGCGCTCACCGGCGGCCAGGACACCGAAGTTGCGGACGGCTCCGTTGGCGGGGTTGTACTCCCACACCTTGCCGTCCGGGTACGTCCCCGCGTAGATCTTGCCGTCCGGCGCGGCGGCCATGCTCCAGATGAAGCCGCCGTTGACCCCGAGGGAGGCGAGGCGCTCGACCTTGCCGGTGGCGGGGTCGAAACGGTAGAGGTCGGGCACGGGATAGGTGCCGAGATACACCTTGCCGCCCGACACGGCGGTGGCCCACGCGCCTTCGGGAGAACCCTCGGCGGGGCCGTCGGGTATCGGCGTCTGGCGTACGACCCGGCGCGTGGCGAGGTCGTACTCCGCGAGCACCGGGGGCTTCAGACCCCGGGTCACGACATATCCGCGCCCCTCGTGCACGGCGGCGCCGACGATGGCGCCGGTCACCGAGGCGGCACCGAAGCGCTCCACCCCCGCGCCCCCGCAGTCGGCGGGATCGACGGCGGCCGCGGGTGCGGCGGGCACGACGGGCGCCAGGACGGCGAGCAGTGCCCCGAAAAGGGGCAAGAGCCAGCGGCGTTTCAACAAGGCCTCCAGTAAGGGGAAAGAGTCATCCGTACGGACCCGGTGGGAGTCCGGAAATCGGCGCCGACGCGCGACCGGAACCGAGCGGTGGGCGGCGACCGCGTGCATATTACGGGCTTGATCCTCGAGGCCTTGGCGGCCGGCGCCCGGTGCGGTCGGCGGCCGGCGGGCCGTCGACCGGTCGTCCCGGTCCCGCCACGGCCCGCCCGACCGGCCCGGACGGGCCCGAACCCGCGCCGGACGGTCGTGATCTGGTGTGTCATCATCGCCTGACGAGCACGGGGCGGGCCATCGGCGGGGGGCGGCAGTGGAAGCGCTGGACGGGGCGGACCCGCGGCAGGTGGGCCGCTATCGGCTCCTCGCCCGCCTGGGGGCGGGCGGCATGGGCCGGGTCTATCTGGGCCGCTCGACCAGCGGCCGGATGGTCGCCGTCAAGGTGGTGCGCTCCGAACTGGCCGAGGACCCGGAGTTCCGGCGGCGCTTCGCCCGTGAGGTGGAGGCGGCCCGCAGGGTCACCGGTTTCTTCACCGCGGCCGTGGTGGACGCCGACCCGGAAGGGTCGCCCGCCTGGCTCGCCACCGCCTACGTCCCGGGCCTTCCGCTCGACGCGGCGGTACGCGCCCACGGCGCCTGGCCCCGGCACTCGCTGCTCCTCCTGAGCGCCGGCCTGGTCGAGGCGCTCGAGGCCATCCACGGCGCGGGGCTGATCCACCGCGACCTCAAGCCGTCGAACGTGCTGATCGCAGCGGACGGGCCGCGGGTCATCGACTTCGGCATCTCCGTGGCCACCGAGGCGACCGCGCTGACCCAGGCCGGGATGGTGATCGGCACCCCCGGCTTCATGTCGCCCGAGCAGGTCACGGGGCGAGCGGTCGGCCCGGCCAGCGACATGTTCTCCCTCGGTGCCGTCCTGGCCTTCGCGGCCACCGGAGCCGGGCCGTTCGGCATCGGTTCACCCCACTCGGTCAACTTCCGCGCCGTCTACGAAGAGCCGGACCTCCGCGGCCTGCCCGCCGACACGGAGTTCGTCGCCCGCTGCCTCGCCAAGGAGCCCGGCCGGCGTCCCACCGTGCCCGAACTCCTCGCGGAGCTGGGGCAGCTGCTCGGCGAGGCCGGCGGACAGACCTTCTCGGGGCACCTGCCGCAGGAGACCGACTGGCTGCCGGGGGCGGTGGCCCGGGCCCTCACCTCCCGCCCCTCGGAGCCCCTGGCCACACCCGCCACCCCGGCCACCCCCGCAACGCCCGCCACACCCGACCCGCGCCTCGCCCACCGGGCGGCTCCGGCCGGTGCGGAGGACGACGGCCACGGCTCCGGCGGCGAGGCCGACCGCGGCGGCGAGCCCACGCACGGCGCCGTGGCCGCCCCGGAGACCGTCCCGGTCGACGAGCCGCCGGTCCGCCTCGGCAAGTCACCCGCGCCGGCGCCCACCCCCGCACCGCCGCCCCGGCCCGCCTTCCCGCCCGCCCCGCAGCCGGCCGCCGGACCCCACGCCCCCGCCGCGGAGACCCCGCCGGGCGCCGCCGGCGCGCCGCCCCTCGCGGTCATCGGCCGTCCGGCCGCAACGCCGTTCCCGGACACCACGGGAGCCGGGCCGGCGTCGACCCGGCCCGGGCACCGGACGGGCGCCGGACGCACCCGCCCCCGCGGCCGGCTGGTGGCCATCGCCCTCGCCGTGACCCTCGCGCTCGGCGGCGGCACCGCCGCCGCCCTGTGGGCCGCCCAGAACAAGGACAAGACCGACACCTCGAACGACACCTCGACAGGCGGCGGTTCGGGCGGCTCCACCACCGCCGCGGGCTTCGACGCCGCGGTCGGCAAGGTGGTGAACGCCTCCACGAAGAAGGGCGGCACGCTCCGCCTGTCGACCAGCTACGACGCCGACTCGTGGGACCCCGCCCGCTCGTACTACGGGTGGGTCTGGAACATGCAGCGCCTCTACGCCCGCACCCTCTACACCTACGACGCCGCACCGGGCCGGAAAGGCCGGACCCTCGTCCCCGACCTCGCCGAGGCCGCCCCGGTCTCGACCGACGGAGGCAAGACCTACACCGTCAAGCTGAAGCGGGGCCTGACCTTCGAGGACGGCACGGCGATCACCGCCAAGGACGTCAAGTACGGCATCGAGCGCGTCTTCGCGCAGGACGTCCTCGCCGGCGGTCCGCTCTTCCTGGTCGAGGCCCTGGACCAGGGCCAGGACTATCTCGGCCCGTACCGGGACCCGTCCCCGGACAAGCTCGGGCTGCGCTCGGTGCGGACCGTCGACGACTCGACGCTCGTCTTCACCCTCGCCAAGCCCGACTCCGACTTCCCGCACCTCCTGGCCATGGGCGCCACCGCCCCCGTACCGCGCGAACGGGACACGGGCGCCCGCTACGGCGAGAAGCCGGTCTCCTCGGGGCCGTACCGCTTCGACGCGTACGTCCCGGGGAAGTCGCTCACCCTCGTCCGCAACGACCGCTGGGACCCGGCCACCGACCCGCTGCGCAAGGCCCTGCCGGACAAGGTGGAGCTGACCGTCGCCTCCAGCGGCGACGAGCTCGACGCGCGGCTGCTCGCCGGCAGCACCGACCTCAGTGTGAGCACGACCGGCCTCATGCCGGCGGCCCGGGCGAAGGTGCTGCAGGACCCGCAGCTGAAGAAGAACGCCGACAACCCGCACACCGGCTTCGTCCGCTATCTCGCCCTCGCTTCGAAGGTCCCGCCGCTCGACAACGCGCACTGCCGGAAGGCCGTGGTGTACGCGGCGGACACCGCCGCCCTCGCGACGGTGCGCGGGGGCCCGGTGGCCGGCTCGCGGCAGACCACCATGCTTCCGCCGACGATCGCCGACTCCGATACCTACGACCCCTTCGGACGGGTGAGCGGCAAGCCGCGGACCGACAAGGCGAAGGAGGAACTGCGGGCCTGCGGGAAGCCCGGCGGCTTCACCACGAAGCTCGCCGCCCGGGCAGACCGGCCGGAAGAGCGGCAGTCCGCTGACGCCCTGCGGAACGCGCTCAAGGCGGTCGGCATCTCCGTCACGATCGAGACCTACGACCCCGCCCAGCGCGCCGGGGTCATCGGCACGCCCAGCGTCGTCAAGTCCAAGGGCTACGGCCTGACCTTCCTCGGATGGGGCGCCGACTACCCCACCGGCTCCGGGTTCCTGGAGCCGCTGGTCGACGGCCGCCAGATCCTGCCCGGCGGCAACTTCAACTTCGCCGAGGTGAACGACCCCCGGATCAACACCCTGTTCGACCAGGCCGCTGCCGCCGACGACCCCGCCGAGGCCGCGGAGATCCACCGGCGCATCGACCACCAGGTCGTCGACGGCGCCTACTACCTGCCGATCGTCGCCGACAAGGCTCTCTTCTACCGCAACCCCCGGCTCACCAACGTCTACGTCCACGAGGTGTACGGCACGGTCGACGTCCAGGCCCTGGGCACCGCGGACGGCGACTGACGGGCCGGGCCGGCGCTGCGGAAGCCGCGACGGGAGCGGACGCGCGGCAGAGGAGGGGCCGGCCCGGTGACGGGCCGGCCCCTCCGCCGTGCGCGTCGCGTGCGGGGACGGGGGAGGGGGAGGGGCTAGGGCGTGTTTCGAAAGTCCCGTCTGGCCGGGAACGCCTGGCACGCACTCCCCCGTAGCCCTTCGGGCACGGGAGGTGCCCCCACGCTGCGTTGTCGGTCGTCGGCGCAGCCCGCTGCGCTCTCTCCCCCTGCGCCTGGCGGCGCGGGAGGTGCCCCCACCCTCCGCCTGCGATCGCACGCACCAGACGCCCCCGACCCCGCCCTGCGGGCGGACGACGCTACTTCCGAAACACGCCCTAGAAGCCCTTGATCACCCAGTCCTGGACGTCGGGCGTCGGGCTGCCGTGGGTCCACAGCGTCAGCCAGACGCCGTTGCCCAGGGAGTTGCCCTTCGGCGTGATGGCCTTGCCGTAGGCGTTGACGGCGCTGCCGTCGGCCGACGGAGAGAACCTCTGCACGTCGCTCGACGGGTTGCAGGTCCACAGGGTCAGCAGCGCGCCGTTGGTGTTGGCGCCGTTGGCCTCGGGGGTGATGCACTTCCCGCTCGGCTTGTGGACGATCAGACCGTTCTCGTACTTCCAGCGCTGGGTCTCCGAGCCGGTGCAGGCCCACACGGTGATCGGGGTGCCGTTGGCGGTGCCGTTGCCCTGGGGCGTGGCGCAGACGGAGCCCGCCTGGTGGAAGTTGGTGAGCCAGCTCCAGCCGTCGACGGGCTTGCCGGCGTCGGGCTCGACGTTGAACACCACGCGGCGCGGTCCGCTGGAGTCCACCAGGGCCTCGTTGGCGCCCCAGAGCCGCTTGGCACGGGGGTCCCAGGAGAGGCCCTGGGTCAGCTGCGGCGCCTGGGTGAGGACGTGCGGCGCCTCGCCGGGCTTGGCCACGTGGATGCAGGAGTAGAGCTCGGTGCCGCCCGGCCAGTACGTCGGGCAGGTCCCGCTCATGTAGTAGCTGGTGCCGTCCGTGGCCGTGCCCTGGATGCCCCACACGGGAGAGGTGTAGCCCGTGGTCTCCGAGGCCACCGTGGTCGGCGTGCCGGTACCGAGGGCCGACAGCGGCCAGCGGACGATGCGGGCGCCGGCGCCGCCGCGGTTCTCGACCGAGACGAGGGCCGGCGTGGCGCCGGACCGGTCGATGCTGAGGCTGCTCAGGCACAGCTCGCTGTTGACCGAAGGACCGCAGGCGCGCGGGTTGCCGTTGACGTACGCCGTGGAGACGTTGTCGACCGCGGCGGTGCTGATGGTGCTGTAGCGGGCGACGAGCGGCATGGCCCAGAGGTGGTAGCGGGCGGAGGTCTTGCCCGCGGCCAGCCGGGTGAGGGCGCTGGTGGTGTCGTTCATGCGCCACATCCGCGTCAGGTCGAAGACCTGCAGCTCGGCGCCGTTGGCGACGAACAGGCGGTTGCCGTACCAGGCGACGCCGTCCGAGTGCGAGGGGTACTCCAGCGGCTTGAAGTTGCCGTCGACCGGTTCCACGAGCGCGATGTGCCCGTACTTCACCTGGCCGCCGGCCGACTCCGCGATCGAGACCCTGGCGTAGTCCTCGACGGTCGGCGGCGTGCGGCCCTTGACGTACGTGCCGTGGTACCAGGAGGTGACCGTCAGGGAGCGGCCCGCGTACAGCCCGTCGTCGGTGGCGGCGTGCGATCCCGCGAAGCCCTGCGGCATCCAACCGCCGCCGCTCTCGGCGTAGTTGGACCTGTCGTCGTCATCGTCCCAGCAGAACCCGTCGGGTTTGAGGGCGCCGTTCAGTCCGGTGGCGTGACAGAGCCCCGGACGTCCCGTACGGGTGCCCAGGACGTCGGTCACCGACGCCTTGGCGACTCCGGCGGCCTCGGCGGAGGTGATGAGGTTCGTCTTGTCCCCGTCGACGCGCGTCAGCGAGAAGTTCGCGGCGAACGGGTCCAGGCCGGAGGCGGCCTGGGCTGGCTGGACGGGAAGCAGGACGGAGGCGGCTACGGCCGCCCCGAGAGAGAGCTGGGCGAGGCGGCTTCTTCGTCCGAACATGAATGTCATTCGGCCAGACTAAGCGTCGGGGGAGTAGTCATGATCATCTTTTTCACCGGTTCTTCACGCATGCCGTCCACGTCAGGGGTGCGTCCTCGGGAGCCGAAGCGGATCACCGGGCTGGGCTAAAGCCGAGGCTACAGAAGGGGTTAAATTACGTTAGGGTCCCACGGGGAGGTGGCCGATGCCGACCGAGGAAGAACTGTTCAGCGCGGTGGACGCGCTCCTGGCGGGTGAGCCGGAGATGCCGTCGCCCAAGGAGAGGGCGCGGCTGCGGGAGGCCGCCGGGGTCACGCAGGCGCGCCTCGCGCAGGCGCTGGAGACCAGTACTCAGACCGTGAAGAACTGGGAGAGCGGGCGGAGCGAGCCGCGGCAGCCGCGCCGGCAGGCGTACCGGCGGCTGTTGGAGGGATGGGCCGCCAAGTACCCCGCGCCCGAGCCCGAGGTCATGCGCGCGCCCCCGCCGGAGACCGCCCCCGTCCCCGCCCAGGCCCCGGATCCCGCCCCGGCCCAGGCACCGGACCGCGCCCCGGCCCAGGCGCCCGCCCCCGCTCAAGCACCGGCCCAGGCGCCCGCCCCCGCCTCCGTTTCCGCCCAGGCTCCGGCCTCCGCCCCCGCCCTCGCGTCGCGCGCCCCGCGTCCCGCCGGCCGGAAGGGGGGCGCCCGGCGCGCCCCGGGCAGCGTCGCAGCCCCGGCGGCCGACGAACCCCCCTTCGCCAACGGGCCGCTCGCCGTCGTCGACGCCGACCCCGACGGGCACGTTCTCGCGTACTGCGTCGGCGGTCTCGTCCTGGACGTGCCCGCCACCACCCTGCCCGCCCTGGTCGAATGGACCCTCGCGGATGCGCGCCTCGGCCAGGAGAGGCTGCACGGCGCGGGCAAGGACGCCGACCCGCTGCTCGTCCTGACCGAGACGGCGCTCCGGCGCTACGGCCTGCCGCCCCGCCTCACCCCAGAGGAGCGTCTGGCGGGACGCCTGCCCGACTCCCACGAGGCGGTGCGGCAGATCCTGCGCGCCGACTGGCGGCTGACGCGCCGCGGCCTCGGCCCCTGGGCCTGGATCTACCGCCCCGCCGAGGAGTCCAGGCGCTTCTCCGTCCAGCTGTGCGTCCCCGCCTGGGACGCGCTCGACCCCCGGCACTGGCACGGCGCCGCCCACCTGCCCCCGGCGGACCTCGCCCGCCTCCTCGGCACGTACGCGACCCGCGTGATGACACCGCGCGGCTCCACCGCCGTGACCGGCCTGGCGTTGATGACCGCCCTGCGCCCCCCCACCCGGGCGAGCAAGCCGGACCCCACCGGCAGGCGCCACAGCGAGTACAACCCCGGCTCCCTCGGCACGGACCCCGTCACGTGCGCGCCCTGCGAGGCGCCCGACGGCCACCCGCTCCTCGCCGCCCTGCCCCGCTTCCACCAACGCGGCCCCGACGAGATGCTGATGGAGGAGGCGTACGACTGGGCACGCCCGCTCACGGACGCCGAATGCCTGCGGGGCCACGTCGTCGGCATCGACGTCAACCTCGCCTTCGGCGCCGCCGCCAACGGCGCCCTCGTCGGCCTGACGGGAGACCCCGTCCGCGTGGACAGCCCCGCGTTCGACCCCAAGGTGCCCGGCTCCTGGCTGGTCGACCTCTCCCACGTCGACCCTTCCCGGGTCAGGGTCGGCAAGGAGTGGCGGACCCTCGAAGGCGACCTGCTGCCCAGCCCGTTCACCCCCACCGGGGAACGGCCGGCCGGCCCGGCCTGGTATACCACCCCGACCGTCGCGTACGCGGTCGAACTCGGCTACGACGTCGCACCCCTGGAAGGCCGGCTGCGCCCCACGAGCGGCCGCTACCTCGACGACTGGTACAAACGGCTGCGCCACGCCTACGTCACCACCATGGCCGATCTCGGCGTCACCGAGGACATGACACCGGCCGAACTCCTCACCGCCATGGACGGATACCGGCGGCGTGACCCTGAGGCGGCGGTCGTGCTGTCCGCGATCAAGGCCACCGTGAAAGGCGGACTCGGCAAGCTCCGCGAACGGCCGCACGGCGGCGGCTGGCGCCCCGGCGAACCCTGGCCCGCTCTCGCCCGCCCCAGCTGGCGGCCCGACATCCGTGCCGCCGTCATCTCCCGCGCCCGCGTCGGCATGCACCGCAAGATGCTCGCCCTCGCCGCCGCCACGGGACGCTACCCCGTCTCGGTCCTCTCCGACTGCGCCGTCTACGCCGCCGAGGGCCAGAGCCCGCTCGACGTCCTGCCCTACGCCGCCGACGGCACGACCGTGCCCGGCTCCTTCCGGATCGGGGTCTCCCCGGGCATGGTCAAGCACGAGGGCACGCAGACCACCCTGTGGGCGGAGCACGTCCGCGAGACGTACGGACAGGAACTGAACCTGGCCCGCTACATCAAGACCGGCGAGGTCACCGCCCAGGACGACGGACGGTAGAGCCCACGGACAGCAGACCACAGCCGGCGGTCGAGAGCCGGCGGACGGCGAACGAAGGACAGGAGGAGGCGAGGGCGATGGCATCGGTCGGAGAGGGGCTCGACAGGGCCCTGGAGCGGGTGTTCACCCGCCCCGTTCCCAAGAGCGCGGGCGCGCGCATGCGTTACCTCGTCAAGCAGAGCAAAGGCAGCACCAAGACCGTCGCACAGCTGCTGCGGGTGTCCCAGCGCACCGTCGAGCGGTACGTGAAGGGGCAGCTCAGGACGCCGCGTCCCGATCTCGCCGACCGCCTGGAGCGCGAGGTGCGGAAGCGCTGGCAGCCCCAGGTCCGGGCGAAGGCGAAGAGGACGGCCGCCACCTCCGCCGGTCTCGTCATCGACACCCGCGCCCGCTTCGGCTACACCGCCGCGCCCGGCACCACCGACGACGCCCGCGTCCGCCACCTCACCGTCGCCCTGCCGCCCCGCCACGCCGCGCGCCTCTTCGACGCCCACGACCATGGAGCCGGCGAAGGACGGCTCCAGCAGCTCGCCGCCGAGGCGCTCGGAGAGGTGTACTTCCGCGACAACGGCCGCCGCGCGCACGGCCTTCTGGTGGAGTACACCGACCCCGAGCACATCGAGTTCGACCTCTAGACGAACTCAGGCTGGTGGGCGGGCGGGCGCCGAGGTGGAGGCGGGAAGGTGCGTCGCGGTGATCGCGGTAAGGGCCAGGGCGAACCCGAGGAGTTGGACCGGGCCGAGCGTCTGGCCGAGCAGCACGGCTCCGAGGGCGGCGGCGACCAGCGGGGAGAGCAGGACGAGGAACGCGACAGAGGTGACCGGCAAGGCCGTGATGCCGCGGAACCACAGCACGAAGGCGACCAGACCGCCGACCAGCCCGAGCCACCCGTAGCCCAGGGCCGCCGGCGCGTCGATCGCTGGAGGCGCCCCCTCGGCCAGGAAGGTGAGCGGCAGCAGGAACAGGCCGCCCGCCGTGAGCTGCCACCCCGCGAACGCCGCGGGCCCGGCCCCCGGGGGGCGCCCCCATCGCTTGGTGAGCGTCACCCCCAGCGCCATGGACCCCGCGCCGGCGAGGCCCGCCGCGACCCCCACGACGTCGAGGGCGGCGCTCGGGGATCACCACCAGGCCGACGCCGGCCATGCCGGTGACGCCCCAGCCGAGGCGGCGGACGGACAGCCGCTCGCGCAGGACCGCCACCGCCAGCAGGGCGACGACGAGCGGCTGGGCCGCCGCCAGGGTGGCGGCGACACCGCCCGGCAGCCGCTCCGCCGCGACGACGAGCAGCGGGAAGAGCAGCCCGATGTTCAGCACCCCGAGGACCGCGGCCTTCCACCACCAGGCCCCGCGCGGCAACGTCCGGCCGAGCGCCAGCGCGATCAGCCCGGCGGGCAGGGCCCGCAGCAGCCGGCGAAGAACGGGTGCCCCGCGGGCAGGAGTTCGGTGGTGACGACGTAGAACGTGCCCCAGGAGACGGGAGCGACCGCGGTCAGCAGGAGAAGGGGCGTCGAGCCCCCGGCGCTCCCGCTTCCGGCCGAAGGGAGGCGTACGGGTGGGGGAGAGGTCATGCCCACAGTCTCGATTCGGGGCGATCGATGAGTCCAACACATGCTTGTCATCCCATCGATCGCGAACGACGATGGATCGATGGAACTCCAGCAGATGCGGTACGTCATCGCCGTCGCCGAGACCCGCAGCTTCACGCGGGCCGCCGAGCGCTGCCTGGTCGTCCAGTCCGCCCTCAGCCACCAAGTCGCCCGCCTGGAGAAGGAACTGGGCGCCAGGCTCTTCGAGCGCACCAGCCGCCGGGTGCGCCTCACCCCGGCCGGTGCGGCCTTCCTGCCCGCCGCGCGCCAATGCCTGGAGGCGGCCGGACGGGCTGCCGCCGAGGTCGCCGCCGCGGTCGGTGAGGTACGCGGACGGCTCACTGTGGGCCTGATCCCCACCGTCGCCGCCGTCGACATCCCCGGCGCTCTGCGCGACTTCCGCCGACGCCATCCGGCCGTCCGCGTCGGCCTGCGCGTCGGCGCGAGCGAGGAACTCGTCGAACAGGTCGCGGAGGGCACCCTCGACCTGGCCTTCCTCGGACTGCCGACCACCGCGCGCCCTCACGGCGTGCACGGGCGGGAACTCGCGCGGGACCGGCTCGTCGCCGTGGTGGCCCCGGACCACCCCCTCGCCGGGGAGCGGTCGGTCGGCCTTCGCCGGCTCGCCGCCGAGGTGTTCGTGGACCTGCCGCCGGGCACGGCCGGGCGGACGCAGTCCGATCAGGCCTTCGCGGCCGCCGGCCTTGCCCGGGAGGTCGCCTTCGAGGTGACCACCGCCGACTCCCTGATGGCCCGGCTCGTCGGCGAGGGGCTCGGCATCGCCCTGCTCCCCTCCGCGTACGCACCCCGGCTCACCGGCGTCGTCACCGTCGAGGTCACCGACGCGCCGACCCGCGTCGAGTACGTGGTGTGGAGCCGCGCCGGCCGCACTCCCGCCGCGACCGCGTTCCTCACCTCGCTCGGGATCCCGGACGCGCCGGCCGACGACACCGGTCGCGAGGTCGGCGCTGAGGCGGACGACTCCGTCGGCGAGTGAGGCGGGCGCGAGACGTCGGCCTCGCGGCGGTGGCGGTCGACTCCGGCTCGAACTCGGTGGCGAACAGGTCGCCGCCCGGCGCGGCGGCGTTCGGAGGGATCAACCCGCGCCGACGCGCACGAAGCGCACGCACACGACCGGGGTGGTCGCGTCGACATGGCGGCCCTCGGTGTCCGTCCAGAAGCGGAGGTGGGCCCTTCGCCAGTGCTCCAGGTCGGTGTAGCCCTCGCCTTCCGCCCGGGCGAAGGACCAGGGCACCTCGAGGAAGGGGTGCGTCCGCACGTCCGTGACCTCGAGGACGGCGAGGGCGGCGCCGCCGTTGTCGAGGAGGGCGAGGCGTTCCCCCGGGGCCTCGAGCCCCTCGCCCTCCTCGGTGTACTCGGCCCGCAGGGTGGCGGTCGCCGTCTTCGCGCCGCCCAGGACGAGGGCGTTGAGTTCGTCGCGCAGGGCGCTGGGGCTCCCGAGCTCCAGCGTCCGCATACCGTTGATCCGAGGCCACATGCGGGCGAGCGTACCCGGGGCCCTCACCGCGACCTCCCCCTGTCCGCCGCGCTCACCGCCGCAGGACTCGCGGGTCAGCGCAGGTCGCGGCGCATCAGGATCCGGGGGTGGCCCGCCAGCACCGACGTCGTGTCGGCGGTGTGGACGAAGCCGGCCCGTTCGAAGTTCTTCCGCAGACCGGCGTACGCCATCGTGAGGTCGACCTTCGCGTCGCCGTTGTCCAGGGGGTACGCCTCGACGACCGGCGCGCCCTGGGCGCGGGCGAACGCGACCGCGCCGTCGATGAGGGCGTGCGAGATGCCCTGCTTGCGGTGCCGGGGCGGACGCGGACGCACCACAGGGACCACACCGGCAGGTCGTCGACGTGCGGGATCTTGCGGTTGCGGGCGAACGAGGTGTCCGCGCGCGGTGCGACGGCGGCCCAGCCGACCGGCTCGTCGCCGTCGTAGGCGAGCACCCCGGGAGGCGGCCCCTTCCGGCACAGCTCGGCGACGTACTCACCGCGCGCGGGCCCGCGCAGCTCGTTGTTGAGCTTGGACGGGATCCGGTAGCTCAGGCACCAGCAGACGTTGGCGCCGGGCGACTTCGGTCCGAGCACCGCCCGCAGGTCCGCGAAGTCCGAAGCCGGGCGCACATCGATGGCCATGTCCCCACGATGCCACGAGAAGCGGGGGAGGCGCCGGGACGCCCGACCGGGACGCCCGACCGCAGGCCCCAGCCGGGCGCGGTGTCGCTCACCGTACGGAGTCGCGGCCCTGCTCGTGCCGCTCGATCGCCTCGCGTACGGCGCCGACGAAGCCGTTCCAGAAGTGGGCCTGGTGACCGGTGCCCACGCCGGCGGTCCGCCGCCGGTTGGCGGCGCCGTCGAACTCCCCGAACATGGCCCGGCGCAGCTCGGTGGAGATCTCCAGCTGGGCGCCGGAACCCGTCCGCGTCCGGTTGACGATGTTCGTCGGGTCGTCGCCGTTCAGCGGGCTGTCGACGCCCGCGACGACCACCTTCACCACCAGGTCGGCGTCGCCGTTCTCCGGGGTGAAGCCGTGTGCGGCGAACGCCGCCGCCAGGTTCCGCATCAGCCGCTGGTCCCGGCCGCCGATGAGGATCTGCTTGGCCGGACCCGTCTCCGGACGGAATCCGTGCAGAGAGACCGCGTACAGGTTGTCGCCGCAGACGGCCAGCGCGGCCGGGTCGTCGCAGTGGGTCGAGGTCACGTGGAGGTCGTCATGGGAGACCAGCGCCTCGAACATCCAGTAGTCCCGCTGCGGCACACCCGCTTTCGGCGCGGGGAGAGTGGCCCCGGCGCCGGCGAGTTCGTAACCGGCGATGGCGAGGCACAGCTCGCTGGTGCCGGCCTCGATGCCGCCGCCGTGCGGGGCGATGACCGCCGTGCTGCGGACGGCCTCGCTCGTCCCGCTCGCGTTGTCGAGGAGACCGGGGCGGGCGCCGCTGCGGAAGCGGCGCGTCCAGTCGACGCCCTCCTGGAAGGCGCCGCTGCTGTACAGCGCGGTGTTGGAGGCGAACCGCTCCGCCGCGGCCGTCGTCCCGGACAGCGGCGCGGCGGCGGGCGCGGCGGCGGGCGTGGCGGCGGCGGCGACGCCACCCCCGGTGACGTCGCTCAGCAGCGGCAGGCCCGCGACGGCGGCGACGGAGGTCAGGACGGTACGGCGACTGGTCGGCTTCATCGGGTGATCATCTCCGATGGCCGGTCCGTACCGGAAGCCCCTCCCGGACCCGACCTCGATTCCCCGGTCCCGCCGTCCCGCCGCGGCCGGTGTTCCGCCGGGCGGGTGACTCGCCTTCCGGTGGGGTGGCACAACGGGCAGGCATGAGCGCATCCGGGTGCGAGCCGACAGCCGAAGTAGTGCGCGTGCGCGGAAACGGAACCTGAGGGGAGTGCCATGCTCCGTACGAGTGCGACGGCGGCGGGGAGGACGGCGGCCGCCGCTCCCGCGAACGGCGCCGCCCTCGCCGGCGCGACCGCCGGCGGGACGCGGACCTGCGGTCCACGCACCGCCGGGGAAGCGATCGCGGCCGTCGAGGTCGCCCTCGCGGACCATCTCGACCACCGGGTCCGGGAGGCCCGGGCGATCGACGACGTGTTCGCGGGGGAGGTCGCGCAGCGGGTGGCCGGGTTCGTTCGCGGCGGCGGGAGACGGCTGCGGACGGCCTTCGTGTGGTGCGGCTGGCAGGCCGCGGGCGCGGGCGGCGACCCCGACGGCCCGGTCCGGATCGGCGCGGCCATCGAACTGCTGCAGGCCTGCGCGCTGATACACGACGACCTCATGGACGGCTCGCCCGTGCGCCGCGGCGCACCGGCCGTGCACCGGCAGTTCGCCGAGCTGCACCGGACGGGCCGCATGAACGGTTCAGCGGACGCCTACGCCGCCACCGCGGCCGTGCTGGCCGGCGATCTGGCGCTGGCGTGGGCCGACGACCTGCTCACCGACACGGCCCTCGCGCTGCCCCCGCGCGCCGGACGGCAGGTCCACGGCGAATGGCGGGCGATGCGCGGGGAGATGGTCGCCGGGCAGTACCGCGACGTGCGCGCCCAGGCCACCGGCTCGTCCGCCCTCGACGAGGCCATCGGCATCGCGACACTGAAGAGCGCGCTGTACACCGTCGTACGGCCACTGGCCCTCGGCGCGCGCATGGCCGGCGCCGAGACCGACGACCGGGCCCTGGACGCGCTGCGGGCCGCGGGCCGGTGCGCGGGCCTCGCGTTCCAGCTCCGCGACGACCTGCTCGGTGTCTACGGAGACCCGGCCGAGACCGGCAAGCCCGCCGACGACGACCTGCGCGCGCGGAAGCTGACCTACCTCCTCGCGGTGGCCCTCAAGCGAGCGACGGAGGCGCGGGACGCGGACGCCGTCGACGCCCTCGCACCCGGCCGCGCGCCCCGCTCCGAACCGGACATCGCCCGCATGCGAGCCGCCCTGGAGCGGACGGGGGCCCGCGCGGTGGTGGAGGACGAGATCGCCGACCTGTGCGCCCGCAGCGGGCGCCACTTCGCGTCCACCGGAGCGGGCCCCCGCGTGCAGGCCGAGTTCGCCGCCCTGGTGGCCACGGCCGCGGGCCTGCGCCAGGCGCCGGAGAGGGAGACCAGGGCCGAGCTTCTGCGCCCGGCGGCGGACACGGAGAGCACGGCCGAGCTTCCGCGCCCGCCGGCGGAGAGGGAGACCCCGTGAAGACCGTGTCCGGACCCACGGACCACGTGGTGGTGGTCGGCGCCGGGCTCTCCGGGCTCGCCGCCGCCCTCCACCTCCTCGGCGCGGGCCGCCGGGTGACCGTCGTCGAACGGGACGCGGGGCCCGGCGGCCGGGCCGGCCGGCTCGACGCCGGCGGCTACCGCATCGACACCGGCCCCACCGTCCTGACCATGCCGCACCTCGCCGACGAGGCGTTCGCCGCCGTCGGCGACAGCCTGTACCGCCGTGTGGAACTGATCCCCCTGCACCCCGCCTACCGCGCGCGGTTCGCCGACGGCACCGGCCTGGACGTCCACACCGAAGGCGACGCCATGGAGGCCGAGGTCAGGCGTTTCGCCGGCCCCGCGGAGGCCGAGGGCTACCGCCGCCTGCGCACCTGGCTCGGCCGGCTGTACCGGGCGCAGATGCGCCGCTTCATCGACACCAACTTCGACTCGCCCTTCCAGCTCCTCCACCCGGACCTGGCCCGGCTGGCCGCCCTGGGCGGCTTCGGACGCCTGGACGCGCGGATCGGCGCCTTCCTCTCCGACGAGCGGCTGCGCAGGGTCTTCTCCTTCCAGGCGCTGTACGCGGGAGTGGCACCGGCCCGCGCCCTCGCCGCCTACGCCGTCATCGCGTACATGGACACCGTCGCCGGCGTCTGGTTCCCGAAGGGCGGCATGCACGCCCTCCCCCGGGCGATGGCGGACGCCGCGGCCGACGCGGGCGGGGCCTTCCGCTGGTCGGCCGAGGTGAACGCGCTGGAGACCTCGGCGGGACGGGTGCGGGCCGTGCGCCTGGCCTCCGGTGAGCGGATCGCCTGCGACGCGGTCGTCCTCACCCCCGATCTGCCCGTCGTCCACCGCCTCCTGGGGCGTGCCCCGAGACGCCCGGTGCCGCTGCGCCACGCACCGTCCGCCGTGGTCCTCCACGCCGGCACCGACCGCACCTGGCCGGAGCTCGCCCACCACACGCTCTCCTTCGGCGCCGCGTGGGAGGGGACCTTCGAGGAACTGACGCGTACGGGACGGCTGATGAGCGACCCCTCGCTGCTGATCACCCGGCCGACCACGCACGACCCGGGCCTCGCGCCGCCCGGGAAGCACCTGCACTACGTCCTCGCCCCGTGCCCCAACACCGCGACGGGCCCGTCGGCCGCCGACTGGCGGGACCTCGGGCCCCGGTACCGCGACAGCGTCGTCGCCGAGCTGGAACGGCGGGGGCTGGAGGGCTTCGGGGCCTCCCTCGACCAGGAGGTCCTGGTCACCCCGGCGGACTGGACGGCCCAGGGCCACGGGGCGGGCAGCCCGTTCTCGGTCGCGCACACGTTCGCCCAGACCGGCCCCTTCCGGCCCCGCAACCTCGTACGCGGCTACGACAACGTCGTCCTGGCGGGCTGCGGGACGACCCCCGGGGTCGGCGTCCCCACGGTCCTCATCAGCGGCCGGCTCGCCGCCGCCCGCATCACGGGCACCCCCCGCCCGACCGGCGCGGGCCGCCCCGCCCGGCCGCCGCGCGGCGCGGACCGGGCCGCCACCCCCACGCCAGGGCCGTCGAGCGGCCCTCCCGTGACCGCCCCCGGCACGCCGGGCGGCCCCGTCCCTCCCGTGCGCACCCCCGTCCCGGACCCGAAAGGCATCACATGACCCGTCGTGAACTCGACGCGGCCGGGGTCACGGACCCCGGCCTCCGCGCCGCCTACACCCGGTGCCGGCAGCTCAACGCCCGCCACGGCCGCACGTACTTCCTCGCCACCCGCCTCCTGCCGCTCGAACGTCGGTGCGCCGTCCACGCGTTGTACGGCTTCGCCCGCTGGGCGGACGACATCGTCGACGACCTCGACCGGGCGCAGCCCCCGGCGGAGCGCGACCGGCTGCTCCGCCTGCTGGAGAGCGACCTGGCGCGCGGCCTCCGGACCGGCCACGGCGACGAACCGGTCGTACGGGCGGTCGCGGACACCGCCGAGCGGTACGCCATCGACCCCGGCCTCTTCGCCGACTTCCTGGCCTCCATGCGCAGCGATTTGAGCGTCACCGACTATCCGACCTACGCGGACCTGCACGCCTACATGCACGGTTCGGCCGCGGTGATCGGTCTGCAGATGCTGCCGGTCCTCGGGACGGTCGTCGACCGGGAGACGGCGGCGCCCCACGCCGCGGCGCTCGGGCGGGCGTTCCAGCTCACCAACTTCCTCCGCGACGTGGGGGAGGACCTGGAGCGCGGCCGGGTCTACCTCCCGGCCGATCTGCTCGCCGCCCACGGCGTCCACCGGCCCCTGCTCGAGTGGAGCCGCCGCACCGGCGGGCGGGACGCGCGCATCCGCTCCGCGTTCGTCGAGTTCGAGGCCATGACCCGGGACGTCTACCGGGAGGCGGCGCCCGGGATCGCCATGCTCGAACCCCGGGTGCGGCCGTGCATCCGTACCGCGTACACCCTCTACGGAGGCATCCTGGACGCGATCGCCGCCGACGACTACGCCGTTCTGCACCGCCGGTCCGCCGTCCCGCGCCGGCGCCGGACGGCGACGGCCGCGGCCGGTCTCGTACGGATCCTGGCCGCGCGGCTCCGCCCCCGGGCCGGGAGCGCGCCGACGCGGTCCCCGCGGACGCCGTCCTCGCCCACCCCGGCGCCGCGCGAGGGGGTGCGCCCGTGAACCACGGGAACGGCGGCACGGAGAGTACGGGCGGACGGGGAAGGCCGGGCGGCGGGGGCGGGAGGAAGCCGTGGACCTCGCCGCTGCGGGTGCGCCGCGCTCCCGCCTGGGAGCGGCAGCCCTCCCCGTGGCGGGAGGCGAAACCGGCCCTGATCGCCGAAGCGCTCGAGCGCGCCACCGCCAGGCCGTCGGGGAACTGGTTCGTCGTCGGCGCCTCGCGCGAGATCGAGGCGGGCGGCCGGGCGTACGGCAGGACCGTCGGCGGTGTGGAGGTCGTCCTGTGGCGCGGCGAGGACGGCGGGCTGCGCGGCGGACCGGGCGCCTGCCCCCACCTGGGGGCTCCGCTGCGCGACAGCAGGGTCGTGTGCGGGACGCTCGTGTGCCACTGGCACGGGCTGGCCCTCGAAGGCGGTGCGTACGCCGGGTGGGAGCCGTTCCCCGTCCACGACGACGGAGTGCTGGTGTGGGTGCGCCTCGACACGGTCGGCGGCGAACCCCCCTCGGAGCGGCCGATGGTGCCGGAACGGCCGAGGAGCGCAAGCTCGGTCGACGCGGTGTTCACGGCGGTGGGACGGTGCGAGCCGGAGGACGTGGTCGCCAACCGGCTCGATCCCTGGCACGGCTCCTGGCTGCACCCCTACGCCTTCGTCAACCTGCGGGTGGCCGGGACCCCGCACGGCGGCGAGGACGACGACGCGTTCGCCGTCGACGTCTCGTTCCGGGTCGCGGGCAGCCTCGTGGTGCCGGTACGGGCCGAGTTCACCGCGCCCACGCCCCGCACGGTCCTCATGCGCATCACCGACGGCGAGGGCGCCGGGTCGGTGGTCGAGACGCATGCCACGCCGCTGACCCCGCGGGGGCACGGAGCCCCGCGCACCGCCGTGATCGAGGCGGTCGTCGCGGCCTCCGACCGGCGGGGCTTCGCCCTGGCCCGGGCCGCGGCACCCGTGCTGCGCCCGCTGATGCGCCGCACCGCCGGCCGCCTGTGGCGGGACGACCTCGCCTACGCCGAGCGCCGCTGGTCCCTGCGCAGCACCGGCCGCTTCCCTGGCTGACCACGCCCGCGACGGCGGGAGGCCCCAGGGCGTTTTGGGCGCCTCCCGCCGCCGTGCGGAACGCCTCGCCCGGGAGCGGCCTTCTTACGCTCCCGGCCGCGTATGCCGGTTCGTCCGGACAAGCCCCGGCCCCGGCCCGTCGTCCGTCTCAGCGGTCCCTCCCCAACGTGGCCAGTGCCCGCAGCGCGCGCGAGCGCCCGGCGCGCGGCACCGTCCAGAGCGCCTGGCCGCGCACCCCCCACCCGGCGAGCAGGGCGTTGGCCGCCAGGAAGCCGGAGGTCGCCGCGCGTTCCATCAGGGCCACGGGCAGCCCGGTGCGGACCAGGTCGCCCGCCACCATGACGCGCGGGTGCGGGGTGCGCACGGTCGGCCGGCGGTGGTAGCCGCCCACCGGGAACGCCGGGCAGTCGCAGCGCCATTCGTGATGGGCGTCCACGATCCGGGCATCGCGGGTCTCCGGGTACACCTCGTGCAGCTGGGAGACCAGACGCTCCTGCACCTCCTTCGGTTCGGCGTCCCCGTCCACGGCGTAGGCGTGAAGTTCGACCACGGAGCCGCCCGTACGCCCGGCCCAGCGGGCGGCCTCGCCCTCCCAGCGGTCCAGGACGCTGATGTTGTCGAGATCGCCGTAGCCGCTGGTGCCCAGGAAACCGGCCCGGTCCGCGCGGACCGGCCGGTCGAGCCAGAGGCGCGAGACGAGGAAGGGCGGTGCCGTGCGCAGGGCGGCGATGTCCTCCCGCCAGTTCGCGTCGCCGAGGCCCGGTGAGGCGCCGACCACCGCGCGCAGGCCCGCCGCGTCCAGGGCCAGGACGACGGCCTCGTGCCGGTCGGACGTCCCCTCGGCGTCGACGGCCAGCCCACCGTCGTCGAGCGGCCGGACGCCGCCGACCGCCGTGCCGGTCCGCAGCCGTACGCCCAGCCGCTCCAGCCTGCGGCCCAACGGCTCCCACAGCGCCTGCGGGAACGGCTCGCGCGGCACGTCGAAGAGCAGGCCCTCGGACGAACCGAGGAAGTAGATGTGGAACATCAGCAGCAGCTCGGCGGCGGACAGTTCGGCCGGGTCGACGAAGAAGCTGCGGGAGAAGACCTCGAACGCCAGGTGGTGCGCCGCCTCGGGGAAGCGGATGTCCCGCAGCAGATCGCGGGCGCTGACGCCGTCGAACCGCTCGTACACCTCGGGCACCCGGACGTCGAGCAGCGGCAGCGCCGCCCGGGGGTTCATCGACGCCAGATCGCGCCAGCCGAAGGTCGGACTGAGGGCGACGAATCCGAGCGCGCTCCACGGCGGCGTCCTCGGGACGCGGGCGAAGCTGTCGGTCAGCCCGTCGCGGTGCCGCAGCGGATAGTCGGGCAGCGGGGTGAGCGCGCGCAGACCGGGATCCGCGCGGCGCAGCAGACCGCGCAGGTTGTAGTACTGGCGGAAGAAGGCGTGGAAGCCGCGGCTCATCGTCGCGCCCGATCCGTCCGCCAGGTCGACGGGCCGGCCGGCGAGACGGCCGCCGAGCGCCGTCTCCCGCTCGTACAGCGTCACGCGGACCCCGCGTTCGGCCAGCGCCGTCGCGGCGGCGAGGCCGGCGATGCCGCCGCCGACGACGGCGGTACTCGGCGGCTCGCCGCTGACGTGTTCCCGTCCCGGCGCGGGCAGCAGGAGTTCGGCCCGGGGGTCGCGGCCGGGGCGGGCGGCGCGGGGCCGGTGCACGGCCCTCATCGGGCAGGGCCCGGGGCGGGCCGCACGGCGTCGCCGGCGACGAAGGTGTGGACGATGCCGGTCTGCCAGCCGGCCACGGGCAGCGCGCGGACGAAGGGGAACCCGGCGCGAGTGACCCGGGCCGCGAACGCCTCGGCGGTGTCGAAGTCCAGCACACTGCGCCACAGGTGGCGGTAGAGCCCCCCGTCGCCGCTCACCGTCCCCACCGGGACGATCACCCCCGCGCAGACCGCGTTCCACAGGGCGCGGTGCAGCGGTGAACCGCTGAGGCTGTATTCGTGCACCACGAGCCGGCCGCCGGGGCGCAGGAGCGCACGGACGGCGCGCAGCACGGCGTCCGGATCGGTGACGTTGCGGAACAGATAGGCGGCGAAGACGGCGTCGTACGGTTCCCGGTCCTCGGCGGTGAGCAGCTCCTCGGCGGCCAGGTGCCGGAAGCGCACGTTCGCCGGCCAGCTCTTCGCGAGGGCACGCTCCAGCATGCCGGCCGACGCGTCGACGGCCTCGATCCGCGCGCGGGGCGCGGCCCGCACCAGGGCCCGTGTCGACGAACCCGTACCGCAGCCGAGGTCGAGGACGCGCAGGCCGGCGCCCCCGCGGGGGAGGCCGAGCCGGTGCGCCGAGCGCAGCAGGTCGGTGCGGTAGCCGGGGTTGAGCGCGGTGAGGCGGTCGTAGGAGGGGGCGGCGTGGTCGAAGGCGCGGGCGAGGTCGCGGTCGCGCAGGAGCGTCATGTACGGCTCTCCTCGGGTCGGCTGGCGGCACGGCGGGGCAGGAACGGAAGCTCGGCGGCGGTGCGGAGCATCGGACCGACGGGGGTGCGCAGACCGATGCCGAACTCCTCCCACGGCGTGCTGCGGCCGTCGAGGAAACGCAGCAGCCGCTCCATCGGGACGCGGCGGAAGAGGCCGGTGAAGAACTCGGGTCCGTCGATCCGTCCGGTGTCGAGCGCCCGGAGCAGGACGGCGTCCATCGCGAGCGCCCGGCGGGCGTGGGGGCGGGGGACGTGCGCGGCGCCGTCGCGCAGCGCGGCGGCGATGGCCCGGCTCTGCCGCTGCACCGCCGCGAAGGTGTACCCGGTCGCGGGCCGGGTGGCCCCGCCGGCAGCCCCGATGCGGAAGACGGCGGGCCCGACCCGGCGCGGGAACCGCGCGTCGGTCATCGGGATGACCCCCTGTTCGGTGGAGTCCACCCCCAGTGGCCCCAGACGGAGCACGTTCCCGGTGTAGTGCCGCAGGGCCTCGTCGTACGCGGCCGTGGTCAGCGGCGTCCTGGAGAACTCGGTGTACTCGACGAGGGCCCGCTCCGGGCCGAGCGGCAGGACGTAGCCGAACGCGAGCCCGTGGCGGGGCTGGGGCACCCGGAAGTCCATGAGGTCGGCCACCCCGGTGTCGAAGCGCGGGGACGCGGTGCGCACGAACCAGCCGCGGAAGTGCTGGAAGAGGGTCGTGCGGGAGGGCGGCAGCCCGGGCGGGGGCCGCGAGTCGAAGACGTACCGGCCGCGCAGGGTCAGCGTCCGGCCGTCCCCGGTGGCGCACCGCACCTCGGCCCCCTCCGGCACGTTCCGTACGGTGTGGGCCGTGGCGCGCAGCACGCGGGCCGTCGGGTGCGCGGCCAACCGGGCGTGGACCAGCCGTTCGAAGTCCCGTGACCGCAGCATGCGGTACCGCAGCGGGGCGGGCGCCGCTTCGACGACGCCGCCGTCCGGCGCGCGGACCCGCATCCGCGGCCAGGAGGCGGCCACCGCCTCCTCGAACTCGCCGGGCCCGTCGTCCCAGGAGCACCAGGTGCGTTCAGCCGGCCGCAGCGGGCCGTCGGGGGCCTCCACCACGGTCAGCGCCGTCGTCCCCGTCCGGGTGAGCCAGTGCGCGAGGCTGAGCCCGGCCGCGCCCCCGCCCAGGATGACGACATCGTCCACCCGGTCCCGCCCGCCGCCGCCGGGCCCCGCCCGCCGGGACGTTCCGGCCTCGCGGCTCACCGGGCCCGCCGTTCCAGGACCGGGGAGTGGCCGTCCCACCGCACGCGCTCGGTCTCCGAGCCCAGCGCCTCGGCCACCGTCCGTACGGCGAGCGCCACATCGCCCCCCGCGGGCATCGGGGGAGGGCTGCCGCTGACGGCCCGGTCGGCGAAGCCGGTCTCCAGATGGCCGAGACGGATGTCGAGGACCCGGACGCCGTCGTCACGCACCTCGCGGCGCACGGCGTCCAGCCAGGCGCTCAACGCCGCCTTGGAGGCGCAGTAGTCGGCCATCGCCGGCTGCGGGCGCTCCACCACCACCCCCGTGACGGCGGCGAGGACACCGCCCCGGCCGAGGGGGTGTCCTGCCGATCTTGCCGGGTTCGCGGTGTCCGGCCCGATCGACGAAACACCCCCGAGGATCCCGAGCGCCGCCAGGAGCATCGCCGCGGGCGCCGCGAAGTTCACCGTCATCAGGTGCTCGGCCACGGCGTCCGTCACCTCGCCCGCCCGGCCGAAGGCGACCGAGCCGAACGCCGTCAGCACCGCGTCCAGGCCCCCGAGTTCCCGGGCCGCCGTCTCCATGGCGCGGGCGCACCCGTCGAGGTCGTACGCCTCGAAGGAGACCGTGGGGCAGCCGCCGTGCCGCGCGGCGGCGCGCGCCAGCCGGCCGGGGTCCCGCCCGGCCAGCGCCAGTCGGGCGCCCCGCTCGGCGAGCTCGCCCGCCACCGCGCCCCCGATGACGCCCGTCGCGCCCGCCACCAGCACACGCGCACCGTTGATGTCCACGCCTCACTCCCGTCGGGTGCCGCTCGACGCCGACTCTTCCGGGCCGGACCCGGCTACGGATGCGCGCGGCCTCCGCCGCCGTCTCGCGGACGCCCGCACACCCGGCCGCTCATTCCCCCCGCGTACGGTTCGCCGCCCCGGCCGCGACCGGCAGGTCGGCCAGCACCTCCCGGGCGGCCCGGCTGCCGGAGGCCAGCGCGCCCTGGACGGAGCCGGTGGCGCGGTGGTCGCCGCAGACGTACCGGCCGGCCGCGAAGCGGGTCGTCCGGCTCAGCGGCCAGGGCGGCCGCATCGCGGGCAGCGCGGCGTCCACGGTGTACGCGGCGACGGGCTCCCAGCCCCGCGTGTCGGTGCCGTACAGCGCCGCCAGGCGTTCCCGTACCGCGGGCTCACCCCCCGGCGGCCCGGCGCCGAGCACGGAGGTGGACACCAGGGAGGTGCCGGCCGGGGCGTACGTCGGAGTGACCTCGGAGAGGACGCAGGTGTTGAGGACGGCCAGGGTGCTGTCCACCACCAGGATCGGCTCGGGCAGCGGCGACGCCTCGGCCGCGTGGTAATACGTCGTCACCGTGCGGGTGTCCGGCACCGCGAGGCCGGGGAGCAGGCGGGCCGCGGTGAGGGCGTCCGTCGCCACGACGACCGTGGCCGCGGCCCGCTCCCGCCCGTCCGCCAGCAGCACGCCCGCCTCGGTGATCTCGGCGACCGGCGCATCGAGCCGGAGCACGCCGTCCGGAAGGCCCCGGGCGAGCTGGGCCGGCACGGCGCCGATGCCGTCGGCGGGCAGGCAGAGCGTCCCGCGCGCCATGCTGCGCCACACGAGGTGGAAGAAGCGGGCCGAGGTCTCCAGCTCCTCTTCGAGGAACACCCCGGCCAGGAACGGCCGCAGCAGGTCGTCGACGACGTCCGAGGAGAGTCCGACGCGGTCGAGCACGGCCGCCGTGGAGGTGTCGCCCCGCCGCCTGAGCCTGCCGACCGGAAGGAGGACGTCGCCGAGCGTCAGCCCCGCGAGGACGGCCAGGTCCCGGGCGGACAGGGCCCGCCCGGGCAGCAGGTTGGCCGCCTCGGCCGGGCGTCGCGTCGGATCCGTGAGGCGGACGCGGCCGGTGGGGGTGACGGCCACGAGCCCCGGAGTGAAGGGCCGCAGGCGCAGGTCCCGCAGGTCGAGCCGCGCCTTCACCTGGGGGTAGGAGGTGTTGAAGACCTGGAAGCCGCGGTCGAGGAGGAACCCGTCCCGGCGGTCCGTGCGCATCCGGCCGCCGACGCCGTCGGAGGCCTCGAGCAGTTCGACGCGCTGCCCTGCCCTGCCGAGGTCCAGGGCGCAGGCCAGGCCGGCGAGGCCGGCGCCGACGACGATCGTGTCGGCGGTGCCCGCCCCCGGCCGCGTCCCGTTCTGCTGGGTGGTCATCCGTGCTCCTCGCCCCGTCCCGTCACGCGCCCAAGGTGCGGAGCCCTGCCGCACCCGCCCAGCCGACCACGAGCGGTCCCGCGATGCCAGGCGCCGCCACGCGGCTGGACCGAACGGGGGACGGGGGAGAACGCGGGACGGGGAGAACGGGGGGGGCGGGGGAGCGGGCCCTCAGGCGAAGGGCCCGTCCGCGGCGGCCGCCGGGTCAGGCTCCCCCGCCGGGCGCCGCCGCGCCCGTGTCCTCGCCGGCCTCCGCCCGGCTGAGCCGCCCGGGCCACCACGCCTTCCGGCCGATGTCCACGACCAGCGCCGGTACGAGCAGCGACCGCACGACGAGGGTGTCGAGGAGGACGCCGAAGGCGACGATGAACGCGATCTGGACCATGAACGCCAGCGGGACGACGCCGAGGGCGGCAAAGGTCGCCGCGAGGACGACGCCGGCCGAGGTGATGACGCCGCCGGTGGCGGTGAGGCCGCGCAGGACCCCCTGACGTGTCCCGTGGGCCAGCGACTCCTCGCGGACGCGGGACATCAGGAAGATGTTGTAGTCCACGCCGAGGGCCACGAGGAAGACGAAGCCGTACAGCGGGACCGAGGCGTCCGTGCCCGAGAAGCCGAAGACGCCCTGGAAGACGAGGGCCGACACGCCCAGGGTGGCCAGGAAGTTGAGGGCGACCGTCGCGATCAGCAGGACGGGCATGACGAGCGACCTGAGCAGTCCGATCAGGATGACGAGGATGATCGCCAGGACGACGGGGACGATGAGCATGCGGTCGCGCTCGGACGTCTGCTGGGTGTCGTACTGCTGGGCGGTGTAGCCCCCGACGAGCGCGTCCGCGCCGGGGACCGCGTGCACCGCCTCGCGCAGGCGGGCGACGGTGTCCTTGGCCGCGTCGCTGTCGGCGGGGGCCGCGAGGGTGACGTCGATCCTGGCCCTGCCGTCCACGACCAGCGGGGCTCCGCCGCCCGGCCGCCCCGACGCGGTCAGGGGGGCGGCGGAGGACACTCCCGCGGTCCCCTCGGCGGCCTGCCGCACCTGCGGGAGCCGGTCGGCGTCGGTGAGGACGACGGCCGGGTTCCCGGAGCCGCCCGGGAAGTGCTCCGCCAGGGTGGCCTGCGCGGCGACGGAGGGTGCGTCGTTCACGAAGATCTCGTCGAGCGGCACGCCCCGGGAGTCCAGGGTGGGTGCGAAGGCGGCGCAAGCGAGCAGGGCGGCGAGGGTGACGGCCCAGACCTTGCGGGGGGCCCGGTCGACCAGCGCGGCCACTCGCCCCCACACGCCGTGGCCGTCCGCGGGCTTCGGCTTGGCCGGCCAGTACGCGCTCCGGCCGAGGAGGACCAGGACCGCGGGCAGGAAGGTGAGCGTGCTCAGCACGGCGCAGACGATGCCGATGGCACCGACGGGTCCGAGCGCGCGGTTGTTGGTGAGGTCGCTGAGCAGCAGCGCGAGCAGCCCCAGGGCGACGGTGGCGGCGCTCGCCGTGATCGGGCCGGACGACCGGCGCAGGGCGGCGCGCATCGCTGTGAACCGGTCCGCGTGGCGGGTCAGTTCCTCGCGGAAGCGCGCGGTGAGGAGGAGCGCGTAGTCGGTGGCGGCGCCGATGACGAGGATGGACAGGATGCCCTGGACCTGTCCGTCGACGCGCACGACATCGCGGTCGGCGAGCGCGTACACGACCGCGCAGGCCAGACCGAGGGCGAAGACGGCGCCGAGGATGACGACGAACGGCAGCAGCAGACTCCGGTACACGAGCAGGAGGATCACCAGGACGGTCACCAGCGCCACGACGAGCAGCAGTCCGTCGATCCCGGCGAAGGCGTCGGACAGGTCGGCCTGGCTCGCGGCCGGCCCGGCGATCCGGGCCATGGTGCCGGGCACCGTTTCCGTCGCCGTCCGGATCCGCTCCAGGGCGTCCGGCAACTGTTCACCGAGGTCGGGCCGGAGCGGTACGACTCCCTGGAGCGCCTGGCCGTCGGCGGACGGCAGCGCGGGGGAGGCCTTGCCCGCGGTGCCGGGCGTCCCGTCGAGGGAGGCGAGAGCCGCGGTGGCGGCCTGCCGTTGTCCGGTCGTGATCCGGGCGTCGGAGGAGGCGGTCCAGACGACGATCGCGGGCAGCGTCTCCTGGCGGCGGAAGTCCTTGCCGGCCTCGATCACCTGAGTGGATTCGGCGTTCTGGGGCAGGAAGGCGGCCTGGTCGTTGGTGGCCACCTCGCCGAGTTTCCCGGCGTAGGGGCCGAGGGTCCCGCCGATGCCGAGCCAGGTGAGCAGGAGCAGGACGGGCACCGTCCACCGGGCGACCGAAGCGAAGCTGAACATGGCACTCCATGAGAGGCGGGCGAAGGCGCGATGACTCAATCATCAAGTATCTCAATGATTGAAGTACTTTCTCACGCCGACGCGCCGTGCGACGAAGCGGGGTTACGGGATGCGGAGGTACGGGACGCGGGGTTACGGGATGCGCGGGTACGGGACCGGGGGTGCGCGCCAGGACTAGCGCGCTTCGCGCAGCTCTTCCAGCTCGTGGTTCAGGGCGGTGAGGAAGCGCAGGGCGACGGCCAGCTCCTCGTCGCTGAACCCCTCCTGCGCGCGGGCGGTCGCCGCCGCCAGCGGCATGAAGTGCGCGCGGGCGGCCGACCGGGCACCGGCCGCGTAATGCAGGTGGACGACCCGGCGGTCGGCGCTCTCCCGCGCCCTGCGGACGTGGCCGGCCCGTTCCAGACGGTCCAGGCAGGCGGTCACGGCCCCCGAGGTCAGCCCGAGGTGTTCGCGCAGCCGGCCCGGGGTCAGCGGGGTCTCGGCGTCCAGGATCGCGGCCAGCGCCGCGATGTCGGTGGCGTGCAGCCCCTGCGCGGCCGCGAAGGAGTGGGCCAACCGGTTCATCTCGCCGTTCAGGAACCGCAGCCGTACCGCGAAGGCCTGCAGCTCACGGCCCCCGGGGGCGGCACCCGCCGTCGCGTCCGGCCGCGCCGCCTTGTTCGTCCTCGCCATGGGGGCAGCCTATAGAGGGGGGACGCGATGTCCCCCCTCTGGGCGGGGCCCCGGCGGCGGGGCGGGCGGCGGCTGGCGTCACGGCTTCGGCATGAGGACCGTGTCGACGACGTGGACCGTCGCGTTGTCCGTCTCCACGTCACCGCAGACGATCTGCGCGGAGTCGTTCACCTTGAAGGAGTTCCCGGAACCGGAGGTGGTCACCGGGTCACCCTGCAGGGTGGTGAACGATCCGTTCGGCAGCTTGTCGCGCGTCACCGTCTCGTCCACGACGTGGTAGGTCAGGAGATTGGTCAACTGCTCCTTGTCGTTCAGGATCTTGTCCAGATCGGCCTTCGGTATCTTCGCGAACGCGTCGTTGGTCGGCGCGAACACGGTGATGTCCTCGGCGTTGTTCAAGGTGTCCACCAGACCGGCCTTCTGCACGGCGGCGGCCAGCGTGGACAGGGCGGGGTTGTTCGACGCCGCGGTGGCGACGGGGTCGTCGGCCATTCCGGCGGCGCTGCCCTCGCCGCTCGTCGGCAGCGAGGCGCAGGCGGGCCCGAACGGTTCCTGTACGGGCCCCGCGTGGGCCGCGGGCGCGAGCGCGAGGGCCAGGGGGAAGAGGAGCGCACCGGCTCCGGTGAGGGCGGCGACCCTGACGCGATGGGTGTTCATGAGGTGCACCTTTCCGGGAAACGCAGGTGGCGGGCGTCTGCCGTCGTGCCGCCTGCTCATGGGGTGTTCGCCGTTCGTGTGTCCTTCGGATGCCGGAAGCGGGATGTCGGGAGGCTGGTGTCGAGTGCCTGGGGCCGAGTGCCGGTTTTTCCGGGGTGCCGGTCTGGCGCGTGGTCGTGGACGTCGTACGGAAGGGGCGGCTAAGCCCGGTGGGCGCCGCCTTCCTCGATGCGGCGGCGCAGCACGTGCATCCCGCGGCGCGCGTGACTCTTCACGGTGCCGAGCGGCAGGCCCGTGCGCTGCGCGATCTGGACCTGCGTGAGGTCGCCGTAGAAGGCGAGGGCGAGGATCTCCCGCTGCGCCCGGGGCAGCCTGCGCAGCTCGTCCGTCATGACCACCTGGTCCAGGACGGTCTCCGGCCCGGGGCCGGACGGCAGGCG
Organism: Streptomyces sp. NPDC048353; assembly: GCF_055587165.1. Classification (NCBI taxonomy): domain Bacteria; kingdom Bacillati; phylum Actinomycetota; class Actinomycetes; order Kitasatosporales; family Streptomycetaceae; genus Streptomyces; species Streptomyces sp. NPDC048353. The sequence goes on along the minus strand of NZ_JBVJGU010000006.1, from coordinate 82,156 downwards.
GGCCGGGGCGCTTCCCGCGGCGGCGGCCGCGATCTCGGCGCGGCGGGTCCGCGCGGCGAGCGCGTCGACGATCTTGCGGCGGGTGATGCCCGTGAGCCAGGCGCCCAGGGAGCCCCGCTCCGGACGGAAGCCCGCCCTGCCGCGCCAGGCGGCCAGGAAGACGAGCTGGGTGACGTCCTCCGCCTCCTTGGAGTCGCCGAGAGTGCGGGCGGCCATGGTGTGCACCAGGACGCCCCACTGGCGGTAGATCGCCGCGAACGCCTCCTCTTCGCCCCGCAGCAGCCCGCTCGCCAGCTCGTCGGACTCGTCGTTCTCGTGGACGGGCGGGCGGGGATCGGCGAGGAGACGCTGCTCCACCTGCGTTGCGGTCATGATGCGCTCCCTCCGTCCCGGCGGACCGGCGTCCTGTGTACGTGCGGTCTTCGCGGTCCGCGATCGTGGGCGCCGCCTCCGCTCCGGCGGCCGGTGGCGGTCGCGGGTGTTCGATGACCTCAGTGTCGGAGCTGAGAAACGACGCAAGCAACATGCGTCGTTTGTGCGTCGTATGGTGGGCGTGTGACCGACGCGGCACGGGGGAGCGAGGGCAAGGGGGCGGGGCCCGGCACGGCCGGGCTCACCACCGGCTCCGTGGCGCGCCGTTTCGGTGTCGCCCCGACCACCCTGCGCTCGTGGGACCAGCGGTACGGCATCGGGCCCGCCGCCCGCGTGGGCGGCAAGCACCGCCGCTGGACCGCCGCGGACCTCGCCCTGCTGGAGCGCATGTTCGCCCTCACCAACGCGGGCCTGCCCCCGGCCGAGGCCGCGCGGGTGGCCCGTGCCGAGGCCGCCTCCGGTGCCGTTCCCGCGCCGGACTTGTCGCCCGGCTCGTCGCCGGGCTCCGACCGCGCCGCCTCGCCCGGTGGCGCGCCCGCCCCCGCGTCCCCGCCTCCCGCTTCGGAGACGCCTGAGGAGCCGGAGGCGGCGTCACGCGGGGGATCCAACCCCGAGCCGGCGAGCACCCGGCGCACCACCCGCTCCGCGCCGCCCCGCCCGACCCGTGCCGGGGGCGGGCTCGGACTGGGGAACGCCCGGATCGAGTGCCGGGGCCTCGCCCGCGCCGCGCTGCGGCTCGACGCGATCGCCGTCGACCGCCTCCTCGAAGCGGCCATCGCCGAGCACGGTCTCGTCACCGCGTGGACGGAGGTCATCGTGCCCACCCTGCGGGCCGTGGGCCGCAAGTGGCAGACCTCCGGGGAGCGGTACGTCGAGGTGGAGCACCTCCTGTCGTGGCACGTCTCGACGGCGCTGCACCGCCGCCGGGGCGCACCCCCGGAGCGCACGACCGACGGCCTCGCGCTCCTCGCCTGCGTCCCCGGCGAGACCCACGCCCTGCCGATCGAGGCGCTGGCCTCGGCCCTGTACGAACGCGGCCTGCCCCTGCGGATGTTCGGCGCCGCGCTCCCCGCCGAGGCCCTGATCGAGGCCGTCCGCCGGACGGGTCCCGACGCCGTGGTCCTGTGGGCCCAGTCCCGGACCACGGCGAGCCGCCCGCTCGCCCAGCACGTCGCGCAGATGACCTGGGGCGTCCGGGGCGCCCGCCGCAGGCCCGTGGTGCTCACCGTCGGTCCGGGCTGGACGGCCCCGCGCGTGCCGGGCACGCTGCGGCCCCTCGCCCTGGCGGAGGCCGTGGACGCCGTGGAGGCGGCCCTTCACAGCTGAGTTGCGGTCAACCACCGCTGATGTCAGGGGTGTTCGCCGTGCAGCCCCTGACAGTCGGACGGTCGAGAGTGGTCAATATCCACCAGAAATCCCCATATTGACGAACAGTCAGGTGTTCATTTGCGATGATACGATCATCGCGTTTACCGGAGTGGCGGACAGGTGTACGACGCCATCGGCCACGGGGGACGACAGGGGGCACTCCGGTACGGACGGTCTGCCGGTCCGCCCGCATGGACGGAGTTTCGGCAGCCGACCGTCAGTCGTCTGAAGAGAGTCTTATGACGCATCACATACAAAGTCCAGTGCTCTGGGCCCTCCTCGTCGCCGTCCTCGGTGCAGTCGTCGTCATCGTCCGTCAACGCCGGACGGCACGGACCCTGCTGCGCGACATCGACGGGCTCAAGGCCCACTACGCCGAGCTCGAGAGCGGCTACGCGAAGTCCGTGGAGGCGGAGAAGGAACGCGCCCAGGAGTCGACGAAGACGGTCCTCAAGTCCGCGATGCGGACGCTCCAAGGGCTCGCCGCGGAACAGCAGTTGGTCATCTCCGGACTGCAGAACAAGTACGGCGAGTCGGTCATCCTCCAGGACCTCCTGGAGATCGACCACACCAACTCCCAGTTCGGCCGGCGCGCGCAGTCCATCGCCGTGCTGTGCGACGGCTGGCTGGGCAGGCAGCGTGAGGTCGCCTCCGTCTACGACGTAGTCCGCAGCGCGCAGGGCCGCGTCCGCCACTTCCGGCGCGTCGAGATCCTGTCGCAGGTCGACTTCGGCATCACCAGCCGGGCCGTCGAACCGGTGGCGCTCGCCCTCGCCGAACTGCTCGACAACGCCACCAGCTACTCCAGTCCCGACACCGTCGTCGAGATCAACATCCGCACCGTCCCCAAGGGCGTCTGCATCGTCGTCGACGACGCCGGCGTGGGCATGAACGACGAGGAGCGGGCCAAGGCCGCGAAGCTCCTCTCCAGTGAACGGGTCACCGGCGTCTCGGGGCTCGGCAGTCCGCCGCAGTTCGGATTCGCGGTGATCGGTGTCCTCTGCGAGCGCTACGGATTCGAGGTGTCGGTGGACTCGGACTCGCCGTACGGAGGTGTCCGCGCCGTGCTCCTCCTGCCGCACGAGCTGCTCACCGCCATGCCGGACAAGCAGGCGCCGGCTCCCGCCGCTCCCGCCGTCCCGGCCGTGCCCGCGGTTCCGGCCGGTGCGATGCCGGAGGCGGGCGGGCCCGAGCCCGCCGTCGTCGCGGCGTCGACCGTCGACGGCCTCCCGAGGCGCCGCCGCAAGCGGCCGATGGCGATCGTGCCCGGCACCGCGCCGGCCACGCGCGCGCCCGCGGCGACCCGCTCCGGTGCGGAGACCGCGGCGATCCTGGGCGCCTTCCAGCGGGGCACGCAGTCCGGCCGGGTCACCGGCCCGGACGCGGCGCACGACACAGGCAGCACACACGATGCGAGCAGCGAAGGGCATGAGTTCTCGTGAACGACGATCTGTCATGGATGCTTGACAGCGCCTTGGAGATCCCCGGTGCGCTGCACGCGGTGCTGATCTCCGCCGACGGTCTGCTGATGGCCCGGACCCGGGACTTCGACAAGGACAACGCGGACACCGTCGCCGCCGCGATGAGCGGCGTGCAGTCGCTCAGCCGCTCGCTCGGGTTCTTCGTCGACGGCAGCCAGGGGGGTCACGGCGGCCGGCTGCGCTGGCGGCAGACCCTGGTCGAGTTCGACGGCGGCTGGGTCTTCCTGATCTCCGCCGGGGAGGGCGCCTACCTCGGCGTCTCGGCCTCGCCGGACGTCGACATGCAGGACATCTCCTTCCGGATGCAGCAGCTCGTCGGCCAGCTGGGCAAGGTCCTGATGACGCCGCCGCGCGAGAACCTCGGCGTCCGCTCATGACCGGATTCGGCGAACCGGAGTCCGAGGCCGCGGAGTTAGTGCGACCGTACGTCATCACCAAGGGCCGCGGTCTGCCCGACGCGGAGCAGCTGACCCTGATCACCCTGGTCACCGCGGTCGACGACCACCAGCAGCGGCCGACGCGGCTCTCCCCGGAGGAGCAGGGCCTGCTGGACCTGTGCACCGCCGGCTACCTCTCCGTCGCCGAGATCGCGGGGCACACCCGGCTGCCCATGGGAGTGGTGAAGATCCTCCTGTCCTCCCTGACCGAGGCCGGCTACCTCATCACCCGGCCTCCCGTCCAGCGCGCCTCGCTGGCGGACAAACACATCCTCGAGGAGGTGCTGCATGGGCTCCGCGCCAAGTTTGGATGAACGGGCGTACCTCCGTGACGGCGCGACGCAGACCGCGGTGAAGATCCTCGTCGTAGGACACTTCGCGGTCGGCAAGACCACCTTCATCGGTGCGATATCGGAGATCCCTCCGCTGTCCACCGAGGAGACGATGACCCGCGCCGGCGAGACCTTCGACGACCTCAAGGGCGTCCGGAGCAAGACGACCACCACGGTCGCCATGGACTTCGGCCGCCTCACCATCAACGAGCGCGTCGTCCTCTACCTGTTCGGAACGCCCGGCCAGCAGCGCTTCGTCCAGATGTGGGAGGACATGGCGCGCGGCGCGCTCGGCGCGCTGGTGCTCGTCGACCCCGAGCGGCTGGCGGACTCCTTCGCCGTGATCGACCTGATCGAGCAGTACGGCCTCGACTACGCGATCGCCATCAACCGCTTCGACGGCACACCCGACCGCGAGGTGCGGGCGCTGCGCGAGGCGCTGGACCTGCTCGACGACACCCCGGTCGTCACCTGCGACGCGCGGGACGAGAAATCGTCCGCCGACGCACTGATCACCCTCGTCCGCTATCTGCTGGACCGCGCTCACTAGGAACAGACATGGACGCTCAACCCACCGCACCCGTCCCCCCGCCCGGGTGCCCCGCCCACGGCGACGGCGGCCGGGTGCCGCTGTACGGGCCGGAGTTCGCGGCCGATCCGCAGGCGTACTACGGCTACCTGCGCCACTACGGCCCGACCGCGCCCGTGGAGCTCGCTCCCGGAGTGGAGGCCACCCTCGTCACCGACTACGCCACGGCGCTGCAACTCCTGCAGAACTCCAGCTCGTTCCGCAAGGACGCGCGGCGCTGGCGGGACCTCAACGAAGGACGGATCAGCCCGGACAACCCGGTCGTCCCCGTCCTCGCGTACCGGCCCAACTGCATGTTCAGCGACGGCGCGGAGCACCTGCGGCTGCGCCAGGCGGTGACGGACAGCATGGCCCGCGTCGACACCCGCAAGCTCAGCCGCAGCACCGAGCAGGTCTCCGAGTACCTGATCAGCCAGTTCGGCTCCCGCGGCTCCGCCGACCTGCTCGGCGACTACGCCAAGCAGCTGCCGCTCTTCGTGTTCAACGAACTCTTCGGCTGCCCGGCCGACATCGGCGACCGCGTCGTGTTCGGCATCACCGGCATGTTCGACGGGGTCAACGCCGAGAAGGCGGTCGAGGTCCTGTTCGGGGCCGTCGGCGAGCTGGTGGCGCTCAAGCGCGCCCGCCCGGGCGATGACGTCACCTCCTGGCTGATGCAGCACCAGGCGAACCTGACCGACGAGGAGATGGTCCACCAGCTCGCCCTCCTCCTGGTCGCGGGCAACGAACCGCTGCGCAACCTCATCGGCAACACCCTGCACCGGCTCCTCACCCACGACGCGTACGCCCACCGGGGCGGCCTGATCGACGAGGCCCTCGACGACACGCTGTGGGAGAACCCGCCGATGCAGAACCTGGCGGCGCACTACCCGGCGACGGACGTGGAGTTCGCCGGGGAGAAGTTCCGGGCGGGCGACCTCGTGCTGGTGAGCTTCGCCGCCGCCAACAGCGGCCCCGCGCTGACGGCCGCCCGTCAGGCCGGCAGCAACCGTGCGCACCTGGCCTGGAGCGCGGGCCCGCACGCCTGCCCGTCCAAGGACCCCGCCCGGCAGATCACGGTGACCGCGATCGAGAACCTCTTCAACCACCTGCCCGACATCGAACTCGCCGTGCCCGAGGACAGCCTGACCTGGCGCCCCGGTCCCTTCAACCGCGGCCTCGCCACGCTGCCCGCCCGGTTCACCCCGGCCGGGACCGTACGCAGGGCGGCCCCGCAGGCGCAGCCCCAGGCGCCCGCGAACCCCGGCCCCGCGCAGGGCACGGCCACGCGCGAACGCGGCGGAAAGTGGAGCCAGTTCCTCAACTGGCTGACGAGGTGATCGTCACAACACCTCGCAGCCCCTTCCACACCGCATGAAACTCCAGCCTCACGGGTAGTGCACGCGGTGTTCCGTACCGCTACGAGGCAGAGGAGGTGTCGTGGACGACATAGTCGCCGACGCCGCTTTCGCGCAGGACCCGGCCGAATCCGACCCCCTCGATACCCGCCTCACCAGGCGGGTATCTTCTTGGGCGCCCCGGCCGCCGGTGGAGAGACGGCCGGGCGCCTCCGGGCCGGCCCGCCCGGAGACGCCCGGGGGCCGGACACTCGGCGGCCATACGGTGAGACAGGTGCTGCGCCTCTGCGAGGCGGCAGGGCTGGACGGAGCGGACTCCGCGGCCTACGCCCGGACGGTGCTCGCCGCCCTGGGTCCGGTCGCCGACCGGCCGCTCGACCTGCCGCCCCCCGACGACTCCTTCCTCTCCGACGACCACACCCCGGTGGAGTTCTCGCTCTCCTTCACCCCGCAGGGGGACCCGACCCTGCGGGTGCTGCTGGAACCGGGCTGCGGCGCCGGGGACATGGCACGGAACGGGCGCGCGGGCCTGCGGGTCGTCCGCGAGATGGCGCGGCGCTGGGGCTTCGGCACCAGGCCGTTGGACGAGGTGGAGGACCTCTTCTTCCCGCCGGATCCGCAGGGCCCCCTGGCGCTCTGGTGCGCGCTGGAGCTGCTGCCCGGCGGTGTCCCCAAGCTCAAGGTGTACCTGAACCCGGCGGCCTCCGGGCAGGAACGTTCCGCCGGGACCGTACGGGAGGCGCTCCGCCGGCTCGGCCACCACCGGGCGTTCGCCTCGCTGCCCCACGGCGACCGGCACCTCTTCCTCGCCCTGGACCTGGGTGCCTGGGAAGAGCCCCGGGTGAAGGTCTACCTCGCGCACCACGACCTGTCGGCGGGAGAGGCCGCCGGTCTCTCCCGCCTGGACGGCGGACCGGGGCGGCGCGCGATCACCTCGTTCTTCCACACGGCCGCCGCGCTCCCGGAAGCCGACGCCGCGGCCGGGCCCGACGCCCTCGACCTCGCCGCCCCGGACCTGCGGCTCGACCGCCGTCCCGTCCAGTCCTGCCACGCCTTCACCGGTACGGCGACCGGCCGCCCCAGCGGCTTCACGCTCTACGTACCCGTCCGTGACTACGCCGCCCACGACGGCGAGGCGCTCGACCGCGCGGTGTCCGTGCTCCGCGACCACGGGATGGACCCCGCCCCGCTCGTGCGCTCGGTCTCCGCCCTCACCTCGCGACGCCCGGAGGACGGCGTGGGGCTCATCGCCTACGTGGGCCTCGCCCACCACCAGGGCCGGCCGCCCCGGGTGACCGTCTACCTCTCCTCGGAGGCGTACGAGGTGAGGAAACCGGCCCCCGCACCGGCCGCCCGGACCGCGTCCGTCGCCGGGAGCGGCGGCCCGGGGCCGAGCTGACCCGGCGGACGCGTCCACACCTGCGCGTACCACCGCTGCCGCGGCTGCGCCCGAGGGCCGTAGGCGCCGCGGGAGCCGGTGTGCGCGCCTACCGCAGGTGCGCCGGGTTCTCCTCGCCGGGACGGCCGTCGAGCCTGCGCGAGGGTGCCCGGCCGCGCGAGATCGACTCAGCCGCCGCTCTTGCGCCTGAACGACCGCTGGCTCGCGGCAGGCCCGTGCGCCGCACGGACCTTCGACGCGCCCGGCTTGGCGGCGACATCGGCCGCGTCCGCCTGCGTACCGCGCTTCTGTGCCAGGGCCTCACGGAACTTGCGCTTCAGGTCGTCGTTGCCGTCGCCGTCCGGGACCAGAGGGGGCGTCTCGGGGTCAGCCGGCTCCGAACCTTCCGTGGACACGGGCTCTGCGGTCATGGTGACCTCCTGGGTTCGGGGGTGGGGGGCACAGCTTGTCATGCCGGGCGCGGTGCCGGGCGCCGGCACCGTCATCCTGCTCCGTTTCGGCGGGTATCCCTCTCGGGCGGCTCTCGGGAGGCAAGGCTCCCGTACACATGACGGACAAGAAGCTGTCACACGCGGACCGGAATGCGACTCCGGCGGGCGGCCGTTCTCACTGGCATGACGAGCCTCGCGTGACGAAGGAGAACGCATGACCACGGAAACCGGCACGACCGACCTCAAGGCCTTCACCGAGGAGTGGACGGAGTGGTATCGCGCCCAGGAGGCCGGGCTCGCCGACCCGCACGGGTTCCTGGCCGTCACCGGCCTGCACTGGCTGGACGACCGGCCGCAGCGCTTCCCCGACGCGCCCGGCACATGGCACACCGGCCACGACGGGGTCACGGTCCGGCTCGACGAGGGAGAGGAACTGGTCGTCGGCGGAACGCCGGTGCGGGGTGAACACCGTTTCGGCGTGATCGCCGAGCGCGGAAGCGTGGACGCGGTCTGGGGCGACGCCGTCATCGAGGTCGCCAAGCGCGGCGGCCATGACATCCTGCGCCCCCGGCACCCGGACGCGCCGCTGCGCACCGCCTTCGCCGGAACGCCCGCGTACGCCCCCGACCCGCGCTGGTCCCTGACGGGCCGGTATCACCCCTTCGACGAGCCGCGGCCGACCACCGTGGGCGCGGCCGTCGAGGGCCTTGAGCACGTGTACGACGCCCCGGGCAGGATCGAGTTCGAGGTGCACGGACGTCAGTTGTCCCTGACCGCGTTCCCCGGACAGGGCGCCGGCCGGCTGATGGTGCTGTTCACCGACGCGACCTCCGGGGTCACCACCTACGCCGCCAACCGGGCCCTGTCCGTCGGGCCGCCCGCGACCGACGGCACGGTCGTCCTGGACTTCAACCGCGCCGCGAACCTGCCGTGCGCCTACACGGATCTGGCCACCTGCCCGCTGCCGCCGGCCGAGAACCGGCTGCCGGTCGCGATCGAGGCGGGCCTGAAGATCCCCCGCGAGCGCGGCGGTTCCTGAAGCCGGGCTGCCGGCCGCGGTGGCGGCGGCCGGCGGCGGGCGCACCCGCCAGGCGCGGCCGGGAGGAGCCTCTCCGGCGGATGGTGCGACGCGCCCGCGACGCGCCCGCCCCTTCCCTTTGTATGATCACGTGTCGATCAGGGTGGGGGAGACAGTGACGCGAAGCGGTGAGCGCGGCCGGAGGAAGAACGCGGACGGCGAGGGCTGCTGCGCGGCCACCCTCGACACGCTGTCCCACCCGTGCTGTTGCGGCGGCGTGTGGACGCAGGCGGCTCTGCTGTCCGCCGTTCTGCGCCCTTCGCTCACGGCTGCCGGCCACGGCGCGGACCCCGTCGCGCCCCCTCCGGGCGGGTGGCTGGCCGCCGTGATGTACCGGTACGTACGCCACTACCGTGCCGAGGTCAGCCCGGCGCGGCCGGCGCGCTGCCCGTACACCCCGAGCTGTTCCACCTACGCGGTGCGGGCGCTCCACCGCCACGGCGCGCTTCGCGGCGGCGGGTTGATTCTGGGACGTCTGCTGCGCTGCCGGCCGGGTGCGGCCCGTCGCCGTGGCTTTCGTGATCCGGTCCCGCCCGCCCGCGACTGACCGCCCCCCCCACCGAGGAGCGCCGTGGTGGCGACGCCGGGTGGTGCGCCCCCGTGGGACGGGCGCAGACGTACGCGGCATGTGGTCGTCCCCCGCGACGACGCCGCGGGGGCGCATGAGACCATCGTGTCCGCAGACCCGTGCCTGTGCTGCCGGTTCCGCCGGCCAGGGACGGAGCGGATCGACCGCACACCGGCCAGACCGCACGGCGGCTGCTGCCGGGGGGATGAACGTGGAGAACAGCGGGATGCCGGGAGCGCTCCGGGCGGGTTCGCGTGCCGAGCGGGTGACCGAAGGGCTGACCGTCGCCGTGGCGTCGGCCCTCTCGGCCGGCCTGCTGGCCGGCCCGGCACTGATCTTCGGGACGACGGCCTGGCGTCTGATCACCGACACCGGCACCACCGCGTTCAGCCGGTTCTTGGTGCCGCTGCTCGTCCTCGCCCTGCTGGCGCTGCCGTTCACCTCGGGCCGCTTCGTGTTCCGCGCGGGCCGGCGCAAGGGCAAGGAGCGCCTGACGGCGGCGGTCCCGGCGGTGCTGACGCTGCTCGGCACGTCCGTCGTGCCGTTCGCGGCCCTGTGCCTGGTCTTCGTGTACGCGGACTGACCTCGGGCCACGGAAGCCTGCGCGGACGGCCCCGGATCAGAGGGCGACATCCGGGCGCTGCGTCGCGAGAGGCGCGGCATAGGGTCGGCCCATGAACGAGCCGGCCTCCGTCCCCTCCGCGCCGTCCTTGCACTCCTTCGACACGTGGGCGCCGCTCCTGCGGGAGTGGGCGGCCGGGAGCGAGGCGCAGGACGAGGACGGGACGGTGCACCTGTCCGGTGCGGTAGGCCGGGAGGCGTGGTCGTCACGGTCCCGTCCGCGCGGGAGGGCCTCGGCCGCGGAGCGGGAGGCCGTCGAGCGGGTGAGGGACGCCCTCGAAGGGGCCGGCGTGGAGTCCGTGACCTTCTCCGCCCGGGTCACCCCCTCGGGCAGGACCCGGCTGCGGGTGAGGGGCCCCAGCCCGGCCGTGGAGTCCGGACCGGCGGGCGGCGGGGCGCTCCTGCTGGTCGAGGGCGCGGTCCCCGAGCCCTGGCGCCGGCTGCCCTCCTCGGCCCCGGCCGCGCACCCGGCCCGGTCGGCTGACCCGGTGGCGCTGGAGCGGCGGTTGCGCGCACGGCTGCCCGGCGCCATCGGCGCCGGCGACGAGGAGATCGCCGCCACCGAAGCGCGTCTCGGCCTGCGACTTCCCGACGAGTTGCGGGCCCTCTACCGGGTCGTGCGGTGGAGGCGGGAAGACGCGCACGGCGACGACCGAGCCGGGGTGTACGACACCGTCGGATGCGAACCCTTCCCCTTGGACGACGTGTACGTCGCCGACTCGGCGTCCCGGCCGGCGCCCTGGAGGTTCGCGGCCTGCGAGGCCGCTGTCACCCCGCCCGACGCCGCCGTCCAGGGCCTCGTCGGCTCGCCCGGCTGGATCGTCTTCGGGGACAACGGCGGCGGCGACCGGCTCGCGGTCGACCTGACCCCAGGGCCGGCCGGCCACACCGGGCAGATCGTGCTGCTGAGCCACGAGTCGTTCCTCGGCGCCGAGCTGATCGCCGACTCGCTCACCGACCTGGTGCGGCGGGTCAAGCCGCGCGGCCGACGGCGGTCCGGCTCCCGCCGGCGGACCGAGGAACCGGCGGTCGCCCACGTCAACGTGGCCCACCTGCGCGGCGTCGAGGCCGCCGCGCACGCGGAGTTGGAGGTGCTCTGCATCGGGGTGTGGGACGATGCGCCGGTCGACCTCGCCCCTGTGGTCGGACTACCGCGCCTGCGCACCCTCACCGCCTACCCGGGCACCCTCGCCGACCCCCGGCAGATCGGCAGGCTCACCGGTCTGGAGTACCTCGACATCGGGCCGGCGGAGTGGCGGGCCCTCCTGGACGCCAAGGCCGTCCCCCGCAGCCTGGCGGCAGCCGGCATCACCACACACGGCCTACGCGACCACGGCCGGCTCGTCGACCTCTCCAACGAGATCCTGGCCCTCTGGGGACGGCCGCCGATCGTCCGCACCGTGCTGGTCGGCGAGCTGAGCCCCGGGCCGCACGCCTGATCACGCCCCTATCGATCGGGCTGTCTCACCCTGCGCCTCACGCACACGTAATGGCGTGGCGGTCGGAGCGTGCGTGGCTCTAGCCTGCACGTATGAGCCATGGAAAGACCTCGTACGTCTGTCTGCCCTGCCGGGCTTCGTACAAGCAGGCGTACGGCCCCGAACGCGAGCGGCGCTGTCCGCGCTGTGCGAAGGCGATGATCCACGCCGGTTCGGCGTTCGCCACGCCCCGGCGCCGTGACACGGACGCCTGGCGAGCCCTGTCGGTGGTCCTGAACGCGGGCATCAGGTTCCACAAGTCCTGCTGCGGCGGCCCCGGATGGCGCCCGCGGTGCGCGAGATCAAGGAACGCACGCTCTACGCGCACCGTACCGGGGAGCCCTTGGCGCGGGCTCTCCTCCGTTGGCAACTGCACTAACGCAGAGCTTCCGGCTCGGACCGCCCATGCCATCAAGATCGTTCGAAGTCAGTCAGGCAACGCCACGGTGAGATCCACCTCGACGAGCTGCCCCTGAAAGCCCAGTTGGGCGACGCCCAGGAGCGTGCTGGCGGTGGTGAACGCCGGGCCCAAGGCAGACTCGGTGAGCCGACGCCATGCGGCTCCGAGAGCGTCCCTCTCGTCGCTCCGCACGTAGATCACCGACCGCACCACATGTTCAGGCTGGGCACTCACCGCTGCCAGGGCGGCGAGCGCGTTGGCGACCACCTGGTCGACCTGCGTCTCGAGGGAACCGGAACCGACGAGGTCACCCTTCCGATCAAGCGGGCACTGCCCCGCCAGATAGGCGGTACGGCCTGCCTCCACCACGGTGATGTGGTGGTAGCCGGGTGTCTCATGCAGCTGCTCGGGGTTGATGCGGGTGATCTTCTCGTTCATGTCAGCGAGTCTGACCAGCGCGGTGCCGGCACGCACCGCATTTTCTCCGCCCCCTGAGCTGCTCGGCGCTCTGCCCTCCACGGGGTGGGCGTTGGTGACGTCGAATGACGAGCACCGGGTGCGCGGACGCTTCGCCCGGACCGGCTTGCCGGTGCCGGACGTCATCGTGGATGCCGCCTCCGTGGAGGAAGGCAAGCCCTCGCCCGTCCCGTATCTGCTGGCTGCCAAGCGGCTCGGTGCCGAGCCGGAGGACTGTCTGGTGATCGAGGACGCCCCGTCCGGGGTGTGGTCCGGGCTGCGTGCCGGCATGACGGTGTGGGGCGTCAACGCTCCCGTTGCGGTGGACGGCGTGCACCGTCACTTCGGGAGCCTGCGCTCGGCGGTCCTCGACATTCTTGCCTTCACCTCCGGAACCCACCCCGGCCAGCGGGAGGGCTCGTCGCCCGTGGAGTGATCTCGCTGTGGCTGGTGTGATCACGGCGTCGGAGTCGTGCGGGCAGGCCTGTCGTATGGTCTGTGCTGATGGCCGGTCGGAGATCGTGAGGGACTCGCGGCGATGGGGGGCGGGTCGGACAGGCCCCGGCCGCAGGCTCGGGTCTGGAGATGTGATGCCGTGTGCCCGCCCCCCAACTCCGCCGCCCCACGCCGCTGTCACCTCGCGCCGTCGGCGCCGCGCCAGCTGACGTGACACCCCGTCATGCACGTGCCTCCGCACGCGTCGACCGTCGCCCCTGACCCCTCCAGGGCGGGGTGACGGTCGACGGCTCCCACGAGAGGGCGAACCGGACGGTCAGGCGTCCTGCAACTCCCGCAGATCCCGCAGATAGGGACCGACGTCCACCTGGATGGAGGATCCCTCCGACCGTCCGTAACGCTCCTCGACGCCGCTCAGGTACGTGCGGATCTCCTCGCGCATGACGTCCGTCGACGGCAGGACGATGTCGTCGGCGACGACCTGCGCCACCCACCGTGCCTGGGCCTCCACGAGCCGGGTGATCGACCCGACCGGGCGGATCAGGCCGACGAAGAGCAGCCCGGGACGGTCGGGGGCGACCATGCGCCGGTACAGCTCGACCGCCCCGCGCCGCGGGTCCGAGGGGCAACCGTCGGGGAGGAAGGGGAAGGCCATGCGGAAGCCGGTGCAGTAGACGATCGCGTCGGCCTCGACCGAGGTCCCGTCGGTGAAGGACACCCCGCTGCCGGCCAGGGACTCGATTGCGGGCTTCGGCAGCACCGCGCCGTGCCGTATCCGGCTCAGGATCTCGTCCGAGATCGTGACGGCCGAGGAGAAGACGGGGTGGTCGGGCTCGGGCAGGCCGTAGTCCGACAGCCGGCCGCGCGCCACGAAGAGCGCCTGCTCGACGAAGCGCCGCTGTTCGGCGAGGGACATCGCGGCCCACCAGGGCGCTTCGGCGATCAGGTCGACGGACATGCCGAAGAGCTGCTTGGGCACGATGTGCAGACCACGGCGGACGGACAGCACGGTCCGCGCGGCGTGCCGGGAGAGGTCCGCGGCGATGTCGACGGCCGACGCCCCGAGGCCCACGACGACCACGCGCTGCCCGGCGAAGTCCTTCCCTGTCTGGTAGTCCATCGAGTGCAGAATCCTTCCTTCGAAGGACTCGGCGCCCGGCGGCAGCGGATCGGGCAGCGCGGGCTCGGTGTTGTGGCCCGAGGCGACGATCACGTGCGAGAAGCGGCGTTCCGTCACCTCGGCCGCCGCGTCCCGGCTGACGACCGTCCAGGCCCCGTCGGCGTCCTGCCGTGCCGAGAGCACCTCGGTGCGCAGTTCGATCCGCGGCAGCAGACCGGCCCACTCGGCGAAGGAGCGCAGATAGGCGGCGACGTCGTCGTGCCGGGGATAGAGCGGGAGGTCGTCGGCCATCGGGAACTCGGCGTAACCCGTCAGCTGTCTGGCGCTGTTGAGGTGCAGCGACAGATACGCCGGGCCGCGCTCGCCCGCCCCCGGCCGTCGCCAGAGCCCGCCCACGTCCGGCGCCTTCTCCAGGCAGACGAAGTCGATGCCCCGGTTCGCGAGCGCGCGGGCGGTCGCCAGGCCCGACAGGCCGGCACCGATGACACACACGGTCGCGGCGGTGAAAGCGCCGCCAGCACGTGACCCGCTCAAGAAAGCCCCCTCCACAGAAACACCCTCCGTCTTTGCGACGGGCGTTGACTTCCCAGTCGACTCCCGCCTCACACCCCACGTGAGCAACACGACGACACCGGGTCTCGCGCGGACGGCCCGGTCGTGGCCTGCGCAGACCCGGGAGGTGACCCTACCGACGGATCAGGTCGTCACGCGGTCCTGGAGGGCGGCCTGCCAGGCGGGGGCGGGGGTGATGGGCGCCGTCTCCGGGCGGCGGCCGCCCCGGGCGAAGAAGTCGGCCAGGGGCAGCAGGGCCGCTCCCACGGTGACCGCCTCCGGGCCGAGGGTGCCCAGGGCGATGCCGGTCCGGCTGGCCGGGTAGCGCAGCGCGTACTGCCGCGCGTACGCCGTCACGGTCTCCAGGAAGCGCGCGCCGAGCTGGAGGCCGGCCCAGCCGCCGACGAGGATGCGCTCCGGCTGGAAGAGGTTGATCAGATCGGAGAAGCCCGCCCCGAGGTATTCGGCGGTCTCCTCCAGGACGGCGAGCGCCGTCAGGTCGGGCTCCGTGCCGGGGTCGGGGGGGTAGGCGGCGGCGAGCATCGCCGTCAGGGCCGTCTCCTCGTCGGCGTCGGCCGGCGGCTGCCCGCCCGCCTCGCGCCAGCGCTCCAGCAGCGCCTCCGCTCCCGCGTACGCCTCCAGGCAGCCCTGCGCGCCGCAGCGGCAGCGGCGCCCCCGGACCCGTACGGTCAGATGCCCCCACTCCAGGGCCCGTCCCGGCCCCAGCGGGTCCGAGACCACGCAGGCGCCGACGCCCGAGCCGAAGAGGACGACCACCGCGCTGCGGGCGCCACGTCCGGCGCCGAACCACATCTCGGCCTGGCCGAGGGTCTTGGCGCCGTTGTCGATCCAGTACGGCACACCCGCCGGCAGTTCCACGGCGGAACGCAGCAGTCGCTCCAGCGGGACGGCGTGCCAGCCGATGGTCTGACCGTGCACCACCGAGCCGTCCTCACCGGTGCGGGAGACGATTCCGGGGACGCCCACGCCGACGCCGAGCAGGCGCTCCGGTGGTACGTCCGCGATCCGCAGCACCTCGGCGATGCCGTCGCGCAGGTGGCCGACGATGACCTCCACGTCGTAGCGCGCCGTGCGCGGCCCCGAGCTGGCCAGCGGCCGCTCGGCGCGCGCGAGCTCGGTGAGGGTGAGGTCGAAGAGTTCGATCCTGACGCGGGTCTCGCCGATGTCCACGCCGATCATGCAGCTGCTGGCGGGGGAGATGCGCAGGAGCGTACGGGGCCGTCCGCCGGCCGAGTCGACGCTTCCGGCCTCCTCGACCAGACCCTCGGCGACGAGTTCGGCGACGACGTTGCTGACCGAGCCCGAGCTCAGTCCGGTCGCGGGGCCGAGCACGAGGCGGCTCATCGGCCCGTCGAAGTACAGCCTGCGCAGCACCGCGGTGCGGTTCTCGCGTCGCAGGTCACGCACCGTGCGGCCACTTCTCGCGTGCACTTGGGTCCCCGTCTCTGCAGTCGTCCGGTGCAACATACCCGCATGACAGGCCTTGACGCGACCTTCTCATGGGGTTTAACTCACATCCTAAATTAAGCCGATGTGACGGAGAGCGGCCCGGGCGCCCTCACCGTGTCGGCCCTCCCGTCACCCCCGAAAGGGCCCAGGAGCCATGCGCAGAATCAGAGCCGCAGTCACCGGTGCCGTCACCCTGTCCCTCGTCCTCACCGCCACCGCGTGCGGCGGGGGAGGGGACAACGCCTCGCAGCCGAAGACCCTGACCTACTGGGCCTCCAACCAGGGCTCCAGCCTGGAGGTCGACAAGAAGGTGCTCCAGCCCGAACTCGACCAGTTCGAGAAGGAGACCGGGATCAAGGTCAAGCTGGAGGTCATCCCCTGGTCCGACCTGCTCAACCGCATCCTCACCGCGACCACCTCCGGCCAGGGCCCCGACGTCCTCAACATCGGCAACACCTGGAGCGCCTCCCTCCAGTCCACCGGCGCGCTGCTCCCCTGGGACTCGAAGAACTTCCAGGCCATCGGCGGCAAGGACCGCTTCGTCGACTCCGCGCTCGGCTCCACCGGCGTCCCCGGCCAGGACCCGGCCGCCGTCCCGCTCTACTCCATGGCCTACGCGCTCTACTACAACAAGAAGATGTTCAAGGACGCCGGTATCGAGAAGCCGCCGACGACCTGGGACGAGCTGATCGCCACCGGCAAGAAGATCAGCAAGGACGGCAAGTGGGGCATAGGCGTCGAGGGCTCCAACCTCTCCAACAACATCCACCAGGTCTTCGTGTTCGGCAAGCAGCACGGTGCCGAGTTCTTCACCCCCGACGGCAAGGCCGACTTCACCTCCGACGGCGCCGTCGCCGCCGTGAAGCAGTACGTCGACCTGATGGCCACCCAGAAGATCGTCGCCCCGGGCAACGCCGAGTACGCCCAGAACCAGTCGCTCAGCGACTTCGCCAAGGACCGGACCGGCATGGTCCTGTGGCAGACGCCGTCGCAGACCTTCGCCTCCCAGGGCATGTCCGAGGAGGAGTGGGGCGTCGCCCCCGCCCCCGTCCGGTCCGGCAAGCCCGGGCAGGGCACCCAGACCAACTCCATGGTTGCCGGCATCAACATGGCCGTCTTCAAGAACACCAAGAACCTCGACGGCGCCCTGAAGTTCGTGAAGTTCATGACCAGCGACGAAGAGCAGACCATGCTCAACAAGGCCTACGGCTCCGTCCCGCCGGTCAAGAGCGCCCAGAAGGCCCCGGAGTTCGCCGGCCCGTCGCTCGCCGTCATCCGCGACACCCTCGCCACCAGCGCCGCCGCCCTGCCGCAGGTCCCCGAGGAATCGCAGTTCGAGACCGTCGTCGGCACCGCGGTCAAGGAGCTCTTCGCCGACGCCGCCGCCGGCCGGGCCGTCACCACCGAGTCCGTCCGGGCCAAGCTCGACAAGGCCCAGCAGCAGATGCCCAAGAAGTAGGCAGCCCCTCCCATGACCAGAACCACCGCCACTCTCGAGAGTGAGCCGGCGGTGCGCGAGGCCGCACCCGGAGAGGCACCCGCACCACGCCGCTCCGGGCGCCGCCGCACCGCACTGCCGTACCTCCTGCTCCTGCCCGCCCTCCTCCTCGAACTCCTCGTCCACCTCGTGCCGATGCTCATGGGCATCACCATGAGCTTCAAGGAGCTCACCCAGTTCTACATCCGGAACTGGTCGGAGGCCCCCTGGTCCGGGCTCGACAACTTCGCCGTCTCGGTCGACTTCGACGCACCCGTCGGCCAGGCCCTGCTCGGCTCCTTCCTCACCACCTGCCTGTTCACCGTCCTCTCCGTGGGCCTGTGCTGGCTGCTGGGGACGGCCGCGGCGGTCTTCCTCCAGGAGAACTTCCGCGGCCGGGGCCTCCTGCGGACCCTCTTCCTCGTCCCGTACGCCCTGCCCGTCTACGCGGCCGTCATCACCTGGGCGTTCATGTTCCAGCGCGACAACGGCCTCATCAACCACGTCCTGCACGACCAGCTCGGCATCGGGGACAGCCCCGCCTTCTGGCTCATCGGTGACAACAGCTTCTGGGCCCTGCTCATCGTCTCCGTGTGGAAGGGCTGGCCCTTCGCCTTCCTCACCGTCATGGCGGGACTCCAGAACATCCCCCGTGACATGTACGAGGCCGCCGCCCTCGACGGCGCCGGCGTCTGGAAGCAGATCCGCCACATCACCCTGCCGTCCCTGCGACCGGTCAACCAGGTCCTCGTCCTCGTGCTGTTCCTGTGGACGTTCAACGACTTCAACACGCCGTTCGTGCTCTTCGGCAAGGCCGCTCCCGAGGCCGCCGACCTGATCTCCCTCCACATCTACCAATCGTCCTTCCAGACCTGGAACTTCGGCACCGGCTCGGCCATGTCCGTGCTGCTCCTGCTCTTCCTCCTCGTCGTCACGGGCGTCTACCTCCTGCTCACCACCCGGGGAAGGAAGGCCACCGATGCCTGAGCACGCACGCGGGCACCGGACCGCCCGGCCCCCGAGGTCCGTCCGCTCCCCGATGGCGGCGCCCCGCTCCTTCCTCTGGACCCGCCGGATCTTCCTCACCCTGCTCACCGGCTTCGTCCTGCTGCCGGTGTACGTGATGATCTCCAGCTCCCTCAAGCCGCTGGAGGACGTCTCGGGCAAGTTCGAGTGGATCCCCTCCGGCCTCACCCTCCGCCCGTACGTCGACATCTGGGACACCGTCCCGCTCGCCGACTACTTCGTGAACTCCCTGATCGTGGCGGGGGCGGCCACCGTCTTCTCGGTCACCGTCGCGATCTTCGCCGCGTACGCCGTCAGCCGCTACACCTTCCGCGGCAAGCGGGTCTTCACGGTCACGGTCCTCTCGACGCAGATGTTCCCCGGCATCCTCTTCCTGCTGCCGCTCTTCCTCATCTACGTCAACATCGGCAACGCCACCGGCATCGCCCTCTTCGGCTCGCGCGAAGGCCTGATCCTCACCTATCTGACCTTCTCGCTGCCGTTCTCCATCTGGATGCTGACCGGCTACTTCGACTCGATCCCCCGGGAACTCGACGAGGCGGCCAAGGTCGACGGCTGCGGACCGATCAGCGCGCTGTTCCGCGTGATCGTCCCGGCGGCGGTCCCCGGAATCATCGCCGTCGCCGTCTACGCCTTCATGACCGCCTGGGGCGAGGTCCTCTTCGCCTCCGTCATGACCAACGACACCACCCGCACCCTCGCCGTCGGCCTCCAGGGCTACGCCACGCAGAACGACGTCTACTGGAACCAGGTGATGGCCGCCTCCCTCGTGGTGAGCCTCCCCGTCGTCATCGGGTTCCTCCTGCTCCAGCGCTATCTCGTCACCGGCCTCACCGCGGGTGCGGTCAAGTGACGCCCTTCACCACATCGATCACGAAGAGGTTCCCTGTGTCCGAATCCACCGACTCCCGCCCGCTCGATCTGGAGGCGTTCCCCCCGGACTTCTCCTGGGGGACGGCGACCTCCGCGTACCAGATCGAGGGCGCCGTCGACGAGGACGGCCGCGCTCCCTCCATCTGGGACACCTTCAGCCGCGTGCCCGGAGCGATCGACAACGGCGACCACGGCGACATCGCCTGCGACCACTACCACCGCTGGCCCGAGGACGTCGCCCTGATGAAGGGCCTCGGCACCGACGCGTACCGCCTCTCCGTCGCCTGGCCGCGCGTCGTCCCCGGCGGTGACGGCCCCGTCAACGCGGCCGGGCTCGACTTCTACGACCGGCTCGTCGACGGCCTCCTCGACGCCGGCATCACGCCCTCCGTCACCCTCTACCACTGGGACCTGCCGCAGGCCCTCCAGGACCGCGGCGGCTGGACCGAGCGCGAGACCGCCGAACACCTCGCCGCCTACGCCACCGTCGTCGCCGAACGGCTGGGGGACCGGGTCACCCAGTGGGCCACCCTCAACGAGCCGCTCTGCTCGGGCTGGATCGGCCACCTGGAGGGCCGGATGGCCCCCGGGCTCACCGATCTGACGGCCGCCGTCCGCGCCTCCTACCACCTCCTGCTCTCCCACGGCCTCGCCGTCCAGGCCGTACGCGCGGCCGCGCCGGACGCGCGGATCGGCCTGGTCACCAACCACTCCACGGTCGAGGCCGCGTCCACCCGGCCCGAGGACATCGCCGCCGCCCTCCGCATGGACGGGCACACCAACCGCTGGTGGCTGGACCCCGTCTACGGCCGCGGCTTCCCCGCCGACATGCGCGAGCTGTACGGAGTCGAGCTGCCCGAACGCCCCGGCGACGCCGAGACCATCGCCGCCCCGCTCGACTGGCACGGCCTCAACTACTACTTCCCGGTCACCGTCGCCGACGACCCGGCGGGCTCCGTCCCGTACGCCCGCGAGGTCCGCCTCCCCGACGTGCCCCGCACCGGCATGGACTGGCAGATCGACGCCGACGGGCTGGAGTCCTTCCTGCTGCGCCTCACCGAGGAGTACGGCGTGCGCCGGCTCTACGTCACCGAGAACGGCTCGGCCTTCCCCGACACCGTCGGCCCCGACGGCGCGGTCCACGACCCCGACCGCACCCGCTACCTGGAGGGGCACCTGGCCGCCTGCGCCCGCGCGGTGCGCAAGGGAGCCCCGCTGGCCGGCTACTACGCCTGGTCGCTCCTGGACAACTTCGAGTGGGCGTACGGCTACGACAAGCGCTTCGGCCTCGTCCACGTCGACTACGCCACGCAGCGCCGGACCGTGAAGACGAGCGGGCACCGGTACGCCGACATTATCCGGGCCCACCGGGAGGGGAGCCGCTGACGCACCGGCCCCCGCGGGGGCCGCGGGTCACGCGGACTCGCGTACCACGAGCACCGGCTCGAACACCTGCGAAGGAGGTTCGGGCCGGCCGCCGTCCCGCACGGCCGGGAGCGGCGAGGGGAGAGGCCGGCCGCCGTCGAGCTGTGCGGCCAGGAGCCGGGCCATGGCGGCCGCCATCCGCTCCACCGGCTGGCGCACGGTGGTGAGCGCCGGCCGGCTCTTCCGCGCCGCCAGGGAGTCGTCGAACCCCACCACGGCCACGTCCTCGGGGACGGCCACCCCCCGCTCGCGCAGGTACTGGCAGGCACCCTGCGCCATCAGGTCGTTGGCGGCGAACACGGCGTCGATCCCCGGGTTCTCCTCCAGCAGCCGGGCCATCGCCTGCCTGCCGGAGTCCACCGTGAACCGCCCCCGCACGACGGGTACGGACGTCACCCCACGGGCCGCGAGCGCCTGCCGGAACCCGTCGAGGCGGGCGCGGGCCGTCGGAGCGGTCACGGGCGCCGCGATCGTGGCCGGCCGCCGCCGGCCCGTCGCCCAGAGGTGCTCGGCGGCCAGCCGGGCGCCCGCCTCGTTGTCGCAGTCGACGTAGCCGCAGGGCACGGCGCCGTCCGGGCGGCCGAAGAGCACCGTCGGCAGGCCCGCGGCCACCAGCATCGCCGGCAGCGGATCGTCCTCGTCGAGCGACACCACCAGCGCCCCGTCGGCGCCCCCCTGTCGCAGGTACTCCACCAGCTGGGTCCTGGCCTGCTCCGACTCGGCCACCAGCAGCACCGGCTGGATCCCGCTCTCGCGCAGCGCCGGCAGCACGCCGTCGACCACCCGTCCGAAGAAGGGGTCGGAGAAGACCCGGGCGGCGAACGCCTCCCCCGTCGCGGAGAAGACGAGACCGACGGTGCCGCTGCGCCGCGTCACCAGGGAACGGGCGGCCTGGTTCGGCGCGTAGCCGATGCGTGCGATGGCGTGGCGCACGGCCTGCTGGATCTCGGGCGCCACGTTGCGTACGCCGTTGACGACGCGCGACACCGTCGCCCGTGACACCCCCGCCTCACGTGCGACGTCCTCCAGAGTCGGCCCTCGATTCCCCACCCGTGCACCTTAACGGGGCCGCGGACGGGGCGGGCGCGCGACCCGGACGGGGCCCCGGAACATGCTGTCGACACTTAATGAAAGCCAAAAGAAAAGCCATGTCCTACTCCTTGACCGCTCACTCGCAGGGCGGGCATGGTTTCGGAGAGCGCTCTCCCACGTTTCCGTTCCGTATACCGAGGAGCCCCCATGCCATCCGTCGGGTCCCCGCCGGCCTTCCGGCGCCCCGCCTCATCCGTCAGACGGGCCACCGTCGGCGCACTCGTCTCGTCCATGGCCGCCGCCCTGCTCGCCGTCACCCCGGCGACCACGGCACACGCGGCCCCCGCCCTGCTCTCGCAGGGCAAGACCGCCACCGCCTCGTCGAGCGAGGGGGGCGCCTTCACGGCCGGCGCCGCCGTCGACGGCAACCTCACCGGAACCCGCTGGGCCAGCCAGTGGCAGGACTCCCAGTGGATCCAGGTCGACCTCGGCCAGAGCGCCACGCTCGACCGCGCGGTCCTCACCTGGGAGGCCGCGTACGGCAAGAGCTACCAGATCCAGGCCTCCGACAACGGCACCGACTGGCGGACGCTGACCACCGTCACGGCCGGCGACGGCGGCACCGACGACGTCTCCCTCTCCGGCTCCGGCCGGTACGTCCGGATGAACGGACTGACCCGGGCCACCGGATACGGTTTCTCGCTCTGGGAGTTCCAGGTGTACGGCACCCCCGGCGACGGCGGTGGCGGCCCGCAGCTGCCGGGCGGTGGCGACCTGGGCCCGAACGTCCACGTCTTCGACCCGTCCACACCGGGCATCCAGGGCAAGCTGGACGAGGTGTTCCGGCAGCAGGAGTCGGCCCAGTTCGGAGCGGGGCGGCACGCCTTCCTGTTCAAGCCCGGGACGTACAGCGGCCTGAACGCGCAGATCGGCTTCTACACCCAGATAGCCGGCCTCGGACTGCGCCCCGGCGACACCACGATCAACGGCGACGTGACCGTGGACGCCGGCTGGTTCAACGGCAACGCCACGCAGAACTTCTGGCGCGGCGCCGAGGGTCTGACCCTGAACCCGGTCAACGGCACCAACCGGTGGGCCGTCTCGCAGGCGTCCTCCTTCCGCCGCATGCACGTCAAGGGCGGGCTCAACCTCGCCCCGAACGGCTACGGCTGGGCCAGCGGCGGCTACATCGCCGACTCGAAGGTCGACGGCCAGATCGGCAACTACTCCCAGCAGCAGTGGTACACCCGGGACAGCGCCATCGGCGGCTGGTCCAACAGCGTCTGGAACCAGACCTTCTCTGGCGTCCAGGGCGCACCGGCCAACGCCTTCCCCGAGCCCCGATACACCACGCTGGAGACCACCCCCATCTCCCGGGAGAAGCCCTACCTCTACCTGGACGGCAACGAGTACAAGGTGTTCGCGCCCGCCAAGCGCGTGAACGCCCGCGGCACCAGCTGGGCCAACGGCACCCCGCAGGGCGAGTCCATCCCGCTGAGCCAGTTCTACGTGGTCAAGCCGGGCGCCACCGCCGCGACCATCAACCAGGCGCTGGCCCAGGGCCTCCACCTGCTGTTCACCCCGGGCGTCTACCACGTCGACCGGACCATCAACGTGAACCGCGCCAACACCATCGTGCTCGGCCTCGGCCTCGCCACGATCATCCCGGACAACGGCGTGACCGCGATGCGCGTCGCCGACGTCGACGGCGTCCGGCTGGCCGGCTTCCTGATCGACGCCGGAGCGGTCAACTCCCCGACCCTGCTGGAGGTCGGACCGCAGGGCGCGGGCGCCGACCACGCCGCCAACCCCACCACCGTGCAGGACGTGTACATCCGTATCGGCGGCGCGGGGGCCGGCAAGGCCACCACCAGTATGGTCGTGAACAGTGACGACGCCATCGTCGACCACACCTGGGTCTGGCGTGCCGACCACGGCGAGGGCTGGGGCTGGGAGACCAACCGCGCCGACTACGGCGTCCGGGTCAACGGCGACGACGTGCTCGCCACCGGCCTCTTCGTCGAGCACTTCAACAAGTACGACGTGGAGTGGTACGGCGAGCGCGGCCGCACGATCTTCTACCAGAACGAGAAGGCCTACGACGCTCCCAACCAGGCGGCCATCCAGAACGGCTCCACCAAGGGGTACGCCGCCTACCGCGTCGACGACTCGGTGAACACCCACGAGGCGTGGGGTCTCGGCAGCTACTGCAACTACAACGTGGACCCGACCATCGTCCAGGACCACGGCTTCAAGGCACCGGTCAAGCCGGGAGTGAAGTTCCACAGCCTCCTGGTGGTGTCCCTCGGCGGCATGGGCCACTACAACCACGTCATCAACGACACCGGGGCCTCCACCATCCCGGCCGGCACCTCCACCGTGCCGTCGACCGTCGTCTCCTTCCCCTGAGACGCCTCGCCCTCACCGCCCATCGACGGTGAGGGCCTCGATCCCCTTCCGGGCCGGGTGATCACGTCCCCGCGGCCCGGCCCGGAAGGGCCCGCACGATCAGACCGTGCATCCCCCTCCACACGGAGCGCCGCACGCGAGCCGGCCCGCGGGCCCGGTCCACCGTGCCCGGCGTCATGAATCAGCCAGGAGCACATGTGTCCAGTCCCCCCTCCGCGCCCGCTCGTTCCCGTGGGCGCCACGGAATGTCCCTCGTGACGCTCGGCGCCCTTCTCGCGTCCTCGCTCACCCTGAGCCTGGCCCCGCAGGCACAGGCCGCCGAGACGCTTCTCTCCCAGGGCAAGACGGCCACCGCCTCGTCGACCGAGGGCGACGCCTATGGTGCGGCCGCCGCGGTCGACGGCAACCTGACCGGTACCCGCTGGGCGAGCCAGTGGACGGACTCCCAGTGGATCCAGGTCGACCTCGGCGCGCGCAAGGACCTCAGCCGCACCGTCCTGACCTGGGAGGGCGCCTACGGCAGGAACTACGAGATCCAGGCGTCCGACAACGGCACCGACTGGCGCACCCTGAAGACGGTGACGGGTGGCGACGGCGGCACGGACGACCTCGCCGTCTCCGGCTCGGGCCGGTACGTGCGCATGCAGGGCCTCGCCCGCTCCGGCGGCTACGGCTACTCCCTGTGGGAGTTCCAGGTCTACGGCTCCGACGGCGGAACCACCCCACCGCCGGGCGGCGCGGTCAAGGTGACCGGATCCCAGGGGAACTGGCAACTGACCGTCGGGGGACAGCCGTACACGGTCAAGGGCCTCACCTGGGGCCCGGCGATGGCCGACGCTCCCCGCTACATGCCGGACCTGAAGTCCATGGGCGTCAACACCGTGCGGACCTGGGGAACCGACGCCTCCAGCAAACCCCTGCTCGACGCCGCGGCCGCCCAGGGGCTCAAGGTCATCAACGGCTTCTGGCTCCAGCCCGGCGGCGGTCCCGGCGCCGGCGGGTGCGTCAACTACGTCACCGACACGACGTACAAGAACACCATGCTCACCGAGTTCGCCACGTGGGTCGACACCTACAAGTCCCACCCGGCGACGCTCATGTGGAACGTCGGCAACGAGTCCGTCCTCGGCCTGCAGAACTGCTACGGCGGCGCCGAGCTGGAGGCCCAGCGCAACGCGTACACGACCTTCGTCAACGATGTCGCCAAGAAGATCCACTCCATCGACCCCGACCACCCCGTGACCTCCACGGACGCGTGGACCGGTGCCTGGCCGTACTACAAGCGCAACGCCCCCGACCTCGACCTGTACTCGATGAACTCCTACGCCAACCTCTGCAAGGTGCGCCAGGACTGGATCGACGGCGGCTACACCAAGCCGTACGTCATCACCGAGGGCGGCCCCGCCGGCGAGTGGGAGGTCCCGAACGACGTCAACGGCATCCCGGACGAGCCCACCGACGTCCAGAAGGCCGACGGCTACACCAAGGCCTGGGGCTGCGTCACCGGCCACCAGGGCGTCGCCCTCGGCGCCACCCTCTTCCACTACGGCCTCGAACACGACTTCGGCGGCGTCTGGTTCAACCTCCTGCCCGACGGCCTGAAGCGGCTCTCCTACTACGCCGTCAAGAAGGCGTACACCGGCTCCGCGGGCGCCAACACCCCGCCCGTCATCACCAACATGACCGTCAGCCCGGCCTCCGCGGCCCCGGCGGGGGGCGAGTTCACGGTCCGCGCCGACATCCGTGACCCCGAAGGCGACCCGATCACACCCAAGATCTACCTCAGCGGAAACTACGCCAACGGCGACAAGCGTCTCGTCGACGCGCGGTACCGCTCCCTGGGTAACGGCACCTTCGCCGTCACCGCTCCCGAGAAGCTCGGGGTCTGGAAGGTCTACATCCAGGCCGAGGACGGCCGCGGCAACGCCGGAATCGAGACGAAATCCGTCAAGGTCGTCGCCCCGCCCGTGAACGGAACGAACCTCGCCCAGGGCCGGCCCACCACCGCCTCCTCGTCCCAGGCCTCCTACGGCGACTGCCCCTGCCCCGCCTCCAACGCCACCGACGGCAACACCGGCACCCGCTGGGCCAGCGACTGGAGCGACCCCCAGTGGATCCAGGTGGACCTCGGCTCCGCCAAGCCGATCCGCACGCTCCAGCTCGTCTGGGACCCCGCCTACGCCAGGTCCTACGAGGTGCAGGTGTCCGACGACGGAAACGCCTGGCGGACCGTCCACACCACCACCACGGGCAACGGGGACATCGACACCATCCAAGCCGCCACGACCGCCCGTTACGTGAAGCTCCAGCTCACCGCGCGGGGAACCGGCTGGGGTTACTCGCTCCACGAGTTCGGCGTCTACAGCTGACAGGCACCGCCTGAGCCGCACCCGCCGCAACCGGCGCGGGGGCGGGGGGGCCCCCCCCCCCCGCCGCCCCCCCCCCCGCCCCCCCCCGGCCCCTAAGTATAATAAGAGTCTTGCACCCCTGACCGGGGCGAGAAAGCCCACCCCACGGGGTG
>NZ_JBVJGU010000006.1:0-55438 GCF_055587165.1 Streptomyces sp. NPDC048353 | reverse complement strand
GGGGGTATCCCCCCGCCGGTGGTGGGCGTAACCGCGCGCCCGCCCCCCCCGGCCCCCCCCCCCCCCCCCCGGGGGGGGGGGGGGGGCCCCCCCCCCCCCCCCCCCGCCGCCCGTACCACCGACCGAGGAGATCTCATGAGAATCCGTGGCAGGACCCTGTCCGCGCTCCTTCTCGCCACCGCCCTGGGTGTCTCGGCGCTGTCCGCGAACGCGTTCACGGCCGCCTCCGCCTCCACCCACGACAGCACGCCGACCGTCTCCGCCCACGCCGGACACGTGAGCAGCGCGTCCGCCCTCGCCTCGGGCGACGACCCCGACGGCGACGGCTACATCCCCGCCAACCCGCAGGTCACCGGCGTCACTCCGTCGACGGCGGTCCCGCCGCCGGCCTACCACCACGAGTTCCAGGCCGGCTGCGCCGTCACCCACACCGCGGCGGACGACCCGATCCTCTACCCGGGGCAACCCGGCGCCTCCCACGACCACACCTTCATGGGCAACACCACCACCAACGCCCACTCCACCACCGCGTCGCTGACCCCGGGCCCCACCGCCTGCACCGCGCCCGCGGACGCGTCGGCGTACTGGATGCCCTCGCTGTACAAGGGGAACACCAAGATCCTCCCGGTGGGCCCCCAGGTCATCTACTACAAGGCCGGTGTCACGGACTACCGCAGCGTGCGGCCCTTCCCCAAGGGACTGCGGTTCATCGTCGGCAGCCCGACCCAGAGCGCCCAGGAGTTCCGCAACCACAAGGGCTTCGTCGAGGGCTGGGAATGCGGTGACAGCTTCTTCAACACCGACTTCCCCGCGAGCTGCCCGAGCCGGCCCGACGTGCAGCTCAACCTCCGCTTCCAGGCACCCAGTTGCTGGGACGGGAAGTACCTCGACACTCCCGACCACAAGAGCCACATGTCCTACACGGTCGTCAAGCCGGGCACCAACGACAACATGTGCCCGGCCTCCCACCCGGTCGCCCTGCCGATGATCGAGTTCAAGATGGCCTGGCCGGTCAACGGCGACATGTCCCAGGTCCGCCTCTCCAGCGGCAAGGGCTACTCCTTCCACTACGACTTCTTCAACGCGTGGGAGGAGCGCACCCTCAAGGCCCTCGTCGACCACTGCATCGTCGGCGGCCTGCAGTGCGACACCCGGGGCTTCGACCTCTACCGCCCCGAACGCGGTGCCGTGCTGAACGCCGACCACCGTCTGCCCTGACCCGCCACCCGTGCGGCCCGGACGTCCACGACGGCGTCCGGGCCGTCCGCGCGCCGCGCCCCCGCGCGTTCCGCTTCCCACCGAGCGAGGAGAGAGCCCCGCATGACCACCACCGCGCCGTCCGCCACCGCCGCCCATGACGCGCTGATCGACCGGCTGCCACCGGACTTCCGCTTCGGCGTCGCCACCTCCGCCTTCCAGATCGAGGGGGCGACCGCCGAGGACGGCCGGACCCCCTCCATCTGGGACACCTTCTGCCGAGTCCCGGGAGCCGTCGACAACGGCGACGACGGCGACATCGCCTGCGACCACTACCACCGCATGCCCGAGGACGTCGCCCTGCTCGCCGCCCTCGGCCTCGACACGTACCGCTTCTCCGTCTCCTGGTCCCGCGTCCAGCCGCACGGGCGCGGCCCCGTCAACCCGGCCGGCATCGGCTTCTACGACCGGCTGGTCGACGAACTCCTGGCGCGCGGGATCACCCCCTGGCCGACCCTCTACCACTGGGACCTGCCCCAGGAGCTCCAGGACGCCGGCGGCTGGCCGGCCCGCGACACGGCCTACCGCTTCGCCGACTACGCGGAGCTGGTCCACGACCGCCTCGGCGACCGCGTCGAGCACTGGACGACGCTCAACGAGCCGTTCTGCTCGGCCGTCCTGGGCCATGTCGAAGGCGTCCACGCGCCGGGCGGCCGCTCCCTCGCCGACGGGGTGCGCGCCGTGCACCACCTGCACCTGGGCCACGGCCTCGCGGTCCGGCGGCTGCGCTCGGCCGCGCGCCGCCCCCTCGACCTGGCCGTCACCCACCTCCTCGGCACCAGCGGCCCCGCGACCGGCTCCCCGGCCGACCGCGAGGCCGCCCGCCGGGCCGACGCCTTCGGCTTCCGCTTCTACCTCGACCCCATCCTGCGCGGCCGCTACCCCCAGGACCTGATCGACGACCTGGCCGTCCACGGGATCGAGATCCCGATCCAGGACGGCGACCTGGCGACCATCGCCGCGCCCATCGACACCCTGGGCGTCAACTACTACCGCTCGATGCGGAGTTCAGGCGTCGACGGCGGCGGGGCGACCCACGACGCGCACGGCGTCCCGATCACCCGCAACCTCCCGCACGGCGGCCTCCCGCTCACCGGTCTCGGCTGGGAGGTCATGCCGCACGACCTCACCGAGCTGCTGCTCCGCGTCTCCCGCGACTACCCCGGCACGCCGATGGTGATCACCGAGAACGGCGCCGCCTACGACGACCGCCCCGGCCCCGACGGCTTCGTCGACGACACCGCCCGCACGGCCTACCTCGCCGCCCACCTGGCCGCCGTCGCCGAGGCCCGTACCCGAGGAGCCGACGTCCGCGGCTACCTCGCCTGGTCCTTCCTGGACAACTTCGAATGGTCGTACGGCTACGCGCAGCGCTTCGGTCTCGTCCGCGTCGACTACCCCACCCAGACCCGCATCCCCAAGCGCAGCGCCCACTGGCTCCGCGACACCGCGCACCGCGTCCGCGGCGCGGCCCCCCGCACGTGAGGTGAACCCCGGGCCGGGTCCGCGGGCGGTCAGGCTAGGGTCATGATCACAACAACGGGAGACCGGAGAAGGAGAGTTCATGACGACCAGCCTCCGCAGACGCCTGGCGGCGACCGGCATCGCACTGGTACTGGCGGCCGGCGCCCTCGGTTCCGCGCAGAGCGCCACCGCGGGCGAGGCGACGCGGACCGGGAAGGCGGCGCCGGCAGGCGAGGCGGCGCCGGTTGAGGCGGCCGCGGTCCCCGCGCTCGGCCCGCTGTTCAACAACCCCACCTCCGGCGACCCCGCCGCGCAGAACGCGATCAAGAACCGCATACGTGAGCTGATCGCGGCCGCCGACCCCGGCTCGACGATCCGGATGGCGATGTACCACCTGTGGGACAACACCATCGCCCAGGACCTCTCGACCGCCCACACCACCCGCGACGTCGACGTCCAGGTGGTCCTGGACGAGACGACGGTCAGCGCCCCGGAGGGCAGCCGGACCTCGTACGACACGCTCAAGGCGGCGCTCGGCACGGACCTCGTGCAGGACTCGTACGTCACCCTGTGCGCCAAGGGCCGCTCGTGCCTCGGCGCGACCGCGAGCGGAATCAACCACAACAAGTTCCTGCTGTTCAGCAGCGTCGGCGGGGGAGGGGCGACGCAGGTGGTGCTGCAGACGAGCTCCAACCTCACCACCTCGAACTACTCCCGCTTCTGGAACAGCGCGGTCGCCTTCGCCGGCAATGCGACCCTGTACGCGGCGTACAGCTCCTACTTCGGCGAACTGGCCCGGCAGAACCGCTCCACCTGGACGTACACCACCGCCGGGTCGGGCGACCACAAGGTGTACTTCTTCCCCCGCGCCGGCACCACCGACGACACCGACACCGTCGTCAACACCCTCGACAACGTCGGCTGCACCTGGTCCGATGCGGCCGGCACCCACCGCACCGTGGTCCGCGTGGCCATGCTGAAGATCACCCGCCAGGCGGTCGCCGACAAACTGCGCGCCCTCGCGGCGGCCGGCTGCACGGTCGACGTCGTCTACAGCGAGACGGACACCGGCACCTGGAACGCCCTCCACGGCCAGACCCGCCTCACCCCCCGCTGCTACCAGCACGACCACGACACGGACCCGGGCACCCCGAACCGCATCGTGCACTCCAAGAACCTGCTGATCGACGGCGTGTACGCGGGCGCGCGCGAGAAGCTCGTCTTCACCGGAAGCCACAACTACAGCGGTCCGGCCCTGCGCGACAACGACGAGACGATGCTCCGGATCACCACCCCGGCGGTCCACGACGCCTTCGCGGCGAACTTCGCCCAGACGAAGGCCGCGGCCTTCCCGGGCACCGCGGACGCCACCGCCGTCTGCCGCTGACCGCCGAACACGATCGCACGGCCCGCCGCCCCCGTCCCACGAGCGCCGGGGAACCCTCGCCGCCGCCCGATGCGGCAATCGGCGCAGCCGGGACGGCGGGCCCGCGACGGGGGTGGTGCCATGGACGTGCCGTCCGGTCGGGGCGGTGTGGAGCCACGGGGCCACTCGGCGCGATCCTGGGAGAAGCATGTCGCACGGCAACCCCCTCGCGGGGCGGACGGCGGTCGTGACCGGAGCCGCGCGGGGGCTGGGGGCCGGGTTGGTGCGGGAGTTGGCCGGGCGGGGGATGCGGATCGCGCTGCTCGGGCGGGAGGCGGAGACGCTGGCGCGGGTCGCGCGGGAGCTGCCCGTCGAGAGCCGGTGCTACGAAGTGGACGTGACCGACGACGCCCTGATGGAGCGGACGGCCCGCCGGGTGACGCGCGACCTGGGGGAGCCGTCCGTGGTCATCGCCAACGCGGGCGTCGCCGAAGGAGGCCCGTTCGCGACCTCGGACCCGAGGACGTGGCGACGGGTGATCGAGGTCAACCTGGTCGGCAGCGCCGTCACCGCCCGGTCGTTCCTGCCCGGGCTGCTCACCACGCGGGGCTACTTCCTCCAGATCGCCTCGACCGCGGCCTTCGGCTCGGCCCCCATGATGAGCGCCTACTGCGCGTCCAAGGCGGGCGCCGAGTCCTTCGCCCAGTCCCTGCGCGCCGAATGCGCCTACCAGGGCGTCGGCGTCGGCATCGCCTACCTGCACTGGACGGACACCGACATGGTCCGGGACGTGGAGGCCCACGACGTCCTCCGCGAGCTGCGGGCCCACATGCCACGCCCCGCCCGCAAGGTGTACTCCGTCGAGAAGGTCGCCTCCTGGCTGGCCCGAGCGGTCCTCCACCGGTCCGCGACCGTCTACGCTCCCCCCTGGCTCCGCATCGCGCAGCCCGTCCGCCCCCTCCTGCCCCTGCTCGTCGCCCGGACCTCCGCCCGGATCCTGCCCCGCCTCGCGGAGAGCGGACCCCTTCCGGCGACCGGCCTCCTCGGGGCCGGCGGCCTCGCCGACGAAGAGGGCCGGGGCCGCTGACCCGGAGTGGTCCCCGCCGCCGGCCCGGCCCCGACGCTCGCCGGACCCGGCCGTTACCCCGGCCGGAGCACTGCCGCGCCGGACGGGTGTGCGGCCGCCCCGCCGAGGGGACACAGTCCGGCATGCGCACCGACGACCACCACCCCGACCGGACCGCCCCCGTCCGCCCCGTCCGCCCCGAAGGGGTCAGCGACCTGACCGTGGAAGCCCTCGGCTCCTTCTCCAAGGCCCTGGAGACGATCGAACGGGCCCGCGGCCATCTCTACTCCTTCCACCAGCTGACCGGCACCGCCGACCTGGAGCTGGACCGGGCCGTCGACCTGCTGAGGCGGGCGGGCCACCCGGAGTGGGCCGACCTCGTCGCCCGGGAGATCCTCGGCCGCAACGTCATCCCGGGGCACTGGACGTACCAGCTCGTCGAGTCGTACGACCGGACGTACTACGAGCCGTTCAAGGCGTACGAGCGTGATGCCGTCGCCGCCCTCGCCGAGGGCCGCGACCACCTCTTCGAAGCCGAGATGAAGGAGGAACGACGCACCCACGGCCACCGCGACCACACCGCCCAACCGGAGGAAGGCCGCTGACCGGAGCGGAGCGTCTCCCAGGCGGGACCCTCCGGACCCGGCTTAGCATGGCGCCATGGCGGTCGACCTTTTCGCAGGCATCCCGGTGGAGGACTACGCGACGGCGCTGGCCTGGTACGAGCGGCTGTTCGGCTCCCCACCGGCCTTCCTCCCGAACGACGTGGAAGCCGTGTGGAAGGTGGACGAGCACCGGTACGTCTACATCGAGCACCGCCCCGGCCGGTCCGGCCACGCCCTGCACACGCTCTTCGTCGACGACCTCGACGCCCGCGTCGCCGCGATCGCCGGCCGGGGACTGACCCCGACGGAGCGCGAGACCTACGCGAACGGCGTACGCAAGGTCACGTTCCACGACCCCGACGGCAACGAGATCGGCTTCGGCGGCGCCCCGCTCTGACCGCCCGCGCGCGCCGCGGCCCGCCCACGGGGCGCGAGCCCCCTCCCCACCCTCGGCCTCAGGGAGAGCCCCTCCCCATGCAGACCTTCCTCCCCTACCCGGGTTTCACCGAGTCGGCCGCCGTGCTCGACCCCCGGCGCCTCGGCAAACAGCGCGTCGAGGCCCTCCAGGTCTTCCGGGGCCTGACCGTGCCCGGCTACGGGTGGCGGCGGCATCCGGCGGTGCGGATGTGGGCCGGATACGAGGAAGCCCTGGTCCGCTACGGACTGGACGTCTGCGGCGTCTGGACCGCGGAGGAGCGCCCCGACACCTGCGCCGCCACGATGATGGCCGACTACCTCGCCTGGCGGCCGAGGGCCGTGGTGCGCGAACAGGGCGCCCTCGCGGCGGACGGCGAGCTGCCGCCCTGGCTCGGAGACCCCGCCTTCCACCGCAGCCACCAGTCCGCGCTGCTCCGCAAGGCCCCCGAGCTCTATCACGCCCACTTCCCCGGCGTCCCCGACGACCTCTCCTACGTCTGGCCGCCGTCCGACCGGGACGAGACCCTGCCCGCCCGTCCCTGACCGCCCGGGTCCCGCACAGCCGCGACCCGCCGGACCCGCCGCCCCCTCCGTACACTGGGACACCATGCGACATCGCTCCGGACAGCGGCCGGACCGGCCGGTGGACGAACCCGGCACCGGGCCCTCCGGCGAGGCCGACGGCCTGTTCACCGTGAGCGACCTCATGGCCGCGTCCGAGGCCGCCGCCGCACCGGCCGGCGAGGCGGCCGGCCGCACGTTCCGCGACGGTCCCGAGGCGCGCCGGCTGCTGCGCGTGGCGGAGATCCACGCCGAGCCCGCCGCCGCCGACTCCTGGCGCGGACGCCAGATCATCGCCCGCTTCCCCGACGCCCGAGTCGTGGAGACCGACTCCCACTGGCGCATCCCGCACCTCCACGGCAACGAGGGAAACGTGGAACGGTGGGTGAGGGTCAAGCGCGAGACGCTGGTCCTGGGCGAGCGCAAGTCCTTCGGCGTCCGCCCCAACGGCCGGTCCGCCGACTGGATCGCCCCCGGCCTCTCCAACGGCTGCGCGATGGCGTGCGCGTACTGCTACGTTCCGCGCCGCAAGGGCTTCGCCAACCCCATCACCGTCTTCACCAACGTCGACCGCGTCATCGGCGCCCTGGGCCGCCACATCGCCGCCACCGGCCCCAAGCCCGAGCCGAACCAGTGCGACCCGCACGCCTGGGTGTACGACATCGGCGAGAACGGCGACTGCTCGGTCGACGACCTCATCAGCGACAACACCGCCGACCTGATCCGCGCCTTCGGCCGTTGGCCCACCGCCAAGGCGTCCTTCGCCACCAAGTTCGTCAACCCGGACCTGCT
This sequence comes from Streptomyces sp. NPDC048353, assembly GCF_055587165.1. Taxonomy (NCBI): domain Bacteria; kingdom Bacillati; phylum Actinomycetota; class Actinomycetes; order Kitasatosporales; family Streptomycetaceae; genus Streptomyces; species Streptomyces sp. NPDC048353. The sequence goes on along the minus strand of NZ_JBVJGU010000006.1, from coordinate 47,910 downwards.
CCGGCTCGACCCCCAGGGCCGCACCCGGATCCGGTTCTCCCTGATGCCGCCGGACGACTCCAAGCTCCTCGACATCCGGACCAGCCCCGTCCCGGACCGTCTCGCGGCGGCCGCCGACTTCCTGGACGCCGGCTACGAGGTGCAGTTCAACCTCTCGCCGGTGGTGATCCGGCCGGGCTGGGAAGAGGCCTGGGCGGACCTGCTCCGCGCGATGGACGACATCCTTCCGCGCCGCGTGAAGGACCAGGCGGCGGCGGAGATCATCATGCTCACCCACAACCAGGACCTGCACGAGGTCAACCTCGGCTGGCACCCCCGGGCCGAGGAGCTCCTGTGGCGCCAGGACCTCCAGCAGCCCAAGCGCTCCGAGAACGGCAGCTGGAACGTCCGCTACCGCAACGCCGTCAAGGCGTCCGCCGTCGACTCCCTGCGCCGGCTGATCGAAGCCCGCGCGCCCTGGCTGCGCGTGCGCTACGCCTTCTGACCTCCCCCGACCTCGTCCGTTCCCGGCCCCGCGCCGGCCCGGCGGAGGGTTGCGACCGGCGGGGCGGGGCACTCGGATGCTCCGGAACCAGGGGAGGGATCAGAGATGACCGGAGTGGGGTCGACGGCGGCGGTGGCGAGAAGAGCGGCCCGCGGTGACGCGGTGCGCGCGGGCGCCCGGGCGGGCCTGGCGGCCCGCGGCGTGCTCTATCTGCTGATAGGCGTGCTGGCGGTACGCATCGGCTGGACGGGTACGGGCGAACAGGCCGACCGGGGCGGAGCACTGGCCGAGGTCGCCGCCACCCCCCTCGGCGCCGTCCTGCTCTGGGCGCTGGGCGTGGGGCTCGCCGGGATGGCGCTGTGGCGCCTGTCGGAAGCCGTGTTCGGTGCCGCGGGACCGAAGGGGGACCGTGCCACCAAGCGCGCCATGTCCGGATGCCGCTTCGTCTTCTACGCCGTGGTGGCCTTCCTCGTGTTCTCCTTCGCCGCGGGCGCCAAGGGCAGTGGGGCGGGTGCGAGCGACCGGCAGAGCCAGGACATCACCGGCCGCGTCCTGGGGCTGCCGGGCGGTCAGTGGTGGGTCGGCGCGGTGGCGGCCGGCATCCTCGTCGCGGGCCTGTGCATCGCGGGAAGCGCCGTCCTGCGCAAGTACCGCAAGCATCTGCGGTGGTCGGGGCTGTCGACGAACCAGCGCCGCTTCATGAACGTCACCGGCGTCGCGGGCGGCGTCTCGCGCGGCCTGGTCTTCGCCGCGGTCGGCTTCTTCGCGCTCAAGGCCGCCGTCCAGTTCGATCCGCACCAGGCGAAGGGCGTGGACGACGCGATCCGTTCGTTCGCCTACACCCCGGCCGGCCGCTGGCTGCTGCTCGCCGTGGCGGTGGGCCTGGCGCTGTTCGGCGTGTTCTCCTTCGGCATGGCGAAGTGGCGGAAGGTCTGAGACGGCCCCACCCGCGCAAGTTCTGAGAGGGCCCCACCCGGAAGGCTCCCCGGCAGCGGGGAGCCTTCGTCACGTCAGTGGGCGGTCCGGATCCAGTCTTCGTAGCGGGTCGCCGCCAAGTGGGCCCCGGGTCCGGCGATCAGCACGTCCTCGGGGACGACCGCGAACATGCCGGCGGTGTCGTCGGAGACGACCGTACGGGCGTCGTTCCGGGCCGCGAGGGTGAGCTTGCCCAGCTCGTCGAGGCGGAAGACGTCCGGCCCCGCGATGTCGCGGATGCCGTCGAGCGGGCTCCCGGTGGCGACCTCGACGACCGCGTCGACGACGTCCGCCGCGGCGATCGGCTGGACACGGGTGGCCGGCAGGCGGACGGTGCTGTCGTCGGCGGTCCAGGACAGGACGGCGTCGACGAACTCGAAGAACTGGGTGGCCCGCACGACGGAGTACGGCGTGGGGCCCTGGCGGAGCAGCTCCTCCTGGAGGGTCTTGGCCCGGTAGTAGTCGAGCTGCGGGACCTGGTCGACGCCGACGATCGAGAGCACCACCTGGTGCCGCACGCCGGCCTTCTCCCCGGCGGCGAGCAGGTGGTCCATGGAGGTGCGGAAGAAGTCCATGGAGGCCTCGTCGAAGGTCGGCGAGTTGGCCACGTTGATCACGGTGTCGGCGCCCTCCAGCGCCGCGGCGAGCCCCTCGCCGGTGATCAGGTCCACGCCGGTGGACGGCGATGCCGCGACGGCCTCGTGTCCCGTCGCGGTGAGCCGGCGGACGACCTGGGAGCCGATCAGTCCGGTACCGCCGATGACCGTGAGCTTCATTGTCCTCACCTCTCGCAGGGCGTCGGGGACGGACAAGCCCTTGAGCCGGCCCACCGGGACGCGTCCCGTTAACTCGGATAATCGTTATCCGAGATAATAGTCGGATATCCTTTGTCCGAGTCAAGCGGAGCGGGAGGGTGCGGCATGAAACTGTCGGGCGGGGTGGAGTGGGCGCTGCACTGCTGTGTCGTGCTGACCACCGCGACGGAGCCGGTGCCCGCCGTACGGCTCGCCGAGCTCCACGACGTGTCGGGCAGCTATCTGGCCAAGCAGCTGCAGGCCCTCTCCCGGGCCGGCCTGGTCGGCTCCGTCCAGGGCAAGGCCGGCGGATACGTCCTCACCCGGGCCCCCGAGCTGATCACCCTCCTCGACGTCGTCCTCGCCGTGGACGGTGCCCAGCCGGCCTTCGTCTGCACCGAGATCCGGCGGCGCGGCCCGCTCGCCGCGTCGGAAGAGGACTGCGCGCGGCCCTGCGGGATCGCCCGCGCCATGGCCACCGCGGAGGCCGCCTGGCGGGCGGCCCTGACGGAGATATCCATCGCCGACCTCGCGAAGAGCGTCGACGAGGACTACGGCCCCACCGTGCTGGCCGGCGTCCGTAACTGGCTGACGGGCGGCTGACGGGCCCCGACGAGGAGCCCGGACAGGGCCACCCGCCCCGGAACGGCAGCGACCCGGGGCCCGCACCGGGTCCCGGGTCGTACCGTGCGGCCTTCCGGCCGCCTTATCGTCTCCCGGCCATACGGCCGGTTCTCACCTGACCGGCGTCACACCTACGCCGATCCCGCCGACAGGACCCGCAGGCGGGAACGGCTCCGCTCGTGGCCCTCCGTGCCCTCCCGGACGGCCTGCGACCGGTCCATCCCCGCCCAGCCCGCGCCCCGCTCGGCGTGCCTCACGTCGCGCACGCCCGGGATGCCGTAATGCGTGGTCAGACGCTCCTCCTCGGCCACCGAGAGGACCGCGCCCTGTCCCGGCTCCGCCTCCCCGCGCGGGGACCCTTCGATCAGTTCGAGGGGATACGGCACCACGAGATGCCCGTCCCTCAGCTCCGCGTGGCGCAGCGGGACGAACACCCCGCCCGGCCCCGCGCCCCGGTCGATGATCCGCGCCCACTCGGGCGTGCCGGTGGTGTCGTCCAGCAGGAAGTAGTCCACCTCGCCCACGCGCTGCCCCTGGTCGCCGTCGACAGTGCATCCGGGCATGGCCGCGAGCTGCCGTTCGGTGATCACTGGTGCTCCTCTCCCGCCCCGTCGCGCTCCCTGTCGCCCGTCGGGTACCCCCGCCGGCCGCCGTGACGCCTCCCGGCGGGCCCGTACGCGACCTCGGCCGGATCACCACCAGTAGGCGGGATACCTCGGCGCCCCGCGCCGGATCCGGGAGGCGGCGTACCCGGTCAGCACGAGCAGGACGGTGGAGCCGAACAGCAGGGGGACGAACCGGGCGGGCGCGGGCGTCTGCAGCACGATGACGACCGCGGAGGCGCAGGCGGGGGAGTGCGGGGTGCGGGCGACGGTGTTGAGCGCCAGCGTGACACCGGCCGCCACCGCCGCGGCCCAGGGGCTGCTCCCGGCCACCCCCAGGACGGCGAAGCCGGCGACGGCGCCGAAGAGGTGGCCGACCACCACGCTGCGCGGCTGCGCCAGGGGCAGGGCGGGCGCGCTGTGCACCAGGGCGGCGCTGGCGGCCAGGGGCGGTATCAGCACCGGTTCGTGGAGGGCGGCGCCGATCGCGACGAGCCCCAGCAGTACTGCCGTCGCGGCGCTGACGCTGTGGAAGGCGGCGGCCGGCGCGGGACGGGCGGGGGCGCGCCCCGACAGTCTCGGCCGCCGTGGCCGCGCGGCGGCGGACGGACCGGCGGACGGGCGCAGCTCGGACTCGGCGGAGTTGGGACGCGAGAGGGCGTCGATGCTCATGTGCGGTGTTTCCGGTAGGCGGCCGGCGGCCGGGCGGGGACGCGTGCGGTGACGTCGAGGTCGTACGGGTCTCTGTGATCGACAGCGGGCCCACCGTCGCGCCTCGCCCGATGCGGCGGCGCAACGCACACGACTCTAACCAGCGCCTTTGCGCTCCGACGACCCGGGGGGCGGCCCCGCGTCGCTCCTCCGGGAGAGGCGGGGCACGCCCTCGACACGCCCTCGGCAAGGCCGCGGGGCGGCCTGCACCGCGGTCGCCACCACGATCGGGTGCGTAAGGCGGTTTCGACGCGGTGTCGTGGGACAGTAGGCGTGTGCAGCCGGAGGTCGGGGTGGGTGGAGGCGCGGGCGTGGTGCGGGCGGCGGACGCTGAGGCGAACGCCGGCGGGGACGCGATGGCCGCCCCGGCCGGCGTCTTCGACGTGTTCGGCGGTCTGGAGGCCGCCGCCTACCTCGTGGACGACCAAGGGGTCATCGTCAGGGTGACCGCCCGGGCAGAGGCCCTCTTCGGGCGGCCCGCGGCCGGCCTCGTCGGCCAGGACGCCCACGCCCTGCTCCACCGGAACGACGACGGCCGCACGATGCCCCGCGCACAGTGCCCGATGATGCGCGCGTTCCTCGGGCGCGTCGTCGAACACGAGGAGCAGGGCTGGTTCGAACGGTCGGACGGCGAGCTGCTCCGCCTCTGGTGGCTGGTCGTCCCGTGCGTGCTCCCCGAGGGCGGGCGGGGCGCACTGATCGTCTTCGGCGAGTCGGCACCCGTCGACGCTCCCTGGGCGCCCGCGGGCGCTCCCACGGCCGGCGACCTCTCCGCCGCGGCCGACTCCTCCGCCCCCGCCGCTGCCGACTCCTCCGCTGCCCCGCCCGGCGTCTCCGCCGCCGCATCCGAGCCGTCCGGCGCCTCTCCCGCCGCCTCCTCCTCCGGGGCCCTGACGGAACTCGGCCGGCTCGCGCTGCTGGCCGAGACGACCACCCGTCTGACCTCCACGCTCGACATGGACGAGGCCCTGAAGCGGCTCGTCACCCTGCTCGTGCCCCGGCTGGCCGACTGGGTGGTCATCGACCTGCTGACCGAGGTCGGGGACGTACGCCGCACCTCCGTGGTCCACTACGAGGACGGCGGGCTGGTCCACCGGGAGGACCTGGAGCGCACGCTCCCGCCGGTGCCGCAGGAGTCGTCGATGCCGCTCTCCCGGGCTCTGCGCGGGGCCGCCTCGGCCCTGGCCGGGCCGGACACGTACAACGTGGCGGCCGACTCCGGTATCGCCGTCGAGCAGCAGCGCCTGTTCAAGGCCACCGGCATACACTCCGCGGCCATCGCGCCCGTCCGCACCCTGCGGGAGGTCCTCGGGGCCCTGACCCTCGGCCGCTCCGAGCGGACGGAGCCGTTCACCCCCGCGGACCTGTCCCTCCTGGAGGACATCACCCGCCGGGCCGGCCTCGCCCTGGACAACGCGCGTCTCTACCAGCGCCAGCGGCGGGTGGCCGAGACCATGCAGCGCCATCTGCTGCCGCACCTGCCCGCCGTGCCGGGCCTGCGGATGGCGGCCCGCTACCAGCCCGCGCCGCACGCCTCCCAGGTCGGCGGCGACTGGTACGACGCGTTCTCCCTGACCGACGGCGCGACGGCGCTGGTGATCGGCGATGTCGGCGGCCACGACCTGGACGCCGCCGCCGGCATGGCGCAACTGCGGAACATGCTCCGGGCGTTCACCTGGTCGCAGTCGGGCCCCCTGAGCCACGCGGTCCAGCGGCTCGACGAGGCGCTCGAACACATCGCGGAGGCCTCCACGGCCACTCTCGTCCTCGGCAGCGTCGAGCGCGACGAGGAGGGCGGCTGGCTGCTGCGGTGGACGAGCGCGGGTCACCCCCCGCCGCTCCTGGTGGCCCAGGACGGGAGCGCGCGCTTCCTCACCCCGGGCGGCGGCATCATGCTCGGCACCCGTACCCGCCTTCCCCGCGCCGACCATGTGGAGGTCCTGCCGCCCCGCTCGACGCTGCTGCTGTACACCGACGGCCTGATCGAGTCGCGCAGCCACACCCTCGACGACGGCCTGGACCGTCTCCGCCGCGAGGCGGCGGCCCTGGCCGGCCAGCCGCTGGACCCCTTCTGCGACACCCTCCTCGACCGCGTCAGACCCGCCGACAACGACGACGACGTGGCGATCCTGGCGCTCCGGATCCCCGAGGACGACCCCGGGCCGGCCTGACGGCCCCGGTCGCCCCACGGACGAGAGCCGCCCGGCACCGGACAGACTGGCACCGGACAGCACCTCTGACGGCACGCCTCTGACCCCCCGTCACGGATGCCGTGATGTGATGGCGAAATGTCCGCTCTTGCCCCTGATCCATGCAGGAGGGCCCGATGAGTGCCGCGGCGCCCCCCGCGCCCGCGCCTCAGGAACGGGCCCGCCATGCCGCATGGCTCGAGCTGTTCTTCGACCTCGTGTTCGTCGCGTTCGCCGCCCAGCTGTCGCACACCCTGCACGGAGACCCGGGCTGGCGGGACTTCGGGATCTTCCTGGCGCTGTACTTCCCGCCCTGGTGGATGTGGATCAACCTGACCGTCTCCGCCAACCTCTTCGAGACCGACAGCGCACGCCGTCGGTTGCTGATGCTCTTCGCGATGCTGTGCCTGGCCGTCATGGCCGCCGCCGTACCGAAGGCGGACGTCGACGGATCGCGGGCCGCCGCGTACGCGCTCGGCTACGCCGGAACCCGGCTCGTCCTGCTCGGCCTCTGGTGGCCCGCGACCCGCTACCCGGCGCCCCACCGCCTGCCGCGCTGGCGGCCGGTGACGTACTGCCTGGTGTCCGGTGTGCTGTGGGCCGCCTCGGTGGCCGTGCCCGGCGGGTGGCGGTACGTCCTGTGGGCGGTGCTGATCGTCGGCGAGCTGGGGCTGCTGCTGACCGCGCGCGGCAGGGTCATGCCGAGGCAGCTGCACACCGGTCATCTCATCGAGCGTGTCGGGCTGTTCGTCATCATCGTGCTGGGGGAGTCGGTGCTGGGTCTCGTCTCCTCCACCGACCACGTCTGGACGGCGTCGGCCGGAATCGTCGCCGTCCTCGGCTTCGTCCTGCTGGCGGCCCTGTGGTGGTCGTACTTCGACTTCGGGTCGGCCACGGCGGAACTGATGATCGGCTCGGCGGACCAGGCGCGCGCGTACGTCCTCATCCGCGATGTGGCGGCCTTCCTCCACTTCTTCGTGACCGCCGGGATCCTCTGCCTGGCGGCCGGCCTCGCCACCGCGGTCGAGGAGGCGGGCCACGCCCACCTGTCCACGGGCGCGGTGTGGGCCCTCGCCGGAGGTCTGGCCCTCTACCACGCGGCGCACGCCGTGATCGCCCTGCGCTTCGGCCGGCCCGTCCGCAGCGTCGCGGTATGGGCGACGCCCGGGATCGGCGTCCCGCTCCTCGTGGTGCTCCTCGCCGACCACCTGGCGCCGTGGCTCGCGGTGGCGGTGCTGACCGCGGAGGCGATCCTCCACCTGCTCTACGCGAGGAAACTCCTGCGCCGACGCCTCGCCCCCGGCTTCCTGACACCACGGGACCCTTGAGGGGCCGCACCGCCGGGCCGGGGGAAGCGTCGACACGGGCAGGGCCCGTCGGCCGCCGGTTCGGGAACACCAGGGTGATTCACCGCCGTACGGGCGGCGTGATGCGGGCAGATGTAAAGGAGCGGCCGATGGGCGGCCGGGCAGGAGGCGCAGCTATGGCACAGGCATCCGGACCCGTTTCGGCGGCGGACGCGGCCCGCTCGGCCCTGGAGGAGGTGTCCGACCCATCGGCGCGGGCGGTGGTGCTGGCGCTGCTGGCGGTCTGTGAGGAGCTGCGGGCGGTGTCCGAGCGGACGGGCAGCATGGACGCCCGCCTGGAGCAGGTGAACCAGTACCTCGGCGCCCTCGCCAACAAGCCCTGAGGAGCGCCGTGTCGGGGGCGGGCCGCTCGCCCGCTCCCGGTACGGCGTCGTGGGTTGTCGGTGTCACCGCTCCAGCAGGAGCGCCGCCACGACGACGCTCACCGAGGCCGCCGTGACCATGACGACCCGCAGGCCCGCCGCGGCGTCGCCGGTGAACAGCTCCGCCAGACGGAGCCGGGCCGCTCCCGGGCGGCCCGTGGCCGCGCCGCCGGCGGTGCCGTCCTCGGCCGGGGCGAGTGGCTCGGCGCAGTGGGCGCAGGGCGATCCGGCGCCCCTGAGCCAGTAGACACCGTCCATCACCGTGTGCTGAGTCGTACGAGTCCGCATGACCGGCCCAACTCCGCCGGGGCGGGCCGGGCAACGCGGGACGGTGTTCCGCCACCCAATCGCAACCTTCGCCCATACCCGCGGCATACCCCCTCCGCCGGGCGGCGGGCGGAGCGCGACCGGGGAGCCTCAGTCCTGCCAGTAGAACAGCAGGGTGGCGATGTCCAAGGGCTCGCGGTCGCCGAAGTAGTAGACGCCCAGGCCGGTTACGCGTACCGAGCCCGTGCCCTGGTCGATCCAGCGGAAGCCGGCTCCCTCCAGGGCCGCGCGGGCCCTCGGGGCGCCCTCGCCGGCACCGTCGTCGTGGCCGTCCCCGGTGGCGAAGCGGCCGAGCGTGCTGATGAGCACCCTGCCTTCGCCGCACTCGATCACGTGGTACGTCCCCTCGCCCTGCTGGTGGTGCTCCCCGGCGGAGACAGGGTGCCGCGGACTGAGGCCCGCCGCGGTCAGCGCGGTCCTGGCCCGGCGCAGCCGCTCCTCGCCGTCCTGTGGCAGCGGCGGGTCGGTGCAGAGCGCCTCGACGCGCCACCGGGGGTCGCTGTTGCGCTGGCAGCCCCCGGCGTAGGCGTGCACGATCGCGCGGCGCGGTTCCTCCTCCAGACCGGGCACGTCGACCCGGGGCCGCCCCAGCCCGTCGTACAGCGCCCGGGTCTCGGCCGCGTCCCCGGTCAGACGGTGCAGCGCGTACGCCGCCCAGAGCCGAGCCTCGGTCGTCGGCGCCCGGCCGGCGTAGTCGCGCAGCCGGTCCGCGTCCGACACCAGCGACTGCGCCAGCCAGGCGACACCGTGATCCGCGTCCGCCAGCGCGTCGGTCACGTCCTGCCCGGCGCGATGCCGCATGCGAAGCCGGAAGACGCGGTCCTCCGGCCGCTCGGCACCCACCCCGTCCAGGACCGCGTCGACGCCGTACCGCGCCACCAGCGCGTCGAGACCGGCCTCGCCGAGCGCCTGCATCCGAGGCCACGGCGAGGCCGCGAGCGCCGCCAACTCCGCCGTGGCCGTAGGGTCGCCGAGCAGACCGCGGGCCTTGAGGATCGCCTCGGGCATGCCGTACGACGACTCCCGCCGCCGGTCCTCGTGCACCAGCCACGGCAGGAGCTCCTCCCGGTCCGCCAGGAGGTCGAGCAGCGCGATGCGGACCTCCGCCACGTCCCCCGGGTCGCGGACGCGGCCGAGCAGACCGGCGACGGCCCGTTCCGGTACCCGCCCGGTGAGCGCGTGCACGCACGGCCTGCGCCGCCACCACGGGTGTGCCGGGTCGGCCACGTACCGCACCAGCTCGTCGGCGTCGTGCGCCCGCAGGGCGACGGCGTCCGCCCGGCCCGCCTCGGGCACCAGAGTCTCGATGGTCCGCATCCGGGGATGCTACCGGCGGTCCGGCGGCGGACAGGAGCGAGTTTTCCGGGACCGGCCGACGTACTCGGGTACGCGATGAGTATCCGCGCTCAGGACGGCGGCCGGGCGCCCCGGGCAGGGTGGAGCAATGAGACGACGACTGAACCTCGCTTCCGAGCCGGCGGCCGGCCTCCTGACGGCCGTGGTGGCGCTGGGGGCCTGGGCCGCCTGGCTGGGCTGGGACGGCCACCGTGACGTGCACCCGGACGGCTCGACGACCGGCCCGTACGAGGCGTGGCAGGTGGTCGGCCTGGTCCTGACCCTGCTGGTGCCGGTGTGCTGGGCGGCTTCCCGCCGGCACGTCGCCGCCGCCGTCCTCGGGACCACGGCCGGGCTGACCGTCGCCGCCTACGTCGACTGGTCGGACGACGCCAGCGGCCTCTTCGTCATCGGCGTGGGCATGGTCGCGGTGGGGAGCCTCGCGGTGACCGCGCTCGTCTCCACCGCGATCACCTCCCTCATGGGACGGAGGGAAAGCGCCGCGGGCCGGCGCGGCGCCTGACGCCCACCGCCCCGCGCCACGGCCCCCGCGGGCGACCCCAGTATGGTCGGACCACACTCCGCCCGAGGGGAACCGCATGCGCATCGGACTCTTCGCCACCTGCCTGGGAGACACCCTGTTCCCCGACGCGGTGCGGGCGACGGCCCTGCTCCTCAGCCGCCTCGGCCACGAACTCGTCTTCCCGCCCGATCAGACCTGCTGCGGCCAGATGCACCTCAACACCGGCTATCAGCGCGAACCGGTCCCGCTGATCAGGAACTACGCGGAACAGTTCGGCGACAGCGCCATCGACGCCGTCGTCATGCCCTCCGGCTCCTGCGCCGCCTGCGTCCGCCACCAGCACGCGCGCGTGGCGGAGCGTTACGGCGACGCGGCCCTGCGCGCCGGCGTCGCCGCGGTGCAGGACAAGACGTACGAACTGTCCGAGCTCCTGGTCGACGTGCTGGGCGTCGTCGACGTCGGCGCGTACTTCCCGCACCGCGTCACGTACCACCCCACCTGCCACTCGCTGCGGATGCTCCGCGTGGGCGAGAAACCCCTCCGCCTGCTGCGCGCCGTCGAGGGCATCGACCTCGTCGAACTCCCCGAGTCGGACGCCTGCTGCGGCTTCGGGGGCACCTTCGCCGTCAAGAACGCCGCCACCTCGTCCGCCATGCTCGCCGACAAACTCGCCCACCTGGCCTCCACCGGCGCGGCCGTGTGCACGGCGGGCGACTCCTCCTGCCTCCTGCACATCGGCGGCGGCCTCTCCAGGACCGGCTCCGCCACCCGCACCCTCCATCTCGCGCAGATCCTCGCCGCCACCCGCACCGCGCCGCACCCCCTGACGGAGGCCGCACGATGAGCAGCACGTTCCTCGGCATGCCGGCCGTGCCGCCCCGCTCCCCGTACGGCGAGGGCCACCTGCGCGGCGACCGGGCATTCCCCCGGGCCGCCGCCGACGGACTGGGCGACCGACAGTTGCGCGACAACCTCCACAAGGCGACACGGACGATCCGCGCCAAACGGCTCGCGGTCACCGCCGAACTGCCCGACTGGGAGGAGCTGCGCTCCGCGGGAGCGGCCCTCAAGGCCGAGGCCATGAGCCGACTGCCCGAACTCCTCGAACAGCTGGAGGCCACGGTCACCGCGGCCGGCGGCACCGTGCACTGGGCACGGGACGCCGCCGAGGCCAACGCCCTCGTCACCGAGCTGGTCACCGCCACCGGCAGCCGCGAGGTCATCAAGGTCAAGTCGATGGCCACCCAGGAGATCGGACTCAACGAGCACCTGGAGAGCCAGGGCATCACCGCCCACGAGACCGACCTCGCCGAACTGATCGTGCAGCTCGCCGACGACCGGCCCTCCCATATCCTCGTCCCCGCCATCCACCGCAACCGCGAGGAGATCCGCCGCATCTTCCTCGACCGGCTCCCCGGCGTGGACCCCGCCCTGACCTCCGTCCCCGCCGAACTGGCCGCCGCGGCCCGGGCGTACCTGCGCGAGAAGTTCATGACCGTGCCCGTCGCCGTCTCCGGCGCCAACTTCGGCGTCGCCGAGACCGGCACGCTGTCGGTGGTCGAGTCCGAGGGCAACGGCCGCATGTGCCTGACCCTCCCGAAGACGCTGATCACCGTCATGGGCATCGAGAAGGTGCTGCCCCGCTACGCCGACCTGGAGGTGTTCCTCCAACTGCTGCCCCGCTCCTCCACCGGCGAGCGGATGAACCCGTACACCACCTTGTGGACCGGGGTGACTCCCGGCGACGGACCGCAGGAGTTCCACCTCGTCCTCCTCGACAACGGACGCACCGCCGCGCTCGCCGACCCCCTCGGCCGCGAAGCCCTCCACTGCATCCGCTGCTCCGCCTGCCTCAACGTCTGCCCGGTCTACGAACGGGTCGGCGGACACGCGTACGGCTCCACCTACCCCGGCCCCATCGGCGCCGTCCTCACCCCGCAGCTCGCCGGCACCCATGCCGCGAAGAACGACCCCAACGCCTCCCTGCCGTACGCCTCCACGCTCTGCGGGGCCTGCTACGACGCCTGCCCCGTCAAGATCGACATCCCGTCGCTGCTGGTGGAACTCCGCCACCAGACCACCGAACGGACCGGCCGCGGCCCCGAACGGCTCGCCATGCGGGCGGCGGCCGCCGTCATGGGCCGCCCGAAGCTCTACACGGCCGCGCAGAAGGCCGCCGCGCTCGGGCGGCTCGCCGCCGGGCGGGACGGGACGATCTCCCGCCTCCCGCCCCCGCTGAACGGCTGGACCCGCAGCCGCGACGTCCCCGCCCCGCCCCGCCGGACCTTCCGCGACTGGTACGCCTCCGAGGAGGGCCGGCGCACCCTCGCGGAAGCCGCCGCCACCGCCGAACCCACGGGCCCCGTTGAGCCTCTGGGGCCCACGGAGCCCACAGGCCCCGCTGAACCCACGGGCCCCTCCGAACCCACTGAACCTACGGGCCCCGCCGAACCCACGGGCCCCGCCGGGACGCCCCGGGAGGAACGATGAACGCGCGCGAGACCGTGCTCGGCCGGGTCCGCGACGCCCTCCGCCTCGCGCCCCCTCACCCCGCGGTCGCCCCGCCGCGCGACTACCGCCGGGGCCGCACCCTGCCGGACGGCGAACGGTGCGAGCTCTTCGTCGACCGGCTCACCGACTACAAGGCACGGGTGCTTCTCGGCACCACCGACGAGACACCCACGATCCTCGCCGACGTCCTCACCCGCCTCGGTGCCCGGCGCGTCGGCGTCCCCGCCGGACTCGACCCCTCCTGGCTCGCGGAGTGGGAGGGCGAGGTCGTCACGGACAGCGCCGACGTGCCCGCCCCGCGGCTGGCGGACCTGGACGCGGTGGTGACGGCCTCGGCGGTGGGCTGCGCCGAGACGGGGACGATCTTCCTCGACGGTTCGGCCGACCAAGGCCGCCGCGCGCTGACCCTCGTCCCCGACGTGCACGTCTGCGTCGTGGACCTCTCGCGGATCGCCGTCGGCGTCCCGGAGGCTCTGGCCGGGCTCGTCCCCGAACGCCCGACGACGCTGGTCAGCGGACCGTCCGCCACCTCCGACATCGAGCTGGAACGCGTCGAAGGCGTCCACGGCCCGCGAACCCTGACCGTCCTCGTCCGCACGGACGCCTGAACAACGCGACCTGGCCCCGCCGGGGCCGGATGGGAACGACGGGGGCGGTGCCGGCGCCGTCTCTCGGGCGCGCCCCGACACGCCCCCCGCGTCACATGGTCGAGCCGCCGGGGCCGTCGTGGTGCCCGCCGATGCCTCCGGCTTCCTTCCCTTCATGCCGCGTCGCCCGGCCCTCGGGCGCGCCGTCTGCCCGGCGGTCCTCGGGCTCCGTCGAGGAGGACGGGCGGAAGCAGGCCGTCACCGTCTTGCCGTGCCGCTGGCACCGCATGACCCACTCGTCGGCGAGGGCCTGCACGATGCTCACGCCCCGGCCGGAGACCGCGCTGCTGTCGGGGTCGCGGGGCGGGGGGAGGGTCGGGTCCTCGTCGTGGACGCTGATGTGGAGGCAGTCGCCGTCCCAGGTCAGCACGAGCTGCGCGTCGCTGTGCGCGTGGATGTGGGCGTTGGTGAGCAGCTCCGAGACGGCCAGGACGACGGCGTCCACCGTCTCGGGCTCCTGGGCGGTCCAGGGCAGCGACGCCAGATGCCGCCGCGTCCACTGCCGGCCGGCCCGCACGCCCCCGGACACGGGGAACGAGTGCGCCCAACCCATCGCCTTGACTGTCACGTTCTTCACTCCCCATGAGCCCCCGGGGACGCCGGCCGCGTCCCCGTCGGTACGGAAGCCGGGTACCCGCCATTCGCGGCGGCAGGCGTCGTCCGCCGCCGCAGTCGCCCGCGACGTGCGGGTGGCGCCCCGGCCGCCTCCCGGTGACCGGTCCGTGGGCGGGTGACCGGTGGGGAGTCCACGGCCGGTCGCCCGCCCGTGGGGGAGTGCCGCGGGCCGGGTGTCAGAGGCCGAAGACCTCGGGGGAGTCGGCCAGCGTACGGAAGTGCGCGCGGGGATCCGTCACCAGCTTGCGCGCCTTCAGATCCAGCAGACCGCCGACACCCGTCACCTCGGCGGCCACGGTGCCGTCCGTCTTCCGGATCGTCTGCTCGATCCGGAAGGTTTTCCCCTCGCCCCAGAGGAACGCGCACGTCACGTCGACCTCGTCACCGGCCCGCAACTCCCGCTGATAGCGCACCGTCACTTCCAGGGCGACCGGCCCCACCCCCTGCTCCAGGAGATCCGCCTGCCGGATCCCGGCCTGCTGCAGGAGCGACCAGCGGGCGTGCTCGGCGTACTGCAGATAGACGGCCTGGTTCAGGTGGCCCTGGGTGTCGGTCTCGTATCCGCGTACGACGACGGGTACCGAGAATGGCTCTGCCACGGTCTTCCTCTCGACGACAGCACACAATGAGCGCTCGCTCGTCCAGGCAACCGCCTGGTGACACGCGGCATTCCACCACGCGCCGCGGCGCCGGGACCGCATCCGCACGCCCCTCCGCCCCACCCGGCCCTCCGGCGGACACGCATTGTCAGACCCCTGCGCAAAGATCGCCGTATGACGATGACCGCCGCACCCGCTGCCTCCCTCTCCGACCGCGCCGCCTACGACGAGGCCGTCGCGACGGCGCTCGCCGCGTCCCGTGCGTACTACGGCGACGGTGAGGCCGTCCTCGACGACGCCTCGTACGACGTGCTCGCGCGTCGGATCGCCGCGTACGAGAGCGAGAACCCCGGGCACCGGCGCCCGGACACGCCCACCGGCAAGGTCGGCGGCGGCGTCGCTCCGGCCGGCGACGTGGCCCACACGGTGCCCATGCTCTCCCTCGACAACGTCTTCGACGCCGAAGGGCTGGTGAAGTGGGGCGCCTCCCTGGCGCGGCGCATCGACGGCGCGGTTGAGGGCGGGTACGCGGTGGAGCCGAAGCTGGACGGCGCGGCGATCGCGGCGCGTTACCGCGAGGGGCGGCTGGTCCAGCTCGTCGGCCGCGGGGACGGCCGGCACGGGGAGGACCTCTCGCACGCCATCGGAGCCGTCGTCGGCCTGCCCGAGCGGCTGCCGACCGCCGCGACGGTGGAGATACGGGGCGAAGTGCTGCTGACCCGGGCGCAGTTCGAGCGGGCCAACGAGATCCGTACCGCGCACGGCGCGAAGGTCTTCTCCAACCCGCGCAACGGCACGGCCGGGACGCTGCGCGCCAAGGACCGTCCCTACGTCATCGAGACGACCTTCTTCGCCTACGGCGCGGTCGGCCTCGACGGCGTCGCCTTCGCGCGGGGCGAGACCCACGAGGACGTCATGGAGCGGGTCCGGCCCCTCGGCGTGCAGACGACCGCCGCGACCGAGGTCGGACTGCGGGTCTGCCGCACCCTCGACGAAGTCCAGGCCCGGGTCGAGGAGATCGGCCGGCTGCGCGCCGGACTGCCCTTCGGCATCGACGGCGTCGTGATCAAGGCCAACGCCCACGCCGAGCAGGAGGCGGCCGGTTTCGCCACCCGCCACCCGCACTGGGCGATCGCGTACAAGCTGCCCGCCGTCGAGGCGCAGACGAGGCTCCTGGCGGTCGAGTGGAACGTCGGCCGGACCGGCATCATCGCCCCGCGAGCCGTACTGGAGCCGGTGGAGGTCGACGGCAGCACCGTCCGGTACGCCACCCTGCACAACCCGGCGTTCATCCGCGACAGCGGCATGATGATCGGCGACACCGTCATGGTGTGGAAGGCCGGCGACATCATCCCCCGCATCGAGGCGCCGGTCGTGGCCCTCCGTACCGGCGAGGAGAGCGCGATCGTCTTCCCCGAGGCGTGCCCCACCTGCGGCGGCGAGATCGACACGTCCGGCGAGCGTTGGGAGTGCGCCGACGGCGCGGGCGGCGGCTGCGGCCTGGCGGCGGCCCTGCGGTACGCCGTCGGGCGCGACCAGCTCGACATCGACGGCCTCGGCGCCACCTTCATCGACGCGCTCGTCGAGTCCGGGGCGGTCGCCGACGTCGCCGACCTCTTCACGCTCACCCGGGAGCAGCTGGCCGAGGCGACCCGCAGCGAGAAGCGCGCGGACGCTCTCCTGGAGCACATCGCCCGGGCCGGAAAGAAGCCGCTGAACCGGGTGTTCTGCGCGCTCGGCATCGTGCGGACCGGCCGCACGCTCTCCCGTGAGATCGCCCGCCACTTCGTCACCATGGACGCGATACGCGCCGCCGACCCCGAGGCGCTCGCCCAGGTCAACAAGCTGCCCGGCGCCAACGCCCCGAAGATCGCCGCCCACATCGCCGCGATGGGGCCGGTGATCGACAAGCTCGTCGCCGCGGGGGTGAACATGACCGAACCCCTCGCCCCGGCCGGCGTCCCGGCAGCCGGCGGCGCGGAGGAGGGCGGTACGGAGGGCGGTGGCGCGCCGTTGCGGGGCGAGGTCGTGGTCGTCACCGGAGGCATGAACGGCCCGCTGGCCGGACGCAACCGCACCCAGATGAACGAGCTGATCGAGCGGGCCGGCGGCGCCTCGTCCGGCAGCGTGTCGAAGAAGACGACGATCCTCGTCGCGGGCGAGAGCGCCGGCTCAAAGCTCGCCAAGGCCGAGCAACTGGGCACGAGAATTCTGACGGAGCAGGAGTTCGCCGACCTCATAGCCGACCACCTGTCCTGACCCGCCGCCCGGGTGACCGGTCGGGCCCGGCCTACGCGTTCGTGCCCGCGCTCCCCCCGGAACCGGCGCCCCCGTCCGGACCGGCGCCTCCGTCCGCGCCCGCGTCGCCGTCGGGACCGCCGCCCCCGTCCGGGCCCGCGCCTCCGGCGGCCGACGGCGCCCCGTCGCGTACGAGCGCCGCGACCTGATCGGTGATCATGTCGAGGATCGTCTCCGACGCCTCCTCGTCCTGACCCAGGACGAGGAAGTTCAGCGTCAGACCGTCGGTCACGGAGGCCAGATAGCGGGCCAGCACGGGCACGGGCACGCGCGGTTCGAGCGACATGCTCGCGGTGAGCTCCTCGATCAGCCCGTGGTAGATCTCGGCGTACCGCTCGTGCTGGCGGCGGGCCAGCGGTTCGAACCCCGGCGTGCGCAGCGCGTACTGCGTGAGTTCGTACGTCAGCATGTGCTCACCCGGGTGGGCGCACACATGGTCCCAGTACGCCCCGAAACCCGCCCGGATCGTCTCGCGGAGCGTGGCACGCGGGCGCAGCGCCTCTTTCACGACGCCCACGTAGTGGTCGGTGATCGTCGTGATCACCGACTCCAGCAGCGCCTGCTTCGAGTCGAAGCAGTAGTGGAAGACGCTCAGCGAGACACCCGCCTCCGCGGCGATGGACCGGGTCGTCGTCCGGGGGACGCCGTCCCGGGTCATCGCGCGGATCGCCGCCTCCGTCAGCTGCCGGCGCCGGGTGGCCAGCGGCAGGCGGGTCATGGGGCCGTTCCCATCCGGTGGTTCCCTTTCCTCGCTCCGTCGCCCGGAGCCGTCAACTGCTGTAGACGCCGACCTCGTGCAGCGAGTAGCCCCAGCCCGTACCGCGCTGCACCCCCTGGATGCGTACATGACGGGCCGTGGTGCCGGGGAACTCGGCGATGTCGAGGCCCCCGTCGCCGGACGCGGTGGACCAGACGCTCCGCCAGGTCGCGCCGTCGTCGGAGACCTCGACGCGGTACGCCTTCCCGTACGCCTCCTCCCAGTCGAGCGTGACCCGCTTGACCAGCCGGGGAGCCCCCAGGTCGATCCGCAGCCACTGGGCGTCGTTCCACTCGCTCGCCCAGCGGGTGCCCCGGTCGCCGTCCACGGCCCGGCCGGGCACGTAGGAGACGAACGGGTTCCACCACTGGGTCGTCGACGCCGACGCCGGGGCGTGCGACGCCAGGTTCACGCCGGCGCGGTGCCGCTCGGACCCGCCCCAGGTGTCGAGGTAGGACTCGGCCCCGCGGAACAGGTCGTCCACGAGGCCCTGGCCGCCGACCAGCCGGACGTCCTCGATCCAGTCCGGGACCAGGCCGTAGTGCGAGGCCCCGTCGGCGTTGACGTCCCAGGTCCGCTGACCCGTGGTCTGCCGGTCGACGACCGAGCCTCCGTCGGTCGTGCGGAACGGGTACCGGACCGGGTTGGGCGTGTCCGTACCGCGCGGTCCCGGCCAGCCGCCGACCCCGTTCATGTCGGTGCCGTAGCCGTACCCCACGCCGTACTTCTCGCGCAGGGCGTCCGTACGCTTCGCCTCGGAGCTGAACCCCTCGGCGCCGTGCATGTACTGGGCGATGAACCCGCCCAGGCCGTAGACCCGCTCGGTCCAGTCGAGGTCCATCCAGCTGTGCGAGGAGATGACGCCCGGGTACTTCTCCGACTCCAAGACGTCCAGCGCCCGCCCCGCGGCCTTGACGCTCATGTGGTCGATCTCGAGCATCATCTTGCGTTGCATCATGCCCCGCACGGCGTACTCGCCCAGGTCGGTCAGGCCCCGGGTGTTGCACCGCGCGTCCGACGCGTAGGAGGGGAGCGTCACGCCCGCCGGCAGCTCCTTCTGCGCCGCGGGCGCCGCGGCGAGGCCGATCGGGTTGTCGTGCTGCGGGCCGGTGCACTTCTCGGTCTTCCAGAACGTGCCGGTCGACAGGAACTGCCCGACGTTGATCGCGGTGCCGAGCGCCCCCTCGTCGAAGCGGACCCCGCACAGCGCGTTGTCGAACTTGTGGCAGAGGAACATGCTGCGGACGCCGATCCGGTGCAGTTCGTCGAGCCCCCGGTCGATGTCGGCGCGGTCGCACTGCGCGATGTCCAGGATCTGCTTGCAGCCGAAGGGCTCGGACGTCTCCACGCCGAGGACGACCGCCAGCTTGCCCTGCTCGATCACCTGCCGGGCCTGGGCGCTGTCGGTGACGATCCGGAACCAGCCCTTGCCGGGACCGCCGAACATCCGGTCGACGTAGTCCTGCATCTCGTACGTCTTCCGCGCCTGCAGGCGGATGGAGGTCATCTCGTCGCAGCCGCGGTCCTTGAAGAAGTAGACCGAGCAGATGACGCCGTTGGTGACGAGGTCGTTGACGAGGACGCGCTGACCGCCGCGCCAGGCCCGCTCGATCCACGCGTAATAGTTCTGCTGGTGGGTCAGCGAGTCGTGCGCCGGCCAATCCTTGAACGTCGGCCAGCCGTCCGGGTCGTGCCGGCCGTCACCGCCCTTGGTGATGAAGTCGAAGACCGCGAGCGAACCGTCCGGGTAGTGCTCGGGGCAGTCCTTGAGCGCGTCGGTCACACCCAGTTCGGAGAAGGGCTTGCCGCAGATCAGGCGCCCGCCGAAGGCCTCGTTGGACATGATGTGGTTGTGCGCGTCGACGAACCCGCGCACCTCGCCGCGGGCGTCGGTGCCCTTGAAGGGCTCACCCGTCACATTGACCGCCGAGTCGGGTGTCGGCCGGGCGGTGGGGTTCCACCAGGACGTATCGGCCGCGGAACCGGGCGCGGGGCCGAGCAGCACGGCCACCGTCGCGAGGAGCAGGGACAGGACCGCCAGCAGATTGCGCCTGCTGTGCGTGGTTCGCGTCATGGACATTCACTCACGTCCTCGGTGGGGGAGCGGGACGGCACGGTGCGTACGGATTGTCATGCTCCGCGCGAAAAGGTGTGTCGAGAATCCCGACTGCCGCAACCCGAGTCAAGAGTCCGGGACGGATGACCTGATGACCGCCGCCCCCGGGCCGTGGCGGACCTGCTCGACGCCGCTCGCGGCCGTCAACTCATGGAGGTTCCCGGTAGGTTCGGGTGAGGACGTGGAGGCGTCCGAGGGCAGGGGAACGAGACCGGAGGCGGTCGAGCGGACGACGCACGAGCGATACCGCGATCCGCGCGCGGTCAGAGCCGTGCTGCGGCAAAGCGGGGGCGCCTGCGAGAGAGCCCCATCGTGCGGCGCTCGGCGAGTAGCCGCGGGCACCCCGGCTACCCGGCACCTGTCCCCCGGCACCCCCGACCCCCTGCGCCCCCGACACCTGGCACCCCCGCCCGGACCGCGTTTCACTGGAAGGTGCCGTATATGCGTGCCGCTGAGGACCGCCGCACCCGCGGGAGCCGTCGGGCGCACGCCGGGAGGTCTCGTGAACACGCAATCCCCACCCCGCTTCGATCCCACCCGCGTCCCTCACCTGCTGGGTTCGTTCGCACCGGTGACCGAGGAGGTCGATGTCGCCGACCTGGAAGTGACCGGCGAGATTCCGGCCGCCCTGGACGGGCTGTACCTCCGCAACGGCCCCAATCCCCGCTTCACGCCCATCGGCTCGTACCTTTATCCCATCGACGGCGACGGCATGCTGCACGGCGTCTGGCTCTCCGAGGGCCGCGCCCGTTACCGCAACCGCTTCGTACGGACCCCCGCGCTGGAGGCCGAGGAGCGGGCCGGGCGCGCCCTGTGGGGCGGCCTGGAGTCGATGATCACGCCGGACGC
The DNA here is from genome assembly GCF_055587165.1 of Streptomyces sp. NPDC048353. Classification (NCBI taxonomy): domain Bacteria; kingdom Bacillati; phylum Actinomycetota; class Actinomycetes; order Kitasatosporales; family Streptomycetaceae; genus Streptomyces; species Streptomyces sp. NPDC048353. Next base: position 27,225 of record NZ_JBVJGU010000006.1, on the reverse strand, counting down.
CGACGAGGTCGGACCGAAGCTCGCGGGCACCTTCCGCGACCTGCCCGACATCAACGTCGTACGCCACGGAGGCCGGATGCTGGCCCTCGCCGAGTCGGCCTGCCCCTTCCGCATCGACGGCACCCTGGCGACCCTCGGCCCCGACGACTTCGGCGGAGCCCTGCCGGCGGGCATCACCGCGCACCCCAAGATCGATCCCGCCACGGGGGAGATGGTCGTCTTCTGCTACGCCCTGGAGCCGCCCTACCTGACCTGGTCGGTCATCGCCCGTGACGGCACCGTCAGCCGCGGGCCCACGCCCGTCGACGGCGTGGACGAACCGATGATGATCCACGACATGGCGCTGACCGACCGCTACGCCGTCCTCGTCCTCGCCCCCGCCTTCTTCGACCTGGGCGCGGCCATGGCCGGCGGCTCGTTCCTCGCCTGGCGGCCCGAGCACGGCACCCGCGTGGCCCTGATCCCGCGCGACGGGAGCCCGCCGCGCTGGGCGAGCGACGACGCGTTCTGGCTCTGGCACACGGTGAACGCGTACGACGACGGCCCGGGCGAGGACGCCTCGGTCGTCCTTGACTACGTGCAGTGGTCCCGGCTGACCGTGGGCGGCAGCGCCGCAAGGGAGGAGGGACCGGCGAGCGGCGGCCTGGTACGGGCGCGCATCGACCCGGTGGCCGGCCGCATGGCCCGCACTCCGCTGGACGATGCCCGGGTCGAGTTCCCGAGGGTCGACGACCGGCTCATCGGCCGCCGCCACCGCCATGCCGCGCTGGCGACCGACACCGGCCAGGCGGACCTGCTGCCGGGGGAGTACGACGCGGTGCGCTGGTTCGACACCGAGACCGGAGCCACCCGCGTCTGGTCGGCCGGCACCCTCTCGGTCGGCGAACCGGTCTTCGCCCCGGAACCCGGCCGGGACTCCGAGGAGCACGGCTACTGGCTGACCTTCGCCACCGACCGCACCGACGGTTCCAGCTGGTTCCTGGTGATCCCCGCCGAGGACCCGGCCTCCGGCCCGGTCGCCCGCGCCCGCGTCCCCGTCCGGGTCCCCCTCGGGCTGCACGGCTGCTGGCTGCCGACGGACGGGGGGTGAGGGGCCCGCCGCATCCTCGCGCCACCAGCCTGCGGCGGCCGCCCGCGCACCCCGGCTGACCTGGGGCGTTCACTCGTCCCGGTGGACCTTCGCGCGCCACCGCCCGGCCCGGACCCCGGTCCGGCACGGTGACCCCATGCACTCCCGTCACCCCGCCGTCCCGCTGCTCCTCGCCGCGCTCCTGCTCTCCACCGGATGCGTCGCCGTCCCGCACCACCCGCCGCGGGCCGCCCCGCCGACCGGCCTGGCGCCCGCCGCCGTACGCCCACCGGTCCCGCTTCCCGAGCACCCCGCCCCCACCCCGCCGCCGCCCGTGGAGACCCTCGCGGCCACCGAACCCGACGACCACCGCGCCGAAGGGCGGACCACCAGGACCACCACGACCGCCCGGACCGCCGACGCCGAACGGAAGGAACGGCGGACCGGAGGCACGCACCAGAGCCGCCCGCGCCCATACGACGCCCAGGCCCCCTCCTCGTCCGGCATGCGCGCCGACCGCCCGCCCGCCGCCGCGCCGAAGAAGAAGCAGAAGCGGCGCCGCTCCGTCCAGCCCCCGAAGAGCACCCCCCGCCGCCCCGCCGCCGACCTCCGGTCGCTCTGCCGCCAGGCCGGACCCTCGGGGGCCGTACCGCCGAGCGTCGTCGGCCTCTGCCGCGACATGTACGGCTCCTGAGCCGGCGCCACGACTCGCGCCCGGGGGCCCCGGCACCGCGCCGGCCGCGCCCCGGAGCGGCCCCTCCCCGTGGCCGGTCCGGCCGCCCCCGTACGCTGGGCGGGTGACCCTGCGCGCTCTGCACGACCGATCCGCCCTGGCCGCCCGTTTCGGAGGCGACCCGGCGATGCACCTGATGGAACTGGGCGACCTCGACGACCTGTTGTGGCCGTACACCAGCTGGTACACGGTGTCGGAGAGCGGGCCGGTCGCGCTCCTGTACGCGGTCGGTGACATCCCGACGCTGATCGCCCTCTCCCGGCCCGGGCAGGCCGCGGAGCTGGAGGAGCTGATCGGCGCGCTGCTGCCGGTCCTTCCCCGGCGCTTCTTCGGGCATCTGACCGGGGAAGCCGCCAAGGTGCTGGAGTCCGCGTACGCGGCCGAGCGGAACGACGCCATGCTGCGCATGGCGCTCACCGACCCCGGCCGCGCCGCCGCGCACCCGGCCGGCCCGTGGCGCCCCGCCCCGCTGAGCCGGGCCGACCTCCCGGAGCTGCTGGCGCTGTTCGAGCGGGCGTATCCCGGGAACTGGTTCGACGCCCGGATGCTCGACACCGGCCAGTACGTCGGCGCCCGCCGGGACGGGCGGCTGCTCGCCGTCGCCGGGGTGCACGTCTACTCGCCCGCCTACGGCGTCGCCGCGCTCGGGAACGTCACCACCCACCCGGAGGTACGCGGGCAGGGAGCGGGCGGGGCCTGCGTGGCCGAGCTGTGCCGAGGGCTCGGCGAGTCCGTGGACCACATCGGGCTGAACGTCCGGGCGGACAACGCCACCGCCATCGGCCTCTACCGCAAGCTCGGCTTCACCGAGGTGTCGGAGTACACCGAAGGCACCTTCGCGGCCCTGTCGTAGCCCTGCCGTAGCCCTGTCTCAGCCCCGCGCCCGGAGCCCGGCGCCGTCACCCTCCTGCGGGGGCAGTAGGGGCAGCCCCGGCGTGTACAGCGGGGCGGAGGGCCCGTCAGCCGTAGGTTCGCCCCGACGGCAAGGCGGCTGGGCCAGGGAGTGTGCGTGCGATGGACGACCGGCGGATCATCACCGTGTTCGGCGCGACGGGGCAGCAGGGCGGTGGACTCTGCCGCGCGATCCTCGCGGACACGGACGGCGATTTCGCCGTCCGTGCGGTGACCCGGCGGCCCGAATCCGACGGGGCCAGGGAGCTGGAGCGGCTCGGCGCCGACGTCGTCCGCGCCGACATGGACGACGAGGCGACGCTCGGTCCCGCGCTGGAAGGGGCATACGGCGCATTCCTCGTGACGAACTTCTGGGAGGACATGTCCGCCGCCCACGAGAAGAAGCAGGCGGCGGCGCTGGCGCGGGCGGCCGGGCACGCGGGCGTGCAGCACGCGATCTGGTCCACGCTGGAGGACACGCGTGACTGCATCCCGCCGGACGACGACCGGATGCCCACCCTGCAGGGCGTCTACAAGGTGCCGCACTTCGACGGCAAGGCGGAGGCCGACCACTTCTTCAACGACGCCGGGGTGCCCACGACGTTCCTGCGGGCCACGTTCTACTGGGAGAACCTGCTGGAGATGTTCCCGCCCCGGCGCGGCGAGGACGGAACCCTCGAACTAGCCTTTCCCATGGGCGACAGCCGCCTCGCGGGCATCGCCGTCGAGGACATCGGCAAGACCGCCCTCGCCCTCTTCTCCCGGGGCACCGACTTCATCGCCGCGACCGTCAGCATCGCCGGCGAGCACCTGCCGGTCGCCGACATGGCGGCCGCGCTGAGCGACGCGCTGGGGGAGCCGGTGCGCTACCGCCCCGTCACACCGGACGCCTTCCGCGCCCAGGGATTCCCGGGCGCGGACGAGGCCGGCAACATGTTCCAGTTCTACGCCGACTGCGAGCAGACCTTCACCAGCGCCCGCGACCTCGACGCCGTCCGTGCCCTCAACCCCGATCTCCAGGACTTCCGCACCTGGCTGTCCACCCACCGCGACCGATTCCACCTCGCCTGAAGCACGGCCCGCTCGGGGCGGGCCCGTTCGCGGGCCCGTTCACCGGCCTGTGAGCTACGGAAAGAGCGATCGCGGTGTGTAGCGCCGCGTGCACGCCTAGCATCGGAAACCGTTCCTGACCCGCCCGGGGCAGTCCGTGGGAAAGCGAGTCGCCGATGCGTCACACCACCCTCCGCCGGTCCTTGATCGCCGCAGTGCTCCTCGCGGGGTCGGTGGCCTGCGCCGCCCCCGCGTCCGAGCCCGGTTCCGACGGCGAGGGAACGCCGGAGGCACAGTCCCCCACGAGCGTGGACAGTGCGACCGGATGCCCGGACGCGGCCCTGCTGGAGCCCGTCCTCGGGCGGCCGCCGTTCCATCTGGCGCGCCACGTCGCCTGGGGCGACGGCGGATGGCACTGCCGGTACGAGCCGGCGGGGCGCAACCCTCTCGGCTTCCGCCTCGACGTCTTCGCCCGCCCGAAGGACGCCAGCATGGGCAAGCCCGGCACGGCGTCCGGCTTCGGGGCGCTCCCCGCGTTCGGCCAGGAGGCGTCGTTCCGCACGAGCTGCCCCGACGACCCCGGCACCGGCCGTCTGAGCGCCCACTTCGCCCGCAAGGGGGGACAAGCGGCCAACACGCAGGAACTCGTCTTCGAGTCGGCCGGAGACGTGATCCACGACTGCGACCGCCAGCTCCCCCTGATGAAGGCCCTCGTCAAGGTGTTCTACGACCATCAGATCGACCCGCCGGCCCGGGGCTGAGGTCCCGGCGGGCCCGAGGCGCTCCCGCAGCCGGAGACGTGCCGGCAGCCCGGGACGAGCCTACGGCCGGAGACGCGCCGAGGCGGCAGCCTCCCCGGCTGCCGCCTCGCCTACGCGTGTCTCGAAAGTCCCGTCCGGCCGTGGGCCCAGGTTCAGGCGCGCGGCGCCCGGGTGGCCGTGTCGAGGTAGAACGCGTCGATGCTCTGGACCGCCTTCTCGAACTCGTCGAGGTTGACCGGCTTGGTCACATAGGCGTTGGCGTGGCTGTGGTACGCGCCGGCGATGTCCTCCGGGGCGGACGAGGTGGTGAGGACGACCACCGGGATCGACTGCAGGGCCTCGTCCGTCTTCAGGATCTGGAGCAGGTCCCGGCCGTTCATCCGCGGCATGTTGAGGTCGAGGACGATGAGGTCGGGCCGGACGGTCCCCGGGGCGCGCAGGTGCTCCAGCGCGGCGACCCCGTCGGTGACCTGGACCAGATTGCGGGCACCGCGCTCGGAGAGCGCTTCCTCGATGAGCATGGCGTCGGCCATGTCGTCCTCCACGAGCAGGACGTCGTAGGCGCGGGCGGGGGCGGTCATCATCGGTGCTCCGTGGGGTTGTCGCAGGAGTGGTTCAAGAGTCCGGGCCAGCGCCGTCGGGCGCCCTGCCGCGTGATGGCGCAGGCGTCGCCGAGCTCCGGATAACCGGCGCCCGCACGGGCCGCGTCCGCGGCCGCGTTCTGCTGGAGGCGCTCGGCCGCCTTCCGTACCTGGTCCAGTACGTGCAGCAGGGCCAGCGCCTGACGGGAGCTGTCCGCCTGCGGCTGCGGCTGCGGTGGGGTCGGGCCGCCCGGAAGCCGTCCGCCGGACAGCATCTGACGGGTGAGGCGCTGCGCCAGATCGGCCACCGCCGAGTCGGCGAGGGCGGCCGCCCGCTCCGGCGGCGGTGCGAAGTTCTTACCCGGCATGCCTGGCACTCTAGGCCCTCGGCAGGACCTCGACAACAATAGTTGTCCTCCGGCACTTATGGTGTGCAGGCCGCACATCGACGGGGCAGTGATCCCGGCGGCGGCCGGACAACGGTCCGCGCATGGCGCGGACGGCGTCCGGCCGTGGTGCGGACGGTGTTCACGAAGAGTCGAGACGACGGCGGAGGGTAAGGCGATGACCGGCGAAAAGGGGCTGCCGCGCCCGCGGGGTCTGTCCACATGGACGACCCGGCGGTGGCTTCGTGTGGGCGTGGCCTCGTCACTGGTGGTCCTGACCCTGCTCGGTCTGGTGGGCGCCTGGGTCCTGAGCCGGACGGCCTCGATCAGCCAGGAGCTGGTCGACGTGAAGTCCACGGCGCTGACCTCCGCGATCCGTCTCGAATCGGCCATGCTCAACCAGGAGACCGGAATCCGCGGTTACGGCCTCACCGGCAACGCGGACTTCCTCGTCCCGTACGACCGTGGGCTGAAGGACCAGCGGGAGTCCTCCGCCCGGCTCTCCGCACTGGTCGAGGACGACGCCTCCGCGGTGGCCCGCCTCGGCACCGTCGACCGGGCGGTCGAGAGGTGGCAGCGGATCGCCCGGCCCATCGCCGCCTCCCCGCCCGGCACGCCCGCCCCCGCGGGCACTGTGCGCGCCGCCGAGGGCAAGGCCGCCTTCGACACCCTGCGGACGGCGATGGCCGACCAGCAGCGGGAGCTCCAGGCCGACACCACGCGCGCGCGAAACGACCTGGTCTCCACCATGCGCCTGCGGAACTGGGTCTTCAGCGCGATCGTGGTGGTGATCGCCCTGCTCGCCGGACTGGTCTTCGAGGGGCTGCGCCGCGGCATCACCATGCCGCTGGAGAAGCTCGGCGCCGACGCCCGGGCCGTCGCCGCCGGTGACTTCGCCCACCCCATCACCCCCACCGGCCCCGCCGACCTGCGTCGGCTCAGCGCCGAGATCGACACCATGCGGCAACGGCTCGTACGGGAACTCGCCTTCACCGAGGAGGCGCGCCAGCGCCTCGACGCGCAGGCCGCCGATCTCAAGCGGTCCAACGACGAGCTGGAGCAGTTCGCCTACGTCGCCTCCCACGACCTCCAGGAGCCGCTGCGGAAGGTGTCCAGCTTCACCCAGCTCCTGCAGCGCCGTTACGGCGGACAGCTCGACGCCAAGGCGGATCAGTACATCGCCTACGCGGTCGACGGCGCGAACCGCATGCAGACCCTGATCAGCGACCTCCTCGACTTCTCCCGGGTCGGCCGGGTCCACCACACCCACCAGAGCATCGACCTCGACTCCGTGCTGAAGCAGACCCTGTCGTCCCTCAGCATCAGCATCGAGGAGACCGGCGCGGAGATCACCCACGACCCGCTGCCGAGCCTGCTCGCCGACCCCACGCAGATGGAGATGCTCTGGCAGAACCTCGTCGGCAACGCCGTGAAGTTCCGCCGCCCCGGGGAGGCCCCGCGGATCCACGTGTCGGCCGAGCGGGAAGGCGAGCTGTGGCGGTTCGCCGTCACCGACAACGGCATCGGCATCGCCCCCGAGTACGCCGAGAAGGTCTTCGTGATCTTCCAGCGGCTCCACACCAAGGACGTCTACAGCGGCAGCGGCATCGGCCTGGCCATGTGCAAGAAGATCGTCGAGTTCCACGGCGGCACCATCGCCGTCGACCCCGCGTACACCGAGGGCACCCGCATCACCTTCACCCTCGCCACCGCACCGCGCGAGAACACCGAGCAGGTGCAGGACGAGCCGGAAGCCGGTCACGAGCCCGCGGAGCGGGTGTCATGACCGAGAGCACACCCCAGCCGACCGAGCCGACGTACCGCATCCTGCTCGTCGAGGACGACGAGGCCGACGCCCTGCTGGTCGAGGAGTTGCTCCACGACACCGGACTGCGCTTCGAGCTGACCACCGCCGCCACCCTGGCCGCGGCCCGTGTCGAGCTCGCCGGCCGCCCGTTCGACTGCATCCTCCTCGATCTGCACCTGCCGGACCTCTCGGGCGCCGTCGGCGTCACCACCGTCCGTACGCTCGCCCCGCACACCGCCGTCGTGGTCCTGACCGGCCTCTCCGAGCGGCAGGCGGGCGCCGACGCCATGGCCGCCGGCGCGCAGGACTACCTCGTCAAGGGCAAGGTCGAGGCGGACCTGCTGCGCCGCACGGTCCGCTACGCCGTCTACCGCAGCAAGACCGAACGCGCGAGCGCCGAGGCGCAGGCCGTGCGCCTGCGGGCGGAGGAGAACGCCCGTCTGGAACGCGGACTGCTGCCGCAGCCGATCCTCGACACCAGCACCGTCACCGTCACCACCCGCTATCTCCCCGGCCGGGAGCAGGCCCTGCTCGGCGGCGACTTCCTCGACGTGGTCGAGGGCGACGACGGCGAGCTCCACGCGGTGGTCGGCGACGTCAGCGGGCACGGACCCGACGCCGCCGCCCTCGGCGTCTTCCTCCGCATCGCCTGGCGGTCCCTGATCCTCGGCGGCCACCGCGGCCCCGACCTGCTCCACCTGCTCGAACGCATCCTGATCGCCGAGCGCGGCGAGGAGTCCGATCGCCGAGCGCGGCGAGGAGTCCATGTTCGCCACGTGCAGCCTGCTCACCCTCGACCAGGAGGTGGGTACCGCCACCCTGCACCTGGCGGGCCACGACGCACCCCTGCTCACCACCGCGGAGGGCACCCGCGAGACCCCCTCCGCGCACGGTCTCGCCCTGGGCATAGCCCCGCACCTGCGGTGCTGGCCGGCCACCGTCATCCCCCTCCCCAGGACCGGCGCCCTGACCCTGTACACGGACGGGCTCACCGAAGGGCACAACGGCACGGCGGACGAACGCCTGGGGGTCGAGGGGCTGGTCGCCCTGATCGAGAAACTGCCCCCGTCGGACCCCGGCGCACACGTCGACCTCCTCATCAAGGAGACCCGCGCCCTGAACGCCGGGCGGCACACCGACGACCTCGCCGTCCTGCGTCTGGACTGGAGCAGACGGGAGCGGGAGGCCTGAGCGGCTGACCGCCGCCTTCGCGGGGCGCTCCCGTCCCGGCCATAGGCCCCGCCCGTCGCCGTCCTGCTCGGTCCCGGCCGGGGCGGGGTGGGGCCTGGGCCGGTGGTGGGGGCTGCGGTCAGGGAGCGGCGGGCGCGTCGTCCCAGGCCAGCGACGCCATACGCCATCCCGCGGGCGTCCGCAGGAACTGGGTGGTCTTGTGGCCGGAGCCCTCGAACCACTCGCCGTGGAGGAAGCCGGACTTGCGGTATTCGCTGAACCGGTGGGCGATCGACCCGAAGACCTCGGTCCGTTCGGAGACCTCCCACTCCGAGAACTCCGTCAGCGTCCCGTCGGTGAGCATCCTCCGCCGGGGCTCGATGAACGCGTCGAGGTCGTGGACGACGGGGTCGCCCCCGAGGTTCGCGATGATCCGCCCCTCCGGGATGAAGAGGTCGCGGATGACGTCGAGGTCCGGCCGGCGGCCCCCGGTGTTGGTGAAGGCCCCGACGAACGTGCCCATCAGCCGGTCGAGTTCGGCCACGACGCCGGACCTGGCGGCCGCCTCCGCGTCGGCGGGCCACTCGTCGGCCAGGATCGACCAGACCTCGCTGTCCTGCCGCTCGCCCCGGTAGGCGAAGTTCCGTCGCAGCACGCCGTCGCGGCTCATGCCCAGACGGCGGGCGACGGCGATGCTGCGCGTGTTGCCGGCGGCGACCCACCATTCGACGCGGCTCATACCGCGTTCCCGGAACGCCCAGTCGATCAGCACCCGGCAGGCCCGGGTCACCAGGCCCCGTCCCTCCCCGGCCCGCTCCGTCCAGCAGCCGATCTCGCTCACCCCGGCGGGGCTGTCGAAGCGGGTGAACATGACGCCGCCGACCAGCGTCCCTTCCCGCCAGATTCCGTAGATCCGTCCGCCGTCCTGCGCCTGGCGGTCGGCGTAGCGGCGGAGGGTGGCGGTGGCCGACTCCAGGTCGGTGCTGAGGGAGGCCCACGGGATCCACGGGTCCACGGAGGCGCGCGCACGGTCGATGTGCGCGAGGAACTCCGGCGCCTGCCAAGGCTCCAGCGGGCCGAGCCGGGCATCGTCGCCGAGCGGCAGGGTGAACATGGGCGCCTCGCTCTCCTGGGTACGTAACAAGCGTTCGGTACGTACGTTAGCAGCGGCCGGTTCCCGTACGGAGCCCACGGAGGTCGGTGGTCGTTCGATCCGGCCATGGCCGAGGCGCATGGTATGGACCTGACAAGTGCGACGGGCTAGCGTGACCGCCATCCGTCCTGAGAGCGCTCTCAGGATCCCCTTTCCACGCCCGGAGGTACTTGTGAGACGTACATCCGCCCTGTGCGCCGCCGCGGCCTTCATGCTCAGCCTCGGCCTCGGCGCCGCCTACACCGGCCCGGCGAGCGCCGCCCCCGTCGGCGAGGCCACGGTGTCCGAGGGCCTCCTCGACGCCATGAGCCAGGACCTCGGCCTGACAAAGAGCCAGGCCCGGGACCGCCTGGAGGCCGAACGGACGGCGGCGCGCGTGGAGCGCGACGCCCAGCGGACCGCCGGTCCCTCCTACGGCGGCGCGTGGTTCGACCCGACCGCGGGACGGCTTGTCGTCGCCCTCACCGATCGCGGGGAGGAGGCCGACGTCCGCGCTCTGGGCGCCGACACCCGGCTCGTCCGGCACAGCGCCGCCGCGCTCGACCGCACGAAGACCCGCCTCGACGCGCTATCCGCCCCCGACGGCGTCGCCGGCTGGCACGTCGACCCCCGCTCCAACAGCGTCGTCGTCACCGTCGTCCGCGCCGACCGGTCCCGAGCCGCCGTGCGCGCCTTCGTCGACCAGGCCCGTGCCACCGGCCCCGTCACCGTCGAGGAGACCGCGGCCGCGCCCCGTACGTACGCCGCCGGAACCGTCGGCGGCGACCCCTACTACACCGGCAACGTCCGCTGTTCCATCGGCTTCTCCGTCTACGGCGGCTTCGTCACCGCCGGACACTGCGGACGGGCCGGGGCCGCCGTGCGCGGCTGGGACGGCTCCGCGATGGGGACGTTCCAGGGCTCCTCGTTCCCCGGCGACGACTACGCGTACGTGAGCATCCACAGCGGCTGGTGGACCGTGCCCGTCGTCCTCGGCTGGGGGACCGTTCCGGACCGCCTCGTCCGCGGCTCGGCGGAAGCCCCCGTGGGCGCGTCGATCTGCCGCTCCGGCTCCACCACGCGCTGGCACTGCGGCACGGTCCTCGGCAAGAACCAGACCGTCAACTACAGCCAGGGCGCCGTGCACCAGATGACGAAGACCAGCGTGTGCGCGGAGGGCGGCGACTCGGGCGGCGCCTTCATCAGCGGCGACCAGGCCCAGGGAGTCACCTCCGGAGGCTGGGGCAACTGCTCCTCCGGCGGCGAGACCTGGTACCAGCCCGTCAACGAGATCCTCGGGCGCTACGGACTGACCCTGCACACCGCCTGACTTTCTCTCCCCCCCCCGCACCGGCCGTGCCGGCCCCTTCCACAGGCCGGCACGGCCGGTGCGTCCGCGTCGAGGCCGGCGCCCCCGGTGGGACGTGACCGACCGCCCTCCCCTTGCCGCCCCGGGCTCGCCCCCGTCGCCCTCCCGGCCGCGCTCGCCCTCGTCCGCAAGGCGCGCACCCGCGCAGCGGTGTGACGTTCCGTCCGCCGTCCCCGCGCCGCCTTTCCCCACCCGAGCGTGCGTTGTCAGTGGCCCTCGTTACTGTCCTCTCATACCGCGGTTCAGGGGCTTCGACCCCGTCGTTCGAGCTGCGCAGATTCTGACGGAACAGGCGGAGGGGCACGGCTGATGGCGTGGCTGGCAGCGGGTGAGGCGTACGAGATCACCCTCGAGGACGGGCGTGTGGTCGCACGACGCGCCGGGGGACGGCAGTTGAAGAGCCTGCCGAAGGCATTGCGGGACCATCCGGACGTCGATCGGCTCCGGCGCCTCGCCGAATGGCTGGACCGGCACGTCGCTTCCTGCGTCGCTCAGGTCGACACCTGGATGGTGTCCTCGCTCCCCGTGCCCACCGAGCTGATCGCCCGCGTGTGGCCCGACGAGGCGTGGCAGTCCGCCCTGCGCGACATGGCCGTGGTGGGCGACGACCCGGACGAGGTCGGCTTCCTGCGCGACGCCACCGCGGACGGCGAGCTGAAGGTCGTCGACCTCGACGGCGAGACGGTACGGCTCTCCCCGCGCACCGTGACCTTCCCGCACCCCGTCCTCCTGCCGGACCTCGACGACGTGCGGGACTTCGCCGCCGAACTGGGCATCACCCAGCGGGTGGAGCAGATCCACCGCGCCACATGGGCCAAGCCGGACGCCGCGCACCCCGCGACGGCGACGGAGTCACGGGAGTACGCGGGCGGGAAGTTCGCCTCCCGCTTCGGCCTCGCGGCCCGCGCCACGAGCCTCGGCTACCGCGTCTCCGGCGGCTACGCCACGGCCAAGGTCCGTGACGGCGGACGCGGCACGGAGGCGTCCGTCTGGATCGGCGAGCCGTACTGGGACGGGGAGTCGGAGACCGGCGCGCTCAGCTGGCACGACGAGGACGGCCGCGCGATACGGCTGAACGACGTCGGGCCCGTCGCCTGGTCCGAGGGGATGCGCATGGCCGCGGCGCTCTACGCCGGCCGCACGATCGAAGAGGGTGGGGACGCGTGACCAGCACGACCGCTTCCGGCGGCACGACGACCGCGGCCGGCACGCCGGCTTCCGGCGACGACACCGCGACGACCGGGACCGCCTCCGCCCACGCGGAGCTGCTCAAGGCCGGGGCCGTGCTCCCGGTCGGCACCGAGGACGCGGGCGCCTCGGCGGTCGCGCTGACCGCGCGGAGCTACGGCCATCCCGTGCTCGGCGAGGACCGGGTCGTCATCCGCCTCGCCGCCGCCGAACTCGGCCCCGCCGAGGACCTCGCCGCCGGCTTCCTCGGCCTCGAGCCGCAGGGAGAGCCGGTCGTGGTGGGCATCGGCCGGCGCCAGGAGCTGGGCTTCCCGGAATGGGTGCTGGTGCACCACCCGGAGGACGGGCACCACGCCCTGGCGGTCGTGCCCGAGCTGGACCGACTGGCCCGGCAGGCGAAGACCAAGCCCAAGGCCGCCCTGGACGCCTGCCAGGAACTGGCCGGGCGGCTCGCCTCCGCCGTCCCGCACTTCCTGCCCGTCTTCTACGAACAGACCGCGCGGATCTTCCTCGCCGTCGAGAACACCACCTACGCCGGCCAGCTGTTCGGCCGCGCCCGCACCAGCGAGGCCCAGCACGGGCTGGCCGTCGACGAGGACCGACTCGACGCCGTCTTCCTCGAGTTCGCCCTCGCCGGGGCGCTGCCGGTGAAGGTGCTGAGCGGCTACGGCAAGGAGCTCGCGGCCCGGCTCGACCCCGCCGAGGCATACGCCCGCTACCGCCGGCTCTGCGTACGCCGCACCGCGGGCGGACTCGCCCCTTCCGCCCAGGCCGCCGTGGAGCTGCGGCGCCTGGCCCGCGCCGCCGGCCTGTCCGGCGACGAGGCGGAACAGGAGTACCTCGCCGAGCTCCTGCCGCTGCCGGCCACGCTGCGGGCCGCCTCCGGCTGGTGGAAGTCGCACCGCGCGGCGCTCGTCGCCCTGGCCCGCCGTACCCCGGCCGTACGCGGCACGCTGCTGTCGATGACCCCGCCCGGGGACGACGGCGACCTGAGCGACCGCTGGCTGGGGATCCTCTCCGAATCGGGCGCCGACGCCGGTCTGACCGCGGACGTACCCCCGGAGGAGCGCTGCGCCGACGGCGCCGCGGGCTGGCTGGAGCGCTACCACGCGGCCAGGCACCGGGGTTGGGGCCCGCGCCCCACACCGCCCGCCCTTCTGGACCTCGTGCGACGCGCTGCCGGGCGGCTGCGCGCCGACCTGGCGGCCCGGCCCGCCGGTGAGGAGGTCCTGCGGATCGGCGTCGAGGACGTCGACCTCCTCGACCTGCTGCTCTCGCTGGGCATCCCGGTCGCCGACCCGACGGCCGACGCCCGCAACGGCCACCGCGATGTCCTCAACCTCACGGACTGGGCCGCCGGAGAGAGCCGCCGGGACCTCGTCGCGCTCGAAGCCGACCCCCGCTTCCGCCCCGCCTTCCGGCGCAGCGCGGACAACTGCACCGAAGGCCCCGCCGGGGTGACCGTGATGCGCCGCCTCGCCGAATCCGCCGGCGGCCGGCCGATGCTCACCGAGTGGATGCGCGAGGTGGCCGGCGCCTCGGTCGCGGCCGGACTGCCCGGTCTGCCGAAGGCGATCGCCCGGCTGTCGTGGCTGCCCGCCGAAGCCCTGGCGCTCGCGCCGCGGGAGGTCGCGGCCGCGGTCGGCGCCGACCTCGGAGCCGCCCTGGCACGCACCCTGCGCGGCGGCCTCTTCGAGGAACTGACCTGGCCGGCGTGGGAAGAGGCCCTGGCGGAACTGGCCCCGGGGCGCCACCACGTCGACGACCTGACCGTCGTCGAGGCCTGGCCGTACCTGATCGTGGCCAGCACCAGCCAGGTCCGCGTCATCGACGCCGACTCCACCGTGCTCACGCACGACCTGCGCGTACCCCAAGGCTCCCACCGCCGGTACGGCTTCCACTACGTGGACGGCGCGCTGCTCGTGTTCTGGAGCGGCTACGGCCACAGCGCAGGCACCCAGGCCTACTGGCACACCGCGCCCGACCACGTGTTCACCCTGGACGGGCCCGGCTATTGGTCCTTGCGCTCGGAGCACCTCAGCCTTCCGCTGCCCGGCGGCGGCCGCACCACCGGCGGCGGTGTCCTGCACCGCGGGGACACGAAACTCCCGGCCGAACGCCCGGTGCTGTCCGACGGCACCTCGTACTGGGTGTGGGAGCAGGGCGAGCGGCACGGCGACGGCGGCTGGGCCGAGTACGACCCCGCCCAGGGCGTCCACGGCCGGCGCTCGCAGCCCGGCTTCCTCGCCGACGCGCTGCGCCCCCACCCCGCCGGAGCCGAGCTCGCCGCGTACTCCTCGTGGGTACGGCCCGCGGTGACGGCGAACGGCCCCGTGCCGGGCACGTCCGCGGACGGCCTGCTGGGCTGGCGGGTCGTCCGGCTGCCCGGCGGCGGCTGGTACGCCGAGGACACCGCCGGGCGGGCCGTCACCGTGCCCCGGGGCTCCGTCCTGCCGATCGCCGCCCTCACCTTCCCCGGTGACGACCGGCCCCGCGCGCTGACCCACCAGTGGCGCGCCCTGTCCCTCCACGACCCGGACGGCGTGGTCACGACGACGAGCGCCGGCGACCGGAGCGAGCTGTACGGCACGGCCGCCGCGGCCCTCCCGCCGCTCGCCTTCCTGCACATGCTGCGGCCCCGTGACCCGCGCGGGTCGGCCGCCCTGCGCGCCGCCGGCGCGGAGAGCGCCGGCACCCTCCTGAAGGCGGCCGCCCTGGCCGACCGCGCGGCGGACCTTCCGGCGCTGGTGAGCACCGCGCTGCCCGCACTCACCGCCCCCGAGCTGATCGCCGGCGTGGCCAAGGCACTGGCCTTCGCCGTCCGGCAGCGCAAGGCCCTGGACGCCGTGGCCGCCCGGCTCGACCCGACGGCCGGACCCACGGCGCCCCGCGTCGAAGGCCCCGCGGACTCCCTGATCGCCCAGGCGTTGAACGGAGTCACGGCCTCCGGGTACTCCCGGTGGGGCGCCGACTCCGACGTGACCCACCGCTTCCTGAACGGGCTGGCGGCCGCCCGGGCCGACACCTCCGCCACGCCACCGCCCGGACGGGTCCACTTCGACCTGCCGACGCTGCCATACTCCGGCCTGCCCTTCACCCCCCTCCTGGACGACCCGGCCGCCCTCGCCTACCGCGCCGTCGCGCCCGGAAGCGATGCGGAGCACCGGGCCGCGCTGCTCGACGTGCTCGGCCTGGTCGACACCCTTGGACTGGCCTCGGCGGCGGGCTCGGCCGGCCACTGGCGCCGCGTCCTGGTCCACCTCGGCACGACGTATCTGCACACCCCCGACGGCCTGGAGCGCGGCCACGCCCACCGCAGCGTGCTCCCGCTCGGCGGCGGAGCGGCCCTCGGCATCACCGAGCACCACGCCGGCGTCGACGACGGGCGGGAGTTCGGGGCGCTGCTGTACGACCCGACCGGCCGTTTCGAGGTCCCCGCCCCCTACACCGTGCGCGACGTCACGGCCGTGGGGGACCGCACCCGCGGCCCCGGCTGGCTGACCGCCTTCCTCCGGGAGGCGCAGGCCCACGCCGAAGCCCCCTTCCTCCCGGAGGCGGCCGAGGAGTTCGGGCGTCTCACCGGCACGTCGAAGGCGCTGGCCCGGCTCGTCCTCGCGGGCATGCCGGGCGTGGACAGCTGGGAGAACAACTTCCTGCCGGCGGAGCTCCGCAAGACCCTCGGCCTGAAGGTGGCCGAGGCGCGGGAGGCCCGTGACCAGCTCCGCACGCTCACCGTCGAGGTGCGGCGGGCCGTGGTGGCGGCGCTCGTCCCCGAGGACCCGGCGCGGCTGTGGAGCGACGGTCCCGACGCGGCAGCGGCGGCGGCCGTGTGGAACGCCCGCGTGGGACGGCGGACGCCGGTGCCCGACTGGCTGGCCGCGGAGGCGGCGCGGGCCGCCCGCGGGGGCTGGCCCGTCCACCAGGCGCTCTCGGCCCTGCTCGACCCGGCGTCGTCCACGGAGCTCGGCGCCGACGTCCCCTGGCACATCGAGGGCGACAAGGCGGCGACCGTCGCCCCGGCCGAGGCTCCGTTCACCTCGACCGTGCTGACGGGCGCGATGGGCCTGACGGCCTGGCTGGCCCACCGGCTGCCCGCCGGCGATCCCGTCCGGGCGACGCTGCCCAGCGCGCTCAGCGCCGTACGGCAGCGCCTGGCCGCACCCGAACTGCTGCTCGCGGCCGGGCACTACACCAGCCTCGCGGACTTCCGGAAGGTCGCCGGAACCCCGACCGAGACGGCACCCGACCACGAGCGGTACGGCGCGGTGCTCATGGCCACGTACGACGGTCAGCCGCAGCCGGCCGTGCGCCCCGTGCTGCTGGACTCCACCGGATCCGACCCGTACCTGCCCGCCCTGCGCGGCCAGGACCAGCAGCCGACCGCGCTGGAAGCGGCGCTGCGGCGCGCACACGACCCGGCGTTCGCACGGCTCCTCGCCGACCCCGGCGCCCCCGCGGCCGGAGAGCGGGACGCGGAGGGCACGTGGTGGCCGCAGGACCCGTCGCGGTCGGTGCCCGCGCTGGTGGCGGAGGTCGCCCGGGCCCACGCTCTGGGGGCCGACGCGGCGACGCTGTACCTGACGCTGCTGGCCATGCCCGACCCCACCGACCGCAACACCGCGCGGTGGACCGGATGGAAGCCGGCCCGCCTCAAGGCGGCCCGAGCCGAACTGGCCGCCACGGACCTGGTGGTGTCGGCGGTACGGGCCCGCGCGGGACGCTCCCTGTTCCTGCCCGGCGGCTGGGCCGAGCAGACGTCACCCGGGCTCCCCGTCGAGCAGTGGAAGCTGCCGATGTACGGGCCCGTGGCGGGCGGCAGGCCGGTCCTGGGCGCCCTGGTGCCGACCGAACCGGCCACCGAGCTGTACGCCCGGGCGTGGCAGCGGATCCTCGACGGCGACGTCCCGCGCTTCGAGGAGCTGAAGGTCCGCCGCACCAGGCGCCGCCGCTGACCCCCGCCGCCGTCCAGAGCGGCGCGACCGCCACCGCCCTGGTACGGACGAGGACGGCACGGGCCGCGCCGTCCGCCCTCAGGCGCGGCGCACCCCCCCCGGGTGCGCCGCGCCGGCCACCCGTACCCGAACCACCCGGAGGAACACCCGCATGACCCTCACCGACCAGCCCGCCCCCGCCGCCCGGCAGATCCAGCCGGCCGAGGAGCGGTACGCGGCGGAACTCGCCTTCCTCGCCGCCCAGGACCCCGGCCCGCGCCCGCCCGGCTGGGCCCTCACCCCGCGCGCGGCCGTCACCTTCGTCTGCGGCAGCGACGGCAAGGAACTCGCCCTTCCCGGACGCCGCGCCGGGCTGCCGGCGAAGCAGGCGATCGCGCCGAAGTTCGTCGGCGAACGCGCCCTCGTGGAACGCTGCGTGGTCACCCTGGCCGGCGAGCGCGGACTTCTGCTCACCGGCGAGCCCGGCACCGCCAAGTCCATGCTGTCCGAGCTGCTCGCGGCCGCCGTCAGCGGCACCAGCGCCCTGACCGTGCAGGGCACCGCGGGCACCACCGAGGATGCCTTCCGCTACGGCTGGAACTACGCCCTGCTGCTCGCCCAGGGCCCCACCCGCCAGGCCCTCGTCGACTCTCCCGTGCTCGCCGCCATGCGCACCGGACGGGTGGTGCGGGTCGAGGAGATCACCCGCTGCCTGCCCGAGGTGCAGGACGCCCTGGTCTCGATCCTGTCCGACCGCCGCATCACCGTGCCCGAACTGACCGCCACCGAGGACGCGGTGGTCGCCGCGGTCCCCGGCTTCACCGTCATCGCCACCGCCAACCTGCGCGACCGGGGCGTCTCCGAGATGTCCGCGGCGCTGAAGCGACGGTTCAACTTCGAGACCGTGGACCCGATCGCCGACGCGGACGCCGAGGCCGTCCTCGTCCGCCGCCAGGCCGTCGCGGCGGTGCAGCGCGCGGGCGCGGCCTTCGGGGTCGACGACGCCGTCCTGGACGCCCTGGTCACCGTCTTCCGGGATCTGCGCTCCGGGCGCTCCACCGAGGGCTGGGACGTGGAGCGGCCCGGCACGGTCATGTCCACCGCCGAGGCGGTCCAGGTGGCGGCCTCCCTCGGCGTCGCGGCCGCCTACCTCCCTGGCGGGGACGCCCTGGACCTGCTGCCGGGACATCTCCTGGGCGTCGTCCGCAAGGACGACCCGGCCGACCACGCGCGGCTGCTCGGCTACTGGGACGGGCCCGTCCGCCGCCGCGCCGAGAGCGGCTCGGCGATGTGGCGCCGCCTCTGGGACCTGCGCGGGAGCCTGCGTTGACGACCGTCGATCCACGCACGGCCGTGGACGCGCTGGCCGCCTCGCGCGAGCCGTACCTCCTGGGGGTGCGCCACCACAGCCCGGCCCTCGCCGCCATCGTGCCCGCGCTCCTGGAGGAGGCGGACACCGAGGTGGTCTGCGTGGAGCTCCCGGCCGACTTCCAGCCCTGGCTGGAGCATCTGGCCGACCCGGAGACCGTCGCCCCGGTCGCCCTCGCCGGGACCGGCGCGGGCGGACGGCTGTCGTTCTACCCCTTCGCGGACTTCTCCCCGGAACTGGCCGCGGTGCGATGGGCCCGGGCCCGCGGGGTGGAGGTCGTCTGCTGCGACCTGCCACTGTCCGACCCCGGCTGGGTCGCCGACGCCACAACGGATACGGAGACGGGCGCGGCCACGGGTACGGATGCGGGACCCGCGGGGAGGAGCGAGACGCGGGAGGGGCGCCCTTCCTTCGCCGGGGCGCTCGCCGCCGCCGGAACCGGGCGGGACGGCGAGGACCTGTGGGACCGGGCCGTGGAGGTCCTGGCTCCCGGCTGCACCCCGGAAGCGGTACGCCGCGCGGCCCTGGGCGTCGGCTGGGCCCTGCGTTCCGACGCGCCCGTGCCCGCCACCGACCTCGCCCGCGAGGCCCGGATGCGACAGGTCGTCACCGAGGCATCGGCGGGCGGCCGTCGGGTCGCCGCCGTGATCGGCGCGTTCCACGCCCCCGCCCTGCTCGCCGCACCACGCGCCTCGGCCGACACGTGCCCCGGGGGCGGGGCGCCGCAGACCGGCTGGAGCGGCTCGGCGGCCACGACCGCGCAGGAGGCCGTCCACCCGGCCGTATCGGCGGACGGTCCCACCGAGACCCGGCCGCGGACCGCGCCCACCGCGTCGAAGAGTGGCGCGGCCACGAAGGGCTCCGTCACGACGAAGAACACCGCAGCCACGAATGGCTCCGCCACAGCGAAGAGCACCGCGCCCACGGGAAGTTCCGCCGTGGCCGGTGCGGTGACCTCCTTCGTGCCGTACTCCTTCGACCTGCTCGACTCCCGGTCCGGCTACCCCGCCGGAATCCGCGACCCGCTGTGGCAGCAGGCCGTCCTCGCCGCCGCCGGCGACCCGGACCGCGTCCGCGAGGCGGCCGGTACCGCGATCGTCGGTCTCTGCCGGGAAATGCGCCGCGCGGGCCACACCGCGGGCACCGGCGAAGCCGCTGAGACGCTGCGTCTCGCCTGCGACCTGGCCGCGCTCCGCGGACTGCCCGCGCCCGGGCGCGGGGAACTCCTGGAGGCCGTCACCACCGTCCTCGGACAGGGCGAACCCCTTGGCCGGGGCCGGGCGCTCGCCCGCGCGCTGGAGGCCGTGCTCATCGGCACCGCCCGAGGCCGGACCAGCCCGCACGCACCCCGCTCCGGTCTCGGCCCCTCGGTCGAGGACGAGCTCACCCGACTGCGGCTGCCCCGCCCGGACGAGCCCGAGCCCCGCGAGGTCCGCCTGGACCCGCTCCGTTCCCCCCTCGACGGCCGCCGCGAGGTGCTGCTCCAGCGGCTGCTGGTCATCGGCGCCTCCTACGGCGAACCCCTCGCCGTCGCGGCCACCGGGGACGGCACCGCGCTCGGCACCAAGTGGCGGCTGAACTGGACGCCGTCCGTCCCCGCGCGACTCGACCTCGCCGGAGTCCGCGGAGTCACCGCGGCCCAGGCCGCCGCCGGCACCCTGAGCGAGACGGCGCGCCGCGAGGCCGCCGAGGGCGGCCCCAGCCCGGACCAGATCCTCGCCGGCCTGACCGCCGCCGCACGCTGCGACCTGCCCGACCTGGTCGAAGCACGGCTGCGCGAGGCCTCCGCCGTCCTCCCCGACACCGCCGGCCTCCCCGAACTCCTCGCCGCACTCGACCTCTTGGAGGGCCTGCGCCGCGGCCACTACCCCGGCACCACGGCCGAGACGCACACCCTCGCCGGAGCGCTCTCCGGCGAGCTGCTGGAGGCCGCCGTACGGTCGCTGCCCGGGCTGGCGGGAAGCGACTCCGCCGCCGACGCCGGGGCGCTGGTGGCGCTGGCGGACCGGACGGCCGCCCGGCACCTCGGCATCCGGATGGACCAGGCCCTGGCCGAACTCGCCGACACGGCCGCGCCCTTGATGCAGGGCGCCGCCCGGGCCGTACGCGTGATGCTCGACCTGGACCCCGCCGCGGGCCTCGGCGAGCGGGTGGCCGGCTGGATCGACGGGGCGACCGCCCCCGACACGCGACGCGCGCTCACGAAACGCCTCGCGGGTCTCCTCACGGCCGCCGGACCGCTGCTCCAGGCGTCCCCGGAGGCGCTCACCCCGCTCCTCGACCGGGTCGACTCCCTGGCCGACCAGGACTTCCTCGACCGGCTGCCGGCCCTGCGGGGCGGCTTCGACGCCCTGTCGCCGGCCGCCCGCGACCGGATGCTGGCCACGGTGACCGAGCGCCTCGGCGACCGGCTCGACCTCTCCCTCGACGCCCCGCCCGGACTGCTCGCCCTCTGGGCGGCTGCCGACGCCGCAGGACTGGCCGCGCTCAAGGCCCTGCCCCTCCCCGGCCCCCAGGCGCACGGCCGGCCCCCGGCCGCCGCCGACACCCCGCCCCGCCCCGCCCCCGAAGGTGCGGACGACGCCGTACCGGCCGGCCACCCGACAGGCCCGGGCGCGGCAGGGACGTCCGACCGGAGACTCGGCCCCGCCGACCGGTGGCGGCTCCTCCTCGGCCGCCACGCGGACCGGCTCAGCGCCGACGCCCGCCGCTACGCCCGGGCCCTGGACGAGTTGTACGGCGGCGGACGCGGAGAGGGCGCCGACGACGTGGGCGGCGCATCCGGTCAGGGCGGCGGCCAAGAGGCCTCCTTCCCGTCCGCCCGCGAGTGGTCGCAGGAGCTGGAGGCCCTCTTCGGGGCCGACGTACGCGAAGAGGTCCTCGCCGACGCCGCGGACGCGGGCCGCTCCGACGTCCTCACCCAGCTCGACCCGGCGGCGGTACGCCCCTCGGTGGAGCTGCTGAGTTCGGTCCTGTCCCTGGCCGGCGGCATGCCCGAGTCCCGGCTCGCCCGGCTGCGACCGCTGGTCAAGCGGCTCGTCGACGAGCTGGCGCGGGAACTGGCCACCCGGCTGCGCCCGACGCTGGCCGGCCTGTCCACCCCGCGCCCCACCCGTCGGCCCGGTGGCCGGCTCGACCTCGCCCGCACCCTCCGCGCCAACCTCGCCCACACCCGGCGCACCGACGACGGCCGTGTCGTCGTCGTACCGGAACGGCCGGTGTTCAGCACGCGTGCGGGCAAGGAGTCGGACTGGCGCCTCGTCCTGGTCGTCGACGTCTCCGGCTCGATGGAGGCCTCGGTGATCTGGTCGGCCCTGACCGCCGCGGTGCTGGGCGGCGTTCCGACCCTGTCCACGCACTTCCTCGCCTTCTCCACCCAGGTGGTGGACCTGACCGACCGGGTCGAGGACCCCCTGTCGCTGCTGCTTGAGGTCCGGGTCGGCGGCGGTACGCACATCGCGGCCGGACTCGCACACGCCCGTTCGCTGATCACCGTGCCGAGCCGCACCCTTGTCGTCGTGGTCAGCGACTTCGAGGAAGGCGCACCGCTCGCCGGGCTGCTGGGGGAGGTGCGCGCGCTGGCCGCCTCCGGCGCACACCTGTTGGGCTGCGCGGCGCTCGACGACTCCGGGACGCCTCGGTACTCGGTGCCGGTGACCCGCCGACTCGCCGCCGCCGGCATGCCGGTGGCCGCCCTCAGCCCGCTCGCCCTCGCCCGCTGGGTGGGCGACCGCCTCCGTGGAGAACCCCGTTGAGCACCGAACTCCTGCCTCCCGTCGCCCCCGACGTCCTCGCCGAAGCCGTGGAACAGCTCAGCGCACGGCTCCGCAAGAAGCTCGACGCCGCGATCGCCGGCTGCGCCGCGAACGCCGCCGTGGCGGGTGACGGTGCCGTCGAGGTGCGCTTCGGCGAGGACGCGGTGGTCACCCTGCGCCCGGCCCCGTCGGGCGCGGTCACCGATGCCGGGCAGGCGGTCTGCACCTGCCTGCTTGCCCCGCGCTGTCTGCACCGGGCCGCGGCGCTGGGCGCCGCTCCCCTCGCGGACGCACCGACACGGCCGGAGGCACCGGAGGAGACGGCCTTCGCCCCCGAGCCGCCCGCCGGACCCGCCGACGAGCCGGCCGGATCCACCTCGGAGATCCCGCCCGGGACGAGCGAACCCGGGCTCTCCGCCGGGACCACCGTCGACCACCGGGCCGCGCCCGGCCCGGCTTCGACGGCCGGCCCGGCCCCCTCCGCCGATCCCGCCCCCGTCAGTGCCGCCGCCGCCGCGCAGGTCCGGGCGGCGACCGCGCTCTGGGAGGCGGCCGCCGAGGCGCTCTCGGCGGGTGTCTCGGCGGGCGGGGCGGTGGTCCAGGCCGAGCTGCTCCGCGCCGCCCACACCGCCCGGCTCGCCGGGCTGCCCCGCGCCGAGGCCGCCACGCTGCGCGTCGTCCGCGGACTGCGCGCGGCCCGCGACCGGAGCCAGGGGCAACGCATCGGCGACCTCGCGGCCGCCTTCCGGGAGCTGCTGGCCGGCGCCGCGCTGCTCGCCTCGGGATCCGCCGCCCCCGACGCGGCCGGCACGACCCGCCGCGCCTACGCACAGGGCGGCAGCCTCCGGGTGTACGGCCTGTGCCGGGAACCGGTGCTCTCCGCCACCGGGTACGGCGGCGTGGCCACCCACCTCACGGACCACGAGGGTGCCTGCTACACGGTGTCCGACGTACGCCCCGGGGGACTGGCCCGCGCCCGGGGGGCGGGGGCGGCGTCCGTGGCGCTCGGCGGTGCCGTCCTCGATCACGCCGGGCTGGCGCGCGGGGGCCTGCGGATCGTCGGCGCGACCGTCTCCCCGGACGGGCGGCTCGGGGCGGGCAAGGGCGTGAGCGCGACTCCGCTGCGCGGGGTGGACTGGACCGAGGAGCCCGCGGCCGCGCTCTTCGCCCGACCCGTGCACGAGGCGATGGCCGCCGCGCTCGCCGGCGGCCCGACCGAGAACGGTGAGACCGTGACGCCGCTGCTCGGCTGCGACGTGGAGGTGGTCGGCCCGGCGGGGGAGTACCTCGTGGTCCGGGTCGCCGGAGACGGCTCGTTGCTCCGGCTGCACCCGGCCCACCCCCATCCGGAGCTGCCGCACGCCGCCAACCTGCGCCGGCTCGCCCGGCACCCGGGACTCGCACTGCGGGTGCTGGGCCGCCCCGATCTGGACCGGGCGGCGACCCTCCGGCCCCTGGCGGTGGGCCCGGTCCCGGGAGCGTCGCACACGCTCCGCCTGCCGGAGGAGTGGCGGGGCCGCGCCGACCTGGGATACGACCGCCTCCAGGGCAGCCACTTCCCGCGCGGGACACCGGGCCCCGAGGCGTGCGCCCCGGCGGCGGAGGGGCCGGATCCGCTGGCGGACGCCCCGCTGTGGCGGGTGCGGCGGCTGCTGGAGACGGGCATCGCGGGCGGGCGACGGGCGGTCGCCGAGGCAGGCCGCGGCTCGGACACGGCGGCCCTCGTCGCGCCGCTGCGCAGGGCGGGTTTCGGCGGGGCGGCGGAACTGGCGGCTGCCCTGACGGCGGAGGCGGCCCACCGCCCCCGCGACGCCTTCGGCCGTCTCACCGACGCGTCGGCCGACGGCTACGCCCGCGCCTGGCTCGCGTCCGCCGTCCACCTTGCGGCGGCCGAACGGTCCCTGGTCGCGGCCTCCTGGTCGTGACCTCCGCGACCGGGCCCGCGGCGGCCATGCCCTCCGAACCTCCGCGACCGGGCCCGCGGCGGCCATGCGCTCCGAGGCCATGTCCTTCCGCGACGGTGATCAACCGGCCCGAAGGCCGCGGGGGCATGGCCGGGCGGGTGCGTTTGCGCTGGTCGGGAACCGAAGCAGGCCACGGGTACGTCATGCTCGGGCATGACGTACCAGCGGATCCTCCACGGCTGCGCGCAGTTCTGGCGTTTCGGGCTCGACCAGGTCCGGGCCGTCGCCTTCGCCGTCGTGCTCGTCGGCGGCATCGGGGCCTCCCGGCTGCTGCCCGCCGATCTGCCGGTCGCGCGCTACGACCTGCTGCTGCTCTTCGGAGTGGCGCTGACGGTTCTGGCCCGCAAGGTCGGCTGGGACGGGCCCCGGGACACCGCCGTGATCCTGGGCTGCCATCTCGTCGGGCTGCTCTTCGAGCTGGTCAAGGTACGGATGGGCTCGTGGAGCTATCCGGAGGACGCCGTGTCCAAGATCGCGGGTGTCCCGCTCTACGGCGGGTTCCTGTACAGCGCCGTCGGCAGTTACTGCTGCCGGGCCTGGAAGATCATGGACCTGTCGCTGTCCCGCTACCGGCCCCGCATGATGGCGGTGCTCGCGGCCGCCGTGTACCTCAACTTCTTCAGCCACCACTGGCTGCCGGACGTCCGCGTCCTGCTCGCCCTGCTGCTCGTGGCCGCCATGGCCGGGACCTGGGTGCACTTCACCGTGGGCGCCGCGCGCTACCGCCTGCCGCTGGCCCTGGCGTTCGCGCTGATCGGCTTCTTCCTCTGGGTCGCCGAGAACGCGGCGACCTTCGTCGGCGCCTGGAGCTACCCCCACCAACTCGACGGCTGGCAGCCGGTCCCCCTCGCCAAGTTCGGCGCCTGGGCCCTGCTGATCAGCGTCACCTTCGTCCTCGTCGCCCGCACCCGTACTACCCCGGACGCACCTTCCTCCGCGCCCCCGGCGCCCCCCGGCCCGGTCGTGGCGGTGCGGGTGGCTCCCGCCGGCCCGTGGCGGTCCCCGGCCCGCCTGTCCCGCGTGCTGCGGAGGAAGCGCCCGGTGGGGTGAACCCCGGCCACGGCCGTGCGTACCGCGGACCTCTCCCGGTCCCCGGTACGCACGGCGCGCGGTCCGACCGGCGCTACGCCTCGGCGTCGACGTCGTCGTCGCGCAGGTCGTCCTGGACGCGCAGCCCCGCCACCCACAGGGGCATGATCCAGTGCACGGCCAGCACCCCGAACAGGACCGGGGCGACCTCCGCCCGGAGAGGCTCGTCCGTCAGGGTGCCGTAGGCGACGGCTCCGATCGCCGCGGCGATGAGGAGCCACAGGGTGGCGCGGTGGGACAGGGCGCGCACCCGGTCGCGCTCGATGAGCTGGCGCTCGTCGAGCATCCGGCCGCGCAGTTCGAGCAGTCCGCGCGTGGAGCCGTTGAGGAGACCGGTGAGCAGGACCCAGGGGAGCAGGACCACGGCGATCACGGCGGCCGGCCAGAACCAGGGTCCGAAGACCGTGGCGATCCAGGCGCCCACCCCCACCGCAGTCAGGGCGACATGGGCTGCCACCACCGCCCGGCGGCGGCCCGCGGTGGCGTGGAACCTCGCTGCCCGCCGGTCGTTCATCACCTGGTACATGCGCCGGTCGTAGCGCGTCGTGGTCATCACTGCTTCCTCCCGTAAACCTCGTCGGTGAGCGGCTGGAACGGCTCCAGGGAGAACAGCGCCTCCACCGGCAGGCCGAAGAACCGGGCCACTTTCAGCGCCAGATCGAGGCTGGGGTTGTACTGGCCGCGCTCGATGTAGCCGATGGTCTGGTAGTGGACACCCACCGCCTCGGCCAACGCCTGACGAGACACCTTCCGCTCAGCCCTGACAACCGCCAGCCTGTTGTGCACCTGCTCGCTCATGTATAAGAAGTACTACATCTCGACGGGTACATGCAACAAGATCGCCGACCGTCACCTCGGTCCGCCGGGCTTGGTCGTGCATGCGTACGAGAAGGCTTCGCGTGAACGAAGAAACGTGCGGAACAGCCGTGACGTGGGCCCGTACCCCGGTCGGAGCAGTGCGCCGGGTGCCGTTGCGCGCGGATGCGCCGGCGTCCATGCGGGGTCGCCCTTGATCACCACGGGGTGGGTGTAGGGGTCAGCGAATGTCAGGATCACGACCGATACGGGTGTTTGACGTATACAAGCGACAGTTACGGAAATGTCCGCGTTCGGTAACGGCAAGCGGTCGGGCTGTCGGCGCGCTCCGAGGAGCCGCAAGGTAGGCGTCCTCGGCCCACACCGGACCGAGGCCGCACCCACATCCACCGGGAGCCTTCCGGTGGAGAAACGTTCTTGAGGGGACATCACCCATGTCTGCTTCTTCGACCGCCCGCCGCATCGCGGCGACCGTCCTGGCCGCCGGCGCGATCACCTCCGCCGCCGCCCTGCCGGCCGCCGCCCACGACGGCGACCGCCACCAGAAGCCGCGGGTCGAGATCAGCCGCGTCCAGGCCGACAGCCCCGGCCGCGACAACCGCTCCAACCGGTCGCTGAACGCCGAATGGATCGAGATCACGAACACCACCCGTCACTCGGTCAACCTCAAGGGGTGGACGCTCCGCGACGACGACGGAAACCGCTACACCTTCGACCGCGTCCGCCTCGCCGGCCGCGCCACCCTCCGCATCCACACCGGCGAGGGCCGCGACACCCGGACCGACCTCTTCCAGGACCGCCGTGACTACGTGTGGGACGACCGGCGCGACAAGGCCATCCTGCGCGACGACCACGGCCGCACCGTGGACACCCACTCCTGGGGTCACCACCACCACCGCCGCTGACCCCCGGCCTGTCCGGCCCCTCCCCCCGAGACCGTCGCGGCCGGAGGGGCCGGACAGGCTTCGCTGAACCCCGTACACCTGTGCGCCGGGCAGTCCGAACTGCCCGGCGCACCCGTGTGTCCACGCCCCGCCCGGCCGCTTGGCGGAAGGGCTGATCGTTTCTGCGGTGAGTGTGTCCCGAACGCGAGGAGGAGTTCGACGTAGGTAGAGCGCCCTCTTTGCGGTGCTGCGTGAATGATGAAGGTTTGGCCCTTCGGAG